>OZ252051.1:0-1395000 GCA_965247985.1 uncultured Binatia bacterium (SeqCode) | reverse complement strand
AGAGAAACGGATGGGGCTACGCCTTTTTGCGGGTCAGAGTAGCGCTGTTACCTCAACCGCGAATTTTACTCACGCCGCACTACAGACCTTTATCACGGAAACCCTTGATCTCGCCAAAGCCACTGCTGATGATAAATTTTCCGGCCTTCCTGACCAGTCGGATTTGGCACAGGACGTTCCGAATCTTGATCTCGCCGACACCAGCGCAACTCTCACACCAGAAGAGAAACTGGCGCGCGCTCAAGAAGCGGAGGAAGCGGCATTCGCCAGCGATTCAAGAATTACTAATTCTGAGGGTGCCGAGTTTGCTAATGCGTCTCGTGAAACTGTATATGCAAACTCACTGGGATTTTGCGGCAGCTACCACACCACTAGCTTCTCACTGAGTGTTATTCCTGTCGCTTCCCAAGACGGAGGAATGCAGCGAGACTACTGGTACTCATCGCAACGCAAGCTCAAAGATCTTGAAGCGGCAAAAGCTATCGGCCAAAAAGCCGCAGAACGGACTGTACGTCGTCTAGGGGCAAAACAAGTGAAGACCCAAGAAGCGCCTGTTGTATTTGAGCCAGAGACAGCGGCAAGTTTGCTCCGTCATCTAGCCAGTGCAGTTTCTGGCTCGTCCTTATATCGAAAAACCTCCTTCCTGCTTGATAAAATCGGCGAAAAGGTTGCGGCGAATGGAATCTTTGTTGAAGACCACGCGCGCATTCCTTCTGCTTTAGGATCAAAACCTTTTGATGGAGAAGGACTGCCGACCCGCCAGAACATTGTCGTCGAGGACGGTGTGCTCACGAACTATCTTCTTGACACCTATTCTGCACGCAAACTCGGCCTCCAATCCACCGGCAATGCCAGCCGCGCTTTTGCCGATACCCCGGCGGCAGGCACCACAAATTTCTTCTTACGGCCCGGCACCACTCCGCCGGAGGACATTATTCGCTCGGTTCGCTCTGGCTTATATGTGACAGAGCTGTCCGGATTTGGCGTGAACGCTGTGACTGGCGACTATTCGCGGGGAGCAGTCGGGATGTGGATCGAAAACGGAGAATTTACCTACCCGGTGGAGGAGATCACGATCGCTGGCAATCTGCTCGATATGTTCAAAAATATTGAAGTCATAGGCAACGACTTGGAACGGCGCGGGACTATCTCTGCACCCACAATAAAAATTTCCCGCATGACGATTGCCGGAGCCTGACCGCCCTTTTGCCCTATGCGCAGGAAGGCGCTAGGCTACACTCCGCGTGCGACAAAAACTCTACGACTATCTCGCTGATCGTCCAGGCGGAGCAACTTCAGCCGAGTTGCTCAATGAGATTTTCGTCTCAGGCGCGGCTGCCCCTTTTCCTGCTCAACGTGACCCGGAATTGGGCACACGTCTCATCCATGCGGCCCTTGGCGCGGACCGGAACTGTTCCTACGATGCGACCACAGACCGCTGGACGCTCATACCTCAGGCCGACCTCAACAGACCACTCCACGAGACCCAATTTGCCGTGCTTGATCTCGAAACAACCGGCCTTAAGCCCGGTAAAGCGGCCATTACTGAAATCGCCGCGGTTCGCGTCAGACACGGGAATTTTGGCGAAGAATTTCATACCCTACTCAATCCGGGACGCCATGTCCCCCCGACAATCACTCGTTTGACCGGCATCACAGACGACATGCTCAGGGACCAGCCGCGGGTTGAGGAGGTCTTTCCCCAGCTTCAACATTTTCTCGGTCCGGCAGTCATCGTCGCTCATAATGCCAGCTTTGACCTTGGCTTCCTCAACTTCGACGCCCAACGTCTGGTCTCTTCCCCGTTGCGAAACCCCTCAGTCTGCACCCTGAAGCTGGCCCGGCGGCTCGTAGCCGGCATTCGGTCCCGCTCTCTCGCCTCCGTGGCTGCCCACCTGGGCGTATCGTATCCAACCCAACATCGTGCCGTGGAAGATGCCCGCGTTACTGCGGAAATTTTTTGTATCTTTCTGGAACAACTCGCCCAACAAGGAATCACCTCACTCGGCCAACTCATAGAATTTCAACACAGCGCTCGGGATGGACGGCGTTTTGAATTCTTTGTCCCACGCTCGACGCTATCGAATATTCCAGAAGGCCCCGGTATCTACCGGATGCTCGACGCCGAGGGGAAGCTGCTGTACATCGGCAAGGCCAACAATCTTCAGCGTCGAGTCAACTCCTATTTTACGAATTCTTCGAGACACAGTGATAAGGTCCTCGACTTAGTCCGCCATGCGCAGGACGTCATATACGAACAAACCGGCTCTGGGCTTGAAGCGTCATTACGTGAGGCCGACCTCATTCGTACTCTGAAACCGCCATATAATCAGCTTTCTAAGCACCTCCCCCGTGTCGCATTTCTCAAGCTCACCGTCAGGAATGCCTATCCCCGCCTGTCGGTCACTGCAAAGCCAAGTAGTGATCGAGCCATGTATGTCGGGCCGTTCCGAAATCGCGCCTTCGCCGAACGGGCCCAGCGGCTACTGGCTCGACTTTTTGGCCTCAGAACATGTCCGGGCAACCTCTCACCGACTCCCGAGGTGTCTCCTTGCGTAAGTGGTCAAATTGGAGCCTGTACAGCTCCGTGCGCAGAGCGGGTCTCACGAGAGACCTACCGGGAACAAGTGCAGCGTTTGAGCGCCGCTCTCAATGGTGAAGCCACAACGCTTCGGGACGCGTTAATAGAAAAACGTGACCGTTTTGCCTCAGATTTACACTACGAAGGGGCCGCCCGCTTGCAGCAGGATATCGAGCTGCTCGATCATATTCTCCATCTGCACCAGCGCTTTCATTGGATTGTGACACGGGCGAATGCCTTTCTCTTGCTCCCCAGCCGCCAGACCGGGGCGGCCCAGGCATATCTCGTCCTCAACGGACGCCTGATCGAAAACCGAACCGTCTCCGCGTGCAGCGACCTCACCCATTTTACGGCCCTCGCGGAGGAATACTTTGAGCGCGATCGTGATGTCCCGCTGCGGCCCCACGAAATTGATGCCAGTGTTATTCTCTCCGCCTGGTTACGCGACCCAGATCACGCGCAGAGCGCCGTCTTTCCGATTACCACTCCGTCAACCCTTACCAACCAACTGGACGAGCTTGAGACCGCCCTTGGCGACCTCCAACGGATTGCGTTTGAGTGAGATTAATAAGGCGGCAAGAAAGTCTCCAGGGACTTGCGACCCTACTAACCGCCCCCTATAGTTTGCCCATCATGACAGCGACAACACGCCTACGGGAATTACTCAAGCAGCCCGCTCCAGCCTTAGTCCTGGGGGCACACGATGCCCTGTCTGCCAGGCTTGCACAAGAAGCCGGCTTTGACGCAATCTGGGCGAGCGGCTTTGGCATCTCAGCCGTAAACGCTGTACCGGATGCCAATATACTCACCATGAGTGAGACTTTAGAGGCTGTGCGGCGGATGAGCGCTGCGGTGCGTATTCCGGTGATTGCCGATTGCGACAACGGCTTTGGCAATGCCATTAACGTCATGCGCACGGTGGCCGAGTACGAGCGGGCCGGAGCGGCTGGCGTTTGTATTGAGGATAATATCTTTCCCAAACGCTGTAGCTTTTACGCCGGCGTCCAGCGCGAACTCGTCCCGATTGACGAACATGCCCGCAAAATCCAGGCGGCCAAGGCTGCGCGGCAGGATGACGCCTTTGTCGTTATTGCACGCACGGAAGCGTTTATTGCCGGCTGGGGGAAACAAGAGGCGCTGAGTCGTGCCCATGCCTATGCTGAAGCCGGCGCCGACGCCATCCTCATCCACTCGAAAGCGGCGACTTTTGATGAAGAACTGAGAGATTTTGCGGCAAGCTGGGATGTGCCCTGTCCACTCGTATCCGTGCCGACGACCTATGCTGATATTACTGCTCAAGATCTTGCTGCCGCCGGTTTTCAGCTCGTTATTTTTGCCAATCAAACCCTGCGAGCTGCCGTCACAGGGATGCGAAGCGCGCTGGCGACACTCAAACAGGAGGGCCGGCCGGCGGCGGTTGATGAACAGATTGTGACGCTGCCCGAAATCTACGACCTCGTAGGCGTTCCTGATCTTCAAGCCAATGAAAAGAAATTTTTAGTCCCCGGCGGACATGAGGTCACCGCTATTATTATCGCGGCCGGCTTTGAGGAAGCACTCTTACCCCTGATTGAAGACCGTCCAAAAGCCATGCTTGAAATCAAGGGCAAGACCATTCTTGAGCGACAGATTCAGGTGCTGAACGAGTGTGGGGTCAAAGATATTGTCGTTGTCCGGGGCTATCATAAAGAGCAAATCAACCTACCGAATATTCGCTACTATGACAACGACCACTTCCGCGAGACCGGCGAGCTCTCGTCCCTCTTCCTTGCTGAGACTGAGATGACGAGTCGCTTTCTCTTTCTCTATTCGGACATTCTTCTTGATCCCTCTATTCTTGAAAAATTACTCAAATCTCAGGCTGCCATCAGCATCGTGGTCGATCGTGCCTGGAACGATCACGAACCAGGACAAGCAGAGGTCCGAACAAAGAATCCTGACCTCGTGGTCACCCATCAGCCTCCCAAAACAGGCTATCGCTACCTCCCAACCGCCGAGGCCACGACCCTGACGCAGATAGGTCGGCAGATTGCACCCCAGGAGGCTGATGGCGAATTTATTGGCTTAGCCATGTTTTCCGCTTCAGGCGCACACATTTTACGGACGACCTATCAAGAGCTTCAAACAGCAAGTTCGACATCTCGCTTCCATGAAGCGAGCACCCTGGAAACCGCGGCCTTCACCGACATGCTGCAAGAACTCATCGACCGCCAACATGACATCGCCTGTGTGGATATTTACAAAGGTTGGCTTGAAATCGATACATTCGAAGATTACCGACGCGCCTGGGCAAAAATACACTAGACCCAAAATACGACTCAAGACGAGCGCCCGGCCTTGCTTCACAACTTCACGCGGAGTGATCTATGGACTCGCAGAGAATCGATACGCTCATTAAAGACGAATATGCGTTTTTTTTGCACGAGCGGGACAACTGGAGCCTCACCGCCGGTCCGCAGGACCTGGAACTCGTTGCCCACGCCCTGCGCGTCCTCTTGCACGCGCAGACCACTCCAGACTTCCTTAACGACTATAGGGCGCTCGTGGACTGCCAAAACATGGACGGCGGCTGGAGTCCGCTCTCTTCCGATACTGAGAGCACCGTCTGGGTGTCTGCCTTCTGCGGCCTGATGCTGATTCGTGGCAACCGTTTTCTTCAGTACGCCCAACTGACCCAGGCGGTCCGACACTCCATTGACTATTTTCTTGATACCCAGCGCCGAGACGGACGGTGGGTTGACCCGGCCTGGGCCGACCTGGATACGACCAGCCATCCCGTCAGTTTTTTTAATGTGGTCATGGCCCTGAGCGAAGCCCACAGACAGCAAGAGGTCCGGCGCGCCTGGGAGCAGGGCATACGATTTATTATCGAAAACCAAAGTACGGACGGCGGTTGGTATGATGAGGAATTTCACCCGTCCGGCGTGGAGATTACCGCCCACTTAATCCAAGACGCTCTGGTCGCCGATCTGGTTATTGATCAACGGATCAGTGGGGTCCGCGAGGCGTGTGCCCTAGGAGCTGCGCGGTTGTGTGACTGGCAAGCCCAAGAAGGTTCGTGGGACGAAGAGAACGTAGACCACACCATGGACTGTACGCGGTCGCTCATGTTGGTGACACATATTCTGGAAGACCACCAAAAGCGTGAAACCATTATGCGTGGCCTCAATTGGATTCTGGACAATAAAAACGACCATGGCTGGGGCGATTTTCCAGGCATGGAGACTAATCTGGAGCGCACCTGTGACGGCATTGATACCGTGCTGAAATATAAAGCGTACTGCAACAGCAACACGCACGACGTTGTCAAACTCTGGGGCTATCTCCCCTAGGAATACTTTGCGCCTGATTTATGCCGTCGTCGCGCTCTCCTACAGAAAGCGGTTGGCAGGCAGCCTGCCAGGCCGACGAACTTCCCCCAGGGAAACGGAAGCTCATAACAGTCAGCGGCGTAGAGATTGCTCTCTTCAATATCGACGGAACAGTCTTTGCCATCAATAACCGCTGCCCTCACCGTAAGGGCCCTCTGATTCGCGGCTACACAGATAGTGAAGGGGGCATCAAATGCCCGATGCACGGCTGGCGATTTGATCTGCGGACCGGAGAGAGTAAACGGCCCGCCCAAGCAACGACGTATCAAACAAAAATCGAGGACGGCACTGTTCATCTTGCGCTCTCATAATGCATGTTTTGATGATGGACACCTTCAATATTTTGACAGACTTACGTCGACGCTCGGTCAGCGTTGGCATGATCGGATTGGGTCTCAGCCTGTTCATGAAGTGCTCTGGCTGCGCCCTGACGCCGGTTGCACACAGCACGCTTGAGTCGCGTCGATTGGGCCAAGAGTTTTTAACCTACCACGCGCCCCCGGAACCTGATGCCACCCCTCCTCCCTTTATCGAACCGAGCGGCGAACTGACGCTTCGCTCTGCCCTGGCCGCTGCGCTCCTCAACAGCCCAGCCTTAGCCGCGTTTTCCTGGGAGGTGCGTGCCCGAGAAGCGCGGGCCCTGCAAGCCGGCCTATTCCAGAATCCTCAGGCTAGCCTTGAAATCGCGGAATTCGGCGGAGGCGGAGACCGCGCTACATTCGATGAGGCGGAAACCACTTTGCGGCTTGGCCAACTGTTCGAGTTCGGTGGGAAACGGGCCAAACGCCGGCAGGTCGCAACGCTGGAACGAGACTTAGCCGCGTGGGATTACGAGGCCCGCAGGCTCGAGGTTCTTACCGCTGTTACCAAAGTATTTGTGGCCACTCTTGCGGCGCAGGAGCAGGTCACGTTGGCACAAGAACAAGTGCGACTAGCAGAAGAGATGGTCCAGACCGTTGCCAGACAGGTCAAAGCTGGGGCAGTATCGCCGGTGGAAGAAACCCGCGCCCAGGTGGCACTCGCACGCAGCCAAGTTGAACTGGCGCAACGCAAACGGGAACAGACCGCCACCCAGCTCCAGCTTGCCGCGACCTGGGGCAGCACAGAGGTCACTTTCTTATCCGTCACAGGCAACTTGGAGACCGTCACCCCGCCCCCATCTGCTGACACTCTCTTGCCGCATCTCACTCACAATCCTGACATTGCCCGCTGGCGGGTGGAAAAAGAACAGCGCCAAGCTGCGCTTGATTTAGAACAGGCACGCCAAATTCCGAATGTAGAGGTGGGTGCCGGCGTACGGTATTTCAGCGCAGACGACACCGCCGCTCTCATCTTTGAGACTCGTATGCCCCTCATGCTGTTTGACTCGAATCAAGGTGGTATTCAGGAAGCCGCCACCCGCCTGGCCAAAGCCAGCGCTGAACAGCGGGCAGCGGAAGTGCAGGGTCGAGCAGCTCTGGCTGCCACGCATCAAACCCTTTTCTCCGCCTTTGAACAGGTCTCCGCGCTGCGAGACACCATCCTTCCCCAAGCCCGCTCCGCCTTTGAGGAGGTCCGTCTGGCCTACCTGCGTGGGCTGTTTCGTTACTCCGACGTCTTAGACGCGCGGCGCACACTTTTTGAACTGCGCAGACAGTATATCGAGGCTCTTACCAGCTACCACACCGCAGTCGCTGATGTGGAGCGCCTCATTGCTGAGCCGCTCACTGCACTCAACCACACAGATGGGACATATTGAGATGATGCTAGAGACGAAGTATCGACCGTTGCATCTCGTGCTCAGCGCCCTCTTATTCGCTATAGCGCTTGCATGTCGGGGGGAAAAAAGCGCGGGAGACGCTGTGCCTCATGAGGAATATGGTCATACGGAAGAGAATATTCAGCTCTCCCAGGAGGAGCGCGCAGAGTTCGGTATCGAGCTGGCCGTCGCTCGGCCTGGAACAATTGCTCAAGTGGTAGAACTGCCTGGCGAAGTCCTGCCGGACCAAGACCGCTTAGCGCATATTGTTCCCCGCTTTCCCGGCATCGTGACCAAAGTGTACGCCCAGGTCGGCGCTGGTGTTCGCGCCGGCGAAGTCCTGGCCATTATTGAGAGCAATGAAAGCCTGGCACCGTATGAACTCAAAACGCTTACGATTGGAACAGTCATTGAAAAACACATCACTCGAGGTGAAGCGGTCACCCGAGGGAGTCAAGCGTTTGTGATTGCTGACTTAGGGAGCGTGTGGGTCAATCTGAGCGTATATCAAAAAGACTTAGCTACTGTAGCAGTTGGCCAGTCGGTGACGATTTCAGCGGGTCACGACCTCCCTGAAACAACAGGAAAAATCTCCTACATCACCCCAACAGTCGATGAGGAAACCCGCACGGCCACGGCACGGGTCGTCCTGTCGAATACAAAGAAGCGGTGGCGGCCCGGCATGTTCGTCTCCGGGCGAGTTGTCGTCGAGCGTACGGACGTACCGCTTGCGGTTCCCGTCACCACACTCCAGACAATGGCTGACCAGACAGTGGTATTTGTCGAAGCGGACGCAGGCTTTCAGGCACGGACGGTGACGACGGGACGCTCCGATGACCGCTACGTGGAAATCCGTACAGGGCTTACGCCAGGCGAGCGTTATGTTAGCCACGGAGGCTTTACGCTCAGAGCGGAACTCTCCCGTGAGCAGTTTGATGCTGGCCATGGACACTAAGAGGAGAGGCAGGCATGGACCGTATCATTCAACTGAGCCTCTCAAACCGTTCGCTCATGGCCGTCCTCGGCGTCTTGTTGGTAGTGGCTGGCTATCACAGCTATGGACAACTTCCGGTTGATGCTTTTCCCGATGTCTCACCCAATCTGGTCCAGGTGTTTACCGAGACCGAAGGTCTTGCTCCAGAAGATGTCGAGCAATACGTCACCTATCCCATTGAAGCCGTCATGAATGGACTGCCCTCCATCGAACGTATCCGGTCCGTCTCTAACTTTGGACTCTCTGTCGTCAACATCTACTTTGAGGATAGAGCAGATATCTATTTTGCGCGCCAGCTTGTGAATGAGCGGCTGCAAGAAGCCCGCGAACAGATTCCCCAAGGGTTTGGAGACCCAAAGCTTGGCCCAATTTCCACCGGCATGGGCCTCGTCTTGTTCTACTACCTTGAGAACGAGACCGGCCAGTATTCGCTTGAAGAACTGCGGGCTATTCAAGACTGGCTGGTCAAGTTTCATTTGCAAACCGTCCCTGGTGTGACTGAAGTGCTCGGCATTGGAGGCTATGAAAAACAATTTCAGGTGTCCGTCCACCCAGAACTCTTACTCCGTGCTGGAGTCACTATTCGAGATGTGATTACCAGCATCAAAGAGAATAATCTCAATGTTGGAGCGCAATTTATCGAGAAGAACGCTGAAGAGTTTGTGGTACGTTCGGTCGGGCTGGTCTCGAACATTTCCGATATTGAAAACATTGTCATCAAGGCCAAGGACGGAACACCCGTCTTTCTGCGCGAGCTTGCGGACGTACAGATCGGCGGCGCAATTCGGCGCGGTGTCCAAACCAGGAACGGTGTCCAAGAAGTCGTCGCCGGGATGGTGGTGAAGCTCTTTGGGACAAACTCCTCGACGATCATCGAACGGGTCGAAGCCAAAATGGCCGAGATCAACCGGATTCTTCCGGCAGGTGTGAAACTCGTCCCGTATTATGAACAAAAGACACTGGTCGCAGCGTGTGTGGCCACCGTTACCACTGCGCTGACTCAGGGTATTCTCTTAGTGGTGCTCGTGATCATGGTCTTTATGGGCAGCCTGCGGCCGAGTGTTGTTGCCGCCTTGGCTATTCCCTTCTCCGTCCTGTTTGCCACCTTATGGATGGGCTATTTCGGCATCTCAGCCAATCTTATGTCCCTGGGCGGGCTTGCTATCGCTATCGGCATGCTGGTTGATGGCACGATAGTCATGGTGGAAAACGTGGACCGCCGGCTGCGTGAGGTTGCCCCTGATGTCCCCCACAGTCAGGTAGTCGCTCGGGCGTGTACAGAGGTCGCCCGCCCTATTTTCTTTGCGATTACAATTATTGTGATTGTCTTTCTCCCCCTCTTTCTCCTTCAAGGGGTAGAGGGCAAAACGTTCCGTCCGCTCGCCTACACTGTGGCGTTGGCCATGGCCGGCTCGCTTGTCTTTACGCTGTTTCTTGCACCCGTCCTGGCTGTGACGGTCATGCGGCGACCACAACGCGGCAATGCAAACCAAACGTCCTCTGAGGGACTCCTCGTGCGAGGCCTCATCCGTCTCTACCGGCCTGTGGTGAGGCTATTTGTTCGGTGGCGGGTGATGGCTGTAATCGTTGCCTTACTTTTGGTCGCGCTCGGTGGCGTAGTGCTTCCGTTGCTCGGCTCAGAGTTCACCCCGCGGCTACAAGAAGGGACGTTGGTATTACGGCTCACGATGGCGCCCTCGATTTCGTTGCGGGAGAGTCAGCGGGTGACAATGATTGTCGAGCGACGGCTGATGAAGATTCCAGAAATTAGCGGCGTGGCAACGCGGATTGGCCGGGGGGAAGTCGGCGCACATACTGACCCGATTAATAATGCCGAGATGTATATTCTCCTCCATCCTAAAGAAGAATGGAGGGCAGCACAAAATCAAGAGCAACTCGAACGTGTTATCCGGGATGAGCTGGGTCGCATTCCTGGTGTGCTGACAACTTTTACTCAGCCGATTGCGATGGCGGTGGATGAACTTCTTGAGGGTGTACGAGCCGAACTGGCGATTAAACTCTTTGGCGATGACTTGGATATGCTCATTACCAAAGGAAATGAGATTGCCGGGGTAACACGACGCATTAGAGGGGCAACGGATGTACAGGTAGACCAAGTGACGGGGACGCCCCAACTCGTTATCCGCGTCAATCGGCAAACGGTCGCTCGATATGGGATAAATGTTGCGGATGTGCAACAGACAATCCGAGCTGCCGTTGGTGGCGAGGTCGCCGGACAGATTTTTGAGGGCGTCCGCCGATTTGATATCTTTGTCCGTTTTGCCCCGGAATATCGCAGCACGACGGCCACACTGGGAAACATCCTGATTCCTGGCCCTGGCCGCGTGCGCGTGCCGCTCTCAGAGCTGGCGACAATTGAAGAAGTGATCGGCCCACGCCAAATCACCCGCGAGAATAATCAACGCTTTCTCACTATTCAGTGTAATGTCGTGGGCCGGGATATTGGGTCGTTCGTGGAGGAAGCCCAAGCGGCCATCGAGGCACAAGTCAGCCTACCGGCGGGCTATCTGGTGACCTGGGGCGGCCAGTTCCGTTTGCAAGAGGAAGCCAATAGACGCCTCACCATTGTGGTTCCCATTACGTTGCTGATTGTCTTCTTGCTCTTATTCTCCAGCTTTCAATCACTCAGGAACACCCTGTTGATTGTCCTCAATATTCCGCTTGCGTTGGTGGGCGGGGTCGTCGCGTTGTGGGTGACGAGCCAAAATCTCTCCGTTCCCGCTTCTGTTGGCTTCATCGCCCTCTTCGGCATTGCCCTTGAGAACGGCATGGTGTTGGTGACGTATCTCAATCAACTGCTTCAGGAAGGTGTCGCGGTTGATGAAGCAGCAGTGCGGGGCGCGTGTTTGCGCTTGCGACCGGTGCTGATGACTGCCCTCACCACCGCCTTGGGACTTCTTCCACTCCTGGTCTCGCAGGGCACGGGGAGTGAGGTACAGCGCCCACTCGCAACAGTTGTCGTGGGAGGACTGGTTTCGTCCACCGTACTCACCCTGCTGGTGCTGCCGGCACTGTACGCCTGGAGTGAACAGCGCCACGCTCGGAGCCTGGCGTAGCATCTTATATCAGATTCGCCCCTCAAAAGGGCAGGAGCTCGGCTTGAAAGCTTGCCGCGTCCGGCGTAGCCTAGCACGTTGCTGAGTTCGACACAGACTGTAAAACCCGGCTCTCATACATACGCCGAGAAGCGAGCAAACCGATGCAATGCCAACGCGACTTATTTTCTTTGCCCGACGGTCAACATTACCTCAACTGTGCCTATATGTCGCCGTTGTTGAAAACTGTTGAGGCAGCCGGCATGAGCGGTCTGAAACGCAAAGCCGTTCCTGCCGAGATCGCGCCTGAAGACTTTTTCGATCCGGCAGAAGAATTACGCCTTGCGTTCGCCCGGCTCATTCACACCTCGCCCGAGCGGATCGCCCTAGTCCCTGCAGTCAGCTATGGGATGAGCATCGCGACACACAACCTCCCGCTCAAACCGGAACATAACGTCGTGATCCCTGGTGAGGAGTTCCCGAGCAATATCTATCCATGGATGGAGCGTTGTAAGCACACAAGGGCAACGCTGCGGATGGTTGACCGGCCCCGAGAAGCGCGCCCGCCGGGAAAAGTCTGGAACACCCGCTTGCTCGAAGCCATCGATACCAACACTGCCGTCGTTGCCCTGAGCAGTGTGCACTGGACAGATGGCACCCTGTTTGAGCTTGAGCAGATTGGACAGCGTGCCCGCGATGTGGGTGCACTGTTTATTGTGGACGGCACCCAGTCGGTCGGCGCCCTTCCGCTTGATTTCGAACACGTTCAGCCAGATCTCTTGGTCTGCGCTGGCTATAAATGGCTGCTTGGTCCTTACCAGTACAGCTTCGCGGCTATCGGAGATCGATTGATTAACAGCGAACCATTTGAGCATAACTGGATTACCCGCAAAGACAGTCAGAATTTCAGCGCCTTAACCAATTATCAGTCTGAATACCAACCAGGGGCTCGGCGCTTTGATACAGGTGAGCGCTCTAATTTTATTATGATTCCCATGCTCATCGCAGCTCTCAAGCAGATCAACGAATGGGGAGTCAGCAATATTCAGAGTTACTGCGCGCGACTTGGCGAAGAACTCGAGGATATCCTTGAAGGGACCCCATACACAGTCGCGCCACCACACGAGCGTGCAGCCCACCTGTTTGGTGTTCGGATTGCTGACGCCGAGCGGATTCCCGCCATTCTCGAAGAATTACGTCAGCGCGCAGTGTATGTATCACAGCGTGGCACCTCCATTCGCGTGTCTCCGCATGTCTACAATACGAAGGCAGATATTATCGCTCTCGCCGAAGCCCTGCGGGCAGTGGCACCCTGACGTCACCTTTCCTTTATCTTTTGGCTGTGCTTATGAGCTTGTCGGCCTCGACCATTTGGTATATGGCTCTGATTCCTTTATGGTAGATAGTCAATGTATGAATTGGACCAACTCTTTCTTGGAAAGCCTGCCACTCTCCAAAGAAAAAAAGCAGAGGATTCATGGTGGTAATGCAAAGTGATTTCTGAAACTCTAGATGGACAAACCAGAACAAAAAATTTCTCAGTAGGGGTAAGTGTAAAAGAAAGGAGAGATGAACAATGCGTACGAATACATTTCTGGCTGTAGCGCTGCTCGTGGCCGCCTTGACATGGACGGGCTGCGAGTTGGGACCCGGAAGTTCAGATGTCAATGAAGAAGCCATGCCCGGTAGCAAGATGGTGGTGACAGGGATCGACGATTTCGAGTGCTTTCGCGCCGAGGTCCAGTCGGCACAGCAGCCACCCGTGTTTGTCCCCCAGGACGCTGGGGCTACAGAAAAAGTCGTCAATGGAGAGGCCACGATTCCCGTAGCTATGAGCACCGGCGAAATCATCGTTACCAAGGTGAGGCTCACTATTCCAGAGAATTGCGGGTCGGTGAATGGAGAGATTGAATATAGAGGAGATCCCAACTCCAATGTGCACGGGCCTCTCCCCTTCACCTTTGTCTCTGGTGACGCCCAGACCTTTCCGCGCCACACCTTCAAATAACGCGGGATCCACCCTACCTCTTCAGACGGTCTTGCTTCGAGCCCGTTTGAGGCTGACCTCTCAGCGCTGAGGCGCTGGGAAGTCTCCGGCCGAGGTAAGGAGACGCTCGTGAGTGACACAGCGACTCGGCAAGCTGAGTGGGAGACTCGATACCACACAGGTCAAACCCGCTGGCAACGGGAATCCGCCAGCCCAGCCCTCCTTACTTGGCTTGAGCAGGGACTGCTTCAACCGTGTCGGATACTTATTCCCGGCTGTGGGCGTTGCCATGAGGTTGTTACCCTTGCGCAGCAGGGGTTTGAGGTCACGGCCGTTGATCTCGCCCCGTCGGCAGTGCACGGCGCCCAACAGTTGATTGAGAACGCGGGCGTTAGCGCAGAGGTGATTCAAGCCGACTTACTCGACTGGGATGCACCGGACCGCTTCGATGCAATCTACGACCAAACCTGTTTGTGTGCCATCGAGCCATCAACCCGCCAAGACTATGAACGTCAACTCTTTTCGTGGCTCAAGCCGAGCGGACAACTGTTTGCTCTCTTTATGCAAGCAACACATCCAGACGGCCCGCCGTTTCCCTGCGATCTCGATAGCATGCATCAGCTTTTTCAGGGAACTCGCTGGGAATGGCGAGACGCCGAACCGCTCTCTATTCCGCATCCGGCCGGCCTACACGAATTGGGTTGTATACTCACGCGTCGGACCTAGCAAACCCGCTCGGCCCCCTTTGACACGACTCAAGACAGGCTGTGTCGAAGCATGAAGGCGAAGGGATAGTGATTAGATGCGTATTACGTTCCGCCTCTTTCGTAGTACTCAAAAATACGAAAGATAATTCGCGTCGGTGCAAAATAGGATGCATTCTTATTGACGACTTGCCGCTTTACCGTTTGGGTCGTCCAATTGCCAAAAGCATCGTAACGGTAGGTAAACATCTCTTTGTGTTGCTGCCGACCACTGTCCACGTAAACGATGCGTTCGGTCGAATCACCGTTATTATTAAAGTGGACGTCCGTTCGCTCACTCAGCTGGGAGTCAACGGCATAGACAAAAGAGACTCGGGTCACCAGGCTTCCCTGAAAGTCGCGGTGATAGACAACCTTCTTCACGAGCGCATCTGCCGCATCGTACCACAACTGCTCTTCAATATTTTCGTGGACGTCGTAGCGCGAGGACGTTCGGTTTTTCAGCTCACCTGCCTGCTGATACGTATGGGATTCGACTTCTTTTCCATTGGCGTCATACTGAAAAATCGCTCGTTCAGTTAGAACATCCATGGCCGAATAGAAACGCGACTCAGCCGGAGCTCCGTGATCATTACAGGCTGAGACAACTCGTCCAAGGAGGCTGTTCTCTGGCCCATAGCGCTGTGCTTCTCTTTCATGTGCGCTCGCGTCGTAGGAAAAGACCGCTCGCTCGCGTAGCGTTCCACCGGGGTCGTAGGAGAGGCGCTCAGTAAGACTGCCACGCCGATCAAACCGATCAATACGGATCGGCCGTTCTTCCTGCGGCTCCCACGTCTCACCCTTTTTCGCTAGGACAGCCTGAAAGAGGGATAACGAGCGGACGGGACCTCGAAGTCCTAGGACGTCTCTTTCGGTCTCTGTTTGACGCCTCGCGTCAGGAGAGAGAAAACTTTCGCAGGATATACATAGGAATCCAAGTAGAAAGACGATGGGGAGCCAGTACATATATCACCCCTTAGTCTGGGTCCCGGACGCATGTCAATGCGGTTGAGGATTGGAGCGTAGGCCCTCTTCCGCTTCGGGGAGGCAGGACCCTCATTTGGGCCAGTTGAACCCGGCTGCAATCATTTGCAGCCCAGCCTCGGACGGCTCTTTTTTTGGCCACGCCATATCTCTTGACATTATTTTCTTATTTGGAGAGAGTGGGGCAGAATCACCATGCTGTTCCGTGAACTCAACCGCAGCGCAACAAAGACCTATCTGATTGGGTGTGAAAAAACACATGCAGTCGCCCTCATTGATCCAGTCTTCGAAAAAACCGACCGCTATCTCGCCCTCCTCGCCTATTATGGGTACACGCTCGACGTCATTATCGATACGCATACCCACGCGGATCATCTGACGGGGAGCTGGGAATTACATGATCTCACGGACGCTCCAGTTGTCATGCATAAGCGCGCCCCAGCCCCACATGTTGATAGGCATGTTGAAGATGGGCAACTCATCCGAGTTGGGACGCTCACCCTACATGTGCTCGCTACCCCAGGCCATACGCCGGACGCTATGTGTTTACACGCCATGGATCGGGTGTTCACCGGCGACACCCTTTTTATCCACGGCACCGGGCGCACCGACTTCCCCGATGGCGACCCTGGCGCCCAGTACGACGGCATCTATCACAAACTGTTCACCTTGCCCGACAGTACACTGGTCTTTCCCGGTCATGACTACCGCGGTCATACCCAATCCACTATTGGTGAAGAAAGACACACAAATCCGCGCGTTGCAGGCCGCAGTCGCCAGGAATATGTCGATTTGATGAACAACCTCCACCTCTCGCTGCCAGATAAAATTCAAGAAGTTCTCCAACCGAACCAATCCGCTATTGAAGACGAATCCATTCAATTTCCGAGTCTGTCTGCGCTGAACGGAGTACGCCAATTGTCCGCGCGAGACGTCCAAGCCCAACTGGATAGCCCCTCCCCTCCTCTCCTGCTCGATGTGCGCGAACCAGACGAATACAGCGATGACCTTGGCCATATAGCGGGCAGCATCCTCATCCCCCTCAAGGAAGTGCCGGCTCGTGCCGGAGAAATTGAACAGTACAAAGACGGCAATATCATTGTTGTCTGTCGGGCCGGAGTCCGCAGCACAACGGCCGCAGCCATTCTCACCGGCCTGGGGTTTGTGCAGGTATCGAATCTTAAAGGCGGGATGCTTGACTGGAACGAGCAACACTTGCCCATTGAGCGGTAGTTGGGAGATGGGGGCGGTTCTCAATGGATAAAGAGCGTAACGCGGGAAGGAGCAGACTGCATGGAACCAACCGCTCAAGAGACGCCGCAAGCTGCATCTGTAGTGAGCTGGGCCAAGGTCATTGATCACACCAAATGTATTGGCTGCCATGCATGCACTACTGCCTGTAAATCAGAGAACCATGTCCCGGTATCGGTCAATCGCACCTATGTGAAATATACCGACGTGGGAACTTTCCCAAACGCGCGGCGGGCTTTTCAAGTAAATCGGTGTAATCAATGTCAAGACGCGCCGTGTACGTACGCATGTCCTACCGCCGCCATGTATGCCCGTTCTGACGGTATCGTAGATTTCGACAAGTCCATCTGTATTGGCTGCAAAGCCTGTATCGCTGCCTGTCCTTACGATGCGATCTTTATCAATCCCGAAGACCACTCGGCCGAGAAGTGCAACTTTTGTGCGCATCGGATTGATATGGACCTTGAGCCGGCCTGCGTTGTGGTCTGCCCGACAGAGGCCATCATAGTTGGCGACCTGAATGACCCGAGCTCAAGAATAGCGGCAATCGTTGGCCGAGAACCCGTTACGGTTCGTCGCCCTGAAAAGGAAACGCAGCCGAAATTGTTCTACACAGGCGCACATCAGGCAACACTTGACCCTCTTGCCGCCACACGTCCCGAAGGCGGCCTTTTTATGTGGAGTGAGCAAGGACAGGTGCCACACCAAGTCACTTCAGGCCATCCAACCCGGAACAATAGCTCCGCACAAGCGGTGCTGGCATATGACGTACCGCATCGTTCCCCCTGGGATTGGCGGCTGAGCCTCTATACCTGGACAAAAGGGATTGCCTCAGGTGTTTATCTGATTCCGCTGTTTCTCGTGTTCTTTGGCGTGATGGGTCCGGAGAATGTTCTCTGGAAATGGATAGCCCCTACGCTTGGCAGTGTATTTCTGACCCTTACCGGCATTATTCTGATCGCCGATTTGGACCACCCCGAGCGATTTCTACTGATCTTTACCCGTCCCCAGTGGAGGAGCTGGCTGGTCAAAGGTGCGTTTATCATTCTTGGGTTTAGCGCCGTTCTGGTCCTTCATTTTTTTGCAAGTCTTTTCGCTGGCGGGATGTCGCTTCAGTCCAGTCTGATGCTGATAGGCGTACCATTTGGAATAATGACCGCTGTCTACACAGCCTACCTCTTTGCCCAAGCAACCGCACGGGATTTGTGGCAAAGTCCGCTTCTTCCGCCTCACTTCCTTGTTCAGGCGGTTCTCGCCGGAGCTGCTACTCTTATCCCCTTTAGCATATGGTTGTCACCGGACATGACCACACTATTAGCTGCGATATTAGGAACATCCTGCGCGCTTCATCTCCTGCTCGTTATCGGAGAAATGACTCTGGCCCATCCCACAGCACATGCACAGCTAGCTGCCGCAGAGATGACGGAGGGAAAATACCGCGCCTTTTTCTGGGTCGGAATACTCCTCGTCCTGGTTGGGATCACCGCCCCATGGACTGGCATGCTGGCTGGCTTTGCAGCGCTTATTGGATTGCTGGCACACGAACACGCCTACGTTCAGGCGGGTCAAACCGTCCCGCTCGCCTAAGGAGTCTTTCCATGAGTAATGAGAAACTCAACGAACGCGTTTCTGCGGCCCGCCAAGAAACTGAGGCCCGAGGCGAGACTTTTTACCCAGGGCCGAGTCGCAACCATCTCGCGTCTTTTCCTCCCAAGGAACGTTGGGACGATTGGGTTGAGCTGGATTCACGGGCCTGGCCGCAGCGTGTTGAGCAACGTTCCATGCTTGTTCCCACAACGTGCTTTAACTGTGAGTCTGCGTGTGGCCTGCTTGCCTATGTTGATCCAGAAACGCTCACAATCAGAAAGTTTGAAGGTAATCCTGAACATCCGGCTTCGCGTGGACGTAACTGCGCCAAAGGTCCGGCAACACTCAACCAAATCAACGATCCCGACCGCATCCTCCACCCACTCAAACGGACAGGTAAACGCGGAGAAGGAAAATGGCGACAAGTCTCGTGGGACGAGGCATTGAATGACATTGCCGGCCGTATCCGACGGGCGCTTCAGGAGGATCGTCGTAACGAGATCATGTATCACGTTGGCCGTCCCGGCGAGGATGGTTATACGGAGCGTGTCCTTGCCGCCTGGGGCGTTGATGGCCACAACTCCCATACGAATATCTGCTCGTCCGGAGCGCGGGCGGGCTATCATTTTTGGATGGGGGCAGACCGTCCTAGCCCAGATCATGAAAATGCAGATGTTATGCTCCTTATCAGCGCCCACTTAGAAGCGGGACATTATTTTAATCCACACGCTCAGCGTATTATGGATGCCAAGAGTCGTGGAGCAAAACTCATTGTCTTTGACGTCCGTCTCTCCAATAGCGCCACCCATGCTGATCATTGGGTAGCACCGTATCCAGGCAGTGAGGCCGCCATTCTTCTTGCTATAGCCAATCATATTATTCAGAACGAAAAATATAATCGTGCATTTCTTCGTGATTGGTGGAACTGGCAGGAGTATCTACAACAAGAGCGGCCAGACCTGGAACCTACGTTTGAAAACTTTGAAGCGATTCTACACGATCTCTACACGGAATATACGTTCGAGTTCGCGGCCAAAGAGTCCGGTATCAGTACAGACACAATGAGAACCATTGCCAATGTGGTCGCCTCCGCCGGAACTCGACTCGCCACACATACCTGGCGCAGTGCCGCAGCTGGAAATCTGGGCGGCTGGCAGGTCGCACGCACCCTGTTTCTCCTCAATGCTCTGCTCGGCGCTGTGGCAACAGAGGGCGGGACCTATCCTAACGCCTGGAACAAGTTTGTTCCGCGTCCCATCCATACCCCCCCCCATCCACCCATGTGGAATACGGTCTCATGGCCAGCCGAATATCCACTTGCCATTAACGAACTCTCTTTTCTTTTGCCGCATCTACTGAAAGAAGGGCGAGGCAAACTCGATGTGTATTTCACGCGCGTCTACAATCCGGTCTGGACCAATCCCGACGGCTTTTCCTGGATTGAAACACTCAGTGATGAACAGAAAATCGGCTTGCATATCGCACTGACTCCGACATGGAACGAAAGCGCCTATTTCGCCGATTATATTCTGCCTATGGGCGTCGGCAGCGAACGACACGATACGCATTCATATGAAACCCACGACGCCCAGTGGATCGGTTTTCGTCAGCCCGTACTGAGAACAGCCAGAGAACGCTTGGGCGAGCCGGTTACAGATACCCGAGAGGCAAACCCAGGCGAGGTATGGGAAGAAAACGAATTCTGGATCGAGTTATCCTGGCAGGTCGATCCGGATGGATCGTTAGGAATTCGTCAGTATTTTGAGTCCAAAGCCCACCCAGGCCAGAAACTCACCCTTGACGAATACTATGGATTTATTTTTGAAAATTCAGTCCCAGGTCTCCCAGAACACGCAACGGCACAAGGGCTCACGCCGTTAGCATACATGCGTCGCTACGGGGCGTTTGAGATCCAAAAAAACATCGGAGCCGTCCATGCGCAAACAGTACCATCTGCCGAACTGGATGATACACAGGTTGATAACCAGGGCCGGGTATTCACCTCAAGCCCTAAGCCCAATGGTCCAAACATCGTCCCCTTACCCTCGCCTGATGGTGATGCAGATGGCCGTCGCCCGGTTGGGGTACAGCGAAATGGCAACGTCTATAGAGGCTTTCCCACGCCAAGCGGCCGGCTCGAATTTTATTCAAAGACGCTCAAAGACTGGGGCTGGCCGGAGTACGCCCTTCCTACGTATATCAAGAGTCATATCCATCCCGACCAGCTTGCAGACGACCAAATGGTCCTGATCCCAACGTTCCGACTGCCAGTCCAGATTCACACCCGCAGCGCCAATGCCAAATGGCTGGATGAAATCGCCCACACCAACCCACTCTGGCTCCACCCGCGTGATGCAAAGCGTATAGGCGTACGCACCGGCGACCTCACCCGAGTAGAAACTGAGATAGGCTATTTCGTTGTCAAAGCCTGGGTAACCGAAGGCATCCGTCCCGGTATTGCCGGCTGTAGTCATCACATGGGCCGCTGGAAACTCGACCATACAGGCCAGCGTCAGATGATGGCCACAGTCGGACTCGACCATAACGAGAATCAGTGGGACCTTTATCGTAAGCAGGGAGTGCAAGGCTACGAGAGTGAGGATGCCGATAGCTCACGCATCTGGTGGACAGATGCCGGCGTGCATCAAAATCTCACCTTTCCCGTCCACCCAGACCCCATCTCCGGCATGCACTGTTGGCACCAAGCCGTCCGAGTCAGCCCCGCCAGGAAGAGCGATCAGTATGGCGATATTCATGTTGATACGGAAAAGTCTCATGCCGCGTATAAGAAGTGGCTGGAGCTGACCCGTCCTGCCAGTCAAGTCTCGCCCGACGGCACGCGCCGCCCCTACTGGATGTTACGCCCGCTCAAGCCGGGTCGAGATGTGTATCAACTGCCTGAGACAGAAAGCAAACATGAGGCGCCCAAAGATTGATGAAGCGTTTTCTCCCGTTTCTTGACCTCCGAGACTATCAGCTTCGTCATCTCCCACGCGACCTGCTTGCCAGTCCCAGCGTCACCTTTCTCGATATTCCCCAAGGCGTGGCCTATGCCATGATCGCTGGCCTCCCCCCAGCCATGGGCCTGTATGCAGCAGCCATACCTGCCATAGTTGGCGCTCTGTTCCGTAGCTCCCGCCATGTTGTCACCGGTCCCACGAACGCCGTGAGTCTGCTGGTTGGCACCGCTGTCGCCGCTGAGGTCGCGCACGGCGGCGCGAGTCCAATGACGGTAGGCGTCACCCTTGCCTTTATGGTCGGGGTTGTACAATTTCTCGCCGGGCTGCTGCGACTCGACGCGCTAGCCGACTATATTTCACAGCCAGTTGTACGCGGTTATATCTCAGGGGCCGCGGTCCTGATTATGATAGGCCAACTTCCCAATGCAACAGGCACAGCCCGCGTTTCAGGCACTCCAGCCCAGATGATCGGAGGCTGGTTGTCTGCACTCTCGGAAGCCCAGTTGCTCGCCGTTTTTTTCACTCTAGGCACAATTGTTTGCGTCTTGTGTCTGCGGCGCTTTTATCCCCGTCTGCCGGCCTCGATTATTGCCCTGGGGCTCAGCATCGTTGTGGGGCGCGTCTTCCAGTTATCTGACGCCGGGCTCCAGCTCGTTGCCGACCTCGCCCCCCTGCCAACCGGCCTGCCGCCGCTCACCATACCGCACTTTGACCAGTGGACCGGCCTGCTCCCCACGGCAATTGCGTGTGCCGTCCTTTCCCTGGTTGAGTCCAGTTCTGTCGCACGGACGCTTGCGGCCCGGTCCGGGCAGCGGCTTGATATGGCAGCCGAATTTTCAGGACAAGGGCTGGCGAACATCGCCGCGGCTTTCTCGGGCGGCTATCCGGTCAGCGGCAGTTTGGCGCGGTCAGCCTTAAATCAGCAAGCCGGGGCCCAGAGTCGTCTGTCGGCCCTGTTTTGCGGACTGTTGATGCTGGCAGTGCTGCTCTTTTTCGGGCCTGTGGTCAATCAGACACCGATTGCGAGTCTGGCCGGGCTGTTGTTCGTCTTAGCCTCAGATCTCATCGATAGGGATCGTATTCGTACGATTCTGCGCGGCACCCGAGGCGACCGGGTGGCATTTCTCGTTACGCTCGTCGGGACGTGGCTCGTGCCGCTTGACCAAGCGATTTATATTGGCGTTGGGATCAGTATCCTCCTCTTTTTACGTCGCGCCCGCCTGCTCACTATCCGAGAGATGACGATCAGTGAGAAAGGCCGCTTTCGGGAGATTGACCAGGAAGTTG
Organism: uncultured Binatia bacterium (SeqCode); assembly: GCA_965247985.1. Lineage (GTDB taxonomy): Bacteria > Desulfobacterota > Binatia > Bin18 > Bin18 > Bin18. The sequence goes on along the minus strand of OZ252051.1, from coordinate 1,372,461 downwards.
ACCAGGACCAAGAAGAGCGGGGGCAGCACTGTTCCGCCATTCGTATCCTCAATCTGGCAGGCCCGTTATTTTTTGCTGCATCCGGAGAGTTACAAGCCGCGGTTGAGCGACTGAACGCCGAGCCTCAAGTCCGTGTCATTATTCTCCGGGTGCGTCAGACACAAGGCTTAGACATCACCATCGCCAGCCTGCTCGAATCCAGCCAACGGCAGTTGGAGAGCGCTGGCAAAACCCTCCTCATCCTTGGCATGCGCCCCGCTACCATGCAGTTATTTGAAAAAACCGGCATCGCCACACGTATCGGGCCGGCGAATCTCTTCCCCGCTCAATCAGGCTGGTTTACCGCCATGGAGGCCGCTCTCCGCCGCGCCCTCACACTTGCAGGAGAGCATAGCTGCGGCACGCAGTGTCCTTTTGCCACCTATCTCACCGCTCAGGAGGCACTCCGGGGTCGTCTTGAGGAGTAATAAAGCAACCAAGGAGTATCTCGTAAGAGAGGTTCTTCGCTCGCTCCTCCCGTTCCAAAATCCCCTTGCCTTAGCGTCTGCGTCTGGTTACGTTGAAGCCGCCTTTTTGTAAGGCCCTCAAAAGGGGGGAGGATGTCACCGGATGTCGCAGTACGTCGAAGGACCAGACACGGGTCTTGTTGTTGAAGACCATGCCCAACTCGTCGAATACTTCTTTCACGCCGCGAAGCCCCGAGAGGATTGGCGCATTGGCACAGAGTACGAACTGCTAGGCGTGTCACGCCGGAGTGGCCGGGCAGCACGCTACTCCGGGCGGCGCGGCATTGAGCATATCCTGCATCGCCTGGCCGACTCCCTGGAATGGGAACCCCAAGAAGAAGCAGGCCGCATCATCGCCCTCCAAGGTGAGCGAGCCAATATTGCGCTTGAACCTGGCGCCCAGCTCGAACTCTCCGGCGAACAGTGTGAGACCATCCATTGTGCGGACAAAGAACTCCGTCGCCATCTTAAACATCTGCTGCCTATTGCGGACGAATTGGACATTGATTTCGTGAACTTGGGAGTCCAGCCAGTCAGCTCGCTGGATGACATCCAGTGGATTCCTAAAACACGCTATTCGATCATGGGCCCCTATATGGAGAAGGTCGGGACGCTGGGGCATCGCATGATGAAGCAAACCGCCTCCATTCAGGTCAATTTCGACTTTAGCGACGAAACTGACGCAATGCTCAAGTTTAAGACCAGTATGGGACTCGTGCCCATCCTGTCCGCCATGTTTGCCAACTCCCCGATTTCAGATGGGAGTCTGAACGGTTTTATGACCATGCGGGGCCACGTCTGGACCGATACGGACAAACGCCGGTGTGGTTTGTTGCCCTTTGCTTTTGCTGACTCTCCAACGTTTGAAGACTATGCGGAATACGCGCTGAACGTTCCCATGTATTTTATTGTGCGCAAAGGCCAGTGGATTAATATGACCCATGTGTCCTTTCGCCAATTCCTGGAGGAAGGGTACGAAGGGGAACGCGCCACCATGGAAGACTGGGGCATCCACCTGACGACGCTCTTTCCAGAAGTACGGATTAAAAAATACCTGGAGATCCGTTGCTTTGATAACCAGCCGTTTGAATACATGCTGGCCGTGCCGGCCCTCACCAAGGGCATCTTTTTTGACAACGACCCGCTGCTGGCCGCCTGGGATTTAGTCAAAAAATGGAGCTGGGATGAACGCCTCGAAGCCTATCATCAAGCCCATCGCCAAGCCCTAGGTGCGCGAGTGCAGGGCATACGCCTGCTCGATCTGGCCAAAGAGTTGGTGACAATTGCCTGGGAGGGTCTGGAGCGACATAACGACTGTAACGAGGCCGGAGCAAATGAGACCATCTATCTTGAACGGCTGCGTGAGGAAATCGACAAGGGCCAATGTCCGGCCTATCACGTGGTCGAACAATGGATGAGTCGCTGGAACTACGACGCCAAACGTCTCATTGACGGCACGGCCTACCGGCTGCCGGACGAGGACGAGTAAGCCGCAACCCCCTCCCTCACCACAGCCGATTGACGCCGTAACGGTCGAATATCGCATCAATCGACACGATCACCAAATCACGCGCCAGAGCCTGGGCGATGAGCATGCGATCAAACGGGTCGCGGTGCGGGCCGGGCAGTCGCCCGGCACGTTCGGCATCGGCGACACTGATTGTCAGTTCTCCGAAGCCCTGACCGGCAATGCTCCCGGCGACATCGACCGCCGCGACTGCGCCCTCCGGCAGTCTGCCGAGCCGATACTTAGTGGTGATTTCCCAGGCGGACGCCACACTGACGACAATATCGTTCTCTTCGTCCGCAATTGCCTGGTGCGCCGTTCTGGACAGACGTCCGCTGTCCGCAAGCCACCACAGAAACGCATGGGTGTCCAGCAAGGCCCGCACGCTATTTCCCCTCCCACGCTCTCAGCTCCGCCTCCGACAGCGGCTCGAAGAAGTCCTCGGGTATGACAATCTTCCCCTTGAGGACATCCGGCTGTCGCTTGCGCTGGGGCTTACAGCCGACGAGCCGCGCGACCGGTTCGCCCCGGCGGGCGATCACGACCTCCTCACCCGCCTCGACTCGCGCCAGGAGTCGGGAGAGTTGGGTCTTGGCTTGGTGAACGTTGACGACGAACATAAGCTTTCACCTCGACTGCTCAAAAATCTAGCTAACAAGATAGCTAGATTGCGGACAGGGTCAAGATCGAGTAGGCCGGGATCGAGCATGAAGCCGTGACCAGCGGGCAGAGTCCAGGCTGCCGCCTGCCCTGCCCATAAAATCCTCCTCTGAAAAAGAAGCGCTGGACAAGAAATTTATTCGATTGACATGTGATGGATGGACATGCAAGTAGGTTCATAACATGCCAAAAATGATTCAGTTGCGGAACGTCCCTGATGAGCTTTATCAGCGACTCAAGTCCAGAGCCGCACTGGCCGGGAAGTCTCTGTCTAATTACCTGATTACGGAGATACAGCGCCACGCCGAACATCCGGCCGTAGAAGAGCTGCATCGCCGGCTCCGAGCCCGAACCCCGGTCCGCCCCACCTTTTCGCCGGCCCAAGTAGTCCGAGAAGAACGGGACGGACGGTGATCGTTGTTGACGCTTCGGCAATCCGTGGATTGCTCCTGGATACAACCACAGTTCCGTAGGTCGGAAACGAGGACAGAATGTGTTGGCTTACTCCCTGCTAACTGGACTTGGTAAAATCAGGCGTACCATTCGTTTGGATTACATACTCGAAGGTCAGCTCATCGAACTGGCTTCCTCGGGTATCATCTTTGATATCCAAAACCTTTAGCGCAGCAAAGAACCCGTTCATGTTCTGAAGCAGAACGATTTGACCAACGTTTGGAGTTCGAGCCCGTGATGATCCATCATAAACTCGCGCGTCATCAATTGAGTTGATTTGCTGTTTGTCTTTGACTAATGCGACAGTCCGTATGCTTGGTGGATCGCGGGAGACACGTATTGTTCGATCACTGGCTTTGGACCATTTCGTCTCGAACATGTATGCGTCAGAGCCAATGCTGTATTTCCCGTTATTGTTAGAATAATCAAAGGTTACTTTTCCTTCCGGAGCTGGAGAAACATACTTCTCTGATCCGGGGATGAAACGCTGCTCAGCATATTCCTTCGCGGTTTCAAAAGGGTTTTTGCCTAACTCGGGAACTGGCAAAAGCGGCTCATCTAGGAGTTCTCTCAGCAACTCCTCATACTTGCTCTCGTATAAACGGTCTTCTTCGAAGTCGATATAGAAACGGCTTCCTAGAAATCTGGGTGATTTTCGTGTTTGGGGATTATTTCTAATAACAGGAACAAGCCAGTCTTGATTCAGATCAGCCAATAATTCAGCGGTGATGATTTGCTTCTCATACCCAACACCCCCTCTGCCCGTATCAGCCTTATCAACATATGCCTGCGAGCAAATACATAGAACGCGATGGGAACTGGACAACCCCTTTTCCATAAATGCCGCAAGGTCTTGACCGAGCCTCAGATTCCACCTGTCTAAAACCGCATCCACGCCATTTGATCGTAAACGTGTCGCAAGCTGAAGTACCCAGTCCGAGTGCTCCTCACCGTCATGTGAATAGGAAACGAATACGGTTGGTGGCGGTTTCATCTGTCGCCTCCCTGTAACCCTCCCTCATTCATCACATCTCACCCCTCCGCGCTAGAACAGCGCTTCCTCACCCCACCTAACCCCCATCCCCTTTTCTGTTTCCCCTTCCCCCGTTTCGTGTTATGAAGCCGGTACACAACGATTGGAATAAGGAGGGTGGTATGGATATTCCCAAAGACAAGCTCCTCTGGGTCTATGAGCGTATGCAGCTCATCCGTATGTTTGAAACCAGGGTCAGTACTGAGTTCGGGAAGGGGAAAATCCCGGGCTTTGTGCATCTCTATGCCGGGGAAGAAGCCATAGCTGTCGGGATTTGTGCCCATCTCACGGACGCTGACTATATGACCTCGACCCATCGCGGACATGGCCACTGTATTGCAAAAGGGGTGGACGTGCGGGGCATGATGGCTGAGCTGTTCGGTAAAGCCACGGGGATTTGCAAGGGCAAAGGTGGCTCCATGCATATTGCCGATATGGACAAAGGCATGTTGGGGGCCAACGGTATCGTCGGAGGCGGCCCGCCGCTGGCCTGTGGGTCCGGCCTGACGGCAAAAACCAACGGGACTGACCAGGTGACCATCTGCTTCTTTGGTGACGGGGCGTCGGAACAGGGCACCTTGCACGAGAGCCTCAACCTGGCCGCAATCTGGAAGCTGCCGGTCATTTTTGTGGCCGAGAATAACGGCTATGCCGAGGCCACGCCGTCGCATTATCATTGCAGCGTCGAGAATATCGCCGACCGCGCCGCAGCGTATAATATGCCGGGCGTGACCATAGACGGGAACGACCTGGCTGCCGTGTATGAATCGGCGCATGAGGCGATTGCGCGCGCCCGGGCCGGACAAGGGCCGAGCCTGTTGGAGTGTAAGACCTATCGTCACTTCGGCCACTTTGAAGGCGATGCGCAGACCTATAAAATTGCCGCAGAAAACGACAAATACCGCACCGAACTCGATCCGATCAAGCTCTTCAAAGAGGCCGTCCTGGCTCGTGGCCTGGTGTCCGAAGACGAGCTTGGGGGCATCGATGAACGGGTCAATGCAACAGTTGATGGAGCGGTCACATTCGCGGAAGACAGCCCCTTTCCCGAAGTCCAGGAAACCTTCACTGACGTGTATGTGAATTACTAGGGGCTGGGAACTGGGTATTAGGGATTGGGGCAGATAGAAACCCACCCCCTAACCCCTAACCCCCTTGCGGAGAAAAATTATGGCAGAGCGAGAGTTGAATTTTGGTGAAGCGCTGAATGAAGCCATGCGTCAGGAAATGCGACGCGACCCGAAAGTGATCTTAATGGGAGAGGACGTTGCGGGCGGGGCCGATGTCGATCACCTCGAAGGTGGTGAAGCCTGGGGCGGAGTCCTGGGCGTGACAAAAGGCTTGGTCCAGGAATTTGGTCGGGAGCGCATTATCGATACACCCATCAGCGAGTCCGGTTTTATTGGCGCGGCGGTGGGCGCCGCGGTCACTGGTCTGCGGCCCATTGCCGAGATGATGTTCGTCGGTTTTATGGGCGTGTGTTTTGATCAGCTCCTGAACCAGGGCGCAAAACTCCGCTATATGTTTGGCGGCAAAGCGAAAGTCCCGCTGGTTATTCGGACCATCTGCGGCGGCGGCTACCGCGCCGCGGCCCAACACTCTCAGGTGTTGCACTCACTCTTTACCCATATCCCAGGGCTCAAGACGGTCGTCCCCTCGACGCCGTATGACGCCAAAGGACTCTTGATTTCGGCTATCCGGGATGACGATCTGGTTATTTTCTTTGAGGACATCACCTTCGGCGCAATGAAGGGCGTCGTCCCAGAGGAAGCCTATAGCATTCCGTTTGGAAAAGCAGACATCAAGCGCGCCGGCGATGATGTCACTATCGTGGCTATGGGCAAGATGGTGCATCACTCCCTGGCCGCGGCCGCGGAGCTGGAAAAGCAGGGCAAAAGCGTTGAGGTGATTGATCCTCGGACTCTCTCGCCATTTGACGAAGAGACGGTGCTGACATCGGTTGAGAAGACGGGCCGACTGGTGATCGCCGACGAATCACACCCGCGCTGCAACGTGGCAACCGATATTGCGGCTATGGTCGCGGACAAGGGGTTTGATTACTTAAACGCGCCCATAAAAATAGTGTGTGCTCCACACACCCCGGTGCCATTCAGCCCACCATTGGAAGACCACTATTTGCCCAATCCGAAAAAAATCGGCGAGGCAGCACTGGGATTGTTCTAAAGGGACTAGGTTTTGGGGATTGGGGAAGTCCAGCCCCTAACCCCTAACCCCCAACTTCTCATGGCATCCGTCGGTATTATTGCAAACCCACGCGCAGGCAAGGACATTCGTCGTCTTGTGGCGCATGGCTCTATTCTCGATACCCAGGAAAAAGTCTATATCGTTCGGCGAGCTATTCTTGGCATTCAGGGCGCCGGGGTAGACGAAGTGGTCCTCTTCCCTGACCCGGCCAATATTTTTACCAAAGCCCTGTCCGGGATTGAGAACGACCTGCGTCTGAGCCCACGTTTTCTGGAGATGTCGATCTTCGATGAGGCCAGCGACTCGACTCGGGCGGCGCAGCTCATGAACGAACAGGGGGTAGCCTGCGTCATCGTCATTGGCGGAGACGGCACCAACCGGGTGGTCACCAAAGGCAGCGGCGCTATACCGCTCATTCCGCTTTCAACCGGAACGAATAATGCCTTTCCACAGTTTTTGGAGTCAACCCTGGCCGGCTTGGCGGCCGGGTATTACGCGGTCCGACACTTCTCCCCGGAAACGTATAGCCGTCCAACCAAGCGGCTCAACCTGTACCGCAACGGCGTGTTCGAAGACATCGCCCTGGTTGACGCCGCGGTGTGTGACTACCAGTTTATCGGAGCCAGAGCCGTGTGGGAGGCCGAGCGCCTCAAAGAACTCTTTCTCACCCAGGGCCAGCCCACAAATATCGGCCTGGCCTCAATCGGGGGCATCCTGCATCCTATCCGTCCGGTTGACGACGGAGGGCTGTATGTCCGGTTCGGTGGCAATACCCGCGCTATCAACGCGCCGATTGCGCCGGGCATGGTTGTCCCCGTCCCGATCCAACAGCATGCCCTGATGCAGCATGGCAGCCGGATACCTGTCACCTATAAGCCCTCGATTATTGCGCTTGATGGCGAGCGCGAGCTGGTTGTGAATGCAAACGACCGGTGGGAAATCGAACTCTCGTGGGACGGCCCGCGTGTGCTGGATATTGAAAAGGTCATGGACGCCGCCCGTCACCCAACCGATTGAGCCGATTCACAGCCAGGGAAACGCACCGCATGAAAATTGTTCTGTGCTCCACCCATTTCCCCCACTGCTCCGAGGTGCTGCGGCTCCATCTGCCGGACGACACCATTATTGCCTACCCGGCCGCAGAGGTGTTGGACGCGGTTCGCGACGCGGATGTGGTGGTGCCAACCATGCACCGCGTGGATGCGGCAATCATTCGAGCCACCTCTGCAAGCATGATCCACCAGTTCGGCGTCGGGCTCGAAGGCGTGGATATTTCGGTTGCAACCGAACAGGGCATCTATGTGGCCAATGTTCCGGGACACGAAGGAGCCGGCAACGCAGCCTCCGTTTCGGAGCACGCTATTTTTCTGATGCTCGCCCTGGCCCGGAAATTTCCCCAGGCAGCCGAAAACGTGCGGAACAGCATCTTTGGCGCGCCTATGGGCAAAGGGCTTCTGGATAAGACCATCGCCATTATCGGAGTCGGCAGTATCGGCACCGAGCTGGCCAGCCGCTTACGCCACTTCGGCGTGCGTCTGCTGGGCCTGAAGCAACACCCGTCTGAACACGTAAAAGAAGAATTTGGATTTGATTTTCTTGGTGGGCCGCACGACCTCAGTTACGTCCTGGCAGAAGCCGACTTCGTTGTCCTGGCCCTGCCTGTCACGCCACACACGCGGGGAGTCATCAATGCGCCGGCGCTCTCCAGTATGAAGAATAGGGCATATCTCATCAACGTGGGGCGTGGTCCGGTCATCGATCACGATGCCCTGGTTGCGGCCCTGGCGCACAAGGACATAGCCGGAGCGGCCCTGGACGTTTTTTGGGACGAGCCGACTGATCCAATGGACCCGCTGTTCCAACACAATGTGCACAATGTGATTGCTACACCCCATACCGCCGGCGTCACCGATTTATCCTATAACGACATTGCGCGCGGCCTGGCCGCCAATGTCAACCGCCTGCGCGCTGGCGAGCCGCCAATCAACTGTGTCAATCTGGCAGAAGTCCAAGCCAAATAGCTCCCTCTCCCTGAGGGAGAGGGCCGAAGTGAGGTCTTCTCTTATCTCTGGAAGATGGTGCTATGCGTTTCTCTCAATCTGTCCAACTGATTTTCATCGGGCTCCTTATCTCCCTTCTCATAGCCTGCAACAGCTCAACTCCGCCCAAGCCGCCCCGCCAACCCACCCCGCTCGACCTGTCCACAGTAGGCACTATTGCCGGGACCATCCATTTCGACGGATCGGTTCCAGAGCAAAGCGTTCTTCAACTTGGCGGCTGGTCGGAATGTGCGGCCCAACACGAAGGGACGGTCTACGCCGGCGATGTTCTGGTAAGGGACGGAAGACTGCAAAATGCCCTGGTGTATATCAAAGGCGGTCTGGGCGAACGTGTTTTTGCGGTTCCTGAAAAACCGGTTGAGAATAACCAAAAAGGCTGTGTCTTTCTGCCGCGTATTATGGCGCTTCAGGTCGATCAGCCGATTCGCTATCTCAACAGCGACCCCATGGCCCATAATGTACACGGCCTGCCGCGCAATTCTTCGCAGTGGAACTTCAGTTTGGGACTCAAAGGCACGTCGCGAAACGTGACGGTGGAGGCCGAGGAGGTCGGCATTGAAGTCAAGTGTGACATCCACGGCTGGATGCGGAGTTATCTTGGCGTGTTCGACCATCCCTATTTTGCATTGAGCAGCACGGATGGATCATTCAGGCTCCGGAACGTTCCGCCAGGCGAGTATACCATTGAAGCCTGGCATGAACGGTTTGGCGTGCAGTCACAGAAAATTTCTCTGCCTGAAAAGGGAGAGGCCGTCGTCGCCCTGACGTTTCAGGCCGGGTAGCCAAGCGGTCTGCCGCCTACTCCACCGGCCATTCCTTGGCCACCTTGCTACTCACCTGGAAAATCAGGTGATAGGCCAGACCAAAGCCGAGCCCCAGTACAATAATCAGCCACAGCGGTCCAAAGGTAATCGACGGATAATGCCCGGCGCCGGCGACCATGCCGAACAGCATGGGGACAGACAGAAAGGTGTTTGTGCGAGAGGCCAACAATGCCTTCTTGGGTAGAGCCGGGTCCGGCGCTTCGCCCTTAACCGTCGCAGTGATAATCTGCTGCTGGGCCGGCCAGATAATGAACCAGACGTTGAACCACATGATCGTGCCGAACAGCGTACCCATGCTGATCCACAGCCCGGCACTCGACCCGAACAAGCCGGCATCACCGGTGAAACCGCTCCCAAGCAGGAAGTATTTCCACAGGATCATCAACAGACCGGACAGAAAGGTGAACATGGCTCCCCAGCGGAACCACCACAGCGTGCGCGGCATGATTTGCGGGACAACTTGTTTGCGGACATCCGCTTCGAGGGCACCCTGAAAGTGGGCATTGATCAAATTGAAATAGTACAGGAGTCCAATCCAGGTGATGCCGGCCAATAAGTGGACCCACCGGAATAGTGCTTGTAAAATATCGTCCATAGTCTTTCCCCCGTGTGTCTCTGCCTCTTCTCCCGTGCCGCCACTAAAGACCGTCGCATGTCAGGAGTCAATGACATGGCAGGAATTTGGCAGGTGGCTAGACCTCTTTGAAGAGGACTCACTATCTCTGTGCGAAACGCTTCGCTAAGTAAAGAAAACGGGAATCAAATGGACCGCTGTACTCGTACACGGGAGGAGATTGCGTGCAATATTTCTTGATTGGACTTGGAGGCTTTTTAGGTGCAAACGCGCGCTTTATTGTTTCAAGCTGGGCGGCGCGGCTTCTGGGAGCCAGCTTTCCGTACGGGACGTTTATCGCCAATATGAGCGGGAGTTTTCTGCTTGGCGTCACCATCGCCATCCTGCATGACCGAGCGCTCTTGGTATCTCCACAGCGACACTTTTTCGTCGCCGGGTTTCTCGGTGCCTATACCACCTTCTCTACGTTCACGTATGAGTCGATGCAGTTGTTTCAGAACGGTACCGTTCTCCTCGGCGTGTTGAATATTGTCGGCAGCGTTATGGTTGGTCTGCTTGCCGTTTTGTGTGGTCTCTGGCTTGGCAGATTGTTGTAAATGCTCTCGGCTTCTATTACCTATTCATGACACAGACTTGGCACAGACCTGTTCCACAGGTCATACGCTGAGAGAAGGCACACTGATGGAACATACCCCACCAGGCTGGACCGAACCTGAAACAGTCGCAGTTCGCCCGGAAGCGACCCTTGATCTGAAAGTTGTTGATACCTATGTGCGTGGACGTCTGCCCAATGCCGATGGTCCGCTTGAGATCGTTCAATTTGCCGGCGGGCATGCCAACTTGACCTATCTGGTGCGCTTCGGTTCTCACCAATACGTCCTCCGCCGTCCGCCCGGCGGTCCGCTAGCCGTGGGCGCGTACGACATGGCCCGGGAATTCCGGGCGCTGTCTGCCCTGTGGCCCGTTTTCCCACCGGCCTCGCGTCCGTATCTTTTTTGTGACGACGACAGCGTCCTGGGCGCGCCGTTCTTTGTCATGGAACGCCGAAGCGGCCTGGTCATCCATAAAGATATGCCGGCTGAGCATCTCGGTCAGCCAGGCGTGTATACACGCCTCAGTGAAGCTATTGTGGATACCTTGGTTGACCTCCACGCGGTAGACTACCGAGCGGTTGGACTCGAAGCCTTGGGTAGACCCCAAGGCTTTGTCGAACGTCAGGTCCGTAACTGGCGCAAGCGCTGGGAGCAGGCCAAGGCAGAAGAACTCCCGCTTATGGATGAACTCGGACAGTGGTTGGCTGACCACGTACCAACGTCGCCCCTGCCGACCCTGCTGCATAATGACTATAAACTCGACAATCTTATGGTCAGTCCTACAGACATCACGCGGATTATTGCCCTCTTTGACTGGGACCAATGCACGCTCGGTGATCCAATCATTGACCTGGGCCTGTTGCTCAATTATTGGACCCAGCATAATGATCCGCCGGGCCGGCGAGAGATTGCCCAAATGCCCGTTTTACAGGGTTTCTTGGCCCGGGACGAAATCGTTCAGCGCTATGCTCAGCGGAGTGGCCGTGATGTCGGCAATATCAAATTTTATGAAACCTTCGCGCTGTGGAAAACAGCAGTCGTGGGTATGCAGCTCTTTGTGTTGTACAAAAATGGCCAGCTCAGGGATGAACGGCTCAGCGATTTTGATCGCCGCGCCGTCCTCCTGGCTGAAGCGGCGCATGCAGTAACTCATCCCAGGCAGATTTAATGCAGGGCTTGGGGATTAGGGGTTAGAAAACATGAGCAACGCATTGACACTTCTGGCACGATTTACACGGTTCAGTTGTCTGCTGACACTCGGACTTGTTTTGAGCCAGTGTACACCGGCGCGTTACACGTCGCTTCCTCCGCCTCTACCTCCACCCGCGTCCCAACAGATACGTGTGACTCCGCCGCCCCCGCCGCCTGCACCACCAGTGTCGGCCGAAAAATTGCTCAATCGGCTCAACGCCTCTCTGGACCGGGCGTAATCCGGGGTGGATTCCGGCTTTCGCCGGAATGACGTTCTGACGGATATAGTGAGAATCGTAGGACGCCCTCACCCCAACCCTCTCCCAGAGGGAGAGGGGGCACAAAACCTTATTGAGCGGGTGTGTGCGCTTCCTGGTCCGGCTGAGTCTCTGCGGGATGCAGCGAACAGGTCTGCCCAATCTCCAGACCAAGGACATGAATAAGACGGCCGTAGCCGACAAACGTCACAATCCGCCAACCCAGTTCCAGGATTTCCGGCTCGGTAAAATGCTCGCGTAAGGCATCAAACAGCTCTGGCGAAGCCCGGCGGTGATCTCCGGCCAGGATATCCGCAAAGCGAATGGCCGCTTTCTCGCGCGGCGTAAAGAGTTCGCTGGCTTGATACTGGGGCAGCGCTGCAATCAGTTCTTCCGTCACGCCTTGTTGCCTTGCCAAGGCAAACCGGGCGTGCATTCATAAATTGCAGTCGTTGCGCTCGGCCACCTTGAGGCGGGCCAACTCGGTCAGTTTGACATCCACATTGCCCCGTTCACCTGACACCAACGGAAAATAGAAGTTGATAAACGACTTGAACACCTCAGGCGCGTGGGCAAACACCTGAACAAACTCCGACCCCCCGAGCTCCTGGTCGTATTCGCGCATGATGGCTTGGAGTTCGGTATCAACCTGATCAAATGGAACTTTGCTCACTCGATCCATAGTACTCCTCCTGTTTTACTACTCCTTCTCTCTTCTGCTATTTGCCGGAAAAAATCAAGCTGGGTTCCCGCGATTATCCGTGACTGCAACACGTCTCCAACACATCTTATTGACAGGCAGTTTTGTTTTCTGGACCATAAGAAATCAGTATGCCGGTCTACCAACTGACGGATGAACTTGTCTTTCCCAATCCAGAATGGTCCAACCCGGAGGGGCTGTTGGCGGTTGGAGGAGACCTGAGCCTCAAACGTTTGTTACTCGCCTATCAACTCGGCATTTTCCCCTGGTATAGCGACGATTCCCCGATTCTGTGGTGGAGTCCGCCGCAGCGCTGTGTCATCGACCCGGACGGTTTTCATGTTTCACGCAGCCTACGCCGGCTGCTCCGTCAGGAACGCTTCTCTGTCACGTTTGACCGTGCCTTTGAAGAGGTGGTATACGCCTGCGCAGAAACACGGCTACGGAGCGGTGAAGGAACGTGGATTACACCCGACATGCTGAAAGCCTACTGCGCCCTGCACGAGGCCGGCTTTGCCCATTCGGTTGAGGCCTGGGACGCCGGTGAACTGGCCGGGGGTATTTATGGGGTGAGTTTAGGCCGGACGTTTTTCGGGGAGTCGATGTTCAAACGTGTGGCAAATGCTTCAAAAGTCGCCTTCTGTGTCTTAACTCAGCAGCTCCACAAATGGCAGTTTCAATTGATCGACTGTCAGATCGCCAATCCGCATCTGCAACGGCTCGGAGCGTATGAAATTCCCCGCGCCACATTTTTGCAGCGTCTCGTCCAGGCCCAGCAGTCCCCAACCCGGCGCGGGAAGTGGTGAAGCGCTGACACAGGCAGCAGAGGATATGGCCCAAAACGCTAACGGTTAGCGTTTTGAACGAAAAACCCCCTCCAGTGAGGGTGGCCCGAAGGGCCGGAGTGGGTTCCCCTCCCGCCTTGGACTTACAGCCCCAACACGTCCTTCATCGAATACAGCCCGTTGGGCTTATTCGCCAACCACAGGGCAGCCCGGACCGCGCCACGGGCGAGGCATTCACGATTCAACGCGCGGTGGGTGAGCTCCAAGCGTTCGCCAAAGCCGGCAAAGTGCACCGTATGCTCGCCCACCGTATCCCCGCCACGTAAGGTCATCATGCCGATTTCTTCGTCTGTCCGCTGACCGGTGATCCCTTGACGGCCATAGCGCGCGCTGTGATCGAAATCCTTGCCTTGCGCCTCGGCAATAATACGGCCCAAAGCGAGCGCCGTCCCGCTGGGCGCATCGATTTTGAAGCGATGGTGCATTTCTACCACCTCAGGATCAAAATCTTTGCCCACAATCTTTGCAACATCCTCTACGACCTTCATTAAGACATTCACCCCAACGCTCATATTCGGTGCAATGATGACCCGACTCTGGGGTGCGATGCGGTCCGCCTCAGCCCGTTGTTCAGCAGACAAACCGGTCGTACCAATGGCGATGCCGGCTCCGCTTGCGACTGCCGTCCGCAGATGGTCCATTGCCGCATCGGCCAGGGTAAAGTCCAGGGCAACCGTGTCCGCGCCTGCCACCGCCGCATAGTCACTCGTAACAGGCACACCGAGCGACCCAACGCCGGCCGCTTCGCCGGCATCTTTGCCCAGTGCCGGATGACCAGCCGCTTCGACCGCACCAACGAGCTGGGCGTCAGGATGTTCGTGAATGAGACGCACCAACATTTTCCCCATTCGACCGGCTGCGCCGCATATAACAATATTCGTTCCCATGTCTCTTCCCCTCTGTGCTCCGTATAAAGAAAACCCCCTCACCCTGGCCAGAGTGAGGGGGCAAAGACACAATGTTCAGTGGTCCTAAATAAGCTCGTATTTCTTGAGAGTGGCTTTCAGCCTTTCTTTATTGGCGTCAGCCATGGGGGCCAGCGGCTGGCGCAACTCGGCGTCACACATCCCCATCAGCGCCAGCGCAGTCTTGGCCGGAATGGGGTTGGTCTCGATAAACAACGCCCGGATGAGCGGGACGAGGCTGAGTTGCAGTGCGGACGCTTTGTCCCACTCCTTGTTCAGCCCGGCGGTTGCCAGCTCAGCCATGGCCTTGGGCGCAACATTGGCCGCGGTACTAATCACGCCCGCGCCACCCAGCGCCATCATGGAAAACGTGAGCGTATCTTCGCCGGACAAAATGGCCAAGTTGTCGCCGCAGGCGAGCCGGATGTCGATGACCTGATCGACCGAACCAGAGGCTTCTTTGACACCAACAATGTTCTCGATCTGTGCCAGACGGGCCATGGTCTCGGGCAGAATATTCGAGCCCGTTCGACTCGGGATATTGTAAAAGACGATGGGAAAGCCCGCGGCCGCTTCTGCCACCGCTCTGTAGTGCTGATAAATGCCTTCTTGGGGCGGTCGATTGTAATACGGCGAGATCATGAGCGCGCCATCCGCCCCCACCTCCTGGGCTTCGCACGTCATGCGGATGGCTTCCGCGGTTGAATTCGACCCCGTTCCGGCCAGGACGGGCACGCGCTTGTCTGCCGCCTCAACAACCAGTTTGACCACTTGGGTGTGTTCCTGGTGAGAGAGTGTGGCAGACTCACCCGTTGTCCCACACGGGACTATTCCATGCGTCCCGCTTTTAATATGCCATTCAATCAGGTCTGCCAGCCGGTGCTCATCGACTGCATTGTTCTTGAACGGCGTAATCAGCGCAACTAGTGATCCTGAAAACATGATGTCCTCCTGTGCTCTGTATCGATAAAGAGGGACAAACAGACTACTCGACTTCGACGGTTCCTTCAAAGACTTCTGCGGCTGCTCCTGTCATATAGACATGGTTATCTTCGGCGCGCCATTCTATTTCCAAATCACCACCGCGCAGGTAGACGGTGACTCGGCGCTCGGATTTCTCGTTGAGGACCGCAGCCACAGCCGCACCACAGGCACCAGTGCCACACGCCCAGGTTTCTCCGGAGCCGCGTTCCCACACCCGCATGTTCAGTTCGGACGGACTGATCACCTGAATAAATTCGGTATTGACCCGATTCGGGAAGAATACATGCTGCTCAAACTTCGGGCCGATTTTTTCCAGCTCGATGGCCTCAACATCATCGACAAAGGTGACACAGTGCGGATTGCCCATTGATACACACGTGACAGCATACGAGTGCCCGTCAACCTGAAGCGGCTGATTCACAACCCGTCCTTTTGCCGCAACGGGGATGTGTGGCCCATCAAGAATCGGCTCACCCATATCAACCGTCACGCGGGCCACTCTGCCGTCTTCAATTTCAAGAAAGAGCACTTTCAGCCCAGCGTCAGTATCCACTCTGAGCGGATTGTCGGTGGCAATCCCATGGTCGTACACATATTTCCCGACGCAGCGAATCCCATTACCGCACATCTCCCCCCGACTGCCATCCGCGTTATACATCTCCATACGGGCATGGGCCGTGTCAGACGGACAAATCAGAATGAGCCCATCCCCACCGACGCCCGTTCGGCGCTGACTCACTTGCCGGGCGACCGCAGCGGGGTCGGGAAGCGGCGTGTCGAACGCATTGACATAAATATAGTCGTTGCTGATGCCGTGCATCTTGGTAAACGGAAGTTTCATACGTCACGCCTTGAGGAATAAACGTATCCTCCAATACACTCCGAGCTGTTGATACGTTTACTCCTTACACCGCAGTGGCTGAGCAGACTACCCACTAGCGGCTACGCCCCACCTGCCTGACCGGTCTTCTCTTGCCACACCAGCTCAACCGTATTTGAGACACTGCCTAAATAGCCGTCCAGGGTGACGGCCAGGACGCGATAGCGATACAGGGTTCCAGCCGTAAGCGGCTCGTCCGTATAGCTAAACTTTTTCTCTTGTTGAAAGCGATCACGGTCTTCTACCGGAATCAGCGCACGCCGCGTGAAAGGTTGCACCTGCGCCCCATTTCGCTGTGCCCGTAGTACCACAAATCCGCCCAAGTCGTCCATCTCGCTGCCATCGGCGTACCGTTGGGGCCGACTCCATTTCAGCGTGACACCGTGCTCTTCCAGGGCCAAGCCTAAATCACCAATAGCTTCGGGAGCAACGAGTAAAGGAGGACGAATATCTGTTTTATGTCCGCAGGCGGATAGAAGCAGGGATAATGCACCGGCCCCAAGCAGGCAGGAGAGCGAGCGCTCGCTCAGCACGTTCATACTCCTGCTGAGCGAAGCTGACGCTCAACATTCTTCTGTGCAGTCCCGCCATAGGACTGACGCCGGTCAACCGCGGCTTCCAGGGTTAAGCGCGGCAGCAGGTCGGCCTCGAACAAGGGAGAAAACTGTTGCCACTCCTGAAGAGTAAGCTGGTGCAATTCCTTTCCCTCAGCCACGCACCACTGCACCACGGCACCGACGACGCTATGCGCTCGGCGAAATGGCATATTCTTCTCAACTAAATAGTCCGCAACGTCGGTGGCCAGCATGAATCCGCCCAGAGCCGCCTCAGTCAGTCGCTCGGTGCGGAAGCGCAACTGCCCCAGCATGGGCTCAAGGACCGTGAGAATGCCTTTGAGCGTGTCTACCGTATCAAACAGCGGCTCTTTGTCTTCTTGCAGGTCACGATTATAGGTCAGCGGCAACCCCTTGAGCACGGTCAGTAGGGCGAACAGGTTGCCGTAGAGTCGCCCGGTCTTGCCTCGAATAATTTCCGGCACATCCGGATTCTTCTTTTGGGGCATCATTGAGCTGCCGGTCGAAAAGGCATCCGGCAAATCAATAAAGCCAAATTCACTACTGGACCACAGCACGAGTTCTTCGGACAAACGGCTGAGATGCATCCCCAGTATCGCCCCACCGGACAGAAATTCAACCACGAAGTCTCGATCAGCTACCGTATCCAGGCTGTTTTCACTCACCCGGGCAAAACCAAGCAAACGCGCAACATAGGCGCGATCAATCGGCAGCGTGGTGCCAGCCAGCGCCCCCGCCCCGAGTGGCAACACATTCACGCGCTCGCCGCACTGCTGTAAACGCTCGGCATCGCGGCTGAACATCTCGTGGTAGGCGAGCAGATGGTGAGCCAGCAGCACGGGCTGGGCACGCTGGAGATGGGTATAGCCGGGCAGGATAATGGCCCGGTGGCGCTTGGCCACTCGGGCGAGCCGTTTCTGTAAACGGGTGAGCAGTTTATGAATCGCCCCAATCTCGTCTCGTACAAAGAGGCGCACATCCAGCAGGACCTGATCGTTGCGGCTCCGGGCCGTATGCAGCTTGCCACCCAGCGTGCCGATTTTTTCCGTGAGCCGCCGCTCAACGGCCATATGAATATCTTCGTCTGACGGCAGAAAAGGAAAGCGGTCATGCGCAAGCTCGCGCTCGATATTTTTGAGCCCCTTTAGAATTTTCTCCCCCTCGGCTCGACTCAGCAGCTTCTGTTTCACCAACATCCGGCAGTGCGCCACGCTGCCCTGGATATCGTACCGAGCCAGGCGTCGATCAAAGGCCAGCGAGGACGTGAAGGCTTCCATGCGCGGGTCGGCCGCGGAAGCAAATCGTCCGGCCCAGACTTTTGTGCTTTTTGATTTCATCGGGATATACGGGACGTGTGGCGGAAGGGACGAGGTATTCTCGGAGGGCGACATCCCGCCGTCTCTCCTCTCAAGAGACGACTTCACCCCTGCTTTTGTGCCAGCGCACGAATACGCAAACGCAGCGAGTTGAGACGAATAAATCCTTCCGCATCTGCCTGTTGATAATCGCCGCTTTCATCAAAAGAAGCGACCTCGGGATTGTATAAGGTTCGATCGGATTTGCGGCCAACGACAATCACATTGCCTTTATACAGCTTGAGCCGGACTGTTCCGCTGACATTTTTCTGCGACTCATCAAGGGCGGCTTGGAGCATCTCGCGTTCGGGCGCAAACCAATAGCCATAATAGATCATCTCCGCGTAACGCGGGATCAGCGAGTCGCGCAGATGCACGACTTCGCGGTCCAGGGTCAGCGTCTCCAGCGCGCGGTGCGCCACGTGCAAAATCGTTCCGCCCGGCGTTTCATACACCCCACGCGCCTTCATGCCCACGTAGCGATTCTCAACCAGGTCGCACCGACCTATGCCGTGTTTCCCACCCAGCTCGTTGGCTTTGGCCAGGAGGCCGGCCGGCGAAAGTGCCGCTCCATTAATCGCAGTTGGATTGCCTGCAACAAAATCGATTTCTACGTATTCCGGCTGGTCGGGGGCGTTCTGCGGTGACACCGACAGCACGAACATGTCTTCATACGGTTCCTGCCACGGATCTTCCAGGATGCCGCCTTCAAAACTCAGATGCAGCAAGTTGCGGTCTGTGCTGTACGGCTTCTCGCGGCTGACCGGAATAGGGATATTCCGCTCTTCCGCATACGCAATGAGATCAGCGCGGCCCTGCATATCCCACTCCCGCCAGGGTGCGATGACGGTGATACGGGGCTCCAGGGCATAATAGGTCAGCTCAAAGCGGACTTGATCATTGCCTTTTCCAGTCGCGCCGTGCGAAACCGCATCTGCGCCTTCTTGGCGGGCGATCTCAATTTGACGTTTCGCAATCAGCGGTCGGGCGATGGACGTCCCCAGCAGATAGCCGTCTTCGTAAAAAGTGTTGGCGCGCAGCATGGGAAAAACATACTCGCGCACAAACTCTTCGCGCAGGTCTTCGATATAAATCGCGCTGGCCCCAACTGCCTTGGCCTTCCCTTCAACGGGCTCAAGCTCTTCACCCTGGCCAAGGTCTGCGCAAAAGGCAACCACCTCGCAGCCATAGGTATCAATCAGCCAACGCAAAATGACCGAGGTATCGAGGCCGCCGCTATAGGCCAGAACAACTTTTTTCACATCCGCCACAAGAGATTTCCTTTCACTACAGACGGTTCACCCCGGACTCCCGAGGGAGGGCATACATCCTACTTGCCCGATTGTAGCAGCCATAGCATGATGGCCTTTTGGATATGGAGTCGATTCTCGGATTGATCAAAAACGACGGACTGGGGTCCGTCCAAAACGTCCGCCGAGATCTCCTCTCCACGATGAGCGGGTAAACAGTGCATGACCAACGCGTCCGATTTTGCCAGACGCATCACCTCGGCATTGACCTGATAGGCATTGAACGCCTCGCGGCGGACAGCCCGTTCCTCCTCTTGGCCCATGCTCGTCCACACATCGGTATAGACAGCGTCAGCCTCCCGCACCGCCTCAGCCACGCTCTGCGTGACAGAAACCTGGGCGCCACTCTGACACGCCTGCTCCAGGAGATCACGGTCCGGTTCATAGCCGGGCGGGCAGGCCAACACAAAATGAAACGGCAGTTTCACGGCTGCATTACACCAGGAATGGACCATGTTATTGCCGTCTCCGACAAAGGCAACTTTCAGGCCCTCAAGAGCGCCACGCTGCTCGATCAACGTTAAACAATCGGCCAGGACTTGGCACGGGTGTAGCAAATCGGACAAACCGTTGATAACCG
The DNA here is from genome assembly GCA_965247985.1 of uncultured Binatia bacterium (SeqCode). Taxonomy (GTDB): domain Bacteria; phylum Desulfobacterota; class Binatia; order Bin18; family Bin18; genus Bin18. The sequence continues at coordinate 1,352,464 of OZ252051.1, read as the reverse complement.
GAATCGTTGCGGCTTGGGCGAGTTCGGTCATCACCTGGTGAGAGAAGGTCCGGGCCATGATGATATCAACCCAGCGCGAGAGATTCCGCGCGACATCGGGGACCGTTTCCCGCGTACCAAGCCCGATATCCTGGGGTGAGAGATAAATCGCATACCCGCCCAGTTGGACCATCCCGGCCTCGAACGTCACCCGGGTGCGTAAGCTGGGTTTCTCAAAAATCATCGCCAGCGTTTTGCCGGCTAAGATCGGATGCGACCAGCCCTTTTGCCGGTCGGCTTTGAGCCGCCGGGCCAGAGAAAAAATCTCTTCGATCTCGGCTCGGCTCAAATCGCCAATACTGATCAGATCGCGTTTCCGTTTCATTATTGTTGGGCCAATACTTTTTCCAGGATGTCCAGGCCTTCGTCGATCTCATCTTTGGTGATAATCAACGGCGGGAGAAAACGCAGGACTTTCCCCGCCGCACAATTGATCATCACCCCTGCGGTCAGACAGACATCCACGATTTTTCCGCCTTCACGGTCCAGTTCGGCGCCTAGAATCAATCCTTTTCCACGCACCTCGGTAATAAAGGAAAATTTTTCTTTCAGTACCTGGAGCTTACTTAGAAAATAGGCCCCCATCTCGGCACAATTGTCGAGTACGCCTTCGTGGAGCAGCGTTTCAACCACCGCAATACCGGACGCACAGGCAATCGCATTGCCACCAAACGTTGAGCCGTGTGAGCCAAGGTCGAGGCTTTCCGCCACCTCGGCTTTCGCCAGCATGGCACCAATCGGCACCCCGCCGCCCAAGGCCTTAGCGAGCGGCATAATATCCGGCGTAACCGCCTCGTGTTCATAGGCGAAGAGTTTCCCTGTTCGACCCATACCGACTTGCACTTCGTCCAAAATGAGCAGCAGCCCATTGCGGTCGCACAATGCACGCAATCCTTTGAGGTAGCCGTCCGGCGGCACGACCACACCGCCTTCCCCTAGAATCGGTTCGACCAAAATCGCCACGGTTTTATCCGATAGCGCAGCTTCCATTGCCGCAAGGTCACCAAACGGAACATAGCGAAAACCCTCCAGCACTGGCCCAAACCCTTGGCGCACTTTTTCTTGCCCTGTGGCAGCAATCGTCGCCATCGTCCGTCCATGAAACGAACCCAGCGCAGTGAGAATCTCGTAACGCCCATCACGCTTATCTACCCCATATTTGCGAGCCAGCTTAATCGAAGCTTCATTGGCCTCAGCCCCGCTGTTGCAAAAGAACACCTTATCGGCAAACGAATGGGTACATAGCAGTTCCGCCAAACGCGCCTGAGGAATAATATAGTGCAGATTGGAAATATGCGTGAGCGTGGCAACTTGCTCCTGCACAGCTTTGACTACCGCAGGATGACACTGCCCCAAGTTCATCACCGCCAGGCTGGCAAAGAAATCCAAATAGGACTTCCCTTCTGCATCCCACAGGCGGCAGCCTTCACCACGGACAAAGGCAACCGGAAAGCGTGCGTAGGTAGAACACAGATATTGATTATTCAGGTCAATGATTTCCTGGCTGGTCATAGATGGGTCGGACATATTCTTTTCCCCTTGGCTGCTTTGTCAGAAAAACCACGCTTGTACAGTTGCCGCGCGCATACACATTCAACACCTCTAGCGGAAGTTCACCCGTATACACCTGCGCCCTATTTTTGCCAAGAGCTTAAACCACAGATCCAACAGAGAGACGCAAAGACGAGCGTCTCGGTCAGACAAAGCTGGTCCGCGCGGGAAAAGCGTTACGCCGTGCGCCGGACCACTTCAGTCCCGATGCCTTCTTTAGTCAGTATCTCTAAGAGGATGGCGTGGCGAATACGGCCATCAAGAATATGCGCCTTTTGCGTACCACCATGCAAGGCGGCAATACAGCACTCGACCTTGGGGATCATTCCGGAATTAATGATGCCCTCTTCGATGAGTACCTCCGCCTCAGCCGCGGTCAGCGTCGGCAGGAGGTTGTCGTCCTTATCCTTAATCCCGGCTACATCGGTCAGTAAGATAAACTTTTCGGCCTGTAGGGATTCGGCTATTTTTCCGGCAACCAGATCAGCGTTGATATTATACGTCTCACCAGCCAAGCCAATGCCGATCGGGGCGATCACCGGAATGAAGTCCTGCGCGGTCAAGGCATGAATCACACGCGGATTCACCCCTATAATCTCTCCCACACAGCCAATATCATGCCGAACAGTCCGCCCATTTTCTTCCGCGGCTACCAGCATTTTGCGCGCGACGACGAGCTCGCCATCTTTGCCCGTAATCCCAACCGCGGGATTCCCTTGCTGATTAATGCGAGCCACAATCTCTTTATTGACACGGTTGAGCACCATCTCAACCACTTCCATGGTCGGGGCATCGGTCACGCGCATTCCGCGTACGAAGTGAGAGGGTATATCCAACTGCTTGAGCAACTGCCCAATCTGTGGGCCACCGCCATGCACGACAACGGGCTTCATACCCACGTATTTGAGGAGGACTATGTCCTCAGCAAAGTGTTGCTTGAGGTCCTCGTCCTGCATGGCGTGCCCGCCGTATTTGATGACGACGGTCTTCCCGGAAAAACGACGAATAAACGGCAAGGCTTCCAGCAAGATATCAGCTTTTTGAATGAGTTCGTCCATATGCGATCCACACGCGTCCTGAGCTATACAATCATGCTCCGGCCACCCCAATCTGCAACGCCGTCCGTACTTGGTCAATAGCGGCTTGGTTTCTCGTTTCGCTGGACTATAATGGCAGGCTATGTGGTCGCGTACATTTCTTTGGCCGACTTATGTCGCTGGTTTCGTATATCTTACAGGTCTTGGGTACCCGGCTGAGGCAAGGGCCGACCTCTATCGGTGGATCGACGCCCGAGGTGTTATTCACGTTGTGGATGAAAGTGTAGAGATTCCTGAAATCTATCAGAATCAGGTACAAATCTATCGCTCTTTCTCCTCAGACCTTGCCTCATCGCCAGCCCCCATCACCCCGAGCCGCAATTATTCCGCGCACAGCCAGGGAGCCTTTGCCCAAAAAATCGCCCTGGATTTTGGCCTGATCACAGACGGCAGCATAGACGCCTTGGGCCCGCTGAACGGCGCCGGCATCCAGCCTGCGGGCGGCTGGAAGGTGAGCCGCGCCCTGGACCCGGACAGCGTGGACCAACTGGCGGCCGCGGTACGGCGCGCGGCGGCAACCCGTCGCCTGGCGCTTTCCGCTGATGGGGCCGAAGCGATTATCCGTCAGGCCGCGATTGATTTTCTTCCGCCCCCACCGCCCGAACCCGTAGTCCAAGCAAAGCCGGACGTTGTCATTGTCGAACAACCACCACGCATTATCGAAGTCATCCGCGAGCCCTATTACGTTGAAACGCCAGTGGTCGTGCATGCCCTGCGACCCTATCGTCCGTACCGGCGGCTCCGGCGCTTCCCCCGTCAGGAGCGCAGAGAGCGAGAGGTTTACCGCCCGCTGCATACGATTCAGCGCCGCAATCCCTCGATTCGTCCGTCCCGGCCGTCCATCACCCGCAAGCCGCTCGGCCACTCGATTCGTCCGCCCAAACCGTCCATCAGCCGCCGGCCGCTCGGCCACTCGATTCGTCGCGGCCCCTTTATCGCCAACCCAACAACCCAGGCCGCAAGGCCATTTATCCGGCGGTAATCTTCTATCGGTTCGTAAGGAGTTTTGAAAATCTTCACCGGGCGCCGTGTGACTGTAGAGTAAGACGAGGGAGTTGTAGAAAAATGGAAGAGCATCCCACAACCATCCCGCCCGTACCGCTCGCACTTGAGGGCTCAGCCATACTCCACCAAATGTTTCGCGTGCGCTGGACGGACTGGAAGGCCGTATCAGCCAGTACCCAAAGCGAAATTCTGGACGACGCAGTGCAAACCTTCACGGCAATGGAACCGGACGGTTCCGAACAAACTGGACTCTTTTCCCTCTTAGGTCATAAGGGCGATCTCATGATTGTCCACTTTCGGCCTACATTTGATGCTGTGAATGATGCGGAGCTACAGATCGCCCGGCTCAAGCTGAGCGATTTTCTTGAGCCCACGACGTCATATGTCTCCGTGGTCGAGCTCGGGCTGTATGAAGCCTCGATCCACTTGTACCGCAGTTTGGCTGAGCAGGGTTTCCAGCCGGACACGGCCGAATGGCGCGAAGCCGTAGCAAAAGAGCTCGGTCAAAAGCGCGAGGCCATGGCCAATCGGGTCTGGCCGTCCATTCCGGCGCGCCGTTATCTCAGCTTTTACCCGATGGACAAAAAGCGCGGCGAAGACAAAAACTGGTACCAGCTTCCCATCACCACCCGTCAGCAGATGATGCGTGCGCACGGCATGATAGGCCGTCGCTATGCCGGCCAGGTTACGCAGATTATTTCGGGCTCGATTGGCTTTGACGACTGGGAATGGGGCGTTGACCTGTTTGCCGATGATCCACTGGTATTCAAAAAACTCGTCTATGAGATGCGCTTTGACGAGGCGAGTGCCGTGTATGGGCTTTTTGGTTCGTTCTATCTCGGGCTGCGTTTTCCGGCCGCGGAGCTGGACAGTCTGCTGAACGGACACGTCCCTGCCTTTCAGCACGACTAAGAGCAAGACGCGCCCGTGCTCCGCTTGCTCTTTCTTTTCCGCTTTTGATCATTACAATAGCGGGCCATGACAACAGCAGACGTCGTCGTTCTTGGCGCTGGAGTGATTGGCAGTTCCATTGCGCATACCTTTGCCCAACACAAATACAAGACCATCCTGGTCGATAAACAACAGCCGGGCCAGGAAGCGTCAGCCGCGGCGGCGGGGATTTTGGCCGTTGCCAGTGGGCGCTCGAAACGCGGCCCGATGTATCAACTCAAGAAGGCCAGCCAAGAGCTCTATCCTGCCCTGATTCAAGACCTTGAACGGGCAACCGGGATTGATATCGAATATCAAACCGTCGGGGTTTTGTGTCTCATCCGTAACGAGGCGGACGAAAAAAAATACCGCAAACTGTATGAGCTAAGACAAGAACAAGGCCATCCCGTTACCTGGCTGTCAGCGGAGGCACTCCGGCAAGCCGAACCGGCCTTGACCCCAAACCTGCGCGGGGCGGTCCACTTTTTGAGCGACCATCATCTGCATAATGGCAAGCTGGCCGAGGCCTGGGCGCTGGCGGCTGAAAAATGCGGTGCGCAACTGAGGGCTGGTACAACGGTGACCGACGTCCGCCTGACACAGGGTCACGTCCAATCTGTTCGCATCGGCGATGACTGGGTTGAGGCCGGTACGGTTGTGATTGCTACGGGCTCTTGGTCACGTCAGGTCGGGGACCTGTTTGGTATCGCGCTCCCAGTCGAGCCGGCCAAAGGCCAGATGTTGGCCGTTCGCACTACCCAACTCGGCCACGTGATCTCGTGCGACGAACACTATCTGGTCCCGCGCAAAAACGGCGAAGTCATTGTGGGCTCAAGTGTGGAGTATGTCGGGCATACAAAAGATGTGACAGGAGAGACGATTCAGAATTTTATTGACCGCTCAGAAGCACTTGTTCCAGGGATTAGCAAGGCCCCACTCAGCCGGTTTTGGGCCGGGTTGCGGCCCTATTCACCGACACGTCGGCCTATCCTGTGCCGAGCGCCCGACATCGACAATGTTGTGCTGGCCACCGGTCACCATCGCAACGGCATTGTCCTGGCCCCTATCACTGGCAAGTTGATTTACGAACTTATCACCACCGGCCAACCCTCAATTGACCTGACACCCTTCGCGCTGCCCAGGGAGCCGCTTCCGCCGCCTGGTCCGGACGAATCACCCGATGAGGCAGACTGAAACCCGATACGGTTATCTCCAGTAAAACTATCTAAAACTCTCCTCGGCGAACGTATGTCGCATTGCCACGCCTCTGGAGGTGTGCGATAATTCGTCCCGTTCAGGTGAGCGGAAAAGTCTTATTCCAGAGGGAGGAAACTGTATGGACGAGGTCAAAATTCGCGTGCTCAAAAACGGACCGTATGAGGTCAAAGGGGCAGTCACGGTCACGGACCAGAAGCGTAACCCGTACACGCTTGAGGACGATGCCGTTTATCTGTGCCGCTGTGGTCAATCGGCAAACAAGCCGTTCTGCGATGGCACCCACACAGCCGCAGGCTTTAAGGCCGAAGAAACAGTCGAATAGACATTTCTCATGGGTCTGTAGAGAGACCCCAGGGGACTCCGCCCCTGGGCGTTTTTATTTTTTACGGGTCGTCCGGCCGGGTCTTCTTTCCGGGCGATTCCGCCGCGCCTTCGCTGAGCACCTGAACCGCCCGCACGCCCGCCCCATAGCGATAGACCATTTCCCCGCCCCAATATCCTTGGACCGTCAGGCCGATTAATCCGACCCCGGCCAGGATGATGTACAGGCGTGGAAGCTGCCCGCGAATTTGTAACCGCGCCACAGCCAGGATGATAAAAAATCCCAGCAGAACATAGCCCCCGTATTCGTGGTAGAAGAGCAGCTCTTCGACTTCGAGGTCAAAATAACTAGAAGGCTGTGGTAACTGTTGTTCGAGCCAGCCAGTGAGGACGGCCAAACCCACCGCCCCAACCCCAACCAGAAAGCTCAGGCGTCCGGCGTGTTGCCAGGCCTGACGCTCGGCAAGACTCCCGCCGCAGTCAAGGAGAACGCCAAAGACAACCAGAGCAATGGCAAAATGAACACACACGGGATGCAGCGGGACAATAAGACCAGCGTCAAGCGGTGGCACGGGCACGCCGTCAGCAGCCCAACCGAAGCTGACTAGCAGCCCGCAGGCGGCACCGAGAAAGCAGCATAAGGACACCCAGAGTTTCCTGTTTTTCATAGCAATACGCCCCTCTCCCTCTGGGAGAGGGGTGGGGGCGTGCGTGTCGATTCCCCTCCCCGTGTCTCAATGCTACACTACGTTGGAATGCACCGAAACGCACCCGGATACTACAGGAGGCATGAGTGTCACAGTCTGAGACATCTTCTTCAGTCGCCGTCGCCCGGAGGGGCGAAATTGGGCCCGGAGAGACCAAAAAGTTCATGCTGTCAGTTGAGGGGCGGGAAACCGAGTGTTTCCTGATGAATTACGACGGCCAGTACTTTGCTTATATCAACCGCTGTGCGCACGTACCCATGACCATGGACTGGATCGATAACCAGTTCTTGACTGAAGATGGCCGCTATATCCTGTGCGCAACGCATGGGGCCGCTTTTGAGCCTGAAACGGGCGAGTGTGTTTTTGGTCCACCGTGCGGAAAATTCTTAGCCCGCGTTCCTCTCACCATAGACGGCGACCGGATTCTGGCCGGTCAGCCGATCGAAGATGAGGCTATCGACTAATTCGTCGCTCAGGGCGAGACGTCAGCCGATGGCGCGCCGTGTGAGGGCGGCCCCGAACTAGGCCACTACTCCCACTCGTCGCCAAAGTGGGCGCGCAGCAGGCGTTGTTTGAGATAGTCGAGGCTACCGAGATCTTCAATGATATCGCCGCCGGTATCATAAAAGAAAATCTCACCACGCTTATTGCGTCCGATCGCAACGAGCCATTCAAGCTCGTCGCGATCTTCCAGCAGATAATTGATGGTTTGCGAAACCCCTTTGGAAGGGATCAGCGTGATTTTTGAAGAGCGTGGTTTTTCTTGTGTATTTGATGACATGATGTCTCTCCACCGAAGCGCTTTTCCAGATGCGGTACGGGGATGGTGTAGGAAACATAGGAGGCTGTTTTCCTCAAGTCAATACAGCAACCGCGATTGTTTCAACGTGGTAGGTCTGGGGGAAAAGATCGACGGGTTGGAGACACTCAAGCCGATAGCCTAATTGACCCAAGCGATGCATATCACGGGCTAATGTTGTTGGGTCGCACGAGACGTACACAACCTTGTGAATCTTCAGTCGAGGGATGTCCTCAAGGCTATCCGCGGCCCCCGCCCGGGGTGGGTCCAATACGAGGACGTCAGCCTGCACGCTGCGTTGGGCTAATGTTTGGAGTCCGACCCGGGCCGAGGCGTGTACGAATGTCACATTGTCCAGCCCCGTCCGGGCCACGTTCTCGCGGGCATCAGCAATCGCCCCCTGGTCTTGTTCTACGCCGATGAGTGTGCTGACCCGCCCGGCGATCGGCAAACTCAGATTTCCGGCGCCCATATGGCATTCAATCACTTTTTGTGATTTATCAAAGCCGCCCAGCCGGAGAAGGGCTGCGATCAAAACGCGGTTGCCCGCGGGATTGACTTGCGTAAACCCGCCCCGCTTCACCTCCAGGACCAGGCCGTCAACGCCCAGATCCAACACAATACGGGTCTCGCCCCACGTGTGGCGCCAGCCTCGTCCAAAGAGAATCAGCCCTGCAACATCGTCGTGCGTCCTAACAAAAGCCGCACACCCCTCCTCATCTATGGTCTGAAAAGGACCTTGTGCGTTCCCTATCAGGACCACTCTCCCGGCCGCAGCCTGGAGAGGGTCGGGCGTGATCAGCTCGACCCGTCGGACGATGGTCCGCAATCGGGTCAGCCAGTCACGCGCGTGCGCCAGCTGGGATGCACAGCCCTCCCCAGCAATGAGACAATCCTCGAGTTCTACCAGTTCATGCGTTTGCGATTGGTAAAAGCCGAGTCGTGCCGGCGGTTCGGTCCGCAGGCGGATACGATGGCGATAGCGCCATTCCTGCGGGCTTGGGATAATCGGGAGTACGGGCGGGTCGGCTACACCGCCAATGCGCCGCATATGCTCTCGGACAAGCGCTTCCTTAGCCCTGAGTTGTTCCGCGTATGTCACCTGCTGCCACGGACATCCACCGCAGCGCGGTACATAGCGGCACGGCGGCATCCGCCGCTCTGGCGCAGGTTGTCGTATAGCGACAATCTGTCCGTGGGCGTACCGTTTTTTTTCTTCGCTGAGGATAATGTCCAGCCGATCTCCAGGGACCGTATGCGGGACAAAGACGACTTTCCCGCCGTCTTTACCGTTCACCCGGCCAACGCCCGCGGGACCATAGGACAGCCTTTCAATATTGAGCGAGATTGGTACCGAGGACATGTAACCTTCAACTTCAATCTGAGCCTTTTCAGGCAGCCACCCACCTGGCGGGCGGCGAGTGGCTCACCTGGTATTCCTGGCTTATGTCAATGTGTGGTAGGAGACAAGCCATGCTCACCATCCGTCGAGGAAGACGAACAGACATCATCGCCTTCCAGGCGCTGCTCCTCCCGGACGCTTCTGGTGAGGAGTGGAGTAAAGCGGAAGTGCGTCACTGGCGGCGACTCGCGCGGGACCCGGCGCTCGACTTCTACGTTGCACAGCACGACGGAGTGCTACACGGTATGGTCCTCGTCAGCTATGTCCGTCGCCTCCGCCACCACGGTTGGCTGGCGGTTCTCGATATCGCGCTCTTACCCTCTACACCGGCCAACGTCGGGAAGGAGTTGCTCAATTTCGCTAAGGAGCGCGCGCATAAGCGGGCGTGTCTCTCGGTGGTCTGGCTACCGTATCCAGATCAGTCAACAGAGCAGCTTACACCTAGCTTTTTTATGGATAACGGGTTTCAACAGGTCGGAGAGTTCTGGTCGTACAAACTGGAATAGAACCTGGCTGGGCCTACAACACAAAGCCGGGTCCGGTTCCCCTACTTGACCCTGGAACCCACCCCGCGTTATTAGGAAATACGTAACATGTGTCGGGGTGTGGCTCAGCCTGGTAGAGCACACGGTTCGGGACCGTGGGGTCGCTGGTTCAAATCCAGTCACCCCGACCACTGCTATCCCCGTTTTCCACAGGAACCCATGCGTATCTGCCAATTATACCGATAATATGGGTTAAGCAGCCTCAAACATCCAAACGTTATGGCATCAGACCTAGACCTGGGCGTTCTGATCCTTTCCAGTGTTGCTGCCTACCTGTGTGGCTCCATTCCAACCGGTGCGTTCATCGCAAAGCAACAGGGGATCGCTATCCGAGAGGCGGGGAGCGGTAATATCGGGGCAACCAACGTTGCTCGCACGGCCGGGGAAAAGGCCGGCATACTGACCCTCATAGGCGATGTGGCCAAGGGCCTTGCCCCTGTGCTCATTGTCCGCTGGCTAGGTTTGGGCGAGGTTGTTCAGGCCAGTACCGCCGTGATGGCAACCCTGGGCCACCTGTTTCCTGTTTTTCTCCGCTTTGTGGGTGGCAAGGGAGTTGCCACCGGGCTGGGTGTCTTTCTCGGCCTCGCGCCAGCCGCCATCCTGACGGCCCTGCTCGGCTTTGTCCTGGTGTTTGCGGCCCTCCGCATTGTCTCGCTTGCTTCTCTCGTTGCGACAGCGCTCACCCCCTGCTTCATCTTCTTTTTTGCCTATCCGCAGCCTATTCGTATTGCCGGCATCCTTATCGCCGGGCTGATCATTGCCCGTCATCACGAGAACATTGGGCGTTTGCTGAAAGGGGAGGAGCAAAAGTTTCGGGTAGGAAAATCGTCTCCTTCTGCCTAAAAAAAGAGCGCTGCCTGGGAACTAGGCAGCATGAGCATACGTCACACATGATATTTCCTAAGCAATTTCCTTCTGCTCAGGTCTGGGCAGGCTGGCATTTGTCTTGCTCATTCTGAGGGTGTGGTGAAGCGGATTACGCCCTCCGCAGCGCGCCTATCCGCTTTACAGGCCGCATATTTTATTTTAGAGAGAGCCAGGGAGGGCAGTAAGCATGGGCACGATGAAAAAGGTTGAAGCGATTATCAAGCCGTTCAAACTGGACGAAGTGAAAGAAGGCCTGAATGCTGCCGGCCTATCCGGGCTGACTGTGAGCGAGGTCAAGGGCTTCGGTCGCCAAAAGGGGCATACCGAACTCTATCGGGGAGCCGAATACGTGGTCGATTTTCTCCCCAAGGTCAAGCTGGAAATCATAGTCAGAGAGGAACAGGTTGCCACTGTCGTCGATACCATTCAGGAGGCCGCCAAAACAGGGCGTATCGGAGACGGCAAAATTTTCGTGAATTCAGTTGAAGAAGTCATCCGTATACGGACAGGTGAACGCGGGGAAGACGCGCTGTAAGGCGCACCGCGATCATACTGTACGGAACCTAATTGCTATCGTAAGGAGGAAAGGGGCACTATGGCACCACAAGAAGCTATCGCTCTGGCAAAGGAGAAGGGCGCTGAGTTAGTCGACTTAAAGTTCATGGACTTGATCGGCACCTGGCAACATTTCACCATACCGATGAGTGAATATGACGAAGACCTTTTTGAAGACGGGTCCGGCTTCGACGGCTCCTCGATTCGTGGTTGGCAGCCGATTAACGCCTCGGACATGCTGGTCATGCCCGACCCCAGCACCGCGGTCATGGATCCGTTCTGTGAAAAGCCAACGCTGAGCTTACTGGGCAATATTGTGGACCCGATCACTCGTGAGCCGTACTCGCGCGACCCACGCTGCATTGCCAAAAAGGCGGAAACCTATGTCCAGTCCGGAGGCTTCGGCGAAGTCGCGTATTTCGGCCCCGAGCCGGAATTTTTCATTCTTGACGAAGTCCGCTTCGACCAGAATGCGTATGAAGGCTATTATCATATCAATTCGGTTGAAGGAGTCTGGAACTCCGGTCGGGAAGAAGGTCCGAATCTTGGCTATAAGCCCCGTCACAAAGAAGGCTACTTCCCGGTATCACCTCTCGACTCGTATCAAGACATCCGAACCGAGATGGTTCAGACAATGGAACAGGTCGGGATTCGGGTTGAAAAGCACCACCACGAGGTGGCTACCGCTGGCCAAGCGGAGATTGACCTGCGTTTCCTACCTCTGGTTCAAATGGCAGACGCGCTGCAATGGTATAAATATATTGTGAAGAACGTGGCCAAAAAACACGGGAAAACTGCGACGTTTATGCCCAAGCCGGTCTTTGGCGACAATGGCTCGGGTATGCATACCCACCAGTCGATTTGGAGGGACGGCAACCCGCTCTTCGCTGGTGATGGCTATGGCGGCATGAGCGAATTTGCCATGCATTATATTGCCGGCATCTTGGCTCACGCGCCGGCCATTTGTGCGTTTGCCGCTCCAACCGCCAATTCCTATCGCCGCCTGGTTCCGGGATTTGAAGCACCGGTCAATCTGGCTTATTCTTCCCGCAACCGGTCCGCAGCGGTTCGTATTCCCATGTATTCCATGAGTCCGAAGGCGAAGCGCATTGAGGTCCGCTTCCCGGATGCAACCAGTAATGGCTATCTTGCCTTTTCAGCTATGCTCATGGCCGGTCTCGACGGTGTTGAGCGTAAACTGAACCCAGGTGATCCGCTTGATAAAGACATCTATGCCCTCACACCCGAAGAGCTCGCCCATGTCCCATCTGTGCCAGGCTCACTGCCGGAGGCGTTGGACGCATTAGAAAAAGACTGCGATTTCTTATTGAAGGGCGATGTGTTTACCCAGGATGTGATAGAGACGTGGGTCGAATACAAACGGACACAGGAGATTGACGAACTCCGCTTGCGGCCTCATCCCTACGAATTTGCGCTGTATTACGACGCATAAATCAGCCGGATTCAGCGTTGTCCACACAGCCCTGGAGGATGTAGTCTTCCGGGGCTTTTTTCTTTTGTCGGACGAATCAACTCCTTGACAAAGCGAGGCGTCTCAGGCAGACCATAGTGGCGTAAACACTCTGGTTTACTGAAAAAATCGAGCGAACCAAACAAGGAGAAAAACCTATGCTACTTGATGGAAGAGTTGCTATTGTCACAGGAGCCGGGCGTGGAATTGGACGTGAAGAGGCCCTGCTCCTGGCAAAAAATGGAGCCAAGATTGTGGTCAACGACCTGGGTGGCAGTTTTGATGGCACTGGCTCGGATGACAGCCCAGCCCAGCAGGTGGTTGATGAAATTAAAGCCGCCGGTGGGGAAGCGGTTGCGAATTTCGAGAGCGTCACCGACTTTGCAGGGGCCAAACGTATTGTCGAATGTGCGCTCGATTCCTTTGGGAAGCTGAATATTCTTGTCAACAACGCCGGTATTCTGCGTGACCGGATGATCTTCAATATGTCTGAGGACGAGTGGGACGCCGTTCTCAACGTCCACTTGAAAGGGTCTTTCAACTGTGCCCGCCACGCCTGCGAGTATTGGCGCGAACAGCATAAACAGGGCAATGCGTTGAATGGCCGCGTGATTAACACCTCTTCAGATGCGGGTCTGCTGGGTAGCCCCGGCCAGCCCAACTACGGTCCGGCAAAAGCCGCCTTAGCCACTATGGCGATTATCGTTGACCGCGAGATGCAGAAATATGGGGTCACGGGCAACGCGATTGCTCCGCTGGCACGGACACGCATGACCGTGGATGCCACGCCGCAGACTGCCGGCTTGATGGCCGGGCCGGAAGAAGAAGGCGGACACGATTATTTTGACCCTGGCCATATTGCGCCCTTGGTTGCCTGGCTGGCGAGTGAAGACGCCGCAGATGTCCATGGCGAAGTGTTTCGGGTGGGGGGCGGCTGTGTGTGGCTGATGCAGGGCTGGCATTCCGTCGGAACCGTCAAGAAAAAAGGCAGGTGGGACGCAGCCGAGCTGGGCGAGCAACTCAAAGTCGAACTGGCCAAAGGAAATACCGCCAAAGAAGACCTGGGGTCGATCTTCAAATCCCTCAAACAAGACTGAGTTTCTTGCATCATATAGCCTGAGAAGGGGTATCCCTTCCCTTCTGGCCCTTTTGCTTTTTACTCCAGACATTTCAGGATCCGGACGTTCTTGTGAGCCAACAACCCGCCTATAATATCCTCATTGTCTGTCACGCCAATACCAGCCGCAGCGTTATGGCCCATGTTCTGCTGGAAAAGATGCTGGCAGACCGCGATATCCGGCATATTGACGTTCGCTCCGGTGGCATAGCCATTTATGCCAGAGACGGCATGATCGCATCGCTTGATGCCTATTTCATTTTGCAGGAGCACGGGATTCAGATTAAACGCGATGAATTTGTTTCAACCGACCTCAAGCGGCATCGAGAGCTTATTACGAACGCCGACCTTATCCTCACGATGACGCACGAGCAGAAAGCCATGCTGGACGCCTACCCGGAAGCAGACGGCAAACCGGCCTTTACGCTCAAAGAGTTTGCCGGCGAGCAGGGAGATATTGACGACCCCGCCATGCAGGGAGAGGAGGCCTTTCGGGCGCGGATGGTCGAAATCAAACGCTGTCTTGAGCATTCATTTGACGACCTTCTCCAGCGGGCTGCGTGACTCCCATGTCTCATTCGTCAGCATTGACCAGTTTTATCAATCCGGCCGACACCACGATTCGAGATATCCTGGCAACCCCGCGGACGATTGCCATTGTCGGCTGTTCGCCTGACCCGAGTCGTGACAGCCACCAAATCGCAGCCCTGCTCAAAGCCAAAGGCCATACGATTATCCCGGTCAATCCTCACTGCCGGGAGATACTTGGCGAGCACTGTTTTCCGAGTCTGCAAGATATCCCAATACAGGATGTCCCAACTCGCATAGATATGGTTGACGTGTTTCGGCGCTCGCAGTTTGTCAGCCAGATTGCTGAGGATGCCATGACCATAGGCGCATCCGTACTGTGGCTGCAATTGGGGGTCATTGATGCCGGCGCAGCCCAGCGGGCGCAGGCGGCCGGGCTTACCGTGGTCATGGACCGTTGCCCGGCTATTGAATACCGGCGGCTGTTTTAGCTTTGCGTTATTGCCTTATGTCTGACCAGCCTTCACGTACAATAAAACCAATAGAACCCGGCACGCTCAAGCCCTGGCAGCGGCTCGACTCTGAAACCGTCTATTCGTGTCGAATTTTTTCGCTGCAAAAGAACCGCTCTCGTTCGCCCCGTACCAACAAAGAGCATGACTTCTTTGTGCTCGACAGCGGCGATTGGGTGAATATCATACCCGTGACAGCAGATGACCAGGTAGTGTTGATCCGCCAATATCGACACGGGACGGAGGATATGACCCTCGAAATTCCGGGCGGCATGGTTGACCAAGACGACGCGTCACCCCTGTGGGCAGCCCGGCGGGAAATGCAGGAAGAGACCGGCTACGACTCGGACGACGTAATCCCTTTAGGCGCTATCCATCCCAACCCGGCCATTCAGGGCAACCGCTGTCATAGCTTTCTGGCCCGCAATGTTGAAAAACGCTTTGAGACCAGCTTCGATACCACCGAGGAAACCGAAGTGCTCCTGGTCCCGTTGGTCGATATTCCCGACTTCATCCGTCAGGGCCGCATTACCCACGCCCTAGTTGTGGTCGCGTTTCACTGGTATGAACTGCTGCCTAAGTAGCATACTTCCCTTTCGCCCTGTCTCCCTCCCCTAAAACTGATGAGGGAACAAAAGAACGGATGCGCTCCTATCTGGACTGGGGGCGTCTCCTGTGGGCTGGCACGCTTCTAAATGCTAGCGGTCTTATTTTGGCCTTACCCTTGCCTTGAACAATAGTGTGAAGGTAGTCTTATTTATTGGTGGATTACTGCTCGAAAGGGTATTTGTGGTTTTAATCTTTCTCGCTCATAGAAGAATTGATGCCCTTATTACAGAACTGGAGGAAGCACCACGAGCTACGAGAGTATTGCGATCATTGGTGGTCTTTTGACTTTTGTGATGGTCGGCGGGCTTGCTTGGTTGATTGTCCGGTCCATGTGATCGAACAGGCTCGCATCCACTCTCAGAGACGCGGATCATTTCAAGGCGCGTGTCGTCGCCAGACGTAGTGGGAACACTCCTTGGATGCTGCGGAACATCTCAGGTATAAACCTGGGAACGTAGAACGAGAGTTCGTGGCCGCCCTATCGCAACCGTAGGTTGGCTTAACGAAGCGTAAGCCGACAGGGAGGCTGAGGTTATTAGCCCAGCCGCTCGCGCACAAGCCGGCCCATTTCCTGACAGCCGACCACATGGCACTCAGGCTGAGCAATATCCGGCGTGCGGTAGCCACTTCCCAGAACCTGATCAACCGCATCTTCAATAGCCAGGGCGGCCTCGTCTTGGCCAAAAGAGAGGCGTAGCATAAGCGCAGTGGACAGAATCATGGCCAGCGGGTTGGCCTTGTCCTGACCCGCAATATCCGGCGCCGTGCCGTGGATCGGCTCAAACAGACCACGGCTGCCCTCGCCGAGCGACGCAGAAGGCAGCAGGCCCATAGAGCCAGCCAGCATTGAGGCTTCATCCGTTAAAATATCTCCGAACATATTTTCTGCGGCCACGACGTCAAAGTCAGCGGGTCGCCGAATCAGGTGCATCGACATGGCATCTACCAGTACGTCTTCGTACTCGACATCGGGGTAATCCTGGGCAACCTCGTGCGCAACTTCGCGCCACATGCGTGAGGACGCCATGATGTTGGCCTTATCGACCGACGTGAGCTTCTTGCGGCGCTTGCGCGCGAGTTCAAAAGACGCCCGCATCAGCCGCTCGACCTCTCCTTCGGTGTAGAAAATCGTATCGACCGCCTCCCGTCCGGACGCTCCGGTGCGGCGCTCGCTCGGCTTGCCATAATAGACGCCACCGGTCAGCTCTCGGACGATCATCAGATCGACGCCTTCCAATACTTCGGGTTTCAACGTTGACGCATGCAGCAGATGGCGGTTGACTTGGACCGGCCGCAAGTTGGCGAAGAGTGCAAGCTCTTTGCGCAGCCCGAGAATGGCTTGTTCGGGTCGGACCGAGGCTTTCGGGTCATCCCATTTGGGTCCGCCTACGGCCCCGAGCAGGACCGCATCGCTTGCTTTGGCTACCCGCAGAGCCGAATCCGTCAGGGCGACTCCGTGTTCGTCAATAGAGCAGCCTCCGGCCAAAGCCGGCTCAAATGAAAAGTCAATGCCAAATCGCGGCCCGACAATCTTGAGGACTGCCGTGGCCTCACCCATCACTTCGGGACCAATGCCATCACCGCCAAATACTGCAATATTATGCGCCATTGCGTTCTCCTTTTCGTCGGTCAAGTCCATCACAAACAGGAGCACAAGCAAATAGGGGCGGCCGTAGGGCCACCCCTTGATTCTCATCCCGCCTGTGGTCGCTCAGCGCAGATTTATGGCCCTTCGCGATGAGCGCCGGACCGGTCTCCGTAGCGTTCTATCTGAGCAAATTTATTGAGCGCATTGGTAAAGGCCAAGGCGCTGGCCATAATAATGTCAGTATGGGACCCTTGACCATTCACTGATGTTCCATTTTTGCGCAGGAGACACGAGACCTCGCCTTGGGCGTCTGTCCCGCCGGTAATGGCTTTGACCGAGTAGCGCTCTAACTGCACGTCCATTTCAGCAATTTGAGCAATCGCCTTATAGCAGGCATCAACCATGCCATCGCCAGAGGCGTTTTCAATTTGCTCCTCTCCATTCACTCTCATCTTGACGGTCGCATGCGGAACCGCCATGCTGGATGAGGTGACATTCATATACAGCAGCTCGTACTTCTCAGGGATACGGGCCGTTTCTTCCATCACAATCGCAATCAGGTCTTCGTCGTATATGTTCTTTTTCTTGTCGGCCAAGGCCTTAAAGCGCACGAAGGCCTTATTCATATCCGTCCCCGTATAATCAATGCCCAGGAATTTCAGCCGCTCAATAAAGGCGTGACGACCCGAGTGTTTGCCTAAGACGAGCCTATTGCTGTCTAATCCGATTGTCTGGGGCTGCATAATTTCGTAGGTCAACTTGTATTTCAGGACGCCGTCCTGGTGAATGCCGGCCTCGTGGGCAAAGGCATTATCGCCCACAACCGGCTTATTGATGGGAACGGTAATGCCGGTAATCTGAGACAAGAGTTGACTGGAGGGGTAAATCTGCTCAGTCACCACATGGGTTTTGATATTGGCGAACACATCCTCTCGCGTTCTGAGCGCCATGACCACTTCTTCCATGGACGTATTGCCCGCGCGTTCACCTATCCCATTAATAGTACACTCCACTTGGCGGGCACCGTTCTCAATAGCGGCCAAGGAGTTCGCGACGGCCAGGCCCAAATCGTTGTGGCAGTGGGCACTCCACGTGACGTCTCTTCCGCCGGGAACCTCTTCCTGCAGATACTGAAACAGGACACCAAACTGGTGGGGGATCGCATAGCCTGTGGTATCTGGGACATTAATGGTCACTGCGCCGGCCTGAATGACTTCGCCGAAAATCTGGACCAGAAAGTCACGATCGGTGCGGGAGGCATCTTCAGCCGAAAACTCGATATAGTCAAGATGCTTTTTCGCATATTCGACCGCCCAGACCGCTGCGTCGATGCACTCCTGACGGCTCATCATGAGTTTATGTTTGAGATGGATATCGGAGGTTGCAATAAAAATATGCACCCCAGGGTGCTTGGCCTTCTCGACCGCCTGAATGGCACGTCGAATATCGTCCTCCTTGGTGCGCGCTAAACTCAGGACAATAGGCGTTGAGACGAGCTCGGCAACGCGCCGGACCGATTCAAAGTCCCCCTCTGACGACGCGGCAAAGCCGGCCTCAATCACATCCACATTGAGCTTTTCGAGCTGTGCGGCGACCATGACCTTTTCTTCAATATTCATGGTCGCGCCAGGCGACTGCTCGCCATCGCGCAACGTGGTATCAAAAATCTTTACAACTTCGCGTTCCATAGCGTCCTCCTCAGTGTTGTCCCTATAAAGAAAAAGGGCTGCGAGTATACCCGCAGCCCTCTGTAACAAGAAGCCACGGATCAGATATTCCGCCCGTGGCCTCCAAGAGTCTGGTGTGGCCTACACACCTCCCTCGGATCCCTCAGGCGGGATGCTAAGCAGGAGGCCAAGTAGGAGACCTGAAGTTTCAAGCTTCGTTATGTTGCTCATGTGTCTCTTGTTATACCGAACCCTTTTTCTCATTGTCAAGTGAAGATGACTGCTGCGAGTGTTCACGTATCAGTTGCGGTTGGACACGGGCAACCTCGGGCTCTGTTTCCTCTGACGGATGACGCTTCCACAGGCGAAACACCATACCGACCGGGCCGGACACAGCATAGACCCCGGTAATAGTGAACAACATGATCTGCGGCTCGGCGATGGTCAGTTGTAAAAGAATGATACCCGCGACCAGGAGGCCAAACGGTTGACGGGCGCGTAGATTCAGATCTTTAAAGCTCGCATAACGAATTGTACTGATCATCAGGCCGGCCAGAACATACACCAGCAGCAGGAGGGTCACGTGCTTACTCGTCGCGCCTTCACCCCCAAGGTAATAATACATCCAAATAGTCGTAGCGATGACGGTAGCCGCGGCCGGGATCGGCAGACCAACAAAACTCTCCTTATCCACCACTCCAATTTGTACATTGAAGCGAGCCAGACGGAGGGCACCGCATACAACATATAATGCTGCGGCCAACCACCCCCACGCACCCCACGGCTCCAGTGCCCAGCGGTAGGCCAACAAACCAGGGGCAACCCCAAAAGCTACCAGGTCGGACAGGGAGTCGTATTCCGCGCCAAAGCGGCTGGAGGTTTTTGTCATACGGGCAATACGGCCATCAAGGGTATCGAAGATCAGCGCGATCAGGACCGCGGTTGCCGCAACCCGGAAATCTCCCTGCAAGGTGGCAATGCTGGAGTAAAACCCGCAAAACAGTCCGCCCGTAGTAAAAAGATTGGGCAGCAAATACACGCCCTTGCGCAGGGGCGGACGTATTTTTTTACGGGTTGGCAGCCCTCGGACTTTTTCGCGTGTCTGCATAGCCACAGGAAATCTCCCGGTTACATCTCAGGAACGGCGGGGTATTCGCCGATCACCGTCTCTCCGGCCTTGACTCGTTGTCCGACTGCTATTTTCAATTGCACCTCTGCCGGACAGTACACATCAACCCGGGAACCCAACATGATCATACCATACCGGTCGCCTTGTTGAACCTGCTCGCCGCGCGTGAGACGACAGACAATACGCCGGGCCAGCATACCGGCAATCTGGACCAGGACAACCCGGCGGCCGTGTGCATCCTGAATACTGACCGCGTTCTGCTCATTGACTTCTGCGGCATCACCGGCAAACGCCGCACGAAATTTACCAGGCTGATGCTGAACCTGGGTGACCTGGCCGGCGACCGGTACGCGATTGATATGCACGTTCAGCGGAGACAAGAAAATACCAATTCGAGAGGAGGGCTGCTCCGAGGTGTACTTCCCGTGCGCGAGCGGCTCAACCGTTACCACGCGCCCATCAGCGGGAGAGACAATCAAGCCTGTCCCGTCGGGAATTTCGCGATCAGGATCACGAAAGAAAAAGGCCACAAACAGGGTCAGCCCCAGCACGACCCAGCCCAGAGGTTGAAGTTCGAGGAGTCCAAGCGCAAAAGAGCACACTCCCAGCCCGGTAATCCACGGCCATCCTTCACGCGCAAAATGCATAGTTCCCAGGAGAGCGACTCAGGAGAAACAGCGGAGACGAGTCTCCCCCGCTCACATGAAGGGCATTTTAATTTTTGGCCTTATCAACCAGCCGGTCTTGCTGCAGCCACGGCATCATGCCGCGCAGATTATCACCAACAATTTCGGCGGTATGACTCGCCCCCTCTTTGCGCAGGGCATTGAAGCGCGGCAAGCCGGAACGGTACTCATTGATCCACTCATCCGCAAACTTCCCGGACTGAATATCGGCCAATATGCCCTTCATGGCTTCACGGGTTTCGTTCCCAATGACTCGTTTCCCACGTGTCATATCCCCAAACTCCGCCGTATTGCTGATAGAGTAGCGCATATTGGTGATCCCACCTTCATAAATGAGATCCACAATAAGCTTCATTTCGTGCAGACACTCGAAATAGGCCATCTCCGGCGCATAGCCGGCATCGACCAGGGTCTCAAAACCGGCCCGCATGAGTTCGGTCACGCCACCGCACAGGACGGTCTGTTCTCCAAACAGATCGGTCTCGGTCTCTTCCTTGAACGAGGTCTCTAAAATCGCAGCGCGTCCCCCGCCGATGGCCGACGCATAGGCCATGGACACCGCCTTGGTATCTCCGGATGGGTCTTGCGCAATCGCGATCAGGCAGGGCACCCCACGGCCCTTCTCAAATTCACTCCGGACAAGATGGCCGGGACCTTTGGGGGCAACCATGAAGACGTTCACCTCTTCAGGCGGAACAATTTTCTTAAAGTGGATATTGAAGCCATGCGCACAAGCGAGGTATTTGCCGGCTTTGAGACCGGCTTGAATATCAGACGCATACATCTCGCTGGCAACCTCGTCGGGCGTCAGGATCATGATGATATCCGCGTCAGCCGAAGCCGCTCCGACCTCCTGCACCACAAAGCCGGCCTCCTCGGCCTTTTTCCAGGAGCCGCTGTCCTTGCGTAGCCCAATGCGGACATCCATACCAGTGTCACGCAGGTTGAGGGCGTGGGCGTGGCCCTGACTGCCGTATCCGACGATGACAATTTTCTTTCCCTTGAGCAGGGACAGGTCTGCGTCGTTGTCATAATAAATATTCATGCTCATGCTACGTTCTCCTTTTGTATTTTCCTCCTGAGCTCCAGTGTCTTGTCCGCAGTCATTGCGGATAGCGTCTGGAGCCCACGCTGAACAGCGACCTTTCCGGTTCGCACAGTCTCTTTCACACCAAGCGGTTTGAGCAAATCTAAGATGGCAGTGATCTTGCCCTCATCACCGGTCACTTCAATCACAAAAGAGCGGGGGCCGGCGTCAATCACTTTGGCTCGAAATATATTGATGATATTCAGGATTTCGCCACGCGTCCGTTCGTCTGCCGCAACCTTAATGAGCGCCATTTCGCGCTCGACATGGGGCGTGTCCTGGAAATCACTGACTTTGATGACACAGATCAGCTTATTGAGCTGCTTCGTAATCTGCTCGACAATCTGATCATCGCCTTCCGTAACGAGCGTGATACGAGACAACGATGGGTCCAGGGTCTTTGCCACGGTCAGGCTGTCGATATTAAAGCCACGCCCGCTAAAGAGTCCGGCGACCCGAGCCAGAACACCGAATTCGTTCTCGACCAAAATAGAGATTGTATGACGCATAGGTCTTGTCGTTCAACGAGCTTCTGAGTAAGGAAGCGTTTAGCCGGGCGACGACCCAACATACGGAGGGGATGAGGCGCGCCCAAGAGAGTCGCAACAATGAACGCGGCGGCGCTCAGTTATGCTGCTTGTTGTTTGTGGCGTGCGAGGATTTCCATTATGCGATCTTTGCCGGCAAGTTTTTGTTTTTGAATCGTTTTTTCCTCAACCTCTTCTTCTTCAGTCAGGAAGGGTTTTTCTCTGAGTTCTTGGAGGCGCTGTTTGAGCTGGGCGTGCTCCTCGTAGTGTTGGCGAAGTTCAGGGTCGGTATCGAGTAGGGAACGGATCAGCTCTTCTTCTTTGACATCCATAAGCAACCCTCCTGGAAATAAAAGAGAAAGGGAACTCTAGTACAGCCCGAGTGAGTTTGTCAACGTCTCATCTCATGCCGTGAGGAGAGGCCCGGGCTCTCCTCAGACGCTTGCATAGGCTTAATGATGAGCTTCTTCACTTGGCCCGCTTGCTCTCTTGAATGATTTTTTCCGTCAGATGATGAGGAACTTCTTCGTAGTGCGAAAAGCCAGCCTCAAAGGTGCCGCGGCCACTTGTCATGGAACGTAAATCAGGCGCATAGGTTAATATCTCAGCCATGGGAACGGACGCCTTGATGATCTGGCTATGGCCCTTGGCGTCGACACTCACCAGTCTGCCACGTCGCCGATTGATGTCTCCACTGATATCACCCATATACTCCTCCGGAACAGTGATATCGAGGTGCATAATGGGCTCCAGCAGCACCGGCTTGGCCTTTTCCAGCGCATTTTGGATGCCAATAGAGCCGGCAATCTGAAACGCCATGTCAGAGGAGTCTACCTCATGGTAGGAGCCGTCATACAGCGCTACCTGGACATCCACTATGGGATAACCGGCCAAAAACCCTTTGCCCAAGGCATCAACCACCCCTTTTTCAACTGACTGAATATACTGACGAGGAATAGTCCCACCTTTTATTCCGTTGATGAATTCAAAACCTGCCCCACGCGCCAGGGGCCCGACGCGCAACCAGGTATCACCAAACTGGCCGCGCCCACCCGATTGTTTCTTCAAGCGTCCCTGGGCCTCGGTTTTGCCGGTAATGGTTTCGCGATACGGAACCTTGGGCGCTTTCAGCTCAACTTCAACTCCGTATTTCCGCTTCAGTTTTTCTACGACAACCTCAATATGGAGTTGGCCCGCCCCGGAAATAAGGATCTCGTTGGACTGCTGGTCCCGGTCCACTTTGAGGGCCGGGTCTTCCTCATTGAGTCGGTCCAATGAGGCCATAATCTTTTCTTCATCGCCGCGAGACTTGAGCTCCAGGGCGAACGAGATCGCCGGATTGAATTCTACTAATGGGGGCAGAAGAGCAAGCTCTTTTTCGTCGCAGAGCGTATCGCCGGTATGCGTCTCTTTGAGCTTGGCCACACCGATGACATCGCCCGGCAGTGCCGTGGCCACAGGTTCCTGCTTTTTTCCTTTGAGATGAAACAACTGGCCAATACGTTCTTTGGCATCGCGGGTCGCATTATATACGACCGAGTCGCTGTCCACTTTTCCGGAAATCACACAGAAGAGAGCCAGTTTGCCGGCCTGCGAGTCAACTGTCTTAAACACGCGGGCGGTAAAAGGTGCTGTCGGATCAGGGCTGCGCTCAACTTCTTGCTGGTTTTTCGGATTGGTACAGGTCACGCTGGTACGCGAGGCTGGCGACGGCAGCAGGTCAACCATTGCGTTCAACACCGGCTGGATGCCCAAAGTCTGGCTCCCGGAGATACACAGCACAGGAAAAATCTGGGCGGCAGCCACCCCTTCAGCTAATGCGTGTGTAATGTCGTCCGCACTCAACTCCTCGCCCTCAAGATAGCGTGTCAGGAGATCGTCGTTTGTTTCTGCGACCGCCTCAATCAACTTTTCACGATATTCATCCGCTTGGCCTTGGAGATCGGCGGGAATGGTCTCTACACTGACTTCACCCTTATCACCTTGAAACATCAGGGCTTGCATGGACAGCAGATCAACCACGCCCCGAAAGTCGGCCTGAGAGCCAATCGGAATTTGAATCGGGGTCAGGGTGGTCTCAAGAGCACTATTCAGGGCATCGATAGCCGCGCCGAATTCTCCCTCCTCGCGGTCCATCCGGGACAGACAAACGATTCGAGGAAGATCCATATCCTTGGCCCAATTCCACACCCGTTCACTCTCGACCTTGAGCTGACCGGTCGG
This sequence comes from uncultured Binatia bacterium (SeqCode), assembly GCA_965247985.1. Classification (GTDB taxonomy): domain Bacteria; phylum Desulfobacterota; class Binatia; order Bin18; family Bin18; genus Bin18. Next base: position 1,328,284 of record OZ252051.1, on the reverse strand, counting down.
ACTGGCGACGAATATGGCTCCGCTCATCGCCTCCATGGCATAGCGGGTGTCCGGCAAAAAATTCCCATATCCAGGCGGGTCGATTAAACAAATGTCGTGCTTCTCCCAGCTCAGCGTATGGAAAGCCGTTGACAGGGTCGTTTTCCGTCGCATTTCCTCAGGCTCAAAGTCGAGTACCGAGCTTTCATCCTCCACACGCCCCTGGCGGGTTGTCTCGCCGGCGGCGTACAAGAGCGCTTCGCCTAAGGTCGTCTTCCCGGCGCTCCCTTCAGCCAGCAGTCCGATGGTTCGGATGCGCCGGATATCATCAGCGGCCATATTTCCCTCCTTTACGCTCTTAATGATTGCGTTCATACAGAATCCGCAGCCCCTCAAGGGTCACGAACTCGTCAACATCCTCAATTGTCCTCGATTCTGCCGCGATCAGTTGGGCAAATCCACCCGTCGCGATCACGCGTGCCTGCTCGCCATTTTCGTGCTGAATGCGCTCCACCATTCCATCAACCAGAGCCGTGTAGCCATAATAGATGCCCGATTGGATGGCGTTGACCGTATTGCGGCCGACAACCTTAGGCGGCTTCACCAATTCCACGCGGTAGAGTTTAGCCGTTTTATGGAATAAGGCATCCAGGGAAATCCCCACGCCCGGCACAATCGCCCCGCCCAGATACTCTCCGGCTTGCGTCACGTAGTCAAAGGTGGTGGCGGTCCCGAAATCGACAATAATCGTGGCGGTCCGGTAGCGTTCATAGGCCGCAACCGCATTCACGATACGATCGGCCCCAACCTCTCGGGGGTTATCATACAGAATCGGCATCCCGGTCTTGATGCCGGGACCGACAATGAGCGGGGTGAGCTGAAAATACTTCTGGGCGAGCTCTTCGAGCGTTTTCACCATTACCGGCACAACGCTCGACACAATAATGCCAGCCACGCACGAGAGGCTGAGGGCACGGGCCGTAAACAAGCTTTGCAGCAATACCCCATACTCGTCTGCCGTCCGCTCAGCCTCAGTCACAAAGCGCCAGTGATAGGCCAGGTCGTCCGGAGTGTAGAGACCAGCTACCGTATGCGTATTACCCACATCAACGGCGAGTATCATGAGGGTCCACTTCAATCAGCTCAATCAGTTCACTGTGTCAGTCTTTCGATACCCATCCACCACAGTCACATCTCCAGCCAGAATACGACGGACGCGGTGGGGCTGCTCCCCCTGCCCGGCCAAGTTTCCCTCCAGGCTTCCTGCCGGGCATTCCGTTTGCACCAGGAGCGCGCCATCCCGGTCAAGGCCCAGGGCCGTCCCTGATAGTGTCCCCTCAGGCGTTGTCACCGTGATCGGTTTCCCCAGCAGCTCAGGGGCATAGCCTTCCCAGGCTGCGCCCACTACCAGGAACCCTTCTTCTAGCCACAGAACGTATAATTTCTCAAGATGGGTCAACAGTCTCGCAGTAAACGCCGCCCGGTCAACCGGCTCTCCACGCATCAGGAAGAGAGAGGATGCTTTATCGTGCAGCTCCTCGGGAAATGAAGCCAGCGGGGCGTTAATATTGACTCCAATACCTATAATGACTGCCCTGAGCTGCTGGCCTTTGGCCTGCAGCTCAGTCAGGATGCCGCACACCTTTTTTCCTGAGACAAGGACATCGTTGGGCCATTTTATGGATGGAACCAACTGGGTCTGTTGGGCGATGGCTTCCGCCACTGCCACAGCGGCCAGCAAGCTTAATTGCGGTGCGGATGAGGCCGGTTTCCGGGGTCGGAGAATAACCGACAGATAGAGATTCACCCCAGGCGGCGAAACCCAACTGCGCCCTAATCGGCCTTTGCCGCCGGTTTGCGCATCGGCGATCACAATCGTTCCCTCGGCGGCACCCTCTCGTGCCAGTCTAGCAGCAGACACATTGGTAGAATCAATGCTGTCAAAAAAATGAAGCCGGCGACCAAGCACACGTGTCGCAGATTGGGATAGTTGGGATAACTGAGACAGCAGGGCAGTCTCAAAGCCTTGGTCAGGAAGGTCATCCATAGGGCAGCGCTCTCAGCACTAGGACTCCGCCTCACATGTCACAGCCATACTGAGATCTGCGGCAGGAGTTGAATGCGTCAGGACACCGACCGAGATAAAATTCACCCCCGTTTCGGCCACTTCACGGACCCGCTCAAGAGACATATTTCCTGAGGCTTCAACCAAGGCCCGCCCACGTATCAGTTGCACGGCTTCGTTCATCTGAAGGGTTGTCATATTATCCAGCAGAATGATGTCTGCCTGGGCGTCGAGTGCCTCTTCGACCTCAGCCACGGTTGTACACTCAACTTCGATGCGTAACCACGTTGACGCCTGACTCCGCGCTTGGCGTACGGCAGCACCCACCCCACCACAGACAGCAATGTGATTGTCTTTGATCAACACCCCATCATCAAGCCCAAGCCGGTGATTTCTTCCCCCACCCTGAACAACCGCATATTTATCCAACAAGCGCAGGCCGGGCAGAGTTTTTCGGGTATCAATAATTGTGCATTGTGTTCCAACCACGGCATCAACAAATTTTCGAGTCAGGGTTGCAACCCCGGAGAGATGTTGCAAGAGATTGAGCAAGGTCCGTTCCGTCGTGAGCAGTCCGACCGCCTGTCCCCACACCTCGGCAACAACCGTCCCAACTGGAACCTGACTCCCCTCTTCCGCGAGCAAGCGGACCCCAGCCGTCTTATCCGTCTGCGCCAACACCATTGCGATTAACGGCAGTCCTGCCAGCACAACATCGGTCTTGGCCGTGATTTTTCCACGCGCCGCCTGATTGCTGGGAATAGTCGCTCGTGTGGTCGCATCGCCCCGACCAACGTCCTCTTCCAGCGCGAGACGAATCAGCCGGTCCACAGCCGGGTGATCAAATGGATACATGGCCTAGGAATGTATACAGCCGGAGACGCCGAAACAAGGTGAGGGTGTGCCAATGGACTTCGAGACTGACCGTTTCGCCGTTGACGGCTGAGGCTGCTTAACATAGGAGAGGGCACATGGCCGCGCCCCCATTTGACACTCACCACGCCGTTAAGGTCTTCACTGCCACCGGGGTCGACGAAGCCTTAGCCGAAGCGACAGAGTGGGTAGAGGACACGGCCAAGGATATCAGGGATGAAACGAGGTGAAGTCTAGTAGGTGAGATTCGGTCCGTCTGCTGGCGGCGAAGACTTGGTCGTAAAGGCGATTATCGAGGCAACTGTGAGTATCTTGTTTGGGTTGGAAGTTAGCGTCTCCGTAAACATTCTTAAGGAGGTTCTTATGAAAGACTCAATCGTTAGTTCATACGCAAGGTGCGAAGCGGCGTTTCTGTGAGGCCCTGGTGGGTTAGCCTTCAATCCAAGCGAGAGATTATCAATTGCCAAAGTATTCGCTGGACCAAGAGAAACGTCGGAGGGGTTCGATTCCCCTCCCTCGCATTCAACAACTTGAATTGTTCACAGGGACCGTGAGACCTGCTCCTTGCCCGTACGCTCCTTGTCGGCTTACGCTACGCTAAGCCGACCTACGGTACTGAGGGATCAATCCCGTAGCGACGGGTCACAGGGCGCACTCCTGAACTTCTCGACATCGAACGGCTCGACTCTGGGATCGATCTTGTCTTTGAGAAAGCCCAGCTTGCATTCTTGAGGGGCCGACTCCCGGGCTTCATGAGATTGCTGGAATCTGCTTCGGTAGGAGTTGCCGAGTGGCCATAGGCAAATGGCAGTGCGTTTTCCGATCAATGACAGCTATTTAAGATCGCGATAAACGTCTTTCCTATGACTGACAGCAACAATTGTCACGTCTTCTCCGGTGATTTCGTAAACGATGCGATAATCGCCAACACGGATACGATACAGTCACTCGTATCCTTTCAACTTTTCAGCCCCTTGAGGGGAAGGCGACGTGGCCAGTTCGAGTATCGAGAGCGCGGCGCGGCCTCTGACATCTTTCGGCAACGAACGCAGGTCTTTCAAAACACCGCGTTTAATCGCTAGCTTCAACATCGGCTAGAAGGTCCTCCAGGGAGGAAATGGGAATGGTCGGCTCATTTTTTCGTTCTTCAATGAGCCGAAGGTCTTCCAACTCTTCTAAGCGCTCGACCAGAGCCCGGAAGTCCTGAAGCGGCAAAACGGCGGCGGTTCTTTGTCCGTTCGCATCAACAAGAAATTGTGGAGTCATTGGAGTTCCTCATGGTTTTTACCGGTCCACCTGCTACTGGATGACCATGTTGCCCCAGTAGCCTATAAAGCCCTCTACTGGGCGTCAAGCGTTTACCCCAACACGGCAAGATTCTCGTTGAGCGTACTCAACTGCGACTCCATATCTGCTAACTTGGAGCGCTCTTTTTCTACTACTTCGGGATTGGCACGTGACAGGAATTTCTCGTTGCCGAGCTTTTTCCGGACGCCCTCAAGCGTACCGTTCAGCTTTTTGATCTGTCCGTTCAAGCGTGCCCGTTCTTTGTCTACATCGATGACACCCAACACATAGACCTCAAGTTCGCCCACAACCGCGGTCGCGGAATCGCGCGTCCGCTCGGCATCCGCGCTAATCTCAACTGACTCGGCCCCAGCCAAACCTTGAATGTGTATCAGCCCTTCGTTCAGGATATCCGGCGTTTCACCCGCGACTTTGATGCGGACCTGGACCTGCTGTTTGGGCGGTACCGTGTACTGGCTGCGAATGTCGCGAATGGCACGAATGACGCTCTGTAAAAAATCTACCTGTTGTTCCAGTTGCTCATTGTGCCAGTTCGTATTCGGCTGCGGCCACGGCGCGTAAGATATCGTGTCTGGCGTCTGAAGCTGGCTCTCAATCCCGCGCGGGGCAGCATGTTCATTCAACCGTTGCCATAAAAAGTCAGTCACAAAAGGAATAAACGGATGAAACAGCCGCAGCGTCTGATCAATGCAGAAGGCCAGGACCTGTCGGGCGCTGTCGGCTTCGCCGCCCTCACGCAGGCGCGGCTTGATCATTTCCAGATACCAATCGCACAGTTCTGACCAGAAAAAATCACGCGCAGCCGAGATGGCAGCAGACGGATTATAGGCTTCAAGCTGTTGCTGCACTTCGACGATTGTCCGCGTCAGGCGGGATAATATCCAACGATCCTCAAACGGCAGTGCAGCCGGCTTGCGTTCCACAAAAGACGCCTGCTCCAGATTGAGCAAGGCAAACCGCACCGCGTTCCACAGCTTATTACAGAAGTGGCGTCCCACCTCAAAGCGTTCGCTGATCAGCTTGGCCGACGGGATGTCTGGCATGGTGCCGAGCACATCAAATTCTTTGCCAGTTTTAGGACACACATAGGTAAAAATACTGCTTCCGTGCTTGGCCTTTGCCAGGTCTACAGGTTCATTGCTAAACGGCGATATGGCTTGAATGGGCAGGCGTATGTCCTGCGAGCCGGTCTGCATCTCACACAGGACATAGCGCATGGCATCACAGCCGTAGCGTTCGATAATATCCACCGGATCAATGCCATTGCCTTTCGACTTGCTCATCCGTTCACCTCTGCCATCCAGGATCGTGGCATGGATAAAGACATCGGTGAACGGCACATCGCCCAAGTTATACAGACCCATGAGGACCATACGGGCGACCCATAAGGTAATGATGTCGCGCCCGGTCACCAGGCACGAGCCTGGATAGTAATACGACAGGCAATCGGAAGAGCCGTTACGTTTCCCCAAGGACGCCTGGCCGGCTTCGATGGCCGCCGTGTTGGGGTCGGGCCAGCCCAGGGTGCTATGCGGCCACAATCCGCTCGAAAACCAGGTATCCAGCACATCGGGGTCACGCACAAAACCGGCTGCTTCCAGGTCTCTCACAACGTCTTCCTGACGAGGCGACTCACGCAAACACACCAAGATTTTTCCTTGAATTTGCCCCTGCGTATCGTCGGCGATCTGTCGAGCCATACTAGCCGGCGTATTTGGCGTATCCGGATCAATACGTTCGTTCGTGTCGCTCGTCTGTAAGCGGGCGACAACATCTTCACGCCTCAAATACGGTGCGAGCCAGGCAAGTTGGTCCTGTAACGCCTGGCCTTGGAAGCTGCCTGACCAGATCGGGATCTGATGTCCCCACCAGAGCTGACGGCTGATACACCAGTCACGCTTCTCTGCCAGCCAATTGATATAGGTATTGCGGTAACGAACGTCCGGGTGAAAAGAAACGTTCTTGCCCGTAGGCGAGCGCCATTGCCCTTCCGCGGCGTCAATCGCGGCCTGGGCTAATCCGGGGGCAACAAATTCATTGTCGGTCCCGCGGCCACACACCACCCCACCGTCCACATCGCCCATGCGCACGAACCACTGTTCTGACAGATACGGCTCAACCGGAGTCTTGGATCGGTCTGAGTGGCCGATTTCGATTTCTCGATCTTCAATGGCTTCGAGTAAGCCTTGAGCGTCCAGATCCTGAACAACCTTGTCTCGGGCCTCAAAGCGGTCAAGTCCTTGGTACGACCCGGCACTGGCATTCAAAGAACCATCAACACGAAGAATATTAATAATACCGATCTCTTCTGTGTGACGGCCCCATACGTCGTAGTCATTGGGGTCATGGCCTGGGGTGATTTTCACACAACCACTGCCTAATTCGGGTTTTGCCCATTCGTCGCAGATGAGCGGAATCGGGCGCTCCAGGAGCGGCAGTCGAACCATACGACCGGCTTTGGCCATGGCGGCGAGCTGTTCAAGTCGCGGCAGATGCGTCTCGCGTCGTTTTTCGAGCCGGGCCACTTCCGCTTCCAACTCGCCGCGTTCTTTTTGGCTGGCTCGGGTCAGGCGTTCCTGTGTTTTGCGAATAAGTGCTTCCAGCGTTCCGCGCGGGTCGGGATGGCAGGCCACCGCCGTATCGCCCAGCATGGTTTCAGGCCGCGTCGTAGCCACCACGACATATTCCGGCTCGCCCGGCTGAGGATCAATGATGGGATAGCGCAGATGCCAGAAATGCCCCTGTGTGGTTTCATACACAATCTCGTCATCCGCGACCGCAGTTTGCAAATGACAGTCCCAGTTGACCAGGCGCGTGCCCCGAAAAATAAGTCCGTCACGGAACAAATGAAAGAACGTCCACTGCACGGCCCGCGCACAGACTGCATCCATGGTAAAGCGCTGGCGGTCCCAGTCGCACGAACAGCCCATGGCCTGCTGTTGGCTGACAATGCGGGCTTGGTACTGCTCTTTCCAGTCCCAGATGCGTTCTACCAGAGCCTCGCGGCCAACATCATGGCGCGTTTTGCCTTCCAGCTCGAACAGACGCTTTTCAACAACGGCTTGCGTAGCGATACCCGCGTGATCCGTCCCGGCCATCCACAGCGCGTTATCTCCCAGCATGCGATGCCAGCGGGTCAGCATGTCCTGCATGACGTTGTCCACGGCGTGTCCCATGTGCAGCGCGCCGGTGACATTCGGCAGTGGCATCATGATCACATAGCGTTGAGCGTTGTCGTCCGGCGTAGCCGCAAAGGGCTTGGTCTCGGCCCAGCGCTGTATAATCGTTTTTTCCAGTCCGGCCGGGTCGTATTGGGTTGCCAGTTCGTTTGGCATCAACTCTCTCCTTGGGAAAGCAGACTCACACTATGAGATAGGAGGTCTGTTGTAGCAGAATCCCAGTAAAAAGGGGCTTCCCTCTGTGTGAGAAAAGCCCCCTGACTTATGCGAAAGGGGGGACTTGAACCCCCACGGGTTTTACCCCACAGGATCCTGAATCCTGCGCGTCTGCCAATTCCGCCACTTTCGCGTGAAGTACGTGAAGTATTTACCCGCCCCGCCGTTCGCCTGTCAATCCCGGAGGTGTGCGGAATACCGACGATTTCGGTCAGTCTCCTCGCTTGAGCCTTCTGCTTATGGAGAGCATGCTGCATACAGCGAGTCATGGGGAAAACATACTATGCGGGCAGACGTTATTACGCGCAAGGCTAAAATCGTTGTCAACGCCCAAGGCAAGCCAACCGAGGTCATCAGTCCCTATCGCCTCTATCAAGACCTTATCCGCCTGAAGATCAGCCATGAAATCTACAAACAAGCCGACACACAGGAAGCGGAGGGCTCAAAAGGATAGAGCGACAGGCAAGACTGAGCGATTTACGAGTGCGACAGAGGCCCTCGCATGGCTAAACGAGCCATGCTTGAGCGTACCGATTTCGCGCAGAGTCAAAACAGAGACCTAGGGGAAAGGGATCTGTGTCAACCCTTACTCTGGCTCTTGATGGCCGGCGTTGGCGAGGAGTGAGACAAACACGGCCACGCTGAGTGCACCTAAGACGCCTAACGTCATTGCCCCTGTTGAAACATGGCCTTCTCCCAAACCCGCGGCAGACCAGGCTCCGACGAATACTGCCGCCCCAACGCCTATTCCTAATAATGTCCCAAGCATGCGACACGCTCCTTGTCTTCCAATTCAGACTGCTGCTCCCTTTACCAGTTCTCCGGTGAGAGGACTAGGGCGTGGGCCATGAGATGGAGAAAAGATGTTCATGTAGTCCTGTAGGGCGCGCCCTGCGCACCGTCCGGTGGCCGGCTAGTATTTCAGCCGGATTCTCGGTAAGGAGAGGGAATTCGAGCGGGGACAGCAGAACAAAAAAAGGAGATTTATATGTCAGCAGCAAACGGTGAAGTCAGCCTTGAAGGATCAATCGATTGTGATGGCCATATTTTGGAGCCGGCCGATTTGTGGGAGCAGTATCTTGAGCCCCAATACCGCGAGCGGGCCATTCGGATTAAAACGGACGACGAAGGCTGGGAGTATTTTGAGTTTGATGGCAAACCGTCCCGGCTGTGCGAGCGCGGTTTCCCCGGTATTCTGGGCGCCATGGGCCAGCCGGATATCGTGCCCGGTCCGGACCGCCGCTATATTGATGGCGCGCCGTTCGGCTCAATGGACGCCAAGGAACGCGTAGAGCGGATTAATGGCGAAGGGCTGGCAAAATCGATTCTCTACCCCACCATCGGTCTGTTATGGGAGTGTGAGGTCCAGGATCCGGAAATCTCGGCCGCCTATTGCCGGGCCTATAATCGGTGGATTGTGGACTTCTGCTCCGAGTCGGGCGGTCGCCTCATTCCCATCGCCCATCTGTCCGGCACGGATGCCAACGAAGCGGCGACAGAATTGGAGCGGGCGGTCAAGGCCGGTTGCAAAGGAGCTTTTTTCGCGCCGTTTACCTGGACGAGGAAATCGCATGGGCATCCAGACTATGACCCGGTCTGGGCAAAGGCGCAGGAGTTGGACGTGCCCATTGCCCTGCATCCAACCTTTGAACCCATACAATTTATGACCCACGGGCGGTTTGAAGAACTCATACCAACGGAACCGATCGACTTTAACTGGTATTTTGATGTGTTGGCCGCCCAAAACGTGCAGCAGGCGTTTGTGTCGCTCTTTCACTACGGTGTGTTCGAGCGCTTCCCCACGGTGAAGGCCGTCGTGCTCGAATCCCAGGCCGGCTGGATCGGCTATTTACTCGACCGGATGGACGCCGTGTTTGAGGGTCCGCTGGCCCATTCGACGCAGCTCAAGGAGCAACCCAGCTTTTATTTTCAGCGCCAGTGTTGGATTTCAGCCGACCCGGACGAAAAAGCCTTGCAGAACATCATCGAATACGTCGGGGCCGACAAATTCTTCTGGGCCTCAGACTTCCCGCATCCGGACCACAGCGATCAATATATGCCGGCCCTGAAACGGCTGGTCACACCACTGTCCGAAACGGCTCGGCAGCAGGTCATCGGGGCAAACGTGGCTGAGGTCTATAAGCTGGGGCAGTAGCTCTTGCTGGACTGACAGGCTGAGACATACAGGCCCGCGTTGATTGCGGGCCTTGTTCTTGTGCCTGGATTGTCCACGCGCAGACAGCTTTCCCACCATACACACCGTGCACTACAAATTGCTGCTCGAATACGATGGGACCAACTATCACGGCTGGCAGATTCAGCCCCAAGGGGCAACTGTTCAGGGGATGCTCGAAGCCGGATTAGCCCGGATTCTGAACACACCCGTGCGGGTGCGGGTAGCAGGACGCACGGATGCCGGAGTCCATGCGCTGGGCCAAGTCGCAACCTTTCAGTCAGCCCGTCCTCTCAACCTGCTGCGCTTCCGGCACAGCCTGAACTCGGTTCTGCCTTCAGATATTGCTATCCACGAGATCAGCGAGGTGCCTGATACGTTTCATCCGCGCTACGACGCCCGGAGCCGGACGTATCAATACCGCCTGTGGAACCGGCCCTCCCCATCGGCTCTGTATGCCCGCTACTCGTGGCATATCCCCTATCCCTTGGATCAGGCAGGCATGAATGCGGCCGCGGCCTTGCTCATAGGGCATCACAATTTTTCGTCTTTTCAGGGCGCGGATTCCGTAGAACGAACGCCGTGGCGCACAATGATGCGAAGCGCCGTCTGTCGCGAGCGCGATTTTCTCGTGTATACTGTCGAAGCCCGCTCATTTCTGCGCCATATGGTCAGGAATATTGTTGGTACATTAGTAGACGTTGGCCGGGATGCCTTGAGTAGAGACGAATTTGCCGCCGTCTTTGCGGCCCGCGACCGCTCTCGGGCCGGACTGAATGCACCGCCGCACGGCTTGTTCCTGGTTGGGGTGCAGTATGAGGAATAAACACCTATGACTCTTCTTCAAGACATCACGGCAGCCCTCACTCCTGTAGGACTCAACCTCATCGGGACGACGGCGAGGGCTGACTATGAAGCCTTGGTTCCGTCGCAGTATCATATCAACCAGCGATTTCCCGAGGCCGAGACCATCGTCGTCATTGGGAATGGCGGTGGAGCATTCTGGAAACACTTTCGGGCATATGTCGAGACTCGACCAGGCTATCTCCAGCAGCATGAACATCCTCTGGACGACTACACGGTCGAAGTTATTGGCGCCGGGCTTGCCCCGCTTCTGGACGAGGTTCGCCTTCGTTACCGCTTGATCTATCCGTTTCAGTTTTTCAGCGGCCTGACCGTATCGTTCAGGCACCTGGCGCAAGCCGCAGGTTTGGCCGGGCCAAGCATACTCGGCCTACAGATTCATCCTACCTATGGTCCGTGGATGGCCTTGCGGGCGGCTATTCTGATTGACCAGAATCTGAAGGCTCTGCCGGCTCTCTCAGTCCCTGCTGTGGCCCAAGGCTTTGATCCGTGTCCGACCTGCGTTGAGCGTCCTTGTCTGGCAGCCTGCCCGGCCCAGGCCATCAGCGCTGAAAAGGGTTGGGACGTTCCTTCCTGTGCGCAGCATCGTCTGCACGTCCCAACCGATTGCATTGATCGCTGTCACGCCCGTTACCACTGCGTCTACGGCCGTGAGCATCGCTATCCTGAGGATGAACTGGAGTATCATCAGCGTCTCAGCTTTGCCACACTGCGGGCCTATTTCGAGAAGCACTAGCGCAGACGAGCGGGCGAATGGATGTACTGCCCCCCCTATTCGTTTGGCAGCAAATTCCCCTGCTCGTCGAGCTTGAGCGCCGTCTGCTGTGCTTGTTCAAGCACTTGCGGAGCCCAGGCCACGTGACCGGCATCGGTTCCGCCCAGAATGGCCATCAGATGCGCGTCTTCGCTGCCGACATTCTTGAATCCGCGCATCACGCCCGGCGGGACGGATACCGTATCCCAGGCGTCCAGGATCACTTCTTCTTCCCCCTCATCTCCCCAGTAGATAGACCACTGCCCTGACAGCGGGATAAACACCTCAACCGTACTGTGACTGTGCAGGGCCGCGCCTTTCCCCGGACTCGCACCAACATAGGTGACGTTGAAGTCCTGGACCGCTGTAATCGCCGGGTTGAGATTCGTATCCTCGGTGACACCGCGGCCAATCACATTATAGATATCCCGTTCATGACCTGGGATCTGACTATCAACAAAGGCCTGGGCGCTGGACCTGAGTTCCTTGAAGCGTGCAACGCGCTCCAGCATCGCTTCTTTTGAGACGTGGGTGTGTGCCATTGGCTCCTCCTTATCGGTCTTCTCTCATGCTTCTTCTTCCTTACCCCGGCCTTACCGGATAGCGCAAGAGATAGTGAGACCGGAAGGCCGCTTGCATGAACCTGGTGAATCCAGTAAGCGCAGGGCATGGCCACAAAGAACGGATGTGCTCGGGGGAGAATAGAGTAAACGTCCCCTCCCATCAGACAAAAAAGCTGGGGACGTTCACTCTTTTAAGCAGGCCCTGCGCGAAGAAGCGATTCTACAAGCCGCGGCAGACTGTTTCGGCGAACAGGGCTACCGTGCAACGACGCTCGAAACAATTGCCGAGCGCTTGGGCATCTCCCGCGTCACCCTGTATCGTTATTGTCCCAGTAAAGAGAACTCCTCATTCGTGTGTTTGAGCGTTCAATTGCTATTTTTCAGCGCGACCTGCGGCATATTTGTTCCCAGCCCATAGCTCCCGAAGAAAAGCTCCGTCAGATTATCCGGCATCAGGTCCGTCTCATGGCCGACCACCGAAATTTTCTTACGGTTTTTTTTAGTGAAGAAAGTAGTCTGCCAGAGGAAATTGCCGAACGGGCACGAACCGAACGACGGGTATATGACGGGCTCATTGAGGGCGTTATTTCCAAGGGCATCGAAGCCGGCCGCCTCGCGCCTCTCCCGGCCAAGCTTGTTTCGTTTGCCATTCTCGGAATGTGCAACTGGCTGTATCAGTGGTACCAGCCCGACGGGCCACTTTCTGCCGATGAAGTTGCGGGAAATTTTATCCAACTGGTCGAGCAGGGCTATCTGCGGGCCGATCCGCAACAGGAAATTCTTCAGCGTTTGGAACGGGTGGAAGCTGCGCTCTCGGACCCGCGGGCCGCTCGGCAATCAGACGGGTGAATGGACTATCTGCTTATGGGCTTAAGGCACGTCACTGTCACCCCCACAGGCAGAGGTTCCTCTGGCCAGCCCTATGAGGCAGACTTTCTTGTTGACACAGGGGCGACAGATTCGCTTGCTCCCGGTGCTGCGCTCAAAAAGATGGGTCGGCAACCGACCGGCACGATGGCGTATGAACTCGCCGATGGAACGGTGCGGCAGGATGAGTTCGGATTAGCGCAAATCGAGTTTATGGGCGAAATCACGGCCGGCCGCATTATACTTTGGGCCGGACAACGCCGAACCTCTCCTGGGAGTAACCGCCCTCGAATCCGTCGGTATTACCGTTGACCCGGCACATCGCACTCTCAAGCGCTTGCCAGCCATTCCGCTGAAGTGACACAAGACGGGCGAGAAGCGCCGGTATTGCCCAAGGGTAGGGCGGAGGAGAGCAGCGCTACCCTCCGCCCCGCACGGGAATCGGAGAATTGCACCAGCGGCCGCCGGCTTCGTCATAATGCGCCCACCAACTCCGGCTGTTTTTGCGAAAGAGTTTGAACGAACAGCCATGATCGTCACACCACGGCGGACTGGGCTCTGTTTGGGGGGGAGGAGGAATATACTGCTGCGGTTGGGACTGCGGCTGGGGACGCTGCGAAGAACGCTGCTGAGGAGTCGGCTTTATTTTTGGCGGGCGAGAGGTAAACCCCATCGCTTCCAACTCGGTCAACACCGCGGCCATCCCGCCGGCGCCGTCAACCGGCATCTCCAGCCGGCATTCATAGCCTTCGGGACTGATGCACCAGACCTCGCACGTTCCCATCGTCACCTGCGGGGCGGGCATGGGAAGAGGAGACTCTTCTTGCAGGGCGTCCACCGGCTGTTCGCCGGGCCAGTCCTCATCCCAGCCAGGCGGCTCAGGGATGGATGGGACAAACCGTTTGGATGATTTACGCTCCACTGACCTCTCGTCGGACAAGCTGGGCTCCTGCGACCAGAGCTGCCAGCTTGGCTCGGGCTAAATTTCGGGACGACGCAGAAAAACCGCAATCACAGGTCAGGTAGAGCTTGTCCGGATTCACATGTTCAAGCGTCAGACGAATACGCTCGGCGACATCTTCCGCGGTCTCCAGATACATGGACTTCACATCAATCACCCCAGCCGCGAACTCACGCTCATCACCGTATTGGCTCCAGAGCGCCAGTTCTGCCATTTCCCTATTGGCAAATTCCAATGCAAATTGATCGACCTTGACGTCAAGGATTCCGGGGAACAGCGATTTATACGTCCGTTTCATGGCCGGCCGGCCCTGATTGTTGCCAAAGCAGACGTGCAGGGCGATTTTGGCCTCCACCCCCTCCAGCGTCTTGTTGAACAGCTTGACTGTTTCTTCGATGGACAAAGCCGGCTCCCGCCCCACCGCGGATGGTTCGTCAAGCTGAATAAAGGTCGCCCCAGCCGCAACAACCCCTCGAAGCTCCCTGTTCACCAGCTCCGCCAAGTCGTACAACAGCGGCATATAGTCGCCCTGCGGATAGCCCTGCTTGAGACGGATGGGCATGGCGATCGTGAGCGGACCGGGGCAGCAGACTTTGAGCGGTTTATCGGTCTGGGCCCGGACAAAGGTAAATTCCTCAACCAACCCGAACCCGTCGGGTGCGCCGACCCGTTCGGTTGTCTCAAAACGCGGCGCGCTATCATAGCTCATGATGCCGAGCTTGCGTTGCGCACGCACCATATTGAGTCCGGAGAGCTTTTCGACCACATTCCACAGAAAGCGCTGACGCCGGATCTCACCATCAGTCAAAATGTCCAGTCCGGCTTCTTCCTGGTCCCACACTGCCATTCTCACCGCGTCTTGAAGAGCTTCTTCTACATCTGCCGGGCCGGCAGTTCCGGCTCGGAGGGCTCTCCTGGTCGCAATCAACCACGAGGGTGAGGCGTATGAACCAACGCCCATTGTGGGGAAAAGCCCAAGATCAGTTCCATTGAGTGTCGGCATATACACTTCTTTGATCAGGATTCTGCCCTATAACGCCTCCGGAAAGAGAGCCAGCAACTCCACCCCGGGTGGGGGCTGCCACGCCCCACGAACCATATATGTCTGAAGGGTTTCAACCTGAAAGCCCCCGGCAAGCAACTCTCGTAATAATGCGGCATGCCGTGTGGGGAAACGCATACGTAGGGCCTTCCCCTGCTCACGTTCGGCCGCGGACAGAATCAACGCTCGTAAGACCGACGGTTGTGTTGCCCCAGCAGGGCCAAAAAACGTCCCGGCCCCCGTGCGGAGGAAACACAGATAGCCCACTAGCTTCCCGTGAACAAAGGCGGCAATATGCGGCGGCTGGGCGTGGAAAAACCGAATATCTTGTTCACGTGCGATACCAGTCAAATGCGCGTCAAGTTCAGCGAGTGGTTCGATATCCCCCGCCCGCCACTCCCGAATTTCAACCTCACCCGGAACGTCCATCTGAATGTGATGCCCAACTAATGAAACGATAGTTTCACGCGCCTCAAAACCAAGCCGGCTATACAACGGAAAGGATACAACGTTGAATGCATCTTGTACCAGCCGGAGCGAAGGACAGCCGCCTCCCGCCTCAATCACGGCATGCATCAGTGCCCGCCCTGCCCCCTTGGCTTGCGCTATCGGATCAACCGTAATAGGGCCAATACCGGCCGTAGCGCCGCGGAGATGGATGAACCCGGACCCGACGATCTGTCCATCACGGAGCGCGGTGAAACATGCCTTGGGCTCAAGCTGCACATATCCCTGCGCAATAGAGGTCCCGACATCCGGCGATGGAAACGGCTCGGGGTAGCCGTGGCGGCGAAAGACGTCGTTAAAGGCACTAACCATGACTGCCCCAACGCGAGGGATATCCCCTGCTAGCATGTGGCGAATCGTCACGGTCATTACGTCCCCTCTCCCCCGCCCCTACGTGAATGAGTAAATGTGCCCTTACTCATTCCGGCACCATCAAAGAGTGATGTGTCCCAGAGTTGTAACAAAAAACTTTCGTGCTGTCTGCCCAAGGGGGAATATTTTTTAGCTGTCTGCAGCACGGTGGTGTCGTGAGGAGATCAGAGTCTCCCAGACTTTTCCCACTTGTCCGGGCGTGGTAACGTGGCCGGGATTTTTTCGTCAGCTGTCAAAACAGACACGAGAGGAAATATATGGAAACCTGTGGTGAGTTGTCCCCGCCTCCCAGAACCTTGTTGGGCCCCGGTCCGAGCAACGTCCATCCTCGAGTACTGCGTGCCCTGTCTACCCCACTTATCGGTCACCTTGACCCTGAGTTTATTCGGCTGATGGAAGAGACAAAAGCGCTCCTCCGGTTTGTATTCCAAACATCGAATCCCCTCACCCTCCCGATTTCAGGGACTGGCAGTGCTGGCATGGAAACCTGCTTTGTGAATATGGTCGAGCCTGGAGATGAGGTTGTCATCGGTGTCAACGGCGTGTTCGGTACCCGCATGGTCGATGTGGTGGAACGCTGTGGCGGAACGCCGATTGTGATGGAAGCTCCCTGGGGGCAGGTCTTTAGCCCGGACGATGTCCGCACCGCCCTCAAACGCTGCACCCGGCCCAAGCTGGTCGCTCTCGTCAATGCCGAGACGTCAACCGGAGCCTGGCAGCCTTTGGAAGAAATCGCTCCACTTGTCCATGAGGCGGGTGCGCTCTTTCTTGTCGATGCCGTGACCTCGCTCGGTGGCTGTCCCCTGAAAATAGACGAATGGCAGATTGATGTCTGTTATAGCGGTACCCAGAAGTGTCTGAGCTGTCCACCGGGCCTCTCGCCCGTTACCTTCAGTCCGGCGGCCCAAGAGGTGTTACGTAGCCGCACGCAGAAGGTTCAGAGCTGGTATCTGGACCTGAGTCTGCTTGAGCAGTATTGGGGGGAGGAGCGCGTCTACCATCATACCGCCCCTATCTCCATGAACTACGCCCTGCGGGAAGCCTTACGGCTGGTTGCCGAAGAAGGTCTGGAAGCACGTTTTTGCCGCCACGAGCACAATCATCTGGCCCTCGCTGCCGGCCTCAACGCGCTGGGGATGCGGCTTGCCGCCCAAGAAGGATACCGCCTCTGGATGCTTAACAGTGTCACCATTCCTGAGGGCATTGACGACGCGACCGTTCGCAAGCACCTCCTGGCCGAGTACAATATTGAGGTTGGCGCCGGCTTGGGCGTGTTCGCTGGAAAAGTCTGGCGCATTGGCCTGATGGGAGAATCCAGTACGCGCAGTAATGTTCTGCTCGTTTTAAGCGCACTGGAAGCCGTGTTACAGAAACATGGTCACGCCTGCGCAGCCGGGGCTGGTGTCAGCGCGGCCCAAGAAGTATACGCTACGAATTAGCCCATAACCCGCCTCAATACTCGTGAGAGGTCTCGCCATAACAGCCATAACAGCCGTCATCTCCGGTGTGACAGAGGAGGAGAGTAGAGAGGAATAATGCGAGCGTGCGCGAACCCTCTTTTCCTGCTGTGTTTCTTTGCTCTCCTGCTGCATGCGGCAGACAGCCATGCCGAGCCTGCGCTGACTCTGCTGCCCGCCGACCAGATTCCGCCTCTAGTGGACGATCTTGATCGAAGCTCCCTCAAGGCCGTGCTCCAACAGAGCGTGGCAGCTCTGGAGCATAAGCCGGGGTCGCAAGCTTTTTCCTTTGGACAGCGACGGGTCAGTGTCGCCCGACTCCGGGAGAGTCTCGGCGCGTTTCTTGCCCTCCTCGACCGCAAAGAGAACAAAGAGGCCTTGGCAAGGGAAATTCAACAGGCATTCGACCTCTACCGGGCAACCACGCCAGTTCTTTTCACCGGCTACCATGAACCCGAACTACGGGGCAGCTTTATCCGCACCGAGCGCTATCGTTACCCCTTGTATCGTCGTCCAACCGATTTAGTAGAGGTTGATACCTCCCAATTTGCGCCCCAGCCATTTGAGGAGAAAGTGTACGGCCGCGTCGCGCATGGGAAACTCGTCCCCTACTTCTCTCGGGCTCAGATTGATGGTCAGCATATGCTCGCGCAGCAGCACAAAGAACTCGTCTGGCTGGATGACCCGGTTGAGCGTTTTTTTCTCCATATCCAAGGTTCCGGAAAAATCCGCCTGCCGGACGGCGCCTGGTTTCGGGTCGGCTATGCTGCTTCAAACGGCTGGCCGTACCAGAGCATCGGCAAACTGCTCCTCGGTCAAGGCAAGCTCCAGCCCGGAGAGGCTTCAGCCCAAGCGATCCGGCGCTATTTGCAGCACCATCCAGCCGAACAAGAGCGGATATTATTCCATAATAGCCGCTATATTTTCTTTCGTGTTGTCGCTGCCGGGCCGCTGGGCAGCTTGGGCGTCCCGCTGACACCAGGCCGTTCAATCGCGATCGACCCCGGCTGGTATCCGCCGGGTGCGGTCGGCTTTATCCGCACGACCAGGCCTCATCTGAATGGGACCGGGCAGGTCTCATGGCAACACTTTTCGCGTTTTGTGGCCTTGCAAGATCGTGGCGCAGCCATTACCGGCCCCGGACGCGCGGATATCTATTGGGGGAGTGGGCCGCAACCGGAAGCCGGCCTGATGGCCCAACGCGGCGAACTGTATATTTTTCTCAAAAAATTATAGCCACTCTACCCAACCCGGATCGGATTTGTCACAATACTCATAGTCTCGCTGTAGGACAGACATACATGGCGTCTGAGTCAACGATTCCCCATTCCGGCTTGCGACATATTGCCCTTAATGTGGCGGATGTTGCCATTTCGGTCGAGTTCTACACGACCCTGTTTGGGATGCAGGTCGTCTGGCAGCCTGACCCGGATAATGCCTACCTCTCCTCGGGCTGTGATAATCTGGCCCTGCATAGGACGACGTCCCTATGTGGCCAAGAGGGGCAGCTACTCGACCACATAGGGTTTATTGTTCCTCAGAGAGACGATGTTGATCGAGCCGCCGAAATATTAGAGACGCGCGGTGTCCCTATCGTCAAACCGGTCCGGACCCATCGTGATGGCAGCCGCTCCCTGTACTGCGCAGACCCGGATGGCACCATCATCCAAATTTTGTATGAGCCCACCCTCAGCCCACAGCGCGTCACATGAAGTGAAGAACCATACTCCCCGTGTTTCCCGGGTGCGTCTTTTTGCCGCCTGGGCAGTCCACGCCTACACGGCCTCCGGTTTACTCGTCGGATTTCTCTCCCTCCAGGCTATTTTCCTGGGTAATGCACGCCAGGCATTTGGCTGGATGTTAGTCGCGGTACTCATTGATGCGACCGATGGCGTTCTGGCGCGAGCTGTCCAAGTGAAACGTATTATACCCTGGCTTGACGGCGCAAAGTTGGATGACATTGTCGATTATTTTACCTATGTCCTTATCCCGGTTATTTTTCTGTATCAGTTTCAGTTGCTTCCAGCTTCCGGCACGCTGCTCTTCGTTGCCGCTCCGCTGCTTGCCAGCGCGTATGGTTTTTGTCAGGCGGAGGCCAAAACACAAGATTTCTTTTTTACCGGCTTTCCCTCCTACTGGAATATTGTGGCGTTCTATCTTTACGTGAGCGGTACTCCTATGTGGCTGAATGGCAGCCTGGTGATAATCCTTGCCATATGCGTCTTTATTCCTATTCGCTATATTTACCCGACGCGTACGGTTCGCCTGCGCCGCTTGACTAATATCCTCGGCGCCCTGTGGGTTGGCGTCCTGCTGGTCCTTCTGTCTCAGCTTCCCCATGCGCACCCCTGGCTGGTCGTTGCTTCTCTCTACTATCCGCTCTACTACACCGCCCTCTCTCTCTACTTCCACTTCACGACGCCACACTCTTCTTCAAATCCTTCCTCTTGGACTTGACAGCAAACAAATAAGACACACATTACTGATAACGCCCACCAGAGGAACAAGGCATATGGACACAACGAAAGGCCGCGCGGAAAAGGCATCGGCACTCTTATACAAAGGCTATCAGGCACAAAGACAAGGAGACCTGGGAGATGCCATGCGTTTCTACCAGGAGTCCATTCGACTCTATCCGACGGCAGAGGCGCATACCTCTCTCGGTTGGACGTATAGTTTTCTCCATCGTTACGAAGACGCAATTGAAGAATGCCGCACTGCAATTGCCATCAACCCTGAGTTTGGCAATCCATACAATGACGTCGGCCTCTATCTCATGAGGATGGGCAAGCTTGATGACGCCGTCCCATGGTTAGAGCAAGCAATAGAGGCGACCCATTATGACACGCCCCATTATCCACATCTGAACCTGGGCCGGATTGCTCTCGCAAAAGGAGATCTACTCCGGGCAGCACGAGAATTTGGGAGAGCGCTTGAGGTTGAGCCCCGCTCACTGACCGCTCGCCGGACCCTTGCCGCCCTTTCCGCTCAATTAAACTAAACGAGCCACACCCTCCTCATCTCACAAAGAGAGAGGACATTGCCCATCCTCACGAGAGGAATTCGCCCCGCTCACTACGCTGGCGGAGCAGAGACTTGGGTCGATCAAGCACGAGTGGTGAGGCCCCGGCAGTGGGCCTGCGACGACGTCCTTCTGGAGAAGACAAGAGCAGCGAACCGAGGACCATACCGCCGAGAAAGCCGCCGATATGAGCACCCCAGGCAATATAGGTCAATAAGAATGGTGCTTCCTCACTAGTGTAAGCATAGACACCAACGACCAGGTGGAAGAAGAACCAGCCGATCAAGAAGAGGA
This sequence comes from uncultured Binatia bacterium (SeqCode), assembly GCA_965247985.1. Taxonomy (GTDB): domain Bacteria; phylum Desulfobacterota; class Binatia; order Bin18; family Bin18; genus Bin18. The sequence continues at coordinate 1,307,788 of OZ252051.1, read as the reverse complement.
TCGTAGGAACTCCTTCAAGAGGCCAGGGAGAGGGCTGCGCAGTGTCAGCGGGCTCTTGGGTTGAGAAAAAAAGCCGACAATAGACGCCCGCGACTGCAGCAATCGCCCCGCTCGAGCCTATCATTGGCGCCGAGGAGAACGGAGCAATCGCCGCCTGGGTTAATAAGGCGATTACGCTTCCACAGAGATACAGCACCAGGTAGCGGACTGCCCCTAATCGTTCCTCTACTACGTTTCCGAGAAGGAACAAGCACAAGAGATTGCCGAGCAGATGAACCCATCCACCATGCAGGAATATACAGATGACAAGCGAGGGAGAGAAGGGAAACTGTCCCTGCGTGAGAGCCAGAGAGAATTGTGCAGGAACCCAGCCATAGGTCATGAGGAAAGGTTGGAGGGCCGAGCCGAGGGAGAGCTCATAGGCAAAGCAGCCCAGGATCACCCCCATGAGGGCATGATTCATCCACGGGAAACATGGACCCTGGAACTCTTTTTCGAGGTAGTGCACGCTTCTAATCCCAGCGCAGGCTTTCTCTCGCCAGCATGTTCTGCCACCACTACCCCCAACAGTTCCATCCACTCGTCCAAGAAGGGTGCTATGGAGCCGCTCTATAGCACCTCTGACGGAGGTATGGTAAGAGAGAAAAATACTATGCCGATCTACGAATACTACTGTCAAGCATGCAACAGGCAGCAAAGTCTGCTTTTTATGAAGATAGGAGACGTCAAAAAATCTCCTCAGTGTAAATACTGTAAGCGTCGCCGCCTCACTCGGATTCTCTCCCGTTTTGCGTATCATCAAGGTGAAGAGGCTCGCCTCAATAACCTGGACACCAATGCCCCGAGAGATGAGGCATTCTACCGCGACAACCGGAACGTTGGCCTGTGGGCAAAAAAACGAGCCAGAGAAATGGGAGTTGATCTCGGCTCTCAGTTCGATGAGACGGTAGAAAAGGCCCGCAGTGGTAAAATTCTTGACGATCGCTAGCCTGTCTTGACCTCTTGATTCAGGTTGACCAAATATGCTTCGTGCGGCGCGCGATCAGCTCTGGCGGATTTGTCGGATCGTTGGCGGGATTATTCTACTTCTTGTGGGACTCTTCCTCAGCCTGCCTGGCGTTCCCGGTCCGGGCATTGTGTTGATCTTTGTCAGCTTTGGGATTCTGAGTCGAGATTTCAAATGGGCGGAACGCTGGCACCTCCGTCTCAAAGACACGGCTCAGAAGATTATCAACCGTCGAAAAACGGCCAAACACCAAAAACAGTCTTGTCATTGAAAAGCGTAAGAAAAAAACAAGAAGCAGCCGGACAAGAGGCCAGCCATGATTAAGCTGTACGATTTTCCCCTGTCTCCCCGCGTGCGCAAGGTGCGGATTACCCTTGCAGCAAAGGGGCTGGCGTATGAAAGGGTCCCGATTGACATCACTGAGGGAGAGCAGAAAACGCCTGAATATTTAGCAATTAACCCCTACGGGAAAGTACCCGCCCTCCAGGACAATGGGACAACGGTCTATGAGTCAACCATTATTATGGAATACCTGAACGACGCTTACCCCACTCCGCCATTGCTCCCGGACGATTTAGGCCAACGAGCCCGGGCCCGCGTGCTCATGCATTATGCCGACAACCCGTATGAAAGCGCCGTCGCGACCCTTGCCGCAGAGCTCCTGCTCAAACCCATGCAGGGAGGCGTGGCTGACCACGAGGTGGTCTCGCAAGCGACTGCGGATTTGAACCGCTGCTTCGATCACCTCACACACGAGCTGGGCGCCGATGACTTCCTTGTCGGCTCAAGGTTTACCATGGCAGATATTCCGTATGTGTCGTGGGCTCTCCTGTTTCCCAGGCTGCACATCGATATTCCACATCCCAGGCTTGAGGCCTGGATTAACCGGCTCAAAGAGCAGCCGAGCGTACAGGCAGCCGGCTGAGACCAGGGTTGGAGGCCGGACAAAAAGGGGCGACAGCACGCATCCCATCCGAAACGCTTCGCCATTCCCAATCCTTCCGAGGTGTTATGTTTAGCGGCATTATTGAAACAACCGGGACAATCACGAAGATCGACACCATTGCCGAAGGTGTTCGCCTCCTACTGCGGACGAGCATTCTCACACAGGACATCAGCCTGGGCGAGAGTATTTGTACAAATGGCACCTGCTTGACTGTGACAGCCATTGAGGCAGACCAACTCGGCTTTGACGTTTCGGCAGAGTCTCTGCGCCGAACGACCCTTGGAGAGCTCCAAGGGGGCGATAGTGTGAATCTGGAACGCTCGCTCCGGCTTGAGGACCGTCTCTCCGGCCATCTCGTCTTTGGTCATGTTGACGGAGTTGGACACGTCAAATCCATTCAACCGGAAGGTGATTCGTTCCTGTATACCTTTGCCATCCCAGCCGAGCTCAGCCGCTACCTCGTAGAGAAAGGCTCGGTTGCAGTCGATGGTATCAGTCTGACGGTCTTTCATTGCAAGCCCACAGAATTTACCTGCGCCATTATCCCCCACACCCACGAAGTCACCACCCTGCATCAGCGCAAGCCCGGAGATCGGGTCAATATCGAAGGTGATATGCAGGGAAAATATATTGAGAAGTTTGTCCAGGAAGTCGTCGCGGGGACATTGGCCGCACCGCTGCAATCTCTTCGGGACGAGTTGGCCGCCCTGCGAAAGCAAGTCGAGCAAAAATAAGGATAGAGTCGGTACCTGTTTTTTCTTCGGGGGCATTCCAGAGTCCCCTTCTCCGGGTGAGCAGGGGACATCTTCCCATTCAGATTGCTCCCTCCATCCTCCTCAGATAAGAAGACGCTGAGGCACAAGAGGAGGGAAACCTATGGCCGACACCACTGCACGCACCATCATTCAACAAGCAAAAGAGCAGAATCGCTCCGTGCTGACCGAAGGGGAGGCAAAGGTGTTAGTCCAATCCGCCGGCGTCCCTACCGTCCGAACAGAGCTGGCCCGAACAGCCGGGGAGGCCATCGCTCTCGCCCGGGATATGGGTTTCCCGGTTGCGCTCAAGATCAGTTCGGCGGACGTTGTGCATAAAAGCGATATCGGCGGCGTACAACTCAACCTCACCACACAAGACGCCGTCCGCCGCGCGTTTGATGACATCATGACTGGCGTCCACAACACCCAGCCGGCTGCGGTCATCGAGGGCGTCTGTGTTCAACCTATGGCCCGGCCGGGAGTTGAGGTCATCATCGGCCTGACAGCTGATCCGCAGTTCGGCTCGCTCGTCATGTTCGGCTTGGGTGGGGTGCATGTAGGGGTCCTCAAAGATGTTGCGTTCCGGGTGGCTCCGCTCCGCCGGCAGGATGCCGCTCGCATGATCCGTGAAATCAGCGGATTCCCCTTGTTAACCGGCCAGCGCGGTCAGGCCGCAGTCGATCTGGCCGCCTTGGAGCAGGCCCTCCTTTCTCTGTCGGCCTTAGTCGAGGCCCAGCCGGATATCCAGGAACTCGACCTCAATCCTGTTTTTTCCTATGCGGACGGCTGTCTCGCCGTTGATGCCCATTGTGTCCTCCGCGCTGAGGGGCCCCGTGCCCTGCCCCGCTCGCTGTCGGACGAGACACGGGCGTCTTTGGAGCGCACGTTTAATCCTCGGACGGTCGCCGTTATCGGCGATAAACGTGCGATGAATTATCTGTGGCTGCGGAGCCAGAGCACCTTTGACGGTACGGTCTATTCCGTCCAGATCGATGAGCGGGAAATCCCGGGCATTACCGATTTGGGGGTGAAAAACTATCCGAGCCTAGCCTCGATTCCAGAAGACGTTGACTATGTCATGACCGCGGTTCCACGCCAGATTGCACCACGTATTGTTGCCGAGTGTATCACCAAAAAAGTCGCCGGGGTGATGCTCTTTACTTCGGGCTTCTCCGAAGTACAGGACGAAGAGGGACAACGTCTGGAACAGGAGCTGACCCACACCGCCCGAGAGGCCGGACTCGCCCTTATCGGTCCGAACTGTATGGGCATCTACCATCCGAAAATTGGCCTCCGCAATTACCCGGACCTCCCGGCTGGAGAACCGGGCTCAATCGGTTTCATCGGCCAGAGCGGGACCCACACGATCACATTCAGCATGGCCGCCGCCAATCATGGCCTCCCTATTAGTAAAGCGGTCAGTTTCGGGAATGCTGCGGTCCTTGATGCCAGCGATTATCTTGACTACCTAGCCCACGATGCCGAAACGGAAATTATCGGCATGTATCTTGAGGGGGTACGGGAAGGGCGGCGCTTTTTTTCGTTGCTGCGCGAGGTCACACCCCACAAGCCGGTTGTTATCTGGAAGGGCGGCCAGACCGAGGCCGGCCAACGGGCAACCTTGTCACACACCGGCTCACTCGCCGTCCCGGCTGCCGTATGGGCCGCCATGGTCCGTCAGGCCGGGGCAGTGTCAGCGGGCAGTTTTGATGAGCTGCTCGATATCATCAAACTGCTGCGGTTTACAAAACCCACAACCGGAGATGGCGTGGGACTCATTGCGATGACGGGCGGCCCCTCGGTGATTATCACGGATGCGTTTGAATCCGCCGGTCTGCGCGTTCCCCTGCTCAGCGACGCCTCGTACGAAGAGCTCTCGTCGTTCTTTAACGTCATTGGTGGCAGCTTTCGCAATCCGCTCGATTCGGGTCATACGATTGGGATGGGCCAGATGACGGACACCCTGGACCGCCTGCTCTCCATCCTTGACCGCGACCCCCATATTGACGCGATCGTCATGGATACGGGGGCCGGCCTGGTAGCCGGGCAGTGGGAAGCCCGGCCGCAAGGACTGACGACATTATTAGACACCCTGAGTGACTTTGCCGCGCGTTCGGCTAAGCCCTTTTTTGTGGTACTGCAACCCTTTGCCCATGAGGAGAGCCTACTCCAGGCCCGCGCCCAGTTTCATCAACGTGGCATCGCGACCGTGGCCACCCATGAGCGGGCGGCCGCGGCCCTCCGGCTTGTGACGGACTACCACCGCTGTCACTCAGCGTCCTGAGGATACTCTTTTCTCACCGCGGCCCCTTTGGGTCCGGTGGGATGACGGGTCCAATCAATACGCCGCACGGGCCGGAATAAGAGTATTCTTCTTCTCCTCTCGGGGAGTAAGAACACCCTTTTTTTCCTTGTCCCTGTCTGTAATTGACCTGCCCGAAATGATGCGATAGCACTGTGAGGCTCGCGGCGCGGGTCTGTTTTTTCCTATTACTCGCCCGTGTTGGATACGACGCAAGGAGGAAACGATGACATACATCATCACGAGACTATGCCGGGACTGCATCGACACGGGCTGTGTGGCCGTTTGTCCGGTTGACTGCATTTACAAATACACCGGCAGCGATACTGAAAAGTTCCCGAACCAACTCTATATCCATCCGGACGAATGTATTGACTGCGGGGCGTGTGAGCCCGAATGTCCCTGGCAGGCCATTTTCGAAGAAGTTGCCGTCCCCGATGTCTTTACCGACGATACGCCTCTCAACTACGCGATGGTTGACGACGAAGCGGATTTCGAAGTCGCCGGGCATGAGACGATAGAGCATCCCACTTCGGATGATATCGCAGCCAACAAGCAGAAGTGGGGCTGGGACGGCTGACGCCTGAGAGCACACAGGTACGCGGAAAACAAAAGAGGGCAACCCTATACGGCTGCCCTCTTTTGCATGACCTGTTCGCGCAGCTCGGCTACCCGCTACGCTTTAACTCTTCCTCAACCAATACTAACCGATCATTCCCGAAAAACATGGAGTCGCCGTTTACATATATCGTCGGCGTACCGAATCCGCCGCGCTCGATCACCGCGTCCGTGTTGGCTCGAATCCGGTCTTTGTAGTCCTGACGCTTGATCTTTTCGAAGTATTCTTCTCCATCCAGGCCGACTTCTTCAACGACTGTCCGCAACACCTCATCCTGACTGATATCCTGGTCCTCACCCCAGTATGTTTCAAACACACGATAGCTATAGGGTAGAAACGTACCGGGATGTTCGAGTGCTACTAATGCGCCACGCAGCGCTTTGACCGAATTCACCGGAAATACGGAGGGTGGCATTTTAATTTTCAGACCGTAGTAGCGTGCCCAGTCGGCCATATCTTTTGCCGTATAGTTCTGCTTGGCCGGCACCCCCTTTTCCCGGAATTCATACACCGAAGGATTCACCGTATTAAACACCCCACCAACCAGAAACGGACGCCATTCAAGGTCGGCATTGTATTTGTGGCACAACCCGTCAATCTTCGTGAACGCCAGATAGGTCCACGGACTCGAATAGTCGTAAAAAAATTCTACTATGGCCATAGCATCCTCCCCTGACATCGCAAACATTAAGACAAAAGAAACTCGCCTAACATCTCGTTAAACTCATCTGCGTAGAAGAGATGAATGTTATGTCTCCCATCCGGAAACACGTGCAGGCGTGCCCCTGCTATCCCTTGCTGTAAGAAATGCGCATGAAACAGTGGCACCAAGGGATCTTTTCCGCCATGCATCAGAAATGTGGGACACCTAATCTGGGCTAAGCGCTCCCGACACAAGTCTCCGCCGGCTTTCAAGAGCATCTGCTGCGCGTCACACCAGCGTGCCCAGAGCGCTTGAAATTCATCGCCATACATCGCCTGCATGGGCGCTGCCGTGCGTGGGGACCAATCCGCCACACAGCGCGTTTTCTCATAGGCGTCAATATCATCCTGGGCGACATACGCATTACCGCCCCAGAGAGCCATCCGGGTCACCCGCTGCGGATAGGCCAAGGTCAGCAGCAGACTCGTAATCGCTCCGTCGCTCCAGCCACCTACCGCGTATGTCGAGCAACCCAGCGTCTCCATCAGGGCCACAAAATCGCGCAGGTCTTGTTGATAAAAGTCAGGTGGGAACTCGCGCGCGGGAGGACGGGATTGACCATAGCCGCGTGGGTCAGGCGCAATAACCCGTAATCCGCGCCGTGGGAGCGCTTCCAATTGCGGCGCGAAATCCGATTGTCCGGTTCCCAACGCTCCCGGTAATAAGAGGAAAGGCGGCCCGTCTCCGATATCTTCGTAATATAATCTGACTCCGCGTATGTCGGCGTATGGCATGGCTCCTCCACGTAACAATTCCGCCCGTTGTGATACCATGCCCAGCAGCAAGAGAGAAGCCGGGCTTGGCCTTGCAGCCGCGGCCTATCTCTGACACAACGATGAGGAAATGTGCCCCCCAACATACATCCAGATGTTGGCACGTTTACTCATTCAACGCAGTCATATTCTCCGTAAGGCAGGGTGCGCATGAAAACCATCGGACTCACCGGCGGGATCGGCTCGGGCAAAAGTACAGTGTCCCAGACCCTGGCCGCTCTTGGCGCCTATATTATTGACGCAGATAGAGTCGGACATGAAATATATCTACCTGGCAAGGCTGCCTGGAAGCAGGTCACTGCCACCTTCGGGCAGGAAATCCTGGCGGAAGACCAGACCATCGATCGCAAAAAACTCGGTGCCATTGTCTTCAGTAGTGAAGACGCGCTCACCCAGCTCAACGCCATCGTCCATCCGATTATGTTTGAGGAAATCCGACAGCGTATCCACGCCAAGCGAGCGGAAGGATTTACCCCGCCCATTGTAGTGGAAGCGGCTATTCTGATTGAAGCCAACTGGCTCCCCCTGGCCGATACGGTCTGGGTGGTAGAGGCCGACGCAGACGCAGCCATTGCCCGTGTGGCTGAGCAACGCGGCATGTCCACTACAGACGCTGAAGCCCGGATTGCGAACCAACTTTCAAACGAAGAGCGCCGTAAGCACGCCCATGTCGTCATCCACAATAATGGCTCACTCCAGGACCTTGAGCAGCAAATCCAACGGGCCTGGGACCAACTCAGCGTATGAAATGAGTAAACGTACCCTCAACAGACGTGCAGATGTTGGCACGTTTACTCATTGTCGCATCCAGGCCACAGGCATCATCTTTGATGTTGATGGGACACTCGCTCGCTCGGTTGAGTTTTTCTATGAGATCGCCTTAGAGGTCCTCAGCTTGGCCGGTATTCCCCCAGTTCCACGCGACCGGGTGTATGAGATGATGCGCCTTGGGGTTGATAATCCGCTCGCCCAGCTCTTTCCTCCAGATCATCCCGACCCGGCCGGGACACTCAAGCACATCACCGACAGTCGTATGGACGAATGGCTGCGACGCTATCATGAAGAGACGCAGGCCATTCCGGGCAGTCTCGAACTCTTGCACACTCTTCACCACCAGGGCTTTCAACTCGGGATCGCCACCTCATCTGGCCGCGCCCTGCCCTTTCTTGATGCGTGGGGCGTCCGCCACCTCTTTGGCGGCATTGTTGGTCGGGAAGATGTAGAACATCGGAAACCCCATCCGGAACCCGTCCTTAAGTGCCTTGAACATCTGAAACTTGATCCACACGAGGCGGTGTATATTGGCGACTCACCCATTGATATTCAGGCCGGCAAAGCGGCCGGCGTCCTCACTGTCGGTGTACTCACCGGGACCAGTAGCGCCGAAGTCATGCGGCAGGAGCAGGCCGACTACATCTTGCCGAGCATTGTTGAACTCCCGCATCTGCTCACCTCCTAGGCGTCCATAGACAGCGCCGGCCGTTCGATAACAGGGGAGATGACACCCGTCCAGGTCGCCCACGCCGGTCAGGCATCTTCATAGCGCGGCTCGCGTTTCTCCAGAAAAGCGGCAATGCCCTCACGCACGTCATGTGTCTGTGTGGTCAGAATCTGATTCCGATCTTCCATCGCAATGGCCGCCTCCAGCGTTGGCGCGTCAACCGAATAGCGCAAACATTCTTTCGTCAGTCTCACCCCAAGGGGCGAGTTGCGGAGAATATGGCGCGCCATGGCTTCGGCAGCTTGGTCCAATTCGGCATCCGGCACCAGGCGAGAGGCCAGTCCCGTTGCCAAGGCCCGGTGCGCCTCAATAAAGTCTCCAGTCAGTAAGAGCTCAGAGGCGACCGAAGACCCAACCAGGCGGGGCAAAAAATAACTTACGCCAACATCACAGGCCGACAGACCTATGCGGATAAAGGCCGCGTTCATGCGGGCGGATTCCCCAACAATGCGGATATCGCTGGCGAGAGCCAAGGCAAACCCACCCCCCGCGGCCGAGCCGTGAACAGCGGCAATAAACGGCTGCGGCGCACGGTGAATTTTAATCGCCAGTTCGGCAATCCGGCGCTGGTCACGCAGGCCCCGGGCAACAGAAGATTTGCCGGTTGCGGCACTTGTCTGTTTGAGATCAAGCCCAGCACAAAAGGCGCGTCCGGCGCCACGCAGGATTACCACCCGGACAGTCTGATCTTGATGCAATTCGTCGAGGACTGTATGCAACTCGTTGACCAGCAGACTATTCATGGCGTTCAGCGACGCCGGACGGTTCAAGACGAGCCACAATAGGTCTTTGTCCCGCCGCAGTTCCAAAGTTTCGTAGCGCTCGTTCATATTGCTCTCCAATTAAATCAACGAGCGTGACTGACAGCCGTCAACAGTAATACACGCCCCGGAAACCCACTGGGCTCGCCCCGAAGCCAAAAAGACGACCACATCTGCCACTTCTTCCGGCTTCCCAAAACGACCGGCTGGCAGCTCGGCTTTGACAAAAGCGGCAATGCCTTTGGGGTTTTCTTTTTGGCGTTGTTCCCACGCCCCCCCAGGGAAGAGAATCGACCCAGGGGCAACACTATTGACCCGAATCCCTTTGGGAGCCAGCGCCCGGGCCATTTCTTTGGATAGACTAATCATGGCTGCCTTTGAGGCGTTATAGGTCATAGGTCCACCCCACTCACGGCCATAGATTGAGGTAATATTAATCACACAGCCCGCTTTGCGTTCTTCCATGGACGGAACGACCAGCCGGCACAAGTCCAGAGCTGAAAAGAAATTCAGGGCAAAGCCGGCCTGCCAGTCATTCCGAGAGGCATCCAGATTGCCGCCCGGACGGGAGCCGCCAACATTGTTGATGAGAATGTCTACCCCACCAAAGTGTTGCTGCGTTGCTTCAACCCAGCTCCGGGCCTCGGCTTCTTGGGTCACATCCAGAGCCGTGGCAAGCACCTCAACGCCCGCCCCTCGGACTTCTTGCGCGGTTGCTTCAAGCTGTTCTCTGCCCCGAGCGCACAGGCTCAATCGACAGCCTTCCGCGGCCAGTCCGAGAGCAATGGCGCGCCCAATGCCACGACTCGCTCCACTAATCATTGCAACGTTGTTCGAGAGTCCAAGATTCATACCGCCCTCCTTTTCTCAACAAAGACTCAACATACCCCATTCCCAAGAGAAAGGCTTGGGGCCGCCTCTCTTGCCAGACGGCAGGGCGTCCGCTTAGATGAGGCCGCTGCCAAACTCAGTCAAGGGGGTCCACTGTGCCAGATCACTTTATTTTGGAAAAAGACGGGGCCATTGCCACACTCACCTTTAACCGGCCAGAAAAACGCAATCCGCTCAACGAGGAAATCCTGCTGGAATTGGAAGGCCTCCTGCATCAAATCCGCGATGATACAGCTGTCCGGGTCCTGATCCTTACCGGCACCGGGAATACCTTTTCTGCTGGGGCTGATCTATCTCAGACCAAGGGTATGACAGATCGTCAAGAACGCGAGCAGGTCTTCGCGACCTATAGAAAGCGGCGGGGGCGGTTGGTTGGACGCATCTTGACAACGCTGGTACACCTCGAACCGCTCACCATTGCTGCGGTCAACGGCTATGCGGTCGGTGGGGGTTGGGCGCTCGTTTTAGGCTGTGATTTCCGGATTGCCGTGGAAGGTGCGGAATTTTGGTTTCCTGAAGTCGATCTTGGGGTTCCGCTCAGCCCGGCCTCCACCGCGCTGCTCACCGCCCATATCGGTCCGTCTCTCGCAAAGGAAATTATTATCACCTGTCGTCGGTATAAGGCCGAGGAACTTCTGCCTCTGGGTCTTCTCAACCAGGTCGTGAAGAAAGAAGCGCTCTCTGCCACTGTTCAGGAGCTTGCCGGGAACTTAGTGGACAAGAACCCTCATGCGATTATTGTATCCAAGGCTACGGTAAACGCCCTGGCTTTGGGCCAGGCAGTGCTCACGCCGGATCTTCTTCTCACAAGAGAATAAATATGGATAGTCAACAAGAATACACCTCAAAACTCTGCTCAGCCGAAGAAGCGGTGCAAGTCGTTCAATCCGGCAACTCCGTCTCCATCCCGGTCTATTCAAACCCTACCCTGATCGCTGGAGCGTTGGCCAATCGATTGAATGAGCTTTCAGGAGTCACGATTCGCATTGGGGCCCCTGCGAGCGATCTGGCCTGGTATCATCCGGAAGCGGCAGAGGCATTCCAGATCGAGCCTTGGTACACCAGCCCCTATTTACCCAAGCCGATTCGACAAATGGTCGCGGACAAACGCAGCGACCATCGAGTCTGCCCGTGTGCGCTCCTTTTTAAAACACTGGACGAAGGGCGGGAAGGCGCACCACCCTCAGACATTGTCCTCCTGGACGTCTCTCCGCCGGATCACAATGGCTTTATGAGTCTCGGTGGTGGGGTGTGGGATAAAAAAGAGCTGATCCAGAGCGCACGCACGACGATTGCCCAAGTCAGCCCGGATTTCATTCGTACGGGTGGAGACAACTTCGTTCATTTAAGCCAGATCGAGTATCTGGTTGAATTACCGGACGGGGAAGCATTTCGTCCCCCTTTTCCGGACATCGAGTTAAGCGAGACGGTCAAGGCCATTGCTGCTCATGTCGCCCCACTCATTCGCGATGGCGACACGATTGAGGTCGGTGCGGGGAGTACCAGCGAGGCGCTGGTCCAGGCTGGCATCTTTGACGACCGGAATGATCTGGGCTGGCATACCGAGCGGGTTCCACGCGGCGGGGTTGAGCGGGTTCGACGCGGCATTTTTACCGGTAAAAACAAAACCCTGCATACAAACAGAGCCGTTGCCACGGCCGTGGCCTTTAGTCGTGAGGAACGTGATTTTGTCCACGAGAACCCGCACTTTGAGCTGTATGGCGTCTCCTATGTGAACCATTTGCAAACCATCATGGCCCACGACAATATGGTCGCTATTAATAACGCGCTGCGTATGGACCTGACCGGCCAAGCGGTGGCTGACTCCTTTGGTCCGCAGATGTTTACCGGCACCGGCGGCTTTCCCGATTACGCCATTGCGTCCGTGTATGCCAAGAATGGCCGCTCCATTATGGTCTTTCCATCCACAGCGGCTCAAGGCACAGTGTCACGCATTGTGGCGCTTATGGAGGAGGGCAGTTTTGTGACCTCGCCCCGGCAGTTTACGGATTACGTGGTCACCGAGTATGGGGTCGCTCAACTCTTTGGAAAATCTCAACGCCGGCGCGCAGAGGAGTTGATCAATATTGCTCATCCGGATTTTCGTCCGGAGCTCAAGAAAGAAGCGAAGCGATTATTTTGGCCGTAAGAGCCGGTATTATTTGAATCTGGAGGAAACCCAATGTCAGAAAAAGAACGCTGTCCGGAAATTCGGAATGAGATGCGCAAATTCTGTAGTCAGTATGGAGATGACTACTGGCGCAAGCTCGATAAGGAAAATCACTATCCTGAACAATTTGTTGACGAACTGACTCAGGCCGGCTGGTTAGCGGCGTTAATCCCCGAACAATACGGGGGCTCGGGACTAACGGTGACAGAGGCCAGTGTTATTCTGGAAGAGATCAACCGCTCGGGCGGAAACGCCGCTGCCTGCCATGCGCAAATGTACATCATGGGCACCCTGCTGCGGCACGGCAGCGACGAACAAAAACAGCGCTATTTACCCCATATTGCGAGCGGAGAGCTTCGACTCCAGGCCTTTGGCGTCACCGAGCCGGATGCCGGCTCTGACACGACGCATATTCGCACCACGGCCAAAAGAGAAGGCGATTATTATATTGTGAATGGCGGCAAAATTTTCACCTCTCGGGTGCAGCACTCCGATATGCTCCTCCTTCTGGCCCGGACCACTCCGTATGACGAGAGCCCGAAAAGAACGCTGGGCATGAGTATCTTTCTGGTTGATCTGCGTGAGGCGGGAGACTCCGTCGAAGTGCGCCCGATTGACGCCATGATTAACCATGAAACCAACCAGCTCTTCTTCCATGAGCTCAAAGTCCCGGCAGAAAACCTGATTGGCGAAGAAGGCAACGGCTTCTACTACATTCTTGATGGGATGAATGCCGAGCGCATCCTGGTCGCGTCCGAGGCCATTGGTGACGCCCGGTGGTTTATCAAGCGAGCCGTTCAGTACGGCAATGAACGAGAGATTTTTGGTCGGCCGATCACCAAGAACCAAGGCATCCAGTTCCCACTGGCTCAAGCCTATGCCCAGACTGAGGCCGCGGACCTCATGCGCTTTCGCGCCTCTGATTTATTTGACGTCGGTGAAGCCTGTGGCGCAGAGGCCAACATGGCAAAGCTCCTGTGCTCACAAGCATCCTGGGCAGCCGCCAACGCGGCCCTCGATACCCACGGCGGGTATGGTTTTGCGGCAGAGTACGACGTGGAGCGCAAGTTCCGTGAGAGTCGATTATTCTCAATCGCGCCGATCTCAAATAATATGGTGCTCAATTTTATTGCCGAGCATGTGCTGGGAATGCCAAGATCCTATTAGTCCTATTAGTCCTATTAGTCCTATTAGTCCTATTAGTCCTATTAGGAGCTATCAATGAAAATTGACACTGCCTTTATACCCTCGACCTTTGAGGCGGCGGCTACGGTTGCGCGCGAGGCTGAAGAGATGGACTTGGATGGGCTGTGGAGTGCGGAGACCAGCCATGATCCGTTTTTTCCCCTCGTTGTAGCCGCGCGGGAAACTGAACGTATCCAGCTTGGCACTGGTGTCGCCATTGTCTTTCCACGCAGTCCCATGGTGCTGGCTAATATTTGCTGGGATTTACAAGCCAACTCTGGCGGTCGCTTCATGCTCGGGCTCGGCACCCAAGTCAAGGGACACAACCAGCGGCGCTTTAGTGTCAAATGGGAAGCCCCGGTGAAACGTTTGCGCGAAGTTGTCCTGTCGCTCCGGGCTATTTGGGACTGCTGGCAGAATGGAACCCCACTCAATTTCGAGGGAGAGTTTTACCAATTCTCGCTGATGACGCCGTTCTTTAATCCCGGCCCGATTGAGCAGCCACATATTCCCATTATTATCTCCGGTTTGAATCCTTTAATTAGCCAGCTTGCCGGTGAGGTGTGCGACGGATTTTTTGTACATAATTTTCACACTCCGACCTACCTCAAAGAAACCGTGCTTCCAAATATTGAAAAAGGCATAGCCAAAGCCGGCCGGAAGCGTAAGGACTTCACCCTGCAAACCGGGACATTTATTGCCAGCGGAGCCACGCAAGACGAAGTCCGGAAAGCTATTGGCCCGGTGCGTCAACAAGTCTCTTTTTATGCCTCAACGCGGACCTATAAAGGCGTACTCGATGCGCATGGCTGGGGAGATACCTGTTTTCGGCTGAATGAAAAAGCAGCCAAAGGCGACTGGGACGGTATGGCTGTAGAAATTACAGATGAGATGTTGGATGAAATCGCTGTCATCGGCACCTATGACGAAATCGCCAAGAAACTGGCTCAGCGATATACAGGGCTCTTAGACCGACTCATCGTTGGCCTTGGTGCCTCGGAGCGCCAGGACAAAGGGCGCTATCGCGAACTCGTTCAGGAGGTTCGGCAGCAGATGAATGCCTAAGCGAAAGGGGACCAGGGCCAGAGACCTTTTCCCCTCTTGAGAGGGGTGCCGCGCAGCGGCGGGGTGTGTTTCGGGCCGGTCTAGGAACCCACCCCGGCCTTCGGCCACAAAGAGGAAACGTGTCCTCAACAGAACAGGTAGGTGTTGACACGTTTCCTCTTTCCCTCCTTGGAGGGGATAGAACACTGAGTGAATTGACTAGGCTTAAGTCTCAACGACTAGGTTGAAAAAGGAGGGAACTATGGGAGCACTGACCGACAAATACTGCATTGTCGGCGTAGGAGAAACGCCGCATATGCGTCCATCACATCGCACGACCTTGTCCATGGCGTGTGAGGCAGTCAAAAAGGCTATGGCCGATGCTGGTCTGGAACCGCGCGATGTTGACGGGATGACCAGCTACCAGGCTGGTGACTCAACCACCTCGAATCACGTCGCCACTTCGCTCGGCATGCGGCTCAACTATTCGGTTGATATTCTCGGCGGAGGGTCGAGTACCGAAGCCCTGATTGGCAATACGATCGGTCTGCTTGAAGCCGGCTATTGCAAAACCATGCTGATCTTCCGTTCCATGAACGGCCGCTCCGGGCGACGCATGGGCGGCCAAGCGCCCAGCGGTCCGGTGCCGCCAACCCGGGCGGCTGAGGATAATCAGTTCATGATGCACTGGGGCTGGACCTCACCTGCCCAACGATTCGGCATGTCGGCCATGCGCTATCTGCGCGACACCGGCACAACCACTAAGTCGCTGGCTGAAATTGCGGTGGCCCACCGCTATCACGCCAGCCTGAATCCCAAGGCGGTGATGCGTCATCCTATCACGATTGAAGATCACCAGAATTCACGCTGGGTGGTCAAACCACTGCGCTTACTCGACTGCTGCCTCGAAACCGATGTCTCGGCCTGTATCATCGTCACTTCTCGTGAACGCGCCTATGACCTGCGGCAGCCGCCTGTTTTTATCATGGGGGGTACGGGACGAACCATGGCGCCCAACTCAGCCTGGAACTACTCGCGCCCGGAGATTCACTATGTCGCCGGCAATTATGGTCGCAACCGTTTGTTCGGTATGGCCGGTATTAGTCAAAAAGACGTGAACCTTATCTCGTGCTACGACGCGTTTACGTTCACCACCCTCATTCAGCTTGAAGCCTACGGCTTCTGCGGCAAGGGGGAAGCCGGCGAGTTTGTGAAAGGTGGCCGTTTACAGATTGACCACGAACTGCCCTCGAACCTCTCTGGTGGTCATCTGTCCGAAGGGTATACCCACGGGGTGAGTATGGTGATTGAAAACGTGCGCCAACTCCGCCACCGAGCCGATGACGCCTGTTCAGGCTGGGCAGAAGGCAAACACACTTACGACCGCCAGACCGGCTGTCGTCAAGTGAAAGATGCTCGCATTGCAGCCTGTCTCGGTTGGGGAACGGAAACCATGTCGAGTTCGGCGATTCTGCGCGGGATTTCAGCCTAAAGGAGCGGTGACTATGCCTGGTCCAATTGATTACAGTAAAATCACAATCGTGCCCGACTTCGACACCGCCGAATGGTGGATGGGCACGAAAGAACACAAATATCTTGTGCGCCAGTGCACAGACTGCGGACACAAATGGTTTCCGCCCTTCCCTGCTTGTGACAAATGCAACTCCATGGCTCTCGACTGGTTTGAGACAGCCGGAACAGGCGTGCTCCACAGCTATATCGTCGTAACTCAGCCCATTCTGGGCGCATTCGTCGAAGCGGTACCGTATGTTGTTGGCCTGATTGAGTTGGACGATTGCCACGAAGCCGATGGCTCGCTCGTCCGCGTCGGCGGGGTCATGCTGGACGATGAAGAAGATGTGGCAATAGGTCTGCCCGTCACAGTGGAATTTGAGGAGACCAACGAGGCCAATATTGTCGTGCCGCGTTGGAAGATCAGCGGCACGGCGGAGAACACCTGGAAGTTTAGTGAATAATTTTCTATTAAGACAGTTGCTCCGACCCAATTTCTCTCTCCCTAGGGGAGAGGGCTTTCGACCCAATTCCCCTCTCCCCCAGGGAGAGGGCTAGGGTGAGGGTTCCTCTTGAGGGGCTGGACCTCAATGAAACTCCTCGTCTTCAGCGGCCTGTGGCTCCTCTGTGCGGTCCTGTCGGCCTGCATTGCCGCCAGTAAGGGCCGGGAGTGGCAAGGCCGGTTGATTGGAGGCTTATTGATCGGCCCGTTCGGCCTGCTTATCGGCCTGCTCCCGGCTCGCTACAAAAAGCCGGTGAGGCTCGCACCTGTCCATCGTGTGTGCCCTGGCCGCGGCCGTGATGTCGCTGGGCGCATTTTATGCCCCGCATATCGGCTATTGGGGCAGCGCCGTTCTCTTTTTTCTCGTGACCGGTCTGATGGCAGAGATTGTATTTCTAGCCGACGCGGGAGACACCGAACACAGGCCCGACGACCCCAATCCCCCCACTCCCCCACCGAGTCTCAACAGCCGCCCGCTGCGGTAGAGACACACGGAAACATTTCGGCTGTTCCCGCGGGAGATCCCCGTCCATCTTCCTCATCTCTTTCGGGTAAGGAGCTGCCAGCCAATACCAACCAAGCTTCCGACAATGAGGATGATAAACAGAATTTCGATATGACTTATTGATGCTTCCTCCCGTCAAGAAGATAAGCGAAAGAGAACAGCAACCCGGCGGCCTGTCGTTCCAAAAGACTCAGGCGTATTTTAATTGCTCTCCTGCGCCTCCTTGATTAGCGCGTCGTGGAGTAAAGTTTTCATATATGTTTGGTATTTGGGTACACCTTTCCGCCGAGCTAGCTTGCGGGCGAGTTCGAGATCACTGACCGCGAAGCGGATACTGATCTGTTTGGTCGGCGGTTTCAGTACATAGGACCTTTTCAATTCACCGGGATCATCCACGTTCGGGTCGAGGAACGTGGCGTCCATTTCTTCCAGAATACAATCTGGACAGAACCATTTGTCTTGGTCATCTTGATACATTCTTATACCACAGGACCTACACTTTTTCGGTTTTCTCATTGCTCTTTCATCTCCTTATGCCAGCTCAGGATCTGCTTGCGGGTCGATGGCCAAGCCGTGATAACATGAACATGCTCCTCGCTGACACGCAGAAAAACGCTTGTCAGAAAACGGCCCTGGAGGGTCCTACCAACAGCCTTTAGAATACCTTTCTTTTGCCCAATAACCACAACTGGCATTGAAAAGACCTCAGCGAGGGCGCTTGCTTTAATGTTGCTGTGGCGAACTTGATAGTGTGGCTTTTTTGCCTTTTTGTCATATGCAAAGGTAATTCGCATAGTGTAATGACTTGAATATACGATGAGATTGACCGGCCTTCAAGAAGCGACCTGGAGACGAGAGACAAAAGGAAGGGGCGAGAGAAATCCATTTTCTACCGAATCCCAACAATCGGCTTCTTACCTAGCTCTTCACCTTGACCTCCCCCAGAGAAACCGCTTAGCTAGGCGCACGCATTTGTCTATTCTAAGGAGGCTCGTGTGGCTGAAGAAATCCTGTGCTCGATCAACGAAGGCATTGCAACCATTACCCTGAACCGTCCGGAAAAGCGGAACGCCATGAATACGGCGGTGCTGGAAGGACTGGAGCATTATTTTGGCGAACTGGAGACCAACAACGCTGTCCGAGCGGTTGTCGTCCGCGGCGAAGGCAAATCCTTTTGTGCCGGCCTGGACTTGCGAGAGTTAAACGCCCGTCAGCACAGCGGCGAAGATGTGGAAAGCGGTATTATAGAGCTGCTTGGAAAAATTGAAGAGTCTCGACATCCGACCATTGCTATGGTCCAAGGCGATGCCCTGGCCGGCGGTTGTGAACTCGCCTTGCACTGTGATTTGCGCATTGTCTCAGAAGTCGCCCGATTCGGGATGCCGTTGGCCCGTCTGGGGCTCGTTGTTCCGTTTCGGTTGGGTCAAAAACTCGTTGAGATTGTTGGCCCGGCCTTCACCAAGCAGATTCTACTCACCGGTCAGCCGGTCAGCGCCCAACGTGCGTATGAAATCGGCATGGTGCATCAGCTCGTATCTGCTGCTGAGCTGGAATCGGCAACGATGGCACTGGCCCAGACGATTGCAGCCAACGCGCCGCTCTCTCTAGCCGGCATGAAAAAGAGCATCCTGCGTATGATCTCGCTACGGGACAGCATAGCCTACGACGATCTCAACACCCTGGTCCATCGGGCGCGTAAGAGCGAAGACGCCAACGAAGGCGTGCGAGCCATGTTGGAAAAACGCAAGCCCAATTTTCGCGGGGCGTAGAACACCTCTTTCACTAGACCTGCCCATGCTGTCCCTGCGACTCCGCGCTACGGTGTACACTCTTGTTATTCCCGGCTTCCTGATCGGCTATCTGCCTTGGAAACTGCGGCACTTTGAAGCGGCGGTAACTCTTCCCTTCTCGTTTCTGTTTTCCCTGCTCGGCTTCCTCCTCTGCCTGGGGGGAGGAGCCTTAATTTTTTCGGCGGCGTACTATCTTGCCCGGCGCGGAGTCGGCACACCTTTCCCACTTGATCCACCCCAGCGTATGGTTGTTAGCGGCCCGTATGCCTATATTCAGCATCCTATGCTGGTCGGCATGTTTGCTACGCTGTGCGGCCAAATCTTCTGGTTTCAATCCGTACACGTCTTGCTCTATACCGTGTTTCTCCTGCTGGTCAGTCTCGGGCTCGTTCTTTATATTGAGGAGCCTGATCTGAGAAAACGGTTTGGCCAGGATTATATAGCCTATCATGCGGTAACACCGCGTTGGTTTCCGTCGCCGGCCTCATCAGGTCCGACAGATTCTGTCTGACTCCAGCGAGTCTACGAGAGAGAATATGAGGAGAAAACTCATGAGTGATCGACATCTTGAACTCGGCGTCTTCGCCCCCACAATTGGCTGCTCACCTTCATTCGGTATAAACGCTTTTGTCCTGGTCTCGTCCGCTGAACAGCGAACAGAGCCGACGTATGACTACAACCTCCGCGTCGCTCAACTCCTTGACCAAAGCGGCCTTGAGGTCTTTTTCATGGCCCAACGTGGTGGGGCTGGCTTTGGTCCGGCGCGCTTTTGGAGTTACTCGCTCGACTCGTTTACCGCGGCAGCCGGCTTAGCCATGGCTACCCGGAACCTCCAACTCATCTCCACAGTCCATACCGCCTTTTATCATCCCGGTATGGTGGCGCGGATTGGGGCAACTTTGGATCAGATCAGTACGGGCCGCTGGGCGCTGAACATCGTCAGTGGCTGGGCAGAGCACGACTTTCGCATGCTTGATATCCCATTGCTGGAGCACGACCAGCGCTATACGCAATCCACTGAGTTCGTTGAGGTCCTCCAGAAATTCTGGACCGAAGACTGGTTTGATTATGCGGGCGAGTTTTTCTCCATCACCCAGGGCACCTGCCACCCAAAACCGGCCCGGCCGCCGCTGCTGTATAATGCCGGGAGTTCACCGATTGGCCGAGATTTTGCCGCTCGATATTGCGATTGGTATTTTGCCGGCGCCCAGTCACCAGAACTGCTCGCTGAGGAAGTTTCCGACGTACGCGCCCGGGCCGCGCAACAGGGCCGCGAGGTGAAAGTGATTATCTATCTTTTTGTCTTATGCCGTGACACGGAAGAAGCTGCCCACAAAGAAGTCGAAGAGATACTTGAGTACGCGGATTTTGAAAGCGCGCAAGAGTGGCTGGAAACCTTAACCGGCCAAACGGTTGGCACGGTCGCCTCGACACTGGGCCAGGGCATTTCGGTCGAAGCAATGCTGCGGAGCGTTATTCTAGGGGTAGGCAGCGGCAAGCTCATCGGGACCCCAGAGCAGGTCGCCCATGAATTAGCCCGATTTCACGAGGCCGGCGCTGATGCTGTAGGCTTGACGTTCAGGCATGTCGAAGAAGAGCTGAAAGACTTTATTGCCACAGTCGTCCCCATTCTCGAACGTGACGGCGTACGCCGTCCACGGATACCCACACCAACTCCGGCACTGGCCGCGGACTAGACAACCCGTACAGTTCCGAGATGAGCGGTTTGCCCCTCCTGGTCCAGCTGAGAAGCAGGAGAGCGAACCATGACTCAACCGACCTCTTTCTCATACGTTACAGAAGACTGGAGCCGATCTTCGGGGATATCGTAGTACGCTCGAAGTACGGCTGCTGGCTCTGGTGAGAGCGTATAGCCAGCAGCTTCCAGCGCCCCCCGTGCTTTATAATTTCCAGCATAGGTACCAACCACGATGCGGCTCACTCCACGTATCTGCTTCTCCACGTATTCCCGCAGGAGAGAGCCGATCCCGCGCCGCTGCTGGTCGGGCAGGATGTAGGCATGGCGGAGGAGAGCAACGTCTTTGACATATTCCAGACCCATCACGCCAAGGAGAGTATCCAGGACAAAGGCTCCATACCAGGTGAGACGTTCGGCCTCTTTTGTCCATTCGTCGGGTGTCATCTCCGGGTCGTGATATTCCTCGGCAGGTAAAAACTCCTGGTACCAGCGAGCAGCAGTATTAATGACGGCGAGTGCGATGCCACGCTCGCCGTCAGTCAGCACCCGTATCTTTATGTCAGGCAGTACGTCAGACATGAAGAATCCTTTCAAGCAGGACACAAAATCTACTTCCCTTAATAGCTAATCCGATTGATAGCTAATCCGATAAATTACCCCAGCGCGATCATCAGACACCAACAGCGCACCATCCGGCATAACCAAGACGTCAACGGGACGACCCCAGGCCCCGTCCTTCTGGAGCCAGCCTTCGGCAAAGACTTCGTAGCTCGTGGCTGTGTTGTTCTCCAAGCGGACCAGCATAACCCGATAGCCGATAGGATCGCTTCGGTTCCACGAGCCATGCTCAGCAATGAAAATCTGATTACGGTAGGATGCCGGGAACATGGAGCCCGTATAAAAACGCATGCCCAACGGTGCGACGTGTGGTCCGAGTTCCTGCGCCGGCGGCGTAAATTCGGCGCAGGGCCGCTCTCGCCCAAAGTCGGGGTCGGAGATATTGCTCGCATGACAATACGGGAAACCAAAGTGCAAACCCGGCCGTGGGGCATGATTGAGTTCGCACGCCGGTTCATCATCGCCAAGCCAGTCCCGACCATTCTCCGTAAACCAGAGTTCGTGTGTTTCAGGATGCCAGTCAAACCCGATGGTATTGCGTACTCCACGGGCAAAGTTTTCCAGTCCTGTTCCGTCCGGCTTCATGCGGAGAATCGAAGCATAGCGTGGGTCATTCTTGGTACAGACATTACACGGAGCCCCGACGGGTACGTATAACAAATTGTCAGGCCCGAACCGAATAAACTTCCAGCCGTGCCATCTATCACGTGGCAGTGTATCATTCACGACAACTGGCGGGGAGGGATTATTGAGATGGGACTCAATACTATCAAAACGGAGAATGCGGTTGACCTCGGCTACATACAGCGCACCATCACGAAAGGCCACGCCACTCGGCATGACTAATCCCTCGGCAAGAGTATATACCTCATCAGCCCGATTGTCCTGGTTGCGGTCGACAACAGCATAGACTTTTCCCGCGCGCTGTGTGCCGACAAAGACCGTTCCCTGTGACCCCAAGGCCAGCGCGCGCGCATTGGGGACACGGGACGCATACACCTCAATCTGAAATCCTGGGGGAAGGGAAAGAAGGGTAAGCGGAGAAGACTGTGCATGGACAACGCTTGCTCCACATGCGATCAAGAGACCAACGAGGATACCCACACTTCTGAAAACCATCTTCAGACTCCCGCCTGCACTCATCCCGAGGGGTACTCTCCCTTCAAGGACCGTCCAACAGGCATATGGCGCTTCCCCCTCGCTTGAGCGACCCTAGTCCGGTATGCTGCCATCGCTCATTTTTCTACAGCTACCTCGCTCAAACCATCAAGGACGCTCACATTGTCGCACGCTTCTTCGCCAAACACAGCACCCTCCCCTGCGGCTCCTCCTGACGTATCTCAGGGCATTCCTCCGTCTTCCGCTCAACCGTGCTCACAGGCCCATCTGCCAGCACCCTACTTCTGGTTTCTGGCTGGAACCGGCAGTTGGTTTATGGCCATCGGCATGCAAGGCGTTCTTTTTTCCTGGTTGGTTGTCGGCGTTCTCAATGCCGAAGCGGAGTGGGTCGGGATCACCCAAAGCGCGATGATGATTCCGTCAGTTCTTTTGGCCCTCCCCGGTGGAGCCATTGCCGACCGCTATGACCAACGGCGTATGCTTATGGTCCTGCACCTGATTGCGAGCGTCATTTCTGCCGGCCTCTTCCTTGCCGTCGCCAATGCGTGGTTGTCCCTCCCGCTCCTCCTCGCCTATGCCATTGGGATGGGAACGGTACAGGCATTTGTCATGCCCGCCCGCGACGCTCAACTCTCTCAGGTCGCGGGTTCCAATATGCTGCGCTCGGTGACAGGCATGACCATGACGCAATGGGGCATGCAAATATTCGGCTCTCTTCTGGCAGGGACAGCACGCTGGATCGGGACGGTTCCGGCCCTGGGCGTACACAGCCTGGTTCTGCTGGCCGGTATTCTGCCGTTACGAAAGATGTCCAGCCCGAAGAAACGCCGGTCACAGGGCAGTCTTCATCTCTCGGACGTGATTGAAGGGGTGCGAGAGGTACAACAGTCTCCGGCACTCTCGGCCACCCTGCTGCTCGCAGTTGCGGTCGGCATCTTCTTTATTGGCCCGTTCCTGGTTGTCCTGCCCCTTTTGGTCCGCGACTTTTACAGCGGCGGGGTGGACCAGCTGGCTCTCCTCAACATGACCTTCCCGCTTGGAACAATTATTGGGTCCCTGTGTATGCTATGGACGGGCGGGATTCGGCATAAGGGCGAAGCACAAATCGTTGCCCTCCTCTTCGGCTCGGGCTGCCTCTTTGTGATTTCGTTTGGACTGCCCTTTTGGGGCACCATGCTCGCCGTTTGCGCCTGGGGAGTGAGCGCGGCCATCTTTATCAATGCCGGTCGGACCGTGTATCAAGAACGGGCCAGTGTCGCTCATCGAGCCCGCGTGCTCTCTGTCTATACGATCGGTTTTATGGGAGCCGCCGGCATACTCGGGGCCCCCTTATCCGGTGTATTCGTCGACGCTATCGGCCCCCTCACGACCTGTGTCGTTATGAGCAGCGCCATGGTCGTAGTGGTTGGGCTCGTTTTTCTGCGGACTGCAATCAGGCAGGTCGAGTAGGCAGACGATCCGCCAGAGCCGCTTAGCGCCCCATTTTCATCAAGGCATTGGTCGTATGTGAATCAGGGTCCACTCCTTTGACCCCAGCTTCGTTGAAATAGGGTTCTCCTTCCCACTCTGATGGATGTTGTTCGGTCGATGGAATTTCACCTACCGTGGCCAGCATTTCCTGAAAATCAAGCATTACGAAGTTTGGAACAAACAGTTGTTCTTCCCGGTAGTTATAGTGGCCCCCGGAGAGTGGATTGGATGGATAGCCGGCATGTGGCTTTGTGGTCACAAAGGCACAGTGGAGGAGGCCTTTCTGGAGTTCACCATTCGGGTCGTACATCTCGGCGATCCCAACGCCGAAGGTTTCCTGGTCCACGTACAGGATACGTTTTGAATACGCATATTTGCCGGGATAGTTGAGCGGCGTGGCCTCAACCACCCACACCCGCCGTTTTTCCCAGGTCACACACGGCAGGGCCGCCAGTAGGCCCTGGCTGCTATCCCGCGGGCCGCACCATTCGGCCGGGTCCCCATAGCGGCCACTATGCAGCACTCCGAGAATTTCTTTTTCCGTGAGGAGCCTGAAATTCCAGCTCCCGATTTTCGCATTAAAACCATAAAATGAGTCGAGATCATAATCCGAGCCCCAAATACTGGCGCTGCGGTCGGCCACGCTGATGCGGCGGACTTTGCGAAGCTGTGGCGAGTAGACATAGGTGTCGTCTGCCGCACTCGCTGTGATATACCGAAATTCGAGCACGGCAAGTCCCTTATAGCGATGGGGCAACACCAGCGGTCCCCACATATGGGTATGCCGCACCGCAGGATTATGCGGGATGAGCGGCTTGGGGTCGGTGTACAAGCGGCCCGTCCACATGACTCGCCGCCACGAATTCTCAAAGGATTGGTCAATATTGCCCTTGCTGTTGACAAGATGAGCGACATAGCTCGCCCCGATATTGTCGATACTGTAGGGCGGCTGGGCGTGGTTCCACATAATCTTGTAGCCAGCCAAATGATCCTGCGGAGCAATGACTGGAAACGGAGCCCCGGCGATATAGTTCGCTATTTCTCGTCCATCCTCAGAGATGACCACCTGTCCCGCATACCGTTCGGTTGCTTCTTGATACGCCTTGGGCCAGGTATAGGGCCGGGGCTCTCCAATCCACATCGTCATACCCCGCTCTAACATCCAGCGCGTAGACGGTGTGAGCAGCTCGGCGGCTTGCGCCATATTCGTTTTGGTAATCGTATCGCCGGGACGGACGTCCGCCTGACCAAACGGGACCGGCCCGAACATCAGAACAGTCAGAAGTGCACACCATAGCTTTTTTTGCATACCATCTCCCTCTTTGCAGTGCCCAGCCGACCCTTAGCCTAGCTCGTAATCACGCCCGTCTAAAGGACCGTTGGCGTCGCCAACCGGGCTTGCATCCTCGCTTGGGAGGGTTATTGTTCTCTCCTGTATAGCAAAGAAAGGAGAGCAGCATGAAACTCTATGATTGCCAAATGGCCCCCAATCCACGCCGGGTGCGTGTCTTTCTGGCAGAAAAAGGGGTCGATATTCCGAAGACCGAGGTGAACATTATCAAGGGAGAGAATCTCAAGCCGGAATATCTGGCGGTGAATCCACGCGGGCTGCTGCCGACGCTCGAACTCGACGACGGGAACCGCATTGACGAGACCATAGCGATTTGTCGCTATGTCGAAGAGACGCAGCCGGAGCCGAACCTCATGGGCAGGGACGCCTTGGAGAAAGCCCAAATCGAGTCGTGGCAACGCCACATGGAATTTGATGGTCTCAATCCTACGGGAGAGATGTTTCGCAACTCGTTTGAGGGCTTTAAGAACCGAGGCCTGCCCGGTCTGGAGGATGTCCAGGCGATTCCCGAACTAGCCGCACGGGGGAAGGCCGGCGTCGAGCGTTTTTATGAGCGGCTGGAACAACGGCTCGGCCAGAGTCAATACGTTGCCGGGGAGCGGTACACTGTTGCTGACATCACCGCGCTGTGTGTGGTCGATTTTGCCGGTTTTGCCAAGATGGGCATTCCCGAGGCCAATACCAACACCAAACGCTGGCATGCAGATGTCTCCTCACGGCCGAGCGCCAAGGCGTAACCGTTCGCTCCAGAGGGGCGGCGAACTAGTCGCCCCTACCTCGCCCCTACCGTCTCTGTTCTTTCTTCCAGATAGCTCTCAAGACCGGTGAATACTTCCTGCATATGGGCGGCATGCCTGCGGGGGACCCTGGCCAGCCGGTACACCAAGCCAAAGAGTGGATTCTTTGGCACTATCCGCATTTCAAAGGAGACCAGGGTATGTTCCTGTTGAGGTTCAAATCTCCATACCCCCCACCCGGTGTGGAAGCCTTGAAAGTAGGCGATCCGAATCTGCTCTACAGGTGTGACGGCAGTAATTTCCCAGCCCGTCCGTATGCCGGGTACGGGGGTAAACGCGATTCGGTCTCCGACCCACTCTTGGCCCTTGTCCTGCAATTGAGAGGGCTGGCAGCGGGGCTGAAACTTCCTGGGCCACCACAGCGGATAGTCTTCAAAGTGTAAGACAGCCTCATACACGAGTGCTCTGGAGCAGGGGATAAGCCTGCTGTCGTGGGTGTGTATTATGGCCACTGGCTACGACTTAGCCGTCCGACCAGCGCTCCATAGAGAAGTTTTCAGGCAGAGGAGCAAACATCACCCGTGCAGCCCCCCCGAGCGTGCGCGTTTTATGGCCCTGGCCGGTGACATCGGCGGCGATGAACGCCTCGCCTGTGCTCCACTGCCGTACCTGATTATCCGTGGTGGTGACTTCCAGTGTCCCGGACAGGACAACAACGACTTGGCGCGTTGGCGCCTGGTGCCAGTCCTGATCAAGCCCTTCGGGCAGATCAACAAAACACACACTCGGCGAGGTATAGGTGTTGGATAAGAGCAAGGTGTGGCCTTCGGCATCTTGTCGCTCGTTCGTGATCGGGATATCAATCTCCTCGAACTGTGATCCGCCATTCGAGGTTGCTACAAAGCGTGTAATTTTCATATGCCCTCCTTCGCAAAGCTTTTCATATGACTAAGACAACGGCAACAGATACTCCCGAATCAGGGGCTCCACCGCCTGAGCGGCCCGCCTATAGCAGACGCCAGGCGATTGGCCTCTTTGCCGGCATAGGTGTGCTCAGCCTGTTTCTGGTGACCGGCCCACCGGCTGATATGAGCCTTGCCGCCTGGCATACGGCGGGTGTGGTCGCACTCATGGGGGCGTGGTGGGTGACCGAGGCCACGCATATTACCGTTACGGGTCTCGTCCCCCTCGTCCTGTTTCCGTTGCTCGATATTTTGAGCGCGCATGAGGTCTCAACGGCGTATGCCGATCATATCGTCTTTTTATTCTTTGGTGCCTTTTTTCTTGCCATTGCAATGGAGAAATGGCAGCTCCACCGCCGGGTCGCCTTGTTGATATTGTCTACAATCGGCCGTTCGCCCCAACTGCTCATTCTCGGCTTTCTCAGTACGACAGCGCTGCTCTCCATGTGGATATCCAATACCGCCTCGACCATTATCATGCTGCCTATCGCCTTGGCTGTCCTGAATCATGCCGCGGCCCAGGGCTATGACACCACGCAGGGCTTTGGCATTGCTCTTATGCTCGGCCTGGCCTATAGCGCTTCGATCGGCGGCGTGAGTACCCCTGTCGGTACACCGCCCAACGTCGTGTTCATGGGTGCGTTTACCAGGCTCTTTCCGAACGCACCGGATATCGGCTTCTTCCACTGGATGCTGTTTGGCGTGCCGACCGCGGCGCTTATGGTGGGCACTATCTGGTTTTATTTAGTCTATATCTACTTTCGGGTACCAACCACGGGTTGGCAGGATGACCGGACCTTTTTGACCCAAGAGCTCAAAGACCTCGGCCCAATACAAAGTGGAGAACGTCGAGTGTTGCTGTTATCACTCACCACTGCGCTGCTCTGGATTTTCAGGAAGGATATTGATTTCGGTGCGCTGTCCTTACCCGGCTGGGCGAACCTGTTTCCCCACCCACACCACATCCAGGATTCGACGGTCGCCATATTGGCCGCCATCCTGCTGTTTCTTATTCCGTCTGGACGGAAAAAAGGCGAATTCCTGCTGACCTGGGATGACACCGACAAAATTCCGTGGGGGATTCTGGTACTGCTCGGCGGTAGTCTCGCCTTGGCCGAAGGCGTGGGGCATTCCGGTCTGGCGAACTGGGCCGGCTCACAATTATCCTTTCTGCGGGATGTCTCCCCTTTTGTCGCCATCCTGTCCGTCTGCACCCTCATGGTCTGGCTGACCGAGTTTACCAGCAATACGGCAACGACGACCTTGGTCATGCCGGTGCTCGCCGCCACCGCGACCGGGTTAGAGGTTGACCCACGCTTGCTCATGATTCCCGCCACCTTTGCGGCGTCCTTTGCATTTATGCTACCGACTGCCACCGCACCAAACGCCATTATTTTTGCCAGTGGCTATGTCAGCCTGCCGCAAATGTTTTGGGCTGGTTTAGGACTCAATATCCTGAGTATCGTTATCCTGACCGGACTGTTGTATGTGATTGGTATTCCGGCGTTTGGGATTGTTCTGGACGGCATGCCGGATTGGGTGTCTCGGTAAGGGCCGATGACGAGTCACGAGCGTATATCTCAACTCGACTGGCACGCCATAGAAGAATCTTTATGGGCGCAGGGCTACGCCACGACGCCGCGTATTCTCACTTCCGGGGAGTGCGCGGCCCTCATGCGTCTGTATGCGCAGACAAAGAAATTTCGCAAACGCGTGGATATGGCTCAGCATCGATTTGGCGTTGGAGATTACCAGTACTTTGCGGACCCGCTTCCACCACTCGTCACCCAGCTCAGAACGCACGCCTACCCTCCCCTCGCAAAAATTGCGAATCGCTGGATGGCCGCCTTCAAACAGCCGGAGACCTTTCCCCCAACGCTGTCGCGTTTCTTAACGCGCTGCCAAGAGAACGGGCAGCTCAAACCGACCCCACTCCTCCTGCACTATACACAGGGCGGATACAACTGTTTACATCAGGACTTGTATGGGGCCATCGCTTTTCCCCTGCAAATGGCGTTCTTTCTGAGCTGTCCCAAGACACACTATACGGGTGGAGAATTTCTTCTGGTTGAACAACGACCCCGCGCCCAGTCGCGCGGCATTGCGCTCACCCTACAACAAGGAGAAGGTATTATCTTCACCACTCGCTATCGTCCGGCGCGTGGCACGCGCGGCTATTATCGTCTGACAGTCCGGCACGGAGTCAGCACCGTCACCTCCGGGCAGCGCTATACGCTCGGGATTATTTTTCATAACGCAAAGTAGCAGGTCTATTCGGCATGAACGCGACAAAGGGGTATATGACTCTCTTACTGTTTTTTCTCTCCGGCTTTACCGCCCTGCTGTACGAAGTGGTCTGGGAACGCCTCTTGCACATCGTGTTTGGGCTGTCAACCTATGCCGTCACCGTGGTCACTGCGGCCTTCATGCTGGGTCTCGCCCTCGGCTATATAGCGGGACAAAGCCGGCGCTTGTCCCGCTATCATCCCTTTGTCGTGTACGGTCTTGCAGAAGGGCTGATTGGTGTTTTCGCCTTGGTTTTCCCCTTTCTCCTCACGCTTCTTGACGTTGTCTACGTGGCATCCGGCGGCAGTTTTGCTTTGCAGATCGTTCTTGCACTGCTCGCCCTTGCACTGCCCGCAACCCTGATGGGCCTCACCTTACCCACCCTAGCCCGGCAGATCGCTCAGGATGGACTCACCGGACGCAAGGTCGGGCTGTTATACGCGATCAATACAACCGGTGCCGTGCTCGGAGCGTTTTTCGCCGGGGTCTTTTTCATTCGGACCTATGGCGTCTTTCAGACCACGCTGATCGCAACCGCGATCAATGCCGTGATCTGTCTGGTTGCCCTGACTCAACCCCGCCGGCCCGTCAAGCAATTGGAACACTCCGCGGACCAGGCTGCCGAACAGCCCACACACACGGGGCAGACCGGTTCGGCTCCACTGCCGGTCAGGCTGCTCTTTTTTCCGTTTATTACCGGCTTTACGAGCCTCGCGCTTCAGATCATATGGGTCCGCACCCTTATCTGCGTGGTGTCGAACAACACCTATTCTTTCTCAGTTGTTCTGGCCGACATCCTGGCGGGGTTGGCACTCGGGGCGTGGCTGTATGCTGCGTGTGGGCCGTCACGGGCAAGCCAGCCAACCAAGGCGCTTGTGTTCCTGCTCGTTCAAGCCATTGGAGCTGCCGCGATTCTCGTTTCGTTAGGTCTGTTTAACCAACTCCACGATGTCACCCTGGACCTCAGTCGTCAGGTCGGCGGTAATCATTGGCTCGCCATCGGTCTTGTCCGCTTAGCCGCAGCGGCAGTCGTAACCCTTATTCCGGCGACTGCTTCGGGCTTTGTTCTGCCGCTCCTGGTTGATCTCTTTCGCGACCAGACCAAGCGTTCGCCCCACAGCGCTGCCGGCGTTGTCTTTGCCGCCAATACGTTTGGCAGTCTGAGCGGTGCGCTCACCGGTGGACTGGTACTGATTCCGCTGCTGGGACTGAGTAGTGGCATGGTCTTCCTGGCTCTTGTTTCAGTCTGCGCCGGCCTCCTCTTGCTGCTCATGACGCGTCCCTGTGGTTCGATCAGGCTCGCCTGTGGTGTCATCGCCACAGCCGCGACTCTTATTGTCGCCGTGCTCTTGCCCAAAGAGCTGACGCTCATGAAATGGTACGACCGCTTTGAGAATATCGAAGGAGAACTCCTGTTCTATCGTGAAGGGGTTTCCGGCACGCTTGCTGTTTTCCAGGTCGGTGAGATCAAAGAACTGTTTATCAACTGCATCGAAGAGGTGCCTACCCATCGGGATGCCGTCTCTACCTTTAAGCTACTGGGCCACCTGCCCCTCCTGTTGCAGTCCGATCCCAAGCTGGTTTTGGTCAATGCGGTCGGTGGAGGAGTGACGTTGGGAGCGGTGGCCAAACATGAAGTGACGGTCGAAGCGGTAGACATTGTCCCTGATGTCCGTGCGGCCATGCCTTTTTTTGGAGTCGAAAACGGAAATGTCGTTGAACGAACAAACTGGAAACTGATTGCCGATGACGGGCGAAATTACTTGAAAGTTTCGCCCCATCGCTATGATGCCATCACCGCGGATGCAACCCACCCGGCCGCAGCAGAGTCCTGGATGCTCTATACGCTAGAATATTACCAACAGGTCTATGACAAACTGAATGACACGGGCGTCTACGTCCAATGGTTGCCTTTGCACAACATGGCGCAGGCCGATTACCTGTCGGTGCTGCGCACATTTCGGAGTGTGTTTCGCGCAGAGACCTTACTCATATTCACGAGCCGCTACACCCTGCTGGTTGGGGCCAAACAGCCGCTTTCCCTTTCTCCGGCTGTCTTGGACCACCGTCTGAGTCAGGTCAATGCGGAGGTCCGCGCCGACTTGGCAGAGATTGGCATCAGCCGCGGGCAGGATATTCTCAAGTATATTATTTTCGACGGACCGCGCCTTGATGCCCTCGTCAGAGAGGACTATCCACTCCTGACCGACGACCATACCTCAGTCGAGTTTGCCGAACTCAACCGCTTGGGCATTGCCGGCACCATGCCCTTTATCCTGGCGCGGCTCTTGCCCCATATTTATCCCGATACGTTAGCTGAGCAATATGGTGTTGAACCGGAGATCATGCTCGCCCGCGCCCTCTTTATGCGCTCCAAAGCGGTGGGAACGGATGAGCCACTCGAACGCTCGTATGCAGCGCTCAGCGAGGTCTACCAAGCCTCTCGCCTCACCCCGGAAGATAAGGACATTGAATATTACCGCGAGATTACTACGCTTGAGTTTTTAGACTTGCTGGGCGCCCGCTACGCCGAGTTGCTCAGCTCTTCGACTCCGGGAACCCTCCTCCCCAAAGCAAGGCTAGCCGCCCAACTGCGGCCGGATAATCCGTTTGTCCAGGAACTGCTGGGGGTGACCATGCTGAAACTGGAACACTACGAAGAAGCGGTTGGACCGCTCGAAATCGCCGTCAATTTGAGGCAAGACGATTTCACCTATTTGTCGAACCTGGCTTTTGCCTATGACCAGGTCGGACGCTATGCGGATGCGCTGCGTATTCTCCAACGGGCAAAAAATGTCAATCCGAACGCGGCCCAGGTCCTGGATCAAGCCAGGACGCGTATTGAACAGAAAATGCGGGATGCAAGCAGCGCGACAGGGGAATAGCTTCCTTCCTGCTCCCTCTCCCAGGGGGAGAGGGCTGGGGTGAGGGCCTGGTAGGTTTTGTCCTATGCCCGTCATGCCGGACTTGATCCGGCATCCAGAGTCCGGGGGAGGAGCCGGGGACCTGGATTCCTGTTTTCGCAGGAATGACGTTCGGGCGGAGGGGGCTGGGCGGACGGTTTACGAGCCGCCTCTACGGAGCTTGCCGCTCGGCAATCAGCCGATCAATTTCTTCCTTGAGACGGTCCAGAACAACGTCGTAGCCGAAGTAGCCAAGCTTAACGCTCTTCTTCTTGAGATTCACCGTTGTAGGGCCACACCAGAGACCCAAATCCGCATCATCGGTTTCTCCGGGGCCGTTCACCCGACAGCCCATGACGGCAATGGTGATGTCATGCTGCTTGGCGTAGTTGGACATGTCCTTGACCTCCTGGGCAAGCTCGACAAATTTCTCATTCTCAACCCGCGAGCAACTTGGACAGGAGATGATATTCATACCCTTGCCGAAGTCAGGCACCGAGATAAAACGACCCTGTTGGGTATCGTTGATAATGGTGAAACCAGCAGTGACTTCCTCGTGTTTCCGTTCATTGGGCAAGGTCAGGGACACCCGAATCGTATCGCCCACGCCGTTGGCCAAAAGCTTTTCAAAAGCAATCCGACTCTTGATCACGCCGTCCGGCGGTAAACCGGCTTCTGTCACGCCCAGATGGAGTGGGACATCCGGTCGCGCTTCGGAAAACCGCGTATTGGCTTCAACGACCTTGGCAGGGTCGGAATCTTTGAGCGACACAACGAAGCGCTCGTATTTCAGGTCTTCCATGAGTTGGCAGTGATACAGGGTCGATTGGAGCAAGGCTTCCATCTGATCGCCGGGATATTTTTCAAGGAAGGCAGGAGCTACCGAACCACAGTTGACGCCAATTCGGAGGGCGACATCATGGTCCCTGGCGACATCAACCAGCCAGGCGACCTTTTCCGGGATAGTTTTGCGCTTTTCAATGTGATGCAGATGGCCAGGATTATACCGGATTTTGTCAACATAGGGTGCCACTTGGTCAGCAACCTTGTAGTTCTCTTGGAGATCTACGGATAACGTTGCTGAGGTCTGGGCTCGGATTTCTTTGAGCGCCGCAGCCTCCTTGGGGTTGTCCACCGCAATACGGACAATACCCGCTCCGGCCTCTTCCAGTTGGTGCACCTGAGCGACCGTTGCATCGATATTCGTTGTTTTGGTCGCACACATGCTCTGAACAACGATGGGCGCATCCGCCCCAACCTGCACCTTTCCGATTCGTACTGCGCGTGTGGGTTTTCTTTTCATCATGCTTTCAACCATTTCTGACGGCTAGTGTTTCACCGGCATTTGGACAATAGGGGCAGTGGGGTGTTGTTCAGCGTGTTCCTCCAGCCGTTGCTGGATCTCGGCTATCCACTGCCGGGCCTTTTCCGCGTCGATTTCCCCAGCATCTCTCTTGCGGACTATCTCATCTACGAACCGCTCGAAAAATGTCTTCATGCGCCACCTTTTCCGCCCCTCGCGTATCACGAAATCGGCGGATGAGCTAGGCAGCCCGTTTCGGGCTAGAGAAATTCTTTATCCCGCTTCCTCCCATTTGAGTCAAATGATACCGTCTCTGCATGGGCGCACAGATCGTCAAGGGCAAAGTCATTGCCCAGTCAGTGTATGCTGAACTTGGTGTGGAAATTCCGGACTTGATCCAACACACAGGCCGGCGGCCTGTGCTGGTCAGTGTGTATGTCGGCTCGGACCCGGCTATCGAAGTCTATATTCGGTCGCAAAACCGAATTGCCAGAGAGTTGGGGATTGAGTATCGCTGGTACCATCTTCCGGACAAGGCCCAGGAAGCTGAGGTGCTGCGCCGTTTAGAGCAGTTGAATCAAGACCCTGAAGTGACCGGCGTTATCCTCCAACTGCCACTGCCTGGGCATTTACGCCGCTCCGTCCTCGTCAATCATATTGCCCCACAAAAAGATGTTGATGGCACCCATCCGGAAAATGTAGGAGCGGCAGTCACCGGAGAGATGCGGATTGGCTCCTGTACGGCTCTCGCAGTCATGCGCCTTTTGGACGCAACCGGGCTCGACATGGAAGGCAAAGAGGCGGTTATTGTGGGACACAGCGATCTTGTGGGCAAGCCGCTCAGCCTCATGCTGGTCGATCGCTTAGCCACCGTGACCATGTGTCATATCGCGACCGCTCAGCGCGGGCTTTTAGCCGAGCATGTCCGTCGGGCAGAGATCCTCGTCGTTGCAGTTGGCTCTCCCGAGGTGATCAAAGGCGAGTGGGTCCGCCGCGGGGCAGCCGTGATTGACGTTGGCATTAATCAGGTTGGCTCACGCCAGGCTGGCTCACGTATTGTCGGCGACGTGGAATTTGCCGCGGCCAGAGAACGCGCGGCGTTTATTACGCCTGTTCCGGGCGGTGTCGGGCCGGTCACGGTGTCCATGCTTATGTACAATACCGTACATGCCTTCCGCACCCAGGTGGGACACCTGCCTGAACACAGGCTTGAGCACCCGGTCAATTAGGCCGCTGCTCTACGGTTGCAACGGTTCTTCTTCGAGCGTCACGGCAATTTGGCGGAACTGATTCTTTCGGAGGACCTTGAAGGACACCCGGTCTCCAGGTTTGTAGCGCTGCATGGCTGCGGTAAATTCTTGTGCGTTCCGAACCGTATTATCCTCGACCGCGACAATAAGATCACCGGGCGGATGGCGATTCTTGTAGATATCGTGAGCAATAGCGAGCGGCATGACAAACGGGCCGGCCGGCGACATGGCCAGCGCAATGATAGCCGCTTTCATTAAATCATTCTTGGTGTCCCGAGCAGTCGTATTCACTCCTTCAAAATCTGAACGGGCCGCCGGGCTGCCCTCAATCACGCTTAAGACCCGGACGCCCTCCGGCCCCTCCTCAGCGGTTGCATAGAGTACCCCGAGATAGGTCCGTTTGATCCCGGCCGTCTCAAAAGACGGGTCGGACCACTCAGGCAACTGATCGTCCATTGCCGGAGAGGACCGGTCTCCGCTTGGGTCAAAGTCTCCGAAATCGGACAATTGCGGTGGGGTTTCGACAGGAACAGACGGTTGTATGCTCTGGACAGGGATCTCCAGCACTTGCGGGGCACCAACATCCCGGGAATTCTGGCCCGCCGGGGCATTCTCCGTCTGGGCGAGCGCTGGCGAGGTCCATAGACTAAGGGTCAGGACAACGGCAATAACGAATGGGAACCAGAGGACACGCGCCTGCATTATCGGGCCTCCTTTTGCTGTCCCTCGGCGGTTCATTATTTATCTCTCGGTATCAAAGCGCAAGCAGAGACAGCAGGCTTTTACTGCGCTGCTTTGAGCCTGGCCAGCTCAGCCTCTATCTCGCTCACTGACAGGACCTCTCCGGGGTTGTGCATGACTCGGACAAAACGCACTCTCCCGTCCGTATCAATAAGGACATAGGCTCTCTTGCTGAGCCGCTTTTCGCGGTCCAGCCAGCCCACATAGTTTTCAATTACCTCGGGGGCGTCAAACGCGCTCAGCAAAGAGTAGTTGAGGGCCAGGCGTTCACGAAATATACGCTGGGAAGCGGTGTGGTTCGTACTGATTCCCAGGACCACGGCGTCGAGTTGTTTTTCCTGCCGAGCTTCCTGCCCGGTTGATAACTGAAGGGTTCAGCCTGGCGTAAAGTCTAAAATATAAAAAAGGAGCAGGACATTCCGTTTCCCCTTGAAGTCTGTGAGACAGACAGACTCGCCGTCCTGCGCGGGCAAACAAAACTCCGGCGCGGGACTCCCGACCTCAACCGCCGCAGCGACGGGCCGCTCCCACAGCAGCAGGCAAGCCAAACCACCGAGGAGTACTGCGCGCCAATAGGTGAGATATTTCCGTTTCAGTTTTCTCATACATATTCTCGCACGTCCGACCCATATGCCTAGCGGACGGTATACACGTCGTAGCGCACCTCACCCCGTTCCAGATACGCCTCGCCCACCCCAACGCATAGGCAACGATTCATCCACATATAGTCAGGATGGGAGGTATGACAGCGCGGATTTGTCCGAATCGGTGTCCCGCTGGGCGGAAGCTCGCCATTCAAAAATTTCTGATAGCCGTCTGCACCCATGTCCAACACTCCGGTATAGGTCACATAGATCAATGCGCCGTCGTGCGCTTCGATGGTCGCCCGCACATCGAGAGCCGCCACCCCATCGGTCCGAACGGTCAGCCAGTCCGCGCCAACCGGGCGCAGCTTGCCTTGCAGTGTGGGACCTACAACTTCTCCGCCGGTGACATACACATTTACCCGGATGCCCTCGGGCAGCACGCCGATGGTTTCCGGTGGCATCTCCAGCGTTGCGCTATAGGAAAAGAGGTGTTCCATAGTATACTCGAACATACGGTCTCCTTTTTACGGCGGTGGCCGCCGGACAAGAGCAGACCTACCCCGTCCCCTCCAAAGCGTCAACCAGAGCGTTCAGGTGAAAAGATGAAAAAGGACAAGGAGCAAAGGTATGGCTAAAGCCCAGCACTGTCTGATGTGTGCGGAAGAACTCTACCAGATGAGCAACTATGGTGAGCCGGCGGACGGGAACTGGCCGCCCATGGTCGAGCATGAGCAATACGGGACACTGATTATCTGTCCCGAGTGTGAGGCCGAGCATCTGACCTTTATTGACGACACCCCCGGCCATCCGCCGGTGCGGCGTATTCGGATGCTCAAGCCGCGTGAATAGCGCCCGGTCGCGCCTCAGTGCCCGGCTGACGCACTCGCCTGTATGGCCCGATATTCAGGCTCAAAGAAAAACTGGGCTTCTCCACCGGCCGGTTTGAGGTGATCGAGCCAGGTCGCGTTGGGATCAAACTTGGCAAAGAACGGCCGCTGGACCCAGTCGGCATTGCGACCCTGGATAAAACGCAGCACAAAGACCTTTTCGCCATTTATTTCGGTGACGCCCTGCACCTCAACTTTGCCTGGCCCCGCACTCATGGACGGGCCACGGGCGGTGCGCGCCAGACCGGAGACCTGGGAAATAGCCTCACGATAAATCTCCCACGCCTTGGCTAAAGGCACCTCAAAATAACACCGCGCCCCCGTATCACGTTCAACAAACATATAGTACGGAATGATCCCCAGTCCTACTTGTGTCCGCCACAGACGGGTCCACACCGCAGCGTCAGCGTTAATATGAGCCAGGAGCGGTCCCTGACCACGGATGACAACTCCAGTCGAGCGCACACGCCGAATGGCTTCACGACCCTGTGGCTGCTCCAATTCTCTCCAGTGGTTATAGTGCGCCATGAGCGCCACATGTTTGCCAGCAGCGATAAGCTGCTCAAACAACCGCATGAGATCGTCGGCATCAGCATCGCTCGTAAAGCGGAAGGGCCAGTAGGTGAGCGCTTTTGTTCCAATCCGGATGGTTTGGACGTGGTCGAACTCCGGTTGGAGCAAAGGACGCAGGTATTCAGCCAAATGGTGGGTTTTCATGACCATCGGGTCTCCACCCGTCATGAGCAGATCGCTCACCTGCGGCTGTGACGCCAGATAACTGTGGAGTTGACCAGCGTCATTTGAATTAAAACGCAGCTCTTGAATACCCACGAACTGAGCCCAGCGAAAGCAGAATGTGCAATACGTATGACACGTCTGCCCTTGGCTGGGAAAAAAGAGAACCGTTTCGCTATACTTATGCTGCATGCCCGGCACAGACTCTCCGGCCACTTGTGGGACATTCATCTGCTGTTGGCCGGCGGGATGCGGGTTCAGCCGGATACGGATCTCATCCGCGGCTGCTTTGACCTCGGTTCGACCGGCCCCTTTTCTGAGCAAATCCGCTATGCGCTCAA
This sequence comes from uncultured Binatia bacterium (SeqCode), assembly GCA_965247985.1. GTDB lineage: Bacteria > Desulfobacterota > Binatia > Bin18 > Bin18 > Bin18. Next base: position 1,269,834 of record OZ252051.1, on the reverse strand, counting down.
AGTCTTCTTGCATTAACATCCCAGGCTGCGGAAAAGTCAGCTGGAACATGGGATCAGCGGGTATATTATCCCAGTCAATGAGATTCTCGATGACGTAAGGGTTAATGCGAAAGGGCAAGACATTGGCCACAACGCTCATATTAAAGCGTTGCTCATCAGATAATTTTTGCAGTTGCGGAATTTGGTCAAGGTGGCGCTCATTATACACCTTAAAGCGCGGAGCGGGGGACTCGGACGTTATGGCAATGGAGGACTGGAGTGAAGTATCATAGCTGGGAATGGTTTCGTTGAGCATAGAGATACCTCTTGTGAGGGGTCTCCTCTTTCCACTTCGGACAGAGGGAAAGTAGGAAGCGCGCCCTTCCGGTAGAGGGGGGACTGTAGAAAGAAATGGCCAAAAAGTCAATGAAAAAAGGCCGCTTATAAGAACGCAGTTTTATTCTTGAGCTTAGTGGAAGAGGAAGGCAACCTTCCCCTTCCTTGAGATGGACACGCAACCGCCCGGGGGGCGTTATAGTAGGAATCTACGCAACCGCAGCCACAGGTGAGGTGGAGAATGTGAGTGCGTGGTGATCGTAGTCCACGATGACGTGGGCGTTCTCAGCCACCTCGCCGGCGATGATTTTCCGGCCCAGATGGGTCTCTATCTCTTTCTGCAGGAGACGCTTGAGCGGGCGCGCCCCATAGGTTGGGTCATAGCCGGTGTGGGCGAAGTATTCTTTAGCACTTTCCGTCAGTTCGAGGCTGATTTGGCGTTCGGCCAACCGCTCTCGCAAGTGTTCAAGCTGGATGTCTACGATCTGTTTCAAGTGTTCTCGACCCAGGCTGTGGAACACCACGATTTCATCTACCCGATTCAGAAATTCCGGTCGGAATTCGTTCCGCAGGGCATCCAGCACGTCTCTCTTCATGCGCTCATACGCCTCGGCGTCATCGCCGCCGCTATAGCCCAGAATAAGCTGGCTGCCGACGTTTGAGGTCATGATGATAACGCTGTTCTTAAAGTCAACCGTGCGGCCATGGCCATCGGTTAACCGCCCATCGTCCAAAATCTGAAGCAGCGCATTGAAGACATCCGGATGGGCCTTTTCGATCTCATCAAACAGGATGACAGCGTAGGGTTTCCGCCGGACCGCTTCGGTCAGTTGCCCGCCCTCGTCATAGCCCACATAGCCCGGAGGCGCACCAATGAGACGCGCGACCGTATGCCTCTCCATGTATTCCGACATATCGAGCCGAACCATATTGGCTTCATCATCGAACAAAAATTCAGCCAGGGCGCGCCCCAATTCGGTTTTCCCCACCCCGGTGGGCCCAAGAAAGATGAACGACCCAATCGGACGGTTGGGATCTTTGAGCCCCGAGCGGGCCCGAATCACCGCGTCGGCCACCGCCTGAACGGCTTCCTCCTGGCCGATCAGCCGGTGATGCAGCAACTCACCAAGCTGCAACAACTTTGCCCGTTCACCTTCGAGCAGCTTTGAAACGGGAATACCCGTCCAGCGTGAGATAATGGCCGCAATATCGTCTTCATCAACTTCCTCCTTGAGGAGACGACTCGTGCCCTGCTCGCCGTGGAGCCGCGCTTCCCCATCCGCCAAGTCCCGCTCAAGCTGGGCCAGCGTGCCGTATTTGAGTTCAGCGACTTGGTTGAGGTCATAGTCGCGTTCGGCCTTTTCAATCGCTCGCTTGGTCTGCTCAATGGCTTCTTTAATACTGCGCAATTCACCGATACTGTCCTTCTCCATCTCCCATCGGGCTCTCAACGCCCCAGCCTCAGCCTGACAATCCGCCAGCTCTTTTTCCAGCTTCTCCAGCCGAGATCGCGAGGCTTGGTCAGTCTCCTTGCGTAAGGCTTCGCGTTCGATTTCAAGCTGCATCACCCGCCTGGACACTTCGTCCAGTTCGGTCGGCATGGAGTCAATTTCGGTGCGGAGCCGGGCCGCGGCTTCATCCATCAGATCAATGGCTTTATCCGGCAGAAAGCGATCGCTGATATACCGATGCGACAAGACCGCCGCAGTCACCAGGGCCGCGTCTTTGATCCGCACCCCATGATGCACTTCATAGCGTTCCCGCAGGCCGCGTAGAATGGAAATTGTGTCTTCCACGGACGGCTGGTCAACCGTGACCGGCTGGAAGCGCCGTTCCAGGGCACGGTCCTTTTCCACGTATTGACGATACTCATCCAGCGTGGTCGCCCCGATACAGTGCAACTCGCCGCGGGCCAGCATCGGCTTGAGCAGATTAGAGGCGTCCATAGCGCCCTCGGTTGCGCCGGCCCCCACAACCGTATGCAGCTCATCGATAAACAGAATCACTTCGCCCTCAGACTCCTGAACTTCTTTGAGCACGGCTTTGAGCCGCTCTTCAAACTCACCCCGAAATTTTGCGCCGGCAATAAGGGCGCCCATATCCAGGACGATCACGCGACGGTTCTTCAGACTCTCCGGCACATCTCCGCTGACGATACGTTGCGCCAGCCCTTCCACGATGGCGGTTTTGCCCACTCCCGGCTCACCGATCAGCACCGGATTATTTTTTGTCCGGCGAGAGAGCACCTGCACGATCCGGCGGATTTCATCATCCCGGCCAATAACCGGGTCAAGCTTACCCAAGGTTGCAGCCTGCGTCAGATCTCGGCCATAGCGTTCCAGGGCCTGATAGGTGCCCTCCGGATTTTGATTGGTCACACGTTGGTGGCCACGGACTTTCTGGAGCGCGGTGAGTACGCTCTCGCGGCTGAGTCCACGGTCGCGCAGCAACCGGCCCGTCGCTCCACCGTCTTCCAACATGGCTAAAAATATATGCTCAACGCTCACATAGTCGTCTTTGAGTTCTTTGGCTTCATCTTCAGCGCGGGTAAGCAGCTGTGACAAGCGCTGGGTGACATAGACCTGATCCGAGCCACTCGCTGGGCCGGACACCTGCGGAATGCGATTCAACGCCTTTTCAAGCTCAGCAGTAATAGAACCGAGAGACACTCCAGCCTGATTGATAAGAGCCGAGACGATTCCGTCGGGAGATTCCGTTAATGCGGCAAACACATGCTCAACATCAACCCCCTGGTTATTCCGTCGGGTTGCCAGCGCCTGGGCCTGGCGTAGGGCTTCTTGCGATTTTTCAGTCAAGCGATTGAGATCCACGCTGCCCTCCTTCCTCCAGCCGTCCGGACTCGGTCGTCCTTAACTGGCTGTGACTCCTGACTGTAAAAAAGGTAAGGCTGATTTATTGGGTGTCAAGGAGAAGCGGCCATAGGGCCGGGCACCCACGGGGGGTTGCCCCTACCTTTTTTGTCCCCTCGCCCCTTGTGGGAAAGGGCTGCGGATACCGTATACCCCGGATTGAAACAAATGCGCGGACCTGCGCGTAGACCTGAAATGAACACAGGAAACACGGGGGAAGAGAAAAGTGGGGACGGTTAATGGTCCAATGGACCTTCGGTGGCCAAAGAGCGGAGCGTGATGCCGTCAAGGGCCTGAGAGACAGCCTGATTGCGCCGGTTGAGCACAGCCGAGATAGAATCTCCGCCATCAATAGCATGCTCAACCGCAGTCGTGCGCAGTATATCCAGCACACTCACGACCTCAATCTGCTCAGGCGGACGGCCAAGCACAATGCCCTCCGGCTCAACGGTCTGTAAGAGAATGCCTTTTGCCAGTAGCGTTTCAACCAGCGGCTCCAGCGCACAGAGCCGGACTCGTAGACTTTTGGCAAGGTCGGGCACAGACCACGGCGTTCGTTCGGCAAGATAACGCCGAGTAATTTCAACCAGGGCAATCAGCGTGAGGCGTTCCTGCGACAGTGGAGTTTTGCCATCCAGTTCTTGGCCGGCTCGGTAAGAGCTTGGATATTGATGAAAATAGGCGACTTCGGCGCCAATCAGAATAATGAGCCAACTGGCGTACAACCAGATAAAAAAGAAAACCAGGATGGCAAAACTCGAATAGATGGCCGCATAGCGCGCAGAGCTGGCAACAAAGGTTGCAAAGCCGGTCCCGGCCAGCTGCCACAAAAGAGCCGCGACTGCGCCGCCCATGAGGGCTGAGCCAAAACGAACAGCCGTGTTGGGGACGAATGTGTACAGAAACGTGAAGGCAATGCATAAACAGGCGAACGGCATCAGTCGCGTAGCCACACTAACGAGCGGGCCAAGCAGCTCGTTCGCAACCATATATTGCACCACCGTGTGACTCTGGGCCGAGGCAATGACGGTCAATGAGGTAAAGACAAGAACCGGACCAACCAAGACCACACTCAGATAGTCACTGAACTTCTTGCCCCAGGTACGGGAACGACGCACTTGCCAGACATGATTGAGCGAGTCTTCAATTTTGCTGATCAGCGAGATGATGGTATAGAACAAGGTCGCCACCCCTATCGCGCCCAGCACACCAACCCGCAGGTTGTTCACAAACTCCAAGACTCGCTGTGTAATCTCAGCCCCCTGCTCACCCAACGGCTTCAGGGCTTGGGCCAGTGACGGTTCGATGAGGTTTTGTACCCCAAATGCCTTGAGAACGGCAAACATCACCGCCAAGAGCGGCACCAGGGCCAACAGGGTCACATAGGTGAGCCCCATGGCCCGTAAGCTGAGCGCATCGTCCTGAACCTTTTCGCGGACAACTGAAAAAAAGTGACAGCACTGCGGCAGGGCTGTACGTAGATGCCGGAGATCGAAACTCAGGACTTTTTTGACGCGGGACTCCCGATTCATCTGGTTCATAAGGCCATATATTCTATGGATCGGAATCTGATTGATCGGGGAAATTTCTTTCGCTCAGAGTGCTCGGTTGCAAGCGCGTTTCCCACTTGTGTTCCGCAGGGTTTTCGCCTACCCGTGTGAGGCACGGAGGAACGTATGGAAGAGCATATCACCTTTCCGGTTGGCGAGGGCGATGACGCCATCACCCTAGAAGGTCTCCTTTCGACCTCACACCAGGCTCCCGCCATAGGAGCAGTGCTGTGTCATCCCCACCCGCTGTACGGTGGCGAAATGCACAACAACGTGGTGTCAGCGTTAGCACACGCCTTCCAAAAGGAGAACATTGCCACGCTGCGATTCAATTTCCGCGGGGTTGGGCGCAGTGAAGGCACACACGCCGAAGGCGTGGCCGAGTGCGAGGATGTGAAAGCGGCCGTCACGGCTCTCCTCGACCGTCAGACCGTCTCTACAGTCGTTGTTGCCGGCTACTCGTTTGGCTCGATGGTGGGTCTGCAAGCCGGGGCAGAAGACGACCGAGTCCACCGTCTGATTGGCGTGGCTTTTCCGCTTGGAGTTCGCGACCCCTCGTTTCTTGTGAACGTGACCAAACCGACCCTGCTCATCAGTGGCGACCGGGACACCTACTCTCCCATCCCTGACCTGACTGAACTTGTCTCAAAAATGTCGGCGCCAGAACAGCTTGAGACCATTACCGGCGCGGACCATTTCTTTATGGCCAGAGAGGGTGAAGTCGCACAGGCCGCGGTCAAGTTTCTGCAACAGCCCTAAGACCCGTCGGATTACGCTCTGCTAATCCGACCTACGGGGCTTCTGCTCGTGCTTCTTTCACAGCTATTGCCAAAACCGAACGGACGTAAGCACCCGACTTCTCACTGCTTCAAACGGCTTCTCCGCGCCCTCGGCAATGGCGATGATAGCATCCAAGGTACGCGGCAGGTCTTGATTATACTGCTCGTACAACCGCTCGAATACGCTCAAATCTCTGAGATAGGTCGAATAGTAGAGGATGACCGCGTTATTGAGCTGCACGGAAGCAAAGTCAGAGGTTTGAGGAATAATCCCGGGCAGTTGGCGGAATTCTTCTTGGAGCTGAGTGAATAATTCTTTTCGTTGCCTCAGCTTTTCTTCTTCGTGTAACGCAGACGCGTATAACGTCGTCAGCCGCTGACGGGCCTGTTCGAGAAAGTGTGAAACGGCCAACTCCTTTTCCCAGGTGACCCGCAGACCTTGGGTCAGGGCATGGGTCTCCCCGTGCGCGTTGGCAAAAAAGGCGATGGCGCCGCGATACCCGGCAAAATTGGCGAGCGATTCGTTAAAGGCCGTCTGCCCGGACAGATAAAACGTATTATGAAACAGCTCGTGCAGCACGATATTGGCCAGGGTGACCTGGTCATATCCCAGCAGTTGCGGCAGGAGGGGGTCGGCAAACCAGCCCAGGGTGCTGAAGGCCGCCGCGGTCCGCATATAGGTATCAAACCCTTGCGCCTCTAAACGCCGGGCTTCTGCGTTTGCTTGCGCGCTATCAAAATAGCCCTTGTAGGAAACCCGGCCGACAATGGGGAACCACCAGGTATAGGCTTCCAAACGCGTCCGGTGGGCCGCGGTGACCACATAGATGGTTGGTGGAGAGGGGAGTTCGGACAGGCTGCCATAGCTGCCACCAACCCGGAAGCCGAGGTCCTGCTCGGCAAAGGCCCGCAGGCGTAAGACCAGCCGAAGTTTTTCCTGGGTGGACAGGTCGAGCTGACCGGGCGCTCGCAAGATGTCGGCAATAGGTCTGCGGTGCCACAGAATTTTTGCTTCTTCATAGCCAGCTTGCAGAATGTACAACGGAGAGCAGGCCGGCAGCACACACAGGCAGGCAAACAGGACCCAGGGCCGTACGCGCATAGCCGCCCCGTTACACTTCTTCCAGGACAGAGCCACCGGGCTGTGGGGTATCGACCGTGTGCGCGTACTGCAACTGGTATAAGCGCCAGTAGATGCCGCGTTGCGCCATCAATTCCTGATGGGTCCCAACTTCTCGCAGCTTCCCCTTGTGCATGACTAATATGCGATCGGCATTCCGAATTGTGGAGAATCGATGCGCAATCACCAGCGTCGTCCGGTTCCGCATCAGCTTCGTCAGCGCATCTTGAATGAGCACTTCGGTCTCCGGGTCAACGCTTGAGGTGGCTTCATCCAATACCAGGATGGCCGGGTCATACGCCAAGGCACGGGCAAACGACAGCAGCTGGCGCTGGCCGGCAGACAGGTTAGAGCCACGCTCATACAGATGTTGGTGGTAGCCGTTTGGCAGTGCACGAATAAAGTGCGCGGCATTCACATGCCGCGCGGCGCGCTTCAAGTCGTCCAGGGCCAGGTCTGTCCGGCCCAAGCTCATATTGGTTGCCACATCGCCAACAAACAGGAAGACGTCCTGTAACACCACACCAATCCGGCTGCGCAGGGCGTGCACATCCCACGCGCGAATGTCTACGCCCTCCACCAGTATCCGGCCGCGCTGAATGTCATGAAAGCGATTGAGTAGCTTACTGATCGTGGTCTTGCCGGCGCCGGTCGCCCCGACAAGGGCAATACTCTCACCGGGGGCAACCGAGAAGGACACGTCCCGCAGCACCCACTCCTCTTGTGTGTACGCAAACCAGACGTGGTCAAATTCTATGCGTCCCGTCACGTCGTGCGGCAGATACGCAGCTTGCGGAGATGTAATACTGACCGGCGTGTCAAGCAGTTGAAACACGCGCTCAATGGCCGTCATGGCAGACTGCATGGTCGTGTATTTTGTACTGAATTCTCGGATAGGCACAAAGAACTTCTGTATGTATTCGATAAAAGCCACCAGCGTCCCAAGGGCGACCAGGCCCTGGCCGACCTGGCCGGCGCCATACCACAGCATGAGCGCAATAGAGATGGCACTCATCGCCTCGACAATGGAAAACAGACTGGCCTCATAAATATTGGACAGGTGGTTGGCATCGCGATGATCGCTGTTGCGCTGGTCAAACTCGGCAAACATTTTTCGTTCCTGCGCAAACACCTGCACGACCAGGATCCCGGACAAGGTTTCCTGAAGAAAAGCGTTGATCCGCGCCAGGCGGGCACGGATGACCCGATACGTCACGCGCGTCCGCGCGCGAAAAAAATTCAGGGCAATCAACAGGGGCGGCAGGAGGGCCAGCGTCACGACTGCCAGGTAAAAATCGATGGACAGCATAATGACGACAATGCCCACCAGGGTCAGGAGGTCCATGAAGATGGTCAGCGTCCCGGCAGAAAACGCTTCGTTAATGGCATCCACATCAGTGGTCAGGCGGGTGACCAGACGACCGACCGGAGTGCGTTCAAAAAAGCTCGAAGGCAGTTCCTGAACGTGGGCGAACAGGTCGCGGCGCAAGTCGGCCAGGCTGTGCTGGGCGACCAGCATCGTGGCCTGAAACTGCGTGTAGAAGAACAGAAACTCCCCGAGCAAAGCGCAGGCGAAGAGCAACCCAATGCGTGTCAGCCCCGCGGCATCACCCCGCTCAATATACCAATCCACGCCCAATTTGAGGAGATACGGTTGGGCCAGCAGGCAGGCAGAGGTCAGCGGCAGGCAGACCAGAGCGACAATAAATTTCGCGCGGTACGGCCGGATATAGCCCCACAGCCGGCGCAACAGCGCCAGGTCATAGGTTTTGCCGAGATCGGCTTCGTGTTGTCCTTCGTTCACAGTTCAGCCAGTTCCTCTTCTAGCGTCTGATCTTGAAATAATTCCGTGTAGATACCCCCCTGATCAACCAGGTCGGCGTGCGTTCCCATCTCTACAACCCGGCCCTCATCCAGGACGACGATGAAGTCGGCATCCCGTATGGCAGACACCCGGTGCGAAATGATGAGTACGGTCTTTTCTGTGGTGCTGGTCCGCAGCGCCTGGAGAATCTCACGCTCGGTTTTCGTATCCACACTGGACAGCGCGTCGTCCAAGACGACGATAGGCGTGTCAGCCAGTAGGGCCCGAGACAGCGTGAGGCGCTGCTTTTGCCCGCCCGACAGCGTCATCCCTCGCTCACCAATGACGGTTTCATAGCCTTTGGGCAACTCCTCAACCTCGCCGTCGACACTCGCTAAGGCGGCCGCCCAGCGGACGCCCTCGCCTTCCACCTCAGCTTGAGAAAAGGCAATATTGTCTTGAATACGAGTCGAAAAGAGAAAGGGCTCCTGAGGTACAAAACCGATGTAGCTCCGAAGCGCTGCCAATGAGAACAGACGAATATCCTGTCCGTCAATGCTGATGGAGCCGTTTGAGACATCGAACAAACGCGGCAACAGCTGGACCAGCGTACTCTTGCCCGAGCCCATACGACCGACAATGGCAACGGTTTTTCCGGCCGGGACAGTAAACGTAATATCGTGTAATACCGTTCGCCTGTCAGGTGGGCGTCCATTACCCAGGCCAGTACCCGGACTGTTACCATTGGACGGATAGGCAAAATCCACATGCTGAAAACTGATTTCGCCCCGCAGGGTGTGCAGCGTTGGATCACTGCGGTCCATCCGATTCGCGCCATTTCCCCTGCCATCCACGATGTCAGGCTGGGTTTGCCAAATCACCTCCAGGCGTTGCATGGCGGCCTTACCCCGCTGATAGAGGGAGATCAGCCAGCCCATAGCCATGGTCGGCCAGGCCAGCAGGTGGAGATAGCCCATAAACGCAACCAGGTCGCCCAGACTGAGCTGGCCAGCAATGACTTTTGAGCCGCCGTACCATAACACGACGAGCAGCCCCGTGCCGGACACGCCTTTCATCAACGGTGGAAACAGGCCGCGGATGCGAGCCAGGGCGATACTCTCGGTCTTGAATCGGTCATTCAGCGTGGCAAACACGGCATTCTGCCAGGCTTCACGCACATAGGCGCGAATGACATGGATGCCACTGACGCTTTCCTGAACCCGACTGGACAGGTCGGCGAGACCGGCCTGAACGTTGAGCGTGCGCTCCATGAGCTGGCGGCTCATCTGTCTGACCAGCAGAAACATGAAGGGATAGGGAGCCACCGCCAACAGGGTCAGGACCGGGTCCATGGCCAGCATGGCCGACATGGCATACACGTAATACAGGGGGGTATTCAGGATGTTAATGATGCCCAGGCCAAGCAGCAGACGCACCGCGGTCACGTCATTGACCAGGCGTGACATCAGGTCGCCAATGGGCTGGCGCTGGTAGTAGCTCAGTGAGAGGGTCTGCAAATGAGCAAACAGCTCGTTGCGGAGTTGGTACTCGATATCACGCCCAACGTTGAAGATGAGAAAGCGCGAAAAGGAGCGGACAACGCCCTGTATCAGGGCAACCCCGATAATGAGCAGCACCGTAGACGAGACCTCGCTGAACGGCCGGCCGTGCTCGATCCCTTCGACCGCCTGCTTGAGCAGCCACGGGATGGACATGGCCAGGGTAGCCGTTGCCACCAGACAGGCGATGCCACGCACATACCGATAGCGGTATTGATAAATATAGCCCCACAGACGTTGCATGCGTTCCGCTTCAGCTTATCGGGGCGGATGTCTCTGACAAGGCCCTCTTTTCAGTCCCCTCAACAAAATTTGACACTCGCATCATCAGCCCCACCGTTGCCCACCACACCAGCGCGACTTCCGCATCACCCCAGTTATACTGGGTCAGACCGCCAATCAGAAAACCGACCATTCCGAGCCAGCAGCCCAGGGTCAGGCTCTTCAGCGGCTCGGTTCGTTGTCTGGCATAGGCACGCCAGCCCATCACGATAATCGAGCCGACCAGGAAGAGAAAGGCCGCCAGACCAATAAGACCGGTATCAACCCACATCTGGAGGAAATTATTGTGTGCATGCGCATTCGTGTCCGCTTCGGGATAGCGCTGATAAAAAGCTTCCCGAAACTGCTTATAGTTCCCAAACCCCCAGCCGGTGAACGGACGTTCTTTGATCATATCCATATTCGCCAGCCAGATCTGGCTGCGGCCGATATTGGCCTGAAAGTCAAAGGTCGAGAGCCCACGTTCGCGGACGCCTTCCCCAGCACTGACGAAGAGCAGCCCGCACACCGCCACGCCCCCAACCACTCCCAGCCAGGCGCGGCGGCCTTGCACCAGCCCACACACCAACAGCAGCACGCCGTAGGCGACCCAGACTCCTCGTGTGAGGGAGAAGAACAGGGCAAACAGCATGAGCACCCAGCCCACACCAAGCATGAGGCGCTGCATTTTGAACAGCCCGGGAGACAGTCCCCAGGCGGTGATCAGGCCGAGCGGAAAGAGCAGGGCATGCGCGTAGGTAATCCCGGACGGATGCAGCCCTTTCACCCGGTAGCCTTCCTGGCGACCAAGCCAGAAGGGATCGAGGTTCGACTCTTTGCCGACCAGGGTTTTGGCCAGATCAATCCCGCTAAAGTGCTGAACAATGCTATACGCGGCAACCACGCCGGCAACCCAGAGTGCTACGGTCAGCACTTTTTCTACTTCCCGCCTGTTCCGGACTAAAACAAAGACCGCCAGACAGCCAGTCATGAGCCACAGTTTTCGATAGCCGATAAAAGACTGAAGCGGGTCAGGGCTCAAGAGCGTTGAGACCAGGAGGGCGCCAAAAAAAAAGAAGAAGGGACGGTCGAGCGGTGTCCGGGGAATAGTCCGCGCCTGCCACAGCGTATAGCCGAGAAAGGCCAGCAGACAGCCCAGCGCGGTTTGCTGAAAGGCAATAGGCAAATTCCAGGTTGCAAAGAACAGCACAAGCAGGCCGACCCGCAGAGCATCTTCCCACCGCTGACGTTGCATCAGGCCCGACACAATACGAATCCTAGACGCCTCGCCTGGTCAGGATGACCTTGACCGTCTCCGTCAAGACGCGGACGTCCAGCCACAGCGAATAATTATAGATATAGGCCAAGTCGTATTTCAGCTTGTATTCGGGCGTGGTGTGGTATCCACCGTTGACCTGGGCCAGACCGGTCAGGCCCGGTTTGACCTGCAGGCGTTCCGCGTAACCGGGAATAGTCTGCTGAAACTCGGCCACAAATTCAGGCCGCTCCGGGCGGGGACCCACCAGACTCATGGAGCCGTTGAGGACATTGAAAAGCTGGGGGATTTCGTCAATCCGGGTGGCCCGCAGCAGGCGACCGACCGGCGTCACCCGACTATCGTCCGAGCGGGCCAGAACCGGGCCAGTCCGGGCTTCGGCCTCATGGACCATGGTGCGCAGTTTATACAGGGTAAATTCTTTGCCATGTCTCCCCACTCGACGTTGCCGGTACAGCATCGGTCCTGACGACGAGAGCTTGACCAGGCCGGCGGCCACGCACACCAGCGGCGCACACAGGACCAGTAATACGCCGGCGAAAAAACGATCGCTGGCACTTTTCAAGAGAAAGGCTATTTCTTCACGCGGATTTTTCAGCACCTCGACCAAGGGGACATCGTGCAGACGCACGGACGAAACGCGCCCAACCAGAATGTCATACACGGAGGGGACCACGAGTACGCGCGGGCGTTCGGCTGCCATGTGACCGCTAGGCAGATTCAACAGCCGATCAACCAGCGTATCTTTCCAACTTGTGGACGAAAGGAGAATCACCTCATCGACCGCTACCTGTTCGAGAATCCGGGGCAGATTATCCATCCTTCCCAGCCACGGAACACCCACCTCTTCATGCGTATGACAGGCGGATTCCTCCAACCCAACTGCGCCAACAACAGCGGGGCTGGGAAACGGGCGGAGGTCCGTCAGGCTGGAGAGAAACATCCGCACATCCCGCGCTGTGCCAATCAAGAGGATACGCACCGGGCTGGATTGCCCCAGACGATGGTGCACCCAGAGCCGCGCCCCAACAACGCCCAGGGTATTAAAGGCCCAAAAGACCACCAGAACGGAGCGCGGGAAGGAGAGGTCGCCCCGAAAGAAATACCACGCCGCGGTGGCCAGCAGCTGGACCCCAAGGACAGTCGCCACCCGAGTCGCCAGCCGGGCGCGTGGGCTGAGTACCGGCCGGTCGTAAAAGCCGAAGAAATACAGTAACGCCACCTGCGTACCCAGGAGAAAAAGTAGCGGGTGAGTAACCTCAGTGAAACGGGAAGCCGGCAGGAAATCGGCCGTCAACGGAAAGGGCAGATAGACGCGCAGGGAAAAGGCACTCACATACGCAATGCCGGCCCAGGCCAGGTCGGCCAGCATAAGCAGCACAACGGTCTGGTCATTTCTTCGTCGTGACCGTCCTCCGGGGTGGTGCGTCCGTCCTTGTGTTCCGGACGAGAGTACGGGTTTCACAGCGTGTCACTATGCCTCTGAGAGTTCGGAAAGCGCGCGTACAGGGTCTGACGAGAGACTATATACCTATGCTTCCAGAAGTAGTAGGCAAGGCCACGCAGATGTTTCCAGCCCAGACGCGAGAAGACTGACCGGGCGAGGCGTTGCTCGGCATGCGTCACCACTGCGGCCGGCTGGTAGACCACCTGCCACCCGGCTTGGTACATACGCACACACAAATCCACATCTTCCGGGCCGTAAAAGATGCGTTCGTCCAGCAAACCGACCTCATCCAGCGCTCGCCGGCGGATGAGTTGGCAGGCACCAATCACATAGTCAACCGGACGCAGCGTATCATGCGTCCAGTCTGCCAACTCTGCCAACTCTACTCGACGGGCAGCCTTGTGGGTGAGAACGGACGGAAAACGACGCCCGAGTTTGTCCAGGAGGGTCGGAAACAGACGGCACGACAGACACAATTGACCATTGGCATCAATGAGTTTGGGGCCGCACAGGCCAACCTGCGGCTGGGAGTCGAGCACCTGAACGAGCCGGTCCAACGCGTTTGGGTGAATAATCGTATCATCATCCAGGATGAGGACGTATTCTCCGCGTGCGCACCGCAGGCCCTGATTCCGAGCAGGAGCAACCCCTCGATTGTACTGATTCGCAATAATGCTGACGTGGGGGAAGCGGGTTTTCAGCACCGATACAGTCTGATCCCGTGAGCCATTATCAACCACAATCACCTCATGGCTGACTGTCAAACCATCGGGAAGCGAGGCCAGACAGGTCTCAATCTCCGGCACGGAGTTCCAGGTCAGAATGACCACCGAGACCTTCATGGTTGTGTCCCGGACGGTCCGGACTGCCCAGACTGTATTGATGATTGTGGCCCTGCTGGGGCCGCTGCACCCCAGCGTTTGGTTGACGTAAAGGGACGATACAAGGTGTAAAACCCGGACCGCTGCACTCGTTTCCACGCCCACACCCTGGCCAGGCCACGAATACACAGCGCAAAGAGAGCCAGCCCGTACTCATGCGTCCGAATTTCGCGCAAAAACTCAGCCCAGGGATACTCAGCGATCGGGCCGTTTTCGAGCAAGTGCGCATGCTGCCGGCGGAGCTGTATTTTACCGCCCTCGGCGCGGACCCGCTCAGCAAAATAATCGCGCCAGGTCTGGGGAAGCACAAAGAACACCTGCGCCTGCATGGCTTTACGTACGTGCTGTTTTCCGACGGCAACCGTCAGCCAGGCATCTTCCAACAGCAAGTCTTCCGGCATGGGCTCGTTCAGGACATCCAGAACATCTTGGCGTATCATGAAGAGGCGTCCGCCGGCATTGCCAAAGTTAAATCGATACGGCAGTGCGCCCATGCGACTCCAGACACTTGACTTGGGCTCCAGAATCGGGACTTCACGCGCGGCCACAAGCCCCAACCGCGGTTCTGTCTTCAATTGTGCGTACAAGTGTGCAATGGCCTGCGGGTCAACCCGGACATCGGCATCACAGAACAGGAGCAGCTCTCCCTGCGCCCACTGCCACAACGCATTCATGGCCTTGGGTTTTCCTCGCCAGGCCGCCAATAGGATGCGACACCTCAATGCTCCATTCACCTCAGCCTCTGGAGAAGACTGACGCTGTTGGTGAGATTGCTCTTTCGATTGATCCTCAGAGGAGAGTTCAATCTCCTGTACCGGCAGGGCGTGACGAGTACAAAAATCGCGGACTGCGAGCAGTGGCGGACAGGCCTGGTCCGGGCCGACCCCATTGATGCAAATGAGCAGCTCTCGGACACAGCCGGCCGGAAGCTGTGGGGAGAGACAGGCCGTAAACAGGCTGTCCAGCATATTGCGCAGGTCCGGTTCATCGGCCCGGCATGGAATGGTGAGAGAGAGCGATGGAGACATGAGTGCAAGAGGTACTACAGAAGACGTTGATAGTGTTGTTCGAGCAGCACGGCATCCTCAGCAATCGATCTGACATCTGGAAATTCTTGTGAGAGTTGTGTGATCAAATCCGGCTCTGTAATGCACCGAGTAATCTGTCGGCGCAGGTCATCGATATCACGCGGCTGAAACAGGAGTCCGTTGACCCCATTTGTTACCCACTCGCGCATGCCACCAAAGTCGGCAGTAATAACTGGCTTGTTCGCCAGAAATGCTTCCCGAATCACGAGTGGCGCATTTTCATACCAGATTGAAGGCACGATGACGACATCCACCTCCGCCAGAATGCGGCTGAGTTCATGCTGTTCGTAGCGTCCCATGCACCGAATATGGGGCGAGTGGGCAAGCTGGGAGCGGAAGCGTTTCTCGTCCGGATAGGGCGCATAGGACGCCTCCCCTCCGTAAATATGCAGCTCTGCATGAGGCAGCGTCTGAAAGGCCTCAACCAGCAGATGGACGCCTTTCACCGGGTCAACGACTCCAATATAGCCAAAGACGAGCGACTCTTTCCCCACGGTTTTCTCAACCGGAAGAATGTGTTCCGTCTGCAAGCCGCACTCATGAAAAAGAATTTTCTCTTGCGGCACGCCAAAAGCCACAAACTGTTCGCGCAGAAAACGCGAGGGAGCCAAAAAGAGCGAGACGGACTCACACAACTCACGAATATGGGTCATACGAGCCTGAATCTGTTGCTGGGCCGCGAGCGAGGTGGGCCGGGAAACGGCGCGTTTGCCGTACCAACGCCGCAACTGCTCTCTGAGCCAGGATTGTTGTCCAAGAAATGGTTTCAGCCCTCGGTGGATGGCAGACATTTTTGCATCGAGCAAATGGTGAAAACACTGGGCGCAGCCGGAGTCGGTCTGACCGGGACAAACCGATAAATCGGGTTTCAGAAACCGGCCGCGCTGACAGATGAGCCAGTAGTCATGCAACGTCATCACCACCGGAATCTGACGTTGAACCGCCTCTCGCACACACGTTGTGGACAGGTATACCAGGTGCTGAAAATGGACAATATCGGGCTGAAAACGATCCAACACTTCCCCAAAACGGGTGGCAATGGTGTCGTTTTGATAACTGTCCGCAAAGCTCGTGCTCTGCCGCAGGGTATTGTTGATACGGCTGATCTCAACATTCTCAACCGTAGTCGTTTCCACCTCGTACTCAGGCTGCTGTGAACTCTCACGACGCGCGAAAACCGAGACGGCATGACCCTGCCGCGCCAGCTCTCGGGCGAGAGTGGCGGCGTAGGTTTCCGTCCCTCCCAGATATTCCGGTGGCAGGCCGTTGACGACCTGGACAATACGCATTTTCTACAACCTCTTTGAGCCGTCTCTTTACATCCAAAGAGGGCCTTTCTTCCATGTACCGATACTCCCTCTTTGGGGGAAGAGTCCCACGTCCGAGGAGTGCGGGCTTCCAGCCCGCAAAAGCAGACGCGGGCAAGATGCCCGCGCTCCCAGAAGAAGAAAATGACGGAAGGCGCACACAATCCTTACCATTGAGAAAACGTGCCGGATCAGCTACTACCATACACGCCTAGCGGGCGAACCCAATACAGAGAGGTAGCGTATGCAAAAGGCCGGTTATGGAATCCTTTTTTTCCTTTGTCCCAGTCTGATAGCGCCTCCTGCGGCATTTGCCTATCTCGATCCGGGCAGCGGCAGCATGCTGCTCCAGCTCGTGCTCGGCGGACTGGCCGGTCTTGCGGTTATCGCTAAACTATACTGGCATCGTCTGCTTGGCCTCTTTGGTATGAATTCACAACAGGAGGACAGCGAGTCGGAAACGGATTCGGCCTCCCTCACGACCTCAGAACCCTCTGACAGCCCACAGTAGATTCAAAGAGAGGGACGCCAGCAGCCCCGTCTCTCCTTTTCGTCTAGACTCATACCAGCATGGCTGACTCCCATTTCGAGCCAGGTTCGTTCCGTGACCGCACCAGCCGGGTCTTTTACCGGGACGGAGTGGTTCTACGCGGCCTCAACCCCCATGCCGCCCAAGAGTGGGAAGTCCTCAATACCAAGCCATTCTTCCGGCAGTTCATGGCCGCCGGGAAGATTGTTCAAACGGAGCAAGTCGAGCCCATAGACTCTTCACCCTCGCCCCGCGACAAGCAATGGTCCGTTATTCTCAACCACCAGACGATTCCTTTTATTTCCTATCCCTACGAGTGGTCGTTCAGCATGTTACAAGATGCTGCCCTGCTGCAACTCGAACTCCAGGATGCGGCGCTACGCGCCGACATGACGCTCAAAGACGCCACGCCCTTCAACATCCAATGGTCTGGCAGCCAGCCAGTCTTTATTGATATTCCTTCGTTCGAGCGCCTAACGCCCGGTGAGCCGTGGGTCGGCTACCGCCAGTTCTGTCAACTTTTTCTCTACCCCCTTTTTCTGCAAGCCTACAAAGACCTCCCCTTTCAGCCGTGGCTGCGTGGCAATCTGGAAGGCATCGAGCCGGCCCAGTGCGCTCAACTCATGTCGCTCAGAGATGTCCTTCGCCCAGGCGTTCTTTCCCATGTTATACTCCAGGCCAAAGCCCAATCCTCGTACGCTCAAACAGACCGCAATCTCAAGAAAGATTTACGTCAGGCCGGCTTTCATAAGGCATTGATTCAGGCCAACGTCAGTCGCCTGCGGAAACAGGTGGCCAAGCTGACCTGGAAACAGACGATCTCAACTTGGTCCGACTACACCGGCGCGCTCCCCTACACGGACCGTGAGCAGGCGCAAAAAGTCGATTTCGTGCGGCGCGTCACCCATTCCCGCAACTGGAAGCTGGTCTTGGACCTGGGCTGCAATACCGGGACGTTTTCGCGTATTGCTGCAGAAAATGCGGATTACGTGCTGGCAATGGATATTGACGCTCTGGTGATTGAGCGCTTCTACAAGGCCCTCAAGCAGGAACAATCGCCTAATATCCTGCCTCTCATCGGCAATGTGGCCGACCCCGCCCCAAATCTTGGCTGGCGCGGCCTGGAACGGAAAGCGCTGGTCGAACGCGGCCGGCCCGACCTGACGCTATGCCTGGCCCTGCTCCACCATGTGGTGATCAGCGCCCATATTCCGCTCAGAGAGTTCATCACCTGGCTGGCGAGTCTCAACACGGCCCTGGTGATTGAATTCGTCACCCGAGACGACCCTATGGTCCAAACACTGCTGCGGCATAAGGCCGATCGCTACGCCGACTATGACCTGGAATATTTCGAGCGCTGTCTGGCCGACGCATTTGAGATTGACCAGCAAGAAACCCTCGAAGCCGGCACGCGCAGGCTCTACTATGCGCGGAGCAAACGGCAGGCGTGAAGGCACAGACATATATGGACCAACATCAACCCTCCGTCCCGCTATCACCGTCCCCCGGTCTTGCACTTTGCAGCCTGCACTTCCTGATAGTGTGGAATTTCGCAGTTACGCAGCCGCTATTTGACCTCTTATCTCGTCACGCTGAATTCTTTGTCATCCGACAGTCTTCACCGCTCGATATCATCCTGTTTGCACTGCTCCTGTTCTTAGGCTTCCCTACTCTACTTCTGCTCCCAGCATGGGTGATGAGTTGGATTCACAGAGGGATGAGTCTTGGGCTGCTATTGTGTCTACTGGGAGCTTGCTCGGCTGCCCTCGCAGTCCAAGTCGTGCAGGCAGTACCACAGGTGCCAGGTTTCGTTCTCGTTGCTGGCGCTAGTCTGATTGGCCTGCTCACGGTCGTCGGCTATTACCGCTTCTCCATGATACGGACGTTTTTCACCATGCTCTCGCCCGGCTTGGTACTCGTTCCAGCCCTCTTTCTCTTCTTCTCTCCGGTCTCCGCCCTGCTGTTCTCTCAGAAGGAAGTTGCTGTTGCGCAGGTTGAGATTGACAATCCACCGCCCATTGTCATGGTGGTTTTTGATGAGTTTTCTCTGACCTCTCTGCTGGATGAGGAGCTACAGATTGACCCTAATCGATATCCGAATTTTGCGGCTTTTACGAAGAACGCTACGTGGTTCAAAAATACCACCACTGTGAGTGACACAACGGTGTACGCGATTCCGGCTATACTAACAGGGCGATATCCAGATTCCTCTCTTCTGCCTACAGCAGATGAACATCCGCATAATATTTTTACCCTCCTACGAGGCATCTATACGCTTAAAGCATTCGGCACCTTTACCATGCTCTGTCCCGACGAGCTCTGTAATAAGCCCAGGAAGGACAGTCTGCCTCAACGCCTCGTAGCCCTTGGCTCCGACCTATCAATTGTCTATCTTCACCTTCTCCTTCCATCGGATCTGCGCGTATGGCTTTCCCCTATTACCCAAAATTGGATGAACTTTGGCGGCACGCCTTCTCCCCCCGTTCCCGTTGCTTCCCCTACCGACAAAAAGGGAAAAGCAAAGGAAAAGGCGCGAATCAAAAAAGACATTTGGGATTCCATAGGCAAGGGCATGTGGGTTGACCGCTTTCAGCAGTTTACCGAATTTGTGAATACCATTAAGCCTCAACCACAGCCAGCCTTCCATTATCTTCATATTGTTCTCCCCCACGTCCTTTATAACTATTTGCCGTCAGGAAAACTGTACAGCAGAGATGTAGACCTTGTTGGGTTTTCTGAGCACAGCAAAGATCGGTGGGGGAATGACTCATGGGCGATTACGCAGAACTACCAACGCTATCTTCTCCAAGTTAAATTTGCAGATAATCTTTTGGGACAGCTACTTGCTCATCTTCGCCAAGTCGGTCTCTATGATCGTTCTCTCATCATCATTACCGCCGACCACGGAGTCAATTTTCGAAATGGAGAGTTTCGTCGCCAAATGACAGATGCCAATCACAGCGATATTGCCTTGGTTCCATTCTTTATTAAGGCACCACAGCAGCAGGAAGCACTCCTGATCGAATCTTCCACCGAAACAATTGATATCTTACCAACCGTGGCAGAGCTTTTAGACGTCACACTCCCCTGGCCAACAGATGGACAATCCGCCTTGAACCCTGACAACAAGCGAGAAGAACTCTCCTTTTTCTCTTTCAAGAATATAGACAAACGTCTGAGCCTTGTGCCTATTTCGCAGCATATCCTGCAAGAGTCCGTTGACTATAAGCTTGGTCTTACTTCAGGGGATGTATCTCCCTGGGATTTGGGGCTTGTTCACAACGGCGAGTCCCGTTCTCTCACCGGTCGTCCACTCTCCGATTTTGACCATAGAGAGAACCATACGATCTCTATCAAGTATGACTCTCCTGATCTCTTTGCCGCTGTCGATCTTGAATCAGCCTTTATTCCCGCTCACATCACCGGCCGAATCCGTTCGCAAGAAGACGCCAAGACTACCCATACCTTGGCGGTCGCAGTGAATGGCACAATTCAGGCCGTAACCCGGCCATGGCAATTCCCAGTGAAAGGCGAATCTGGTTCTTGGTCAGCAATTGTGCCGGAGAAAGCATTTCGATCAGGCAAAAATGATGTTGAGACGTTTGTTGTTTCGCAGATGGAAGACCAGATCACCTTACTGCGCCCTATGGCTATTTTTGACCAACTGCCTGAATATCCATCCCCCGACCCACAGATGATTATATCTCCACAGGGCACGTCCCGTCCTGTAGTCGTTTCCAGCCTCCAAGGTTGGGTTGATCGCGCTGAAATTCGTGATGGCCGTCTTGAAGTTGCCGGCTGGGCGGCTGATGTGAAACAGGCACAGATTCCCAAAGAGATATGGGTCTATGTCAACGATGAATTTTTTCATGCAGAACAGCTCAATAGTGATCGCCCGGACGTGGCGGAACACTTTGGGAACCCGGCCCTCGGGCAGTCAGGCTTTCGCTATAGCGTGCCGCTGGCCCAATTCAGGGAAAGTTCTTCCCTGACCCTACGTCTCTTTGCCGTGTCACAAGAGGGACGTATCTCCGAACTCCACTATCCGCCCGCGCTCCGTGGCAGTGGATTACCCCATCCGACTATCCGGCTACACCCGAGCACGAGCCCTCGCATAGCGTTATCCAATGCGGGAAAACCGTGAAAGTCAAGTCTCTCTCGGCTTCGTCACCCGTGACGACCCCATTGACCTTGATCCCGGTTACGCTTTGTGGCTATGGTAGAGCACATAATGAGGAGAGCATACTATGCGTGCGAATGCCATTGTACAAGCCCGAATCGACCCTGATATAAAAGCGCAGGCGACTGAGGCACTGGAAGCGCTGGGACTGTCCGTATCGGACGCCATTCGTCTGCTGCTGGTACGCATAGCGGAGGAAAAGTGCCTGCCGTTTACGGACCGAGTGCCCAATGCCATCACCACCAAAGCGATAAACGAGTTGGAAAGCGGCAAGGGGAAACACTTTGACACACCGGACGATCTGTTTCAAGACTTGGGGATTTGACTGAACGTGCTCACCCCAGTCCGCTCGACGCAGTTCAAACGCGACGTGAAACGAGTAAAAAAGCGTGGCAAAGACTTGTCCAAGCTGCGTATTCTGTTGTCTCTGTTGATCGAACGCAAGCCATTACCGGCGTACTACTCTGATCATCCACTCAAGGGTGACTGGAAAGGGTACAGGGACGCTCATATTGAACCGGACTGGCTACTCCTGTACCGAGTGATTGGCAACGAGTTGCATCTTGCCCGTACCGGCAGCCATGCCGATCTATTTCAGGTGTGAGGTCATTTTCATACTCAAAAGTCTGGCGAATATAGGTATCCCGCACATCACTCATGGGGTTCCCTCACGCAGCAAGCGCCGTTTGAGACGATTTTTCAGGGATAACAACCACGGACGGTTGGTCTTGAGCAGGGCGTTATAGAACGGCAAAAACATCCGACGGACCGAGAAATACAGCGCCGTGCGCCACGAGTGGCCATACGCAGCCGCGAGATGGGCCGGAATCAAGCTTGTTCCTGCAGATTGTCCGGCGCCCCGCTCGCGTTCCGTCCATAACCAGTCCGTCACGGTTGTGACCCGCAGGTATTCCACCGCTTGTGCCGCACAGGCCCGACCGAGACCAATTCCGGGGGCAGGTTTTGTCGCCGCTTCACGGTCCTGTCGTGCCGCTTCGTATGCTGCGAGCACGTTGTCCGTCATCTGTTCCAGCCGAAAGTGCTCCTGAATACGCTGCCGCCCGTGCCGGCCCATGCTTTTGCGTTGCTCCGGCTCGCCCAGCAGTTGGGCCAGGGCCGTCGCGTACTGCCGAGCTTCGTCGTCGTCTTCTCCACGCGCAATCAATACCCCGCATTCCGGAGTGACCAGTTCTGCCTGCCCGCCCACATCCGCTCCCACAACCGGCACCCCACACGCCATGGCTTCATAGACCGAGAGGGCAATACCTTCCCACTCCGAAGGGAGAAAGAAAATGTTCGCTGCCGCCATCAGGTCCCGGATATCAGTATTCGATAACGCCCCAACAAGGCGGACCTGTCGCGCCAGCCTGTTCTTGCGGACAAAGGTCTTGAGCCACTTAAAATCCGGCCCGTCGCCGGCAACCAGAAGGACGAAATCAGCGTTCCCTTGAGCAAGACGAGAGGCAGTCTGCGCCAATACTTTCGGTTGTTTTTGCGTACACACGCGCCCCACAAACACAATCAGCGGCGCTGATTCGGCAATATCGTATTTTTGGCGGGCACGGCGGCCCCGGTCCGGGTCGGGCTGCCAATAGTCAACATCGATATTGGTGTAGCAGACGTCAATCGCTGCCGGCTCAGCCCACCGTTTTTCCATCCAGCCCTTCAGGTGGGCCGAGGAAACGAGATTTCGATCAAGCATTTCCTGGTAGGTCACCGACAGGTGTGGATAGCCGCCATTCTTCCACGTCTCTTCCTCAATATGACAAAAATCGAGCAGTGGCAGCTTGGGGAAATGCGCCCGTAGATACGGCAGGAGATGATAGCCGAATTCGCTGTGCGAGATGAGCACCGCGTCCATCTCCCGGCTGTGTATCAGATAGCGCAGAAAGCGCGGATAATCCGTGAGCCGAAGGAAATGCGGCAAGATGAAAATATCGGGCGTAGAACGGGCAAATTGGGCCAACCAGGGGTGCTCACCGCTGAGGGTTGTGACAATCGTCACTTCCCAGCCCCGCTGGACGAGTTGGCCGAGCAGGTCGAGATTGAATTTGTCCGATCCGCCCATGGCCAGCCACGGGACTATGAGTAAGAGACGCGGCTTTTCTTTCTTAAGTCTATTCTCCCACGGCAGCGTATCGGAGACGGTTTCATACGGCGCAAGCGGCGCGGCTTGGGGAGTGGGGAAATCGTCCCAGAGACGCGGGTAGCGCTGACGTAATTTTTTCCGAAACGCGGCCTCGCGACTGCCGCCGTCCCAGTTATCCCAGCGATCGCCGTGATTCTCACGCCGGCGGTACCAGTCGAGATACTCCGGCAGCGTTGTGCCCCAATAGCCCTCGCTTGCGCAGTGCAGCCAGAAGTCCCAGTCTTCCAACCCGCCCCGAATCGTCTCGTCATAACCGCCGACCGCCTGATGGACGCTGCGCCGGACCACGCTGGTTATGTCCACACGGTTCTGTTCGAGGAAGACACCGCCGTTGTGAAATCCCTGCTGCCAGAGATATTCACGGGCATCAAAGGCAACCGAGTAGCCCTTCACAAACGCAAATTCGGGATAGGACTCCAACAGCCAGATCCATTTTTCTATAGCGGTTGGCTCCAGCAGATTGTCCGTATCGAGCTGGACTGCATATGGCGCACGTGCGGCCCCATAGGCGGTATTCCGCCCGGCGCTGGGCCCTTGGTTGACCTCATGGTCGATCACTCGAATCCGTACGTCTGTGTTGCGGTACGAGTCAAGAATAGCCAGCGCTTCCGGGTTGGTAGAAGCGTCGTTGACAATGATCCACTCCCACTGCTGGAAAGACTGCCGAAAGACGGACCGGGCGGTATCATGAAAAATCGCCCCGGTGTTGTAATACGGCGTCACTATGGTCACTACCGGCGGGGCGGTCGGATCAACCGGACGATAGTCATACCCCGGGCGCCGGTCTGAGGCTGGAGTATTGGTGTAATCAGGTGTATTCGGATCAATCATCTCGTTCCACTTTGGCCGGCTCCGTTTTGGCTGGGAATTCCTGAACCGGGTTGGCGATTTTCAAACGCAGGCCCAGGCGGACCCACGAACTCTCCTGCCAGTGCTGGGCGATTCGCTCCCAATTGTCCCGCTGTTCTTCCAACCAAGCTTTCCCTGTTTCGAGTTCTTCTATCCAGCCCTTGAGTTCACGAATGAGGTCGCTCTGGGTCTCGGCCACGCTACGCCAACTGTCCTGTTGTTCTTCCAGCCAGTCTTTGCCGCGCCCGAGTTC
Source organism: uncultured Binatia bacterium (SeqCode) (assembly GCA_965247985.1). Lineage (GTDB taxonomy): Bacteria > Desulfobacterota > Binatia > Bin18 > Bin18 > Bin18. The sequence goes on along the minus strand of OZ252051.1, from coordinate 1,245,617 downwards.
GGCGCTCCAGCGGCGGAGCTTGGTCAACGCAGTGAATGCCTCGGCAAGTACTGCTCCGTCGTCGGATTGCGAGCGACAATCGTGATACAGCCGGAGCGCTCGGTGGCCGGCCTCAGTGATTTCATCCACACCATGCTCAAACCGGTAGGCGTGCGAGGCATTGCCTCCATGCCAGCGATAACCGACTAAGGGGCGGGCCAGAAAGCCAACCCGATGCGTCAGGCACAGCCTGAGCCACATGGTATAGTCACAGGCAAAGCCAAGGTCCTGGTCAAATCCTCCCTGTTCGAGCAGCGCGTGACGGCGGGCCACGACGGTTGGCGCGCACACCCGATTGCCGTGGAGGAGCAGGGTCCGAAAATACTCCAGCCCCTCAAACACCGTGTCTTCGGACGCGTCCTCAATCCAGTCGGCAAACGAGCTTGGAGCCGACTCATCTACCAGCATTTCCACAGCAGAATGGACAAAGCCGAGCGTCTCATCAGAGCTCAGGAGTTGAACTTTACGTTCAAGATTATCCGGCTGCATCACATCGTCCTGATGAAAGACACACACAAACTCCCCGTGTGCGAGATCGAGACAGCGATTCCAGTTGGCCGGAATACCAAGCCGCTCCGGGTTGCGGTGCAGTTGTATTCTCGGATCGGAAAACGACTGGACGATTTCAAGGGTATTGTCGGTTGAGCCATCATCAACAACCACAAGCTCAAAATCCTGATAGCTCTGGTCCAAAATGCTGCGCAGCGTTTCTTCGATAAACACCGCACCGTTATACGTGGGCAGACACACACTCACCGCTCGTGTCGTGGGGGCGAAAATTTTTTCGCCCCTACCCTCCTCTCCTCCTGGGAGAGGGCCAGAGTGAGGGCTTTCTTCCCTAGGCTTGACCCGCACGGTCTCATACACGGCCTCCATATCCTGAGCGTAGGTCTGTGGATCTCGGATTGGCGTCGAGACCGGCGAGAGCTGTGTACGCAACCGGGTATCGGTCCGCAACCGCTCCAGGCAGCGCCGCAGGTCGTGGGCGTTCTCGGGTTCAAACAGCAGACCGTTCACCCCGTCCTGAATGACTTCGGGCAGAGCGCCACGCTTGGCGGCAATCACCGGCAGACCGGCCTGAAGGGCCTCCCGCGTGACCAGCGAGAAGGTTTCCTCGCACATGCTGGGGATAACCAGCACGTCGTGCCGGGCCAGAATCGCACTCAATTCATCCATTTCATTACGGGCATAGGTTCCGCAAAAACGGATAGGAAGGTCTGCCGCGTCTGCCTCCAATTGGTCGGCATACGCCTGCCAAGCGTCCACACGGCTCCCGTACAGGGAGACCTCAATGCTGCCGGCCGGTAACCCCCGCGCAGCTTCAACGAGTAAATGCACGCCTTTATGCGGCATAAGTACGCCAATGTATAACACCCGCAGCGGACCAGGCTGCCGGTTTTGTCGGGCTTGCCGGTCTTCTCGCGGTATCTGCCGGACGGGCAGGATGCCAGGTGCAATAATCCGGAGGCGCGGCTCCACAAAAGGGAAAATCTCTTGCATTCTGTCGGCCAGGAACCGAGACGGCACAATCACCCGCTGCGGAATATGAAGGAGTTGTTCAAAATAGGCAAAACGCCGTCGGGCCTCATCCGCGCTTGTCTCCACCTGTAAGCAGGCAACACAGCGCTCGCCCCGGTCCGGTCCCGGACACAGCCGGGTGTGGTTGTCTATCAGATGAATACGGTAGCAGGCGAAAAAGAAATCGTGCAGGCTAAGGACGACCGGATAGCCGAGTTGGGCCGGAATTTGGATCATGCTGCCGGACAGATGTCCGACATGCTGAATATGAACGATGTCGGGCTGGGTGTCGGTCAGTACGCGGTGGAAGGCCTGGTTGAGAAACGGATTGTCATACTCAAAGCGGAAGTGTGAGACACGACTGAGATTGTTGACAACACGCACGACACGCACTCCGTCGCCCGTATCGGGTTCATCGGGTTCGTCTTGCTGTACCGAAAACTCTGCGGCTTCGGGATCGGCCATTCGTGCAAAGACGGTGACACTATGGCCTCGCTCCGCAAGCGCCTGAGCCAGGGTCGCAGTGACCAGTTCCGCCCCACCCCACTCCTGGGGCGGATAGCCGTGCGCCACCTGTAGAACACGCATGTTTACTGCCGCTTAATACTCTCTTGCAGCGAAAGCCGTTGAACAAATTGCGGAGCCAGAGCGTTCTTTCGTTCGCCGAGCCAGACACCCCATAGTGCCGCAAGATGCCAGGCCAGGGCTAGGCCCCCCCAGCGGAGTCCCACGCGCAGCCGGCCCTGTTTTTTGAGCCAGCGCCAAAATGACAGGTCTCGGCGGGCCGCTCGCCAGGCTATTGGCAGCACGGAGCGTAGGGACAAACGGGGGGCGTGGTCAAAATCGCTCACCGCCTGGGCATGGTCAAAATGCCGTCTGAGGTTCATCCAAGGACCATAGCCGTGGGAATGATACACCAGCGAATCGGCTCGATAGGCAGTCTGATAACCGGCTTCAAGAACGGCCTTGGCCCAGAGTTGATCTTCGGCAAATTCCACCTCCGGGAAGGGGAACTGCTGCCACACGCTGCGACGCAGCACCGAGCTGACGTTGGAGAAAAAATAAAAGTAGGCCGGATTGTTTGCATAGTTGGGGTCGTCGCTGCTGTTCAGGCAAGATTCCGACCGACCTGACAGCTCGTCCTCAACGATGCGCCGCCATTCCATGGGGTGACAGTGCGGTCGGGGGAGCTGACGGCTATACGCCCCGGCAATCGACGGCTCGGCCCGTACGGGTGCCAGCAGCGCGTCCAGCCAGTTCGTATTGGCGGGCGTCGCGTCCTGGGTCAGAAACACCAGATAGTCGCCCTGGGCGTGCGTAGCGGCAAGATTGCGGGTTTTGCCGTGGCCGAACTCCTGGGGCGGAATCCGTATGAGGCCTACCGCGTGGGCCTCAAGAATGGCCAGGGTTTGGTCGCGCGAGCCGGAATCCACCGCAATGATTTCGTTTAGCTGAAAACGCCCCTGTTGTTGACGGATGCTGCCCAGCACTTCGTCCAGATAGCGTTCCCCATTTTTCGTGACAAGGAGAACGGACACGCTCGGAAGGTCAGCCACTCGCGCATTTTCCTTCAAGGCTGTAGTTACGCAGCCAAATCGGGCCGGCTTCAAAATCGGCCATATCCAGTTGCGCCTCGTGTGCCCGGTTTGTCAGCGCTTACAGCTTTTTTGAACTGCCGGCATCTTTGAGAATGGCGTTTGCCGTATGCCGACTTTTGAGATTACGCGGTACGATTAGCATCTTACCAGTGGGAGACTCCCATTTTTCGTGTGATCCCTTGGCGCTTTGTCTATATACAAAGCCACGATGTCTGAGTTCTGATGTGACTATCTCGTAGAAGGCATTTGCCAAGTCAGACCTCGGTTTGTGCCATCTCTGACTTGTTCAACACAATGGTTGACATCAGGTCTTTGACAGAAGGGGTCTTGATTTTGGACATGTCCATATGGTTGGCCGCGATCAAATCCGGTGCAGTATCCATCAGAATTGCTTCAAATTCTTCCATATCAGCCGCCTCAATATGCAATCCTTTAATATCACCTTCCGAATAAAATACTCCCGCTTCGGCATCCCATATCGCTTGTATCCTGAAAACTCTTTTATTCATGACACTCTCTCCACGGCTACTCTCTATCCTTCTGCCCTCCTGACAGACGTGTCACAGGTTGACAAAAATATCAAGGAAAGAAGGAGGACGCGGCCAGGATGGCCGCCCCAAGGCAGGCTGGAAGCCTGCGCCCCCAGACAGCCTGCCCTCCTCATGAGGCTTTTGTCTTACGACAGACAAGGTATACATCGTCGGGCCAGGCCCACATACGGTTGACGGCCTCATTTGTTTTGTCTGTCCAGGCGACGAGTGTCTCTCGTTGCACTTCCATTTGTTGGCGGATGTGCTCCTCCATAGCCAATAGGTCAGGATAGGGGGTGATCCGTAACAGACGTAAAAATTGACAGTAGGCGGCTCTCGCCTTGTCTTTCAACCAACTCCGCCTCGGGACGGACTGTTGCGCACTCAGTTCCGACTGACGCGAAAATGGAAGTAAGGCAGGCGGAGCAATGGCAAAGGGGATGTCTTCACGGTTGGTGTGCGCCACCTGAAGGCCGGCGTGCTGGCAGACCGCTTCAAGCAGCTCAGGGTGATAGAAGCGGACATGCTCAGGATCGCACCAGAAGCCGAACAACTGCATACGGATCGACTCGGGGTTGGGCACGACAATGACCACGGTTCCGGACGCGCTTACACGAGGCGCGAGCAATTCAAAAAAACGCAGGACTTGGGCAAAGGGCAGATGCTCAAGAAAATGCGAGCAGAAGACCCCGTCATAGGTCTCCTGCGTCTGTTCCAAGAAAGGAAAGACATCTTGTTCAACGATGTTCCAGCCGTGTTGTTGCACCCAGGCAACAATGTCCGGGTTGCGTTCAACGCCAAGCACGGGAATACCCTGCTCGGCCAATAGTTCCAGGAAAATGCCTGAGCCGCAGGCCAAGTCCAGCACCCTGTGGCAGCCCCGGAAATGGGGGACGTACACGGCAAGCGCCTCACGGTTCTTCTGCCTGTCACGCAGCTTGAATTCGTAGTCGGAGTAATCAAAGCGATCAGCCACTACGCTTCGCCCTTTTCCCGTACGTAGGATTCCTTCACGCGTTTCAGTTCGTGTTGGAGCTGGACTATTTCTTCATCTTTTTGCAACAAGCGGTCATAGGCAACATGCAACATAGTGACAGAATACCGGGCTTGTTCTTCTGCACTCAGCTCCTCACCCAGGAGCCGAAACGGGTCGGGCCCAAGCCGAGGAGAGATCTCCGACGTCAAGGTGCCCGGAATCGTCCGCACGCGCCGGTCCAACTGGTCCAGTCGGGCCAACTGGGCCGGTTGGGCGGGCCCCTCAGCAGCCTCAGCCTGTCCGGGTTTTATCCCAATCCCCACTAAAGAGTGAGGAAATAGCGGCAAGCCTTGGATATACACCCGACGCGGAGAAAAACACTCTAACAGCAAGTCAAATCCCTGCGGAGCAAAGCGCCAATAATCGGCGGGGAATTCATGCACGGGAAAGTCCATCACCGAGCTAATCACCGCCAGACCGCCGGGCCGCAATACCCGAAACACCTCAGCCAGAGCCTGGACCGGATTTCTGACGTGCTCCAGGGTTTCCAACATCAGGACGGTTCCAAGCGTGTCCGACGCAAACGACAGTTGGTGGACGTCTTCGATTCGGTCCACCCCTGGCCCAGGCCGGACATCACAGCCGATATAGTCTCTGTGCGCAAACAGCGGACGCAGATTGGCCGAGTCCACCTGTCCTTCAACTTGGAAAGCGCCAATCTCAACAACAGGCTGTTGAATTGTCAGCGTCTCGGACACGGCTTGGACACAGGCTCTGATATTCCCACGCACCGGACACTCCGCCTCAGTTACAGATAATCGGCAAAAAACCCCCGACAGCGCCGGAACGCATACCGGCCCACATAGAAGAGCCCAACCGCACAACCCAGGCTGTATACGAACGCGCCGCCTGGGTCCAGGCTGCCTGACAGAATAATCGAGCGGTAGGCATCGGTAATCGCGACCATAGGGTTCAGGACAAACAGCATACCGATGGATTCCGGGACGAGGCTGGCCGGATACAAAATCGGCGTCAGGAAAAACCACAGGGTAAAACTGGCGCTGGCGAGTTGTTCGACATCCCGAAAGAAGACATTGCTACAGGCGAGGAGCATGCCCAGCCCAATCGCCAAGAGCAGAGAAAGACTGAGGGGAATACACAGCAGCAGCCCGACCCCACCGATGAGCGTACCTTTCCACACCATCAGACCGACCAGAAACAACAGGAAACCGACGCCCTGCACCAGAAAGCTGGAGAGCACCACGGCAACGACCAGCAGTTCTGACGGAAATTGCAACTTCTTGACCAGATTGGCATTGGCCGTGATTGCTGCGACCGAGCGTAAACAGGCCTCCTGAAACGCCAGCCACGGCCATAGACCACAGAAGACAAACTCCGGGAAGCCATGCCCGCCTTCGACCTCGCCCACTCGGTAGATAACCGAGAACACCATCGTGTACAGGCCCAACAGGATGACGGGGTGAATCAAGGACCACAGACCACCCAGACTCGTGCCGGCAAAGCGCGCGCCGATCTCACGCCGGATCATAGTCACCAGGAGATAGCGATGGGTCGTCAGGGTTGTAAACATACGTTGCAGATGTCTTCTCTCCCCTCCTTGGAGGGGTGCCGCGTCAGCGGCGGGGTGGGTTCCCTCCCTGGGAGCGTGGCCAGTCTGGCCGCCCATGAGCGGGCTGGAAGCCCGCACTCCTCAGACCTTCCTACTCAAAACGCCACCGATGCGGCAGGCGGCAGAGCCCCAGCTCCCTGGTATCGCCCCGCACTGAAAAGTCCTTTTCCACGGTATCAAACATGCGCAGGCCGGGTGGATCAAGGACGTGCGCCCGCAGGGTATAGCTACCCGGCAAGAGGCTCAGGTCGTATAATTCATACACTATCCGAAACGTGTGGGTGTCGAGGCGCTGCGGTTCGACGTTGTCAATATCACTGAATGTGCCGTAAATCGGGGTCTTGTCATTGCGTACACAGCCGACATTGATAACCGGGGCCTCCCCGTCCGCTGTCTCCGCAATAATTTCAAGCCGCGCCGTGTCGCCCATAGCAAAGGCAGTGACCTCCTGATTGTGGCTATTCAGCAACCGCACCTGTTGCAACCGACTGAAGGTCGAGAGGTCGGGCGGGCGACGGGCGTGCGCTTGTTGCTGTACGGCCTGGGCCTCAATGTCGAGCAGATACTCTTCATACGCCAGAGTGACCTCAGCCGCCGTCCCTGACATGCGTACCCTGCCGTGGTCGAGCCACAGCGCTTTTTGGCACAGCTTGCGTACATGGTAGGTGCTGTGGGAACAGAACAGCAGGCACTTGTCCTGTTCGAGAAACGCCTCCATGCGGCGAATGCACTTCTTTTGAAATGCCTCATCACCAACGGCCAGGACTTCATCAGTCACCAATATATCCGGCCGAATACTGGTTGCCACGGCAAAGCCGAGCCGCATGAACATGCCGGACGAGTAGGTTTTGACCGGGCGGTCGATAAACTCGGTGATATCGGCAAGGTCCAGAATGTCGGGCAGGACGGATTCGATTTCGGCCTGCTCCAGCCCCAGCATGGCCGCGGAAAAATAGATATTCTCGCGCCCGGTGTATTCCGGGTGAAAGCCGGTGCCGAGTTCCAACAGGGCCCCGATACGGCCCGAGACCGTCAGCCTGCCTGTGGACGGGCGAGTGACGCCGGTGATGAGTTTGAGCAGGGTCGATTTTCCGGCTCCGTTGCGCCCGATAATACCCCACGACTCGCCGGACTGTACGGTGAAGTTGACTGCCTGGAGCGCCCAGAAATCCTGGGCGTAGTGTCTGCCATGTCTGGCAAAGAGTTCTTTGAGCCGGTCGAGCGGGCGGGCATAGAGCTTGTAACACTTGCCCAGATTGTCAGCGCGGACAACCCAGTCTGACGAGGGGATATTCATTACCCCCTCGCCCCCGGGGGGAGAGGGCTGGGGTGAGGGAGACTCGGTACAACGAGACACGACCGACATCTACAACAGTTTCACAATCGCCGCGATGGCGGTCACGATACCCAGCCCCATTAGCCAGAGATGCTTGTATAATGCCTCAAAACGCTCCACCACCCGCAGCTCCAGGGCGGCGATTTCCGCCTTCACCTCAGCGATATCGGCCTTGGTCGCTACACTCTCGGTAAACGCCTCCCGGATCGTGTCGGTGATTGCCTCGGCTTGTTGGGCTTCAAAGCCCGCCGCGGTCAGCGCCTTGGCCGCGTGTAAGGTATCAAACGTTGCGCTCGCCATAGCCTTTCCCTACAGCAGTTTGACGATGGCCGCTATGGCCGTCACGATACCCAGGGCCACCAGCCACAGTTGCTTGTATACAGCCTCAAACCGCTCCGCCACCCGCATCTCCACCGCGTCTATCCGTTCGACTAGGCGCATCTCCACCGCGTCTATCCGTTCGACTAGGCGCGTTTCCAGACTCGCGATGTTAGTCGCGGTAAACCTCCCGGATCGTGTCCGTGATCGCCTCGGCTTGCCGCGCCTCAAAGCCCGCCGCGGTCAGCGCCTTGGCCGCGTGTAAGGTATCAAACGTTGCGCTCGCCATAGCCTTTCCCTTACAACAGTTTCACAATCGCCGCGATGGCCGTCACGATGCCAAGAGCAATCAGCCACAGGTGCTTGTATAAAGCCTCAAACCGCTCCGCCACCCGTGTTTCCAGGTTCGCTATGTCCGCCTTCACCTCGGCTTGTCGGGCTTCACCTCAGCGCTGCCGCCTTGGTGGCGACACTTTCGGTGAAGGCGTCCCGGATCGTGTCGGTGATTGCCTCGGCTTGTTGGGCTTCAGCGCCTTGGCCGCGTGTAGGGTGTCAAATGTCGCTGTAGCCATCGGGCCTGTCCTTCCGGTCGTGCGGCCTCAGTCTACCAACTCACAACGCAAAACGCAAAAAGGCGACCCCAGCCCGGAGGGAACACACAATCCCCTCCTTGGAGGGGTGGCCCGTAGGGCCGGGGTGGGTTCCCTCCTTCCTGCGGGCTGGAAGCCCGCGCTCCCAGGGGACAAAAAAAAGAGGCTGGGTTCACACCCAGCCTCTTTGTATCCGACTTCTGCTCGTCGCTGACCCTTATGGTGCCGGTACTGCTGAGGAGGCTTCGTAGCCCGCAAAGTTCATGCGGAATCCTCCACCTTCCTGAGCGATATGCGACCACATGAGTCCGGGCGTGTCGGCTCCCAGAGCGAGCTGCAAGACGCCTCGGGCATCACAGCCCAGATCCATTGCGTCTATGACGTTGATCTGGTCCGGTACGTTAAGCATCATAGTAGCTGGGTCTTCTCCTTCACAGTGCACCGTTGCAGCGAGTTTGCGTGGCGTAGGCTCGCCTGTTTCACTATTAAAATCCGTTATTGCACTGCCCAACCACAGGTAGATCATGCTCTCCGAATTGTTCATCATGTCCACATCAAACCGAGTCGTCGCCGTCACCTGCTCTGTGGCCGCACCTGGAATCATCAACCCAGGGCAGACAGCAGTAGTATCAGTGCAATTAATCCCATCCAAGTTGCTTGAGTCTCGCGCCACAACCGCCACCGTAGCGGTCGGAATCTCTGTGCCGAAAAAGCTGCCTTCCCCAACATCCTGGAGAATCGCCCAGGCCGCGAAATTTGGGGCAATGGCAGGAGTCACAAAAGTCGTCGAATCGCATCCGTCGTTTGAAGTACTAGTATCGGTCTCGAGCTGACCGGCCTCAATCGTATAGTGCCCCAGGTCACTCACTACCACATACCCTTCTGCCGCTATCATACTGCCCTCGCCCGGCATCGTGGTCACGGTCGAGCCGGCCCGGTCTTTGACCCCAGTCATCGACGGGTCTTCTGATATCCCGTAGATACTAGCCGTCTGATCTCCAACTCCCACCACCAGTCCGACCCGTGTTTCTCCATCAGCCATCATCTCTTCCTGGAGCACGGCATAACCAAACTGATTGTCCGCCAGGCATATCTCGCCGGAGGCCTGTTCCTCCCCTGTCACGTCGAAAGCTGCGACTTCAATGATCCTGACGACATCGGCCCCACCTGATTGGTTGTCCACCCCGATGATGGTGGCCATGTTCTCGCCCGCCATGTAGTACGGGACCAGCTTTCCTTCGGTAGCCGCGTTGGCAAAGTCGCCCTGGTCATAGGCCGACGCATTCCCAAATGAAAACGCGAGGCCCATGGCAACAGCTATTAGGCCCGCACAAAATTTCTTTCTCTCCATCGTGTTGCTCCTTTCTTCCCTTGTCCTTCTATTTGCTCTGCTCATTGGTTCGCCCGCCCGTTTACTCTGTTTTTTGCGCAGTGTTTGCATCCCACCTCCTCGTACGGTTTTCGGTCTTCCGCGGCCCAGCCCGTGCCTCTATGCCTCTTCGTGTTCCGCCCTGTATAAAGCAAACGTGGCGAACCATAATGGATATCGTTTTCCCTGTCAAGCCAAATCTCAGCCCTGTTTGGCTGCCGCCCGGCTTGGCTTTGGTTGCGTGTCTTTCCCGTTATTCCTGTACCACTGGCCGTCGTCAAGACGGGCCCAGCGTTCCTTCACTACAGAGTCTAATGACAGTTCGGTCATGCCGGGGACAGTGAGTTGATATTTGATGCCGACTTTGACCAAGGCTTCGTCCTCTTGTTCCTGAATTTCGTTGATAGCGTACTCGGTATATTTGAGCAATGGGGAGCGTCTTCTGACGTATTGCGTGGCGGTCATTGTGCCGGTGCGAGTATAGGCTTCGTATTGATATGCGGTCAAGTCGTCGTCCTGAAGCCGGGCCTCCCAAAAATTCGTCACCCGCTGTTCAAGCGGCTGCACTTTTTGTGGTGTTTCCTCTGGCTGGCACGCCCCAAGACATACTACCAGAAGGAATCCTCCCACCGTGCCGCGTATGGCAGGCTGGTAGTATCTGGACTCCCATATCACCACGTACTCACTTCCTGCTCCCATAGGGCCTTACGCATGATTCGATTACTATAGGATACTCTTGGAAAAGGTGTCAAGCGTGTAGGAGTTGGCATAATAGCAACGCGGGCTGTTTTGCTTACGTATTGCGGGTACGGGCGATCATCTCCCGTATCCCCTCGCCGACGCTCTGCAACGCTACGCCCTGCTGCCGAAGCGCAGTCATGGTCTCTTCGTGTTGCTGGTCACGATGGCTTGCGCTTTGGCGCATCAGCAACAGACCACCTGTGATCAATAGAGCCTGCAATCCGCTCATGCCGACTTGCGCCCATTGGACAGTGAGCGCTACCGTTTCGTACTCAGTCACTCGCACCTCTTATAGTTGAATTTCAAATGTATGAGAGCGACTTCAGGGCGATCATCGCGGCTAGCAGTCCCGCAAAAATGCTCATATCCACGCATCAATACGGCCTAACGTGTATTCCCAGCTTGTGTCTTCGACAGCGGCCATGTGTCGTATTAGTTCAAACCCGGCTTCGCTTGTCAAGCAGTCGGGCTACTCGGGCTAGGAGTGCGGGCTGGAAGCCCGCAAAGAAACGCGGCCAAGATGGCCGCGCTCCCAGGAGGGAAAAGGCGGCGCCCTATCTGGGAGTGCGAGCTTCCAGCCCGCACTCTATTGCTCGCCTGGGCCCGGCTGGGCGGCCGGGTCCGGCGGGGGCTGGCGGCTGCGTTCGATCATGTTGCGGAGTCTGTTGACGCGGCGGGTAAACTCCTGAGTCACAGCTTGTGCTTCGTTCCGGTCTCGAATGACGTAGGGCGTAATGAGAATGACCAGTTCGGTCCGTTCTCGCTTGTCCTGTTCGACCCGAAAGAGACGGCCCAGGACCGGCACGTCCATCAGAAAAGGAATGCCGCTGCGGGAGCGCTCTACCCGTTCGTCAATGATGCCACCAATCAGAACCGACTCGCGGTTGCGTACGACGACGGTTGTTTCGGTTTCACGAGAAGTGAAGCTGGGTGAGTTGGTATCGCCAAACGATGTCACCCCGACGTTGCTGACTTCCTGGCGAATCTCCATATTCACCAGTCCGGCCGAGTTGACTTGGGGCAGGATGGTCAGGATCGTCCCGGTATCACGATATTGGATACTGGACACAATGTTCGCGGTTGCCAGAGTGCTCTGTTGGGTTGAGGTGAGAATCGGTACCTCTTCACCGATCAGGATATGCGCCTCACGATTGTCTGCGGCAATTACATGCGGCGTCGCCAGGATGTTCACCTTGGAGCGGGTGTGTACGGCACGTATCAGAGCCAGAAAGTGCTCCCGGTCAGTGATAAAAGAAAAAATCCCATTCCTGCCGATATTCATCGCCCGTTTTGCTCCGGACTGGAGCAGCGCACTATTCCCGATGCTCAGACTCCCCTCTTCTCCGGCCCCAATGCCACTTGTGCCGCCCGCTGCGGAGGTGAAGAGGTTCTGAATACCCCCGCTGGCAAAGGCGTATTCGAGACCGAACTGCAAGTCGTCATTGAGCGTTATTTCGGCAATAATGGCTTCAATAAGCACCTGCCTGGGAACCACGTCGAGTTTGACCAGCACATCTCGAATTTTGTCGTAATCGCGCGGGGTGGCAAGAATGATCAGCGAGTTCGAGATATCATCGGCGACAATTCTGACTTCTTCTTTGAAGATCGGCTTCTCGCCTTCTTTAGGCTCAATCAGAACACTCCGTGTTCCGCCCCCGCGTGACCCTTGCCTACTCAGACCACCGCTCCGTCCGAGCCCCGTCCCCGATTCTCCCGATTCCGTATCGCGGCGACTTGACGAGCGCTCATTCCCGCTCTCCCGGTCCGACTCCCGGTTACGCCGGCCACTGCTTCGGCCCCCGCGGCCGCCCCCGCCGCCGTATAAATCGCCCAGCACCCCGGCGAGGTCGGCGGCCTTGGCGTTTTCGACCGCGTAGACCTGGACGGTTCGCCCGCCGCCTTTTTCAGGCGGCACGTCAAGGACTTTGATCCATTTTTCAATCTGACTAAAAATCTCGTCGTTAAAGCCTATGACGACAATAGCGTTCAGCCGTGGCAGCGGGATAATATACACCCCGCGTTCTTCCATGTTCTGCGCGGTCACGCCGTAGGGCTGGAGCACATTCAGCAATTCCTCTCCAATGTCCTCAACATTGGCATGCTCGATCCGGTAAATCTGGGTGTGGAGGGACCGAAACGTATCCGTGTCAAACGCCGCGATCAGGTCTCGGAGCCGTTCGACATTTGATGCCAGGTCGGTGAGAATGACCAGATTGTCACGTTCATAGGCCACGGCATCGCCGCCCGGTGAGACAAAGGACTGGAGAATTTCAACCATTTTGTTGGCCGCAACATGCTCGACCCTGACCAGTTCAATAACGAACTCGTCTTGCGCGGAGGCTGTGCGACGCTGGGTGCTTTTCGTTCTGAGGGGAACCCGGGTTTTTGCCTCTCCGACCGGCGTAATGTGGTAGATGTCGCCGACCTTCACCGCCGCTATCCCATTGGTGCGAAGAATCTGATGGAACAGCGGGAACAGGTCCTGACCACGAATTTTGCTGGCGGTCCGAATGGTCACCGAGCCCTGCACCCTGGGATCAATCGAGTAGTGAATGCACAGGCCGGCGGCCAGCCCTTGGATCACCTCTCGGATGTCGGCCCCTTCAAAATTGAACTCAATGAATTCGGTCTCACTAACAGGAATACACTCCTCCGCGCTGTCAGGCGCTACATCCGGATCAATGGGAGCGGTCTGAGCACGTCCTGACGCGGGAATGCCCAGCCAGAAAAAACTCAGCAGGAAAACACCGACGGACAGAACCGCCCGGCACCGCGCCCCTGCCATCCTCCCCAGCTCTCGTGTCTGCCATATCCACATGTCTACCTGACTTCCTCCCACGCCGGTTAGGGTTCCTCTGGCGTGGCCCGCCGCTCACGCAACGCTTGGCGCCTGAGCCCGCGCAGGCGTTTTTGCAATTGTCGAATATTCTGCCGGATCTGCGTCGTCTCCTCGTCTTGGGGTTGGGCCGGCTCTTTACCGGCCCGCTGCGCCGGCCGGGCTTGTCTCGTCTGTTTCTTCGCCGGCGCTTTCTCGGGCGTCAGCCGGGGGAGTTTCTTCGCCCTTTGACTGTCGAGCAGTATGAGGGGCAAGGCGACTTCTCCGCCATCGTCTCCGAGGGAGAGCGTGGCCTGAGAGGCGGTCAGGCGGGTGAGACGATAGCGGTCAATCTGCTCTCCTGTCTGTACCCGGGTCACGCTATTGCCCTGTGAGGAGTCGGCCAGAAAGGCTTCTTCTCGGCCCGGGGTCAGCAACACGCCAACAAGCTGGAGGTGAGAGGGCGGAGGGACCGGCGCTGCCGGAGCGGTTTGCACAACACCCTCCGGCGGCCTCCGGTCCGGCGAAAACAGGTCTTTGTCAGTGATCTGTTTGACTAAACGTTGTCCTATCTGAGGAGAGCGGACCGGCAGGGAGACGAGGGCCACAGCCTCCTCTTGCGTCTGGCTCGACGGGACGCCGGAAATGGGCAGAGTCCGGTTCCAGGTCACAATAATTTGCCATATCAGGCACAGAGCCGTGACCGCCAGAATAACGTGTAAAAATCGCCGAATCCGCATGACTGCGTTTTACTCCGCTCGCGTCGCCTGTGCCTCTTGCATGACACCCTCCACCTCAAGCGTCATCGTGAGTGGGGGGAGGCTCTGTTTTCTCCGTCTTCTTCGACGGCTGGTACCCTTGACCTCTAAACGAGACACGGACAGCAACCAGTCTCCATACTCAACGCGTGAAAGAAAATCTGCAAGAGCGGACGTGTTACCATGAAGAGTCATTTGGACTGCGGTCTTGCGCAACGCCCCGAGAGATTTTTCTTTCAGCACCTGAGTCGTGACCACTGTCAGCCCACTTTGACCGGCCAGGGTTTGGACCCGTTCCTGGAGCTGGGCGGCAGCGAGCGTTGGGGTTTCCCCTGGGATCAGTTGTTGATAGGCCGCAGCAAAGCGGCCCTCCAAGATACGCGCTCGTTTCTGGACTTCTTCAGCGCGGTCCCGCTGCCGTTGCATTTTTGCAATACGCTGCAAGTCCCGTTCGATCATCTCTTCAAGCCGGGTTGTATACGACAGGTATGGGGTCACAACGCCATAGCGGAGACCAACCACGACCAGCGCGCCCAGGGCGAGACCGGCCAAGGTCCGCTCTCGGGGAGAGAGTCGTTGCCAGGCGGCCCGAATTGCGGCTAGCCGCATATATTCACCTGTGCTCCAAGCTCCAAGCCTGAATGTTTCGCCCGCTCCTGTTTTCTTAAATGGCGCTTTTGGAGCAACGTTCTGAAGGCAGGGCGACTCTTCAAGGGCTCCGACCAGATCAGAGGCCAATCCCGTTTTGGCAACGCCCGTGAGTTCCACGTCGCCAGCCTTAAAACGGAACGCGGTGAGGTAGACCTGCCGTGGGATGCGCTCGGTTATATCCTCCAGGAGCGGTGTCAGCCGGAGGCGTGTCTCGGACCGCAGGGTCTGGAGTTGCGCCCGGAGGCGCTGCGCTTCTTCTTCGTTGCCCTGGACGCGGCGCACCGTCGGGGCCAGGGCTTGAATCTGGTCTTGTACCTGGTTGAGGATGCGGTGCTCCTGGATCACGATCCCAGTCGCCCAGACAAGGCTCAGGACCAGGAGACAACCAACAAACGCCAGGGTGAGTGGTGAGAGCAGTTTTTCCCGACGCGCCCGGTCTTCGGCCGGCAGGACATTGACCTCTACCCCCTCTCCCACGGCCTGGAGGGCGGCACCAATGGCGGCGCAGGTGGCGACAGACAGCGACCCGCCCTCCTCTAATAACGGAAACTGCTCTTGGGCCATATGCGCCAGGTCCCGGTCCGACTCCACGCTGAGGGGCAGCGCCCCCTGTTCGTCCCAGGTAAAGACCGGAATCGCGTCCGGGGCACTGCCGGGGAAATTCCGGGCAACGCTGTGGGCGAGCACATCGGTCAGGGCGTCGGCGTCGGCCACCCGGGCGAGCGGGACGGTTTGACTGGCTACGAGTTGCTGCGCGTTGAGAAAGTTCAGTTCCAGGCTGCCGTCTTCCCGAGCGGCCAGGATCTGTTGCCGGCGCTCGGCGGGGCAACAGGCCAGCAGGGTTGTGGTTTGGGCCGCACTACTCAGGGTGACACCCTGCGGGCGCAGGTTTTGCTCGGCCAGAAGTTCTACCAGCGGATCGACCGTCTGGCGGGGAAGACAAAAAATGACGACGCCCAGCCGGCGCTTTTCCCCGCCCTCCTCAGTCGTCAGGTAATCATAATAAATGTCATCCTCACGAAAGGGCAGCAGACGCTCCACCTCATAGCGGATGACCTGTTCCAGCGAGCCACGCGCGGTTTCCGGCACCACCAGCCGGCTCACGCTGGCCTCTTTGCGGGGAAGACACAGGACGGTTTGGTCCGGGACTGTTCCGAGGTCTTTCAGAAAGTCGGCTACGGCACGCCGCATAAAGGCGGGCCGGTCCTCGGAGGTGTCCGGCAATGGGACCGTGCGCACCTTTTTGAGCGCGACCTGCAAGAAGCGCTTGGTCGTGTGGACAAAGCTGATATCGTGCGTGCCGACGGCTATGCCGAGACCGTCCAGATAGTCAAGCGTGGTGAGACGTTTCACACTGGTTGTTATATGCACCCAATAATCCCCTTCTGCCTCTTACTCGGAACTGAGGATATCGGCGTCAACGTCGGAGCCGCCGGTCGCGCCATCAGCCCCGTAGGAGAGCACCTCAAATTCTCTTCCTGAGCGATGATAGACATAGGCCCGGTCCCAGGGGTCTTTGGGCACCCGTTTTCTGAGATAGGGGCCGTCCCAGCGGGCCATGTCGGGCGGCTCTTCACGCAGCACGGCCAACCCTTCCTCTTCGGTCGGATACCTGCCGACATCCAGTTTGAACATCTCAAGCGCGCTGGCCAGGTTTTCGATTTGCACCCGGGCGGCCTGGGGCTTGGCTTTCTCGGCTCGGCCCATCACGTTCGGCCCAACCAGCGCAACCAGCAAACCGATAATCACCATCACCACCAGGAGTTCAATGAGCGTAAAGCCGGCTTGCGCATACCCCGTGTTTCTTCTCCGCTGCATAGGCCGTCTCCTTTCTGTCCGTTACAGGGCCATATCGTTCATGCTGAAGATACCGACCAGCATGGAAATCACCACAAAGCCGATGAGCAGCCCCATAGTCAACAGCAGGACGGGTTCGACCAGTGAGGTCAGCCGCTTGATCTGCTGCTGCGTCTCGCGCTCAAAGTAATCGGCGACCTGTTTCAGCATGTCATCCAGCCGGCCGGTTTCCTCGCCCACCCCGATCATCTGAAGCGCCAGCGTCGGGAACACCCCGGTGCGGCCGAGCGGTGCGGCAATACCCTGCCCTTCCCGGACACCGGCGCGGACTTCCTGGACGGCCTGACCAATGACTTTATTCTCAATAACGGCCTCCACAATCTCAAGTCCCTGGAGCAGCGGCACCCCACTGCTGAGCAGGGTACTCAAGGTGCGGGAGAAACGACCCACCTCGCGCTTTTGGAGTAAGGGACCGAGGAGGGCCAGGCGTAACAGGAAGCCGTCCCACGTCAGTCGGCCCTGGGGAGTGGCGACGTAGCGCTGCCAGCCGAATACACCGCCAGCCCCGAGCAAGAGGAAAGCCCACCAATAGGAACGCAGGACCTCACTGGTCGTCAACATGAACTGGGTTGAAGCCGGGAGGGCCTGGCCGCTATCGGCAAAAAGCCCGGCAAAGCGCGGCAGGATGAATATGAACATGCAAGCAATAGCTCCCGCGCCAAAGAGCACCAGAATAACGGGGTAGGCGAGGGCTGACTTCACTTCCTCCTGGACCTCCTGGGCACGCTCAAGATATTCGGCTACGCGTTGCAGCGCCGTCTCTAGAAAGCCGCCAACTTCGCCGGCGCGGACCATGTTCAGATACAGCGGTGGAAATATATTGGGATACTCGGCCAAGGCGTCGGCCAGCGATTTTCCCTGCTGCACGACCTTCAGCACTTCGGCCACCACGCGGCTGAGTTCCGCTTTTGCAGTAAGCCCGACCAGGACGGCGAGCGCCCGGTCGAGTGGCAAGCCGGCAGACAGCATGGTCGCCAGCTCGCGGGTCAAAAGCAGCAAGTCGCGCTGCGTGACGCGGCCACTCCACGGCAGGGCCGGCAGCGACAACCACTTCTGCGCGCTGTCCGCTTCCCGGCGCTGCGGGAGGGCCACGCTGAGGGGGATATAGCCCTGCTTATGGAGCCAGGCCACTACCGCCCGTTCCTCTCCCGCTTCTCGCACGCCTTCAACAATTTTTCCTTGCGGTGTGGTTGCCTGGTACTGGAACTGCGGCATGGTGTGCTCGTTGGGTCTGTTGGGGGTGTGATTAACGGTAGCGGGGCAAAATATGTTTGCCGAATATCTCAAGTTGTTTGCGTAGTTCCGCCCGCGGGAGAAGGCCCTGATCAAACAGCCAGGCAAACCATTCCGGATTGGCCGCGTCGGCCAGGGCGTCCATGCCCTGCACCACGTCATCCACAGACCCCGCGTACAGATAATTTGCCCGCATCATACGCTCAACCGTCCATTCATGTAGGGGGAGACGTTGCTCCCCGCTCGGATATTCGAGTTCATCCTCAGGAAAGCGGAACGCTTCCCAAAAACCGAAGTGACCCCAGAAGCGTTTATAGCCCACTCCGACCAGGCCCTCTTCCGCCAGACGGACGGCCTGGGGGACGCTGTCGGCAAAATATATTTGGCGCAAGACACCGATATTCGAGCCCAACGGCAGCCAGCGCCCGGCCCGCCCGGCCTCTTCGGCATAGATTTGGGCCAGATGCCGGACCTGTTCGTGTCGGGACAAGAGAATCATGGGGATGATGCCTTCTCTGGCGCACCACCGGATCGTGGACTCGCTCACGGAAAACGCCTGAAACAGCGGCGGATGGGGTTTCTGGTAGGACTTGGGCACGACGCTGATGCGCTGGACGTTGCCCTGCTCATCCATCTCCCCCGGCGCACCGTATTCCCGGGTCCAGGGAGCCGGCGGCCAGGGCGTCCCGCTCTCATACGGATAGGGATATTCATAGAACTCCCCCTGAAAGCGAAACGGCTGGTCCGACCAGGCCAGCTTGAGGATATGATAGACCTCTTCAAAGGCGCGCCGATTGGTCTCATCCAGGCTGGATTGATCGCTGCTCGTGGCGGAAATATGCACCTTCTGCGCCATTTGGTTCAGCCAGCGCTGCTGGTAGCCACGGGCAAAGCCAACAAAAGAGCGGCCTTGGGTGAGTTGGTCCAGCCAGGCCGTTGTCACCGCCAGACGTAGCGGGTCCCAACCGGGCAGGACATAGCCGATGGGTCCGACCTGAAGCCGTTTGGTCTGCATGGCCACGTATTAAGAGAAACTCCGGCGGGGCGCCCATCTCAAAGCCTTCGCTATGCAGATGGTGTTCCGGGAATGCAACCGCGTCAAAGCCAAGCTCCTCGGCAAACTGGGCCAGCTCGACCACCTCCTGAAACATGGCCTGCCAGCGTTCCGAATGATACGCGATAGGCCGTAAGGTCTTCCGCTCCTCCAGCGTTGCCGGGATCGAGGGGAGTAGGAATAGCATGAACTTCATAGCGCGCACATCCGCCCAGCCGGGCCCAGGGCGTAACGATTGTATCCGACTTCCGCCAACCGTGCATCTGCCAGTCGTTTTTTTGGAACACCAGTCGCCTCATGCCCGGTCAGACGCTTTCGGGCGCGTCTGTTCCAGATTCCTCTCCAGATTTCTCTTCGGATTCCTGTTCAAGTTCCTCCAGGACGGCGGCACACAGCAGCGGAAAGAGAATTTCGTGGTGGCCGGTCAACTGAAAGCCGCGTCCGCCCTGTTGGGTGGGGCGGTGCACCACATTGACCGTTGGGCGGTAATGTCGGATGAAATCAATATCAACTGTGGTCAAGGTCTTCACCGGATGGCCCAGATTGCGCGCCAGCGAGAGCGCTTTGAGAAACACTTCGGGAATGATGACGGCCGAGCCCAGGTTGATGAACACCCCGCCCTCCAGGTGGGCGACTACTGAAGTCAGCAGGTGAAAATCGCGCAGGCTGCCTTCTCCGATGGCCCGCCCGTCGACGTTCGGATGCATATGAATAATATCCGTGCCGATCGCCACATGCACACAGGCCGGCACCTCAAGCCGGGCACAAGCGGCCAGCACACTCAGCGAGGCATAGGGCAGTTGTTCCGCCAGAATACGCGCCCCAACGGCTCGCCCAATACCAAACCCCTGCTGCGTCACCCCGGTTTGTATGGCAGCGTTCAGAAATTCCCCGGTTTCCTGGGCCATGCCAAACTGGCCCGTCTCCAGACTGGCGGCGACATCCTCGGAAGTCGCGCCCTGATAGGCCAGTTCAAAATCGTGGATAATGCCGGCGCCGTTGAGCGCAACAGCGGCAATAATGCCCCGCTCCAAGAGATCGATAATAAGCGGAGAAAGACCGACTTTGAGCGGATGGGCGCCCATGCCCAGGACAACGGGTCGCCCGGAGCGGACAGCGGTCGCAATGCGGCTGGCGATTTCGCCCAGGTCAGCGGCGGCCAGAATACGGGGCAGAGAGTGCAGAAATTCCTCCAGACTGCCACCCGCCTGCCACGGCTTGCCCAAGCCCTGTACGGCGACCTTACTGCGGCGTTGACTGAGCGGATAGGTTGAGGCGAGTCTCGGGTCGATAGGGGGGAATTTCATTGCGCGCCTTTGCATCTCACTCTTCACTCCCCACTTGCCCTTCAGGCTCTACCCACCCCTCCTGGGAGGGGTGCCGCGTCAGCGGCGATTCCTGTCCCCAACTCCTCTCTCCACGCGGCCTGACCCGTAGAGGCTCAGGTCAACCATCTCGCAGATCACATGTCCGATGAGAATATGCGTTTCCTGAATCCGAGGCGTGACGGTTGTTGCCGAGACACACAGACAATGATCGACCAGAGCGGCCATCGCCCCGCCACTCCCGCCCGTCAACCCAATGGTCCGCATCCCTATGGTGCGGCAACACTCAAGTCCCCGGAGAATATTTGATGAATTGCCACTTGTCGAGAGTGCGATAGCGACATCATTATCTTTGCCAAGTGCCTGTATTTGCTTGGCAAAAATCTCAGCGGGACCGTAATCGTTCGCAATGGAAGTCAAAGCCGAGGAGTCAGTTGTCAGCGCAATCGCCGGCAGCGGCGGGCGATCGATCAGGTAGCGATTCACGAACTCGGCGGCAATATGCTGCGCATCGGCAGCGCTGCCGCCATTCCCGAACAGGAGAATTTTCCCACCCGTGCGCAGCGTCCGGATAACGGTTTTGGTTGCGGCGACCAATTCGTTGCCATGCGCCCGCAAGAACTGTTCTTTGACCTCAATACTGGCCTGAAAAATATGTGCTATTTCTTCCTTCACGTGCATCACGGTAACGACGGATGCCAGGATCGTCAACCGACGCCGGCACAGAACCCTCAAAGTGCTGTCCGGGAGGCTTGACACCACCATCCGAGGCCGCTATTAAATGCGGCTAAGAAAATTTTCCCGGTCTCAATGGCGGAGGGGCCACACCCGTTCCCATCCCGAACACGGCCGTTAAGCCCTCCAGCGCCGATGGTACTGCAGTGAAATGCTGTGGGAGAGTAGGACGAGGCCGGGGTTTTCTTTTCCAGCAACCCCTTTTCTCTCTCACAGTCCTGTTAGGTGGAGGGTAGGACAATAATCCTGAGCGGGCGTAATTCAGTGGTAGAATGCCAGCTTCCCAAGCTGGACGTCGCCGGTTCAAGTCCGGTCGCCCGCTCTTCCGCTCCAATGCGTAAACGTGCCAACACCTGCATGCCCGTTGGAGGGCGCGTTTACGCATTTCATCAGGGGTGCTGTTATGCAGACAGTCCGGTGTCCGCTGTGTCGTAAAGAAACGCCGTGGCAGGGGAACGCCTACCGCCCTTTTTGTTCGGAGCGCTGTCGGACGCTTGACCTTGGTGCGTGGGCGAGTGATACGTATCACGTCCCTGGCGAACAGGTAGACCCTACGCCCGCGGAGGACGACAATGAGTAAACGCGCCCTCCAAAGACATGCAGTGTTGGCACGTTGACTCATTTCAACCGAGCTAAACAAGATTTGACACCACCGGCTTGGCACGCATGGCGATCCATCCTACAGCCATTATTTCCCCGCAAGCCGACATTGACCCCAGCGTTGACATCGGTCCCTATGTTGTTATTGACGGCGCGGTCCGTATCGGACGCGGAACGCGGATTCTTGCCCATGCCGTACTCAACGGCTGGACTGAAATCGGCGAAGACAATGAAATCCATATGGGGGCGGTCATCGGTCACGCCCCGCAAGACTTGGCGTATGCGGGTGAAAAAAGTTTTCTCAGGATCGGTCACCGCAATACCGTCCGCGAGCACAGTCAGATTCACCGCGGGACACAGGCTGAGAGTGCCACGCTTATCGGCAACGATAATTATCTCATGCAGCATGCCCATGTGGCGCATAATTGTCGGCTGGGGAATCATACCATCATCGCCGGCGGGGCGCTCCTGGCCGGCTATGTCGAGGTCGCGGACCGGGCCTTCGTGTCCGGCAACTGTGTCGTCCATCAGTTTGTCAAGATCGGGACCTTGGCCCTGCTACGGGGGCTGTCCCGGACCAGTCGGGATGTCCCGCCCTTCTGTATTATGGACGGCACCCATACCGTGCGTGGCTTAAACGTCGTCGGCCTGCGGCGCGCCGGCTTTAGTCGAGAGCGGATTGCGGCCTTGAAACAGGCGTTTGCTACGTTGTTCCGCCAGCGGGGAAACATGCGACACAAAGTCGCGCAACTGTGGGAGACCGCTCCGTCTCAAGATGTCCGGGCCTTGCTGGGTTTCATACAAGACTCGAAAAGGGGAGTGTGTTTTGGGCCACGGCGCCAGGGCCGGAATGAAGAAGAGTGACAAGGCGGCGACCGGATTCGAACCGGTGAATGGAGGTTTTGCAGACCTCTCCCTTAGCCACTTGGGTACGCCGCCGCGTCTGGGCTGCTGTGGAGCAGAGCCTTCTGACTTACCCCGCCTCTCACCTGATTGCAACACCCTTTTGATGACCTGCTCCCAGGAAAGAAACAGTCCCCCTCTTTGGTCGCGGCTGAAGTTCTGATAGCACTGCGCTCATGATCGAACGCTACACCCGTCCGGCCCTCCGCCGGATTTGGTCAGAGGAGAAAAAGCTTTCCACCTGGCTGGAAGTCGAGCTGCTGGCGTGTGAAGCGTTGGCTGAGCGCGGTGACATCCCAGCGGCAGTGATTCCTCATCTGAGACAACACGCTCAGGTCGATATTCGCCGTATGCAAGAGATCGAAGCCGAGGTCAAGCATGATGTGGTTGCCTTTGTGTCCGCGGTGGCTGAGAGTGTGGGCCAAGAAGGACGCTATCTGCATCTCGGCCTGACCTCGTCCGATGTGATCGATACCGGCTTTGCCGTTCAACTGTGCGAGGCAACGGATGTTATTCTGACCGATCTGGATGCCTTACTCGATGTGCTTAAGCGGCGCGCCCAGAAACATCGGCACACGGTCATGATCGGACGCAGCCACGGCGTGCATGCCGAGCCGATTACCTTCGGCCTCAAAGTCGCCCACTGGTTCGCCGAGATTGAGCGCAATAAGGCTCGCCTGGTGCACGCCCGCCGCGAGATTGCGGTCGGGAAAATTTCAGGCGCGGTTGGCACGTATGCCAACATCGATCCCGCGGTCGAAGCATCTATTTGTGCGCGCTTGGGGCTCGTCCCGGAAACCATTGCCACCCAAGTGATCCCGCGTGACCGGCATGCCCACTTTTTCTCGACGCTGGCGCTGATCGGCAGCTCGCTTGACCGGATTGCGACTGAGCTGCGCCATCTGCAACGCACCGAAGTCTTTGAAGTGCAAGAACCCTTTACCCCCGGCCAAAAGGGTTCATCCGCCATGCCGCATAAGCGCAATCCGTGGCAACTGGAAAATGTAAGCGGCTTGGCGCGCCTGCTGCGCGGCTACGCGCTCTCGGCCCTGGAGAATGTGCCGCTGTGGCATGAGCGCGACATCAGCCATTCCTCAGTCGAACGGGTGATTGGCCCGGATGCGACTACCCTGCTCGACTTCATGTTGGCCCGGCTGACCACTATTCTGGACCGGCTGGTCGTGCATCCCGAGCGGATGCAGACCAATATGGCCTTGCTTGGGGAAGCGATTTATTCCGAACATCTGTTATTAGCCCTGGTGCGAAAGGGAGTGTCTCGTGAAGAGGCGTATGGCTGGGTGCAGCGCAACGCCATGAAAGTCTGGGAGCGCCAAGCATCCTTTGCCGTTGAGGTCCGCCAGGACCCGGATATCACCCGACTGCTGAGTCCGGCTGAAATCGACCGGCTCTTTGATGCACGCCACGCGCTGCGGCATACCGACCAGATCTTCGAGCGCGTGTTTGCATCTGCGGAATGAGGTGGAGTGGAACCGATGCTGGCGAGAGTGTACGTAACGCCCAAAAAAGCAATTCTCGATCCCCAGGGGAAAGCCATTGCGCAATCCCTGCACGCCCTTGACTATGCGGAAGTCAGCGAGGTCCGCATGGGGAAGTACTTGGAAATCCGGCTGACGGGCGTGTCGAAATATCACGCTGAGCAGCGCATCGAAGAGATGTGCCGGCGCTTATTGGCCAACCTCGTCATTGAAGACTTTCGCTTTGAGATTATTGAGGAGTAACACCGAGTGAAATGGGGCGTAGTGACCTTCCCAGGCTCAAACGACGACCGGGACTCGCTGTACTGTCTTGAGACCGTACTCGGGCAGGAGGCGGTCGCGTTGTGGCATAAAGACCGGGACCTGCATGGGGTCGAAGCCATTGTGCTGCCGGGCGGATTCTCCTACGGCGACTATTTACGCTGTGGGGCGGTCGCGCGCTTCTCGCCGGTCATGTCCAGCGTGAGTGCCTTTGCCCAGGCCGGCGGTCCGGTGCTGGGCATGTGCAACGGGTTTCAGATTCTGTGTGAGAGCGAGCTCCTGCCAGGAGCGCTGGTTCGCAACCGTTCGCTGTCGTATATCTGCGAGTGGGTCTCCATACGGGTGGAAACGGCCCGAACCCGTTTTACGGCTCAGTGTGCGGTGGGCGAGTGTCTATCCCTGCCGATTAAGCACGGTGAGGGCTGCTATGTTGCAGACGAGGCGACCCTCGCGGCTCTGCACGACAACGATCAAATCGTCTTCCGCTATGTGAACCAAGCCGGCGAAACACTGGACTCGGCCAACCCGAATGGGGCCTTGCAGAATATCGCCGGTGTCACCAATGCGCGCGGGAACGTCGTCGGACTCATGCCCCATCCCGAACACGCGGTTGAAGCCCTGCTGGGGGGCGAGGACGGGCGCAAACTCTTTACCTCGGTCTTTGCGTAGCCTTATGACGCCTATACCGGTTGATCTGCAACTCGCTCACAACCACGGTCTGTCCACCGACGAATACGACCGGATCGTGCGCACCCTGGGGCGCACGCCGACATTCGAGGAGTTGGGCGTGTTTTCCGTGATGTGGTCGGAGCACTGTAGCTATAAAAGTTCCCGGCGCTCCCTGGGGCGTCTGCCGACAACAGGCCCGGCCATCCTGCAGGGGCCGGGCGAGAACGCCGGCATTGTCGATATCGGCGACGGCCTGGCCGCGGTCTTTAAGATTGAAAGCCATAACCATCCGTCTTTTATTGAGCCGTATCATGGGGCCGCAACCGGGGTGGGCGGTATCTTACGCGATGTCTTTACCATGGGCGCTCGTCCGGTTGCCTCGCTGAACTCTCTGCGCTTTGGGGCGGTTGAGCATCCCCGCACCCCGCAGCTGCTCAAAGGCGTGGTGGCCGGTATTGGCGGCTACGGCAACAGTGTCGGCGTGCCCACCGTCGGTGGTGAGGTCTACTTCAACTCCGGCTATAATGGCAATATCCTGGTCAATGCCTTTACCCTGGGCATAGCCCGAACCGACCGGATTTTCCGGGCAACCGCCGCGGGGGTGGGCAATCCGGTCATCTATGTTGGCTCCCGCACCGGTCGAGACGGGATACACGGTGCGAGCCTGCTGGCCTCACGCGAATTTGACGACAAGTCCGAAGAACTCCGGCCGGCGGTCCAGGTGGGCGACCCGTTCGCCGAGAATGTGCTGATTGAAGCCTGCCTGGCCCTCATGCAGCAGGACCTTATTGTCGGGATTCAAGACATGGGGGCTGCCGGCCTGACCAGCTCTTCGGTTGAAATGGCCGACCGGGGCAAGGCCGGCATCGTTCTCAATCTGAACGCAGTCCCAACCCGCGAGGCCGGCATTACCCCCTACGAGCTGCTACTGTCCGAGTCCCAGGAACGCATGCTACTCGTCGCCAAGAAAGGCCACGAAGAGGCGGTCCAAGAGGTGTTTGCCACCTGGGACCTCCAGGCCGTCGTCATTGGCGCGGTTACGGCTGACGGTCTGTTCCGCACAACCTGGAACGGAGAAGAAGTCGTCCGCATTCCGGTCTCGGCGTTGACCTCACAGGCACCGGTGTACGAACGTCCGGCGTCCAGACCGGCAGACCTCGCGCACAAACAACAGCGTGACCTTAGCGCGGTGCCGCTCCCCACAGACTATGCCGCAGTCCTGACCGCACTCCTCACCACGCCTAATCTTGCCAGTAAGGAGTGGGTCTATCGGCAGTACGATTTCCTCGTTGGCGGAAATACGGTTGCGCAGCCCGGCTCGGATGCAGCGATCATTCGGCTGAAAGAGTCGGACAAGGGACTCGGCATCAGTGTCGATTGTAATAGCCGCTACTGCGCGCTTGACCCCTATCGAGGCGCGGCGATTGCCGTGGCAGAGAGTGCGCGCAATCTCGCCGTCAGCGGGGCCAGGCCGGTTGCCCTGTCCGATTGCCTCAATTTTGGCAACCCCGAGAAGCCGGAGGTGATGTGGCAGTTCACCCAGGCCATTGACGGCATGCGGGCCGCCTGCGAGGCGCTGGAGGTAGCGGTAGTCAGCGGCAACGTTAGCTTCTATAATGAAACCGATGGTCAGGCGATTCCTCCGACCCCGACTGTTGCTATGGTCGGGATTCTGGACAATGTTACGCGCCATGTCACACAGTGGTTTAAGCACTCGGGCGATATCATCGTCTTACTGGGAGAGACCCGCGAAGAAATCGGCGCGAGTGAATATCTCGCCACGGTTCATAAGCAGGAATGTGGCCGGCCCCCCCAGCTTGACCTGGAACGGGAACGGCTCCTCCAGCAGGTGTGTGTGCAGGCCGCCCAAGAAGGGCTCTTTGCCTCTGCCCATGATGTTGCGGAAGGCGGGTTGGCAGTGGCGCTGGCAGAAGCGTGTATCAGCAATCCCGCCCAGACTCTTGGAGCGCGTGTGAGGCTGACAGGCGCTATGCGTCCTGACGCCTTACTCTTTGGAGAGAGCCAATCGCGCGCTGTTGTTTCTGTCCAACCGGCTGACTGGGACCGCCTCGAAGCGCTCCTCCAGGCGAGTCACTTACCATTTTCCGTCTTAGGTGAAGTTGAGGGCACACACCTCGAAATCTCGGACTATATGAAAATCGCAACAGCCTCGTTACGCCACCAGTGGCAAACGGCTCTTGCCCAAAAGCTGACAAATGAGTAAACCTGCCAACATCTGCATATCTGTTGAGGGCGCGTTTACTCATTCATAAGCGGGGAGGGACAGCGTGGTGCACGACACAGCCGAGGTGGTGTTCGATGGTTTCCACGAAGAGTGCGGGGTCGTGGGCGTCTATGGTCATCCAGAAGCGGCGAATCTGGCCTATCTGGCGTTATACGCCCTGCAACATCGCGGCCAGGAGGCGGCAGGCATTACCTCTTCAAACGGCCAGACTCTGCTCACGCATAAAGGCATGGGTCTGGTTGCTGATATTTTTGACGAAAAATTGATCCGGCGCTTGGAAGGGGCAAGCGCCATTGGCCATAATCGCTATTCCACAGCCGGCTCGACGGTCATCAAAAATACCCAACCCCTGCTGGCCAAGTATGCGCATGGCTCAGTGGCAATTGCGCATAATGGCAATCTCGTCAATGCCGAAGAACTGCGCGCCCGGCTTGAAGCCGGCGGCTCGATTTTCCAGTCTACGGTCGATACCGAAGTCATCCTGCATCTCATTGCGGCCTCAGCAGCCGCACCACCCATTGACCGTATTATCGATGCCTTATCCCAGGTGCGGGGGGCCTACTCGCTGGTCTGCCTGAGCGAAGATCATATGGTTGCGGCGCGTGACCCCTACGGTTTTCGTCCGCTCGTGCTCGGTCGCATCAAACACTCGGGGTATATGGGCTATGTGGTCACGTCCGAGACCTGTGCCCTAGACCTCATCGGGGCGAAATATGAGCGGGAAGTCCGGGCCGGAGAAGTCCTCCTCTTTAATGCTCAGGGCATGATATCCTATACCCCGTTCCCGCGCGCGCCGTCGGCCCAGTGTATTTTCGAGCAGGTCTATTTTGCGCGGCCGGATAGCACCATGTTTGGGCAGAATGTGTACCGCGCGCGGAAATCGTTTGGCCGTCAATTGGCGCAAGAGTCTCCTGTCCAGGCGGATGTCGTGATTCCCGTTCCGGACTCTGGAGTGCCGGCCGCTCTCGGCTATGCGGAAGAAGCCCGGCTTCCGTTTGAAATGGGCCTGATCCGTAATCACTATGTGGGGCGGACTTTTATTGAACCTCAGTCGTCCATCCGCCATTTTGGGGTGAAGGTCAAGCTCAACGCCCAGGCCGAAATTTTATGTGGCAAACGGGTCATCGTGGTAGACGATTCCATTGTCCGCGGGACGACCAGCCGGAAAATTGTTAAAATGATTCGCTCGGCCGGCGCCCGCGAGATCCATGTCCGAATCAGCGCGCCGCCGACTATTGCCCCCTGCTTTTACGGGGTGGATACACCAACCAGACGTGAATTGATCGCGTCCTCCCATTCGGTCGAAGAGATCAGGCGCTACGTCACCGCGGACAGTCTTGCCTATCTGAGTGAAGAAGGCATGTACGCCGGACTCCAAGCACCCGGCAGCGATTTCTGTGCCGCCTGCTTTACCGGTCGCTACCCGCTGGCTTTAGGGAGCCGTCCGAAAGGGAGTCAGCTACCGCTGTTTGGAGAGCTGCTTGAGGAGCGGCGATGACCGTATCTCGCTGCCAGTGGGCCTCGTCCGTGTCAGGATAGTCAACCGTGGCATGCAGGATGCGCCGGTGCGAATGTCCGCCTTCAAGCCCAAAGTCATACCCGGCTCCTTCTCCTCCGGCTCCCTCCCATCTTCGGGAGAAGTTTGTCCCAAGCCCAATCAGCTCACGAACGCGCTCAGGCCCCTCTGTGACGACGGTCTCAACAGTGTCGGAGTGACACAGGCCGGCCCCTGCGGTCAGGGTGTCGTGAATATGGGCGGCAAAGGAAAGGAGACTGACAGGTTTGACCCTTCCTCAGGAAGTCTTTTGTCTTTAGATACAACTTCGGGCTATAATCCCGCGAACGCCTGGGCTATGAACAACCGGAACTCAGCATGTCAGATCTTCCAAATCTTTTGAGCCTCTTACGCATTGCGCTCATTCCCTTTCTTGTCTATTGCCTGGCTGATACAGACCCGGTATCGAGCCTGATGGCTGCCGGTATTTTTTTCATTGCCTGTCTGACTGATTATTTCGATGGCTATCTTGCCCGAAAGCACGGCTACACGACGCTCCTCGGCACGTTTCTGGATCCTCTGGCCGATAAGCTTCTTGTTATGGCAGCACTGATTATGCTGGCGGCAAGCGACCGTTTTCCTCGCCTGCCAGTCTGGATGGTCGTTGTCATACTGGGGCGGGAAATGGCGGTAACGGGGTTACGGAGTGTCGCAGCCGGAGAGGGCCTGGTCGTACCCGCTGACCAGCTTGGCAAATATAAGACCCTCTTCCAAATGTGTGCCCTGCACGGATTGATTATTCACTATCAGTACGGCTCCATCGATTTTCATCTTGTGGGCATGTATTTTTTGTGGATTGCCCTTGCCGTCGGTGTGTGGTCGGGCCTTGCCTATCATGTCACAGTGGCGCGCCATATCCTGGGCAAATACCGGACCGCGCCCGGCACGTCTGCAGACTCTGCGCAGCACGCCTCCAGGCACTCTTCGACCCTGCCGCAAAAGGATACCCATATACGACGCCAAGGAAGTTCAGCATGAAGGTACTCGTAACTGGTGTGGGTGGGTTTATTGGATTTCATGTCAGCAAGTATTTACTCAAACGAGGCGATAGCGTCGTCGGACTCGACAACCTGAATGCCTATTATGATGTGCGGCTGAAAGAAGCCCGCTTAGCCCAACTCAAAGATTATGAACAGTTTGAATTTGTGCGTCTCGACCTGGCTGACCGACCAGGCATGGAGGACGTATTCGTCCGGCATACGCCTGAGCGGGTTATCCATCTGGCGGCCCAAGCTGGGGTGCGGTATTCACTGACCAATCCCCACGCCTACATTGATAGCAATCTCATCGGGTTCACGAACATTCTTGAGGGTTGTCACCATACCCGCGTTCGGCATTTAACCTATGCGTCGAGCAGCTCGGTGTATGGCGCGAATACGCATATGCCCTTCTCTGTCCATGACAATGTTGACCATCCGATTTCTTTATATGCGGCCTCGAAAAAAGCAAATGAGCTTATGGCCCATACGTATAGCCATGTCTATGGTCTCCCGACAACGGGCCTGCGTTTTTTCACCACCTATGGCCCCTGGGGCCGGCCGGATATGGCCTTATTTCTCTTCACCAAAGCTATTCTGTCCGGTGAGTCGATTGAGGTGTTTAATCATGGCAGGATGCAGCGCGACTTTACCTATATCGACGATGTTGTTGAGGGGGTCGTGCGCGTTCATGACCGTATCGCGCAACCCAACCCCCACTGGTCAGGCACGAAACCGGACCCCGGAACGAGTACCGCTCCCTACCGCGTCTATAATATCGGCAATCGTAGCCCGGTTGAGCTGCTGTATTTCATTGAAGTGCTGGAAAAAACCCTTGGGCGAAAAGCCGAAAAACGGCTCCTCCCCATGCAGGCTGGGGATGTCCCGGCAACATGCGCCGATGTTGAGGATCTCATGCAGGCCGTGGGCTTCCGCCCTACCACAACGATTGAGGAAGGCATTCCCCGCTTCGTGGAATGGTACCGGGCGTATTACAAGGTCTAAGCGCAGGCCCCTTCCACCGCAACGTGTTGCGCTATTGAGTCAACCTCTCTCATGCTCAGCAGACCTTTCTTCTCAGTACCGGCAGGACCGGAGAGGGGGAACGCTGCTGCCTGTCTTACTTCCCCTCCTGACCAGGCGTGAGGGTTATCAGCGCCAGGGCGTGGATCGCTTGCTGCATTTCTTCCGCCAACGCAGCGTAGACCAGACGGTGGCGCTGGACGGGGTTCTTGCCGGCAAACAGCGGAGACACCACGGTAACCCGGTAATGCCCGCCGCCGGACGCAGCTCCGGCATGGCCGGCGTGCAGAGCACTCTCGTCTTCGACCTGCACCTCGGTTGCGGACAGGGCTTGCCGGAGCGTGTGTTTGATTCGTTCCGGAGTTGTCATTTGTCTTCTTGCGCTGAGGGAAAAACCGGGGGGCGACGTTCTTTCACCGCACTCAGCCCCTCGCCCACGTCTTTGCCAAAGAAGCCCAACATCTCCAGGGCGAGCGAGTAATCGAACGAGGTATGCGCTGCCGCCCGCAACCACTGGTTGAGCGACTGCTTGGTCCAACGAATAGCTTGCTGTGCGCCCGTAGCCAATTTGTGCGCCACTTCCATCGCCTTGGGCATGAGTTCATCCGGTGGGACAACCATGCTGACTAAGCCAATCCGCTCGGCTTCTTTGGCATCCAGCATATCACACGTCAGCAGGTAGTATTTGGCCTTTGCCATGCCGACCAGCAGGGGCCAGATGACCGCGGCGTGGTCTCCGGCGGCAACACCGAGCCGGGTATGGCCATCGGTGAAACGCGCCTTCTCCGAGGCAATGCTGATATCGGCCAGCAGGGCGACCGCCAGCCCTGCCCCGACTGCAACGCCGTTAATCGCCGAGATAATGGGCTTATCGCAGTTGATCATATTGTGGACGATGTCCCGGGCTTCTTTCATGGTCTGCGAGACCACGTCGAGGTTGCCCATTGAGCGCTCGACTACATCAAAATCGCCACCGGCCGAGAACGCCCGCCCGGCGCCCGTAATCACTGCCACACGCACTTCGGGGTCGTCGGCAATATCGAGCCAGACCTTGCTCAATTCGTAGTGCAGACGGAAATTCGTCGAGTTGAGGGACTCGGGCCGGTTAATCGTCAGGAGCGCAATCCCGTCGTTCTTCTCGATGACGAGATGTTCGTAGTTTTCTCGGTATGCCATGCTGCTTCCTCCTCGTGTGTCAATGTGCTTCGGCCCAATTGCCGCCAACTCCGACATCAACGCAGAGCGGAACGCTGAGTGCCATCACCCCTTCCATGCTCTCGCGGACGAGGGCGTGTATGCGCTCAAGCTCTGTGTCCGGCACTTCAAATAATAGCTCGTCGTGGACTTGGAGGAGCATGCGCGTCTGCAACTGCTCCTGGCTGAGCTGGCGCGCAATGGTGACCATGGCGACTTTGATAAGATCAGCCGCGGTTCCCTGGATGGGTGTGTTGATCGCGATCCGCTCCGCAGCGCTGGCCAGTTGTGGGCTTTTACTCCCAAGGTCCGGCACATAGCGACGGCGACCAAAGAGAGTCGTGACATAGCCGCATTCTTTGGCGCTGACCAAAGTTCCATCCATATAGGTCTTAATCCCACCGTAGCGACTGAAATACTGGTCAATATAGGCTTGGGCGGTCTTGAATGGAATGCGTAAAGTGCGAGCCAGTCGCCTCGCTCCCATGCCGTAGATCAAGCCGAAATTAATCGTTTTAGCCTCACGCCGTTGGTTACTCGAAATGTTCTGTATGGATGTCTCAAAGATTTCTGCTGCGGTTCGGGCATGGACATCCTGACCCTTTTGAAAAGATTCGACCAGGACAGGGTCCTGGCTAAGATGGGCCAAGAGGCGCAACTCAATCTGAGAGTAGTCGGCCGAGAGGAGGTTCCAGCCCGGTTCCGGCACAAAGGCCGTTCGGATGCGACGCCCCTCTTCAGTCCGGATAGGAATATTCTGTAAGTTCGGATTGCTGGAAGACAGCCGACCCGTAGCCGTCACTGTCTGATTAAACGAGGTATGCACTCGACCCGTATCTGCCCGGATGAGCTTGGGCAAGGCGTCAACATACGTACTCTGGAGTTTGGCAAAACTCCGATAGGCTAATATCTTCTCCGGCAAAGGATATTCTTCAGCCAGGCGCTCAAGCACGGATGAATCGGTTGACAATCCCGTCTTGGTCTTTTTGCCGTGCGGCAGTCCAAGCTTATCGAACAGGATGGCCTGGAGCTGCTTCGGGGAGGCGATATTAAACGGCTCTCCAGCCATGATATGGATTTCCGCTTCGAGCCGGTCTCGCTGCTGCCCGAATTCGTCCGAGAGTAAGGCCAGCACTTGGGTGTCAACCCGCATCCCGGTCCGTTCCATTTGGGCCAGCACCTGAACGAGCGGGGTTTCAATATCGGCGAACAGGCGGTCCATGCCCTCTTCTCCAACACGGGGGAACAAACGGTGAGCAAGACGGAGGGTCATATCTGCGTCCTCTCCGGCATAGCGCGTGGCGTCTTCGACCGGCACTTCAGCAAAGTTCTTCTTTGCCCCATCGGTCACTGCCTCATACGTGAGCATGGTGTAACGCAGATGTTCTTGAGCCAGGGCGTTCAGGTTATGGCGTTGGGTGGGGTTTAACAAATACGAAGCCAGCATGGTGTCAGCCAGACGATTATGCGATTGCAGTCCATAGTTGGCCAGGACCATGAGATCATATTTGAGATTCTGGCCAATAAGGGTCAGTGAGGGGTCAGCAAAAAGAGTGCGGAGTGCGTCCAGCGTCTTTTCTGGCGGCACTTGCGGGGCGGCATCGTCTGAGCGGTGCGCAACCGGAATATACCAGGCCTGCCGCTCTTCAATCGCCAGCGACACGCCGACCAGTTGTGCATCAAGCGGGTTGAGCGCCGTCGTTTCCGTATCGAGGCAGTAGGTTTTCGCTGCCTGAATGTTTGTAATGAGAGAGTCGAGCTGCTGCACGGTGCGCACGGGTTCGTATTCACCGGGTGGTTCCGCGGGCGCATTGAGCTCATCGTCTAAGGAAAACTCCCAGGTCGTGTCCAAATCAGCCAGGAAGCGACGGAATTCAAATTCGGTAAAAAGCTCACGCAAACGGTCTTGGTCTGGCGCTGTCAGAGCAAGTTCTTCAAGCGCCGGCGTCAACGGCACATCCTGTTTCAGGGTCGCCAGCGTTTTCGAAAGGCGCGCCAACTCTGCGTTCTCTCGGATACGCTCTCCAAGCTTGCCTTTGATCTCCGCAGCATTATTCAGGACGCCATCCAAGTTCTGCCACTGCGTAATCAGCTTGATAGCGGTCTTCTCACCAATACCAGGGATACCGGGGATATTGTCGGTGGCGTCGCCCATTAAAGCTTGCACTTCGACCACGCGGCCCGGCTCGACGCCGAATTTCGCCTGTACTTCGGCAGGACCGATACGCCGGTCGCGCATGGTATCGAGCATACTCACTCGCTCTGAGACAACCTGCATCAAGTCTTTATCCCCGGAAACAATGACCACCTCTACCCCGGCCTGCTCCCAACGCGTAGCCAGCGTGGCGATAATGTCATCAGCCTCGTAGCCGGCCAGTTCAAGAATGGGAATATTATAGGCTTGGACAACATCTTTTATGCGGGGGATCTGGACCCGCAACTCATCCGGCATTTTGGTCCGGTTGGCCTTATACTCCGGATAGACCTCATGGCGAAAATTCTTTCCCGGTGAGTCAAGAACCATCCCGAGATGACTTGGCGCATGCTCGTCATGAATCCGCTGGAGCATATTCACAAAGCCAAAAATGGCGTTGGTTGGAAATCCCTGGGAGTTGGTCAGATCCCGGACCGCATAAAAGGCACGATAGATATAGGACTGCCCATCAACGAGAAAAACGGGGGTGGATAATGGTGTCACAACGCAACTGAGGTCATAGGGGGCAGGAGAGAAGAAAGCGGGTGACCGGGGTCGAACCGGCGACCTTGTGCTTGGCAAGCACACGCTCTAGCCAGCTGAGCTACACCCGCGTTGAGCGCAATAATTAAGGGCTGAATCTACCACACTTTAGCCGAGAGTCAACTGCAAGTGGTCGGGTCTTGGTCTGCGCAGGCCGCCGTCCCCGTATGACCAAACCCGCCCTGACGCTGCGTAGAGTCGAGGGTATCGGCTTCGGCCCAACGGACACGTGACACCGGGGCGACGATGAGCTGAGCGATTCGGTCGCCACGCTTAACCTCAACCGGTTTGTCGCCAAGATTAATGAGTAAGACCTGCACCTCCTCCCGGTAATCTGCGTCAATCGTTCCCGGAGCATTCAGAATGGTAAGCCCGTGGCGCAGCGCGAGGCCGCTGCGTGGACGAATCTGGGCTTCGTAACCCTGAGGCAGGGCGAGGGCGAATCCGGTTGGAATCAAAGACCGCTGGAGCGGATCGAGGACGACTGTTTCGGTAATATCTGCTGCAATATCCATCCCGGCAGAGTCGGGAGTCATATAACGGGGAAGCGGGAGCGACGGCTCGTCCGGCTCATTTCGGCACAAGCGCGTAATGGGAACGATGACCTCTGCACTCACCTATTACTGCTCCTCACGCTATCAGAGACTGCTGAGAGCGCTATACCCCGAGGTGTTCTATCCTTCTATCTTGCAGCGTCCTGCTCTGCCAATGCTTCACGCCGACTGAGACGAATTTTTCCTTGCCTATCGATCTCAAGGACTTTGACTATAATCTCATCCCCCTCATCGACAATATCGGTCACCTGCCGTACGCGTTCAGGTGCCAGTTGGGAGATGTGCACAAGCCCTTCTTTACCGGGTAGGATCTCGACAAAAGCCCCGAAATCGACCACTTTCTTGACCGTTCCGGTGTAGAGCTTGCCTATCTCGGCATCAGCCGTGACGGCATTGATTCTACTGATCGCCCGATCCATTGAGTCTCCGTCGGAGGAGGCAACAGACACCGTCCCATCGTCTTCGACATCAATCTTCACCCCAGTCTCTTCGACAATGGAGCGAATCATTTTCCCGCCCGGGCCAATGAGATCACGAATTTTATCCGACTTGATTTTAAGGATCAGAATCCTCGGGGCATGTTCTGCGATCTGTTCACGGGGAGTTTCGAGCGACTCGGCCATCTTGCCCAGAATGTGTAAACGCCCGTCACGGGCCTGATACAAGGCCTGGCGCATAATCTCACGCGTTACACCGGCAATTTTGATATCCATTTGGAGCGCGGTAATGCCGTCAGCCGTTCCCGCAACCTTGAAGTCCATATCGCCCAGATGATCCTCATCACCCAGGATGTCACTGAGAATCCGGACTTCTTGCCCTTCTTTGATCAGTCCCATCGCAATGCCAGCGACCGGTGCCACGATCGGGACGCCAGCGTCCATCAGTGAAAGCGCGCCGCTACACACCGTGGCCATGGAGGAAGAGCCGTTTGATTCCAGGATTTCCGAAACTACCCGGATAGTATAGGGGAATTCATTTCCCGCCGGGAGAACGGCCAGCAGTGCCCGTTCGGCCAGGGCGCCGTGCCCAATCTCGCGCCGTCCGGGATTCCGCATCGGACGTGCTTCCCCCACACTAAAAGGAGGGAAGTTGTAATGCAGCATGAATTTCCTGTACTGCTCACCGATCAAGGCATCCACCCGTTGCTCGTCTGCGGATGTGCCCAGCGTCGCAACCGCCAGGGCTTGCGTTTCACCGCGTGTAAAAAGCGCCGAACCATGCGTTCGGGGCAGCATACCGACCTCACACGAGATGGGACGAATATCGGTCAAGCCGCGCCCATCCACACGCTGGCTCTGGTCAACAATCGCCGTGCGCATGATTTCGCCGGTCAGCTTTTCCAGGGCTTCTGCAACCTCCCCGCCTCGGTCGGCGAACTCTTCCCCGAGCGCCTCAGTCGCTTCTTTCTTGGCGGACTCGATGGTAGCCCCGCGCTCCAGTTTGGCCGCAATCGTCAGAGCCGCGCTGAGCCTTTGGGTCGCTACGGCCCGAACACGATCAGCCAGCTCGGTATCAATCGCCGGCTCCGCGAACTCACGTTTTGGCTTTCCGGCGACCCGGACAAGTTCGTCTTGCACATCGAGAACCGGAGCTGCGGCTTCCTGAGCAAGGAATAGTGCCTCAAGCATGTCTTCTTCAGATACCATGCGCGCGCCGCCCTCAACCATGACTATGGCATCCCGGCCAGCCGCAACAAACAGGTTAATATCGCTGTCCTGGAATTGGCTCTGCAACGGATTGACCACCAGTTTCCCCTGCAAGCGTCCAATCCGTACTCCGGCAATTGGCCCCCCGAAAGGGATATCGGAGACTTGCAGGGCTGCAGAGGCACCGATTAAGGCCAACGTATCGGCATCGTTCTCTCGATCAACCGATAAGACAGACGCAACAAGTTGAGTCTCACAGGCGAAGCCCTTTGGGAAGAGCGGCCGAATCGCTCGGTCGACAATCCGCGAGGTGAGAACCTCGCGCTCCGCCGGGCGCCCTTCCCGCTTGAAAAATCCCCCAGGAATTTTTCCCGCAGCATAGGTTCGTTCTTGGTAGTCAACAGTCAGAGGGAAAAAGTCGATCCCCTCACGTGGCGAATGTGATGCAACCGCAGTCACCAGGACAACAGTCTCCCCGTATTGCACGAGGGCGGCGCCACTCGTCTGTTTGGCAAGACGCCCGGTTTCAATGGACAGCGGGCGTCCGTAATATTCCATTTCGATCTTTTTATACATATCTTCCTTCAATTTTTTCCGCGCCGAGGTCCTTACGACACAGCGGCAGCTCTCTCCACAGCACTCGGCAAAAGGGATGAGAGAGTTGACCTAGCGTCGCAGTCCGAGGCGTTGGAGCATACTTTGATACCGCTGCACATCCTCACGCCGTAGGTAGTCGAGCAAACGACGCCGGCGGCCAACCATTTTGAGCAGGCCACGCCGAGAGAGGTGATCCTTTTTGTGGGTCTTGAAATGCTCGGTGAGGTGTACGATCCGTTTGGTCAGAATGGCAATTTGTACTTCGGGTGATCCCGTATCCGTATCATGCACCCGAAACTGACTGATTGTTTCGCTTTTCTGTTCAGCCTCCTGCATATCTCTTCCTTCTCCTTGGCTCTTGGGTTATTCCCTTCCCCGTTTTTAACACGCTGTTTGCCTAGTGTAAAGTTAGAAGACACGGGCGAGCTTCCACCCTGTCTTCTCAGAGGTGACAATGGCAATCAATTCACTGTCTGAGCTCAGAATCCGGGCAGTCTCTCCGGCAGCCCGGGCCGCTGGGAGTGTCTGTAAAACGGACTGCTGTCCACGCCGGATGAGCGCTACTGCCTGGGCCGATACCAAGAAGGTCCGGTAGTACTGGGTCGCTTGGACTAATGACAGCAGGGGGAGAGTCTGTCCCTGCTGTAGAGCCTGGGCCCGAAAGAGCGGGAGGGCTTGGTCGATAGTGAACGTCCCGAGAGCCGTGCGACGGAGACTCGTCAGATGGGCGAGAGTGTTCAGAGCCGCCCCCACATCTGCAGCGAGGACTCGGATATATGTTCCCTTTGAGCACGAGACAGAAAAATGGATAGCGTGCCGCTCTCCGAGCGCCAGAGCGAGGTGGTATATATGCACCCGACGTGGCTCCCGCTCCACTTCAATGCCTTGGCGGGCCAGTTTATACAGGGGTACGCCCTTTCGTTTGAGCGCGGAATACATGGGCGGGGTCTGCCAATAGTCGCCGCTAAACCGCTGCTCAAGCGTTCTCAACACAGCCGGAGTATACTCCGGAATAGGGGCTGTGCGCGTGACCGTCCCGGTACAGTCGAGCGTATCGGTCTCGACGCCGAGTTGCAGCGTCCCTTCATAGGACTTCCGTTCCGCCATGAGGAACTGTGAGAGTTTGGTTCCAGCACCAAGACACAGTGGCAGCAGGCCACTGGCAAAGGGATCCAGCGTCCCGAGATGACCGATTTTTTTGACCTGCAACGCCTTTTTGAGAATACGGACAACCCCCGCAGACGCAGGCCCTTCCGGCTTATCAATGAGGAGGACACCATCAAGTCCGGCCACTAGTGATCTTCCTGTTTTATTTTATGAAAAAGATTTTCCAGGTGGTTTACCTCATCGAGTGTATTGTCATAGGTAAATTCAAGCGTTGGGGTATAGCGGAGCTGCAAACGAGCTGCCACCTGACGGCGGATATAGCCGGTCGCACTCCGGAGACCGGCCAGTGCTTCGGCACGTGTTTCGTCCGTGTTGCCCTGGAGGGTCCGCACGAAAACGCGCGCCAGGCGGAGATCAGGACTCAGGCTCGCGGCAGTGATGGTCACCCCGCTTACTCTGGGGTCTTTCACTTCTCGCAATACAATATCGGCAACCGCGTGGAGCAACAGCCCACTCACACGTTCAGGACGACGGACAGGCATAACAATATTCACTCAGGCAGCACGGCGAGACCACCACCCCGTCTTTAGTAATGTAAGATTTCGACCTGCGTCTCACCCAGCTCAGCGACGTGCAGCCGTTCAATAAAGTTCGTCACCGCCTGTAATGTGCCCTCAACATAGGCATGATCGGAGCCAACCTGGCAGACCGCGAGACCAATTGTTTGCCACTGGTCTTGCTCGGCGCATTCTGCGACCGACACATTGAATTCGTTTCGGACTCGGCTCTTTATCTTCCGAACGACGCCACGTTTCTCTTTTAAGGAATGACTCGCATGACAGTAGAGGATCAGTCGAAGCACGCCCACAACCATCGGCCACCTCCTGCTATGGCACGGGAACGGATAGGTAGCAGGCCGGAGTCTGCCTTTGCGCACCAACTCCCGGCTTTCTCCTGTACCGGCTACGAAGCGTGGTGTGCCACTCCCTGGGAGCGTGGTTCGAGGCGCCGCGCGACTTCTTCGAGCTCATACACCTCCAGGACATCGCCCACTTTGACGTCCTGAAAATTTTCGACGCTGATCCCGCATTCCGTTCCTGCCGTGACCTCTCGAACATCATCCTTAAATCGACGCAGCGTCGAAAGGCGTCCGGTATGGACCACAACGTGATCACGCACAACCCGGACCTGAGCACCACGCGTGACCCCGCCTTCCACAACCATGCAGCCGGCAACCAGTCCGATTTTTGAAACCGAAAAGATCTCTCGGACTTCTGCTCGACCAAGCGAATTTTCCTTATAGGCCGGAGCAAGCATGCCCTCCATAGCCGCCCGCACATCGGCAATGACATCATAAATGATGCCGTATAGTCGCAGATCGATTCCCTCTCGGTCCGCGAGCTGAGCGGCCTTGACCTCGGGACGGATATTAAAGCCGATAATAATGCCCTTCGAGGCTGAGGCGAGTAAGACATCGGATTCCGAGATGCCTCCAACAGACGTGTGGAGCACGGTGAGCTTCACCTCGTCGGTAGACAACCGAGTCAGGGCCTCTCGCACAGCTTCGGCGGAGCCTTGCACATCGGCTTTAATAATAACCCGAAGCTCCTGCACTTCGCCGGCTTGTGCCTGTTGATAAAAGTCTTCGAGTGAGGTGCGGCTACTCTTTGTCAGTTCCGTCTCACGTCGCTTCTTGGTGCGGTGTGCTGCGATCTGGCGCGCCTTGGCTTCATCACCAATCGCGACAAACATATCCCCGGCCTCAGGCACTCCGGTCAGACCAAGAATCTCTACCGGCATCGAAGGAGAGGCCACTTGCACCTTCTGGCCCCGACTATCAACCATTGCCCTGACCCGGCCATGTTCCGTCCCACACACAAATGAGTCGCCGACTTTCAACTCCCCCTCTTGGACAAGCACAGTGGCGACTGCCCCGCGACCCCGGTCAAGCTGGGCTTCCACAATGACCCCACGAGCAAACTTGTTCGGATTTGCACGCAACTCCATGATATCAGCCTGGAGAATAAGCATTTCCAAGAGATGCTCAATCCCCTCTCCGGTGAGGGCTGAAACCGGAGCGACAATAGTGTCCCCGCCCATGTCCTCTGCGACCAGACCGTGAGACATCAATTCGCGCTTGACCCGTTCACTATCCGCCCCTGGTTTGTCTATTTTATTCACCGCAACAATGATTGGCGCCTCGGCTGCCCGAGCGTGATTAATGGCCTCGACCGTCTGGGGCATGACGCCGTCGTCCGCCGCCACCACGAGCGTGACGATATCCGTCGCCTTCGCTCCACGGGCACGCATGGACGTGAATGCCTCATGGCCCGGAGTGTCAAGAAATGTCACACTGCGGTCTTCGACCGGCACACTATATGCCCCAATATGTTGCGTGATCCCGCCTTGTTCGTGAGCGGTGACATTCGTCTGTCGGATTTTATCCAACAGCGACGTTTTCCCGTGGTCCACATGCCCCATGATGGTCACAACCGGCGGCCGAGTCTCAAGCCCGCCCTCATCTTCCAAAGCTTCGTGCTCGTCTTCCAGAACAGACTCCGCATCAAAGGCAACATTCTCGACCGTATACTCAAAGTCAGCAGCCACAAGCGAAGCCGTATCATGGTCAAGGATCTGATTAATGGTCGCCATGACCCCAAGGCCCATCAGCTTTTTAATGACCTCCCCAACCTTCACTCCGAGACGATGGGCCAAATCCCCAACGGTAATCACTTCGGATATCCGTACAACTCGCTTGCTGGCCTTGGGAACCGTAATTTCGGTCTGCCGCTGTTCCTTGCCCGGCAGCAGCCGTTTCTTTTTGGCCCCTCGCGCGATGTGCGTCTCTCGCTCTTGGACATCAAGCGACTCTGCGTTGCGGATGACCTTGCGCTTCTTGCCGCGCTTTTTTCCGCTCGCAGCTATTCCTTCACCACTCGTCGGCTCACGGATGCCCGCATCAGCGGCAAAGGGGGTAGAAGTGGGTGGCCGGGTGAGGTCCGCCCGCCGCGGGACAGGGGGCTCGGCGAGTTTGCCAAGATCAATCCGCCCCAGCACACGTGCCGGACGAGGAGCCTCTTGACTGGTATTTTGTGACGCCGAGGCCACCTTTTCACCGGCGTCTCCTTCAGCGGGTGCTTGTGTCACAACCGCGAGTTTCTGTTCTACGGCAGGGAGGGCGCCGCTGGTGACGACGGAACCTGGCTGCTCTTGTTCAGGAGACCCCTTGCCTTCCTCTGCACGCACCGTTCCGTCATCAACCGACACTGGTATAGAGGGGTCGGAAACGTCGTCGGGGGACTCCTGTTGGTGAGACTCATAGACTGATTCGGGAGGGGGCTCAAAGGCGGGTGCCTCGGCAAGGTGAGGGTCCGGAATGAGCGGGGCTGGATTTGGTATGGGGAGATCAAACACTGCGGGAGCAAACGTCGGAAACGGCTCTTCGACGGTTGGCGCTGAAAATGCAACAGGAGCGGATTCAGACCACACAGCAGTATCATCGTTCAGGACTTCGACGC
Source organism: uncultured Binatia bacterium (SeqCode) (assembly GCA_965247985.1). GTDB lineage: Bacteria > Desulfobacterota > Binatia > Bin18 > Bin18 > Bin18. Next base: position 1,203,462 of record OZ252051.1, on the reverse strand, counting down.
GCTTCCGGCGTCGAATAACGTTTGGGCGGATCCGATTCTCGCGAATCTCTTCCCGCGCGGTCACGACATGCTCTCTTTGCTGGTCAAGCTCGGTGACAACGCGCTCGGAAACGACTTTTTCTTCCCCGAGCACGAGCGCAGAAGCCGGCGGCAGCTGAATAGCCTGGTGCACGGCGGCGGCCTCTTGCTCCGAGAGCGTGCTCTGGGCTTTTTTCCGATGGATACCCTGCGCTTCAAGCTGAGTCAGCACTTGCCGCGTTTCGACTCCCCATTCTTTGGCTAATTCATGGATACGCTTTCGTGACATATGACCTCATCGCCGTCTCTTCACACCGGCAGGCCGGACTCGATCAGGGCCGCGTAGCTGGCCCGTGCCTCCCGGGAGAATACCGCTCGTAATGAACGACAATTCTTTGTCCGTGTATTGACAAAAGCATTAACACATTCTCGGCTTGAATGAAGATACCCACCTCGACCCCGTCTTTGATCGGGAACGATCCGCCCCTCAGACGTCACCGTCATGCGCAACAACCGGCTTTTCTTCTCTCGTCGGCCACATCCCAGACAGGTCCGCAGCGGCGCAGTGGGTTTCATACGTCCTCAGCGGCTGCCTGTGGCGTCCCTGCACCGCTTCCCTCAGTGTCGCTTGCCGCGGCGGGTTCCTGCTCCACATTTGCCGCAGGCGCATCAACCGCCTCCTGTTCCGCGGCTACTTTCTCCGCCTGCTGCTTGGCCGCTTCCCAAATCGCAGGAGCCCGCTCCGGGCCGATCCCTTCGATTTCAAGCAGCGCGTCAATATCGACACCGGCTAGGTCTTGGGCCGACTTAAAGCCTTGCTGATACAAGAGCTCTGCCGTAATATCGGCGTTCGACTCGCCTATACCCGGGATGGCATTCAAGGCTTCAAGTACTTGGACGTGCTCCGACTCTACTTCTGACTCAGACCGAACGTCCAGCTTCCAGCTTGTCAGACGGGAAGCCAAGCGGACATTTTGGCCCTTCTTTCCGATAGCGAGCGAGAGCTGATCATCCGGGACGATCACTTCCATCGTGTTTTCATCTTCATCAAGAATAATCTTGGCAACCTTGGCCGGCAGGATGGCGCGACACACATATTCAGCCGGGTCAGGCGTCCACGGGACGATGTCTATGCGTTCTCCCCGGAGTTCTTGGACAACGGCCTGGACACGCGTCCCCTTCATCCCGACACAGGCGCCAACAGGATCGACATCAGGGTCGGTTGAGTATACGCCAATTTTTGCGCGGTTCCCCGGTTCTCGGGCTGCACCTTTGATTTCCACTATGCCTTCGTACACCTCCGGGGCCTCTTGTTCGAACAGTTTGATCAAGAACCCGGGGTGTGTGCGAGAGAGCACGATCTGAGGGCCTTTTTGAGCCATATCGACATCAAGGATATACGCCCGTATACGGTCTCCCTGACGGTATCGCTCCCATGGAATCTGCTCCTTTTCGGGCAAGATCGCGTCAGTCCGACCCAGATTGACAATGATGTTACGCCGTTCGACTCGTTGGACGATGCCCGAGAAGAGTTCGCCTTTCCGATTCTTGAATTCATTATAGATCAGTTCGCGTTCTGCCTCGCGCACCTTCTGAATGACGCTCTGTTTTGCCACTTGGGCTGCAATACGTCCAAAGGAAGCCGCGGGGAGCTTGCTGAGCAACTCATCGCCCATCTGAGCCTCAGGGTCTAGCGTCTCTCGCGCTTCAGCCACCTCTATTTCGGTTTCCGCATCTGTCACGGTCCCGACAACGGTTTTAATTTCAAAGAGTTCGATCTCCCCTATTTCCTCATTAAACTTCGCTTCAATCTGCTTTTGCCCAAAGGTCCGGCGGGCCGCAGACAGCATCGCACTCTCAAGTGCCTCAACAATGACGCCTCGGTCCATTCCTTTTTCTTTACTGACTTGTTCGATCACACGATTCAAGTCTGACTGCATAATGGTTACCTCATCTTACGTCGTTTGCTTTTGCGTTTCTTCTTCCCAGGGCCTTTCCCAGGCAGGGCTGGGGGAAGATCAAGCTGGGCACGCGCCACATCTACCCAGCGAATACGAACTTTTCCTCTTTCTTGGTCAACCAGGCTAATAGCGCTCTCTTCTACTTCACATAGAGGGCCAATGAAAGCACGCTTACCGTCCTGGGCTGTCTTCGTCTGCAAGCGGAGCGGTTGTCCCACGTAGCGTTGATACTGGCTGAGGCGAAAGAGCGGACGGTTAATACCGGGAGAAGACACTTCAAGTGTATAGCGCCATGCAATAGGGTCATGAACATCAAGCAAATCGCTCAGTTGTCGATGGATTCGTGTACAATCATCAAGCGTAATCCCATTTTCGCTTTCAAGCAAAACCCGTAGTACCCAATGGCCGACCTCGGTCAGCAACTCCACACCCCACAACTCAAAGCCTTCATCCTCGGCGAGGGGAGTGGTAATTTTCTCAATCTGCTGAACAATCTCTTGGACTGAGGGTTGCATATTGAAAAAAAAAGTGGGCTCCCGCCCACTTTTCCCTCGCTTCCCGCCACTAGGCTAAACGATCCCCTCCCATCACGCAAGAGGCGTATTCCATCTCATTCTCCCTCGCCACCGTTTTCAATATCACGCAATGTTGCCAGACCAATAATAGTATAGGACTGCTTCCCCTGAGGAGTGACTATCTCTACCTCGTCGTCGAGCCCCTTGTGCAAGAGCGCCTGACCAATCGGAGAGTGGAGTGAAATTTGTCCCACAGCCGGGTCAACTTCTTCAGGGAAAACGATCTGATATTCAACAACGTGGCCCGAGTCGACCTCTTCAAGTTTCACTCGGCTGCCATAGGCAATCGAATCTTTTGGAACACTCGATAGATCGTACAGTGAGAGTTGCTGCATCCGTTCAACGAGTTGGGCGATACGGGCCTGGACATAATCCTGACGCGCCCGAGCCGCGTCATACTCGGCATTTTCACTCAGATCGCCATGGGCGGCAGCCTCTTGGAGGTCTTTCGGAATGCGGATATTGAGCTCGTGGTATAACTCGTCAAGCTCTTTTTTCAGCTTTTTTACAATCGGTAGGTCCATAACTCCCCCACACGGTCCGTCTTCTGTCTTGCAAGGACGTTCTGCACAAGCACGACAGGGGTTGGTGACTCTTATACACCAACCCCTGCGCACAACACTCGTATAATTCGGCAACTAGACAGTCAGGATATGGATCGTGCAGGCCGACCCGAGGCCAATCACATGCGCGAGGCCAGCCTTTGCTCCTTCAACCTGGCGCGCGCCCCCATGGCCTCGAAGCTGGGTCACGATTTCATAGATATTCGCGACTCCGGTTGCCCCAAGCGGATGTCCCTTGGAGAGCAGGCCGCCACTCACGTTGACCGGAATATCCCCACCCAGCTCGGTTCGCCCTTCATCAACCATCCGCCCGGCTTCGCCCTCAGCACACAGACCCAGATTCTCGTAATGCAACAGCTCTGCGGTGGCAAAACAATCGTGGAGTTCGACCAGACTCAGGTCTTGCGGTCCGATGCCGGCTTTTTCATAGGCTTCTTTTGCCGCATTCTGCGTCAAGGTATTGACGTCCGGCATGGTCAGGTCCCGGTCGGTATACGGGTCCGAGGTCAAGACAGAAGTGGCTATTTTTACCGGCTTACTGGTGAACTGCTTCATCTTGTCCTCTGACATTAAAATCGCGGCAGCAGCGCCGTCTCCGGTCGGACAACACATATACAGCGTATTGGGATAGGCCACCATACGGGCATTCATCACATCATCCAGCGACACTTCAACCTGGTATTGGGACAAGGAGTTGTGGACTGAATGTTTATGGTTCTTCACTGAGATTTTGGCGAAATGCTCAGCCGTCGTTCCGTGCTTGCGCATATGTTCCACGCCGGCCTGACCAAAGACGGCCGGCATCAGACCACTGCCCAACACACCTTCGACGCTCTCTCCTCCGCTCCGGGCTCCGCCACCGAGCAGGCCCATCTTCCCCATCTGCTCAACACCAACGGCCATGGTGACATCGTACATACCTGACGCAACACCGACATAGGCCTCGCGAACGGCTGTCGAACCAGTCGCACAGGCATTGGAGACATTCAGGGCCGGAATGCCAGTTTGGCCAATTTGCTGCAAAATCTTCTGCGCATTCATGGCATTGGCCTGGAACAAGTTCCCACACACCAGCAACTCAATATCTTTAATAGATGCCCCAGCATCTTTGAGGGCGAGGACTCCTGCTTCCGCTCCCATTTGGGACACATCCTTGTCCGGGTAGCGTCCAAACTTGATCATGCCAACACCGAGCACATATACGTCTCTCATACTTACACCCCTTTGCAGTTATCCACTGCCTTTAATTTTTGCGCGGCTTGAAAAAGAAAGCAATAATGTCGATTGTCTGTTCAACCCCGTCTGCGTTTTTTTCTTTCCGTTCCCGCACCTTACGCGTCACCATGTCTACGCGCATACCAAATTCAATCTTTTGAGGGTCAGGCTCGATATCGACCAAATTGCACCGAACGCTCACTCCCTCCGGCAGGTCAACAATTGCTGATACGTACGGGACAGGGATACCCGGTGCGGACTGGTGCACAATAGAGTAGACGTAGAGCGTGCCGTGATCGCTGAGCTGGACCTCGGGCAAATCTCCGACATACGTACATTTACTGCACCCGACCCGGTTCCCACCGATATAGGTTGCGTTACAATCGGGACACCGATACCCGACAAGATAAGGTTTTTCGTCTGGAGCAGCGGGCAAACGCAACATGGGCGCGATTGCACGTTGTGTATTCGCCATTACCAATTCCTCTCTCTCTGGCCCACACCTGTCTTTGTTTGGCAGGCTATCGCTTTTGGCTCCGGCGGGATACTGGAAGAGGACAGTCTCGTCCCTCTGTTATGGATCAGGAGCGTCACCTACCAGCCATACGCTCGGACTCACGGGGCAGGACCGAGAAAAAATCTGGGCTATAGTGCAGCCACCAATATACGAGCACTGCTCTCAAAACAAGTCCTTGAAGAAATTTTTCATAGGACAAGAGAGCGCCGGGGGAAGGGAAAATCATAAGTATTCAGAAGAGTTACATGCAAGCGTGGCTCCACCGGGTCAACACCGCAGCCCGGACAGCACTCACCCTGCTGTATCCGTGGCGCTGTCTCAACTGCCACGTTTGTCTTCCTCCGGACCAGACATTCTGCCTGACGTGTCAGCGCTGGATTCAATGCATCCATTCCCCGCTGTGCACCTGTTGCGGCCGGCCCTTTGCCTCTGGAGTCGGACCCGACCATATGTGTCATCAATGCTCAAACCGCCGGCCCGTTTTTCGCCAGGCGCGGGCGTGGGCTGCGTATCGTACGCCAAGCGACTCACCTCAGCCCCTCCGTCAGAGCCTCCTCGGATTCAAATATGGCCGGAATATGAGAGCCGGAAAAGCACTCGCCGGGCTGACGGCGCATCATTTTCCCCTCGTCCAGGAGCGGCAAGCAGAGCAAGCAGACAGGGAAGACTATGACCGCATTATTCCTGTTCCCTTGCATATCAGCAGGCTACGCTGGCGTGGGTTCAATCAATCTCTCATCTTTGCCCGTGCCATTGGGCAGCGTATCAAAGCGCCGGTTGATCCCTGGCTGCTCAGTCGCAGCCGGCCTACCCCACCCCAGACGAAGCTGAGTAGAGAAGATCGTCGCGCCAATGTCCGGGGAGCCTTCCAGGTCAACACCCCGGCCCAGGCAAAGGGAAAACGAGTGCTGCTTGTGGACGACGTGTATACATCCGGCGCTACGGTTGAAGAATGTGCCCGAACCCTGTACCAGAATGGGGCTCGCAGTGTGGATGTTTTCACTGTAGCCCGAGTAGTCGATCTATAAGAGTGTAGCCGACACATGACGACACCTCTTTCTCTTGGGGTTCTCATTTCCGGGGGCGGTACCAACCTACAGGCCATTATCGACGCGATTGAGCGTACAGACCTGCCGGCCCAAATCCGGGTTGTGGTGAGTAACCGGCGGGATGCCTATGGCCTGGTACGAGCCCAGCGCCACGGTCTCTCAACAGCGGTAATCGCTCACACCGACTTTGCTTCTCGGGAACAGTTTGACCAACACCTGGTCACCCTCCTGAAAGAACACGGAGTTGAGCTGGTCATTCTCGCCGGCTTTATGCGCCTGCTCTCAGCCCGTTTTATTCAGGCTTTCCCGCAGCATATTTTGAATATCCACCCGGCCCTCCTGCCAGCCTTCCCCGGTCTGCACGCGCAGCGCCAAGCGCTTGAACGAGGCGTGCGGATTGCGGGTGCAACCGTTCACCTGGTTGATGCAGAAATGGATCACGGCCCCATTATTATGCAGGCCGCCGTACCCGTCTATCCTGACGATACGGAAGACAGTTTGAGCGCACGGATTCTGGCCCAGGAACACCGCATCTACCCCGCCGCCATCAAGCTCTTTGCCGAAGGCCGGGTGGCGGTCCGAGGGAGTTCGGTCATCATTCGTGACGAGCAGCATCGTCCGGAAACCGCCTTCCAATCTCCCGACGCCGCATGACTACAGCCCCCACTCAAGCTGGTACGATTGGGATTGACGAATCCGGCAAAGGTGACTATTTCGGCCCGCTGGTCGTCGCTGGGGCACACGTTACTCCAGACCAGGAAGCACAGCTGCACGCCTTGGGAGTGCGGGATAGTAAGACCCTGTCCGATACGCGGGCAAGTCTGTTGGCCGTGCAAATCCGCGCGCTCTGCACGACCACGCTCGTGACCATTCGCCCCGAGCGCTATAACAGCCTGTATGCGTCATTCAAGAATCTCAACAAAATGCTCGCCTGGGGGCACGCCCGCGCTATAGAAAATCTCCTCGAACGAGTTCCGTGCGAACGGGTGATTGCCGACCAGTTTGGTGACGAGCGCTTTCTCAATAATGCCCTGATGCAAAAAGGTCGCACGGTCAAGCTCATTCAAAAACCGCGCGCCGAGCAGGAGATGGCTGTGGCAGCAGCCTCAATTGTCGCCCGGGCAGAGTTCTTACGCCGCTTGCAGGATTTAAGCAGCCACTTTGCGCTCGCTCTGCCGAAGGGCGCAAGCCCTCAGGTCATCATCGCCGGCAAAGCTTTCGTGGAGCAGCATGGCTCGGACGCCCTTGGTCAAGTCGCCAAGCTGCATTTTCGAACAACCGAGAAAGTGATGCAGTCAGACCTGCCGGGGAGAGGGAATAAGGACTACGAAGCCAAAGAGTAGCCATGCCGCTCTCCTTGGGAAAGAGGGCGACCTGTCTGTGTCCCCGCGCCCTGCCCTTCATGTTGCCAGTCGGAGCCTCTTATGAAGAGGCGTGCTCGAACCTGTAAAGAAGCAAAGGAACTATACAGTCCTTGGCAGTCCTTGCCCCAAAGCAGCTTTTCCTCTATCCCGTCTGGCATGACACAAGGTCCTCATCCCGCATTTGATCGACTCGTCGAAATTATGGCGACCCTCCGCAGTCCAAACGGCTGCCCGTGGGATAAAGAGCAAACGCCGCAGACACTCAAGCCCTATCTGGTCGAAGAGACCTACGAAGTGCTGGACGCGCTTGAGGCTGAGGACTGGACCGAGCTGAAAGAGGAATTGGGCGATTTACTCCTCCAGATCGTTTTTCATTCTCAGCTTATGGCAGAAGCTGGGGAGTTTACTATTGACGATGTTGCCCAAGCCATTGCCGATAAAATGACCCGCCGCCATCCGCACGTGTTTAGTGACCTGAAAGTCGAGAGCGCCGAAGAGGTCAGTCAGAACTGGACCAAAATCAAAGCCCAAGAAAGAAAGGCAAAAAAGGGGGGGAAAGGAACCGCGGATCAATCCATTCTGGCGGGCGTTCCCACAGGCGCCCCAGCCTTAGTCCAGGCTCAGCGATTGGGCGAAAAGGCCACCAGAGTCGGCTTTGACTGGGCGTCAGCCACAGCGGTATTTGAAAAGGTGACGGAAGAGTACAAGGAATTGGAAGCAGAACTGGCAAGCACTCACACGGCGCATCAGGAACATGAACTCGGTGACTTGTTGTTGGCCTTGACGAGCCTCGCTCGTCATCTTGGCCTGGATGCCGAGTCTGCCCTGCGCAAAGCCAACAGTCGTTTTAATAAGCGCTTTCGTTACATCGAAGAGCAACTCGCCCACAGCCGGGAGGATATTTATCAGACCTCACTGACGCGGCTGGAGGAATTGTGGCAGGAGGCCAAGCAGACCTTGGGGGAGAATACCCAGTAAGGCCCGTAGCTCATCTTTGCCACCAGGCCAGACCAATACAATAAAACTACACAGGCCGACTAGCACAGCCCCGCCCAGACTCCCCAGCTGGCTGATGATTGGACCGGTTTGGGCACCCCCGTCAACCTGCCCCACAAACCACCGGAGTACGACCAGCATCCCCACAGACGCGCCGCCACTCCACAGCAGAGACACACCCCATTGGTGCCACGGGAAGGCCGCAAAGTGACGTGAGAGGCGAACGGCTTGGAACACAAGATTGGCCAGTGCTGCCAGCGACGTTGCTGCGGCAAGGCCGACAATGCCCCAATGCTGTATCGAAAGCACTCCACTGAAAGCAGCTACACCCTGCGCCAGCCAGCCTCCCTCAGCCGTGGGACTGATACGGCCCATGAGGACGAGGCTCGCGCCTATTTTCATAATAAGTGCAATCACTCCACCCAGTACTGGCGTCCGGGTATCACCCAACGCGTACAAACAGGTCGTGACTTGCCGTGTCGTCGCAACCGCCCATAAGCCCAGGGCCAGCGCTTGGAGGGCCGTGGCGGTCACCACGATATCCTGAGCGGAAAAGGCACCTCTGAAAAACAGAACAGTCGTAAGAGGCGTCGCGAGAGCGGCCAGACCGACCGCTGCCGGCAGCGTGACCACATTGACCAGCCGGAGCGCAAAACCCAGACTTTCCTGCATGCCAGCCCGGTCACGCTGCTGGGCTTGGAACACCAGATTGGGTAAGACTGCGGTGCTCAGGGCGACAACAAAAATTCCAACGGGAAATTCAAACAAACGGTTGGCGTACCACAGACAGGCGACACTGCCGTCTGCAAGCAGCGAGGCAAGCAGCGTACTGATGATTTGGTTGAGTTGAAAAATTCCAGTCCCAAAGACGAGGGGCAGCAAGAGCCGGCCCATACGCCGCAAGGCCGGATGGCAGGGCTGCCAGCTCAGACGTAACGGTACCCCGTGGCGGACGAGAGCCGGCAACTGCCACAGGAGTTGGCAGACGCCACCAAGCACGACACCATAGGCAAGACTCATAACCGGCTGTGCCACATGGGCAGAAAGACCGAGCGCACACAGGATGATCGCAGTGTTAAACAGCACCGGAGCAAAGGCCGGAGCCGTAAAGTGTCGCAGGGCGTGCAGGACCCCCATGGCTAACGCGGCCCCGCCAATACAGAAGAGATAGACAAACATGATGCGGGTTAAATCAATGGTGAGCAGCAACTTGTCGCTCGTAAAGCCGGGCGCAAAGAGGCGGGTGATGGGGTCAGCAAAGAACATCCCGAGGCCGGTTACAACCAGCAGGAGGCCGAGCCCAGTCCCGAAGAACGCGCTCGTCATACGACGGGACGCTGGTGACCGCGGTGTGAGATATGGGGTAATCACCGGGACAAAGGCGGCCGCGGTCGCCCCCTCGCCAACGAGACGCCGGAGAAGATTGGGAATGCGGAACGCAACAAAAAACGCGTCAGCGGCCGGGCCGGCACCAAAGACGTAGCCAATAACCATATCCCGACCCAAGCCGGAAATGCGGCTCAGGAGAGTCAGCCCGCCGATCTGTCCAACTGCTCGAACAACCTGGGCGTTTTCTCCATATTCTTTTTGTACCCCCCGCGCCGCGGACGTGCCGGCGTTGTGTCCGCTTTTGCCTTTGTGCCCCGCCGTCCTCCTCGGCCACCAGCTCTTTTGCGACATTGATCCGTCTCCCTACCCATGGTAGGAATAGTGTTCAAGAGAGGAGTATTGTACGTGGCATCAGGAGAAAAGAAACGACATCGCCAGAGCGAGGTTCGGAAAGCCCGTAACCACGCGGCAAAATCGCGGGTGAAGACCCTTATGAAAAGAGTAGAAGCAGCGGTCGAGAGTGGAGAGAGCGACGCTGTCGAGCATTCCTTACGGACGGCGGTCAGTGCACTCCATCAGGCAGGTCAAAAACGTATTATTCCTAAAAACGCAGCAGACCGTCATGTTGGCCAGCTTTCAAAACTCGTCCACAAACACCAGACCGCCGCCCCTGCCTGACTCCATCGTCGGGGCCACAGGGCCCCTTTTCCAGCCCCCTTAGAAATTGTCGCCCAGGCGCAAAGAGACTTCGCGGGCAGTCGCCGCAAAGAGACGCGCGATGGCGAGGCGGCGTTGCGTGTCCGAGAACTGCACATCCGTGAGGCCGGGCAGGTCTCCAGGGTCGAGCGCTCCCTGCAGGAATTCAGGTGAGGTCGTCACCAGGACCTGGGGAATAGCGCTGTAATGTTCCGTCATCCTCAGATTGTTTGCCTGCCACAGGACTTTCCCGCTCCCTCGGTCGGTGAGCTGGATATCGAGTGCGAGCACCAGTTCGTACTCAAGGACTTGAGCCCGTCGGTCAAATGAAAACGGACGCAGATCCAACCCCCGGAGTTGGGCGGAGACCACACCGTCGCCCATATTGGTGACCCGGATATTCCCATGCGTCCGCAACTCCCGCTCAATGGCCCACTGGAGTTCCTTCTCCACACCGGTCTCAAGCGTATAATTGGAGAATGCAACAAAGCTCACACTGCGGATTCCCTGCGGTAAGGAGGCGGCCCCGGAAAAGTGGTAGCCGCACGCACTCCACAGACAGGCACAGGCGAACGACCATAAGACGGTCGCAATGGAGAACACTGTCCTGCTCTTCTTCATGAGCGGCCTTACGCGGGGGATGCTTTCCGACCACACGCTAGGAGAGAACAAAGTTCACCAGTCGTCCCGGCACGACGATTTCGCGCCGGATGGTCTTGCCGGCTAAATACGTGGCCACTTTGTCCTGCTTCCGGGCCGCGTCCAAGGCCGTTTCTTTATCTGCGTCAACGGCAAGCTCGATGGTCGCCCGGAATTTTCCGTTGACCTGTACCGCGACGGTGACCGTCTCATCCTGAATGAGGTCCGGATCATACGCCGGCCAGGCTTCGTACGCCAACGTCTCTGCATGTCCGAGACGCTGCCACAATTCTTCTCCCAGATGAGGAGCAAATGGGGCGAGCAAAAGCACAAACCCCTCAGCCAGCACGCGCGGCACGCGGGATGCCTTTTGCGCTTCGTTCACAAACACCATGAGGACGCTCAGCGCGGTATGAAACCGCATAGCTTCAATATCTTCCGTGACCTTTTTCACAGTTTTATGAAAGACACGAGTGAGCACATCCTCGTGCCGCGGTTCCACATCAGCAATTTCCGAACGCAGGTCGCCGGTGTCGGCGACAATCAACGACCACGCCCGATGCAGGAAACGATACACCCCGGCAACCGAGCGCGTATTCCACGGCTTGACCTGCTCAAGCGGCCCCATAAACATCTCATGGCAGCGCAACGCATCCGCCCCATACTCTGCAATCACGACATCCGGATTCACTACATTACCCCGCGATTTCGACATTTTGTCGGTTTGGAGCTCCAGTTCCAGGTCGGTATCATCCGGGTGATAGGGCTTGTCGTCTCGCCACACCACCTGGTCTACCGGTACATACTCCACACTGAGGTGTTTCGTCGGGTCCGCCCTGAGCGCGTACTCGGTCCCCTCGTTTCCGTCTCGGGTGATCTTCTCAACAACTTGCGCCGCATAGCGATGCCCCTGCTCGTCCTGGTAATAGCGATAACTGAAACCCAGGACCATACCTGGATTGACCAAGCGCTGGAACGGTTCAGGAGTGGATACCAGGCCACAGTCATACAGGACGTGGTGCCAAAAACGGGCGTACAGCAGGTGCAGCACGGCATGCTCCACCCCCCCCACATATAAATCCACCGGCATCCAGTATTGCTCCGGGTCCGCATCCCACGGCTGTTCCGCATTGTGCGGGTCCAGGAAGCGCAGAAAATACCAGCAGCTCCCAGCCCACTGGGGCATGGTGTTTGTTTCCCGTAACGCCGGCTGACCCGATGCCGGTTCAGTCGTCTCCACCCACCCCCGAGCCGCGGCCAGTGGCGGCTCGCCTGTTCCGGTTGGTCGAAAACTCTCGACCTCGGGTAGGAGAATAGGCAAGTCATATGGCTCGACCGGCTGGGGTTGCCCGTCTACATGCAGAATAGGAAACGGCTCGCCCCAATAGCGCTGGCGACTGAACAGCCAGTCTCGGAGCTTATAATTCACAGTGCCTTCGCCGTGTCCATTTTCCTCCAGCCAGGCCTGCATCTTTTTCTTGGCATCCTCCACGGTGAGGCCATCCAAAAAGCCTGAGTTCACATGGGGTCCATCTCCGGTATAGGCCCCCGTCTCAATATCTCCACCCCGGACCACTTCAACAATCGGGATGTCAAACTGACGGGCAAAATCCCAGTCTCGCTCGTCTCCGCCCGGCACGGCCATAATCGCCCCGGTTCCATAGGTGAACAGTACATAGTCAGCGACCCAAATCGGAATCGCCTCACCATTGGCGGGATTCAAAGCATAGCCGCCCGTATTGACCCCGGTCTTGTCTTTCACCAATTCCGTGCGGGCCAGGTCGGACTTGCGCAGCGCCTCTGCTGTATACGCCTCAACCGCGGCACGATTGTCAGGGGTCGTAATGCGTTCCACTAACGGATGTTCCGGGGCCAGGACACAGTAGGTCGCGCCAAACAGCGTGTCAGCTCGCGTGGTAAAGACATCGAAAAAGGCGTTCTCTTCCGAGAGCACAGAACCATCAGCGTGACACAGTTGAAAGCGAATGCGGGCGCCTTCACTCCGCCCGATCCAGTTCCGCTGCATTTCCTTGACACTTTCCGGCCAATCAAGGTCAGCCAGTCCGGCTAACAGCCGTTCCGCATAGGCCGTAATCCGGAGCATCCACTGTCGCATGGGCTGACGGATCACCTCGTGTCCGCCGCGCTCACTCTTGCCGTCTATGACTTCTTCATTGGCCAGGACCGTGCCAAGGGCCGGACACCAATTCACCGGCACCTCTGCCATATACGCCAGACCGCGCTCGTAGAGTTTGAGGAAAATCCATTGCGTCCAGCGATAGTAGTCGGGATTACAAGTAGCGATCTCCCGGTCCCAATCGTAGGAAAAGCCCAGGGCCTGGATTTGACGCCGAAAGGTCACGATATTGCGGGCCGTTGTTTCACGGGGATGCGTGCCCGTCTCAATCGCATATTGTTCCGCCGGCAGTCCGAACGCGTCCCAGCCCATGGGGTGCAGGACATTGAATCCCCGCATGCGCTTATAGCGGGCCAGGATATCGGTTGCGGTATAGCCTTCGGGGTGTCCGACGTGCAGGCCGGCGGCACTCGGATACGGGAACATATCCAGGATGTAGTATTTTTGCTTGTTCTGATCTATCTCAGCGCGAAAGGTTTTGTGTTCCAGCCAATAGCGTTGCCATTTTGGCTCGATTGCAGCTGGCTGATAGCGTGCTTTGCCGACTGCGGGCGTTTCCTCAGCGGCCCCATTGGACTGCTTATTCGAGAGACTCATGAGGCTGTACTTTCTTCCCAACCACACCGGCTATCCGATCCAGCACGCCGTTGACAAAGGTCGGCGCATCATCACTACAATAGCGGCGGGCAATTTCAATTGCTTCGTTAATCGTCACCCCCGCAGATAAGTCTGGGTAGGCTCCCAATTCATACGCACCGAGGCGTAAAAGATTCAAATCAACCTTGGGCAAACGACCGATCCGCCAGTGTTCGGCGGCAGCGGCTATCATGCTGTCAAGCTGACGCCGCTCGCTCCATGCCCCGTTCACCAAATCTGCGGTAAACCCCCGGACCTCAGTTGCTTGGCTAAAGCACTGCTCGAAGAGCGCCAACGCCTGCCGCGGCGCCACGCCGCTGATATCAATCTGGTACAGGATTTGGAGAGCATGCTCACGTTCCTGGCGTCGAGTTCCGCGGGCTCCCATACGACACTTACTCAATGGCCTGCAACGCCGTGAGGGCGTGGACCATCTCAATAGCGGACAGGGCGGCTTCCCAGCCCTTATTCCCCAGTTTTGCTCCAGCCCGGTCAAGCGCCTGCTCAACCGAATCCGTGGTCAGCACCCCAAATGTGACCGGCACGCCGGAGGAGAGCATAATTTCTTTAATTCCCTGAGTCATGGCAGCCGCAATATAATCGAAGTGTGGCGTCTCACCTTTGATGATCGCCCCAACACAGACCACGGCCTTATAGCGTCCACTGGTTGCCATCTGCTTCGCAAAAAGGGGGATATCGAACGCCCCAGGAACCAACACCACATCGATGTCTTCGTCCCGCGCACCATGGCGGCAGAAGGCATCAAGCACTCCAGCCTGTAATCGCTCGGTGATCAAACTATTGAACTGTGACACGACGACGCCAAACCGCATCCCCGTGGCATCAAGCTTGCCAGTAATGATTCGGGCCATGTCTTCCCCTATTCAAGAAATGCAAGAAATAATTGATCCAATCGACTGCCTTAGAGCAACGGTTTGAGCTCAGAGAACAAATGCCCCAGTTTTTCTTTCTTGACCTGGAGATAGTGAATATTCCCCTTGTGGGGAGGCGTCTCAATGGGTTGTCGTTCAACGACGTTCACCCCGTATTCTTCGAGTCCACTAATTTTCTGCGGATTATTCGTCAGCAAACGCACCTGCGAAACACGCAGATCACGGAGGATCTGGGCCCCAATGCCATAATCCCGGAGATCCTCCTCAAAGCCAAGATGGAGGTTGGCTTCAACCGTGTCCATCCCTTTATCCTGGAGGGCATAGGCACGGATCTTATTGGCCAGCCCAATCCCGCGGCCCTCCTGCTGCAAATAGATAACAACCCCACGGCCTTCCTCTGCAATACACTCCATGGCATGCGTGAGCTGTTCTCCACAATCACAGCGTTCGGAACCAAACACGTCGCCGGTTAAACATTGCGAATGGACCCGGACGGAGATCGGCTTCTGGACAGTGATCCGCCCTTTGACCAGGGCAATATGTTCATGGTTATCGACTTCGGTTCGATAGACGATGGCCAAAAATTTTCCGCCAAACGGACTCGTGATTTCCCCCTCACCCACCCGGTGAATGACGGATTCCGTCCGCAACCGATAGGTGGTCAGGCGGGCTATGCTCACAATCGGCAGGGCGTGCTCTTGCGCAAAGGCTTCGACCTCCTTGCCCTGGGCAAGTTCTCCGTCGTCGCGGAGAATTGTACACAGGGTTGCCGCCGGCCTGACGCCAGCCAGTCGGACCAGATCAATACCGGCCTCGGATAAACCACGCCGAGCCAGCACGCCACCCCGGTGAGCAAAGAGAGGGAAGACGTGGCCTGGCATAACGAGGTCGGCCGGCCGAGCATCATCTCGGACCGCAGTCGTGATGGTCACCGCGCGGTCGTAGGCCGATATGCCGGTTGTGACGCCGCGCCGAGCTTCAATCGAGGCACCAAAGACTCGTTGGCGACCCCCTTCGTGTCCGTGCCCGAGCATGGGAATCCCGAGCTCGCGTATTTTCTCTTCTGTCAGAGCCAGACAAATCAACCCACGGCCATGGGTTGCCATGAAGTTGACTCCATCCGGTGTGGTCAAATCAGCCGCCAGGCACAGGTCGGCTTCTCCTTCCCCATTGTCGTTTTCAACCAGGACAACCATTTTTCCTTGGCTGAGTTGTTGGAGCGCCTCTTCTACCGGTGATAGCGCGATCGGCATAACTCCTCCTTATGTCCGAACATACCCTGACACCACCATATCCTGCCCAATTCGATCTACCTGCATTGTATGGAGTTTTATTCCCTCGGCAACCCGTCCGACTCCGAGCGGAGCGAGCATGGCTCGGCCATCGCCGCCGAGCAGGACAGGACCATAAAAAAACAGGAGCTTATGCACCAGCCCTTCTTGCAGGGCTGCCGCCGCAATCTGCCCGCCGCCCTCGATCAGGACGTGCTTGGCACCGCGCTGAGCCAGTGTTTCGAGCACCGGACGGAGCAGAATCTTCCCCCCCTTCCCAGGAAAGGCTAAGACCTCAACGCCCCGCTGCTCAAAAGCGGCCCCACGGAGTTGGGCGGCGCGGCGCGTGGTGGCAATCAGCGTCGCGGCTGTGGAAGAGAGACGACAGGCTTGAGCCTGTGGGCTGACCCTGAGCCGTCCGTCAAGAATAACCCGCAGGGGGTCCCGCCCCCCACGGATTCGACACGTCAACTGGGGATCGTCGGCTTTGACAGTTTCCGCTCCAACCAGTACGGCGTCCACATGGTTGCGCAACTCATGGACTTTGCGGCGTGACGTATCTCCGCTAATCCAGCGGGCATCTCCACTCGCAGTCGCGATACGTCCATCCAGGGAAGCGGCCAATTTCAAGGTGACAAAGGGCCGTCCGGTTTGAATCGCAACCGCAAAATCTTCATTTGCTCGATGGCAGGCCTCTTTGAGCACACCCGTCGTAACCGAAATTCCAGCACGACGTAGGCGCCGAATACCGCGTCCACGGACACATGGGTTCGGATCGGTCATGCCAACAACCACACGAGCAACTCCTGCCTCAATCAGGGCATTTGCACAAGGTGGGGTTCGGCCGTGGTGCGCGCACGGTTCCAGATTGACGTATACGGTTGCCCCCCGGACCGTCTGGGTCGCCTTGCGCAGCGCTTCAATCTCGGCGTGCGGCAGTCCCGCCCGCCGGTGATACCCCTCGCCAATAACACGACGCCCGCGGACAATAACGGCCCCAACAATGGGATTCGGACTCGTACGCCCCTGCGCCCGCGTGGCCAAGTCCAGCGCGCGCTGCATGAACACTGCATCAGTGTTCATGAGTTCGTCTTTTCCTGCTTCGCGCGCCGCGCCCGTTTGTCATCGTCCGTACTGCGTTCCTGAATTAAATCCTTGAGCTCGGACATGAACTCATCAAGATCCTGAAAAGAGCGATACACCGAGGAAAACCGGACATACGCCACCTTGTCCAGATCATACAAATGGCGCATGACTTCTTCGCCAATAACGGCGCCCGAGATTTCTTTCTCGCCGCGTCCCTGGATCGCCCGCTCTATATGATCCGCAATATGTTCTATGGTCTCAATGCTGATCGGACGTTTTTCACACGCTTTTTTGAGACCGGTGATAATCTTCAGCCGATCATACGGCTCCCGCCGCCCATCCTTCTTTACGACCAGAGGGAGAATTTCTTCAACCCGTTCATAGGTCGTAAAACGCCGCTCACATTCCTCACACTCACGCCGGCGGCGGGTAACATCACCATCCCGGCTCAAACGAGAGTCAATGACACGACTTTCCAGGTGGGTACAAAAGGGACACTTCATATGCTGCAGGAGGACGCGGCGCTCAAGAACACACCTGACGACGCGGCCCCTACTCCTTGTCTCGTTTCAGCTTATGCAGCCTGCGCAACACGGTGTTCATAGACGGGGAACTGCTGGCACAGCGCACGGACCTCTTCACCAATGGCCGTCAATCCCTGCTCATCGCCAACCCGCTGCAGAGCGCGGGCAATGAGGTCGGCAATATGATCCATCTCGGCCTCTTTCATACCCCGACTCGTCACCGCCGGCGTGCCAATACGAACCCCGCTAGTCACAAAGGGAGAGCGCGTATCAAAGGGGATCGCATTTTTATTAACCGTAATCCGCGCCTGGTCCAGGGTTTCCTGAGCGACTTTACCGGTCAGTTCGGTCTCACGCAGATCGAGCAGCATCAGATGGTTATCCGTGCCGCCCGAGACAAGGCGAAACCCACGCCGTATGAGGCTGTCGGCCAGGGCTTTGGCGTTGGTGATAATCTGCTGCTGATAAGCCTGAAACTCCGGCGCTGCCGCTTCCTTCAGGGCCACGGCCTTGGCCGCAATCACGTGCATCAGCGGCCCCCCCTGGTTGCCGGGGAAGACGGACGAATTCACGCTTTTGGCCAAGTCCTGACGGCACATAATCATCCCACCGCGCGGCCCTCGAAGCGTCTTATGCGTCGTCGTCGTCACAAGGTCGGCATACGGCACAGGAGAGGGATGCAGCCCGGCAGCAACCAGCCCGGCAAAGTGGGCAATATCGACCATCAACAGGGCACCAACCTCATCGGCAATATGTCGAAAGGGGGCGGAGTCAATCTGGCGTGGATAGGCACTATGTCCGGCCACAATCATCTTGGGCCGATGTTGACGCGCCAGGGCCGCAATCTCGGCGTAGTCAATGCGTTGATTATCCTCTCGGACGCCATACGGTATGACCTGAAAGAATTTCCCGGAAAAATTGACCGGACTGCCGTGGGTGAGATGTCCACCGTGTGACAGGTTCATGCTCAGGATGGTATCTCCCGGTTGGAGCTGAGAGAAATACGCCGCCATATTGGCCTGAGCTCCGGAGTGCGGCTGGACATTGACATGCTCGGCACCAAATAATGCCTTGGCCCGGTCAATGGCGAGCTGTTCGACCACATCCACATATTCGCAGCCACCGTAGTAGCGCTTCCGGGGATAGCCTTCCGCATACTTATTCGTGAGCACCGACCCCTGCGCCTCCAGCACGGCTTCACTCACTACATTCTCTGAGGCGATGAGCTCAAGATTGTACTCCTGGCGTTGCGTCTCCTGTTGAATGGCGGCATAGACAGCGGGATCTTGATGGGCCAGCTCACTTTTCATACCAGCGCTCCTTATCCCTCCCGTACGGCGCTCCTCACGGTCGCACCGTTCCCTCTCTCATCACTCCTCATGGATATAGAAAAATCGCAGGGCTCCCAAGAGAGACCGCTGCGATTCTTTCGGTCCGGCCGCTCCTCGGCCCGTACGCGGCCAGCTACTTATGGCTGTCGATATAGTCGATAACGTTTCGGACCGTCCGAATCTTTTCAGCCTGTTCGTCAGAGATTTCGGTGTTATACTCTTCTTCCAGGGCCATCACCAGCTCAACAATGTCCAGAGAGTCTGCTCCAAGATCTTCGATAAACGAAGAATCCGGATTGACCTCTTCCGCACTCACACCCAGTTGTTCACAAATAATTTCCTTGACGCGTGCCTCGGTCGAAGCTGCCATAGCCGGGATCTCCTCTCGCTTAACTGGACGACATCTTTCTCAGGGGTCCTGCTCCCACCCTGATTACATATACATGCCGCCATTTACATTAATAATCTGCCCAGTGATATAGCCCGCTCGGGGGTCCGCCAAGAACGCGACCGTATCGGCAACTTCCTCGACCGTTCCCCAACGGCCAGCGGGAATATGGCTCAGATATCCTGTTTTTGCCTCTTCTGGCAAGGACCTTGTCATATCGGTCTCAATAAACCCTGGGGCGACGGCATTCACCGTAATCGAGCGTGAGGCGAGCTCTTTCGCCATCGTCTTGGTAAAACCAATGATGCCGGCCTTTGCGGCCGAATAGGCCGCCTGACCAGTATTACCCGTTTGTGCGACAACTGACGTCAGATTAATAATACGGCCAAAGCGCTGCTTCATCATGGAGCGGGTGACCGCCTTCGTACAGCGAAAGACACCGGTCAAATTCGTATCGAGTACCGTTTCCCACTCGTCTTCCTTGAGCCGTACAAGGAGCGTATCGATCGACATTCCAGCATTATTGACCAGAATGTCGATCTTTCCCCAACGCTCAAGAATAGCTTGTGTTGCTGTTGTGACTGCAGCACCGTCTGCAATGTCGAATTGACAGACTTCGGCCCGTCCATCTTGGGCCTCGATACCGGCGAGCACGTCTTCAGCCGCCGCTTGATTCCGGACGTAGTTAATCACCACAGTCGCACCGTCTTGGGCCAGGCGTTCCGCGACCGCGCGTCCAATACCGCGTGAGGCGCCGGTCACAAGGGCGACGAGTCCGTCCAAACAGGCGCCGCCGCCTGCGTCTGAACCCATTAGTGCAACGACTCCAGGCTTGTGGCCAAGCTGTCAGGGTCGCTGATTGAAACGCACGGGAATGTCCGATCAATGCGTTTGAACAAACCACTCAGCACGCGCCCCGCGCCCAGTTCAACCGCCCCCTCACAGCCAAGGTCTCGTACCCGCTGCATGCTCTCTGCCCAACGGACGGGAGCGGTGACTTGACGGACCAGCAAGTCTTTGACCTGCTCTGTATCCCGGTTGACCTCTGCTGTGGCATTGGCAATCACCCCGACACTCAGCGGACGCACGACGCTCGGTTCGAGGACCTGCGCCAGCCCGTCCGCGGCCGGTGTCATGAGGGTACAATGGAAAGGCGCGCTGACCGCAAGTTCGACCGCGCGTTTTGCCCCCCGCTCCTTGGCAGCCGCTACTGCTCTGTGAACCGCGCCGGCATGACCAGCTATCACAACTTGCCCGCCACCATTGAGATTAGCCGGAGAGACGACTTCGCCTTGAGCCGCTTCGGCGCACACCTGGGTGACAACCTGCTCAGACAGGCCAAACAGTGCCGCCATTGCACCTACACCTCGCGGCACCGCCGCTTGCATCAGGCGACCCCGCTCTCGCACGATACGCACCGCATCCGTGAAGTCGAGCGCGCCGGCCGCGACCAGGGCCGAATACTCGCCTAAACTATGACCGGCCGCGCAGACCGGCTGCAGGTCCACCGCCTGCGTCAGTACCCGCCAGGCCGCCACACTTGTTGTGACAATGGCCGGCTGGGTGTTCTGGGTCAGGGCCAGGTCGTCTTCCGGTCCCTCAAAACACAGACTGGACAAGGAGAAGCCCAACGCCGCATCTGCCTCGGCAAACACGTCGGCGGCCACCGGAAAGCGCTCGACCAAGGCACGTCCCATGCCAACGGTCTGAGACCCCTGCCCAGGAAAGAGAAAGGCCAGCCGACGGCTCATGCGGCAGGCTCCGGCGGCTCCGTCTCGGTATCTTTGTCGAGCCGATTGAGCGGTTCGATTGTGTCAGGTTTGACAGCGCCGCTGGCCTCTGCGCCAGCCTCTTTTGTATGACGGAATTTCCGGCGCAGTTGCGACCATATTTTGCGGCCGCGGCCGTCCCCGGCGGTCAGCGCTGCCGTCTCCGGTAAACCGTGCAGGCTTTCCGTGATATGCTGGTTGACTCCACGCTGGAGTACTTCGTGGGCAACCCGAATCGCGTTCTTGATCGCTTTGGGTGAGGACGATCCGTGCGCAATAATGGTCACGCCATCCGTGCCCAGCAACGGAGCGCCGCCGACTTCGTCGTAATCAATACGTGCCCGCAAATCGGCAAATGAATGCTTGAGCAGCAAAAAGGCCAGCTTCCCCCGCCAACTCGACGAAAACAACAAGCGGAGTTGACCTTGGGTGAAGTCATAAAACCCTTCCATGGTCTTGAGCGCAATATTCCCGGTAAACCCATCGGTGACAACAACATCAACCGTACCACTATTGAGGTCGCGCCCTTCAACATAGCCCAGATAATTCAGCGGGAGTCGGGTGAGGATGGAGTGGGCCGCTCGGGTGGTCTCGGTTCCTTTCGACTCTTCCGCGCCGTTACTCAGCAGCCCGACGCTGGGACGCGCAATGCCGCGTACCACTCGAGCATAGACCTCACCCATGACGGCGAATTGCACCAAATGCAACGGTTTGCACTCGACATTGGCTCCGGCGTCAATCAGGCAGGTGCGGCCGGTCAGGGCCGGAACAACGGTTACAATAGCCGGGCGGTCCACCTCGGGCAGACAGCCCAGCATGGTGACCGCAAGACCGAGCACAGCACCCGAATTTCCCGCGCTCACCACCGCGCCGGCTTTCCCCGCTTTGACGTGGGTAAAGGCCACGCGCAAGGATGAGTCGCGTTTGCGACGCAGAGCGGCGACAGGAGAATCGCCCATCTCAACGACTTCACTCGCATGCTGGATGGCAAGCTGAGAGGACTCTCTCTGCCCATTCCGGCTCAGCTCGTGTCGGATCTGTTCCTGATCACCAACCAGGAGGAGTGAGACGCCGTACTCGTGGGCGGCTTGGACGGCCCCTGCAACAACGGCCTGGGGAGCAAGGTCTCCCCCCATAGCATCTAGCGCAATATACATAGCGGGCAACTCACAGCCGTTCTTCCCCGGCAAGAAGGCAGTCCTCCTCCTTGCGGTGCAGAGGAAACTTACTCTTCTTCTTCAATCGTAATCACTTGCCGCCCCCGGTAATAGCCACAGGCCCCACAGATGCGGTGCGGCAGAACAGGGTCTCCGCATTGGGAACAGGTTGACCACTGCGGGGCAACAAGGGCGTGGTGCGAACGACGTTGGTTACGTTTTGACTTTGACGTTTTGCGTTTTGGTACAGCCATAGCTTCTTCCTTATATAAAATACAAACTACGAGTGAGCTTTTTCCGTCTTCTGAGAAGACGACTTCTGCGGGGGCAGGCGTAAGGGAGCAAGGACGGCGAGACGGCGATCTGTCCACATGGGGCGGCAGGAACATGTCTCAGCGTTGAGATTCACCCCACACTGCTCACACAAGCCCTTGCACGTCTCCTGACACAGCGGGTGACTCGGCAGGGATAAGAAAAACTGCTCCTGAACCAAGAGCGACACATCAACACCATCTCCGCTATAAAAGCTCGCGGCCAAGTCTTCCTGGTTCAGTTCCATTTCGCGGCCGAGAGAACGTGGCGGACTGGCAGGCAGGAGCACACATGAAAAGGGACGACTCAACGACAGCGGAAATTCTTCGAGACAACGGGCGCATTGCCCGGTGAGGTCGCCACTCAGCATGCCATCAAACAAGAGGTCTTCACCGGAACGCATATAGTGCATGGCAACCTGTAATGGACTCGTCAATTGGTATTCGCCCCCATCGCGCCCCGGTCGGCGGCTCAAGAATCCATTCAGCGTCTGGGCATCCTCATGAAACTGTACTTCGGTCGGAGACGAGACGATATTTTCAACGAGGATATGCACGCTTCACCTATCTCAGTCGGAATCTATATTATGAAACCAGGAACAATGCAACGCAATCGCACCAGGTCCGAGCGCTCGGTTTGCCCTTGTGCCGACTCGCTCCGGCGCTTTTTCAGCAACAGTGATTCAGGTTCGTTGCCGTAGCGTTTGCCGTCGGTATATGCTGCCAGCTCCATGCCTCTTTTGTCTTACATAATCGGGCTTGTCCTGTGTATCGTGTGGATATTCAGTCTGTGGTTGCTGCTTACCGGACGGCGATGGTTCCCCTCGCACAAGCCGCTCCGTCCTCTGGCGCTCTTAGGAGGAACGCTGCTCTTTTTCGTTTTGAGCTTAACCGGGATGGTCTTCCTTCAATTACTGCTCTCAAGTTGACGCCTTAGGGACGAACCGCCTCCACGGGGGGACACGTAAAAATTACGGCGTGAGGGTCGGCCGCGCCCCTACATCCAGCGTATGCGGGCCACTAATTCACGATTCCAGGTCGCGTCGCCAAAGGTCACCTCTGACCCCTTGGCTCGCTTGAAATAAATGTGCATATCGTGCTCCCAGGTAAAGCCAATACCGCCGTGGACCTGTATCCCTTCGCTCGTCACCTTACGGTAGGCATCGCTGCAATACGCTTTGGCCATGGCAGCGGCAAGCGCGGCATCGGACGTATCGTTTGAGACGGCCCAGGCGGCGTAATACGTGGCCGACTTTGCCCCCTCGACCTGCACCAGCATGTCAGCGCATTTATGTTGGATGGCTTGAAACGACCCAATCGGGCGACCAAACTGCTCGCGCACTTTGGCGTATTCCACACTCATGTCCAGCGCTTGTTGTGCGCCCCCACACATTTCAGCGCTCAGGGCGACTTTGCTCTGGTCAAGCATACGCAGCAAGACATCCCAGCCTTGGCCCGGTATCCCGAGCAGGGCCTCCGCTCCGACCTGAACATTCTCCAGTGTCACTTCACACAGCTTACGAGTCTGATCCATAGTTTTCAGCAGGCGCGTTCCGACGCCCGCCTGTTGGCGGTCAAGCACAAACAGCGTCACGCCTTCAGCCGTTCGCGCGGCACAGATGATGTGATCGACAACATGGGCATCGGGCACAAAGAGTTTCAGCCCGTTCAACACATACCCACTGCCGTCCTGCTCCGCCCGCAGGTTGACGCCAGCCCCATCCCAGCGCGCATTTTCTTCGAGCAGGGCCAGGGTCAGCTTGGTGTGCCCGGACGCCATACCGGACAGCAGGGTCTTTTTCTGCTCTTCACTCCCCGCCGCCTGCACACACAGCCCACCCAGCGCGACCGTCGAAAAGAAGGGTCCCGGAAGAACGACCTTGCCCATCTCTTCCAGCACAACGACCAGATCAACCATGGACAGCCCGGCGCCACCGTATTCTTCCGGCGCAATCAGCCCCATCCAGCCCAGCTCGGCCATCTTATTCCACACCTCATCCGCATAGCCACGCTCGTCCTCCATCATTTGGCGGACATAGGACATGGGACACTCATTGCGTAAAAAGTCTGCGGCAGATTGGCGCAGCAGATCCTGCTCTTCACTAAAACCAAAATCCATGCAGCCTCCACAAAAAAGAACGAGGACTGAGTGTCTCCCAGTCCTCGTTCTGCACTGTTTACGTTTGATTCAGCTATTTGCCAAAATGGTCACACAGCCGACCGAACCCGGACCACCCAGGTTGTGGGCCAAACCAACTTCAGCATCCTTGACTTGTCGCTCACCGGCTTTGTCCCACAAATGCTGCGACACTTCGTAAATCATGCGAATGCCGGTCGCGCCAATGGGATGACCAAACGATTTCAGACCACCCGACGGGTTCACCGGAACCGCCCCGCCGTCAATGTCCGCCCGGCCTTCGGCCACATAGCGCCAGCCCTCACCCTTTTCACACAGGCCCAAGTCTTCATAATTCAAAATCTCGGTGATGGTAAAGCAGTCATGGCATTCAACCAGATCCATATCCTTGGCTGTCATACCAGCTTGCTCATAGGCCGATTGTGCCGCCTGTGCGGTAGCAGGAAAGCCGGTGTAGGCAAAACTCGGTTTCATATACGGCTCACCCGAGGTAACCGATAGACCGATGCCCTTGACCTTCAACGAGTCAGGTCGGAAAGACTTCGCGAGTTCTTCCTTGCAGATGATCACCGCCGCGGCACCATCCGTAGTCGGGCAGCAGTCAAGCAGACCCAAGGGGCTGCAAATCAGTGGTGCGTTGACGACTTGCTCTTCCGACACTTCCATCCGAAAGTGGGCCTTGGGGCTCATCGTCCCGTTATGATGATTCTTCATTGCGACTTTGGCCAGGGCAGTCTTATCAATGCCATACGTCTCAAAGTAGCGGGTGGCCGCCATGGCAAACAGCGAGGGCGCGGTCGTGCCATAGCCCACCACAGGATGGGAGCCAAACGTGCCCAGACCGCGCTGACCGGAGTCGCGCAGCTTCTCAAAACCCAGGGCCAAGACCACATCATACATCCCGGAGGCAACCGCCATGCAGGCGTTACGGAACGCATCCATGCCCGAGGCGCAGTAATTTTCTACGCGGGTAATCGGAATATTGAACAGTTTGAGCGGGTCGGCCAAGGCATTGCCGGCGCTGGCCGAGCTGAGCGTCCCAACCCAGGCGGCTTGAATCTGACTCGGATCAATGCCCGCGTCCTTATAGGCATCCAGAGCTGCCTCGACAATCATGTCTTCAGCGCTTTTGTCGTAGTTCTCGCCAAACTTACTACAGCCGGCACCAATCACTGCCACCTTATCCCGAATATTCATACCGTCTCCTTTCGAGGATGGGTTACATCTTTTCGACTTTCAGGCTTTCGACTTTCTACTCCACAGGTCTAGCCTTCCAAAAATAATTCTTGATCCCATAGCCTTCATGATATTTCCGGAATGTCAACTCAAGCGGCATGCCGATTTCAACCCTGTCCGCCTCGCAATCCGTGAGTTGGACAAAGACCCGACCGCCCCCCTCAAGATCGACCACCGCGTGCGTTGTTGGCGGGTCCGGGGTCTCGGTCAGATAATCGTTCGTAAAGGTAAAGAGTCTCCCCCGACGCGACAGCTTGACCTCTTCAAGCCCATCCCGATGGCCACATTCCGTACAGATGCGGTGAATGGGAAACTGGATGACGCCACATGCCGGGCATTTCCCTCCGTAGAGCGGTAGGATCTGTTTTTGATCACGCAGCAGCACCACAGGGGTGGACTCGTCTTGCGTTGAGTAATCCTTACGAATCAGCTTCCGGAAGCGGGCGTATTTGCCGTATGATTGCAGCGTCCGCTTGACCTCAATCTGTGAGTACACGCTGCGGGCAACCTGAAAACCGGCAATCGCATCCGTGGTTCGAAAGATCGCGGCATCACCCCCATCACCGTAGCCAGCAACGAGAATCAGATCGCCTGGCTTAGCTCGTTCCAGTACCGCGGCCAAAAGCACTAAGGGCTGCGCTGTGCCGGCGTCGCCAATCGTATTCCAAAACGTTTCCTGCACTTGGGTCTTCATGTCCAACCCTTGGCTGCGCAATGCGCTCTGCAATGCCTTTTGGGTCGGGGCGGCAATGGCCGCGTTGGCAATGTCCTTGGCTTCGAGCTGACATTTTTGCAGGATGCCCTGGACGGTCGCTGCAACAAAACGATTATAACCAAATTTGTTCTCAAACCCGCCCGGAAACGATTTGAGATAGTCCTGCTCTTCGGTCCGCCACGTCCCTATGAATTCTTCACTCATCGTGTAGGTGCCAACCAACTCGGCGATCACGTTTTCCGTACCAATGACAACTGCGCCACCAGCATCACCGTAGTTCTGTTCCTGCAAGGTGTCAGGCTCACCCATGCGCGAGTCGCCGGCACACACCACGAACAGTTCGCCGTCTTTGGCTAAATCCAACGCGGTCAGGAGCGCTGAGGTACCGGCTCGCAGCGAATCCGTAAAATCCATGGTCCGTAGCTCTTTCGCCGTATCCAGGACTGTGGCAACGGTGGCCGCGGCCTGCTTCTCTCGGTAGGGCGAGGTCGTTGAGGCAAAAAAGATCCCAGCCACGTCTTTAGGATTGCGATCTCCCAGGGCGTCAATACTGGCATTCATTGCCAGGGTCAGGCTATCCTCGTCAAAACTAGCCAGCGCCCGCTCCCCGCCTAACGACGGTGCATCCCACTCTTTGGCAATCACATCCCGCGGGAGACGATACGAAGGGATATACGACCCATACGAAACAATGCCGACCATATTCAACACTCCGGTTTCTCGTGTAATGCAGCTTAATTGAGCCGACTCTCTGGTATGCCCGCCCGTGTCATGCAGCCGTCGACTTGAAGATTGACGCCATTAATATATCCACCAGCCTTTGACGCCAGGAACACACATGGCCAGGCCACTTCGAGCCCCGTCCCAAAGCGATTCAGCGCGGTTGAGCCGGTTGCCTTATCTTGCAGTTCCTTTGTCGGCCACAGAACTTCTTTGACCCCTGGGGTTTCAATCGGACCGGGCGAGATACAGTTCACCCGAATACCATAGTCTGCCCATTCAATGGCCAGAGAGCGGGTCAGATTGATAATCCCGGCCTTTGCCGCCCCATAGTGCGACATGGTGGCCGAACCAAACACCCCGGCGTCAGACGATATATTAATGATATTGCCGCCGGTCTTCTTTTCCATCATCACCAAGGCGGCGGCCTTGGAGAAGAGGAAGGTGCCGTTCAGATTAATAGCCACAATGGCGCTGAATCCATTCGCGGAAATCTCGTGTGCGTTGGCAACAAAGCTTGCGCCGGCATTATTGATTAAAATATCGACCCGCCCCCAGCGCTGCACCGTTTTATTGATAACAGCCTCAACCTGATCGTTTTTGCGGACATCACACACAATGGTGTCCACCTCGCCGCCATCCTTTTTGATCCCTTCCGCAACAGGCCCCAGGTGGTCCATCGTCCGGCTGGTAATCATCACCGGAGCGCCCCGTCGGCAGAACTCAGCCGCGATTTCTGCACCAATGCCCGTTCCACCGCCGGTGATAACGGTCACTTTGCCCGCAATATCAAACGCCACATCGGTCATGTCCCTTTACTCCCCCATGTGAGTATTCGGTGAATACTCGGTGAATACCCACCAGTTTGAATACTCAACTGTTATCCAAAAACGCGCAGCCAGCTCTTGCCGCCGTCCGTCGTGCGTAAGATGGACCCATAGCCACCCACAATCCAGCCATGCTCGGCATCGTAGAAATCAACCGCGCGTAGCCAGGTTGCGATAGACAGGCCAATACTCGTCGGTTGCCATGCTCCATCCGCAAGGCGCAGCACCCGGCCGGCTCCCCCCACGATCCAGCCACCTCCGTCAGTGCCGATTAAATGCGGCGCATATAATGGTTCCGTATCGAAGAGCGCTCCACTTCCAGCTTGACCGGTTTGCCGGACAAAATTCCAGTGCTGACCACCATCGGAGGTTGTCGCAACTTTCCCCTCAAGTCCGACCACCACGCCCGTGTCCATGTCGGAAAAGGAGACTCCAAAGAAAGTGGGCAGATTCAAGGCATCGGTAAATCCCAACTGTCCGAGCAGGCTGTTCTGCTGCTCCAGCCAGTGCTGTCCGCCATCTGTGGTGTGGTAAATTTTGCCAAACTCACCCACCATCCAGCCGGTGTTTTCGTCAAGAAACTGCACAGCGTAGAAGATGGGGTCCACCAGGGCCAAGGTTGCGTCCGCTCTGACTCCTTCGAGCGAGGGTTGGATATAGCCCGACTCCCAAGACTCCCCGCCGTTTGTCGTTTTCAGATACGTCGCCCGGTCGGCCGCGGCCCAGCCGTGGTGTGTATCTACGAAAGAAATGCCAAATATCGGATCAGCCAGTTGGCTGTCCTGCTGCTGCCAGGTCTCGCCGCCATCCTTGGAGTGCAGCATGATGCCATCCTGCCCACTGATCCAGCCATTTTGGTCATCAGGAAAGGCAATACTATACAGCGCGGCATTCGTCCCGCTGTCTTTGACCTGCCAGCTTTGGCCGCCATCGGAGGTGAGGAGAATCTTGCCGGCATAGCCGGCAACCACCGCGGTGTCGGCCGAGAGGGCCTCTACGTCAAAAAATTTATCCGTAATAGTAATCAGGCTGGTACTCAGCGGGACTTCCTCAACCGCTTCTCGACACGCGGAGAAGAAACCAAGAACACCGACAAGAGAACAAAGGAGCAGCATTCGTCGCATACCGGCCTACTTCCGCTCTACTTCCGCCCTGCTTCCACTAGTCGAACAGCTTTCACTGTCTACCCTCTTCCCCCACGCTTTGCAATGTGGCTGCACCCGGCTGCACGCGCCCCCACCCTTCCGATTGAGCCGCGATTTGGTATAATCCCGCGCGATGAGGAACGCGGCCAAGTCAAACCACATGGCCGCGATTATTTGCGGGCTGGAAGCCCACACTCCGAATTTACATGAGAGGTAAGGAGAGAACATGACCCCAGCGAAAATTACGTGGACCCAGATTGATGAAGCCCCGGCATTAGCAACCTTTGCCCTCCTGCCTATCATCCGGGCGTATACCAAAGGATCGGGCCTTGAGGTGGAAACCAGCGACATCTCCCTGGCCGGCAGAATCATCGCCAACCTTCCTGACAAGCTGACTGACGAGCAGAAGATTCCCGATTGTCTGACCCAACTCGGAGAGATGACGCAAACGCCCCAGGCAAATATCGTCAAACTGCCCAATATCAGTGCCACCATTCCCCAACTCAAAGACGCGATCAGAGAGTTGCAGGCAAAAGGCTACGACATCCCTGACTATCCGGAAGAACCCGAAAACGACGCGGAGCGGGCGCTCCAAGCCCGTTTTGCCGTAGTCCTCGGTTCGGCAGTCAATCCGGTTCTGCGGGAAGGCAACTCCGACCGCAGAGCCGCCGCTTCAGTCAAAAAATTCTTTCAGAAGAATCCCCACAAAATGATGCAGCAGTGGCCGGAGAGCGGCTCCAAAGCCCGGGTTGTCCATATGGACGGCAAGGATTTCTACGAAAGCGAGAAATCGACCACGCTGGACACAGCCACCCAGGCTCGGATCGAATTTGTTGCCGCTGACGGAACGGTCACGGTCATGAAAGACGGGCTAGCCCTGCTTGAGGGCGAAGTCATTGATGCCTCGGTCATGAACGTCAAGGCATTACGCAGGTTCTATGCAGAGCAGATGGACACAGCAAAAAACGACGGGGTGTTACTGTCCTTACACCTCAAATCGACCATGATGAAAGTCTCTGATCCCATCATGTTCGGCCACTGTGTGTCCGTCTACTTCCAGGCCGCGTTCGACAAGCACGCCGCTACGCTCAAAGAAATCGGGGCGAACGTCAACTACGGCCTGGCCGATGTGCTGGCCAAACTCGACCGCCTGCCGGCTGAGAAAAAGGCCGAGATCGAAGCCGACATTGCCGCGGTGTATGAAAAGCGGCCGGCACTGGCGATGGTCAACGCCCGCCGAGGCATCACCAACCTGCACGTCCCGAATGACATCATCGTCGATGCGTCCATGCCCAACGTTGTGCGTGACGGCGGCAGAATGTGGAATAAGGACGATCAGCTTCAGGACACGATCGCTATGGTCCCGGACCGCTGTTACTCGACCATGTATAAGGAAATTCTTGAAAACGCCAAAAAGCATGGGCAGTTTGACCCGGCGACCATGGGCAGCGTCTCCAACGTCGGCCTGATGGCGCAAAAAGCCGAAGAGTACGGCTCGCACGACAAGACCTTTGAAGCACCGGCGGACGGTATCATGCGCGTGGTTGATGCTGCCGGGGCCACCCTTCTTGAGCAGTCCGTAGAAGTCGGCGATATCTTCAGAATGAGTCAGACCAAGGATGCGCCGATCCGCGACTGGGTCCGCCTGGCGGTATCACGCGCAAAGGCATCCGGGTCGCCGGCGATTTTTTGGCTGGACGAGAACAGAGGACACGATACGGAAATCCTCAAGAAGGTACATACCTATCTGCCGCAGCATGACACTGCGGGCCTTGATATCCGTGTGATGAAACCCCAGGACGCCATGCGCTTCTCCCTGGAACGGATTCGGAGAGGAGAAGATACGATTGCGGTGACGGGCAACGTCCTGCGTGACTATCTGACCGACCTGTTCCCGATCCTCGAACTGGGCACCAGCGCCCGCATGCTGTCGATCGTGCCGCTGATGAAAGGCGGCGGCCTGTTCGAGACCGGCGCCGGTGGCTCCGCTCCCAAACACGTGCAGCAGTTCGTACAGGAAGGACACCTCAGGTGGGATTCGCTGGGCGAGTACTGCGCCCTGGTGCCTTCGCTCGAACTGATTGCTGAAAACACCAAGAATGAAAAAGCCGCGCTGTTTGCCGAGACCCTCGATCAGGCCATCAGCACCTACCTGGAAAACTCGCGCTCGCCATCCCGCAAGGTGAACGAGATCGACAACCGGGGCAGCACCTTCTATTTGGCCCTGTACTGGGCCCAGGCTCTGGCCGCTCAGACCAAAGATGCGGACGTGCAGGCCCGCTTCGCCCCGGTGGCAAAACAACTCGAAGAGCAGGAAGCCACGATTACCGAAGAACTGCTGGCCGCCCAGGGCGAGCCGGTCGATGTCGGCGGCTATTACGTGCCCGACCCGGAAAGGACTAGCCAAGCCATGCGGCCCAGCGCGACCTTCAACGCCATTATCGACGTGCTGTAAAAGACGCCCAGACCGGTGTAGGGGCGGACCTGTGTGTCCGCCCACAGAGCCGGTGTAGGGGCGGTTCACGAACCGCCCGCCCCCCCTGTCGGCTTACGCTCCGCTAAGCCGACCTACGGGACTAGCCCGTCTCGGAAACGGCTTCGACGACGCCTCGATCCAATCTGCCGGCATCCAGCCGTCGGAGCCAGGTCACACATATCACGACCGTCACGCTGTTCGATCGAGGAAGGCTCGCGGAGAGAAAACCTCGGCCGGTCCGTAGTGTGGTTCTGTGAAATCCCGCCTGTTGCCCGTAATCAGGACAGCGCCTCCGGCCACTGCGGACGCCAAATAGACTTCATCATCGGGGTCTTTGAGACCGAATGTCATCTCCGCCGGCTCGACTACGATGGCGAGTTGCTCAAGTTGCCTGATAATGGTCCGCAGGTTGTCTCGGTACGGGACATGTTTCTGTCGCTGTGCGATCATCTCATACTCATCAACAATGGGGTCCGACAGCACGATTTCATAATGACGTACCGCCTCAATAATGACCTTGCGGCAAACGCCTTCTGACCGCGCCGCGGAAACGAGGACATTACAGTCAATAACGACCCTTATGTCTCTCGGTTACGTCGCTCTGTACGGGCCTCCGTTATATCGGCAATGGTGTCCCGCATAATCAACCCCTCGGAACGACAAGCGTCTTCGGGCGAGGGCTCAGTACGCGCAAGGATGGAGCCGATACGGTCGGCTGCGGCATTGCGGTCTACTACATCCTTGGCCCGCAGGAAAATCCCGTTGTTGACAACGGTCGCCTCCATAAGGTCGCCCTCGTGCAATTCAAGCTGTTTCCGCAGCTTTGCGGGAATGGTGACCTGAAACTTCGGTTTTACAGTGATTAAAGCCATGATAACCCCACGTCCAAAAGTCGGAAAGTTAGACTTTCCTACCACAGCATACATGAACAGACAACATCCAACCTGTCCTGCAGGAGGGGCGCAGTCGGCCTTTCCTAACTGAGAGTGCGGGCTTCCAGCCCGCACTCCTAAAAGTAACGGCGTATCAGTCACGCGCCGCGGCCCGGCGGAGTCGATCCATGATTGCCCGGCCAATGCCAGTCTCAGGAACGGCTTCAATAACGACTCGGTCCAATCCGCAGGCATCCAGCCGTCTGAGCGCGGCAAACAGGTGAGCCGCCGCGTCTATCAGATTCCCGTCCCCTGAAAGCGATTCCGTTATAGTATAGCCGCTTGTATCGGACCGGAGAGTAAGACTGAGCAGTCCGACTCGTTCTCCAGCCCTGGGCTGAGGAAGAGAGTCCCCAGGCCCAAGGAGTTGAACCGGAACCCTCGGCGCATAATGCGACAGCAGCATCCCTGGCGAACGCCTATCCGCTTGCGTTGGTTCACCCATGAGAACCGGCCCAATGACCGCCTCAATCTGTTCGAGCGTCACTCCGCCAGGACGGAGCAGCACGGCTTGGTGCTCGGTCAACGCACAGACCGTTGATTCAACGCCGATCGTGCACCGACCGCCATCAATAATGAGATCAACAGCATCCCCGAGCGAGTCTTGCACATGAGCCGCCGTTGTCGGGCTCACGTACCCGAACGGGTTGGCGCTTGGTGCGGCAATCGGGAAATCGACGGCTCGTAAGAGCGCGAGCGCAACGGGATGCGACGGCATACGAAGAGCAACCGTCTCCAGGCCGGCGGTCACAAGGTCTGGAATAAGGGATTGCTTGGGGAGAACGAGTGTCAGCGGGCCAGGCCAGAAGGTGTCTATGAGTTGCCGGGCGCGTTGATCGATGCTTGTGACATATTCTGAAACAATTTTTTTGTCTGCGACATGGACAATCAGCGGGTCAAACTCGGGACGGTTCTTTGCCGCAAAGACTGTGGCAACCGCCTTTTCATTCAGCGCATTCGCCCCCAGGCCGTAGACCGTCTCCGTGGGGAAAGCCACGATATCTCCAGCCTGGAGTCGTTCGGCTGCGCGAGCGATTGCTTGCGACTCGTTGCCGTCAAGAATTTGTGCCATAGGCTGGGGGCTGGGGGATAGGAGCCGGAGGAAGGTTTCTTTGTCCAGCCTACCCCTCAGCCCTAGATCCTCATCCCTGTTCATTTCTCAGGTGTCAGATACGTATAGCTTCCCAAAATCGCTTCATACTCTCGAATCAGGTTTTCCTCCGATTCATCCGATTCAGTAGGGACTCCATCTTGCTCAGCGCCTTCGCGTATACGACTGCGGAATGCAGCAAGGAGTTCTTGTCGTTCATGACGAAAGACGCCCAGCACATCTTCCACCGTCTGACCTGGAGTAATGTTCGTGATCCGAGCTACCCCAGCTTCATCCACCACGACGGACACATCGTGTACGTGGCCGAAGAGATTATGGTAGTCACCCATGACATCTTGGTACGCCCCGGTAAAGAACACACCAAGGTAATACGGCTCCCCGTTCAGCCTATGGAGTTCCAGATACTCTTTGATGTTACGCAGATCGACAAAATTATCGACCTTGCCATCCGAGTCACAGGTTAAATCCGCCAAATAGCCCTTGCGCTCAGGAACCTCATTCAGCCGGTGAATCGGCATGATGGGAAAGAGTTGCTCAAGCGCCCAGGAATCAGGAATGGACTGGAAGACGGAGAAATTACAAATAAACTTGTGTGCCAGACGTTGTTCCAGGTCTTCAAACTCTTCAGGCATATGCTTCACCGACTTGGCAAACTTGAGCGCCCGTTCACACGTCCCCCAGAAGAGTTCCTGACCCAGTCCTCGGTCTTCAAGCGAGAGATAACCAAGGTTAAACAGCGAGAACATTTCTTCGCGCTGCTCCAGGATATCGTGATAATACTCCCGGTAATTCTTGGCATTCGTCCCTGTATAAATGTCGTACATCTCTTGAATGACTTCGGGCTTACCCCCGTGGTCATCGACATGGACCGGACCGTTCGAGAGCGCAATTTCATCCACCGCATTGAAAACTACCATGGCATGCGGAGCGGCAATCATCCGTCCGGTCTCCGTCAGCACAGTTGGTTCTTCGACCTCTTCGCTCTCACAGACCTCCTTGATCGAGTAAATAATGTCGTTGGCATACTCTTGGACAGAGTAATTGACACTCGACTCTGAGGCCGTCCGTGAGCCGTCATAATCGATCCCAAGTCCGCCACCCACATCGAGATAGTGGAGCTGCGGACAGATCTGCCGCAACTTGGCATAGGTGCGGGCTGCCTCTTTGACCGCATATTTGACTCGTCTGATCTCTGTGACCTGTGAGCCGATGTGAAAATGCAGCAGACTGAGGCAGTCAAGCATATCTGCCTCTTGAAGGAAGCGGATACATTTGAGGAGATCCGTTGTGGTAAACCCAAACTTGGACAGATCACCACTCGACTTCTCCCATTTCCCACTTCCGCGCGCCGCGAGCTTCAGTCGGAGGCCGATAAACGGGCGCAGCCCTGTGCGTTGGCTAAGCGCTACCAGCGAGTGCAGCTCAAGCAGGCTCTCCAACACAATAAAGACGCGCTTGCCTATCTGCTTTCCTATGAGGGCCAGTTTGAGATAGCCAGTGTCCTTCACTCCATTACAAATGACGGGCGAGTGCGGATTGCGGGTCAGCGCCAATGCAACTGCCAGCTCGGCTTTGCTGCCGACCTCAAGGCCCACTTGATACGGGTCCCCAAAGTGCAGCACATCTCGAACCACCTCTTTCTTTTGGTTGACTTTGATGGGATAGGCGGGGATGTGATCCTTGTGGTAGCCAAATTCTTTTATCGCAGACTGAAAGGCCCCTGCCAGCTTGTTCAATTGGTGCTCAATGATCTGCGGAAAACGCAGCACGACGGGAGTTGAAATCCTCTGTTCTTCAAGCTGGGCAACGATCTCTTTCAACGGAGTGATTGCCGGCTGCGACGCGGGAAATGCACACACGATTTCCCCGTTTGTGTTCACCCTGAAGTACTCATTCCCCCAGTTCTGAATGCCGTAGAGAGCGATAGTCTCTTCCAGAGCCGTTTGGACAGACGACGCTCGGCTATCTACAATCACGCCCTCGGCTCCCCACGCCGGTGTCGGAGAAATCCGTCTTGTTTCCGCTGTTTCGCTCTTCGTCATACTAGTCATGAAAGACGCACCCTTGTGGCAGCCATACATCCGGGGCTCCGTTGATCTGTCGGCAGAGGAGAGGCAGCTGTCTTCCTCACGCCCGGTATCAACGGGTTACATCAAAATTGTGTTGTCGATAAGGGAAAGCAGAGGTTCGCGAGAAATGCTCGACGGGGAGATTTCACCCGAAGGTCCAGCAATGCCAAGGGAACGATGAGTCCAGTCAATATTCTTGGTCTCAATTTGTCTGCGTTTCCAGCTCGTTCACCTATATAGAGATTTTCACATTCCGTGTC
The DNA here is from genome assembly GCA_965247985.1 of uncultured Binatia bacterium (SeqCode). GTDB lineage: Bacteria > Desulfobacterota > Binatia > Bin18 > Bin18 > Bin18. The sequence goes on along the minus strand of OZ252051.1, from coordinate 1,167,409 downwards.
AAAAGCCTGCCTGAGTAGAGAGTGGCATTGAGCCCGGAAACGCCATCCCTTACAATTTCCCCCGTTGTGACAACCACATCCTCTTCCGCCCAAGCACAGCAGGTCATCCTCGGCCTGGTCCAGATGTCGTGCAGCGACCGACCAGGCGAAAACCTGGACAGGGCCGTCGACGCTATCCGCGAGGCCGCCGGTCAGGGGGCGCAGATTATCTGCCTCCAAGAATTGTTCGGTTCGCGCTATTTTTGCCAGAGCGAAGACGTTGAGCGGTTCGCTCTGGCCGAGCCCATCCCTGGGCCGACCACCGAGCGACTACGGCCGCTCGCCGCTGCCCATCAGGTCGTCTTGATCGTGCCGCTCTTTGAGAAAAGAGCTGAGGGGATTTTTCATAACAGCGCAGTGGTGATCGATGCCGACGGCACCCTCCTCGGCCAGTATCGCAAGATGCATATCCCGGATGATCCGCTCTATTATGAGAAGTTCTACTTCACCCCCGGCGATCTCGGATTTCGCACCTTCCACACCCGCTACGCGCGTATTGGGGTCTTAATCTGCTGGGACCAATGGTTTCCCGAGGGCGCACGGCTCACCGCGCTGAGCGGCGCCCAGCTCCTTTTGTATCCAACCGCTATTGGCTGGCATCCGGACGACGAGGCGGAAGAACACCAGGCGCAGCGTGAAGCTTGGCAAATCGTGCAACGCAGCCACGCCATCGCCAACGGGCTATACGTTGCCGCGGTCAACCGCGTCGGCCAGGAAGGGGCGCTCAATTTCTGGGGCACATCATTTGTCAGTGATCCGTTGGGCCGAGTACTCAAGCAGGCGAGTGCCGACAGTGAAGAAATCCTGACTATTCCGTGCGATCTCAGTCAGCTCAACACCACTCGCCAGTATTGGCCATTTTTCCGCGACCGCCGGATTGATGCCTACGCGGACCTGACCAAGCGTTTTCTTGACTCGTAGCTCCGACCGGTCTTCATTCTATGACCTGCCACCAGCCTACGCCCGCACAGCTCGGCTTTCGGATGCCGGCGGAATGGGAACCGCACGTTGCCACTTGGCTGGCCTGGCCGCACAATCAGGAAACCTGGCCAGGTCGATTCTCGGCCATCGCCGCTGTGTATGCACGAATAATCGCCGCCTTGCATCAAAGTGAACGGGTGCATATTTGTGTGAACGATCCGGCAAGCGCACATCGCGTTCGACACACACTTGAAGCCGCTGGAGTGGACCTTTCTCGGATCGGGTTATACGAAATCCCGACCAACGACGCCTGGGCCCGCGACCACGGTCCGATCTTTCTGACCCACGAGTCTCACAACAAGACCGAACTCGGCCTGACAAACTGGACGTTCAACGCCTGGGGGGCCAAATACCCGCCGTGGGACCTGGACAACGCAGTGCCAAACCACATTGCCCGGCGTCTCAACCTTGCCCCTTTTACGCCCAACATGGTGCTGGAAGGTGGTTCCATCGACGTGAACGGCCAAGGCATGTTGCTGACAACGGAAGCCTGCCTGCTCAACCCCAATCGCAATCCGACCCTCAGCCGCTCCGATATCGAACACACCCTCAGCGCCTATTTGGGGATTCGGCATATCGGCTGGCTGGGAGACGGAATTGTCGGGGATGACACGGATGGCCATGTGGACGACCTCGCCCGGTTTGTCAATCCTACGACCGTGGTGTGCGCGGTTGAAGACGACCCGACCGACGTGAACTACACCGCGCTCCAGGACAACCTGCATCGACTGCGGTCCATGCACGACCAACGCGGACACCCGCTCCACGTGGTTCCGTTACCCATGCCCGGGCCGGTGGAGTATGAAGGCGAACGCCTGCCGGCCAGTTATGCCAATTTCTATATTGCCAACAGCACCGTTCTTGTCCCAACCTATGACCACCCGCATGACCACACCGCCCTGTCCATACTCCGAGAGCTGTTTCCGGGACGAAGAGTGATAGGGATTCCGTGTACTGATCTTGTGTTAGGCTTTGGTGCGCTGCATTGCGTCACCATGCAGCAACCGGCCAAGGCAGTAGGCAGGAGTTAGTTTTTAGGAGTTAGTTGCTAGTTCGGCGTCCCGGATTTCACTGCGTTCCATCCAGGCTACATTTCTCCTTCCTTCTTCTGTAGCCTGGATGGAGTGGCAACGGAATCCGGGAGGGCCGGCTACATTTCTAGTAGGCAGTTGCTAGTTTCTCAAAACTTCAAAAGGAACATCATGGTTGATCCCCAAATCCAACAAGAAGTGGCGCAGTTGCGCCAGGAGTTGGCCGACCATAATCATCGCTATTACGTCCTTGATGATCCGCTCATCAGCGATGCCGAGTACGACACACTCTTTCGGCGCTTGGCCAACTTGGAAGCCGAATATCCGGAACTGCACGACCCGGCCTCCCCAACCCAAAAGGTCGGCGCCCCGCCCCTGACCGCGTTTACTCAGGTCCGACACACCGTCCCGATGCTATCGCTCGCCAACGTCGTCTCCCGAGAAGAGATGCAGGAGTTTCATCAACGTGTCCAACGTGTACTCGAAACAACGGCTGACATTGAATATGTGGCCGAGCCGAAGATCGACGGCGTGGCTGTTGAGCTGGTATACGAAAATGGCAAACTTGTTGTTGGCTCGACACGCGGGGATGGGGTCACGGGCGAAGACGTCACTGCCAATCTCAGGACCGTGCGGTCCATTCCCCTGGCGCTCCTCTCCCCGCCTTCACACCCAATTCCGAGTCGGCTCGAAGTCCGCGGGGAAGTCTTTCTGCCCAAGGCGTCGTTCCGCAGATTAAATGATGAACGGGCAAAGGCCGGTGAGCCCGTATTCGCCAATCCGCGTAATGCTACAGCCGGTTCGCTCAAACAGCTCGATTCGTCCATCACCGCCGCCCGTCCGCTGGCATTCTTTTGTTACGGCGTCGGGCAGATTGAGGACAGTGCGTTTGCGTCCTATTGGGACCTGCGCCAAGCACTCACACTCTGGGGCATCAAACCGGTTCCGCACAGCCGCGTGTGTCCGACCGTAGAAGACGTGTTCGCAGTTGTTGACGACCTGGAAGCCCGACGCGACAGTCTGGCGTATGACATTGACGGTGTTGTGATTAAGGTGAACAGCTTTGCGCTGCAAGGCCAGCTCGGCCAAATCTCACGCTCGCCCCGCTGGGCCACCGCGTATAAATTTCCGGCCATTCAGGCAACGACCACCGTCCTGAATATTATCCCTCAAGTCGGCCGTATCGGTACGCTCACACCCGTGGCCGAGTTGGCTCCGGTCCATATCGGCGGCGTCACCGTCAAAAGCGCTTCCCTGCACAATATGGATGAAATCAAGCGCAAAGACATTCGTATTGGTGACACCGTCATTGTCGAGCGTGCCGGCGATGTTATTCCCTACGTCGTAAAGATGATTCCCGACAAGCGCACCGGCCAGGAATGCATCTTTGATATGCCGACCGAATGCCCTGTATGCGGCGCGCGGGTTGAACGCGAAGAAGGTGAGGCCGCGTATCGCTGTACCGGTCTAGCCTGCTCGGCCCAACTCAAGGAAAGTCTCAAATTCTTTGCCGCCCGCGGCTATATGGATATCGACGGGCTGGGTGAAAAAATCATCGACCAGCTGGTTGACAAGCAACTCGTCCAAGACCCCGGCGATTTATACCACCTGACCCAAGAGCAGCTTGCCGGGCTCGACCGGCTGGGGGAAAAATCCGCCCATAATCTGGTCAATGCTCTTGAGTACAGCAAGACCACCAGCCTGCCCCGCTTGATTGCCGCGCTGGGTATCCGCCATGTGGGCGAAGCCACGGCCCGTCAGTTGGCCGAGCATTTCGGTGATTTGGATCGCATCATGCAGGCCGAGGAAGCAGCCTTGCAGGACGTGCCTGATATTGGGCCGGAAGTCGCGCGGAGTGTTGCCGCCTTTTTCGGGCAGGAACACAACCGTGCCGTTGTGACGAAATTGCTCAACGCCGGGGTTCACTTTCCGCGGGTTGAGGCCAAGCCGGCCGGCCGCCTGCACGGCCAGACCTTCGTCCTGACCGGCAGCCTGGAGAGCCTGACCCGCCCCGAGGCCAAACAACGTCTCGAAGCCCTCGGCGCAAAGGTCACGGCCAGCGTATCAAAGAAGACGGACTACGTGGTCGCCGGCACCGACCCCGGCTCAAAACGCACCAAGGCCGAAAAGCTGGGCATCCCCATTCTGAGCGAAGCAGAGTTGCTGGAGAAGTTGTGAGGGCGGCAATAAAACAGCCCCCCATGACATGAGGAGCGCGGCCATCTTGGCCCCGTTGCGGACTGGAAGCCCGCACTCCTTTGACACATCCCCTCCTGGGAGCGCGGCCATCTTGGCCGCGTTGCGGGCTGGAAGCCTGCGCCCCCAGATAAGGAAGCTTGCCACCGCACCTCAGACGCCTCAATCTGCGGGAACAATATCAAATCCGAGTTCGACTGCGTTACTGCGGATGCGGGCGTCCAGCGAGAGAATTCGCACATCTGCGATCAGCGAGCGGACGAACAGCGCGGTGGCGAGGTGGATAGCGTCCAGTGCTCGGATTGGCTCTTGCGGAAACGGACGCCGAGACCGCTCCACAACCGTGCTGTCGATGGTGAAGACGGTCCAATGTTCCACAGCAGCCTTAAACAGCCTGCGTCTTCGGGCAGTCTCCACCTCGCTTATTTCTTGGAGGGCCGCAGCACGATTGAGAACGCGGTCGCACTCAATCAAAGTCAGGTCGGAAGTGACGATCAGTTGTGCGGTAGAAAGCTGAGCGCGAATCTCGTCTCTCCGGTTTTCACCCAATAGCCAGGCAAGAACGGCGCTGGATTCCGCGTATACATTCAATGCTCGTCCCGCTCGTCGTCCAGCAAGCGGTGTACGCTACCTGAACGCACGATTGAAGAGAGACGCGGGTAGAGGTCGGAGCGGTTAGGAGCGCCCAGGCGTGCTTTGCCCGTGCGGGCGTATCGTATCAATTCCGGGTACACCGCATCTCGGCCCGCTCCCACAGGCCCCTCGCCACGGCGGACCATGCGGAGGTATGCGCTCAGACGGTTTTTCAGTGCTTGAACACCGACAGTATTCATACTGGACGTGTAGCGTTGTAAGGCCGCAGGGTCAACAGCGATGGTGCGCAGGGCACACCCGAGGAGACACCATGTCCGAGTTTGAAGCCGCCACCATCGCTTTCCAACGGTTGAGGTCAAGCCGGGCGGCCCGCTGCACGGCCAGACCTTCGTCCTGACCGACACCCTGGCCGCCCTGACCCGCCCCGAGGCCAAACAACGCCTCGAAGCCCTCGGCGCAAAGATCACGGCCAGCGTGTCAACAAAGACGGACTACGTGGTCGCCGGCACCGACCCCGGCACAAAACGCAACAAGGCCGAAAAGCTGGGCATCCCGATTCTGAACGAGGCAGAGTTGCTGGAGAAGTTGTGAGGGCGGCAATAAAACAGCCCCCCATGACATGAGGAGCGCGGCCATCCTGGCCGCGTTGCGGGCTGGAAGCCCGCACTCCTTGGACACATCCCCTCTGGGAGCGCGGCCATCTTGGCCGCGTTGCGGGCTGGAAGCCCGCACTCCTCAAAGCAATGCGGACTGTTGACAGGCGGCCGGCAATGGCGCACTGTCCGAGCCACAACTGCGCGAAGTCGAAGAGGTCATACAGAGGCGAAAGGATGAATTCAGAACCGCTTGGCATCGGCACTTCAACGGTTGAGGTTACCGATATCTCCAGGCATGGAATAAGGAAACGCTCCCCCCATGTTCAAGCCGACCCATCCGACCCTATAGACCCACAGACTCAAACGATTCTTCAGCCCCCACTCACGCAGGGATAGACCCGCCACGATGAGAGAGGTAAAATAACAGAACTATAGTTTCGCCACCCGTAGGGGAACGAGGAAGAAAGGAGCAGTACGATGAAGAGAATCAATGTTTTTGGACTGGCGCTGACGCTGGTGCTGGGGTGCTGGGTTGGAAGTGCATCCGCCAGACCGCTAGAGGCGTGGAGTGCTCTACTGGTGCCGTACTACGAGGTCGGCGGCAACCTGGCCACCCTTATCGGCGTGCAGCACGTGGGTGCTGCGGGAGAATTCTCGATCATTAACGTCACCGTGCATAAGGGCGACGACGGTACGGTTGTTCCGGACGGGCGGTCATTTATCTGTCTGGGTCAGGGTGAGTTCGGGTTCGTCGCCCTTCAATCTCCAGCACCCACAGGACGGGATACAGCCCAGGGAGTATTCTTTTCAGTTGCTGAGGACAACATTGACGCTACCGGCTTTGTGACTTTGGCGTATGGGGGAACAAGGTTGTCTTGCAGTTCTGGTGCTGGGACCACTGCGGCTAATGACGATAACGGTGATGTCATGGTCGCCTGGGCGGTCTTGCAAGATGTCGGCGACGGATTTTTTGCCACGGAGATTCCAGTTGTAGCGATGGATTGGCAGGCCTCTGTGGTTGCAGGTAGCGGGTATTCCGCAAAAGACGCGGCAGCGAGCGCATACTGTTATTTAAACACCGACACCAGTCGCGCTACTGTAGTCGATCAGGTGAACACAGTCCTCAACAGCAACCCCGCTCTGCGCTGTAACGATGCACTCACGTATACCTATGTCCCAGCCGGGAGAGCGCTTCCGGCGATTCCGGCGAGCCCCGCGATTGATCCCAGTGTAGCCCTCTCTTGTCCTACAGAAGCCGATTGTCCTGGCTTGGCTATCAATGTCGCCGACGTCGACGGCCTCAGCTCCAACGGCAATCAGCGTCGGGTGATCGGCGCGCGCTTCGACGTGATCAGCTTCAACAAGTCCGTATCAAACATCTATACCTGGCTGAACAGCGCACCCGGGCCCTTGGATATCCGCGATGGAAACACTTTAGGCAAAACAACAGAGGTAGAGGATTTAGGACTCCTCTCCGTCGTGTGCGATGATGGCGAAGAGACGGACAGGGATATTCACGATATTGACATCAGCGGCCACGTGAACGTGATCAATCCGAGAAGTCTCGGGTGCTCCGGTCGTGGGGTGTTGAACCTGAAATTACCGCGCCGGGCGGCTGCCGCTGACTATTGTTACCCGAGCGGTGAAGACAGGGCGCCGGTCGTTGGGGCCGATGGTACTAACGCAGACGGGGCGCAGCCGACTGTCCAGTTGAATGTGCTGGACGACCGCAACAACAGGTGCAACAGCTTCAGCAGAGCGGTAGATGACAAAGATACGGCAGACACGGCGGACAATACATACTACTGCTACAACTCCACTGTTATCAACAGCAGTAATCCAATTGATGACGATAAGACGCCAGTCCCTGCCGACAGAGTGGAGGCGGCGGAAATCACGAATACCGCCGGCACAGTAACCGGTTGCAAGCGCTTCACCTACGTCCCTGACGTGACCGAAGATGATCCGAGCGGCTTTATGTTCTCGCACATCAGCCAGGCGGACGCCCACTTCCGCATGAACTTCCCCGGCTACAAATTCTCGGAATAACAATCCATACATTGATCCATCGCGCCCCTCGCGGGCGCGGGGATTTTTTCCAGCTTACTCAGTTTGCCAGCCCCCCTTCCTGGGAGCGTCCCCATCCTGTCCCCCTTCCTGGGAGCGTGGCCATCTTGGCCGCGTTTCTTTGCGGGCTGGAAGCCCGCTTTCGGTCGGGAATATAGTCAGGATGGAGCGCCCTACAATCCGGGCCGCCGGACCTTGCCACAATTCTCAATCATACTAATATGGATTCCTTACTCATTGAGGGAACTACAGATTGAGGGAAATTATGGGAGTCGCAACGTTTGACACGCTCGGCGCTTTTAATGCACTTGTCGAAGCCGGAGCGGAAAAACCGCTGGCAGAGGCGATTGTCGCAGCCATCGTCCAAGGGGATGAACACGCCGTCACGAAAACCGAGCTTGATATTGCGCTCGAACGTCTCGAACACCGCATGATAACCAAACTTGGGAAGATGATGTTTGCCATGGGCACGATTCTTTGCGCTGTCCTCGCCCTGCTTATCAAGCTGCTGTAGTGCGGGATTCTCCTTCTTGGCCGCACTCCTAGATAGGCACTCCCAATTAGGAAGGCGGATGCGCAGGTTCGCTCCTACACACCGGCCTACAAATCGTGGCCCATGCGCAGGGCTATCCCTGGGAGCGCGGCCATCTTGGCCGCGTTGCGGGCTGGAAGCCCGCACTCCTAGATAAGGAGAAAACCCCCACTCCCAGGTGGCAGCCTAGGACCTGTCTCTTGCGCTGCTCCATTCCCAATCCGTGGCCTGCTTACACAACCCGGCCTTTACCGGATTGTTTTCGATGTACTCCACAGCCGTGATGAAGTGACGCTCGTCACGAATCGCCCGGTCGAAATACTCCTGCATCCACAACGCTCCGCGTCGGCCCAGCCGTTTGTTGGCGCGCTTCGCGGTATACGATTTCCACGAATGGATGATTGAAGAAAGCGTGGAGCACCCGAGCGGCGTGGCCAGAACATGAACATGGTTGGGCATGACGCACCACGCATGAAGATGATAGCGTTCCCCGTCGAAGTGCTTGAGGGCATTCACCACCAACCGGGCCACGTCCGGGTTCGCCAGCAAGCACGCGCCATAACCGCTATCGAGAGCAGTTTCGATGCGCTTTTGTTTCTCCAGGCGTTGTTCGGCCTCGGGCAGATGGACCAGCTCTGACGCCCATATAGCGCGCAGGGCAGCCGGGAGGCTGTCATGCAAGCGGAAGGTGAGAGTCTGGGGAATCGCCCCGCCCTCGAAGTGTGGCAGATAGCCGCGTTCATGCCATCTCGGCCCTGGGGAAGATACGTCCTCTGCTGTCAGCCTGGTCATTGTATCCGCTTCCTTTTCCCTCCTGGGAGCGCGGCCATCTTGGCCGCCTATCCCTGGGAGCGTGGCCATCTTGGCCGCGTTTCTTTGCGGGCTGGAAGCCCGCACTCCCGGTGAGGACCCCCCTACCCCCCGGCCCCTAAATCGTGGCTCATGCGGACGGCTGCCTCTCGGCCATTATAATAGCCGGGCAGATGTTTGATTTGGCGGTAGCCCAGCCGGCGGTAAAACGCCTGGGCGCCGATATTATTGGCGCGGACCTCTAAGTTGACTACCGGGATGCCTCCGGCGCGGGCCACCTGCTCCTGCCACTCAACCAGACGCCAGCCTATCCCCAACCGTCGTGCAGCAGGCTCCACTGCAAGCAGGTTCAGATGGGCCCGCTCGGCATAAAACTGCATAATGGCGAAGCCAACCAGCCTACCCGCGTGCCAGGCTGTGAGGACATTGCTGTCGCGCCCACGAATATGCGTGGCGACTCGGCGTGCAGCCCACGTCCACGGCAAACCGTGCTCAACCAGATCGCGCGACATGAGGGCGATCCGTTGCGCATCGCGCAGCCGCGCGAGTTTCAGTTCAGTGTGGTCGGGTTGTGGAGCCGCCGCCATTGCCGCATCCTACGCCCTGGCGCAAAGAAGGCAACTCTCACCAGCCCGCGCTCCCGGATGAGGCAGCCTTTCTGGGAGTGCGGCCATCCTGGCCGCCCTGGAGCAGGCTGGAAGCCTGCACTCCCAGCAGGGTAGCCTCCAGCCCCCCTTTACTTACACTCCCGGCGTTTTGTGGTATGACACGGACGATTTCAGGATTTCAGACAACCTCGGACGATCACAGAAAGCGAGCAGCAGGCATGACAATGGAGACACAATCAAGCTCACAACCCCTCACCGGCGCAGACGTCGCCATTCAGACCGCGGCGGCGGCCGGCATTGATGTGTGTTTTGCCAACCCAGGCACGACCGAGCTGTATCTCGTCCAGGCCCTCGATCGCTGCCCGGACATCAAGCCGGTTTTGGCCGTGTTTGAAGGCGTGTGTACCGGGGCGGCTGACGGCTATGCGCGGGTCACCGGACGCCCGGCTTTGGCCCTGTTGCATTTGGGCCCAGGGCTAGCCAACGGACAGGCCAATTTGCATAACGCCCGCAAGGCCCACTCGCCCGTGGTCTCTATCGTGGGTGAACATGCCACCTGGCATATTGCCGCCAACGCACCGCTGACTGCCGACATTGAAACCCTGGCCCAGCCCATGTCGCAGTTCGTACTGACCGCAGAAAGCCCGGATACGGTCGGGCGGGATATGGCTGACGTCATTATCCGCGCGGCCCAACTGCCAACCGGCCCGACCACGTTGATCCTGCCGGGCGATATCCAATGGGCAACCGTCAGTGCCAAATCAGGGCGGCCCAAACCAATGCCGCCAACGATTACCGCCTCCCCGCCTCCGAATGTATACGAGACCGACCGCGCGGCAGAGGCGCTGCGTTCGGGCCGGGCCGCGCTCGTGCTGAGCGGAAGCGCCCTGCGCATCGCGGGTCTCCAAGCCGCAGACCGGATTGAACGAGCCACTGGCTGTCGCGTCCTCACACCGACGTTCCCTCCCATTCAGGACCGGGGCGTCGGCTTGATCTCTCCGGATAAAATCCCCTACGCACCGGAGCCGGCCAGTCAGCTCCTGGAGCCGTATAAAAAAGTCATTCTGGCCGGCGCGCACGAGCCGGTCGCGTTTTTCGGCTATCCGAATACACGTAGCAGTTTGTGTGCGGAGGACGCCCAGATCATGCAGCTGTGCAGTGCCAACATCGACCCCGCGACCGCACTCGTGGCTGTGGCGGATGCGCTCGATGCGCCCGCGGTTCGGGCGGCTCCGGCCCTGCCCCGTCCGGAAGTCCCCCACGGTCCCTTAACTCCGGCGAATATGTGCAAAGCCCTGGCCGCGGCCCAGCCCGAGGGAGCTATTGTCATGGATGAGGGCGCAACCGCGGGGTTTGCCTATCATGGCATGGCCGGCGGGGCTCCGCCGTTTACGTATATGGCCCTCACCGGTGGTTCCATCGGCCAAGGTCTGCCATGCGCCGTAGGCGCGGCTGCGGCCGAACCGGACCGTCCGACCATCTGCCTCGAAGGCGACGGCTCTTCGCTGTACACCATCCAGTCCTTGTGGACCATGGCGCGCGAGAAACAGAATGTGACCAGTATTATTTGTAAGAACAAAGCCTATTCCATCCTGCGCTGGGAGTTGGAACGGGCCAAGATGACACCGGGGGATGCCAGCCTGTCGCTGACGGCGCTCGATTCTCCTGAGTTCGACTTTGTAAAATTATCCGAAGGCTTTGGGGTGGAAGGGCGGGCCGTGCATACTACGGAAGAACTCAACGATGCCCTCCACTACGCCTTTAAAAATCCGGGACCGATGCTCATTGAGGCGAACCTTGAGGTGTAGGGGCCGACCTTTCAATTAGGAGTGCGGGCTTCCAGCCCGCAAATAATCGCGGCCAAGATGGCCGCGCTCCAATAGCCGCGCTCCCAGGATGATGGCTAAACGATCATGAACATTCCGTCTGCACTGTACCGTCACTCCCTGGCTCTGCTGACCGACCTCTACCAGCTCACCATGGCGTATGGCTATTGGAAGTCGGGACTCGCCGACCGGGAAGCCGTCTTCAATCTGTTCTTCCGCCACAACCCTTTTGGGGGAGGCTTCAGCATCGCCTGTGGCCTTGAGTATGTGGTGGATTTTCTGAGCCATTTTCGGTTCGATGCGGAAGACACCGCCTTTCTGACCGAGGTGCGTGGCACGGATGGCAAGCCCCTGTTCGACCGGGCGTTTCTTGACTCTTTGCAGTCCATGACATTCAGCTGCCAGGTCGATGCCATCCCGGAAGGTACGCTTGTCTTTCCGCCCGAGCCCTTGGTCCGCGTCCAGGGGCCGCTTCTTCAGTGCCAGCTTATCGAGACGGCGCTGCTCAATCTGATCAACTTCCAAACGCTCGTCGCCACCAAAGCCGCTCGGATTTGCCTGGCGACAGGAGGAGAACCCGTCCTGGAGTTTGGCCTGCGCCGCGCGCAGGGAATCGACGGGGGTCTGGCAGCCAGCCGGGCCGCGTATATTGGCGGGTGTGATGCCACCTCGAATGTGCTTGCCGGTAAGCTGTTTGGGATTCCGGTCAGGGGAACGCACGCGCATAGTTGGGTGATGGTCTTTGATGATGATCTGGAAGCGTTTCAGACCTATGCCGAGGCCATGCCCAATAACTGCATCTTTCTCGTGGACACCTACAACACCCTGGAAGGGGTACGGAAAGCCGCCCAGGTGGGGCAATGGCTGCGGACACACGGCCATGAAATGATCGGCATCCGCCTCGATTCGGGGGACCTGGCCCAACTGAGTATCGCAGCCCGGAAAATACTGGACGACACCGGCTTTCCCAACGCGCGCATTGTCGGCAGCAGTGATCTTGACGAACACCTGATCACACAGCTCAAGGAGCAGGGGAGTACGATTGACGTATGGGGCGTGGGGACGAAACTGGTGACAGCGTATGATCAGCCCGCCCTGGGTGGGGTGTATAAGCTCACCGCGATCCGCTCACCCAATGGCTCCTGGCAGGACAGAATCAAGCTTTCGGAAGAGACGGTGAAAGTGACCAATCCGGATATCCCCCAGGTCCGACGTTACCACACGCAAAGAGCGTTTCTGTGCGACGTGATGTATGGCAAAGAGGCTGACCTCGCCGACGGTTGCACTATGGTCGATGTGAGCGACTCAGCCACACGCCGCAGGATTCCGGGGCACACGGCTTTTTCCGACCTACTGGAGCCGGTGTTCCGTCAGGGCAGAGCCGTCTACGAAAGCCCATCTCTGACACATATCCGACAGCGTACTCAGGAGCAGCTCGCCAAACTTCCGGGCGATATCACCCGCTTGAATCAGCCAGGCCAGTATCCGGTCGGGCTTGAAGAAAGCCTGTACGAACGGAAGACCCAGCTCATCCGTCAGGCGCAATAGACTTCAGCCTAATGTGACCCAAGCCTGGTAATGTGAAGTCCGGCGTGTCATGTTTCCTTTCAGACAGGAGGGGACAGTATGGAGCTGCAAGATATACTATATGAAAAGCGTGGCCCTGTGGCCTGGATCACCCTCAATCGCCCGACCGTGCTGAATGCCCTCTCGCCTGCGCTGGTCCGCAGTCTCAGGCAGGCCTGTACCGACGCGCAAGAGGACCCACAGGTGCGTGCCGTTGTCTTCACTGGTGCGGGTCGGGGATTTTGTGCCGGCGCTGACATTAGCGTCATGGAGCAAACAAGTCTGGATGACTTCCGGACGTTTCTGCACGAGCTGGCGGCGACGTGGTCGTTGATCCGCACCCTGCCCAAGCCCACCATCGCGGCCATTAACGGCGTGGTTGTTGGCGCGGGCTTCGAGCTGACCCTGGTGTGCGATTTCCGCATTGCCGCAAGCACCGCCCGTATCGGTTCGGCCGAGGTCAATATCAACCAGCCCATGACCAACGGCGCCACGTATATTCTGCCCCGCTTGATTGGCGAGACCAAGGCCAAAGAACTCGGCATGACGGGCGATATTATCGATGCGGCCGAAGCCGAGCGGATTGGGCTGCTCAACGCCTGCGTGGAACCGGACGCCCTCATCGAGCGCGTCCAGACCCTGGTCGATACCCTCGTCAGCCGCGGGCCGATTGCTGTCGCTCAGGTCAAACAGTGCTTTGCCCGGAATCGGGACGTTGACATTGAGGCGGCGATTATGGTCGAAAATGAAGCGGCGACCGAGTGCTTTATGTCCGCGGACCAGCAAGAAGGCTTGCGTGCCTTTCGTGAAAAACGCGCTCCACGCTGGTCGGGTGAATGAGGCCCAGAGCGGAGAGCAAGCGGAGCGTAAAAGGAGGCTGAAGATGAAAATTCGCGGCACGTCGCATATTGCTATTGGGGTCAGCAATATGGAGCAATCACTTAAATTCTATCGTGATATATTGGGTCTGCGGGTCACGTTGGACGATCCAAACGAGAATCCGGGTGGGGCGTTGGCCAAGCCGCGCCACGGGGTGTATCTGCGTTGGGACGATGGGCCGGACGCAACTTTTATCGTCCTGTCAGAGAACCAGCCGATTTCCGGTGGAGCGCTCAGTCTCAATCAAGTCGGTATCCACCATTTTGCTTTTTGGGTAGACGATCTCGAAGACACCTTTGAGAAAGTCCGAGCAGCCGGGGTGCCTATCGTCATGCCTCCTACGGCTTTTGATAGTGTGACCTATGGCGAAGCGCCGGGCGGGCAGGTCATGACCACCTTGTTCAAAGACCCCGACGGCATCGTAGTGCAACTCGACCAGCGGGTGGCGTAAAGGAGGGGAATATGGCACTGGGACACAACGAGGTCGAATACGAGGTTATCGAAGGCTGGGAACATTTGCCTGAAGGCTGGTCGTTTGTTGAGGTGGCCGGGGTAGCGACCGACTCACACGACCGGGTGTATGCGTTCAACCGTGGCGAGCATCCCATGATCGTCTTTGATCGGGACGGCAAATTTTTAGACGCCTGGGGAGAAGACGTTTTCACCAACGCCCACGGCATCTTTATCGGGCCGGATGATACCATCTATTGCGCCGACAACTTCGACCATACGGTCCGTCTCTTCAAGCCGGACGGCACACTTATCAAAACGCTGGGCGAGAAAGACAAGCCGGCGGATACCGGCTTTGAGGCCTGGACAACCCCGGTCCAACAGGCCGCCGGGCCGTTTAATATGGTGACGAATGTCGCCCTGTCGCCAGAAGGCGACATGTATATCGCGGATGGCTATGGCAACGCCCGGGTACATAAATTCTCGGCTGCGGGTGAACTCCAGTTCTCCTGGGGAGAGCCCGGCAGTGGCCCAGGGCAATTCAAAATACCCCATGCGATTGCAGTGGACCGACGAGGCCAAGTCTATGTCGCCGACCGGGAGAACTCGCGCATTCAGATTTTTACCGGTGCAGGAGACTATGTCACCGAGTGGACGCATGTGAATCGCCCGGACGATTTGTATATTGACGAAGATGAAAATCTCTTCGTCGCCGAGCTAGGTTTCAAAGTCGCCCATATGCCGAATAACCTGGGAGCCGAGGTTCCGCCGCATGAGCCACACGCCTGTGTGACGGTATTGACGCTGGATGGGGAGGTCCAACACCGTTTTGGTGGACATGGCTTGGAGCCGGGCAATTTCTATGCTCCGCATGGCATCTGGGCCGACTCCCGAGGAGATTTATACGTCAGCGAAGTGAACTATAGCGCCGGCGGGAGACAAGGCTTAATCCCCCTCGACGGCCACGTGCTGCAAAAGTTCGTTCGACTCCAGAAATAAGAGAAACACGGAGACATCTTCATGCTACGCGTTGCGGTCCTGGACGATTATCAGGACGTTGCACGAAAGATGACGGACTGGAGCGTGCTGCCGGCGGACGTTGAGGTCGAGGTGTTCCAGGATCATCTCACAGACCAAGCCGCTGTGGCAGAACGGCTCAAAGACTTCGCAATCGTCATGGCGATGCGGGAACGAACGCCCTTCCCGCGTGCGCTGCTGGAGCGGCTCCCA
Organism: uncultured Binatia bacterium (SeqCode); assembly: GCA_965247985.1. Classification (GTDB taxonomy): domain Bacteria; phylum Desulfobacterota; class Binatia; order Bin18; family Bin18; genus Bin18. The sequence goes on along the minus strand of OZ252051.1, from coordinate 1,152,004 downwards.
CAGTTGCAATTGTTGTGTACGACGGGTATGCGCAACGCCGCTATCGATCTGCAAGCTGCCTCAGACTGTGGCGTGCTGGTGTGCGGAACGGGCGGCATCCTGTATCCGACCGCGGAACTCACCTGGGGGCTGATTTTATCGCTCCTGCGCCATATTCCACACGAAGACCAGGCAACCCGTACGGGTCGGTGGCAGGTCAGTATGGGCCTGGGTCTGAGTGGCAAAACGCTCGGCCTGATGGGGCTGGGACGGTTGGGAGCCCAGGTGGCAGCGGTCGGCAATGCCTTTCACATGGACGTTATCGCCTGGAGTCAAAATCTGACCGCGGAGCGCGCGGTTGAGTGCAACGCCACCCTGGTGAGTAAAGACGAACTTGTGGCCCGTGCAGACATTCTTTCGGTCCACTTGGTCCTGAGCGCACGTTCGCGGGGTCTCATCGGGCGGCATGAACTCAATCGGATGAAGCCCACGGCGTATTTGATTAACACCTCGCGCGGGCCGATTGTTGATGAGGCGGCGCTTATCGCCGCCCTCCAAAGCGGGACGATTGCCGGAGCGGGCTTGGACGTGTTTGATGAGGAGCCCTTGCCGCAGGACCATCCACTGCGGCACGCGGCAAACACTATTATCACGCCCCATATCGGCTATGTGACGGAGGAGACGTATAAAATTTTCTTTGACGAAACAGTAGAGAATATTCAGGCCTTTTTGAAGGGTGCTCCAGTCCGGGTGTTGAATTGATTCGACCAAGCTCAGGATTTCATCCGGAGCCAGACCTTATGCCACCCGCTGCGCAATCTCGGCGTATTTATCCAGGCAGGGCAGAATCACCTCGCGGCCTTCGGTCGGGATACGGACCGCGGTGCGGACTGCTCCCATATCCCGGTAGCGCTCCAGGCGCTGCTCGTCCGGGGTGTCGATACAGAAGAACGAGATGGGAATGGAGCCCGGGACGCGCCCAGCTTTTTCCGCACGTTCGTTCAGGTCAGCCAGAGCGGCCGGCCAGTCGTCAATAAGGGTCTCAATGGGAAGCCAGCCGTCGCAATGATCGACCACACGCTGGCGTCCGAGTTTGGAACTCATGCTGCCTAGGATAATCGGCGGATGGGGTATGGTCAGCGGCTTGGGGTAGGACCACACCCGGTCGAAGTTCACGAACTCGCCGTGATACGAGGCTTCTTCTTGCGTCCACAAGGCTTTCATGGCTTCAAGGTGTTCTTTAAAGACCTGCCAGCGCCGGTTGGGTGGTGTACCGTGGTTACGCATTTCTTCCCGAATCCAACCGGCACCCACACCGAACAGGAAACGGCCGTTGGAGATGCGATCCAGGGTCGCCACCTGCTTGGCCTGGTACAGGGGCTCGTGCTCAATGACCAGCGAGACGCCGGTGCCCAACAGGATTTTGCTAGTCACGGCCGCAGCCGCAGCCAGGCTCGCAAACGGGTCTGACATGTGAATGTATTCTTTGGGCAAGGGGCCGCCAGCCGGCCAAGGGGTTTCCCGGCTAGCCGGAATGTGGGTGTGTTCAGGCACCCACAGTGACTCAAAGCCGCGTTCCTCGCAGGCGACTGCCAATTCTGCCGCCGGCATGGTGTATTCGGTATTAAAACTGAAGATACCAAGTTTCATGCGCCCGCTCCTTCCAGGTCAAAGGGTATCAAACGAATTCGAGCTCTCGGTCTATAGCCGTCGTGGAGCGGTAATAACACGTCTGCCGGGCCTGACCGGTGGCGTCTTTGGTATGACACACTCCGCCTCTGCGGGGGATGACACGGTACAGCACGGAATTCTGTTCACAGTTGACACGGACATCAACCAGATCAAGCACATCGCCCGAGGTCGCGCCCTTCCGCCATAACTCGTTCCGCGAGGTGGACCACAGTACGGCTTGGCGAGTTTTGAAGGTCTCTTTGAGTGCCAAGTCATTCGCATAGCCGATAAACAGCACCTCGCCATTCTCGGCGTGTTGCAGGACGACCGGAATCACATCCTGGTCGGTTTTCGCGACCTTGCGGAGCTTCTTAAAATCGAGAGTGAGCACCTTGCCTTCTTCAAGGGTATTCATGTGGGGACACCTCTTCCTAATAGCCTGCGTCTTCGTACGGTCCCAGACCGCGTTTATAGATCAGGAGTTTCCGTTCAAACGAGCAGACTTCCTGGCCGTCCTGATTGACCGCGCGGGTGCGGACGTGCAGAACGGCCTGAGCCGGGCGGGAGCGCGATTCACGTTTGTCGAGCAGTTCGGACTCGGCATAGATCGTATCGCCAGCTTTCACCGGCGTGGGCAGTTTGACATCTGTCCATCCGAGATTGGCGACAACTTTGTTGAACGTTTTCGTTGTCATGGCGGTGACCGCACTCAGCACCAAGGTTTCGTTCACAATGTTTTCTCCGCCATAGACCTTGCGGTTATACACCACGTCCGCGTTGCGGGCTGAGAGGTCGGCAGATCGAAAGGTGTGTTGACGATTTTCCTCTGCGGTGAACGTTCGTCCCGGTCGGTGTTCAAATATTTGGCCGACGACAAAGTCCTCAAACTCAATACCCGCGATCTCCATAAAAATATGGTCTTCGAGTTTTCGGTGCGAATGAAACTGACTCATGGCGATCCACCTTCAACCTCTCAATGCATAAACCTGCCAATCTCTGTATGTCTGTTGGAGGGCAGGTTTACTCATTCTAGTAATTGGCGTCTTCAAACGGCACAGCGGCACGTTTATACACCAGCATATCGTAGCCCATGGCACACACGAGCTTCCCGTCCTGGTTCATCCCTCTGGTTTCGACCGTAAGCTTTCCACACGCGGCATCCCCCTCAACGTCCTCCTTGCCGACAACCTCGGTCTCAGCGTAGAGCGTGTCCCCGCCAAAGACGGGGGCCGTCATATTGAGCGCCGACCAGCCCAGGATGCGCGTCTTCTTGAAAAACGTCTTCCAAGTCATACCGATCAGGCGTTGCAGGGTCAGCGTGCTGACGACCAGAGGCTTTTTCCATTCGGTCTTGGAGGCGTAGTGGGCATCAAAATGGATCATGGCCTGGTTGAGCGTATCAAAGGATTCTTCGATATTGTCCTGTTGGGTAATCGTCAAACCGGGCCGATGTTTGAAAATCTGGCCGACTTGAAAATCCTCAAAGTCGAGTCCGTAGCGTTCTCGAAAACGATTCTCAGCAACTTGTACATGCGACGTATAGGCCAGCTCGGCCATAACAATACCCTCCAATTCCTGTTCGCAGGGTGATGATTTCAGGCCGCTTAATTTACCAGGAATCATGGTGTTCGGGTAGGGTGTGGCCTGCCCCGCCGGTCGGTTGGGTCGGGAGCATGGATTCCGGCTTTCGCCGGAGTGACGGGCCGGGCGGTGTACCCGGGACCGGGCAACCACAGGGGGTTGCCTCTACATTATACCCCATCACCCTTGGGCCGTGGCCCTTTTGCAGCACACGTCCCCTGGGAGCGCGGGCTGGTGGCAGCCCCGACCCGCTTTCCCGGTGTAGGGACAATTCATGAATTGCCCCTACGGAGCACATCCCGTTGGGGAGGAGACGGATGCGGGGGCCAGCGTGTTTCGGCTTTTTCCCTGGAAGCCTGCGACCCCCTGATGGTGCGCAGGGCGCACCCTACAAGGCTTCCCGGAGGGGGCGACCCTCCACCCCCCCCTGAGCAGGGGGGCTCTGCTATTGTCGGGGCGGACCTACGGGACTAGGCACTGCTCCGCCCGGCATCGACACTCCACATTCCTGCACCATGCGCCGAGATAAACAAAAAGGCAAAACAGTACACCACGGCCAGCTCACCTTGGTTCTGAATCGGGAGGAGCGCATTCATGCCGTGAGCCATCCAGTAGGCCACTGCCATCTGGCCGCTACAGATGAACGCCGCCCAAGTCGTCATCAGTCCGATCATGATGAGCGCACCGCCAACCAACTCTATGGTGCCCGCGCCATAGAGGATAAAAGCAGGTGCTTCTGGTGGCGGTAAAGGAAATCCTAACAGCTTTTGTGTCCCGTGGAGAAGAAACATAAATCCAAAGACGATACGCATAAGTGCATATGTCTGCCCCCCGTACGATCCCATGAACGAAGCCATACCATCCCTCCTCTTTTAGCCTGGAATACCCTTGTCATAGCAGCGTTAGGGACAAAATTTCAAGCGAATTTTTGTCGGTACGATCAGCCCCAACCATAAATGCCAATCTTCCTTATCGCCCGCTCCATATTCCGGCTCGGCTGTCCAATGAGAACCGATATAATACTCCCTATGAATTTTCCTGAGATTGAAAGAATTACAACTGACCCTGCGGTCATGGGGGGGAGCCCTGTAGGAGAGGTCTGCGGGTCACTGTCGGCACAATTACAGGATTACTCGCTTCTGATGTTGATCGCACGGAGATTCTTCGTCTCTATCCGTACTTAGAAGTAGAGGATATCTCAGCCGCTCTCACTTACGCCACCTGGAGAGCAGAGGAGCCGGCTAAACGTCCCCTTTTCAATACTTGGCCATCACCTTTTCGGCAAAGTCGGTCATCTGCCTGACCGGATCGTCGTCCATAACCTGAAAGGCAAAATGCGACAGACCGGCATCTTCAAGGGCGTGGATGCGCTCAATAACCTCGTCCGGCTCACCAACGATAGCCACCACATCGGCGAGTTCGGGCACGATAAATTCTTGCTCGTCCTCACGTGGATAAATGATATGACCTTCGTGCAGCCTGAGGTGGCGCGTGTCCGCGGGCAGGCCCGCAGCATATTTTTTATACCGCTCGACCCACTCTGCAACTGCCGGAATAGGCGGCAACAGGTCCGTTCCCCACTCGACCTGGACATGCAGGAAATTCATGATGAATGGCGCAACCAGGCTCATGATGCGCGGCGTCGCGGTTGTTTCACCAGGAGCGAGAACCGCGGTGGGAAAGAAACATTTTGAGGGAACGTCGCTGGGCGTTTTCCCACGCTTGTGTGCAGCTTCGTCAATGATGCTCCGTGCCGCCCGCATGCCATCCGGGTCTATGCCCCAGGTGATATGGCCGTCCGATTCCGAGCCACAGTAGGCCAGGGTCTTTGGACCCAAAGCCGAAATACTGACCGTGACATGATCTTTGAGGTTAATATAATTGCGGTGCGGATGCAGAAAACGTACCGCATGTTCTTCGCCCTCTTCCCGTAGCGTTCCGGTCTCACCGGCCAGCAGGGCTTGGATCAACCGCACTTCCTGTTTCATGCGAGTTAGTGTGATGGGTCGCAGGCCCATTGTCAGTCGGGCGGTGTTTCCGGTGCCGACGCCGAGTTCGACCCGGCCAGGAGCAAGTTGGTTAATAGTCGCAATCGAATGGGCGATGGTCGGGGCCATGCGCGTAGTCGGCACGGCCACGCCGGTTCCGAGTCGAATCTTGGAGGTCTTATGCGCGGCCAGTGCCATAGTCGCATACACGTCCGAATAGATCATCTGCGAATCGTAAAACCAGGCTTGGCTATAGCCCAGCCGTTCGGCCAGTTCGACCAGTTCAAAATCGCCCACACGCGCAGGAAAGGTGACACCAAAATCCATCAGATTCTCCTTTTTGAGACAGGAACGTATGCGGAATGCATATAGGATGTTGATCTCCTATAAGGAAGTCTTGACGAATAGTAAACGAATTGTTTAGCATCGAGCGTGATCCGGTCGTTCCACGATACCGAGACGGAGAAAATCTTCAAGCGCCAGTTTGCGCGAAGGTTTCCGCGCAGCATTCAACAGCGAGCATTTATGAAACTCAACGCAATTGATGCCGCCGTCAGCCTGGAGGACCTGCGCCTCCCCCCTTCGAATCGGCTGGAAGCCTTGAAAGGGAACCGAAAAGGGCAACACAGCATTCGTATCAATGCCCAATGGCGTGTCTGCTTCGCATGGTGCGATGGACATGCAGAGCACGTTGAGATCGTGGACTACCACTGAGGAAGCAACATGAAACAAGCACGTCTTGCTCCGATCCATCCGGGAGTCTACCTCACAGAACTATTGGACGAGGTCGGCCTGACTCAATACCGCCTCGCGCGAGATATCGGGGTGCCCGCAATGCGGATTAACTATGTTGTGCACGGGAAACGGCCGGTGACGGCAGAACTCGCCTTACGCTTGGGACGGTATTTTGGGCAAAGCCCACGTTACTGGTTAAACCTCCAGAGTCGGTACGACATGGATGTGGCCGAGGATGCGATCGGCGCCCGAGTCGTCCGGGAAGTACGCCCCTTCAAGGCTGTTGCCTGAGTCCGCCTCGAAGTTCAGGCATACAAGAACATCCGGCTTTATTCGGAGTCATGCATGTCTGCCCAGAACATTATCGACCGGGCGATCGGACACCATCTCAAAGGTCAGTTGGATGAAGCCCTCAGGCTCTACGTGCAGGCCCTCCAACAGGACCCGCGGACCCCGGGGGTCGCAGACCTCATATCGGCCATACTCCGCACCTATCTCGAATTGGCCCTGACTTTGATGAAAACAGGGCGCACCGAGGAAGCCATTTTGAGCTTTCAGCGAGTCCTGGCCATACAACCTGATGAGTCTGTTGCCCATGCCTATCTGAGTCGGCTGTTCATCTCGGCTGATGATCTGCAACAGGCCACGCTGCACCTGCGCCACTATCTGCGCCTGGTGCCGGAGGATCACATCGGGGCCAGGATGCTGCTCGCCTATACGGGCGCGGAGGCGATCCCGGAGCGACCGGCAGCGTCCTATATTACGCGCTTCTATGATAGCTACGCGGCCTCATACGACCAGAAGCTGGTCAGCAGTCTGCACTACCAGTGTCCGCAGCTTATCCGTGCGGCCTTACAGCGGTACTGCCGGGACACAGTCGCGATTCTTGATCTGGGTTGCGGGACCGGCCTATGCGGCCAAGCGGTGCGGTCGCTGGCAAAGCGCCTCGATGGTGTGGACTTATCACCCCAGATGCTCGCCAAAGCGCAAGAGCGAAAGATCTATGACGAGCTGGAAGTGGCGGACATCTATTCGTTCATGGAGAAAAAAGCCGGGTGTTACGATGTGATCGTTGCCGCCGGCGTGTTTGAGCATATCGGCGACCCACGGCAGGTTTTCCAGGCTGCGTTCGGCGCACTCCGGGACGCTGGCTGGTTCATTTTTACGGCTGAAGACAACCCGACCCAGGAGCTGAGCGTAAACAGCTCCGGCTACTACAGGCATGGCCGGACCTATCTGGAAGAGCGCGCGACGCAGTGCGGATTCGCCGTCCGTTCTCTTGAGGCGGTCACGATGCGCATTGATAACGGTACGCCGGTACAGGGACTCTGTGTCGTTCTCAGCAAGGCCCAATAGCGAACTGGTAGGCGAAAAGAAACCGGGGAGATGAGGGCTTTCCGCTTACTCAACCGTCTCAACCGGCTCAACAGGTTCTTCTTCGTCGCTGCCTGCCAATTCGTACGAAAACGTCAGCTTTTCCTCATCAAAGTCGATCTCGACGCTGCCCCCTTCTTGCAGCTGTCCAAACAGAATCTCATCCGCGAGCACCTGCTTGACCTCCGTCTGAATCAAGCGGGCCATCGGGCGGGCACCAAAAGTTTTGTCATAGCCCTTTTCCGCCAGATAGCGACGCGCGGCCGGCGTCAGCGTGATGGCGACTTTGCGTTCGGTTAGCTGCTCCACCAGCTCCTTTACGAACTTTTCAACCACGCGCTCAATGGCCTGCATGGGCAAGGCACGAAAATGCACGGTCGCATCCAAGCGGTTCCGAAATTCCGGGTTGAACAGGTTCTCAATGGCCTGCTGGTCCTTACCTTCATTTGAAATATTGCCAAAGCCAATGGCCTGGGCCGCCATCTCACGAGCACCGGCATTACTGGTCATGATAATAATCACATGCCGGAAGTCAGCCTTCTTGCCGTTATTGTCAGTCAGGGAGGCATGGTCCATGACCTGCAATAAAATATTGAACAGATCGGGGTGAGCCTTCTCGATCTCGTCCAGTAACAGGACCGCATGCGGATTGCGGGTAACGGCCTCGGTCAGCAGTCCACCTTGATCGAACCCGACGTATCCTGGAGGCGCACCAATCAGACGCGAGACGGTATGCTTCTCCATGTATTCACTCATGTCAAAGCGCAGAAATTGGAGGCCCAGGGTTTCAGCCAGTTGCTTGGCCATTTCAGTTTTGCCCACTCCGGTCGGCCCTGAGAACAGAAATGAGCCGACGGGCTTTTCGGGTTGGCCCAGGCCGGCTCGCGCCATCCGAATAGCACGGACCAAGGTTTCAATAGCCGTATCCTGGCCAAAGACTACCCCCTTGAGATCCGCATCCAGGCTTTGTAAGCGTTCCTTGTCTGAAACAGAAACACTGCGGGGCGGTATGCGGGCGATCTTGGCCACAATGGACTCAACGTCGGTGTCATTAATAATTTTCTTGCCGTCTTCCTCTGGAGCAGGACGAATCTGAAAGGACGCCCCCACCTCATCAATCACATCAATCGCTTTGTCCGGCAGAAAACGATCATTGATATATTTTGCCGACAGTTCGGCTGCGGCCTTGAGTGCATCATGGGTATATTCTACGCCGTGGTGTTCTTCGTAGTAGGGCTTGAGTCCGTTCAGAATTTCCACTGCGTCTTCAATGCTCGGCTCGTGTACTTCAATTTTTTGAAATCGTCGGGCCAGCGCCCGATCCCGCTCAAAATAACTCCGGTACTCGTGATAGGTGGTTGCACCGATACAGCGCAGCTTTCCGGAAGCCAACGCTGGTTTGAGGATATTCGAGGCATCCATGGACCCGCCGCTGGTTGCACCTGCCCCAACAATGGTGTGAATTTCATCGATAAACAGGATTGCCCCAGGCTGTTTATCAAGCGCTTTCAGCACGGCTTTGAGCCGTTCTTCAAACTGGCCCCGGAATTTTGTTCCAGCCAATACGGAGCCCATATCAAGCGAGTAGATGTGGGCCTCTTTTAATACGTCGGGAACATCGCCCTCGGAAATCTTGAGGGCGAGACCGTCCGCAATCGCGGTCTTGCCAACACCGGAATCGCCGACATAGATCGGGTTGTTCTTGCGCCGACGACACAACACATGAATGGTTCGCTCAATCTCGACTTCTCGACCGATCAACGGATCAATATCCCCGTCTTTCGCCTTTTGCACGAGATTGGTGGTAAACGCCTCAAGTGGGTCTTTGGACGGACGTGGCTCGTTGTCTTCGTCAAGAATTCCCGGATCAGATCCGGGCGCAGCGTCTTCATCGGACGGAGTTTTGGAAATGCCATGCGAGATAAAGTTCAGCACATCAAGCCGGGTGACTCCGTGCTTCTCCAAGAGATAGACTGCATGACTATTGTCCTCACGAAACAGGGCAACAAAGAAATTCCGCGTCTCAATGACTTCTTTGCTGGCGGATTGAACATGGGCTGCCGCCCGCTGCAATACGCGATGAAAGGCGAGGGTCTGCTGGGGGTCAACCTCACCCGCCTCCTCCGGCATCGACTCCAGATTCTCTTTGAGAAATTCCTCAAGATCAGCTTGGAGTTCTTTGACGTCCCCGCCACATTGCCGAACAATCTCGGCGACGGTCTCATCGAACAGTAAGGCATGCAGAACATGTTCCAGACACAAAAACTCATGCCGTCGTCGTCGTGCCTCGTTAATCGCCAGACTAATCGTTACTTCCAGTTCCCGACTAATTCGCATGGTAAGGTCCCCCTACCCCTGGCTAGGCTTCTTCCATACTGCACTTTAAAGGAAATTCATGTTTCTTGGCCAAACTCTCAACCCGGGAGACTTTCGCTTCCGCCACCTCATAGGTATAGACACCCGCCACGCCAGTCCCCTGCCGATGGACGTGCAGCATAATCTGGGTGGCCTTGGTCGCATCGTGCCGAAAGACGGACTGGAGGATGTACACCACAAACTCCATGGTCGTGTAATCATCGTTATGCAACAGGACCTTGTAGAGCGGTGGCTTCTTGAGCTTTTTCTCAGTTTCAGTGACTACGCCGTGGTCGAGATCTACGTCACGATCATTTTGATCTCTCATAACACCCTCGCACTCTTCATCTGCTCCTGTGTTTCAATACCGCGATCAGGGTGCTGGTACAAGCACGCCTCCGCCAAAACTCCACACCCACAAGACAGGTCCAATACAGAGCCGCAGCGTCCCCCTGCTCTGCTTGCACCAATTGCCAAGGACGAAGCGCTTCTGGTATCCCTATTCGCACAGTCCTCAAACGCTACCAAATGATACTTGGTCAAGCTGTAACTTATTTCTCTACGGAGGCATTATGCCAGATACACCGTCATATAAGCTACCTGAAACCACGACTCCCGAACGGTACGTTATTCGCCTGACTCCTGATCTCACCCACTTCACTTTCACAGGTGAGGAAACGGTCAGCGTCACCGTTCATGAGGCGACCCAAACACTCGTACTGAACGCCTGTGAGCTGACTATTCAGCAGGTTTCGCTGACTGATGAAACAGGCGAAACCCGACCGGGCAGCGCGACCCTCGACAAACCAAACGAGCGGGCGGTGCTTCATTTCCCGCAGGCCGTCAGCCCCGGCAGCTATGCCTTACGGCTCGCTTTTGAAGGCATCCTCAACGACAAGCTGAAGGGGTTTTACCGCAGCAGTTATAAGGACGCGGACGGCAACGACAAGACCCTGGCCACCACCCAATTTGAGTCCACTGATGCCCGACGGGCATTTCCGTGCTGGGATGAGCCCGCAGCCAAAGCCGTCTTTCAGGCTACGCTGGTGATTGACGAGGGACTGACTGCACTCTCGAATACGGCCGTTGTGAGCGAAAACCCGCTCCCTGGAACTGACAAGAAAGAAGTCGTTTTTGCAGATACGATAAAGATGTCTACCTATCTGGTGGCCTTCATCGTGGGTGAATTTGAGGCGAGCGAACCCGTTTATATCGGAGATACACCGCTACGCGTGTGGGCCGTACCGGGCAAGCAGCACCTCACCCCATTCGGGCGGGCCATCGGCGCGGCGTCTCTGCAATTCTTTAGTGACTACTACGGCCGTCCCTATCCCGGCGACAAGCTCGATCTCATTGCCATCCCGGACTTCGCTGCCGGGGCGATGGAGAACCTGGGGGCCATTACCTTTCGTGAAACCGCGCTGCTGATTGATGAAAATACGGCTGCCCGGAGTGAGTTGGAACGCGTGGCAGATGTCGTCTCGCATGAAAGCGCGCATATGTGGTTTGGCGACCTGGTGACTATGCGTTGGTGGAACGGCCTGTGGCTGAACGAGGCGTTTGCCACGTTCATGGAAATGATGGCCGTCGATGACTGGAAACCCGAATGGCAGCGCTGGACTAGTTTTGCCGTTTCACGGGCCGCGGCGCTTCAGATTGACGGACTGCGGAGTTCCCGCCCCATCGAGTTCCCGGTCGAACACCCGGACGAGGCACAGGGCATGTTCGATATTCTGACCTATGAGAAAGGCGCGGCCATCCTGCGCATGCTGGAGCAATACCTCGGCCCCCAAACATTTCAAAAAGGTATTAGCCATTATCTCGGGAAACACGAATATGACAATGCGGAAACAACAGACCTGTGGGATGCACTAGAGGAAGCGACGCAACAGCCGGTCCGGTCCCTGATGGATAGCTGGGTATTCCAGGCTGGCTATCCCTTGATTTCTGTTGATGTGGACGGCGCTGACCTCGTTATTTCTCAGCAGCCGTTTTACTACGCGCAAAACGGAAATGGCCAGGCCGACGATAAACGCTGGCAGGCCCCGGTTTTTGTCAAAGCAAAAATAGGCGCTGAAACTGAGACCCGGACTGCGCTGCTGACCACTGGAGAACTGCGTCTTCCCCTCTCAGAGAGGCCGGACTGGGTCGTCGTCAACGCCGGCGGCCATGGCTTTTATCGGGTCCGGTACGCGCCAGACCTGCTCGGCCAACTCACCGCCAGGGTGCACACCCAGCTCTCTCCGATAGAGCGCTTCAACCTGCTCAATGATACCTGGGCGACCGCGCAAGCCGGCTTGACTCCACTGACCACCTATCTCGATGTCCTACCCGTATTCCGTGAAGAGCCGGATCACAATGTGTGGGCCGCCATTCTCGGCTCGTGTCATTATCTCTACCGCCTGCTCAGCCCAGAACAACGACCGGCATTGCAGCGTCATGTCCGCGCTCTGCTCACACCGCTCACCCAGCAGTTGGGCTGGTCTCCAAAAGATGAGGAAAATGCCCTCATCAGCCAACTCAGAGGAGAGCTGCTGAGCGCCCTGGGAACACTCGGAGACGATACAGCCACCCAAGCGCACGCCCACACGCTCTATACACAATATAAGGCTGAGCGTAACGCCGTGGATCGGAATCTGGTTCCGGCACTCGTGTCGATTCTTTCCCATACTGGCGACGCGGCGGTGTATGATGAATTTCGTCAGACCTCACGCGCAGCCAAAACGCCCCAAGAAGAGCAGCGCTACCAGTTCGCGCTGGCCAACTTCCGACAGTCCGACCTCCTCACCCGGACCCTGGCCATGACGCTCAACGGCGATGTCCGCACCCAGAACGCGCCCTATCTTATGCGCGCGCTGTTGATGAATACGGAGGGCCGCGAGTTGGCCTGGAATTTTCTCCAGGAACGCTGGGACGAAATGCTGGGGAAATTCCCGGACACGTCCATCGTCCGCATGTGCGAAGGAATTAGCGCACTCGCCACGCCTGAGCTTGAGGCTCAAGTCACCGCCTTCTTTGCCGACCACCCGGTGCCGCAAGCCGGCAAGATGATGGATCAACATCTGGAAAGGCTGCGGGTAGCCGTAGCCTGTCAGCAACGCGAGTCGGAGAATCTGCGCGAGTATTTTGAGCAAAGTTAATGTAGGGTGCGTCCTACGCACCTGCTCTGCTTTCCAAATGCAGCGGAATTTCGAAACGGTCTTCCCATAACAACCTCCTCCCGGTTACTATTCCCCCGTCACCAACTCGACATACGCCTGAGCCGCCGCATCAAAAGCCTCCTGCTCGGTAAATTTCCCCAGTTGCACGCGCTGCATATGGGTTCGGTTGTCGTCCAGTTCGACTACGCATTCCACGACCCCCAACCGGCCTGGGGCTGCGGGCTGGGCTTGATTTTCTCCCTCACCCTGACCCTCTCCCAGAGGGAGAGGGGGGAGGAGTTTGGCTTCGGTGGTCATCTGTTTGATGTGGTCCCGGCGCTCCGTCAGCCAAGTGTCGAATTCTTCTCGGCTGATGCTCGTCTCGTGCCAGAACGCGGCTTGCTCGCAGGGCAATTCCTGAAAACGTCGCAGCAGAAAGTCCCGGTCGAGAAAGGCTAGCAGATTGCCGGCCTTGGGGCCGGAGTCGCGGTCGAGCAGCGTCCGATAAATGGCCTGAAATGCGCGGGCCGGCGCAAGCGGAGTGAGGCGGGCGGCGTCAAATACCGCAGCCTGCAAGGCGTTATCGTCCTGCGGGATATCGGGCAGACGAGCGGCGAGTTGATGCAGAAAGGCCCGCTGGCTTGCGGTCAATTCCTGGGCTCGCTCCGGCAGCGTGTCCTGCAAGACGATCCGCTCCTCGGGGCTGGCGTAATGCTCCAGCCAGTAGCGGGCTGCCTGTACCCGGCGTTCGAGTTGCCTCCGCTCAATTGCCGTCAGCGCCGCGCCTTTGCGCTTTTCGATCTCTCCGGTGAGATCAAGGTGCGGCAGTTGCGCAATCGTCGCCACCAGTTGAAAGTCCGCGGCGTAGAAATCGCCGTCCAGAGTGGTCTGCGACAGTTGATACACTCGCTTATCGTCTTCCGATACTGTGGGATCGTGATACGCCCGGGCATGAAATCGGTCAAAATCATTGAAGATTTTGATAATGGATTTTTCGTCCGGGGAGAAATTCACCGGCTGTTTGGGCTGGGTGCGGATCATCACAAAGCGCAGAATCTCGGGCGGCAGGAAATCCGCCATCTCCCGCGCCGACACGCCTAAGCCCTTTGACGAACTCATCTTGGCCCCACCCACCAGAAAAAACTCATACGGGATATTGAGCGGCGGAGCCTGGTTGAAAATCCGGCGCAAACAGGCCGACGCAACGTCCCGAGAGCCGCCTTTGGTGGTGTGATCTTTCCCCGCGCCCTCAATCGTAATATTGAACGTTTTCCATTTCGCGGTCCATTCGAGCTTCCAGGGCAATTTACCCTTGCCGTCAAACGGCGAAATTTTCCCCCGGTAGCCGCAACCGGAAGCCCAGGTGACCAGATCGGGCCGGCAGGTATAGGTGACCTCTTTGCCGTCGTAGTCGTTGACCTCGGTCGTGCCAATGCGTCCGCACTGTTCGCACACGGACTGGAAGGGATACCAGTTATCCGGTCGCTCTGCCTTACTGACTTCTTTGTATACGCGACGGACTGTCGCCGCATTACGGAGAATATCATCGATGGCCTCGTTGAATTGGCCTGAGCGGTAAATATCACGCAGCCGGTAGGTCTCGGCTTGGACATTCAGGTCGCGGAATACGCTGAAAAAATCCTGAATATAGTGCTCGGATATATCGGAAAAGGAAGAGCCCGGAGGCGGCGGGACGTTACACAGTGGCATACCGAGATAGGACCGAAAAAACTCTTCTTCGCCGGCCGGCAGCTCGTCCAGGGGGTCATAGTCATCCACCCCAAAGGTATACCGGACCGGCAGTCCACGGGCTTGAATAGCCCGGAAGACAACGTCGTGGATGAGCACGCCCCGCAGGGCACCGACGTGGGCCCGGCCCGAGGGTGTCTTCGAGTCGTTGATCAGTTGCTCTCCCTCGGCCCTCTCGGCCCTTTCAATCTGGGCCGCGATTCTATCACACCAAAACATGCATCCTCTCCAATTTGTTTATTCTGTTTCAGTCAGCGCTTCGTGGGCAGGAATCAGACCAAGAAACAGGCTCTGTTATGCTATGAAAACACAAAAAAGGCAAAAGTGGTTCGACCCTCTTCTCTCATAGGTGCTCTTCGTCTTGGCTCTTCGTCTTGGCTCACCGTTCCGCTCATGTCTCATGTGGAGGAGCTGGCGCCCTTCGCTTTACAGGGTTCGTGGCAAGCTCTATGAAAGGAAGAGTGTCGTTATAGTCTCTCGGAATTCTGGTCCACCCAAGTGAGGCAAGTGAGGCGAGCCGGACACATCAGGAAGGAGAGCGCGGATTGTGGAACAGGACCGAGCAGCCACCGTACATGCGCTCCGCGTCTCCGAGCAGATTCTTTCCCTTGTGCACGAACATATAAAGCAGATTGAGCAGATGCAGCCTGGCGCTCGGTATAGCCTCGACCTGAAGGAGGTCTCGCGTCTCAACGGTTTGGAAGCCGCAACTCTGCTGCGACTCGTACAGCAGGGAAAAAGTCGCGGGGTGACGGTGCAGTTTACCGGAGTCTGTCAGCAAGCCCATCAAGCGTTTATTGGGCTTGATCTCAGCCTACTCGGTCCACCCGGACAGACACGAGACAGACTACCGCTGCTGGAGTCTATTGGCGAACATACCCTGGCAGCCGTAGCCACTGGCCGACGGCTCATCGAAATGATTGGCGAGATCGCGTATTGGCTGTGCATTGCCCCGTGGCGCGGAAAAAGCATTAAATGGGACCGGACACACGAGCAAGTCGTTAAAATTGGAGTGGACGGCATCCCGATTGTCACCTTTCTCTCCTTTCTGATCGGTGCGGTCCTCGCCCTGAATGCCGCCAGTCAGTTACGCCAGTTCGGCGCAGCTATCTATATTGCCAATCTCGTCGCCGTTTCCATGACACGTGAGATGGCCCCCTTGATTACGGCTATCATTGTCGCGGGACGGAGTGGTTCGGCCATTACCGCGGAGCTTGGGACGATGGTGGTGTCCGAAGAGATTGACGCCATGCGCACCATGGCCCTCAGCCCGGGCCGCTTTCTGCTGCTGCCGCGCATGCTCGCCTTGCTGTGCGCCGTGCCAGGTCTGACGCTGCTCTCAAATGTGACCGGAATTTTCGGTGGCTATTGGATCGGCGTTGTTTTACTTGGGCTTGGCAGTCGGAATTATCTCCAACAAACAGGACAGGCCCTCCTCACGAGCGACTTGGTCACGGGCATGATTAAAAGCCTGGTCTTCGCCTTCCTGATTGGTTTAGTCGCCTGCTACCGGGGCTTCTATGTGCGCGGCGGGGCCGAAGGCGTAGGGACGAATACCACGGCCTCCGTTGTCGCTTCCATTGTTCTGTGTATTCTGGCAGATGCGGTCTTTACGACGATATTTTTCTATTTAGCCTAACGAATACGTCTGGTCAGTATGATGTCAGCAGCTCACCTATCACCTGCCGTTCCGCCCGCCGTTCAGGTTGACGGACTCGTGGCCGAGTACGACGGACAGGCTGTCCTTGACCGCGTCAGCATGCAGGCACGGCAAGGCGAAATCACGGTTGTGTTAGGTGAAAGCGGCTGTGGCAAAACGACATTACTGCGCCACATCGTCGGGCTTCTGACACCAAAGGCCGGCAGTGTCCTCATCAACGGGCAGAATTTTCATGAGGCAACCGAAGAGGAGCGTGAGCGAATCTTGCGCAACGTCGGCATGTCCTTCCAGGGCGGAGCCTTGTTTAATTCCATGACCCTGGAAGAGAATGTCGCCTTACCGATTATCGAACATACCCAGGTAGACCGGGCAACCGCGGCCATGCTGGCCCGAATGAAGCTGTGTGTCGTTGGCCTGGGACACGCCGCACACCTGTTACCGGCAGAAATCAGTGGTGGTATGAAGAAACGAGCCGCGGTTGCCCGCGCGCTGGCCTTAGACCCTGGCTTGCTGCTCTTCGACGAACTCTCAGCCGGCCTTGATCCTGTCACTGCCCGTGAGCTGGATGAATTAATTCTGCGCTTAAAAGAGCACTTGGGCGTGACGATCGTTATTGTGACGCATGAACTCGGGAGTATTCACATGATTGCCGACCGGGCCGTCATGTTAGACGCCGGAAAAGTCCTTGCCGCCGGCCCCTTGGAGGAAGTCCGGCAGACGGACCACCCGAAGATCCGGGCCTTTTTCGACCGTCGTCCGCGCCCCAGGACCCTGCAGGGGGATTTGCCTGACAGCCTCATCGTGAAGGGAGAACAGTATGGGACAGGATCGGCTTAAGGTCGGCTTGTTCGTTACGGTCAGCTTCTTTTTATTTGCCGGTGCTCTGCTGTGGCTGGCTGGCTCGCGTTTTTTCCAGTCGGTCGATACCTATACCATTCTCTTTGCAGAGTCGGTCAGCGGACTCTTACCCGGCGCCGTAGTCGAATACCAAGGGGTGACAGTCGGGAAAGTCGAAACCATCGGCCTGACCCAGGACACGCCGCCCCGCGCCCAGGTGATAATCGCTCTCCAGCCAGGCACCCCAATCCGACAAGATACAGCGGCTCATCTGATCGGCTCCTTTGTGACCGGCATTCGCTATATCGAATTAGCCGGCGGGTCGAGTGCCGCTCCGGTCTTGGACCCTGGGGCCGTCATTCCAGTGCAACGCGGGGGACTTGAGGAGTTCCGAGATCGGGCCGGGGCTATTGCTGAACGCCTGCTGGACACCTTAACCCGCATTGAACAAGGTGTGCTGAGCGAACACAATTTGACCGCGGTCACTCATTTTCTGAGTAACATGTCGCTGCTGACGGCAGACCTGCGCACTTCGCTCGACGAAGTTTCAACGCCAGACACGCGGCTGGCGTTACGACAGATGGTCGATAATTTAGCCCAGGCTGCCGCAGGGCTAAAAAACGCAACAGAGGCGATCAACACGATTCGTGAAGAGCTGTTTAAGGATGGAAAAGCCATAATGGTCCAAATTCGGCACACCGCGGAGGTCACCGCCGATCTCGCCAATGACGTCCGCCAGTTGACCCAACACGTGGACGATATTGTGGTCGATAACCGTCACGAGGTCCGGCAGCTCCTGAACAACTTGTCAAACACCTCTCACGAACTCAGAGAGCTGAGCGCATCCTTACGTACTGACCCGTCTTCACTTGTCTGGGGGACAACCGTCTCGGCGAAAGAAATTCCCGATCCATGATGTATCTGAGATGTATCTGATGTATCCCAGGCTCTTCTTCCCGGTTCTTCTCAGCATTATTCTCACCGGCATTGTGCTCGGCGGGTGTAGCCTCACCCACTCCAAGCAAGAGGTTCGATATTATGCACTCGCACTCCCCACGCGAACCCCCGACCCGTCCAGTCCTGCGCTCAGCAGTGCTTCGCTCATCGTACAACCGTTTAGCGCCCAACCACCGTATAACCGGGACCGTATTGTCTACCGCTCTTCACCCTATGAGTTTGATTTTTATCACTATCACCGCTGGGTCACGAAACCGGCTGACATGATAACCACCCTCACCCGCCGTTCGCTGCAACAGTCTGGTCTCTTTACGACCGTCTATCCCACCTCAGACGCCCAGGCCGATCTGCGACTCGGCGGGATTATCCGGCAATACGAAGAGGTCGACCAAGCGCACTCCTGGCAGGCGGTCCTGAGTATCGATGTGTGGCTGTCCCGCGCCCGGGAGCCGGCACCCTTTTGGTTCCAGTCCTATACCGCAACCCAGCCGGCGGCGAAACGCAATCCGGCTGCTGTTGCTGAAGCGATGAGCCGGAATTTAGAGGATATTCTTGAGCGACTTGCTCACGATCTGGCAGGCGCGTTATCAACGAAGCCACAGCCCTGACGATGATCTGTAGGGGCAATTCATGAATTGCCCCTACGCACGACACGGAAAGAAGGGACGTCACTCTCCATTGACCGAAAACGCGATCAGGGCGTTCCCCGACATCCCACCCCAAAAGCCGTAGCCGGAATTGACATACATTATGCCATCCACAATGGTCGGGCCCGGGCCGTCAAACGAACCGCCCTTGGTCTTGACGCCGTTGGTACTCTCATACTCCTGATCGGCGTCGTAGTCCCAGACGACATTCCCAGTGTCCGTGGCATAGCCACGCAGATGTCCGTCCACCGAACCGGAAAACACCACGCCGGGCAGAGCCGACACGGCCGCGGACTGCGCGGGGCTGCATTGGGGCCGGTCGCCACATCCCACCGGCGGCACATGCCATTTGCGCTCGCCGCTCTCGATATCAAGGGCAAACATGCCACCACCGACGCTGCCGTCCAGGGTCGTGGCCCAGCCGGCATCCGAGTTCTCCACCGTCTTGATGCCAATATCCGACAGCGCCACATAGACTTGTTTGGCATCCGAGGCCGAGCCCCACTGAATCCCGCCGGCCAGACCGCCCTTGCCCACGCGGTGTTGCCACAGAATCTCGCCGGCGCGGTCCGGGTCTATGGCGTGCATGACGCCCGACTTCTGGCCGGCCAGGATCACCCGCCGGCCATTGGGTAAAATGCGCAGAATCGGGGAGGAAGCAAAGTCGAGATCAGGGCCACGCGCCTCAGGGCAGTTCGTATCATCCTCGGTCTCACAGCCGACATTCCAGGCATCACCGGCAGTGAACTGTTTCGACCACAGGAATTCCCCGGTACGCATATCAAAAGCCACCACCGCATCGCTCGTCAGCGAGGCCGGGTCGGAGTAATTGTCGCCCGTGGTCACATAGATGCGGTTGCGCTCGGGATCGAGTACCGGTGAAGACCAGATTGAGGCACCGGACGGCCCCCATAGCTGCACACCGATCGCATTCTTGCGAACCGGCGCCGGTGGATCAGGAATGGTATACGCCTTCCAGACCTGTTTGCCGTTAAAGCGGTTCAAGGCGACCATGGAGCCACGGAAGGTGCAGCACTCATAGATGGGATCACCGCCGGCGACTTCTTCGAGCGCGGTGGCCGAGGCATAGATTCGATTGCCGTGTGTTTTGGGGGTGGCCGTAATCCGCGACAGGGGGTGGTCATCGATTTTGACCCGCCAGATCTGCTTGCCGGTTTGGGCATCAAGGGCGTATAAATTGGCCTCGACGTCGCCGACATACACGACGTAGCGCTGCGGGTTCGTCGCCGGCAGGCTATCGACCACCGGGGTTGAGCGGACACCAGCCGTTGTTTTGACCGACCAGTGCAGGCAGCCGGTTTTGGCGTCAAGCGCATACACCAGGCCCTTCATCGTTCCCACAAACACCCGGCCACCAATCACCGTTGGCTGGGAGGTCTGGAAATCCATGGGCAGACCGAACACCCATTTGACCTTCAGCTCAGGCACCTGGTCGGCGTGTATGCCGGCGGCCGCCGCGGATTGGAAGCGGGTGTTGAAGTTATCGGCTCCCCAGCCGTTCCACTGCGGGGCACCGTCTGCAATCGCAAAGCTCCCTGGCGCGTCTTCACAAAACCCGGCGACCGTTTCGTCTGTGTCGGTCGGAGGCGGCAGCTTCTTGCTGGTCATCCACTCCGAGATGGCGCGCCGTTCTCGACCGGTCCGCATCATACCCTGAAATTTCATCTTGCCGAGTTCCATAGAGTTCAGGACCATCAAGGCCGGCAGGCGTGACATGATGTCACGGTGCGGCGCACGTTTGACCTGGCCCTCGTGACAGCGCGCGCAGTGCGCCTGGTAGAGCGCTTCGCCGTCAGCTCCCCCTTCGCTTGGCGAGAAGGCCCAACTGGGCGGAATACTCAGACTCAAGACACAGGCAATACCCGCAATGGCTTGGGCCGTGACTCGTATGCTTTGGCGTGCAGACCCGATAAACGCTGGGACAGACATACCCTGACCTCCTTTTTTCGATGTCTTCTCTTTTTGCCCCGGAGAAGCGTTTTGTGTCAAACCCCTCCAAGGTACAGACGCAAGAGCCGACTACTCGCCATTCACCGAGAAGGCAATCAGGGCATTGCCTGATTGACCTCCCCAAAAACCATAGCCGGAATTGACGTATATCATGCCACCCACAATCGTTGGGCCAGGGCCATCAAACGACCCACCTCTCGTCTTGACCCCGTTCGTGCTCTCATACTCCTGGTCGGCGTTGTAATCCCACACTACCTGCCCGCTGTCGGTCGCGTAGCCACGCAGATGACCATCGACCGAACCGGAAAACACCACTCCCGGAAGAGCGGAAACCGCAGCAGATTGCGCCGGACTACACTTGGGCCGGCCCTCACAGCTGACAGGTGGAACATACCATTTCCGCTCACCGCTTTCGATGTCGAGCGCAAACATGCCGCCGCCAACACTGCCATCCAGCCGCACCGCCCAGCCCACATCGGAATCCGAAATCGGGACCATACCAATATCGGACAGCGCGACATAGACCTGCTTGGCATCGGCTGCCGAGCCCCACTGAATGCCGCCCGCCAGGCCGCCCTTGCCGACGCGCTGTTGCCACAGGACCTCACCCTTGCGATCAGGATCGATGGCGTGCATCACACCCGACTTTTGCCCGGCGAGAATGACCCGCCGGCCAGTGGGCAAGATACGCAGGATCGGCGACGACGCAAAGTCCAGATCCGGACCTCGAGCCTCGGGGCAATTGATATCTTCATCCATCTCACAGCCGACATTCCAGGCATCACCCGCGGTGAACTGTTTTGACCACAGCAGCTTGCCGGTGCGCATATCGAAGGCAACCACGGCATCGCTGGTGAGGGAGGCCGGGTCGGAATAATTGTCGCCCGTGGCGGCATAGATCCGGTTCCGCTCGGGATCGAGGGCGGGCGAAGACCAGATCGAAGCGCCGGACGGTCCCCACAATTGGGTCCCGATCGCATTCTTGCGTATCGGTGCGGGTGGCTCAGGCAGCGTATACCCCGTCCACACTAATTTGCCATTAAAGCGATTGAGCGCCATCAATTTGCCGCGAAAGGTACAGCACTCATACTGCGGGTCAGAACCCGCAACCTCTTCGAGCGCGGTGGTCGAAACGTAGATGCGGTTGCCGTGCGTTTTGGGCGTGCCGGTAATGGTGGCCAGGGGATGATCATCCACGTCCACTTTCCACAATTGCTTCCCCGTGCCGGCATCGAGCGCATAGACATGCGCCTCCGTGTCGCCGACATACACCACAGAGCGCGGCGGATTTGTACCCGGCAGGCTATCCACCACCATAGTCGCGCGCACACCACCGGAGGTCCTGGCAGACCAATATAAACAACCGGTTTTGGCATCCAGCGAATATACCCACCCTTTAGTCGAGCCAATAAAAACACGCCCGCCGGTAACGGTCGGCTGGGAGGCCCGGAAATCCAGGGGTAAACCAAACACCCATTTGACCTTCAGGTCAGAAACCTGGTCGGCACTGATGCCGGCCTGCTCCGCAGACTGATGCCGGCTGTTGAAGCCGTCGGCTCCCCAGCCATTCCACTGTGGAGCACCGTCCTCAATAGAAAAAGTGCCGGGCGCATCCTCACAAAACCCGGCAACCGTCGCCTCTTTGTCCGAGGGAGGCGGGAGCTTCTTCCCCGTGATCCATTCGGACATGGCCCGCTTTTCGCCACTGGTCCGAATCCAACCCTGGACTCGCATCTTCCCGACTTCGAGCGAGTGCAGCACCATTTCTGCGGGCAGTTTTGAGAGGACTTCACGGTGGGGCGCCCGCTTGACTTGTCCTTCGTGACACTGGGCGCAGTACCGACCATAGAGTTGCTCTCCATCCATAGCCGGTTCCGACGGCGAGAAGGCCCAAGCGGACGACGCAAGGCAGAGCCCCAGCGCAAGGGTCAACACGCTCGACACGCCGCTCGTCATCATTGTGTGCGGCCAGGTTCGATATGTTTCGATCATAAGTGCACTCCCTCCTTCTCTCCTCATTCTTTTGCCTCGTGGCAGTATTCTGTGTCAAACCCCTGTGTCTCTCACCGGGCTCCTCCGGGAGACAGTCCGCCCTTCCCTCAGACCAATGAAAAAGGGCGACCGTTTGGCCACCCTTTTCACCAGACAAGAGCGCGCGTTATTCTCCATCCACAGAAAAGGCGATCAGCGCATTCCCGCCCATTCCGCCCTGAAAACCATAGCCCGAATTGACATACACCATCCCGTCGACAATAGTCGGTCCCGGACCATCGAACGAGCCTCCCCGCGTCTTGACGCCATTGGTGCTCTCATATTCCTGATCCGCGTTGTAGTCCCACACGACCTCGCCGCTGTTGGTCGCATAGCCACGCAGATGCCCGTCTATCGAGCCGGAGAACACCACCCCAGGCATAGCCGACACGGCGGCGGACTGCGCCGGGCTGCACTGTTTACGGTCGCCGCAGCCGGGCGGCGGGATATACCATTTGCGCTCACCCGTCTCAATATCATACGCAAACATACCGCCACCGACACTACTATCGAGGGTGGTGTCAAAACCGATGTCAGAATCCGGCACGGTCGTGACCCCAATATCAGACAGGGCGACGTACACCTGTTTGGCATCCGCCGCCGAACCCCACTGAATACCACCAATCAGGCCGCCCTTGCCGACCCGTTGCTGCCACAGGATTTCCCCCTCCCGGTCCGGGTCAATGGCGTGCATTACGCCGGACTTTTGTCCCGCCAGAATGACTCGTCTCTCGTCGGGTAAGATCCGCAGAATGGGTGAAGAGGCAAAGTCAAGGTCGGGACCTCGTGCTTCCGGACAATTGGTATCGTCCGTCTGCTCACAGCCCACATTCCAGGCATCGCCGGCGGTGAACTGCTTGGACCACAGAAATTCCCCGGTCCGCAGATCAAAAGCCACCACCGCATCACTCGTCAGGGAAGCCGGGTCCGAGTAATTATCACCCGTGGTGACATACATTCTGTTCCGTTCCGGATCGAGCGCCGGCGAAGACCAAATCGAGGCGCCCGACGGCCCCCATAACTGTACGCCAATGGCATTCTTGCGGGTCGGTTGTGGGGCATCCAGGGTATACGCCCGCCACACCAGCTTGCCGTTAAAGCGGTTGAGGGCCATCATCTTGCCGCGAAACGTACAGCATTCGTAGTTCGGGTCTGCGCCGGCAAGTTCTTCGAGGGCCGTGGTGGAAACGTACAGCCGATTGCCGAGCGTTTTCGGCGTGCCAGTAATCGTGGCCAAGGGATGGTCATCCACGTCCACTTTCCACAGTTGTTTGCCGGTGCGGGCATCCAGGGCATACATATTCGCTGAGGCATCGCCCACGTAGACAACATAGCGGGGCGGGTTCGTTCCCGGCAGGCTATCCACCACCATGGTCGAGCGCACGCCACCGTCCGTTTTCATCGACCAGTACAAACAGCCCGTCTTGGCATCGAGCGAATAGATACGGCCCTGCAGTGAGCCGACAAAAACCCGACCACCAACAACCGTCGGCTGAGAGGCCCGGAAATCCATAGGCAAACCAAACACCCATTTGACTTTGAGCTGCTGTACCTTGTCGGCTGGGATGCCAGCGTTCTCAGCCGACTGGAAGCGACTATTGGTGTTGTCTACGCCCCAGCCATTCCACTGCGGAGCACCGTCGGTAACAGAAAACTCACCGGGCGCGTCTTCACAAAATCCGCCAACTGTCTCATCCGTGTCCTTGATTTTCTTGCCCGTGATCCATTCGGACAGGGCGCGGCGCTCGGCAATCGTCCGTACCCAACCCTGCATCCGCATCTTGCCCACGCTGAGTGAGTGCAGCACCAAATTGGCGGGTAGGCGTGACATGACCTCACGGTGCGGTGCGCGCGCTACCTGGCCCTCGTGGCACTGCTGACAATACTGCTTGTAGAGCTGCTCTGCATCCGGCGCCGGTTGGGCGCCGGGCTCCATTGCCCAACTCGCCGGGACGCCGCACTGGAGCACGGCGAAGCACAGCGCTCCGCTCAGCCACGTTATCATTTTTTTTGGCCCTACCCTGTCCATTATGCCCATAACACTCCCCCTTTTCTGTGTTGCAAGAACATGCCTATTCGGCCTCGACCGAAAAGGCCAGCAGGGCGTTGCCCGGCATGCCGCCCCAATAACCGTAGCCGGAATTCACGTACAGCATACCGTCGACAATCGTCGGGCCGGGCCCGTCGAACGAGCCCCCTCGGGTCTGCACCCCATTCGTGCTTTCGTATTCCTGGTCGGCATTATACTCCCAGACCACCGCGCCGTCTGCGGTCGAGTAGGCGCGCAAATGGCCATCGACCGAACCAGAAAAGACCACGCCGGGGATTACGGATATGGCTGCGGACTGGGCTGGGCTGCACTGTGCGCGTCCATTACAGCCCGGGGGCGGGGTATGCCATTGGCGCTCGCCCGTCTCGACGTCATAGGCAAACATGCCGCCGCCGACACTCCCGTTGAGGCTGGTCGTCCAGCCCAGGTCTTTATCTTCGTGGGTCTCCACGCCGATATCGGACAAGGCCACATAGATGGTCCGGGCATCGGCGGCCGGCCCCCACTGGATGCCGCCGATCAGACCGCCCTTGCCGAGCCGCTGCTGCCAGAGAATTTCCCCAGCCCGATCCGGGTCCACGGCGTGGAGGACGCCGGATTTCTGCCCGGCCAGGAGTACCCGCCGGCCGCTGGGCAGCTTGACCAGAATCGACGAGGAGCCAAAGTCCAGGTCCGGCCCTCTGGCCTCGGGACAGTTCGAGTCGTCGTCGGTCTCACAGCCGATATTCCAGGCGTCGTTGGGCGTGAACTGCTGCGACCAGAGGAATTCGCCCGTTCTCAGATCGAAGGCCACGATGGCATCGCTGGTGAGCGAAGCGGGATCGGAATAGTTATCACCGGTCGTGACATACAGCCGGCCGCGTTCGAGGTCGAGGGTGGGAGAAGACCAGACCGAGGCGCCCGAGGGCCCCCACAACTGGACGCCCTTTCTGTTTTTCCGAACCGGCGCGGCCGGCTCCGGAATCGTATAGGTCTTCCAGACCATCTTGCCATTCACCGGGTTCATGGCGACCAGCGTGCCCCGAAAGGTACAGCATTCGTAATCGGCATCCGCGCCAGCCGCCTCTTCCAGGGCCGTCAGTGGCACGTAGAGTCGATTGCCGTGCAGCTTGGGCGTGCCGGTGATCCGCGCCATCGGATGATCATCGATCCGGGTACGCCATAACTCCGTGCCGGTTCGGGCGTCGAGGGCATACACCGTAGCCTCGGAGTCGCCAAAATAGACCACATGGCGGGCCGGGTCGGTTCCCGGCAGTTTCCCGACGACCAGGGTCGAACGCACACCGGCTCTGGGTTTCATCGACCAGTACAGGCAGCCGGTCTTGGCATCGAGCGAATAGATCCGACCTTTCATGGTCCCGACAAAGACCCGGTTGCCGACCACGGTCGGTTGGGAGGTCTGGTAGTCCATCGGCAAGCCAAACACCCATTTGACCTTCAGCTTGGAGACCTCCTCCGCGCTGACCCCGGCGGCTTCCGCGGGCTGGAAGCGGCTGTTCACGGCATCCACGCCCCAACCGTTCCACTGCGGGGCGTCGGCTTCGACCACGAATTCGCCTGGGACGTCGGCGCAAAAACCCGCCACCGTTTCATCGCTGGCCGCCTCCGGCTTGAGCTTCTTGGCGGTGACCCATTCGGAGATGGCGCGCCGCTCTTCGTTGGTGCGCAACACCCCCTGGAATTTCATTTTGCCCAGCTCCATCGAGTGCAGCACAAACTCGGCCGGCAGGCGGCGCATAATGTCAAGCTGCGCCGCCCGGGTCGATTGGCCGGCGTGGCATTTCGCGCAGTGCTGCTCGTATAGAGCCTGACCATCGGGCGGCTGCCCGGTTGGGGCAGCGGCCCAACTTGGGGAGCAGAGAAAACCGGTCAGCCCTACGGCCAGGACGGTTGCCCAACGGATTTTCCACCAGTGCGTACGGGTCGTACTCCAGTACTGTGTCATGATCCCCCTCCTTAGGCTGAACAGAGCGACGCCCCGTTCGCCGCCCTTCTCTATTTAGCTCGCATTTGGTCATTCTGCTAGCGCAGCGCCGGGACCGGAGGGGAGTGAAGAGTGGAGGGGCTTATGATTTATGCAGACGCTGCTCCCAGTCATACTCGCGATTCGTCACCACATCTTCCATGCGTTGGATACGACGGTCGAGGTGCTCAAAGGTGTGTTTCAAACGGTGGAGAGCCAGCCCACGCGAGTTGACGTAGGCGTCATAGAACTCGCGTTCGCCCGCACTGGCGAACGGCACGACAGGCTCGGGCTTCATCACTATCGCGGCCAATAGATACAGGCCACCCACAGGCCACAGGCCGGAGAAGAGAAAAAACAGGACGGTCAGCATGCGCGTCCAAAAGAGTGAAATATCGAGATAGTCGGCGATCCCTTTGCACACCCCGAGCAGCATGCCATCGCGTGACCGGTATAAGCCCGTCGGGCGTTCAGCGGTTGTCATCGTTTTCCTTCTCCTTTCCTTTCCTGGTCAAGCAAAAGCGTTTCCAGCGCTTCCACACGGGCCTCCATCTTCGATAAGCCTTGATAGAGTTCCTGAATCATCTGGGCTTCGTCCGCCTGGGCCAGATGGCCCTGTTTGGGCGTGCTTTTTCTCCAGATGAGCCATACGGTCAGCGCCAGTCCTCCAACCACCGCAACAAAGACCGAGCCGAAGATGAAGAGAACAACGAGCGACCAAATTTGTGCATCCATGTTTCAGACTCACTCTCTATCCGCTTCCTTCGGGACAACAGATTAGTCCTGCGGCTGCGCGGTTGTCTTTTGCTCAAGCGCGGCTTTGAGCGTGGCTAACTCTTTTTCGATCTCCTCATCGCCTTCCAGTCGGGCAAACTCTTCTTCAAGGGAGTGTTGGCGCTCAGCATTGGGAGCGGGGTTCACCAGGTCGGCTTCCGCTTCCATGCGCTCAATCCGGTTTTCAAATTGTTCAAACCGGACAAACGCCTCCGAGCTATCCAGGCGGCGCAGGTCTTCCTGGGCGCGTTTCCGCTTTTGGGCATGAATATGGCGTTGGATGAGCAAGCGCTGTTTTTCGCGGACTGCCCCGAGTTTGTTTTCCAATTGGGCAATGTCTTCCTGATACTGATGAATCAGGGCGTCACACTCGGCACGTTCTTTTTTCAGCGCAGCGCTGCGTTCGGTATAGCGACGCTTCTCTATGAGGGCCTCACGCGCCAAGTCCTCGCGCCCTTTGTCTACTGCCAGCTGCGCCTTTTCGCCCCACTGACCTGCCCGTGTTTCGACCACCCGGCAGTCTCGCTCGATTTTCTTTTTTGTGGCCATAGCCCCCGCGCACGAGGCTTTAATCTCAACCAGGGTATCCTCCATCTCCTTAATCATAAGCCGAATGAGCTTCTCCGGGTCTTCTGCTTTATCCAGCATGGCGTTGAGATTGGCACTGATAATATCACGAACTCGTGTGAAAATTCCCATGAGGCTTCTCCTTTGCTTTCAGTACGCTCTGGAGTAATGCAGCTAATATGCCAATTCAAAAAATCTCTGAAGTCCTTTATTTTCAAACACTTATAAAATTAAGAGAAAATTGTACAGATTTGTTTTCGCTATAAATATGCTATATACACCGATAAATGGTGAGAAGGACCACAGACAAAGAGAACTCCTTAGTGACATCTTCCCCTGCTCTGGATACTTCTTCCAGTACGCAAGAGGCGCTTGGACAGTCAGAGGCATTCCTGACATTTCAGGAACGTTTATCCCGGGTCGCTCGGGTCGACCGGCCGGTGCTGCTCATGGGTGAACGTGGGACGGGCAAAGAGCTAGCCGCAGCTCGACTGCATTACCTCTCTGGGCGTTGGCAAGGGCCTTTTGTCACCCTGCACTGTGCAGCACTCTCACCCAGCCTTATTGAAGCCGAATTATTCGGCCATGAAGCCGGGGCTTTCACTGGAGCAACCCGCCAGCGCCTCGGCCGCTTTGAGACCGCTCACAACGGGACTCTCTTTCTGGATGAAATCGGACACATTCCGCTTGAAGCCCAGGCGAAAATCCTGCGTGTCGTCGAGTATGGCAGCTTTGAACGGGTCGGTAGTTCACACCCTATTGCGATTAATGTTCGGATTATCGGCGCAACTAATGCAGACCTCAGGGCGCTGGCAGCACAAGGACGATTCAAATCCGACTTGCTCGACCGGTTGTCTTTTGAGGTGCTTTTTCTTCCGCCCCTACGTGAACGCCATGAGGATATTTTTCTCCTCACCAACCATTTTGCCGCGCGTATGGCCTTCGAGTTGGGCCAGGAGCAGGTACCACAGTTCAGCGATACTGCGCGCACCGTACTCGACAACTATCCATGGCCGGGCAATGTCAGGGAATTGAAAAATGTGGTTGAACGCGCGGTCTACCGAGCTGATACCGGACTGATTCGTGATACCGACATCGCACTCGACCCGTTTGAGATACCGTTTCAGCCCATTCCCCAGGAATCAGGCAGACGAGAGGAGGAACCTGCCGCAGTCCCACATGCGATACCCACTGATGACAGCGCTTATCACCCATCCTTTAGCCAAGCGGTACAAGAATTCGAGTGTGGCCTGCTTGAAAATGGGCTACGCGCGACACGCTATAATCAAAGGAAAACAGCCGAGCGACTCGGTCTCAGCTACCATCAGTTTCGAGGCTTATACCGGAAATATGCGGATCGATTAGAGCGGAAGGAGCCCTAGGGATAGAAACGATACACACCCTCTGCCACACACGCCGGCTTACTGCTCTCTTCCACCTCAAAGGTCAGACCCACGGTGACTTGCATGCCGCCGGTCACATCTTCCGCATTATTCAAAGTGGCGCGCGCCCGCACCTTTTTGCCTATTGGCACGGGAGACGGAAAGCGGAGCTTATTCAGCCCGTAGTTCACACCCATTTTAATGCCCTGCACCGCCCAAATCTGATCCATGAAATAGGGGGCTAAGGAGAGGGTATAATAGCCGTGTGCCACCGGACCGCCAAAGGGCGACTCTTTTTTTGCTCGCTCGACATCAAGGTGTATCCATTGATGGTCATGGGTACACTGAGCAAAGGCGTTGATTTCTTCTTGGGTTACAAGATGCCAATCAGAGACACCGAGTTCTTCGCCAATGAGAGATTTGACATCGCCATAGTCTACTTTTCGTGCCGTCATGCAGTACTCCTTATCTGGACGAAAGTGTTCTTTCCCTATTGTTTTGGATGACGTGTTGTCAAGGGGAAGAGTGGATTGTAGGGAGAGAGATGGTAGGCTTTCCAATATGACACACTACGCTCCCCCACCCCCGGAGACCGGCCTGTGTCCCACCTGCCAGCACACCCGCGAGATTGTGAGTGGCAAGGGTTCCCGCTTCTATTATTGTGGACGGTCTGAAACAGACGCCCGCTATCCGAAGTATCCGCACCTACCGATACGTGAGTGCCCTGGCTATCAATCGAATACTGCACAGAAGGCAGATACAGAGAGTGAGCAGTGACGAGTCGTCGAGGAAAACTGACCACTGTTTTTCATCCCCTCCAAACGTGTGATGCAAATTACGCCGTGGCGTATAGGGAAAGTGTCGCACCGTGGCGCGTGCCTTTCGCTTCCCGCTCCCTCGCCCCTTGGGGGAGAGGGCTGGGGTCAGGGGTGTTCGGACCGGGGGCGTCTATGCGCCGCCCCACGTGGCTCCAGCGCTGTCGGATTACGCCTACGGCTCATCCGACCTACACGACTAGCGATGCAGCAGCATCGCTGTCGTTGGCACACCATTGCCTGAAGAGACAAAGGCAACCTCGGCATCCGGGACTTGGTTAACGGCCTGCCCGCGTAATTGACGCACCGCTTCCACAACATTTTCCATGCCGTGAATATAGCCTTCGGACAGGTTGCCGCCACTCGTGTTGAGCGGCAGCAAGCCATTCGGCCACAGCAGCTTGCCGTCGGACACAAAGTCTCCACCTTCACCGCGTTTGCAGAAACCCAGTTCCTCAATTGCCATGAGAACCAGCGGTGTGAAGTGGTCATACACAAAACACACATCAACATCACTGTGCGATATCCCCGCCCGGCCAAACAGGGCTCTACCGGTCACGGTGGATTCCGTTTCGGCTTTCTCAACGTTTTTCACCACCCGCTGAGCATTCCACTCGCCGGCACCAAAGGCCCCACCCATGATGTGGGCGGGTTTGTGCTGACAATCCCTTGCCCGATCGACTGAAGTAATCACCACCGCGGCGCCACCGTCAGTTTCCAAACAGCAGTCCAGCAAATGCAGGGGGTCTGCGATCATACGAGAGTTTTGATGGTCTTCAATAGTGATGGGCCGGCCACGCATGACCGCATTGGGATTGGTCTGGGCATGGGTCCGACAGGCGACTGAGATTGCGCCGAAGTCTGCACTCTTGGTCCCATATAAATGCATATGCCGTCGCGCGGCCAGGGCAACCATCTGGGCCGGACTAAAAAGGCCATAGGGTTCGAGGTAGGCACCCACGCCGGCCGCGCCCTTACGGACTGCGGCGCGTCCGAAGCGCGGCGTCCCACGCCCCGAGCGTTCGTTCATGGCCCGGAAAGCGATGACACAGTTGGCCATGCCGGTGGCCACGGCCATGGCCCCAAGCAGAATCGAGCCGACCGGTCCACCTCCTCCTCCATAGGGTGCTTCTGCGTAGAAACGCAGCGCAGGAATACCCAGGTTTGCGGCAATATCGACCGGATCGTTATTATCCATAGAGAACTTGGCGATACCGTCGATATCGCTCGGCTTGAGTCCGGCGTCAGCAATCGCGTTGCGTATGGCTTCAACCGCAAGGCTCATCTCGCTGCGGCCTGAATCTTTTGAGTATTCGGTGTGACCGATACCAACGATGGCCGTCTTATCTTTCAGGGTTTCCGTTTCCATACTAGCCTCCCGGAACTCATTGAAGTCGGAATTAGAGCACAGGTCAACTGGATTTGCCACACCATTACACTCCCTGCCACCTTACGGAATCAGGGCTGGAATCAAGGGAGGAAGCAGGAACGGAACCAGGAGCAGCTTGGCCACAGAAGTGCCTACCAGCATTGAGCTGAAAACGATATTCTGTCCCTTTTCGAGCGTTGACTCTTCTTCTCCTGTCATCGCTACGCCAGCGCCGTCAGCCGATTCAGCTTCGTGTTGCGAGATGATCTGGCTGTGCTGCAGGACAGAAGCGTCCCAGGCTGGGGCAGAAGAAAAAAACGGGTCATCAAAGGGGTCACTCGCAAACGGGTTATTGACACGGACCTCGCGGACGGGCTCGTTCGGCTTGGACTGCTGGGCGCTACAGCCACCCAAGAAGACGAGGTAGACAGCACACAGGCACAGCAACCAGCCATCTCTCCATACCTTCTCCATCTGCTACCTCCCTACGCCACCACCGTCTGGTCTCCAACACACGAGACGCCCCTCAATGAAAAAAAGTCGCCCTCCGACTTCCTCCTGAGCCTGAAACTCATTCCACAAGCATGAACGGGTTCAGTGCCACGGAGTACCCAACCGACCCTCCCGACTAAGAATTTTATAGCATGCACACAGTGTGTTACGCAAAGAAGCAGCGCCTTGCGAGCAGACAAGCAACTCGTTTATGCTGCGGAAGAAAGGGGCACCGTGACACCAGCGCACGCTTCAGACGCGGCCCGCCATACGCCAGAGCCGGGGCGGGCCACAACGGACCGGCGGTCGGAATTTGAGCATGACCGCGCCCGGATTATCCACTCGGCGGCGTTTCGGCGTTTGCAAGGCAAGACCCAGGTCTTCGGTATTTACGAGGGCGATTTTTTTCGGACTCGTCTGACCCACTCTCTCGAAGTCGCCCAAATTGCCAAAGGCATTGCCCTGGCTCTCGGGGCCGACCCGGATTTGGTTGAAGCGGTATGTTTAGCCCATGATCTTGGCCATCCGCCCTTTGGCCATAATGGCGAGCGGACGCTACATGAACTCATGCGGGCGCATGGCGGCTTTGAAGGCAATGCCCAGACCTTGCGTATTCTGACCACTCTTGAACAGAAGCATGCGGACTATGCCGGCCTGAATCTGACCTATCAAACGCTTGATGGGGTTCTCAAATATAAAACCTGCATCGACTCAACAGCCATAGCCAATGATCCACAGGGCCCGGTCAAGGGCTTTTACGCCTGGGATCATCAGTTGGTTGAGACCATCATTCGACAGACGGGCAGCGGGCAACAACGCAGCCTTGAGTGCCAAATCATGGATGTAGCAGATGACATTGCCTATTCCGTACATGACTTGGAAGACAGTCTCAAAGCCGGCTTACTGACCCCGGCAGACCTGCGGCGTCTTCCGCCGGCGCGCGTGGTGCGCGATGTCAATGCGAAGCTGACGGCTTGGGGACGAACCGTCAAGGAAGGCACGGTCCACATGGAACTGGCACAGATTGCCGACCGACTCGAACAGCTTGAACAGCGGTCTTTTCGGGCGGGTAGAAAAATGCTGACGCGCGATCTCATTCATGAATTTGTCAGTCCGGTCGCCTGCCAGTCCCACGGTCTGATTGATACCGATTTTCCCAATCGGGTCCGCATCGAAGCCCTCAAAGCGTTCGAGTCGTACAAGGTCATCAACAATCCGCGCGTGACCACCCTCGGCCATAAGGGCAAAGAAGTCCTCCAGCGCCTGTTTGCCGTGCTCGACCAGGGCCAGGAGTCCATCGGCCTCTTCCCCGAAGACCACGGCGAGCACTATGAGAAAGCGCTCCTCAACGGCGACGAGACCGCCCGCAAGCGGGTCATCTGCGACTTTCTGGCCGGCATGACCGATTCGTACGCCCTGCGGTTTTACAGTCGCTTGTTCGTTCCTGGTGAGGGGAGCTTCTATGAGATGTTGTGACTGATAATCCCTAGTTTATCGAGAATTTGAGCAATACAGGATAGATGTCTATGGAACCTGGAACCGGACTAGCAATTCTCGGCTCTGCTTTGGGTGGAGCCAAAGTCATCGAAAAGATACTTGGACCCACTGCGGAATACATCGGGGGCGGATTACGTAATTGGACTGAACGGAGAGTACAAAACGTTGTCAGCATTTTTACAAAAACTACTGCAAAACTTGGTGCCGACATTGATAAACCAGGAGCAATTCCTCCGCGTGTCTTAAAGAATGTTTTGGACGAAGGCTCGTACTGCGACGATCCTCTAATGGCGGAATACTTCGGTGGTGTCCTAGCATCTTCGCGCTCTCAGGTAGGACGTGATGACCGTGGCGTATACTGGTCTTCCTTGGTCGCACGGCTTTCCATATACCAGGTGCGCAGCCATTTCTTAGTCTACCGCGCAATCTATGATCGCTTTAAAAACACAGATTTCCATTTCGGCCCAGATGATCGCTCTAAACTTGCCATTCTTCTCCCATTTCCAGAATATATTCGTTCCATGGAGTTTAATCAGGAGGAAGAAAGTCAAGGAACGCCGCTGCTAGAACACATTTTTCACGGGTTGCACAAAGTAAAGTCTGATTGAAAATTTCTATTTTGGGCCCAGAGAATTTCTAAAGAAAAATATAGGAGCGTCCTTCAATCCTCCAGAAGAAGGAGGAATTTGGGTACAGCCTTCAAATCCAGGCGCGGAGCTGTTTTTGTGGGTCCATGGTCAGGGAACCTTGTCTCCCTCGGATCTGCTCCGCCAAACATTTGTAATCCCGCAGGGGCTTATTCCCTGTGCTCGGATTCTAAACAAAGATGACTTAAGGTCTCAAAAGTCCAAAAAATCCTGACCTTGAACACAAGAAAGTAAAATAAAGCCGTCTGCTTTGTTGTTGAGGGAGCAGCTGTATTGTATTTGCAAATTCCCGGCTTTTCTCGTATGCCCGACCAAAAGCAGGGAGAAAGGAGACCCGTCATGTCACGCCACGACGACGCGCAGCGCGCGGGCCTAGTTGACTCAATGGCGACATTTTATGGATACCAGTGGATTTTCCTGCGAGCCCTGTTTCGCGCGGTTTCGGAACGTTTTGGTGCGGAAGGGCGGTCGATCTTAGAGAAGGGGTTTCGGCGCTATGGCTATTACCGCGGCCAATACCTGCGCGATCGTCCGGAAACATTCGCCGAGGGCCGCGACGCACTCTCCCTGGTGCGCAACTGGGATACTGGGGATTATGCCCTGGCTGCCCTGCACCCTGCCTTTGCACTCCAGGGCAGCGCAGCCCGGGTGACCGTCACTTTCCCCTGTGTGCCGGGCAGCGATTACTTTCATAGCCGGGATGGTGGTGAAGTCCTTGGGCCTTTTTGGCGCAATTTTCTTGCTGGAGTCGCTGAGGGCTATGACGAGGCGACCGGGGTGGAGTATGCGGATATTGCGCTTGACCCCCACGCCCCGTGGCAGCTGACCTGGACCTATAGCGGAGCGCCCGAGGACGCTCAGCCAACTCCCTTCCAAGATGTTTTCACCCAACCAACTCGGGTCATTCAGCTCACTCGCCGTACGATTGGTGTTTTTGCCGCCTTACAGATGTACGTCGCGCGTGAGTTGATCCAGGCATTCGATGCCTCTGGAGAAAAAGCGGTCCGTGAAGCCTCTTATGCGTTTGGCGCGGAGCGTGGCTCCGCGATCCGGGAACAACACCTCAAAGAAGGCGTGCCCATCAATTTCAAATCGTTTTTTGGCGGGCTTCAAGAACGTGACCCGGTTGAGTCCATCTTTGTCTATCGGGGTGAGCGGCATATCTCGCCGGGTATCTTTCAAGTTGACTGCACCTACTGTCCCCTTGCCGAGGTTTGGGCGGAAGAAGGCGGCAAGGGGCTCGCGCTGGGCTATATGTTCGACATGGAGAACCACCGCGGTCTGGTCGAATCCTACCATCCGGGCGCGGTCGTCAGATGGGACGCGGTCAAGCCGCGCGGAGATAATACCTGTAAATTCCGTTTTTTGATCCCCGAACTTGTCACTGCTGACGACCCTGATTGGGCTCAGCCGAAACAACGTCGGGAAGACAGATAAGGAGGAGAGACCATGGCAGTCCTCGACAATCCGGTTCCTTGGCCTCATGGTGCGCGCTGTGCGGCCGCAATCAGCTTTGATATGGACACTGACAGTGCTCTGCATTTGAGTCATGCCGATGCCTATAAGCGGGTCGGTGTTCTGTCCTGGCTGCGCTACGATGAGGTGGCCGTTCCTCGCATAGTGGAGCTGTTTGATCGCTACCGCATCCACGGGACGTTTTTTGTTCCGGCGTGGTGTATCGAAAGATATCCGGACACGGTCCAGACGGTTGTCGAGAGCGGCAACGAGGTCGCTCATCACGGCTATCTGCATGAGAGCGCTCGGGACCAGGACCGCGAGGGAGAACTCTACTGGCTGCAACGCAGCATCCAGGTGATTGAGCAGTTTTGTGGCAAGCGACCAACCGGCAGCCGAGCCCCGTATGCAAATTACTCGCACCACTCGACCGACCTTCTTGTTCAGGAAGGGTTTGTGTATGATTCAAGTCTGATGGGAGACACCAAGCCCTATGTGCTCCAGACGGCAGAAGGTAATGTCATAGAACTCCCGATTGACTGGACAATGGACGACTGGCCGCACTACGCTCATGCTCCTGACTTTGGCTATTTAATGCCGATCAGCGCGCCAGAGAAGGCCATGGAAGTCTATATGGCTGAGTTTGAAGCGGCCTATGAGAGTGGTGGACTGTGGGTCACCATCTGGCACCCTTTTGTGACTGGTCGTCCCGCTCGCTTGGCGAGCGTTGCGAAAATGATCGAATATATGCAGAGCAAAGGCGGTGTATGGTTTGCGACCATGGAAGAAATCGCCCTGCATGTGAAACGGTGTATTGAGGACGGGAGTTACCAGCCCCGTACCGTGCCGATGCCCTACTACGAGGGACCGATTCCAGAGCTGACTGAGGGTTTCCCACAAGGACTCGCACTCAGAGGGCCGCAAGGCTGGGGCAATACAGAGTAGAATATTGGCCTCTTCCCCGAAGACCACGGTGAGCACTATGAGAAAGCGCTCCTCAACGGCGACGAGACCGCCCGCAAGCGGGTCATCTGCGACTTTCTGGCCGGCATGACCGACTCGTACGCCCTACGGTTTTACAGCCGCCTGTTCGTGCCTGGTGAGGGCAGCTTTTATGAGATGCTGTGATGAATTTACCGTCCGTACTCAGGAAGGAAAGCTGACACTCCATAACGCTTTTCCCGACCGGAGGTTCAAACCATGAAGCTGACGTATCATCCCGACACAGACTCGCTCTACATCGACCTCTCTGAGAGGCCGAGTGTGAACAGCCAGGAGATATCCGAAGGTGTTGTGCTGGATTACGATGCCAGTGGGAACTTGGTTGGGATTGATATCGACAATGCCAGCAACAAGGTAGCGCTCAACGAACTGACGCTCAGTATATTGCCAGCCGAGATACAGACTATGACAGCCTGATTGTGGAGAGCGCCCTGATTTCCGAAGCGCTCCATATCAGTGTCCTGGTCGCAGGGATGGACGATATATGACCAGGATTCAGAAAATTCGACGAAAAATCCTCGACCGTGCCTACTATTTGTCTTCACACGCAGAAGTCGAGATGTTAGACGACAGATTAGAGCGAAGTGATATTGAGAATGCGATACTCAGGGGAAGGGTTCAGAGAAAATTGTCGGAGGACATACGGGGCATACGATATCGGATAGAAGGGCCGACAGAAGATGGGCGGTTGATTCATGTCATATGTCGATTCAAAGAGGATGCGTTCCTCATCATAGTCACCGCCTATGCCCTGATGGAGGATGTATGACTTGCGAATTCTGTAGCGGGAAGACCAGAAAAAAGAAAGTCAAACGCCAACACTGGCTCCAAGACAGACTTTACATTGTTGAAAATGTTCCTGCGGAGGTCTGTCCAGATTGTGGAGAGCGCTATTTTCGTGCTGCGACACTCGATGAGATTGACCAATATATTTCAGCTGAACACAAGGTCAAAGAACACCTTGATGTTGAGGTTGTCAGCTTGTAGAAATCCGCCGGCTCCGCTTCATCTCAATAGCACCCACGAACGAGATAACATGAAGAAGAGACGGCCTAATTACCCGCGGACGCTTCCCCTGGGTCTACCAGCCAACTGGATTCGCCTGTCCCGCCAGTGAGCTTGTTGACATCTCAAAGAACGAGCAGACTATGCCCATTGAGGACCACTACCAAGTACAATTACTCGACCGCTGCTGGCTCACTGCCTGATATTTCCTCCCTTCCTGAGTGTTTTAAGGATGTATGCACTTCGACCAGTTCCAGTTCGATATTTCCGACGCCGCCCAGTCGCTTGGCCTCAAAGCGGTTTGTTTTGTTGTTGAGGGGATACGCAATCAACAGACGCATCCTGAGTTTGAAAAACTCAAGACGCAAACGATTGCACAGGTGACCAGAGACCTCTCCTCTGAAGTCATACAGACGAACCCTGTTCTGCTGGGCTTTCGCGCCCTGCATGACGCCATTGGACGCTCTAATCGGAAAAACGTGGCCTCACCGGAAAGCTTGCTCAAGCTCGTCTTACAGACAGGCGGGCTGCCTCAGGTCAATGTGCTTGTTGATATCTATAACCTGATGTCTGTGAAAACATGCCTGTCTCTGGGCGCGCATGACTTGGCGGCCATTCACGGCAATGTCCACCTCCGCCTTACGGACGGCAGTGAAACCTTTTGGCCTATGGGCTCAGAGAAGCCAAAAATCGTCAGTCCTGATGAATACGCCTATGTGGATGACGAGAAAAATGTGCTGTGCCGCCTTGAAGTGCGTCAGTGCGAGACAACAAAAATCACCCTCGATACGACCGCCTGCTTTTTCATCGTGCAGGGAAATGCATGGACAGAACAGACCTATCTGCACAACACTGCGAACGAACTCCTCACCCTCATCAAACGGTTTTGCGGTGGTCAGGAACGCATGCTGTTGGGGTGACGCTGGGCTCACCCGACCGACGCGGCACGCTTCAGATACCCCTGCGGGAGTCCTCTTCTCCGGTTGGAAGATTGTGATCCATCTCAAGCGCCGGCTGTTGGAGTTTGGCGCAGCGGCCAACCAGCTTGGCCGGCACGCCGGCAACCGTGCAGCCCGACGGGA
The DNA here is from genome assembly GCA_965247985.1 of uncultured Binatia bacterium (SeqCode). Classification (GTDB taxonomy): domain Bacteria; phylum Desulfobacterota; class Binatia; order Bin18; family Bin18; genus Bin18. The sequence goes on along the minus strand of OZ252051.1, from coordinate 1,113,229 downwards.
CATTGTTGAGCACGACACTCCCCGCACCCACCTTCGCGTTTGCGCCGACCTCAACATTGCCCAGAATCTTGGCCCCAGCGCTGATCAACACCCCGGTCCGAATCTTGGGATGGCGGTCACCGGATTCCTTTCCGGTTCCGCCAAGGGTCACTTCCTGGAGCATGGACACATTGTCCTCAACCACGGCAGTCTCCCCAATGACGAGACTACTGCCGTGGTCAATAAAGAGACCCAAGCCAATACGGGCCGCAGGATGGATATCTACGTTAAAGACTTCCGAAATCCGATTCTGCAAACAGAAGGCCAAGCTCTTACGGTCTTGCTTCCATAACCAGTGAGACACGCGGTAGGCTTCGAGCGCGTGCAAGCCTTTATAGTACAGCAAGGGCGTGGAATAGAACGAACAGGCCGGGTCGCGGTCACGAACCGCGCGGATGTCCGCCCGAACAGCCTGACCAATCTGTGGGTCATCCATCATCGCTTCCATAATAATGTCGCGTAAAGTAATGGACGGCAGGTTCAGATTGGTCAGCTTACCAGCCAAAAGATAGCTCAGCGCTTCCTCTAATGAAGCGTGATTGAGAATAATCGAGTGTAAAAAGCTCGCCAGAACGGGCTCGCGATCGGCTTCCAATGCGGCTTCGTCTCGGATGGCTTGCCAGACCCAGTCGTCAGATATTTCTTGTTGCTTGACGGCACGCATGCATGTCCTCCTGAGAAAAATTTCTGGTATAATCGGCTTCTCTCTTCTCCATACACTTTCCCTCTATACGGAACAGTGAGGAAGAACAATATGAAACGCATCTGTGTTTTTACCGGATCAAGTATGGGCGCCCGACCGGAATATCTCTCGGCCGCCCAAGCGCTCGGCACGGCAATTGCCAGCCGAGGCCTCGAACTTGTCTACGGCGGCGCGCATGTCGGACTCATGGGAGCGCTGGCTGACACCGTACTGGCCGAGCAGGGTCGGGTTGTCGGCGTCATCCCCGACACGCTGGCCGACCGAGAGGTGGCGCACCATGGCATATCAGAGCTTCACGTGGTCAGTTCCATGCACGAGCGCAAGGCGAAAATGGCCGAACTCGCGGATGGTGTAATCGCCCTGCCCGGCGGCATTGGAACGCTTGAGGAACTGTTTGAAGCGCTCACCTGGCGGGCGTTGGATATCCATGACAAGCCCTGCGGCCTGCTGAATATCAATCATTACTACGATCTTCTCCTTCAGTTCTTGCAGCACACCGTGGACGAGAAGTTTTTGAAAGCTCAATATCGCGCCATGCTTCTGGTAGAAGAACAACCAGGTAAGCTACTTGATCTCTTGGAACAGCAAAAGGACTAACAATGGATCATACGCCCATCAACCTGACGCAGAAATTCGCCAAATTCGCCGCGCATTGGTCGCCCAGGATCATCACCCAGATGAATGATTATCACTTTAAGCTCGTAAAACTCCAAGGCGAATTTGTCTGGCATAGCCATGCTGATACGGACGAAGTCTTTATTGTCATAGATGGCGCTCTACGGATTGATTTTCAGGATGGAAGTGTTGAGCTAAAGGCAGGTGAGATGTTTGTGGTGCCCAAAGGGGTCGAACATAAACCGTGGGCAGAAAAAGAATGTCAGGTCATGCTGGTCGAGCCCGCAGGAACAGTGAATACAGGGAACACCGGTGGAGAGCTGACTGCCGAGAACGAGGTCTGGATTTAGGAGTGCGCAATGTCGCCCATCACAGTCATACAAGCAGACCTCAACCGAACGGACCACCAAGATGCAGTCCTCCGACTCGTCAATAATTATGCGCGGATCCAATGGGCAATAGTCAGGACCTGCCGCAGGAGGTGCGCAATCGCCTTATTCCAGGTTTACAGGCCCATCCGACAACGTTGATTTTTCTGGCGTATCGTGGAGACGAAGCAGTCGGAATTGCGGTGTGTTTTCGGGGTTTCTCCACCTTTGTCGCCAAACCGTTACTCAATATCCACGACTTGGCTGTCAATCCAGACTGTCGGGGGCAGGGCATAGGGCATTTGTTATTGGATCAGGTTGAACACAGAGCGCATGAGTTAGGTTGCTGTAAACTCACGTTAGAGGTCCAATAGAATAATCACGTCGCCCAGGGGCTGTATCACAGCGTCGGCTTTATTCGAGCGGCCTATGATCCGGAGGCCGGACGGGTTCTTTTTTTGCAAAAGCCGCTGTGACACAATTCTTCTTGAGCAGAGCGCCCGATTAAACGCCACGCTCCACCCTTGGGTATGGATACGACGCAGCCCGACTACTACTACCGCGACTTCCCCTCTCAGGTCCTGCCGGCTCGGACCCCTTTTACTCGTGTCGGCCGAGGGGATGCCGGGCAGTTGTTTATTTATGTCTCAAATCGCCTCCAACGCTGGAGTGTCTTACTCGCTAAGGAGCGGGTGGACCACATCTATCCGGAAGCACGCAAGCAGATTCCGCCAGGGTTCGCTCATATTTGGTTGTTGGAAAAACGCTATAGCACGCGCCCGGTCGGTTTCCACACACGGACCAAACATCCCCCTCCGCTCCACCAGCCCGACCAGGGCGACCGTACCCCAGTCACCGGGTTGGGCGAGTCCTTCATTCTCCTGGCCGAACCGTCTCAAGCGCCCGGTGTCCAAGGCGATGTCCTGTCCTACCATTTGCAGGAAGAGGCCGCTATCGAAGCCGCGGAAGAATACACCAAGCGGCAGCGCCGACGGGCCGTCGTGGGTTTGCTGGTGTGGGATGATTACTGGTTTTAGCTCTCACACCTCACAACCAGCCGGCTTTGCGCCGGCTCGCCGGTTCCGCACCGGTCAGACACACCCGCACCGCGCTCCATGCCGCGTGAAAGGCATTGCGCAAAGCAACTGCGTCAACGGCGAGTAATCGCATCCAGGCACCCGCATTGTGAGGAAGGGCCGACGCTCCTGCATAAATGTCGGGAATAGGATCGAGCGCCGTTCCTAAGGTCGTCACCAACTCCCCAGCATCATGATCCGACACAACCCAGAGCGTCCCCTGCGTCCGGTAGCGCCGGAGGGCCGGCGGCAAACTATCAACGAACTCGCGGCCGGCAATCTCGAAGCGGTCAATACACAGGCGCTGACCGTCTGGCCGCTGGACCACTGTTTCATTGAAAAACGAAGCAAACGGACGGGCTAAAGAGTCTGGGGATTCCGGGTCGTGCAGGCCAAAGGCATCGCCGCTGATGGCCGTCGCGCCTTCTTCGACAGTGATGTGGACACAAGAGCGGAAGCGCGCTTGTGGGAATAATGCGAGCGGGTCGGGCAGATACTCGACAAAGCTGCCTTTCTGCGCCTGGATGGAAACATGCTGCACCGCAGCACTCCCCTCTCGCATCGAATGGACAACGGTTGCCCCTTGGGTTGTCAGATGAACGCCCGCCCCGTCCGCAACCGAAAAATCGAGCGCCAAGCGATCCCTTTCATATACCCCGCCAGAAATGGATTGCAGGATCAGCGTCAGCATCCCGTGCGGAACACGGTCAAAATAAAACGGCTGGGTCAGGCTGAAGGGATAGGTCGTAAATTGTTTGGCAATAAAGGTTTGCCCGGCTGGGTCACGTTTGAAGCTGAGGGAGACTTGGGGGGGCGCGACGGAACAGGGCTCCGGTGAAGGTTGAGGAGCAGGATCAGTGTTCATGAGGACCCCTCACCCGAGCCCTCTCCCAGAGGGAAAGGGAAGCAGGAACGGAGCGACTGAGGAGAACAAAGGCATGCAAATGAAAACCACTTTAGTCCATAAAAAGCACCTGGCGGGCAAGATGAGCGACCACCGCAGCTATCCCTTCGCCCGTCTTGCAGTTTGTCAGCACCACAGGCTTACCGCCACGCACCTCGACCGCTTCGGCGACCATCTGTTTCAGATCAACCCCAACGTAGGGAGCAAGGTCCGTTTTGTTGATAACCAACAGGTCACATTGAAGGATACCAGGGCCACGTTTGCGTGGAATATCTCCGCCCCCAGATACATCAATCACAAACATCCAATAATCAACCAGCTCTAAGGCAAAGGTCGAGGCCAGATTATCCCCACCGCTTTCGAGTAGAATGATATCCAAATTCTGAAAACATTCTTCTAACTCTTCAGCCGCTTCTATATTCAGCGTCGGGTCTTCGCGAATGACCGTGTGCGGACACGCGCCGGCTTCAACCCCACGGACACGCTCCGGCGCAATGAGACGAGACTGACGAATGCGATCAGCGTCTTCTTGGGTCACCAGATCGTTGGTAATAACTGCCAGTTGGGCATTGCGCGCATGCAGGGCGGGAATCAGGCGTTCAACCAGGGCCGTTTTACCCGACCCAACCGGCCCGCCAATCCCAACCCGGGCTGCAGAAGATGAGGCGCGCGCCATATCGGTCACCGTAAAAAATACTTTCGGGAGAGCGGGACCTCCTCCACAGGGTCGCACGTCATCAGCTCGCCATCGGCGTACACCTCATGCGTTTGCGGGTTGACGCTGATGTCCGGACAGGCATCGTTATGCAGCATATCCCCCTTCCCTAATGCCCGCGTATTCCGAATCGGCAACATGGGCTTACAGAGTTCGAGCTTACGCGGAATATCGGCTTCAAGCGCTAAGGAACTGGCGAAGATCGCACTGAGTGCGGACGGCGCGCTCCCCATCGCTCCCCACATGGGACGTTGGACGATAGGCTCAACCGGGAAGATGCAGCCACTCGCGTCGCCCATGATGGACCAGGCCATAAAGCCGCCCTTCATCACCATCAACGGTTTGGCACCAAAAAACGCCGACCCCCACAACACCATATCGGCCATCTTGCCCGCTTCCAGGGAACCGACATAATGATCAATGCCCATGGCTCGGGCTGGGTTGATGGTGTACTTGGCAATATAGCGTTTAATCCGTTCGTTATCGGCGCGCGCCGTCTTTTCCGTGGGCAGACGACCGCGTTGGTCCTTCATTTTACTCGCCAGCCGCCAGCAATTCGTAATGGTTTCATTCACCCGTCCCATCCCCTGCGTGTCCGCGGCAAACATCGAGATCACCCCAAGATCGTGCAAGACATCTTCCGCGGCCATGGTCTGCGGACGGATGCGACTTTCTGCAAAGGCGACATCTTCCGGCAAGCGCCAGTTCAGCATGTGGGCGTCCATGGTCATGGGCAGGGCTTCGTCGAGCGCATTGCGCGAGTATGGATTGGTTGGATTGGTGGAAGACGGCAGGCAATTGGGCACGCCCGTTACTCGGATGAGATCGGGCGCGTGGCCACCTCCGGCCCCCTCAACGTGATACATATGGATCGTCCGCCCGGCGATCGCGGCCAGCGTGTCCTCACAATAACCAGCCTCGTTGATGGTGTCGGTATGGAGTTGGACTTGAAAGTCGTATTGATCCGCAACCGTGAGCGCGCAGTCTATGGTGGCCGGCATGGCTCCAAAATCTTCGTGGACCTTGATGCCAATCGCCCCGCCGGCCACACTCTCCTCAATCGCTGCTCCGGCGTGAGAGTTGCCTCGTCCCAGAAAGCCAAAATTCAGTGGATACTGCTCACAGGCCTTCAGCATCTTGGCCAGATTGTTCGGCCCCGCACAGCTAATATCAAAATGCGGCCCCATGGTTCCACCAATGATGGTCGTAATGCCGCTGGCCAGGGCGTGTTCACACTGCTGCGGACACAGGAAGTGGGCGTGCGCTTCCACTCCGCCTGGGGTAATGATCAGACCATCGCCGTGCACGATGGTCGTACACGGACCGCAGATCAGTTCAGGCCGGACACCAGCTTGGATAGCGGGATTCCCGGCTTTTCCCACCCCAACTATCCGGCCGTCCTTAATGCCAATATCACCCTTCACAATGCCCAGCACCGGGTCAATGATCGTGGCGTTTTGGACAACCATATCCAGCCCGCCTGACGCCGCGGTCGTGTGGGCGTGAAATCCCATCCCGTCGCGCATCACCTTGCCAGCGCCAGTCATACACTCATCACCATAGACAGCATGATCGTGCTCAACCTCAGCCAGCAGCGAGGTGTCGCCCAGACGCACCATATCCCCCGTTGTTGGCCCATACGTAGCCGCATAGGCCGCGCGTGTCAGTCTTGCCATAATGTAGTCTCTCCTATGCGCCCTTAAAGCCTTGTTCTTTGGCCCGTTGGAGAGCGGCCTGCTTGACCGCTTCGGAATGAATGGACCCATTCGTGAGATTATTGAGACCGGTGACTTCTCCAGTACCACCAATTGTGACCAACCGGGCTTCTTTCTTCATGCCGGGCTCAAAACGCACAGACGCGCCAGCCGGCACGTCCAGGCGCATGCCAAACGCCCGCGCCCGCTCAAACTCCAGGGCTTTATTGGCTTCAAAGAAGTGAAAATGACTGGCGACTTGGATGGCGCGATCCCCGGTATTGATGACATCGAGGGTGAGTGTTGCGCGGCCCTGGTTGAGTGCGATCTCTTCATCCGGCGTGATGATCGCGCCCGGTCGCCCATAGGGAGATTCAGGCAGAGGCTCGGAGCCGGGTCGGATCGGATTATACACGGCAATGAGCCTAGTCCCGTCCGCGAACAGCCCATCCACCATAATCCGAGACACCAGCTCAGCAACGTTGGGCAGCACGTCATCGGTCGTCAGGAGCGTTGACCCCAGGCTCACGAGTTCGGCGACCGATTTCCCCTCACGCGCGCCCTCAAGCAGCTCATCCGTGATATAGGCAATGGCTTCGGCGGCATTGAGCTTGAGACCTTTGGCTTTGTGGCGGCGAGCAAGTTCGGCCGCCATAAAAATAGTGAGGCGTTCGTTTTCCGTGGGTGTGAGGTTCAGCATTGTTATTCCCCCTGGAGATAAAGCCTGCGCTGGGCGGGTCAATTCGCAAACAAGCGCGTCGCCTGCGTCTCATGCCGCATCATGGCAATATCCGCAACTGGCGTAAAGCTTGTTAACAATTCAGGCAGGGGTCCGGAAAGAAGTGTGAGCACGGTCTGTCGTGTCTGCTGAACAATCAGTTGCGCCTGTATATGACTGACAAAGCCGAGCCGGATGGCGACACTCACAAACGCCACGCATTGGATATGTCCGGACAGCAGCGTGGCAGTCTCTTCGTCCAACCCGACGCCTCTCCAGACAAGGCCCTGAACGACAGGGATATGCCCCCACGCCTGCCCGGCTTTGACCGCATCCAAATAGGCGGCTGCGTGAGGCGTCTGGAGCCGGGCATGAACGCGCAACAAGGCACGTCCGGTACGACGCGATACGACACGCAGTTCACGCGCAAGCGCGAGAGCTTCCACTGCTGCATCAATCCTGGCAATCTCCTCCAGATCGTTTTGGTTGCTGCCCTGTGCCCGATGGGCGCGAATGAGGGCGGGTCGGTCACACCTTGCCCAACGATGTCGGAGTTGGCCTTGGACGAAGTGCAGCAGTGTATCAGCGTCATGCACGTATACATCTGCGAACAGCGTCTCCAGTCCCCACGAAGCGGCAAAGCCACCGCTGGGGAAAAAGCTATCGCCGTGTTGTAGAGCAGTCAGCAGTGCAATCGGGTCAGTCATGTTCCACTCGCTCCACTCTGCCACTCGTCAGGAAAGGCACCAGCCGATCAAGATACTCATCTTCCGGTCCTTCTTTGGCAATCAGAATCTGACTATTCGAGAATTTGACGCGCCAATGCATGTTGCCGGCAAGATAACCCAACTCAAGTGCGGCGGACGTATCAATGGGACAAAAGGTCAGCCAGGTCTCATCTGTCATCCGAACGACGATGGCCTTATCGTCCTCAAGATACAGCACAGCTCCGTCACTCAAATATTCATCACGACGCAGAGCAATGGCCACATCCGTCCCGCTATCCGTTGTCGCCCGCAAGCGATGTCGCTTGGCGTCAGCCCGATCAAGGAGCAGGGTTTCCAGTCCAGCAGCATGGCTGATTGTGTGGAGCCGTTCCGCTATCTCTGGGTCAGCGGCATAGCCCAGGATTGTCGTGATGCGTAGCATTCCTGCTCTCAGTCTCTCTGCGTTGACCTAGCCACGGGCCGTTTTTGCCATAAACGCGCCAGTGGCAATCAAGCAGCCTCCACTCAAACACCGGGGCCAACGTAATCGGGCGGGCTGCTGAAAAAAGAGTGTGGCTCTACTGGCCAAGGCGGCATAGACAGTCAACACCACAAAGACGATGAAGATATATGTTACTCCAAGAATAATCTGCTGGCGGACCACATCGGCCCCTGAATCTACGAACTGAGAGAAGAGCGAGAAATAGAACAGCAAGGCTTTGGGATTAGTCATTGAGGTAAGAAAGCCCTGAAAAAAAGCTGTCCGCTCGTGCAGGTGCGATACGGGGGAAACTGCTCGTCCCGGTCCACGGAATCCATCCGCTTTGAACGCCGTTAGAATTTGCTTCCCGCCCAGATAGATCAAATACATCGCTCCGAGGGTACGAATAAAAACGAGAATCGGCTGCGAAGCGGTCAAGGCGGTCGTCAGCCCAAGCACGGTCACCGTGACAAAGACGACGTTGCTACACAGGATGCCGGCAATAGCGAAGGCAGGAGAGCGTCTGTTCGTTCCCATTGCATGGGCAAGCACTAGGAACGAGGTTGGCCCGGGGGAGGCAATTACGAGTAACGCAGTGAGGATAAAGGCAAGATAGAGCTCAACTGTCATACTACTCCCCCATTATCTGAAGCCGGTTCTTGATACAAACTCGCCTTTGGCCGATTTCTTTGTTAAGTCATGTGATCTATGCAACAGATGTATCTTCAGTCATCCGGCATTATCAACTATCAACACCTTCAGGTGCGGGAATGCGCACTAGACCTGGCTCAAGGACTGAGCGATCCTTTTGCCATTACGCAGCGTTGCTTTGAGTGGGTACGAGATACAATTAAGCACAGTGTTGATTTTCGGCTGAATCCGGTCACCTGTACGGCGTCTGAGGTCCTCGAAGCGGGGACGGGCTTTTGCTATGCCAAGAGCCATCTCTTGGCCGCGCTCTTGCGCGCGAATGCCATTCCAACCGGGCTGTGCTACCAGCGGCTGAGCATTAACGAAGACGGCGCGCCTTTCTGTTTGCATGGTCTGAATGCGGTCCATCTGCCGGACATTGGTTGGTATCGTATTGACCCGCGTGGCAATAAGACCGGCCAGTCTCATATTGATGCGCAATTTATTCCACCCCAAGAGCAATTGGCTTTCTCTCTTGAATGGGAAGGGGAAGCTGATCTACCGGAGATTTGGTCAGAACCGTTGCCGGTTGTAGTCCGGTCATTGCGGACGCATGGGACTTACGATGCGCTCGTCGCGGATCTGCCGGATGTGCCGCTCATAGCTGGATAAGCAGAAGCAGTGCCCCCCCGCCGTTTCGTGGCACCCCTCCCAAACGTGTGATGCAAATGAGGACGGGGCCGTGGCGCAGACACCCCTCTCCCCAGCCCTCTCCCTCACGGGGAGAGGGAGCAGGAAGGGGAATTCAGGACTATGACTGCACCCGCTGAGTCTCCGGACACGCATCCCTTCGTCCACCGTCCCCACCACACATTCATTACCTTCACCTTGCCCGTCATGGCGTCCCTCGTGGTCGAGCCGTTTGCCAGCCTGGTTGATACCGCTTTTGTGGAACGGCTGGGCGCGGCGTCGGCAGCCGGGCTGGGCGCGGCAACCGCGCTTATGTCCGGCGTCCTGTGGATATTCAATTTCCTGGGCGTCGGCACGCAGACGGAGGTGGCGCACGCCATCGGGGCAGGAAAGGCGCAACGAGTCGGCAGTGTGGCCAGTCTCGGTCTGATACTCGCCGTCCTTTTAGGACTGGGCCTTACGCTCCTAACCTGGCCGGGAGTCGAACGCTTTTCCGTCTGGATGAGCGCGGATACCGTCGTCCAGACGGATACGCAAATCTATCTTCAAATTCGCCTGCTCGGAGTTGTTCCCAGTCTCGTAGTGACTGCTGCCTTTGGCGTGCTGCGTGGGCTGCAAGATATGAGAATGCCGTTGTGGATCGCTGGGGGGATGAGTCTGGTCAATATCGTTCTGGATCCTATTTTGATTTTTGGAATTGGCTCGATTCCGGCACTAGGCATTGCTGGCGCCGCCTGAGCAACAATTCTGAGTCAGTTTATTGGCATGGCGTGGGCACTTTGGGTTATTACTAAGCAGACAAAACTGACTTCTATTACCGCGACTTGGCACTATTCGCTCAGCAGACAAAACTGACTTCTGATTTTGACTGGCATCGGCGCGACGCGTGTGGCTATCGCTCGACAGGCTGCTCGTCTTGCGTGTTGGTGGGCTCTGAGCACCGGCGGCCTTCTTTTACTCGCTCTTGTATTCTTTGATAATCTCCTTGCGTTTCTTTTAGTCCCTCCGAGCGCCCACTCTCTTTTCCTGACCGGACTTCTCATCTGCGCCTTGACCCAGCCACTCAACGCGCTGTCCTTTGTCACCGATGGTATTCATTGGGGAACTGGCGATTATGCTTATCTGCGCAATGCGATGAGCGTGGCCACGGGTACCGGCGTTCTTTTCCTTATGCTTATCGACCCCACGCACGCGCATGCCTTTACTCAGGTGTGGCTGGCGATGACGGTCTGGATTGTCATCCGTTCGACGTTTGGCCTGCTGCGCGTGTGGCCGGGGATAGGCAATGCCGTCCTGCGGCTGTCAGCATCACGCTCACCCCGCGGTCGGTCGTCCCCCCGGTTCCCGAGGAGATAGCTTCCGGGCCGTCAGGGTGATACAGCCAGGGAACGGAAAGGAGGCCGTGATGTCTAGCCCGTTCTCTGGTGGCTGCGCGTGTGGCGCGGTTCGATATGAGTGTACGGCTGACCCGGTGTTCTCGTGGAACTGTCACTGTCGGGACTGTCAACGCGCGAGTGGCAGTGCGTTTTGCCCGGTTTCATATGTCCCCAAGACTGCGCTCTCCAGCACCGGAGCAGTCGCCTATTATGAAGTGCAGGCAGAAAGCGGTAATGCCGTACGTCGCGGCTTTTGCCCGCAGTGTGGCTCGCCGGTCTTTATCCTGGCCGAACTGGTTCCTGACCTGATAGGGGTCTGGGCCGCCAGCCGAGATGAGCCGAGTCAGTTTCAGCCTGCGGTCAATGTCTGGACCGCGCGCGGCCAGCCCTGGGATGAGCTGCACTCAGTCCTGCCGACCTGTCCAAAGGCTCCGACTGACGCGGAGATGCAGCAGATATTGGGCTCTGAGTGAAAGGTCCGGGATCAAGATTCCGCATTTTCCCTTGACGCGGCTCCAGCATTTTTCATACAGTCGAGATCGATTCCACTAAATAAAGGAGGCAGTCTATGATCACACGCAGCAACCCAGAGGTGGGCTATCTTTCGGACGAGGTCTTCCAGACCTACGGGTTCACCCAAAACATCAGGGCCGGGAATACGCTCTATCTGTCGGGCGTCACCCCCCTCAAGGGCGACCTGGAGAATGTTGCGGTCGTCGGGGTCGGAGATATCCGCGCCCAGGTCGCACAGACCCTGGAGGTCATCAAACGGTGTCTGGCCGCCGAGGGAGCGACGTTCAAAAATTGGGTCGCCCAAACCGTCTATACCACGAATATGGCCGAGCTCCAGAAAACGGCCGACATCTTTCGCGAGGCATTCGGGGGCTATTCGCCGACGAGTACCTGGGTCGAGATTAAGGGCCTCTTTGTTCCCGAGCAGATGGTCGAGATCAGCGGGATTGCCATTTTAGACTGAGCCCGTCGGCTCTTGCCGAGCAGCCCAAAGGAGTTTCGTCATGCCAGACCAATTCGCCTATTTGGATGCGACCGCCCAGGCCGAACTCGTTAGAACGGGTGAGGCTACACCCCTGGAGCTGGTCGAGGCCGCGATTGCCCGGATCGAACAACTCAACCCCCAGCTCAACGCGGTGATTCATCCCCTGTTTGAAAAGGCGCGCAGCCAGGCCCAGGCCGCCGACCTGCCGGACGGTCCCTTTCGAGGCGTCCCATTTGTGATGAAAGATTTGCTCGGCGGGCCGGCCGGGGAGCCGCTGCATAACGGTATGCAGTTCCTGAAGCGGCTGAATTTCACCTCCAAGCAAGATACCTATCTGTCAGTGAAGTTTCGCGAGGCCGGTTTTATCAGTGTCGGTCGGACCAACACCCCGGAGTGGGGATTGATGGGAACGACCGAACCAGCGGCCTATGGTCCGACCCATAACCCCTGGAATCTCAATCATTCTCCTGGTGGCTCAAGCGGCGGCAGTTCTGCTTCTGTCGCTGCCCGTATTGTCACTGTCGGGCATGGTGGCGATGGGGGTGGGTCGCTACGCATTCCGGCCAGCATGTGTGGCATTATTGGTCTTAAACCGAGCCGTGGCCGTGTCTCGTTTGGTCCTGGTATGGGCGAGTGCTGGCATGGCATGGCCAATGAAGGGGTGATGACGCTTTCGGTCCGCGACATGGCCGGCATTCTCGACATTATGCACGGCGTCATGCCCGGCGATCCCTATGCCGCCCCTACCCCTGTCCGCCCATACAAAGAAGAAGCCGACAGCGACCCTGGCACGCTCCGTATTGGCCTCATGCTCCAGCGGCCTCGCAACGATGCGCCGCTGCATCCGGAATGTAAGATCGCAGTCGAGCAGACGGGCAAGCTGCTCGAATCGCTCGGCCATACGGTCGAGATCGCCCATCCCGAAGCGTATGACGAAGCAGAGTGGCTTGACCACTGGACCCATGTTGTCAATGCGCACTCAGCCCTGACTGCGGATGAGATCGAAGCCGCGGCCGGACAGAGAATCGGCGAAGGCGATATTGAGCCGTATGCCTGGCGTTTTGTGGAAGAGGGCCGCAAGATTTCCGCAACCAGTTATCTTTCATCAATGAACTGGTTGCACGCCTGGGCACGACGCCTGGCCAGTTGGTGGGTCAGTGGCTTTGATCTCCTGGTGACTCCAACCCTTGGCGAACCGCCGCCGCGCTTAGGCGATATGGGTGGGCCAAGCAATGACAACCTCGCCAAGTGGGAGCGTAACCTTGAGGTCATTCCATTCACGCCAGCGAATAATGTCTCAGGCCAGCCAGGTCTGTCGCTGCCGCTCCATTGGACCCCGGACGGCCTACCGGTCGGGGTCCATTTTGTACCGGCCTACGGCCAGGAGGACCTGCTGCTGCGGATTGGCTCCCAGATCGAGCAGGCCCAGCCGTGGATGGACAAGCGTCCACCGGTATGTGCATAAACCCTCTCCCGGCGGGAGAGGAACTTTTTTGTAGGGTGCGCCCTGCGCACCAGCAGGGTATGACAAAAGGACAGGGGAAACCCACCCCAATGCTACGCATCACCCCTCCAGGGAGGGGAGCTGAATGAAGAGTTTGGCCGAGAAGTAAGTAGTAATGACGGAAAATGTAAGGAGGGCATATCATGGCGACGAAAAAGGCAAAAAAAGGAACGCGACAGGCCACCACGGCACCCGATGCAGCCGCTGCGAAGATTATCGATCCGGGCTGGAGCTGGGACGATAAGCTGCCTCTGGCCCAGGCAAAGCAGATCGGCAACACCATTTATGTATCCGGCCAGGTCGCTTTCAACCCGCAGGGCAAGCTGGTTGGCAAGGGCAATATGAAAGCCCAGACCCGCCAGGTCTTCCGCAATATCAAGGCGGTCCTGGCCGCGGCGGGCGCCAAGATGGAGCATATTATCAAGATCAATACCTATATCACCGACGGCAGCAAGTTCATGGAGATGCTCGAAGCGCGCGGAGACATCTTCGGCGGCAATCCGCCGGCCAGTACGGCCGTTGTGGTGGCCGGCCTGGCCTTTCCGGGGCTCCTGATCGAGGTGGAAGCGATTGCCGTCAAGCCGTAACGCGACGTTTTTTGATCGGACCCGGAACCCACAGCATCTCAAGGGCCTGCTGCTCATGCTCGGCGCAAGTTTGTGCTGGAGCACGGGCGGCCTGTTTGTCCGCTCCGTCAGCGTCCCCAATAGCTGGGAGATCGCCTTCTGGCGTTCGCTCAGCATGGGGGTGTTCCTGGTCGTCTGGCTCTCTTTTCGCTACGCGGGCCAGGTGCGACGAGCGGTCGTCGCCATCGGGCTGGGCGGCTTCCTGGCCGGTCTGTGTCTGGCGGCCTCATTCCTGGGTTTCATTCTCGCCGTTACTCAGACAACGGTGGCGCATACCCTCGTCATCATCAGCACCTCGCCCTTTCTGGCCGCGCTTTTTGGCCGGGTGTTTCTGGGGGAACTGGTGCCGGTGCGTCGCTACGTGGCGATGAGCATCGCGCTGGCCGGCATCGTCGCCATGTGTCTCGATTCTTTCACCGCCGGAACACTGACTGGGAGTATAATAGCCGCTGGCGTTGCGGTAACCTTTGCAGCCTGTGTGATTTTACTGCGTCACAGTCAGTCGCGAGCCGATATGACGCCGGCTATACTGGTTGCCGCGCTCATCTCCAGCGCCGTGGCCCTGCCCTTCAGCCTGCCGCTTCACGCCGTGTGGCAAGACATCGGCATATTGGCATGTATGGGCACCCTTCAGGGTGGGCTGGGATGCCTGCTCATGACGCTGGCGGCACGACATATTACCGCGGTCGAAGTCAGTCTCCTGGCTCTCCTGGAAACGATCCTTGGTCCGCTGTGGGTGTGGATCGGCGTGGGGGAACGGCCCAGCGATCTCGCCATTGTCGGCGGTCTGGTTGTGGTTGCTTCGTTAGCCCTGAACGAACTCCTGGGCCTGTACGGACAAAGCCGCACAGTGGAAGCACCGGCTGCGCTACCCTCAGGTCAATCCGTGTGATCTCGTTTATTATTCCCGCCTATAACGAACAGGCTAACATCGGCCAGACGCTCCAGGCCCTACAGCAGGCCGTTCAGTCCCTAGACACAGCCTGTGAAATTCTGGTGGTGGACGATGCCTCGACCGATCAGACCGCCTTGCTCGCCGCGGCCGGTGGGGCGCGTGTCCTTACGGTCAGGAAGCGGCATATTGCGGCGACCCGCAACACTGGAGCGCGCGCAGCGCAGGGTGAATATCTCTTCTTTATTGACGCGGATACCTGGGTCAACGCCCCCCTCCTCCACGCGGCCGTTCGCGCCCTCCAACAAGGGGCGGTAGGTGGCGGCAGCCGGTTTCGCTTTGACCGGCCGCTACCGTGGTATGGCAAAATCGCCGAGCGTATCGCGTCGCCCCTGTACAGCCTGACGGGCCTGGCCAGCGGAAGCTTTCTGTTTTGTACGCGGTCGGCCTTTGAAGCCGTGGGCGGTTTTGACGAGACGCGCTATGCGTCGGAAGAAGTCTGGCTGAGTCTGGCGCTCCGCAAACACGGCAGATTCGTTATTCTGCGCGAGCACGTGATTACTTCCGGTCGCAAACTCCGGGTGTATTCACTCCGAGAGACCTTTCGCTTGTTTGGCTATCTGCTCCGCACCGGGCCGCGGGCGCTGCGGCAACGCCAAGGGCTGGAGTTCTGGTATGGGGAGCGGCGGGCGGATACGACCAAGCCGGAGGAGAGCGGCTGACCGCCGCTCAGCTGTTTAGTCTTGTAGGTCGGCTTAGCCGAAGGCGTAAGCCGACATCGCCGTTCTTGTTGGATTACGCTGCGCTAATCCGACCTACTCGCTACCTTCAGGGGAGAAGGAGCAAAAATCTCCTCTTGGGAGGGGGGGCCGAAGGCCGGGGTGGGTTCCTGGAACACCCCTACGAGCAGATCCACCCCGCCGCTACGCGGCACCCCTCCAAGGAGGGGAAACGGAAAGATGGCCTTCCTCTCTATTCTCACAGATCGTGAGCCCGGAAGGCCGTCTGTATTAGGCGCAGACCGGCGGCAGTTTATCTATCCATGGCTGAGCCTGTTCAAGCTGAGCCGCAACGCTGAGCAACACGTCTTCCCGTCCGTACGCAGGCATGAGATGTACGCCAACCGGCAGGCCGTCTTCACTCCAGTGCAAGGGCAAGGAAATTCCCGGCTGGCCGGTCACATTTGCAACCGGGGTATACGGAATCAGGTCGATCACCCGCCGATACACCTCATCCGGATCGGCCGCGGCGCTGCACAATTGACCCAAAGGCGGCGCCGGCGAACTCAGGGTCGAAGTGAGGAGCAGGTCAAACCCCTCGGCCCACCAGGCGGCGAGACGCCGTTCCCAGCGTTCCAGCCATTCGAGCGCGGCAATATACTCCGTCACACCGATGGACCGGCCCCGGTTCATGAGATCCCAGGTGTAGCGCTCAAAATCGCCCGGACCAACTTCGCGGCCAAGCGCGTCGGCAACGTCTTCCGCGGTCCGGGCGGAGTGGGCAAGTACAATCGTGCCAAAGGGAGCACCCCATTGCTCGTCCAGCGCCTCCGGGTACGCAGCCTCGACCCGATGCCCGAGGGACTCCAGCAGCTTTGCCGTATTTTCTGCCGCGGCTACACATTCGGGATGCAGGGCGTCTTGATTACCCGGACGCCTGGTCATCAGGCCGATGCGGAGCGAGCCGGGCTCACGTTGGGCGGCCTCGGCGAACGAGCCCTCACACGCGGGAGCCGTATACGGGTCGCCCGGCATACTCCCGGCGGTCGCGTCAAGGACGGTGGCCGCGTCACGCACGGACAGAGAGACCACCCCTTCGGCAATACAGCCGGCCCAGGCTTCGCCATAATCCGGCCCGAGCGATAAACGCCCCCGGCTGGGTTTCAGACCGACCAGGCCACACGCGCTGGCCGGAATGCGAATCGACCCGCCGCCATCGTTGGCGTGCGCCACAGGAACTATACGCGAGGCTACCGCCGCGGCACTGCCGCCGCTCGACCCACCTGTCGAGTGGTTGGTATTCCACGGATTCCGGGTTGGCCCGTAGGCTTCCGGCTCCGTCGTGGTGGCGAAGCCGAATTCCGGGGTGTTGGTCTGGCCAATTGTAATCAGGCCGGCGGCGCGGAATTTGTCGGCCAGATAGGTACTGTGCGGGGCCGTGTAGTTCGCCGCTTTGAGCCCCTTACAGCCACTGTGGATTTCATCACCCGCATGCACGCAGAACAGGTCTTTCAGCAGGAACGGCACCCCCTTGAGCGGGCCGTCGGGTAAGCTTGCCGAGTCCGCCTCGGTCCGCGCTTTTTCATAGCGCGGACGAATCACAGCGTTGAGTTGCGGATTGAGCTTCTCCACCCGCTCGATAGCCGCGTCCACAAGTTCACGCGGACTGACTGCTCCGCTCCGAACAAGCTCGGCCTGCGCGGTTGCATCCATTTTTGCGAGATCGTCTGCCATAGTGGTCCCTCCCTTTTGGTTGATCGTGAATTATCCTGTCTGACGAGAAAGTTTGTCAAGGAATCCGGAGCAAACACGTGGAAGCTGAGCGTAGACCAGGGCGCGTTCTCTTGTATTTTTCACCGTCCTCCACAATAAACAAGAGAAAGGAGGATACATATGAACCGCATCGGCGTTGGTTTCTGGGGCGGGATGTCGGTCAATGAGCTGATTGACTGCGTCAGCCTTGCAGATCAAAAAGGATATGAGTCTGCCTACCTGATCGAAAGCTTTGCCGATGCCTTTGGCGTACTGTCGGCGTGCGCGCGTGAAACTTCGGATATCATTCTTGCGACAGGCGTAGCCACAATTTTTACGCGCAACCCGACAACTATTGCCACCGCAGCCGCGACTGTGGATGCTATTTCAGAAGGCCGCTTTCGATTAGGCTTAGGCATTGGTCACTCGGAAATCCACCACGCGCGGGATAATCCGGAACCGGGCCGCCCCTTCCCTTTTGACCGGCCCCTACGCCGGCTACGCGAAACAACCGAGATTGTCCGAACCGTTCTGAAAGGCGCCGCCGAGGGCAAGCACATCAATTATGCCGGTCAGATCTTCCAGATTACTGACTACGAACCCTGGCTTCACCCCTACCGCGACACGATCCCGTGCTACTTTGGGGCGCTGTCGGAAAAGACCCTGGCGCTGGCGGGCGAGATCGCCGACGGCATCCTGCCTATTTTTGTCCCGCTCGATAGCGTTCCGGAGGTTCTGTCAGCGGTCCGACGCGGGGCGCGGCGAGCTGGTCGTGATCCGTCTGCCATTGATATTGGCTGCTATCTGCCGTGCTGTGTCAGCCCGGACCCCGCAGCGGCAAAACGCGCCATGCAATACGTGACGGCCATTCATGTGAGCGCGTATGTCCTGTATGCACAGTATTTTGAAAGACGCGGCTATACGGAGACGGTCGCGCGTATGCGGACCTGCGCTGCACGTGGCGATATGGATGGGGCCGCCGCTCTGGTCACTACTGAGATGGTTGACGCCTTCGCCGTCTATGGTTCCGCTGAGCAGTGTCTCCAAAAGATCGCCCGCTACCGAGAAGCCGGGGTGACGCTGCCCATTGTCTACCCCATACATCCGACTTTCACCAACTATCTGCCGGATGCCGCGGCACGGGACGGCATCCGGTATACCCTTGAGGCTTTAGCCCTGGGATAAGATGTCGGGAAGACTCGCCCTGCGTGTCATCTTGGGTTAAGGCAGAAGGCACGCAAGAGCAGAAAGCAGAACAGGAGGAAGGACATGTCAGCCTATATCATTGTGGATGTCCAGGTGACCGACCCCGAGATGTACACCGGCTACACCAAACTCGTCCCAGCAACAGTTGAAGCCTACGGCGGGAAGTTCATCGTCCGGGGGGGAGCCGCAGAAAATATGGAGGGCGACTGGGAACCCAACCGGGTGGTCGTGCTCGAATTCGAGAGCGTGGCACAAGCCAAGGCCTGGTATAACTCAGAAGAGTACCGTGAGCCTAAAGGCATCCGGCACAGCGCCTCTCACGCGAAAATGATTGTGGTTGAAGGGGCAGCGTAATCGCGTATGCAATTCCTGACAACAGATTTATGTGACGCCCACCCAGACCGTGTCCGCGTTGTGGAACCGTTATTTACCAATTACGGCGGCAAGGTCTGTTTTGGTGGCAAGATCGTGACCATAAAATGTCACGAAGATAATTCCTTGGTAAAAGAGAACGCCGGCAAGCCGGGGCAAGGAAAAGTATTGGTCGTGGACGGGGGCGGCTCTATGCGCCGTTCCTTGCTGGGCGATATGATCGCAGCCACGGCACTCCAGAATGGCTGGGAGGGGTGCATTATCTATGGCTGCATTCGGGATGTTGACGCCATCCGGGCCTTGGAGCTTGGAGTGCAGGCGCTCGGAGTCATTCCCCTACGAACAGAGAAACGTGGCATTGGCGACCTCGATATTCCTGTCACGTTCGGGGGCGTCACCTTTCAGCCGGGTGAGTTTGTGTATGCGGACAATAACGGCATTATTGTGTCAGCCGAGCCGCTTATCACGCCGGCCTAGTCGTGTGTCAATATCGATTCGAGACGTATCACGCTAAGAAACCCAGCCACACAGCGACAACATTGTTGCCTAGGGGGGAGGAAGAGTGCTACTGATCGGGCAAATCTTCTTCACTAAAGGATGCTTCTATGCTCATAGATCAACCCGACGGCAATTTCACGTTTATCAAAAGCGGCGGCCCTTTTTCTTCCGGCTGCCGAGCCCAGCCCGGCTATGAGGTGGTACACGCTACCTTTCATCCGCTGCCCGCGCTGGAAAAGGGCTATGACCTGATTGCGCGCCACCTCCAGCAGCTCGGCCGGCCCATCCAGGCCCTGTGCGGTATGGAGTTGCGCATCCCGCAACCACTCTCACCTCAGGGGTTTGCCGAGTTTAATGAACCCTACGTCCAGCGGATCGCGGACTGGGGTGTCCTTGTTGATGGCCTCAACCCGACGGCGCGGACCAATGTGGCGCTGGCCGTCCATCCGGTCGCCGAGCCCTCACTCTACGGGTTTTCCTACACCGTACCCACGGACCACGACCGTCCCAGCTTTGTCCTGTCCGGGGCGGCTGAAATCCAGCGGTCCGAAAAAGGGTCCGAAATCGTCAGCCGCGGAGACGTGTCGCCGCGGGGCCTCAGCCAAAAGGCGCAGGCGGTTCTCGAAATCCTGGCGGACCGCTTACAGGAGTTCAGCCTCGCCTGGACCGATGTGACGGCCGTCGAGCTGTACACCGTTCACGATGTACACCCGCTACTGGAAACGGAGATTCTGCCCGGCCTGGCCAGCGGGGGGCATCACGGCCTGCGCTGGCACTACGCCCGTCCGCCGGTCACCGAGGTCGAGGTCGAGATGGGCGCGCAGGCAGTGTATCAGGAATGCGTGCTGCCTGGCTGAGGTGGCCATATGTCACGCGACACTGTCTGGCTGTACGTTGTACTACTTTCCAGCTTCTTCATAGCCGGGAACTCTCCTACAGCGACCTTCCTTGCTGGCAATAACCTCATCGTCCTGGAGGGCGGAACGCTGATCGACGGCACGGGGGGAGAATCTCGGCCTAATGCAGTCGTTGCGATGGGCGACGGTACGATTGTGGCGGTGGGCACAAAGGGAGAGTTTCGGTATCCAGCTGACGCAACCATCAGAGACGTGACAGGACAGTATATTATCCCTGGCTTGACTGACATGCATGCCCATATTCCCGTTGGTCCTTTCCAACCGCAAGAGGTCAATGGCAGGGTCAGGATGCGCGTAGGCTATGACGCGGCTGCAACCGAACAGTTCTTGAAGACCCTGCTGGCCATGGGTATCACCACCGTCCGCAGCACAGCGGGCTTAACGGCTGAATCGGTGGCTTTGAAAAAGGCGATCGCAGCCGGAACGCTCATCGGACCTGATCTGTACGTAGCTGGAAACGTGATCGACGCGCCGCCCAGTTACTGGGTGGGAGACTTTGTGTCCGAAGTCCGTACCGAGGAAGAAGTCCGGGCAGAGGTCCGCAGGCAGGCCGCCGCCGGAGTTGATTTCATTAAACTCTATATTTCTCTGCCACCCGAACTTGTCTGCGCCGGGATTGAAGAGGCGCAGGCGAACAGTATCAAAGCGTTGGGGCATCTGTCCGCGACAAGTTGGACTCAGGCTGGCAAGTGCAAAATAGATGGCCTAGTCCACGCTATCCCCACCGCAGCCTCTCTTCTCCCGGCTGCTCAGAGAGCCGAGTATGTGCAGTTCACAGATATGCGCGCGCTCTACCAATGGCCCGCTCGGGTTGATCTCAACGGAGCGGAAATCGATGAAATGATTACGGTACTCGTCGAACAGAGAATACCCGTTGATCCAACGTTGGTGGTATTTGAAGCGGTCTTTTGGGGGGATGATCCGTCCTACAGCGATCATCCAGAGCTCGGATTGACCCCAGCAGTGGTAGTGGACAGCTGGAAGCAGGGCGGGCACTCATCAGGTTGGACAGCCGAAGATTTTGCGGAAGCGAAGGCAGCCTGGCCTAAGGTCCTGGGCCTCACAAAAATGATGTATGATCGCGGCGTGCGTATCCTGGCCGGTTCGGACACCCCCAATCCATTCGTTATTCCAGGTGTGAGTCTTCATCGCGAGTTGGAATTACTCGTTGATGCCGGCATTCCACCTGCGCAAGTGCTGAAGATTGCCACACGAGACAATGCTGAAGCGCTCGACATCCTGGACACGCAGGGAACGGTTGAGGTTGGCAAGACCGCAAACCTGGTGGTCCTGACTGCTGACCCTTTAGATAACATTCAGAATACCCGAAAGATCGCAACGGTGTTTAAGGCAGGTGTCGCCTTTGATCCGCAGTCGTTACTTGCCACACACTGATCTTGGTGCTGTGGCAATTTGGCTGACGGTGGTGCAATTTCGTAAGGGTGGCGCAGTTTTACGCGTCCTCCTGATAACGTGAACAACCGTAATGCGTCACGCCTCATCCGGCAAATAGGCGATAGCCTCAACCTCCAGCAGGAGGTCTTCAAACGCCAGGGCGGCAACCTGGACGCCCGTACTGGCCGGGTTGAACTTGGTGAAGTATTCCCGTCGGACCGCGAAATACTCCTCGTAGTTCTGGATATTGGTAGTGAAATAGCTCGTCATTTTCACCACGTTATCGAAGGTCGCACCCGCTTGCTCCAAGACCGTTTTCATATTCTCAAAGACTTGTCGCGTCTGCGCCCCCAGGTCGCCCTTGCCAACGACCCGACCGTCAGTATCGACCGCGACCTGGCCCGAGAGAAACAAGAGGTTGCCGATCTTCAGTCCTTGTGAGAGCGGGAAATTTTCGTCCCATTTCCAACCCGGATCGATGATGTGCGGCGTAATCATTGGCTCTACCCTCCTGTCCGAATGTGTTCATTTTCCATTGGCTCGCGCGGCACGCATCTGCTGTGTCGCAGTTTCGTCAACAGTGTGTGAAATCGGATCAATCACAACCCCGTATTCGTTCCTGGCTCCCTCAATCGAGACATATTCGTTTCTCACATCGGCCAGGACCGCAGCGGGGTCGCGCTCATGCCATGCGCGCTTACCGGCGTATCCCTGTAAACGTCCCTGTGGCAATGATCTCATCACTACAGGTGGCGTATCTGGACAGCTTGAGCCGGTGGCGTATTATTCAAGCGAGCGAAAGGAAAAGATGTGGCAGGGGAACAGAAGATACAAGACGATCACTCGCAGGCCACCGCCCAAAGCGCGACAACCGGCTACGAGGCCGAACTCTGGGGTATGGCCGACACGCTGCGCGGCAGCATGGACGCCGCCGAGTATAAGCACGTCGTTCTCGGCCTGATTTTTCTGAAATACATCTCCGACGCCTTCGAGGAGATGCACGCCCGCCTCGAAGCCGAACGGGCCGAGGGCGCCGACCCCGAAGACCCGGACGAGTACCGCGCCGAGAACATTTTCTGGGTGCCGCCCGAGGCACGCTGGACGCAGCTCAAGGCCCAGGCACGGCAAGCCACGGTCGGTCAACTCGTCGATGATGCCATGACCGGCCTTGAGCGCGACAACCCGGTGCTCAAGGATGTACTGCCCAAGGACTACGCCCGCCCGGCGCTCGACAAGCAGCGGCTCGGCCAGATCATTGATCTCATCAGCAATATCCGGGTCGGCGACGCGGAGGCCCGCTCCAAGGACGTGTTGGGCCGCGTCTACGAATATTTTCTGTCGCAGTTTGCCAGCGCCGAGGGCAAGAAGGGCGGCGAGTTCTACACCCCGCGCTGCGTGGTTAAACTGTTGGTCGAGATGCTGGAACCCTATCAAGGTCGGGTCTATGACCCCTGTTGCGGCTCCTCCGGCATGTTCGTGCAGTCGGTCGAGTTCATCCGTGCCCATCAATCCGGCAACGGTAATGGCAGCAGCACACCGCAGGGTGCCAAGGCCGACATCTCTATTTATGGCCAGGAGTCGAACTACACCACCTGGCGGCTGGCAAAGATGAACCTCGCCATTCGCGGCATCGAGGGCCAGATCGCCCACGGCGACACCTTCCACAACGACCGCCACCCCGACCTCAAGGCTGACTTCATCCTGGCCAACCCGCCCTTCAATATCTCCGATTGGGGCGGCGAACGGCTGACCGAAGACAAGCGCTGGCAGTACGGTACCCCGCCCAAGGGCAACGCCAACTTCGCCTGGGTACAGCATATCGTCCATCACTTGGCACCGACCGGCACGGCGGGCTTCGTGCTTGCCAACGGTTCCATGTCGTCCAACCAATCAGGTAAGGGGCACATCAGGAAAAGCCTGATCGAAGCCAGCCTGGTGGACTGCATGGTGGCGCTCCCCGGTCAGCTCTTCTATTCGACCCAGATTCCGGCCTGCCTGTGGTTTCTGACCCGTAATCGTAAGAACAGGCAGTCCGGCGGTCGCCACGGCGAAATCCTGTTCATCGATGCCCGCAAGCTCGGTCGCATGGCAGACCGCACCCACCGCGAACTGACCGACACCGACATTGCCCGCATCGCCGACACCTATCACGCCTGGCGCAATCACCTTTCTTCCCCCTCGCAGGGGGAAGGTCAGGATGGGGGTGAAACGCACGACGTCTACGCCGACATCCCCGGCTTCTGCAAGAGCGCACCCCTGGCAGAGGTGCGTAAGCACGGCTATGTGCTGACCCCCGGTCGCTACGTCGGCGCGGAAGCGCAAGAGGACGACGGCGAGCCGTTTGAGGACAAGATGCAACGCCTCGTCGCGGCGTTGCGCACCCAGCAGGCCGAGTCCGCGAAGCTGGATACTGCCATAGAGGCGAATCTAAAGAGACTGGGATTCGGGGAGGATCGTAGAGAGCATGACCGTCAAAGAATTGATCCAGATATTAGGGTCCTACCCAAATGACCTGCGTGTTGTCGTGAACGGTTACGAAGGCGGCTTCGACGACATAGCGCCAGAGCGTATCTCAGTCACCAAAATCCAACTGGATGTTGGAACCGAGGAATGGGAAGGACAGCATGAGGAGCCGGATTTGCGCCGCAAGGAAGCGCCGAGTACCGGCGACATCGTAGATGCTTTGGTGTTTCATCGGGCGTCGAATTGACGCAGGGTAACGGACGAAGACATGGGGCGCGATTCATGGGAGCGAAGTGCTGGGGGAGAGTGGGACACTGCAACCGTAGCGGACCTTCAACGAGATGGTGTTCTCCTTGTCGAGGACGGCAACCACGGTGAATATCGACCCCGGCGCGATGAGTTCGTCACGGAAGGAGTTGCATTCATCCGCGCGGCAGACATGGATGCTGGTCGTGTCCTTATCTATAGCGCTTCAAAGATTAACGATATAGCACGGCAAAGAATCAGGAAGGGTATTGGCGCTCCAGGCGACATTCTGCTCTCACACAAAGGAACCGTCGGCAAGGTAGCTCTCGTCCCTGATGATGTCCCATCCTTTGTGTGCAGTCCGCAGACAACATTCTGGCGCTGTTTGGACGAGAGCGTCCTAGATCGTAGATATCTCTATGCGTTCCTTCGATCCCCCGCGTTCAGTTTACAGCTTGCTGCGCGAGCTGGCGAAACTGACATGGCACCTTATGTTAGTCTCACTTCGCAGCGAGCACTTGAGGTTGCTCTACCCCCCCTCCCCGAACAACGCGCCATCGCCTACATCCTTGGCACCCTCGACGACAAGATCGAACTCAACCGCCGCATGAACGAAACCCTCGAAGAAATGGCACGGGCGCTCTTTAAGAGTTGGTTCGTCGATTTCGACCCCGTTCATGCCAAAGCCGCCCTCAGAAACCACACCCCCAATCACTCCTCTCTTGATTGGACCATGGAACGCGCTCAGTCGTATCTTGACGGAATGGACCCAAGCATTGCGGCGTTGTTCCCTGACCGCTTTGTTGATTCAGATTTGGGGGAGATACCGGAGGGGTGGGAGGTAAAGGCGCTCCCTGAAGCAATTGATGTCAACCCAACGCGATCTCTCCGAAAAGGAGAAGTAGCCCCGTATCTCGACATGGCAAATATGCCAACGAAAGGTCATACACCCGACACGGTGGTAGATCGGCCCTTTGGTTCGGGAACGCGTTTTGCCAACGGAGATACGCTTGTCGCCCGCATCACACCGTGCCTGGAAAACGGGAAGACGGCGTATGTTGATTTCTTGGGAAAAGATACGGTCGGGTGGGGCTCGACCGAGTATATCGTCATGCGGCCCAAATCTCCGCTTCCCGATGAATTTGCCTATTGCCTTGCGCGGAGTGCTGGTTTCCGCGAGTTTGCCATTCAAAGTATGACGGGTTCGAGCGGCCGCCAGCGAGTCCCTGTAAGCGCCCTCTCAAATTACCAGCTACCACTTCCCAGCGGAGGTAATGTCTCGAAAGTGTTTGGCGAGATAGTTCAGCCCTTCTTTTTGCTCGCTTCTCAGAATGCAGAGAAATCCCGAACTCTTGCTGCCTTGCGCGCCACGCTACTCCCCAAACTTATGTCCGGCGAAATCCGCCTTCATGAGTCTGCGAAGACGTTGGATGCTGTAACGTGAAAAAAGAGGTCCGACAACTTCGCAAAAAGGCGATCAATGCGCTGGTGCTCTCGATTGATCACTTCAACCGGCCCTGGGATCGCGGTCGAACAGAAGCTGTGCTCATTATGCTCGACCATGCATTCGAGATGCTTCTCAAGGCAGCAATTCGGCATAGACAGGGCAAGATACGGAAAACGCGGGAAAAGCAAACCATCGGATTTGATGCGTGCGTCCGAAAGGGTCTCACTGATGCAAACGTAAAATTTTTGACCGACGAACAGGCGCTCACCCTGCAAACAATTAACGGACAGCGTGATGCAGCCCAACACTACCTAGTCGATATGTCAGAACATCAGTTGTACTTCTATGCGCAGACGGGGGTAACTCTTTTCCGTGATATTCACGACGATGTTTTTGACAATAACCTTGTGCTTGAACTACCTGAGAGAGTCCTTCCGGTTTCGACGACCGCGCCTAGAGATTTATCGGCTCTGTTCGACAAGGAGGTCGATGAAATAAAGGGGCTTTTGGCACCTGGAACGAGAAAGAAGATGGATGCCATCGCTAGGGCACGAAGCTTGGCCGTGCTGGAAAGCGCGGTGAAAGGAGACTACGAGCAGCCGAGTGACCACGAGCTGGTAAAAGTCTGCAAGCGTCTCTCTGATGGTGAGGATTGGTCATCTGTTTTCCCAGGGGTAGCTTCCATCAATATCACCGCTGAGCCCAATGGCCCGACCATTAACCTTCGTCTTACCAAGAAGGAAGGAACGCCTGTCCAACTCCTGAAGGAGGACGAAGGAACCGGGGCAGTCGTCGCAGTACGCCGAGTGAACGAGCTGGATTTCTACAGTCTCGGAGCAACACAATTGGCTCAGCATGTCGGTCTAACCCCACCCAAGTCCCGTGCGGTCGTCGACTATTTGGGCCTTCGCGAGGACCCAGAATACTTTAAGGAAATTAGGATCGGTAGCGTGGGACATCCTCGATATTCACCCAAAGCAATCGTGAAAATAAAGGATGCCTTGGAGGTTAAATCCATCGACGATATCTGGGCTGACCATAGGGCGAAGCAAAGGGCGACGAGATGAGTCGATTTTCGGAAAGTGATGTCGAAGACGCCGCCCTGTCTTGGCTCGAAAGCCTCGGCTGGAGCATCGCCCACGGCCCCGACATCGCGCCCGATACGCCGGGTGCAGAGCGCAGCGACTACGGAGCGGTGGTGCTGGAACGGCGGCTGCGCGATGCCCTCACTCTACTCAATCCCCACCTGCCGACCGAAGCCCTGGACGACGCTTTTCGTAAGCTGACCCACCCGGACGGGCCAACACTTGAGGCCCGCAACCGTGCCTTTCACCGCATGCTCGTAGACGGCGTGACCGTAGAGTATCGCACGGACAACGGGACGGTACGTGGCGCGCAGGCACGGGCAATCGATTTCGATACGCCCACCAACAACGACTGGCTGGCAGTCAATCAGTTTACCGTTGTTGAGAACAAACACGAGCGCCGGCCCGATGTGGTGCTGTTCGCCAACGGCCTGCCGCTCGGGGTGATCGAACTCAAGAACCCGGCAGACGAAGACGCGACCATCTGGACCGCCTGGCAGCAGCTCCAAACCTATAAGGCCGAACTGCCGACGCTGTTCAACCTGAACGCGGCCCTGCTGGTCTCGGACGGAGTCGAAGCACGCATCGGCACGCTGACCGCCGGGCGGGAGTGGTTCAAGCCCTGGCGCACAATCTCGGGCGAAACACTGGCCGACTCGCATATGCCCGAATTGCAGGTCATGCTTGAAGGCGTTTGCCTACCGGGACGCTTTCTTTCGCTGGTCCGCGACTTCATCGTGTTCGAGGATGACGGCAGCGGAGCATTGGTCAAGAAAATGGCCGGCTATCACCAGTTCCACGCGGTCAGGGTTGCCGTGACCGAAACGCTACGGGCTGCGGAGTTGGAATTAGCGACCGGACAGGTTGTTGAGAGATTTGGCCGTTATGAGTCGGGCCGTAAGCCCGGAGGCGAGCCCGGCGACCGGCGTATCGGCGTGGTGTGGCATACGCAGGGGTCGGGCAAGAGCCTGACGATGGCCTTCTATGCCGGACGCATCGTCCGTGAGCTGGCGATGGCGAACCCGACCGTGGTGGTGTTGACCGACCGCAACGACCTGGACGACCAGCTCTTTGGTACATTCGCACGTTGCCGTGACTTGTTGCGCCAGCCGCCAATACAGGCAGAAAGCCGGGCCGACCTGCGCGCCAAGCTCGCCGTCGAGTCGGGCGGCGTGGTCTTTACCACCATTCAGAAGTTCTTCCCAGAGGAGAAAGATGGCCAGCATCCATTGCTGTCGGAGCGGCGCAACATCGTGGTCATTGCCGACGAGGCCCACCGCAGTCAGTACGACTTCATCGACGGCTACGCGCGGCATATGCGGGACGCCTTGCCCCATGCCTCGTTTGTCGGCTTCACCGGCACGCCGATTGAGTTGCAGGACGCTAATACTCGGGCTGTGTTCGGCGACTACATCAGCATCTACGACATCCAGCGGGCGGTCGAGGATAAGGCCACCGTGCTTATCTATTATGAGAGTCGGCTGGCCAAGCTCTCACTCGACGAGAACGAGCGACCGAACATTGATCTCGGTTTCGAGGAAGCAACCGAGGGTGAGGAGATCGCTCGTCAGGAAAAGCTTAAAACCAAATGGGCGCAACTTGAGGCGATTGTCGGCACTGAAAAGCGTTTGAAACTGATCGCGCAGGACATCGTTACTCACTTCGAGCAGCGTCTGGAAGCGCTCGACGGCAAGGCCATGGTCGTCTGCATGAGCCGGCGTATTTGCATCGAGCTGTACCGTGAGTTGGTGCGGCTGCGCCCGGACTGGCATCGGGAGGAAGATGACAAGGGGCAGATTAAAGTCGTGATGACCGGTTCGGCATCCGACCCTCCCGCCTGGCAGCCGCATATTCGCACCAAGTCGCAACGCGAGGCGCTGGCCAAACGCTTCCGCGACCCCGGCGACTCGCTGTGCCTGGTACTGGTGCGCGACATGTGGCTGACCGGCTTTGATGCACCAAGCCTGCACACCATGTATGTGGACAAGCCCATGCGCGGCCACGGCCTGATGCAGGCTATCGCTCGGGTCAACCGCGTGTTCCGGGACAAGCCGGGCGGGCTGGTAGTGGATTATCTGGGTCTGGCGCATGAACTGAAGCGCGCGCTGGCGACCTACACTCAGAGCGGCGGCACTGGAGAAACCGCGTTCGACCAGGAGCAAGCGGTAGACGTGATGCGGGAAAAATATGAGGTCTGTTGCGACCTGTTCCACGGCTTTGACCGCTCGCAGTGGATCAGCGGCGCACCGACAGAACGGCTGGCCCTGTTGCCGGCGGCGCAGGAACACATCCTGGCCCAGGAGAACGGCAAGGATCGTTACCTAGCCGCAGTGAGAGAGCTGTCTCAGGCATTTGCCCTGGCCGTCCCGCATGAAGCCGCGCTGCATATTCGAGACGAGGTCGCGTTCTTTCAGACCGTCCGGGCGAGTCTCGCCAAGCGGACGGCCGGCGATGCCCGTCCCGAGGAAGAGTTGGACCACGCGGTGCGCCAGATCGTTTCGCGGGCGGTGGCGTCGGAAGGGGTAATCGACATCTTCTCCGCCGCAGGGCTGGAGAAGCCCGATATCTCGGTCCTGTCGGATGAATTCCTGGCCGAGGTGCGGGACATGCCGCAGCGTAACCTCGCGGTCGAACTGTTACAGAAATTATTGAAAGGCGAACTCGCTGTCCGCCGCCGGAAAAACGTTGTCCAAGCGCGGTCGTTCGCCGAGATGCTGGAACAAACCCTGCGGCGTTATCAGAACCGGGCCGTCGAAGCCGCGCAAGTGATAGAAGAACTGATCCAGCTTGCCCAGGAGTTGCGTGAGGCAAGCGCGCGCGGCGAAAAACTCGGCCTGTCGGAAGACGAAGTCGCGTTCTACGACGCGCTCGAAACGAATGACAGCGCCGTCCAGGTGCTCGGCGACGAAACCCTGCGCGACATCGCCCGTGAATTGGTGCAAACCGTACGCAACAACGTCACCATAGACTGGACGCTACGCGAAAATGTTCGCGCCAACCTGCGCCGATTGGTCAAGCGCATTCTGCGTCAACACGGTTACCCGCCCGACAAGCAGGAACGAGCGACGCGGACTGTGCTGGAACAGGCCGAGGTGCTGTCAGCGGGCTGGGCCGTCTAACAGGAGGCGGGTCGTCTTAAGGAAGTTCTCCTTGACCTCCAAATATAAACGCGCGATGGTGCGGGAACGGACACAGTCGGGGGAGAACCAATGACCACGAGTCTGGTCGGTACGGGAAAAGCAGTCGGAACGCGGGTGAGACGGGTCGAAGACCCGCGAGTGCTGTTGGGTCAAAGCCAGTATGTCGATGATATCCACCTGCCCGGCACCCTCGGGGTCGCGTTTGTCCGCAGCCCCTACGCCCATGCCCGGCTGCTCAGGGTCGATGTCAGTGCCGCTCAAGCGTATCCAGGGGTGGAGGCGGTCCTGACCGGGGCGGATGTCGCCCAGGCGATCCGCCCCCTACGTGTGGAGTATGATCCGGCCAAGGCTCCGAAACATAAGCCGTGCAACTGGTCGGTGTTAGCCCAGGACAAAGTCCGCTTCGTGGGAGAACCCGTGGCGGTCGTCGTCGCCTCGGACCGCTACACGGCAGAGGATGCCGCTGCTCTGGTGGAAGTCGCCTATGAGCCTATCGAGGTTGTGCGAGATATAGAACAGGCCATGGAACCGAACGCGCCACTTGTCCATGAGGAATGGGGCGACAATCTCATGCAGTCGGTAGACATGGAGGCCGGAGCGATTGCCCAGGCGTTCCAATCAGCAGACTGCATAGTGGCTGAACATTTTGCTACCGGCCGGCATCTGGCGCTACCCATGGAGACGCGCGGCTGTCTGGCCCACTATGAGACAGCGCTGGACTCCCTCACGCTCTGGTCTTCGACCCAAGTGCCGCATCTGATGCGGGCCCACCTCGCCCGCCTGCTCGACTTTCCCGAACACCATATCCGGGTTATTGCGCCGGATGTCGGCGGGGGGTTCGGACCGAAGGCCTATGTCTATCCCGAGGAAGTCTTGCTGGCCTTCCTCTCCAAGCGTGTAGGCCGTCCGGTCAAATGGATAGAAGATCGACGTGAAAACTTATCCGCATCGACGTTGCAGGCGAAGCAACAAGTCGTGCACGCGGAACTCGCCCTGACAAAGGATGGGACTATTCTGGGGGTCAAGGGGCGTTTTATATGCGACGTAGGCGCATACTCGGCCTATCCGTGGGGCTCCGCCCTGGAAGCCGGCATGGCAGCGTCAGCCTTCCCCGGAGGCCCCTATAAGGTCCCAGCCTTCCACTGCGAGGCCCTCTCAGTTGTCACCAACAAGACGACGAGTGGAGCGTATCGTGGGGTGGGGTTACCGGTCAGCATCCTGGTCATGGAACGCCTGCTCGACCTGGGGGCCCGGAAATTAGGGCTCGACCCAGCCGAATTACGCCTCCGCAATATGATCCGTAAGGAGGAACATCCCTACCAGACCGTCACTGGAACTGAGATTGAAAGTGGCAGTCACCGCGAATCTCTGCAAAAAGCCCTGGACATGCTCGACTACCAGGCGTTCCGGACCGAGCAGCAGCAGGCGAGACAACATGGACGCTATATCGGCGTTGGCCTGGGCTGTTATGTTGAGAGCTCGTCCTACAGCTATCGTAGTTTTGAGCCGGTCGGCATCGATTGGGGGGGCTATGAGTCCGCCACCGTCCGCATAGACGCACACGGTAAGGTTACCGTACTGGTTGGGACCCACTCCCACGGACAGGGCCACCAGACCACGTTTGCCCAAGTTGCGGCAGATGAGCTGGGCGTGTCCGTGGCTGACGTCAGAGTGGTTCAGGGAGACACGACGGTAGTCCCACACGGCTGGGGGACGTGGGCCAGCCGCAGTGCCGTGCTCGGTGGCGGGGCGATTATTCAGGCCTCGAGCCGGCTGCGGGAGAAGATTCTGCGGACGGCTTCACGCCTGAGTGAAGTGCCGACAGATGACCTTGAGCTGGCCGAGGGGCTGGTGCGGCGTAAAACGGATGGGATGACACTCATGCCCCTCCAAGACATCGCTCATCTCCTGGTTGTGCAAGCACCAGCCGGCTTGCCGGAAGACGAAGAGCCGGGCCTGGAAGCCACCGCCCACTACACCCCTCCCCCGTGGACCCACGCCAATGCCACCTTCCTGGCGACGGTTGAGGTGGATATCGAAACCGGCCACGTGCAGCTCTTGCGTCTGATTGCGGTTGAGGACTGTGGCACGATTATCAACCCGATGGTGGTTGATGGACAGATCCAGGGCGGCGTTGCTCAGGGGATAGGCTCGGCCCTGTACGAGCAGACGGTATACGACGAAAATGGCCAACTTCTGACGGGTACGCTGATGGACTATCTGGCCCCAACCGCGATGGAGGTCCCACAGGTAGAAATCGGGCATATTGAAACGCCGGCCCCGAACACACCGCATGGCATCAAGGGCATGGGCGAAGGCGGGGCCATTTCACCGCCGGCAGCCATAGCCAATGCCGTTGCAGATGCGCTGGCGCCGCTGGGGGTGCGTGTCAACGAGATTCCGCTCACCCCGGAGCGCGTGCTTACGCTGATTGACCAAGGGCGCAATGGGACGTGAGATGTTTGAAAAGGTAAGCAAGAGGAGAAGCGTATGCGTCTAGGCCTCACCCTAACAGGCGACCAGCTGACAATGGCAGACATCGTACGTTTTGCTTGTCAGGCTGAAGGGGCAGGGTTTGATTCAGTGTGGGTGACCGAGGCTTGGCGTGAGGCTTTCGTTCCCCTCACCGCTATCGCCATGCAGACGAACAGGGTACGCATTGGCACTGCCATCGCCCTGACTATGGCGCGCAGCCCCGTTCTTATGGAGCTCGCGGCAGCAGCTGTGGATGAAATTGCCCAGGGCCGCCTTGTTCTTGGCATTGGCCCTGGCCCCAAGGAGTGGAACGAAAACTGGCACGGAGTGCGGTTCTACCCCCCAGCAGCATATGTCCGCGAGTACGCAGAAATACTGCGCCTGATGTGGACGGCTCACTCCGGAAAGAGCATAGACTACCAGGGCAAGTATATTCAGATTCGTGAATATCAACGCTTTTACCGACCCTACCGGGATCAGATCCCCATCTACTTTGGTGCGGTCATGCCCAAATTCCTGCGGGTCACGGGAGCTGTGGCTGACGGACTGTGTGTTGCTGCCTGTAATACTCCCCGCTACATCGCCGATGTCGCGCGCCGCTATATGGCCGAGGGGATACGGGAAGGCAAGCGAGAGGCAGACACAGTGGGCTGCATGAGTTTGGTCATCTGTGCCGTTGATAAGGATAGAGAGAAGGCCAGACACAGAGCCAAGCAACAGATTGCCTTTTACACCACTTTTCCCTACTACGATATTGTGTTGGATCAGCACGATCTCGCCGAGGAAAAAACGCGGATTCGCGAGGCTTGGGCGCGGAATGACACCGCAGAGATGGTTGCTAGTGTCAGCGACCAGATGGTGGACCTCATCTCTATTGCCGGCACGCCACAGGAATGTCGCCAGGCCCTCTCCCGCTACGATGACGTGGTCGATGAGGTGTCTCTCTATTCGCCCAGTTTTGGGCTCAGCCGCGAGGAGATTCTCACAAATCACGAGGCCATCCTGGAGGCCTTTGGGCGCTGAACAGGAAAGCCATCAACAGGGCCGTCAAGGGGCTGCCAGAGGAGAAGCCTCTACGCTTCCTCCAATCAACCGTCCGTCTTCATCCTGAACCGAAAGTCGCAGTAATTGGCGCCCTTCATGATCGTTTGGGTCCGGGTCATTGTGACTCCAGGACCTCCCACCGCTTCTATATCCACGTCCATCTCACACGTGAGGAGCGCTCCGAGCTCTGGTTCTCCCAGCTGCCGGAAGAAATCCGCGTAGCGGCAGCTGGTGATATTAAACTCCCAGGCGTCTGGCGCCTGCTTGAGCACCTCAAGGTCCACGTCACGGCCGACCTGTTTAAAGAGGGCCTCATTAATGGTGTCCCATTTCTGCCGAGGGCTGCCGGGGAGCTGATCTCCAATGTCTAGGAAGAGCTTTCCCGACCACTCCCGGAGGGCCTGGATGGCAATCTGGTTCGCTCGCTCCTCCCCCAACTCAGCCCGAAAGGCGCGGAGCACGGGCACGAGCACCTGAGCTTGAATCTTGACCTTTTCAAGCAGGGAAAGACCGACTTTACCAAACGCCGGCGCAAAAATATCCGGAGCAGCGCCCCCTGGCCGCTCGTTCGCTTTCGGCTCACTGGTACTCGCCATGGCATTCCTCCTGTCTTAACGGGCTGCACATAGGGCAACCTGATTATGGCAGTACCAGAGCAAACTCTGAGGTGGCGTGTCAACCAGCGGAACGCAATTAGCTCTCCGCAGCTCTTGACACAATCGATTTGAAAGATGCAAAAGGGCTGTGAGAGAGGGAGCACTAAGCCGAACGATTATTAAGAAGATCACGCTAAAATTGAGGAGGGAGT
Organism: uncultured Binatia bacterium (SeqCode); assembly: GCA_965247985.1. Lineage (GTDB taxonomy): Bacteria > Desulfobacterota > Binatia > Bin18 > Bin18 > Bin18. The sequence goes on along the minus strand of OZ252051.1, from coordinate 1,078,927 downwards.
ACCATGCAAACCGCCGCAGAAAATAAGCGCTGGGCAAGAGAATATCCTGAGTTGGGAACCGAGCCCGTGCCGTCTGAATCGTGTATCTCGCCGGAATACTTTGAGCTTGAACGCGAGCGGATTTTTCGCCGTACTTGGCTCAACGTCGGCCGCGTCGATGACATTCCCAACGCGGGTGACTATTTCGTGCGTGAGCTTACCGTGTGCAAAACTTCGATTTTGGTGATCCGAGGGACGGACGGCGTCGTGCGTGGGTTTCACAATGTGTGTTCGCACCGCTCCAATAAACTGGTCTGGGAAGAGCGCGGCACCTGTCGAGGGGCCCTAGCCTGCCATTTTCATAGCTGGGGGTATAACGCCCAGGGACAGCTCACCGGCGTGCCGGACGAAGAGAATTTCCACGATCTTGATAAGAGTAAGCTGGGACTCACCTCGGTGACCATAGATGTGTGGGAAGGGTTTATCTTCGTGCATCTGGGTCCACAGCCCCAAGAGACGCTCACCGACTACCTGGGTGGGGTGGCGGAACAGTTCAAAGGGGCCGCCTTTCATAAGCGCCGCTTGACCCATACGTATAAAGTCGAAGAGCAGGCCAACTGGAAGGTTGCCCTGGACGCCCAGAATGAAGCCTACCACCTCCCCTTCCAGCATCGCTATTCCTTTCCTGGGATGTTCGTCCTCAAAGACAACCGCTATCTGCGTCTCTCGGGCGTGAAGCTGTATAACCACCACGCGGTCTGGTCGACTACGTATAGTTCGGAAAATACGCCGACGCCGACCGGAGCATTCATGAACCAGCTCAATACGGCGACAACCAACAGCCGCCTGCCCATGCTGGGAGACTTTGACTTTTTTGTGATCTTTCCAAACTTTGTCATTCTCCAGTTTCGGGGCATCGAAGACGACTATTACATGACCTATAATTTCTGGCCGCTGGCGGTTGATCGCTGCATCTGGGAGATAAAATTTTATTTTCCACCCGCGGAAAATGCCGGCCAAAAGCTCAGCCAGGAATATCTCAAACACCGTATCTGCGACGTCCTCCAGGAGGACGCCGTAGCGCATGAGACCCTGCAAGTTGGTATAACCTCGCGGGCGAAAACGCATCTCATCCTCCAAGATGACGAGATCCAGATTCGGCAATTTCATAAAGTGTTGGAAGACTATATGGGATTTTTCAACGGACAGGGGCAGTGATGCCCGGAGCGCGGTTTCCGGAGCAGTTTCAGAACCTTGAACCGTTTCGGGACTGGGCTCTGGCCAAAGAGAGTGAGCGCAGAGCAAAACGCTTGTCCAGCACAATGGATGAGATTCAGGCATTCTACGACGCAATTTTTCCTCAAATGGAAGCGGTCGTTGCCTATCTCAATCAGTTTCCGCTCGACCAGCTGCCCGAAGGGACGCAGCAGCTCTACTATCTGACGCTCTCATTGGTGGAAGTCACAAGCGCCGTGGAATTGTATCACCAGCCCCACATCATTGAGGCCATTGAGCCAGCTCGCTTCCGGCGGGTGGAATAGCACTTTCACGAACAACTTTTTCAGCAGAAAGGAGCAACGGCCATGGCGGGGCGATTAGACACAAAAGTAGCACTGGTGACCGGTGGCGGCTCGGGCATTGGGCGCGCCTCGGCTGTGGTTTTTGCACGAGAAGGTGCCAAGGTTGTTGTTGCCGACGTAGATGTGGCGGGTGGAGAAGAGACGGTCCGCATGGTCGAGGCGGCTGGCGGAGCGGCGCTGTTTGTCAGCGCTGATGTCTCCAAGGCGGCGGAAGTCAGCGCGTTAGTCGAGCGGACAGTCGAAACCTATGGCCGTTTGGATTGCGCCTTGAATAACGCCGGTATCCAGGGCGACATCAAGCAGACCGCCGAGTGCAGCCAGGAGAATTGGGACCGGATCATTGCGATTAACCTGACCGGAGTGTGGTTGTGTATGAAACACGAGATCCCGCACATGTTGCATCAAGGTGGGGGCGCGATCGTCAACACTGCCTCGAACTTCGGGCTAGTAGGATCGAACGGGATGCCGGCATATTCAGCCAGCAAGCACGGCGTCGTCGGTCTGACCAAAACGGCCGCCCTGGAGTACGCCAAGTCCGGCATTCGCGTCAACGCCGTCTGTCCGGGGCCGGTCCAAACGCCTCTGGTCGATAAGGTCCTGGCCGCCCAGCCCGAGCTGGGCGGCCAGATCATCAAGGCCATCGAGGCCAGGGAGCCGATAGGGCGCATGGGGCAGCCGGAGGAGATTGCCGAGGCGGTAGTCTGGTTGTGTTCCGACGCGGCCTCTTTTGTGACCGGAACGGCCATGTCCGTAGATGGTGGCTTTGTGACGCAGTAGTGGCCTGAATTATCTGCGTTTCCTGCCACCGGTCTTGAGGTTAAAAGGAGGTGTGAATATGCCTACCCAAGCGACAAGTCGCTATGAAACCATCAATGGCCTGAAGTTGCATTATGTGGATTGGGGAAATGAACAGGCGACGCCAATAGTGTGTCTGCATGGCCTACGGGCGTATGGCCACTGGTTCGATGAATTCGCCGCGGTCGTTAACGACCGTTATCGCGTTCTCGCCCTAGACCAACGGGGTCGGGGTGAAACGGACTGGGCCCCCAACGGTAACTACAGCAGAGAAGCCTACGTCTCAGACGTAGAAGCCTTTGTCGATACGCTTCAGCTCGACAAGATGATTCTTGTCGGACACTCGATGGGTGGCCTCAACGCCCTCCACTACGCCGCTCGACACCCAGACCGTGTGCTGGCTCTGTGTGTGCTAGACATCGGCCCAGAGGTCGATCCTGCGGGAATGCAGCGCATGCGCACCGAATTAGGTGAAACCCCAACGGGCTTTGATTCGTGGCAGGAGGCCAAGGCGTTTCTGAAACAGCGTCATCCCAAGGCGTCAGAAGAGAACCGCCAAACGCGCCTCAAGTGGATGCTTAAGGACGGGGCGGATGGCAAGGTTGAGTGGCGCATAGACCAAGCCATATTCGATCCCAACCTGAAGCCTGACGATCCGCAGCAGACCTGGGATCTTCTGAACCAAATACGCTGCCCCACCCTCATCGTGCGTGGCGGTGTGTCAGACGTATTGAGCATTGGCACCTGCGAAAAGATGCTCACCTGCATCCCGGGCAGTCAATGGGTAGACATTCCCAACGCTGGCCACATGGTGATTGAGGATAATCCCGAGGCGTGTAACGCGGCCATGCTCGCATTCTTGCAAAATAGAGACATACGTTAATACGGGAGTATACGATGGCCACAAACGCTATCGACCTTCAGGACTTCTCAAAAACGCGTCAGGACCTCCTTCACGCCAGGCATTTGCCAGGCGAGTTTTACACGTCACCCGAGATCTTCCAAAAAGAGATCGAACAGATCTTTATGAAAGACTGGATCTGCGTTGGACGGGTCGAGCAATACGCCCAGCCGGGCGACTACCGCGCCCTACGGATTGCCGGCGAACCCGTTATTGTCTGTAAGGATAAGAGCGGCACGCTCCACGCGTTTGCCAACGTGTGTCAACATCGCGGTGTAGAGGTTATACAGGGCGAAGGCAACACCCCGGAGTTTAGCTGCCCCTATCACGCCTGGACATACGGTTTGAATGGAGAGTTGACCGGCGCGCCCTACAGTCAAGAGGTCACGGACTTCGACTGGAAATCCTGCCGTTTGTCCACAGTCCAGCTCGACACCTGGGCGGGCTATATCTTCATTAACTTCGATCCTGGGGCAGAGAGCCTCGCCTCCTATCTCGCCGCCGACCGCGTGCAGGAAGCCGCCGGATTTTTACACGCCGAAGATACGCGTATCGCAGACGAATACACGTTTGAGCTGGGCTGCAATTGGAAGTTTATTCCAGAAAACCTGATGGACATTTATCACGTCGGCGTGATTCATGGCGCATCTTTCGGCAAAGTCTTTCCCATAGACAAATTTCCGTTCTACCTGACCCAAAACGGCTATCATTCGGAGTACGAGAGCCTGACCATGGCACCGGATGGCGCCTGGTTATTCGGCAAGGCCATGCCCTGGCTGGAAAATAAATCGAAGTCCTTTGCGTTCACCATATTCATCCGGCCAAGTTTTAATATGTTCGCCCGGCCCGACATGTTGCAGCCCTGGTTCTGTCATCCTATCGCGCCGGACAGAACGCGCATTACTATATTGACCCAATATCCAGACGAGTGGTTTGAGCAGCCGGCGTTCGAGGCCAAGAACGCGGTAGTCAAGGATTTCATTCGTTTGGTCGCCGGCGAGGACAAAGAGATGATGCTCTCGCTCCAAAACGGCGTCGGCTCCCGCCACTTTCGTCCCGGTCCGACCATGGGATTAGAAAAGGCAATCCATCATTTGCTGAACTCTTATCTTGATCGCATGTTTGGGGCAGAGGCGCGAGGGTGAGTCCATCGATTCACCACTATATTTTGGGTGGGCGATACTGCGCCATCAAACTCATCGGGGTGGGAGGCTAGCATGCAGCACGAGCGTTTCGATTACTCACCGATTGTCGACCGCACACCGCTACGGTTTCCGAACGGCGCGCGCGTCGCGGTCTGGGTGATTCCGAACATCGAGCACTTTCACTTCGACAAGCCCGCAACCTCGATCACGCCGGTTACGGCGCATCTGAAGCCTGACGTGCTGAACTACTCATGGCGCGATTACGGCGTGCGGGTCGGCATTTGGCGTATGATGGAAGTGATGGATCAATACGACGTTCCGGGCACTGTTGCACTCAATTCGGAGGTCTGTGCGCACTATCCGCAAATCATCGAGGCCGGCAATCAGCGGCACTGGGAGTGGATGGGACACGGTACGACGAACTCGGTGCTCCTCAACGATCAAACCGAGCCCGAGGAACGGGCGCTGATCCGGGACGTGGTAGACACCATCCGGTCGGCAACTGGGACCGCCCCCAAAGGCTGGCTGAGCCCAGCGCTGAGCGAATCCTACCGGACGCCAGACCTGCTGGCGGAGAATGGGATCGAGTACGTCTGCAACTGGGTCAATGACGAGCAGCCCTACCCGATGCGGGTCGCGCAGGGACGCTTGATCTCAATGCCCTATTCGGTCGAGCTCAATGACATCCCGGCCTTCCTGGAGCATGGCATGTCCGCGGACGAGTTCTACCAGATGATCGTGGACCAGTTCGACGTGCTCTACGAGGACGGCGCCAAGACCGGGCGGGTGATGGCCATCTGTCTACATCCGTTCCTGATCGGCCATCCCTTTCGCAGCAAATACTTCGCCAAGGCACTCGCCCACATCACCCAGCGGGAAGAGGTATGGGTTGCGAAGGGCGGAGAGATCGCAGACTGGTATACGACCCACTATCTGGATGGGCTCGACAGGATCGATGGGAAGGATCAAGCGTAAAATTCGGCCTTTCTTCCGCACTGCAGTAATAGCTCAGTCTCAGGTCAGCTTATAGAATTGAATAGCGCTGTCGGCCAGGACCTGCCGCTTGTACTCCTCCGAGAGTTTGTCGGCAATCATGGCCGAGACACCGGGGAAGAAGCCGTCGGGATGAGGATAATCCGTGGCCCAGAGAATCTTGTGCGGGCCGAGATATTCGGCCAGATAGGCTAATTCAGGGTAAACGGTATAGAGCAGTGTAACGAACTTCACTATTCCCCTTCCCCCTTTTGCTCAAGCAACGTCTCTGCCCACATAACAACTTCTTCCGCTAAGTGTATGGCGCTCTGATATTCCTCTTCGGTTATTGGCTCAACAATGCCCGGATATCGTGTTTCCACCGCATATCGAGTGAGAATGATCGCTTCCTTCACCTCAGACGGAACTTCTATCCCAGCGTCCTCAAGCCCTTTGCCCAATTCTTCCAAGTCATGAATATATCGAAACGGAAGTGCTCTTGATTGATAGACCGCTTTGAGCGCCTTTTCCGCTGCTTGCTGAGCCAAGAAGCACAAATCTTCCCGGAATGCTCCTTCGACTTTCGACTGCTTAGCCAAAGCGAGATTCCCCTTAGCCCGAGCTAACCATTCCTGTGGACTGCCCGGAATAGAGCTATCCTGCGGCATGATAGAGCTCCTTGCCCGTCTCAAGCGCTTCCTTAATAACAAGGGAGGGATTCGCCGCCTGCTCTCGGATATCGCCTTCCGTGACCACCACGATATCCTTGGCGAAACCAAGACCCCACAGGTGACGATATATCTCTTGAGCAGTCTTTCCACGATGGCTGCCGTCGGGCACGATCACCAGGGTATCCAGATCGCTATCCGGTCCCATTTCTCCGCGGGCGGCAGAACCAAACAGAATAATCCGCAGGGGATGTACTGCATCAACGATGCGGCGCACGAGTTCGTGCAGGAGTCTCTGGTCGGGTTTCATACAAGCTCTCTCACCCCATGTTCTAAACCTACCACAATATCCCACTGACAGAAGCTGCTAATCAAGCATCCTCAGTGTAGCCGAAATTCAGGTAGATCAGGTGGACCAGGTAGGCCAGGTAAGCATTGAGCAACGTGAGACAAAATTGGCGGCACTTATATCACACTCTGTGCAGCCAGCGCGTTTATTTCAGCGTCGCTGAAGCCTGCTTGCTTGAGGACCTCCCGCGTGTGCTCGCCTAAATGCGGCGCCCGCCGCTGGAAGGCTGTCACACGCTGCTTGCCGTCTGTTGCGACGGAGACCGGATACGAGAGGTCGCGGTCGAGTCCGGGCTGACGGATTGACTGAAAGGTGCCGCGCGCCTGAAAATGTGGGTCGTCGATATTCTCCTCGGGATATCTAACGCTCGCCCACAACAAGCCTTTGGCCTGGGCGCGATGAAACACTTCCTCAGCCGTCATTGAGGCGACCAGGGTGTCGATCAGCGCGCTGAAAAGCGTATGCGCCTCGGACGGTGAACGCTCGGCCAATTCGCGGTAGGCGTCCGAGTCGAGATCGTGCTCAATACCAGACTCATTCAGCATCTCGGTAATGATCCGCACGTCACGGTCGCCCCAAAACAAGAATGCTTTGACGTAGCGCCCGTCCTTGGTCCGGCGCAGCCACGGCGGTGTCCGGCCCACACCCGCGTGGCGTCCAGTCTGCCGCTGCACGACCTTTTCATTATAGATGTAGCTTGGCAGAGCGACCTCGGTGCAGGTGCTGACCGCTTCGTGAATCGACACATCAATACAATCGCCTCCGTCCGTCAATTCACGAAAATTGAGCGCTGCCGTGATCGCAATCACCGCGTGCTCACACGCAATATGATAGGCCTGCCACATGCCGGGCGCGATCGGTGGGGTGTCATACATTTTGTCAGGCCGCGGATCGTATCCGCACGACGCCATCACCCCACCCAGCGCCAGCTGCGTCAGGTCCGTCATCTTGAAATCACGATAGGGACCGTCGAGCCCAAAAGGTGTAATCGTGCAGACAATGAGACGCGGATTCGACTCACGCATCTCTCGATACAGCCCAAGCCGCCGCTCCACGTCGTCGGCCTCGCCAGCATCGATAATGACGTCGGCACGCTGTCCGAGGCGTTCCAGTACGTGACGTGCCGCTGGATGGTCAACCGCAAGGCGAACGCTCTTCTTACCCAGGTTATAACGCCAGAAACACAGACTCTGTTCCGGATCGGGCTGGGATGATGCGAAGGGGCCCAGACGACGCGAGGGAGACCCCTGGCGGCCCTCCAATTTGATCACCTCGGCACCAAACGATGCCAGCAATACACCGGCGAATTCTCCGCGCTCATCGCCGCTTTCGAGGATGACGGTTCCGTCGAGGACTGCGCTCAAAGCCGCTTCAGTATTCAAATGATCCAGTCCTCTCTGAGTTGCGCAATTTCCTCGGGTGTCAGCCCAAGCACATCGCGGTACACGGCATCGTTGTCCTCCCCCATACACGGCGCAGCGCGCCCCGGCAGCCCGCCGACTTCGACCGGCATGGTGCCGAACCTGGCAGGAAAGCCCTCGATCGGCCAGGTCCCGATTTCGCTGTGGGGTAACGGTACGAAAGCGCCACGCTGCTTGAGTTGTGGGTCGCGCAGGTAACGATCGTCGGCCTTCTGCACCACACCGGCCGGGACGCCCTGCTTCTGCAGGCGGTGCATCAGCTCGTAGCGGTCTTCACCTTTCGTGAACTCTGCCATCAATCGGTCAAGGTCATCTTCATTCGCTTTGCGTCCAGCCGCGGTCTGAAAGCGGGCGTCCCGCGCCCAGCCGGGCGAACCGATCTCGGCCACCAACGCCTGCCACTGCTCATCAGTCTGCACGGCTATCGTGACCCATTCGTCAGTCCCGCGACATGGGTACGCGCCATGCGGAGCCCAATCCGCTGCATGCATCCGGTTGCCATAACGGGTGGTCGATTGCCCGGTCAGCTGGGCTTCCAGGGTTGCGGTCCCGGATGTCATGGCCCCAACTTCCGTCTGCGACAGATCAATATAGCAACCCCGGCCGGTCTTGCGCCGATTGAGAAGTGCCATCATGACGTGTAGAGCGCCGTAATAGCCGGTTGAATGGTTGAGATACGAATAGCCCCAGCCGGCCGGCGGCAGGGGCTCGGGCAAGCCTGACATATGGGTCAAACCCGAAAGCGCCTGGGCCGTCGGTCCGACGCTGAGATAATCGTTATACGTCCCCGACTTTCCCATCCCGCTGATCTGGAGATAAATGAGCCCTGGGTTGATCTTGCGCAGTGTGTCGTAGCCAAGTTCCCAACGCTCCATCTGTCCGGGGCTGTAGTTTTCGCACAGGACGGCTGCCTTGGCGATCAGGCGTTTGAACAGGTCGCGTCCCTGCGGCAGGCTCATATTCAGTGTAATGCCATACTTGCCGGGATTAATATTGTTGAACAGCCCACTGCGATTCAGACTATCGGCTTCCCCACCAGGGGCTTTCGGCAGTACTCCACGCAGCAGGTCGAGCGCGCGCTGATCGTGCCATTCAACCCGGATCACTTCCGCGCCCATGGTCGCCAGCATCCGGGTCGCATTTGGGCCGGCTACAATCTTCGTCAGGTCTATAACCCGCACCCCCTCAAGGGGACGACGGCTGGCAGATTTATTGGGCCTCTTTGGTGTAGCCGGTTCGGATTGTACCATGTGTGTCCTCGTGGGTTTGTCTCCAGCTCTGTCTGCCCGCGAACATACGCCCGATGACGGCTGCATGCAATAAAATACGAGTTGACATTGCCTTTCCCACGTCATACGACGGCTGCACATGAAAAGGGAGTGTGACGTATATGACCGATATAAAGCTGGACGGCCCGGCGACGATCCTCGTCCTACTCGGGCTGACCTTGCCGGAAATATCCGAAAGCGAACTTGAAAAGATTCGGACTGCAGCACCGCCGGGCTCAACCGTCAAAGTCGCCCCCCATGTACGCGATGCCATCGCCATGGCAGATGATGTAGAGGTCATCCTCGGCTTCTTACCCGAAGCATTATTTCACGCCGCCCCCCACCTGCGCTGGGTGCACGCCATCGCCTCAGGCGTGGATATGTTTCTCTACCCGGCGATGCGTGACTCTCACGTCGTGCTGACCGGTGAAAAAGGCCTGGTAGGTGGACACTTGGCGGACACTGGGTTCGGCCTGCTCTTGGCGCTCACCCGCCAGATCGCGACCGCTATCCGCCTCGGCTCGACCAGTTGGCAGGAACGTGAGGCGATGCGCCGTAAAGAGATCGAGCTTGAGGGGTTGACGATGGGCATTGTCGGCTTCGGGGGTACCGGCCGGGCGATGGCCCGCCGAGCGGTGGCGTTTGGGATGCACGTGTTAGCCCTCGACGAGCGGCCCGTCCCGGCGTCGGACGGAGTGGACGCGGTGTGGGGACGCGAGCGGTTGGCCGAGTTACTGGCTTCCTCTGACGTGGTTGCGATCTGCTGCCCGCTCACAGCCGAGACGCGGCAGATGTTCAACGCGGCAACATTTGCCGACCTGAAGCCGGGCGCGCTGCTGGTCAACGTCACCCGAGGTGAGATCATAGACGGGGAGGCGCTGGTACAGGCTCTGCAAGACGGTCGGTGTGGCGGCGCGGCGCTTGATGTCGCCCCGGTTGAGCCCTTGCCGGCCGATCATCCCCTGTGGACGTTTGAGAACGTCGTCATGACGCCGCACACCGCTGGCGCCAGCCAACTCCGCGCCACGCGCAACCTTGAGCGCTTCTGTGAAAACCTGCGCCGCATCCAGCAGGGTGAGCCCCTCGTCGGGGTGGTCGATAAACAGTTGGGGTACTAAGGACAGTCACAGAGAAAAGGCAAAGGCTACGCGAAACGATTCCTGGGCATTCCACTGCGATATCATCACCAGGCTTTACGGAGGGGTGACGGGTGCGATCTCTTTCAGCCGGGGCAGCACCTCCTTGGCGAAGAGTCTGATGCCCTTCTCGGCCTCGACATGGGTCATGAATCCTGACCGCCCGATCATCACCAGATGACCAAAGCCGCCGACCTTGCGGTAAAAATCCATGATCTGCTGGTAGACGGTATCAGGGCTGCCCGCGAACAGGATCCCCCGCGCCATAGCTTGCGCTGTGTCTATATTGGTCAGCCCTCCGACGTTGAGGATGGCCGGAGCGACAGGCTTGTCTGCCTTCACCGACTGCGCCTGGCCGCTGCCAGCCGGCCCCTCGGCCTGGGTGTCTGGCTTGGGTGCGGTGCGGTAGACCTGGGGCGCAAAGTGTGGCGGCGTCGCCCCAGGCAGAAACTGAGCGTACTGGGGCGCCATCTTCAGGCTTGTGTTAAGGAACCACAGCAGCTTGCTGCCAATCTCGACACCCTCTTCATGAGTGTCACCGACATAGGCCAAGGCCGCATACGCAAAGCGGTCGGTCATGACCTTGGGCAGCCCGGCCTCCGCGCGCGCCTGACGATACGCGGCCCAGGCACGCTTGGTCCCCTCCTCGCCACGCAGAACGAGCACATTGACCATCCCCCGCCGGCCGACCTCGCTCGCCGTTTCCGGGTCGCCCGTCGCCGCCCACAGTGGCGGATGCGGCTGCTGCCACGGGCGCGGCCAGATGTTCACGTGCCGGTGCGTGTAGTGCTTGCCCTCCCAACTGAACGGTCCCTCCTGAAAGGTCAGCGCCTTGGTGACGAGATCGATCGCCTCCCAGTAGCGCTCAATATTAGTAACCGGGTTGGCGTTGTTCGATGCCATCTCACTGGCGCCTGACTTCACGAAGCCAATGTCCAGACGTCCACGGGAAATGACATCTGCCGTGGCATACTCCTCCGCGACCCGGACGGGGTCTGGTCGTAGCGAGATTAAGGTCCCCATACTGAGAATGCGAACCTTACGTATCTGACGGGCCAGGATACCCAGGACCAGCGGGTTGGCTCCAAACAGGGAATTGATTCCAGCATGATGCTCGATGGCAACGACATTAATCCCCTGCTCGTCGCACAGCATGAACTCGTCAAAGGTTTCCTCGAATAAGTCAGCAGCGACCTGTGGATCGCAATACTTACTTGGCAAGCTGGCACGGACGGAATCTGCGCGATCGAGCACGTCTTGGGGGACGAAGGGATACGGGTTCTCATTATGATACCAGACTTCCATGGCTTGTTCCCTCCTCAGCCCATTGACTGGCTATTGTTCTAAGAAGGCATTCATGCGATCGACACATGCCTCGGGCTGCTCGATCTCGGGATGATGTCCCGCCTCAGCAATGAGCTCGAAGCGCGAGCCAGGGATCAACGCGCTGTAGGCCCGTCCGTAGGATGGCGTCACGATCCGGTCGCTCGCCCCCCACAGCACTAGGGTCGGCTGCCTGATCCGGCGCAGCCAACGTTTGAGCTGAGGGTTGTACATATAGGGCTGCCAGCCGTATAGGCATAGCGAATCCCAGTTCCGGGCACGGACTACAATTTCGTCGTCCGACAGCGCGTTGAAGTCCGGCGCCCATTTCTCGGGGTCGTGCCAGCTGTGCCGCTGGACTTCCTGGGGTGAGGTGTTGAAAACGTCCAGAATATCTGGTGTCTCGCGATCGCTGATCTTGATGCCAAAGGCGTCCACCAGGACGAGCCGGTTAATGCGGTGGCTACACTTCACTGCGATTTCCGCGGCGAGCCAACCGCCAAAGGACAATCCCACGAGGGCGACTTTCTCATACGGCAGCGCCTCGAGGACATCCAAATACAGGTGGACCAAGTCGTATACGGTATCGAAGTCCGCTGGACGTTCTGAGTGGCCGAAGCCGGGGTGTGAGGGGGCTATGATCTCTGCCCGCCGGCCGAGTAGATCAAGAAAGGGTGCCTGCGGATCGACGCTGTGCATGCCGTGCAGGAGCAGGACTGGCCGCCCCTGGCCCTGGCGTATCACTTCGAGCTCAATGTCCCCAACTGACAAGCGCTCTCCGGTCGGGGCCCCGCTCTCATTCATCGTGTGTTCTCAGTGGCTTCCCATAGGTATGCATTGCCGTTCTCCGTGTTCTCCTTTGCTCCACTTTCGTGCTGCTTACCGATTACGAAAATGTGGGATAACTTCTTTGGCGAGTAGTTCAAGCGAATTACGCATAGCGCGTGGGTCCATGCCAGGAGGATCGATGATAAAAATCATCTGTGTCATCGGGCACACCTTCAGCTCTTCTTCCAACATGCTAATCACCTCGTCTGGCGTGCCCACGTACGCCGGACCATAAGGACCACGACCCTGTTTGCGAAGCTCTCCAACCGGGGGCACCGTGAGATCCCCGTCCGGAGCGAGGGCTTGAACCATGCCACGATTTTCAGGAGCAGCCATAATCCTGGAGTAGTGGACATGCATATGCCAATGCACGTGCGCCTCACACTCGTCCCAGGCTTTGGCATGCGTCTCAGCCACATGGCTGACGTGCAACCCAGCCCGTTGGAATTGTGTGGGGTCGTGGCCCGCTTGGCGTAGCGCGGCATCATAGCTCTGCTGTAACGGTGTCGGAGGTGCCGCAGCCAAGTGATAGCCGCCCGCTCCCGCTTCTTCCACCGCTTGGGGTCCCATTGCTGCCACCCAGAGTGGTATCGGTTTCTGCACCGGCTTTGGGGTCATCCGCACGTTGTTCAATTGCCAGTATTTGCCACTAAAGCTGAACTCCTCTTCGTTCAGACAGTGTCTGATGATACGGAGGCCCTCGTGCATACGCGACCGGCGTTGCTTCATCGGCACACCGAAGGTGGCGTAGTCAGTCGGGTCTGACCCCGGACCGACGGCCAAGTCGAAACGGCCGTTCGAGATAATGTCAACAGCGGTGGCATCTTCGGCCACCCGAATTGGATCATGAAATGGCAGCAGGAGGACGAAGGTGCCAATGCGAATGCGTTCAGTGCGCGCCGCAATCGCGCTCAAGATCGGCAGTTGGGACGGTGACCAGCCGTCGTCGAGGAAGTGATGCTCACTCGTCCACAGATGATCGAAACCGAGTTCTTCCGCCAACACGCACAGCTCGAAGAGATTCCGATACACATCCTGGATCGGACGACGCCACGGGGGCGGATTGCGAAACATCATGATTGCGCCAAATTCCATACTTTGTCCTCCTCATCCGATGAAGGATCGTATCGTGCGCTTCCGGCATTTCCCGACGCTTGCGGTATGCTCGTCCAAGAGACCATAAGCGACCCAGATCGTGTTCTCAAGCTCTGTGTAGCTATTGACGATGAGGACTGCGCCGCATGTCGGCTCTGCCGTATAGTCTTTTCTATACGGTACACAACCGTTATAGTTCAGTCCTATAGGGGATCCCAAAAGGAGGCAGCAATGAAATTCGGACTGATGCATGACTTCCGTAATCCCGCACCGTGGTTCCGGCCCTATTCCGACCTCTACCGGCTCTTGCTTGACCAGTGTGTACGGGCCGATGAGCTCGGCTATGACAATATCTGGCTGACCGAACACCACTTCAGCGGGGACTATAATCCCACGCCGTTACACGCCGCGACCGCCATTGCAGCGCGGACCGAACGTATCCGCATTGGCACGTTTGTGCTGCTGCTGCCTTTCTATCATCCTGTGCGCGTGGCCGAAGACGTGGCTTTCATTGACAACCTCTCCAAGGGACGATTTGACCTCGGGGTAGGACAGGGCTATCGCGTCGATGAATTCTCCGGCTTTTGTATGCCCCGCAAAGAGCGCTCGGCCCGCCTGGCTGAGGGGCTCGACCTGATCCGACGCCTGTGGACCGAGGAGACGGTCACGTTCGAAGGAAAGTTTACCCAGATCAAAGATGTGCATATCCAGCCCGAACCTGTGCAACAGCCTCATCCTCCTATCTGGATTGGTGCGCGCACCGAAAAAGCCATGCAGCGAGCGGTCCGCGAGGGCTATCATCTGCACCTCACCCTGGGGCCGGACTGGGCTCCCCGCTACTATGAGCTGCTGGCACAGCAGGGCCGCACGCCGGCTGACTTTTCGACCACCCAACTGCACTTCGTGTATGTGGCGCCTACTGAGGACGAGGCCTGGGAGGACATCCAGGACCAGGCTCACTGGATGATGCAAGTGTACGATGGCTGGTTTAAGACCAGTGGAGATGTCGCGGGCGACGAGCGGCTGTGGGACGTCAAAGAGGCACGAGACATTCGCCACTCGCCCTATGGGCGGGCGTGGATGGTAGGCAGCCCAGACCAAGTAGCGCGCAAAGTCGAGGCGTTTGTCAAAACCTCATCCTGTACCCACTTAGTCATGGCTATGCAGGTCCCGGGGGTCGAGCCTGCCAAGGGCACCCGCTCGATGGAACTGTTCGCGCAAGAGATCATGCCGGCATTCCGCTAAGGGCAATATTCCTCCTGGCGCAAGCCAAAGACGCGGGATGTTGATTCGGTTAGGCGGCGGCAGTGCGCAGTCGGGCCGCTCGTCTAACCTGTGGTTCCTTATGGAACGCACCGTCCTTCATGATCATGAGGAGATTGTCCGGGTCCTGGAGTAGGCTGATATCCTCGACGGGATTGCCATCGACTAGGATCAGATCGGCCAGATAACCCTCTTTGATCATTCCAAGCTGGTCACCGAAACACTCACCACCGGACTTGGTCGCCATCATGAGCGTTTCAGCTGGGCTGAATCCCATCAGATTCACAAAGTGTTCGAGGTCCCGAGCATCCGTACCAATCCGGTTCCAGGCAAAGCCATAGTCACCAAACGGCAAGACGCGCACCCCGCGTCTGTGTAGTTCTTGCGTGTTGTGTATGGCGCTTTCCAGTTCGTGCTCAAAGCCCCACGCTTCGGCCATAGCCCGAGTTACACCGTACTCTTCCATCTGGTTCAGCGTGGCATAACTGAGGCCGATGGCTGGATTGACGAAGTACTCGTCCTTGTTGGCTTCGAGTAAGTCGAGCGCTTCTTCGTCGCAAAAATTCGCGTGGTAGATGAGTGTGATGCCGTGCCGGATGCACATCTTGACAGATTCAGCCGTACGCGCATGCGCGATCACGCGCCGGTTGTGCGCGTGCGCCAGACTACAGCATGCCGCCACTTCGTCCTCCTGCATCACTGTCATTTGCGCGGTACCGGTTCGCACGAAGTTATCGCCCGAAATCATTAGTTTAATAACGTCGACGCCCTCACGGATCATCAGCCGGGTGTATTTCCGGATATCTTCGGGGCCGTCGAGGACCTCCGCGAAACCTTCATGGTACATATGCAGCTGCCTCAAGTCGCCCAGCCCGCCGGTCACGGTGAGTTCTGGCGTGGCAGCTTGCATGCGTGGCCCCGGGATCTTGCCGGCATTAATCTCATTACGGATAACAATATCGAGTCTCGCCTTGGCAGAGGAGCCGTTCACCAGGGCGGTGAAACCGTGATCGAGCATGGTCTTCACGTTATGCATGGTGATGAGCACATGCTCCTCCACGGGGATTTCGCCGGTCTCGTAGAGGTCTGCTCCCATGTTGGGATAGGTCGGGTGCCCGTGACAGTTGACCAAGCCTGGCATCAGTGTGGCGCCGTCACCGTTGACTACTGTGGCACCGTCCCGAGCCACGGTGTGAGCACCTGCAGCGATAGTCTTGATACGCGTATCCTGGACGAGGACCTCGCCCAAGTACGGCGCACTCCCACTTCCGTCGAGAATCATCACGTTGGTGAATACAGTATCCGACATGGGCCTGCCCTCCTTCATGGTCGACAATGGTCGCCTTGGGCCACCAGACCAACCATCAACTATGCGCCATTATGCCATGGATGCGTGCGTTCCAGAAGATGAAGGATTGAGGATCTTTACTTTACTCGCGAATGGCTTCTTCTTCTCGCTTGCCTGCTTGACAAACCCTCCCCAATGGCAGGACAATCCCGGACATCAAGACTAAAAGGAGGTCAGTATGCTCGGAGCTGTCGCACATGTAGGGATTACCGTCCCAGATATGGAAAAAGCCATTGCCTTCTACCAAGATGTATTGGGGCTGACGGTGATAGGTGATTTTAGCATCGAGGGGGAAGAGATTAGCGATCTGGTCCAAGAGCCCGGTACCAAAGTGCGCTCAGTATTCCTGCGCAACGAAGACGACCGTCATAGCGCCCCGGTTGAGCTCCTCCACTTTAGTGAATCTGCTGAGCAGGGTGGCCAGCCGTATGCGGGCGTCACCCACAACGGGATTACGGAGATTGCCTTTTGGGTGAAAGACATTGAAAAGACCTATGAAGCACTCCGGAACCAAGGCGTAGAGTTTTACTCGCGGCCCCACACCTTTACCCTCGACGACTATGGCACGGCGAAGGCGGTGTATTGCAAGGATCCGTTTGGCACGACCCTCGAACTGATGCAGATGGTCAAGGAGTAGCAGCAGTAAGTCGAATGAGAGGTCAGGTCCTGAATTGACCCCCTGGCGCGACTAAAGCGATTTTCACTTGGGTTTACCACGCTTTTTCCTTCACCCCCAGTCGCTCCGCTCCTGTTTCCCCCTCCCACGGGGAGAGGGCTCTTCCTGATTGCCTCTCTCCACAAACGCAACTGTATATTGCTCGAGGACTAGGGGTCAGGTCTTGCATTTACCCCTTCGCGAGAAACGATGCCCCCGGAAGATTGGACTGAATTAATCAAACACAGAGCTGACCCTGTAGAACGCGGGAGATACTGCCAGCCTTAAAGTAAGCGTACGGAGGGACACGATGAACCACCGACAAATCGTCGAGGCAAAGCTTTTAGAAGTGGGGATCAAACTCAGCAACGATGACCTTGAACAGCTCACTACGGCCTATGCAGCGTTGCTCGAATGGGAATCTGTCGTGCAGGCCATGGTGCGACCGGAGACAGAACCCGCCTTGATCTTTCAGGCAGCAGTGGAGGACTAAACAATGGCACGCTCAAGCTCCGAACTCGCTTATATGTCGCTCGCAGAGGCCGCTGACCTCATCAAAAACGGTGAACTGTCTCCAGTTGAACTGACCCAAGCCATGGTGGAACGCATTGCCGCGCTCGACTCGCAGGTCCACGCCTACGTCACAGTCTTTGCCGAAGAGGCGCTGGCTGCCGCTCAGGAGGCAGAAGAGCAAATCCGGGCTGGGGACTATCGAGGCCCGTTGCACGGCATTCCTCTGGCCGTCAAAGACATCTATGGAGCAGGTCGGACGACCGGAGGCTCAAAGTTACGTAGGGATTATACGGCTCAGCAGGACTGCACCTCCGTTGCGAAACTCAAGCAGGCCGGCGGGCTGCTGCTCGGGAAGTTAGCAACCTACGAGTTTGCTGCAGGGACGCCAACCCTGGCTTCGCATTTCCAGCCAGCCCGTAACCCCTGGAACCTTGAGATTGACCCAGGCGGATCGAGCAGCGGTTCGGGAGCGGCCCTGGCCGCCGGAATGATTTTCGGTGCCATGGGGAGTGATACGGGCGGCTCCATCCGCTGGCCTGCTTTCTGCTGTGGTATTGTCGGTATGAAGGCTACGTACGGCCGGGTGAGCCGCACGGGCGTTTTCCCCCTGTCATGGAATCTCGACCACACGGGACCCATGACTCGAACCGTTCAAGATAGTGCGCTCATGCTCCAGGCCTGTGCTGGCTACGACCCCCTCGATCCGGCGTCTGCTAAGGTGCCAGTTCCCGATTTTAGTGAAAAGTTGGGCCACGATATCAAAGGCCTGCGTCTCGGCATTCCGCGCACGCTCTTCCAAGACAACTGCGGGGAGGAGATCCTCGCCGCGTTTAATGCCGCCGTGACACAAATGGAAACGCTTGGGGCTGAGATCGTCGACGTGGAATCAATCACACTTGGCGAACTACAAGCAACATTCTGGCCGCTCACCTGTGCCGATGCTGCTGCGTATCATCTGGCCGACATGCAGACTCAGGCCGAGGACTACAACCAAGACCTGCGTCTCATCCTTGCGCTGGGCAATCTCGTGCGAGGGACGACCTATCTACAATGTCAGAGAGTCCGAGAGCAAATCCGTACCCAGCTGCTACAGCAATTGGAGACCGTTGACCTGTTCATGCTCCCCACTACTGGGGTGATGCCCGCCCCGATCCGGGCGGAGTCGCCCGGCCTGTATCTGATGGCCGAAGATTTCGCGATTTACACGCCGTTGTTCAACCTGACAGGCTTCCCCGCGCTTGCGCTACCCTGCGGCTTCAGTAGTGCCGGGCTGCCCATTGGCTTCCAGCTAGCAGGTCGGCCGTTTGATGAGGCGACGGTTTTTCAGGTTGGGCATAGCTACGAACAGTCAACACCGTGGCACACCCGTCATCCGTCGCTCTAAACGAATACAAGATTCGCCCCTACGAACAGAATCGCACATTGCTCTAGCCGGTGGCCACGCAATAGACCTGATCGGCATCAGCCGGCAGCGCCTGTGCACTCCAGGTTGCACCGGCGTCAGCGCTGGTGAACACCTGGCCCTTTTTGCTGGCGCAGACCATGCGCTCAGTACAGCGTTGGTCGATGGACATGGCAAAAAGAGTGCTGTTGACCGCATGGCCAATATCCACCCGCTCCCAGCTCAGACCGCCATCCTCGCTGTGGAACAGGCCACCGACATTACTCTCAAAATCGCCCCCGCCAGACAGCCACAGCTTGGTCGGAGCGCCCGGCACTTCACGCAGGCAGCGGCAATAGGTGGTGCCGTGGTCGTTCAGCGGCTCGATGGGCACGCGCTGCCAGTGGTCGCCCCGGTCGGTGCTGCGAAACATGCCGACACGACAGATGGCCGTGACCGTTCCTGGGCTCAGACGGCTGGCCAGCACACCGTGCATGTCCACGGTATCGTCGGTGAGGTATTGGCCGTGGCTGAGGTTCTCCCAGTGTTCCCCCCCATCCAGAGACCGGAGCAGTCCCCCGACCTCCAGGGAGGCGTACAGCTCGTCCCGGTCGGCAACGCTGCCGGACATCATCAGTACCCGCTTGGCCGGTATGCCCTGGGGAGGCATGGTCACATCCGGGAAGCGGACACTCACCGGGAGCTGGCACCAGCTTTCTCCAGCATCATCGCTCCGGTATATCTCCGCAGACTCGTACCCGGCGAACATGACCTGCGGGTCGGCCGGATGGAATAATAACGACCACATGGGCAGACCGTGGTCGGGGATCGCCACCTTCTCCCAGTGGTCGCCGTGGTCATCGCTACGGTACGGACCGTCTTGGGTGGCAACGTAGACCACCTCGGGCCGCTGGGGATGTATGGTGATAGCGCGGACCTCGGGTGCGTCCGGCAGACCTTTTGTTATCGGCTCCCAGTCTCCCTGCCCGAACACACTCCGATACAAACCGCTCCTGACAACCAGCTTGATACCCATATGCTTTTCCACCCATTCGATGCCTGGGCTGGTGTCACCCGCCCGACCGGCGAAGACATAAGATTTACCGTTGTTCGTTGCCATAGCCTCTTCCTCCTTATTTGAGCGGCGGCACTATCTCGCTCGGATCGAGCCCGAGTTCCAGGGTGCCGACGCTGGACAGACAATAGTCGCTGGGTGGAAACTGGACCGGACCAACGGCGCCGTCCCGGAACAGCCGCTCAAGCGGGACGGTCTTGAAGAGCGCATGGGCGCCGCCCAGCGTGAGCGCCGTCCGCGTGATCCGCGCCCCGGCCTCGCCGACCAGATACTTGGCGCGAAACATCGCCGCCACGGTTTCCTGGGTCGGTCCCTGGGTGTCGCTGAGCCAGGCCGAATGATACGTCAGCAGCCGGGCGGCCTCCAGGTCCACGCTCATGTCCGCCACCCGCCGGCGCACATCCGGATGGTAGGCCATCGGCTGGGTATAGCCCCGAGGGACCCTTTCCTGCACCAGTTCACGCACGGTGTTGTAGGCGGCCGCGGCCACCCCCAGATACACCGCCGTATAGGAGGCCCACAGCCAGTTCGCCCCACTGCGGATGAACGGCAGGATGTCGTCGGTCTGGTAGAGCACAGCGTCGCTGGACACGAAACAGTCTTCGAGAATGAGGGAGTCACTGCGCGTCGCCCGCATGCCGAGCGTATCCCATACCTCGTCGACGCGCCGTCCCGGCGCCCGGCGGGGAACCATCAGCAGGAGAGCGGCCCCAGGCTTATCGACCTCCTCGGGATGCGCCAACACCGCACAGAAGTCAGCCGCTTCCAACATGGAAGCAAACGCTTTTCTGCCCGTGATCTGATACCCGCCTGCAACCTGCCGGGCACGGGTGGCCGGCTGGTAGGTGGCCAGCAGTCCGGACGTCCTCGGCTCGGAGAAGTTCCCGGCAATCAACCTTTGCTCTTTGACGACCAGATCGGCCAGGCGCTGCTTGGTGGCCGGGGGAACAATTGGGCTTTCGAATATGGGGCCAATAATCGAGAGGTGCATATTGAACGAGAGGGCGGTAGCCGGACAGCCCTGGGCGAGTTCCTCGGCCGCCAGGGAGTAGTTGAGCAGCCCGACGCCCTCTCCGCCCATCTCGGTGGGAACGTTGAGACTGTAGAATCCCTCCCGGCGCAAGGCCGCATAGTTTTCCAGCGGATGGCTGGCTTCCTGATCATGCGTGGCGGCTCGGGTGGCGAAGTCTGCTGCCAGCCGCCGGCTCCGCTGCTGGAGGCGTGTGCCTTCTTCGCTGATCTGAAAGTTCATAACCGCCCTCCTTATGTTCAGCTACGAGGTCAGGCTGCCTAGAATCGGGGAAGAACCCTACATCATACGGATTTATCTCCCCACAGCAGCCTACCTGTCAACCCAACGGCCCCCGAGCAGGAAAAATTGTTCAGCCGCAAGACGACGCTAACAACGCAACGTCCATTGTATTCCCGACCGAGATGGCGCAGGATGGCGTCATATTTAAGGACAACACATTGACGAGGGATACGATGCAAGACAGTGCAGACACACACGCCAATGGCAAACGCTGGACGCTCGACCATCCAGAGCTGGGAACCGGACCACTCCCGATCACACCCTATCTTTCCTCAGAGTATTTTGAGCAGGAGCGCGAGAAAATTTTTACCTGCACCTGGCTATGCACGGGCAAGAAAGTCGAGGAAATCCCCAGGCCGGGCGATTATCTGGTGCTGGATATTGCGGTCGGCAAGACCTCGGTCCTCCTCGTCCGGGGCAAGGACGGTCGGGTGCGCGGGTTTCACAACGTGTGCAAACATCGCGGCAATCGACTGGCCTGGAACGACCGTGGCGCGTGCGGGGCCGGGTTGACGTGCCGCTTCCACGGCTGGACCTATGCCTCGGACGGCCGCCTGATCGGGGTGCCGGAAGAAGACATGTTCTTTGACTTTGACAAACGGGACTACGGCCTGAGTCCGATTGCCACGGATGTCTGGGAAGGCTTTATCTTTATCAATCTTGATCCCGACCCACCGGAAACGCTGCACCAGTATCTGGGCGAAGTGGTGGACCTGCTGCGCGGCTATGCGTTTGACCGCCTGCCGCTGAGTTGGTCGTATACGGCCGAGCAGAAATGCAACTGGCGGATTCTGCGCGACTCGCAACTCGAATTCTATCACGGCAAAGCGCTGCATCAGCAGTTCGCCGGCAAGGTGATGATTAATAAGCAGCAGCCGTCCTGCCACGTCCTCGACGCCAAACTCTTTCGCCGCCACAGCATGATGTCGTTTTACGGCGATCGCCGGAATACCCAACGCACGCCCATGGAACTCTTGATGGCCCAATTCGGTGCCAGTTTCAAAACCTTTCCCGGTATGCGGGACATGGACCGCTGGCCGCTGGGGGTCAACCCCACGCGCAGCAAACAGTGGTTCTTTGATATTTATTACATCTTTCCCAATTTTCATCTGGTGATTCTGAGCCCCTTTCTGTTTGTCGCCCATACCATGTTGCCGGAGACGGTGAATCGCTCGACCTGGAATGCACGGGGCTATTTCCCTCAGCTCACGACCGCCGCGGAGTCGGTGACCCGCGAATATAATAAATGTCTGGCGCGGGACGTGTGGCTGGAAGACGGCAGCACCCTGGAAAACACCCAGCGCGGGATCGAGTCGGGCGTCCTGAGCCAATACCCGGTCCAGGACCAGGAACTGCTGATCCGCCACGCCCATAAGGTGGCGGAAGAGCTGCTGGCCAGCGGCGCATAAGCGGGGTGAGGCATGTCCGATACGAGCCTGCCCGAGCCGTTTACCGATCTTGAGCCGCTGGCCGCGGTCTGGGCGCTGGCGACCGAAACCGAGCGCAACCAGCAGCGCCTCAGCAGCACCATGGCGCAGATTCAGGCCTTCTACGACACCCTGCTACCCCGCATGGAGGCCGTCCTCACCTATCTGAGTACATTCCCGCCAGAGCCGCCAGACGCGCTGCCCCAAGAGGCCCGACGGCTCTTATACCTGGCCCTGGCTATGGCCGAAATCACGACCGCCGTGGAACTCCATCAGCAGCCAAGCGTGCCGGCCGGATTCGATCCGCAGCGCTTTATTCCTGACCACGAGCGAACGAAACGATAACTCAGCTCAAGGCTGCATTCACCTCCTCGGCCAGTTCAACCAGAGAAGGGGGGCTGACGATTGTTCCGTCTTTGACGATTTGCTGGTCAGCAATTGATATCGATTGCAACGACATCACGGCGTCGGGATGGTTTTCCCCCCCGCCCGGCATCCACGGGGGCAGACCCAGGCCGACGGCGTTATAGCCGGTGATGCGCTGATCTTCGATGAACGATTTGCCAGTAAAGCGGGCCCCTGGGTGAAGACCACAAGAAAAGTGGACCACATAGCCAAATTCTCCACCTCCGGCTCGGCGTAAAGCACGCTCCATCACCCGCCGTTCCGGCCCGCCGCCGGTCACCTCCTGAATCGTTCCGTTCAGGGTGAGGCTGAGGGGTTCGGCCATGGTCGTATAGTACTCATGGAAGACGGTCTCACATTTGATCACGCCGCGGACTGACTCTAACTCTGGAATCAAGACCACCGTACCTGGAACAAAATACCCACCCGGCTCTTCGGCTTTGGCCAGCGCAAATCCATCTGGCTCGGCCAGGGTAAAGGTGACATCCGTCCCCAGACGGTTGGTAATGCGGCATTCCTTACCGCTCGCTTCGCCGACGAGCGCGCCAAAGGCATTCGAGAGGGCAAAGAGTTGGTCGAGCTTGCCCTTGCCCAGCAGGCGAGCTAACCCGCCGGCCCCAATATCGGCTCCCAGGAAATATCGGGTTCGCTGATTTTGCATAGCTGAGTCAAAAGCCTTGGAGCCAGCCAGATAGGGAAAGCACAGATCAATCCAGACATCACATGCCTGGACTGCCGCCTTGAAGTGATCGGGCAGGTAGGTGTCAGCCAACGCGCCCTGATACGGCAGGCGCGGCGCGAGCACGATCGTCGCGACCTTTGCCCCTACACCGCAGCACGCATTCTGGACCGCCTCCACCGCGGGCATGTCCGTACTCGTATCGGCCGAGATCAGGACACTCTCGCCTGCTTTAATACACATCATATCCGCCGCCAGCACCCAGGCGGCGCGGGCTAACTCCGGAGTGATTCCGTTGTTCATCATGGCGTTTACCCCTCAGTCGACCGGTTCGTTCTCAAAACCAGTCCGCTTCATATTGTACGCAATCATATTATGCACAGCGGCTTCATATCTGGAGAATGGCCCGGGCCGGTAGGCTTGGGATTTAAAGCCCCGCTGTAAGGATTGAACCATACTGACATCCTCCCCCAGTATCGTATGTAAGAACTCCTCATAGACCTCCACTTTTTCCTGAAAATCTTGCAGGGCAAAATGCTCGGCGGGAAACAGCAGGTATACCAGACCTTGGCTTTTCTCCGGCCCGTCCATGGGCCACGAGGTAATGAAGCTGAAGAAGTCGAAACGGGGAAAGAAGGCCATATTGGGGCGAATATGGCTGGAATATCCACCACTGTGTAACTCCGTAGGCAGCCAGGGCATCGGGCCAAATAAGGACTTGCCGTCGGGCGTTATGGTACCCCCCTTAAAGCGTCCGTGATATCCGCCCTCGGTGAGCGTAAACTTGTAGGTTTCGAGCGGCTGGTGCGGCCCAAACGTCTCGGCGTGCAAAACCGCAATATGATAGATATCAACCAGGTTTTCGCACATCAGCTTCCAGTTGCAGTCGAGCGCAAAGCTGAACTTGGCGGCCAGCCGGAGTTTATCGCACTGATAGGCTCCGTAGACCTGAGGCGCATCGCCCAGAAACGCAGCCAGGCTTTCACACTCGGCATCGAAATTGATGAACAGATACCCATCCCAGGTATCCAGTTTTACCGCCCGCAGGCGGCAGGTGGTCGGCTGGAACCCTTCCACATCCTCTACATACGGAGCATTCAGGAGCTTGCCGGTGAGGTCATAGGTCCAGCCATGATACGGACAGCTGAAGGACTGCTTGTTCCCACTCCCAGTGACAACCTCGGTCCCGCGATGGGCGCACACATTCGAGAAGGCGTTGAGCTGTCCGGCCTGATCCCGACACACCACAACCGGCTCATCAACGATCCGCAGCGCGAAGTAATCGCCCGGCTTCTCTAATTCTTCGACCCGGCCCACACACAGCCAGTCCTTTAAGAAGATATGCCGTTTTTCTCGCTCGAAGATCTCAGGAGAGGTATAGATGTGGCCTGGCAGGTGCCGGGCTTGCGGTCGCGGCGGTAGCGTATACTCGTGTTGCTGTGCCTGCTGTGTATTACCCATGGTATATCCTCTCGATGAATGGCGGCGAGCAGCTACGCGCTCTTTTGAAAATGGGGCATGACCTCTTTGGCAAAGAGACGCATGGCCCGTACGGTTTTCGCATGCTCCACCCCAGGGAACTGCATCCAACACAGCAGATAGTCCATGCCTAATTCTTGCTGGTATTTCTCAATCTCCCGAATACAGTGATCCGGGTCGCCGATAATGAAACGCTCCCGGTGGGTGTCAAAGGTCACGGTCGCCGGGTCCTTGACCAACTCGCCCGTATCATCTTTGAGCGGACGGACATTGGCCCACTTGCCGTACATCCCGGCGTGCAGATACATGATGCCGTCCCGGGCCTCTTCCTCGGCTTGGGCCGTGGTCTCGGCAACGTAGATCTCGCGAATGACCGGTGTGGCGCTGGCCGTTTTATTGAAACGCTGTAGCTGCTGCCGATACATCCGGTAGTGCTCTTTCAACTCATTGATATGATGTCGGGGAGAAGCCACCAAGGCCGACCCCCACTGGGCCGCACGGCGCACCCCGCCGCGGGTTGAGGCACCGATCCAGATCGGCGGGTGTGGCTTTTGGACGGGCTTGGGGGTGATGGAGAGGTCTTCCATATGGTAGTGCTGACCGGAAAATGAGAAGCGCTCAGTCGTCCAGCCCCGAATCATAATATCGAGCTGTTCTTCCATACGTTGCTCACGCCCCGAGCGTTGCTCTTGATACGCAGCGAACTCCTCCGGTCGGTAGCCGGTCGCAACGCCGAAGATAAAACGACCCGCGGCGATATTATCGAGCACCGCGACGTCCTCGGCTGTCTGTACCGGCCGATGGAGCGGCAGCAAATACATACTCGTCCCGATTGTGAGCTGCGACGTCCGCGCGGCCATGGCCGCAGCCGTCACCAACAGCGATGGGCAGATACCGTCTTCCAGAAAGTGGTGCTCAACCAGCCAGGCCGATTCAAACCCGATCTCTTCGGCAATAACAACCTGGTCCAGCATCTCGCGATAGAGCTGCGCGTGTGTTTGGCCAGAGCCTGGCCGGACCTGCATAGAGAACGGACCGATCCCGAATCGCATCATGCTCTGCCCTCCTTTGGTGAAGCCGCTAAAATTATTCTCCTCTGAGCAAGGCCTGTCAACGTTTGAATGGGTTAGAGCTAGCTACAAATCATCGTTACAGCGTATGGGCTAGCCAGGAGCGAGTTGACGGCCATCACCGAGTGTGCGAGACGGGAAAATGGCCATGATATGGGAGGTTGCTGTTATAGTCAGACAGACGGTACCGATACAGATCGACTCCTGTGTCGTAGGTTCAATTCGGAAGTATGAGCGGGAAGACCATCTCACACCGGAGGGACGATCATGGAGAGTTACCGAGTCATTTCGTCGGATAGCCATATCTTTGAGCCGTCCGACTTGTGGACCAGCAGAGTAGAGCCTCAGTTCAGAGAGCGTGCCCCCCGCGTAGTCCACCGCGCAGAAGACTCCACCGACTGGTGGGTCTGCGAAGGGTTGAAGGGAACCAGCGGGGCGTCCGGGGGAGCCCAGACGGGCGTACGATTTGAGAAGCCCGAGAAGGTGAGTTTTACCGGGTCACTCAAAGACGTCTGGCCTGGGAGCTATATTCCCGAGGCCCATCTTAAAGACATGGAACTCGATGGGGTTGAGGGGAGCATCGTCTATCCCACCCAGGGGCTTTTGCTGTACAGCGTTCCCGATAGTGCGCTGCTATCCGCCCTGTGCCGGGCGTATAATAATTGGCTGGCTGATTTTTGCCAGCCGTTCCCGCACCGGATTAAAGGCATTGCGATGCTCAACCTTGACGAGGTCCAAGAGGCAGTCAAAGAGCTCACGCGATGCGCCAAGCTCGGCCTGGCTGGAGCCATGATCACCGTGTCGCCCCCTGCCGGGCGGTCGTATGATTCAGCTGAGTATGATCCGCTGTGGGCCGCTGCCCAAGATTTGGGGATACCGCTGAGCCTGCACGTCGGAACGAACAGGACAGGGCCACAGGACCCAGCGTTAGATGTCGAAGATATCCCGCCGGCCTTTTTCACAAATATTGACCACTGGGTGCGCATGTCCCTGGCCCATATGATCTTCGGTGGCGTCTTCGAGCGCTATCCGCGCTTGCAGGTCGTTTCTGTAGAGCAGGAGCTGTCGTGGGCCCCGCATTTCTTGAACCGGCTAGACAATACCTATACCCAACGCCCTCGGGCAAAGAGCCAGCACCGGTTTAAGGAGGCACTGCTGCCCAGTGATTATTTCCATCGCAATGTCTCTCTGAGTTTCCAAGAAGATGCCCTGGGTATTCGTGATCGGCACCTTATTGGAGTGGAGAATCTTATGTGGGGCTCTGATTATCCCCATCCCGAATCCACCTTTCCTCGGTCGCGGCAGATTCTCGAGCAGATTCTGGCTGAGTGCACCCAGGACGAGAAGGTCAAGATAGTCGGGGCCAATGCGTCCAGAATATACCATTTCGATTAATGGGAGCCCACGAGCGGCATAACAAGGGAGAGCGGATTTTATATATCTCCTGTCTTAGGGGGACTGTAACTCGCCATCAACTCATCGACGATAGTGTGGAACTCATCCCACGGGGTTTCCCGATAGGCATGGCCACGCACAATAAATGAGGCCCCAGCATAGAACTTCTCATACTGCTGATGCCGGCCCGCGAACTCAGAGCCGACCATGTCCCAAGCCAGCTTAAACAGCTTCATGCGCGATACCGCATCTGCCTGTGGTGTCTGAAAGTATGCCTCAAACTGCTGAGCGAGTTGTTCGTCCTCCATGACTGAGATATCCGCCGGCATCTGGAACACACCCCCACCACATAGATCACGCAGTTGATCGATAAACGTCGTATAGTTCTGGGTGCACCAGTCGAGCGCCGCGTACATCATACGTCGGTTAAAACACACATAGCCCTCCGGCCAGCTCTCATAGGCGTTGATCTGGCCGTGCACCATGCCGGCGATAGCGCCCTCGACCGACGCCATTTTGCCGAGCGTCTCTCGCACTGCCGGAATCTGGTCTGCGCCGGTCGCGTGGGCAACTTTACTACACAAGCCGAGCAGCAGGCGCATCTTCGACCAATACCGCACGTTGGACTGGTGATTGCCAAAGCAATGGCTCGGAGTCTTGAAATAGATGTCCCGCGATAAAACCGCGTCGTCGTGAACAAAAACTTTCTCCCAAGGTACCTTCACCTGGTCACACATCACCATGCTATCGGTTTCGTCGTAGCGGTAGGCCAAAGGCGAATCAAACTCCGAACGACACGCCCGTTCCATGGATTTGCGCGCCCATAGACTCAGCCCTGAGGCATTACACGGCACGGCACACGTTATCGCTTCTTTTTTCTGATCAGGTGACAGTGGGATGACATTCCCGATCCAGATGTCATTGGCGAAGACCGCGCCCGTCGCCAGCATCTTCATGCCGGAAATCACGACACCGTCGTCTTCCTCACGGACGACGCGGAGCGTGGGGACTGGTAGATTCTGACGCTGATAGAACTCCGGGTCTCGTGCGGCTTGGGGAGGCAGCACGGCATAGACGGTGTAGATATCGTTGTCACGCACGTAGCGATAATAGTCGACCAGATTGTCCGGATTACCACACGGCGGTTTGAGTTCGTCCGGTTTCATGGCCATGCCAGTCACAAAGCTAGCCACGTGGTCGGGCGAACGCCCGAACATCCCGTATGTCAGGTCTGCGATTTTTCTGTGCCCGACCATCCGCCGCTGCAGGTCATCACACGTCTTGGCTCGTAAATAGTAAATCGAGTGGCGGCCACCGTCCTCTTCGTAGCTCAGCGCCTCGCGATTCGCTGGGTCAACCTTCATATCGTAGATCGCAGCGACCGTGCGGGCAGCATTACGAAACGCGGGATGGGTAGTGACATCCTCGACCCGTTCACTCCCGATATACACCACCCGTCCGTCACGCAGGGACTCCAAATGTTCCTGACCAGTCTTCAGCATGCTCGTCTCCTTTGCACCACGAGCCGTGCATAGCACGCTTTGCCCGTGAAATCGCGTCTGGTTTATGATCCTCACGGAAGAGAAACTCTCCTTGTTGAAGCCCTGCTATCAGCAGAGATTAGAGGGGTACAAATTCTCCCGAAATAAATTTAATATTAAGAGGATAGCTATGAATATTCGCACCGCGCAAGAAACAGATATCCGGGGCATGGTGGCCATTGCCGAGACGAAACGCGTTGAGTATGAAGGATATTCGCCGGTCTTCTGGAAGAAAGCGTCCGACTCAGCGCCGACACAGGAGTTGTTCTTTCCGCGGCTGCTCGCCAGTGCCGATGTGATCGCCCTCGTCGCCGAGGAAGGGGATGCCCTCTCAGGGTTCATCATCAGCGCGATCACGATTGCCCCGCCAGTGTACAACCCAGGTGGCCCTGTCTGTATCATTGACGACTTTGCGGTGGCCAAGCCGCAGGACTGGGCCACGGTCGGAGCGGCCCTACTTGCGGCTGTGGAGCGCGAAGCCAAGGTGCGGGGCGTAGTCCTCTCGGTCGTTGTGTGTCCGCAACGGGACGAGGCGAAACGCGCGATGCTCCAAAAAGCGGGGGCAGCAGTTGCCTCCGAGTGGCATGTGAAGCCACTCGGATAGCGGCAACGAAACCAGGGAAAGTGGGTCATTTCGTACTTTCGCTATCCGAGAGTGTTGTTGTAGGAGGCAGAGGAGAGCCTGGGGACGGGAGCGAAGTGCGCACGCGAGCAGGATTTTTGGGCCACAAGGCAGGCGAGGCTACGAGCGGGAGCAGTGGAGGGAGGCCGCGGGAGGACGCTCCTCACAGAAGATGATGGTATGTGAGCTAAGGGGGGAATCTCACTTGACTTTTGCCGCCAACTGACCCAGTTTCTCTCCAATAGTTGTCGTTGTCTGGATGAGTTCGCCACCACTTAAGAGCGCACGCACGGGCGCGCGCAAAAGGAACGTCAGATGTACGAAATGTTATCCGGCCTTCGCGTGGTCGAAATGGGTCATATTGCCCTTGGCCCCCTAGCTGCCCAGATGTTGGGTGACTATGGCGCGGAAGTCATCAAAATCGAGTCGCCAAGCGGCGATCTGTACCGCGCCCTCGGAATAAGCCGCAACCAGGGCATGAGCGCCCAATGGATGGCTTGCAATCGCAACAAACGCAGCGTGGCTATCGACCTCAAGCGGGAGGAAGGTCGGGAACTGCTGCGTGACTTACTGAAGACGGCGGACGCGTTCCTACACAATATGCGTCCACCCGCTATTCGCCGCTTAGGCTTCGACTACGCGGCGGTGCGCAAAATCAATCCCGACATCGTCTACTGCTTCTCCGGCGGCTTCGGACAGAATGGTCCGTATAAGGATTACCCGGCGTTCGACGATATCATCCAAGCGTACTCGGGCATCGCTGCTGTCAATAGCCTGCAAACAGGACAACCTGAACTGGTCCCCATGGTAGTGTGCGACACCATGACTGGACAAGCGCTCGGGCAAGCCCTACTCGCAGGGCTACTCAGTCGTCAACTGCACGGCGAAGGAGTCTGCATCGAAGTGCCGATGTACGAGTTGGTTGTGAGCGCGCTCATGAATCAACACCTGAACGGCGAAGGCTTCGTTCCCGCGGAAGGGCCACTTGGTTACAAACGCGTGCTGAACCCATCAAGACGCCCGTGTCGAACGAAAGACGGCTTCATGGTGCATGGCGTCTACAAGGTCGAGAACTGGCGCAAGTTGTGCGAGGCGGTGGGCCGTCACGATTTGCTCGATAGCGGCATGCTAGACGACCAACACACCGTCGCGGCCAACATCTCAACCCTGTACAAAATCATGCTCGAAGAGATCATGCCGCAACGCACGAATACCGAATGGGTCGCTCTCTTCAATGAATTGGACATTCCTTACGCTGAAGTCCAGCAGCTGGACACATTAATGAACGACGAGCACTTGCGTGCCGTTGGGTTGTTCGAAGAATATGAGCATCCGACAGAAGGCACCGTGCGGCAAATTCGCCAACCGATCAATGTGACTGGACGTGACCGCCGCGGCGACCGGCCACCGCCGAAGGTCGGCCAAGACACCGTAACCGTTTTGAACGAACTGTACGGCGATGAGGACCATGTGCGCCAGCTCATCGATGACGGCATTGTCGTCGCCAAGTAAACACATGCGAAGGAATCGAAAGTGGCACAATTCATCTCGAACAAACGGCGTCCTGACAATATTCGTCCCAAAGCGCTGGGTGACGGGGATACCAATCTGCACGCGTAACCGTTGCCTGGGAGTAAACGCCCATGCCTTCTAACGATAAAAACGTCGAGTTTGACGCGGCCGCCATCGCACCGGTGCGTTACGGCACGCCGGAAATGGAAGCCTTGTTAGCCGCAATTGGGGAGAGTGCGGCGGCAAGTAAAGCGGCTGGAAATAACCCTTTCCCCGCGATCGATCTGGTGCGCGATTCGCGCCTTGGCGCGCTCAGAGTCCCGGTCGACGAAGGCGGCGGCGGTTGTACGGTACGAGAATATTTCGCCATGTTAATGGATCTCGCGACCGCGGATTCCGATGTTGCACAGATCTTGCGCGTGCATTTCTGGTTTACCGAAGAGCGTCTACGCACACCAGACGAAACCGTACAGCAACGTTGGTTGTCGCGCGTTGTGGCTGGCGAGATATTCGGCAATGCATTTACCGAGATTGGCACCAAGGAAAAAGCCGGCAGCTTTACGATGCAGACTCGCCTTGAGCCGGTGGACGATGGCTACATGCTGAACGGCACCAAATACTTTTGTACCGGCAGCTTATTTTCTGATTGGGTCCTGGTGGCGGCATCAACACCGGAAGGCAAAATCACCAATGTCGTCGTGCCATGCGATCGCGAAGGTGTGACGTTCGAAGACGATTGGGACGGCGTCGGCCAACGCTTTACGGGCAGCGGGACTGGCCGATTCGAAAATGTCGCGGTCGCGGAAGAAGAAGTATTGCGACAGACGAAGTCATCGAACACCCCAGTCGACGAAACGCCCTTGCCGACAGGCACCTACTTGGGCGGTCAGTTTTTGCAGCTTATCTTGACCGCAATCGTGGTTGGTAATATGCGGAACGTCGTCGCCGACGCGATTCGCCTGGTGCGCACGCGGAAACGGACGTTTACCCACGCGAGTGCGGATACTGCCGCCGCAGATCCGCAATTCCAGGAAATGATCGGGCGCTTGTCGAGCTCGACGCTTGCGGCTGAGGTGGTTGTTCTCGCTGCCGCGGAGGCGCAAGGGCTGGCGCTCGATTCCGCCAACAAGGGCCAAATCGATTTCGAACTCGTTCATCGCGCCTCCTTACTCTCGGCGCAAGCCAAAGTATTTATCGACGAGATCGCACCGCGCGCGGCGAGCCTGATGTACGAACTCGGTGGCGCGTCTTCGACTTTGCGTGCAACCGGACTCGACGAATACTGGCGCAACATCGTGACCCTCTCAGCGCATAATCCTGCGGCGTTCAAGGCACGTGCAATCGGGGATTATCTGGTCAACGGGACGAAATTGCCGGCGAATTTGTATTTTTAGGAACGAGCGCCCATCTGCTAGCCCATATTCTTCACCATTCCGCCGTCGATGTCATACGCCGCACCCGTGATAAAGCTGGCTCGTTCTGAGCACAGAAAGGCGACCAGGTCGGCAATCTCTTCAGGTCGGCCAAACCGACCGAGCGGAATATTGGCGGCGGCAAAGTCGTTGATCATGCCGTCTGGGTCGTCGGGATTCAACGTCTTTGCCAGACCATCCCACAATGGAGTCCGC
Organism: uncultured Binatia bacterium (SeqCode); assembly: GCA_965247985.1. GTDB lineage: Bacteria > Desulfobacterota > Binatia > Bin18 > Bin18 > Bin18. The sequence goes on along the minus strand of OZ252051.1, from coordinate 1,046,162 downwards.
GTCGGCCCTGGGCAGACGACGTTCACCAGGATGTTATCCTTGGCCAGTTCGTCGGCTAAGGTTTTGCTCAGACTGATGACAGCCGCTTTCGTTGTGTTGTAGTCGATCAATCCAGCGTTGGGCTGTTTACCGAAAATCGACGAAATATTGATAATCCGGCCCCATTTTTGTTTTTGCATCAGGGGAATGGCAAGCCGGGAGCAACGAATCACGCTGAACAGATTGATATCAAGATTATCTTGCCACTCCTCATCTGACAGACCCAGCCCCTGACTTAAATGGTACCAGCCAGCATTATTGACCAGGATATCAAGCTTGCCGAACTGCTGTACCGTTGTGTCAAAAAGGGTCTGGATGCCCGCAGCTTTACTGACATCAGCCTGGACTGCTAGGGCCTGAGGACCTAAAGCTTGGGCGGTGCGAGCTAATTGCTCCTCACCGCGTGCGCAAATCACGACGTGGGCTCCCTCTTTGACCAGGCGCTGGGCCATGGCCTCGCCCAGGCCGTAGCTCGCTCCAGTAATGACCGCTACGCGGTCTTTTAAACCAAGATCCATGTCTCCCTCCTTCCGACGTTATTACCTAGCAATTCGGGGTTGCGATAGCAAACGATACTGGAGAAGGAGCGCTTCTCATGGTACCTCACATTGAGTGATTTTCGTGCGCTCCATCAATAGCTTGACACCGCGTCGAACCATGTTATGCACAATCATCATCGGTTCGAGATACATCCAAGCGACCTGAAAATCTCCGGGGGATACTGTAGGGAGGAACACCATGGCAAACGGAGCAGTCGAGCACTATGACGCGGTGGTCATCGGGGCGGGCTTTGGCGGCCTGTATGCCCTACACCATTTGCGCGAGATGGGCCTCTCGGTGCGCGTCTACGACGGTGCCGGCGGCGTGGGCGGCACCTGGTGGTGGAACCGCTATCCCGGTGCGCGGGTCGATTTTCCAGGCAGCCCCTTCTACTGCTACACGTTCTCGGAAGAGCTCGTACGGGAATGGGACTGGCCCGAGACTCAGCCCGATCAGCCCTCGGTGCTGGCCTATTTGGAGTACGTCGCCGACCGGCTCGACCTCCGCCGCGACATCCGGCTCGAGACCTGGATGCGCGACGCCCGCTACGACGAAGAGGCGCAGCGCTGGATGCTCGAGACCAGCGCCGGTGAGCGCGTCTCGACCCAGTTTCTGATCTGCGCGGTCGGCACTCTCTCGGCCACGCACACGCCCGACATCCCCGGACTCGACGACTTTGCCGGCGAGTGTTATCACACCGGCCGCTGGCCGCAGGAGCCCGTCTCCTTTGCGGGCAAGCGTGTCGGCGTGATTGGGACCGGCTCCTCGGGGGTGCAGTCGATCCCCGAGATCGCCCGCGAGGCGGCGTACCTGACGGTGTTCCAGCGCACGCCGCAGTACAGCATCCCGGTCCGCAACCGCCCCATGGACCCCAGTGTGGTGCGGCAGGCCCGCGAGAACTGGGCCGCAATCCGCGCGAAGATGCACGCATCACCCCTGGGCGCGCCGTTCGAGGTCTCCGAGCGCTCGGCCTTCGAGGACACGCCCGAGCAGCGCCAGGCGCTCTACGAAGAGCTCTGGCAGAAGGGCGGCTTCCACATCCTCTTTGGCAGCTATGCCGACATCCTGACCAACAAGGAGGCCAACCGCACGCTGGCCGACTTCGTGCGCGGCAAGATCCGCGAGATTGTACGCGACCCCGCAACCGCCGAGAAGTTGATGCCCGACTACTACCTGGGCACCAAGCGCCAGCTCCTCGACAACGGCTACTACGAAACCTTCAACTGCGACAACGTCTCTCTGGTCGATCTGCGCCAAGACCCAATTCAGGAGATTACGCCCGCAGGCGTGCGCACCGCCAACGGCGAACACCCCCTCGATATGCTCGTGCTGGCGACGGGCTTCGACGCCATCACCGGCGCGCTGGTGCGCCTCAACCCGAAGGGGCGCGGCGGCGTCAGCCTTGAGGAGAAGTGGCGCACGCGCTTCGACTCCTACCTCGGCATGACCGTGGCCGACTTCCCCAACCTCTTTATGATCCACGGTCCTGGGTCGCCCTCGGTGCTCTTCAACATGCCGCTCGGCGCCGAGCTCGAGTCGGCATGGATAGGCGACTGCGTGCGCTACCTGCGCAAACGCGGCCTGGGCGCCATCGAGCCAACCCCCGACGCCGAGCAGCGCTGGGACCAAGAGGTCGCCGCGATCGCCAACGAGACGCTCTACCCCCTCACCGACTCGTGGTACACAGGGGCCAACATCCCGGGCAAGCACCGCCAGTTCTGCGTATACCTGGGCGGCCCTGACTACTTCCGGCGCCTCTCCGAGGTCGCCGCCCAGGGCTACGAGGGCTTCGTATTTGAGGAGGAACACCGCGCGGAGGTTGCCGCCGCGTCCTGAGCACCTGAGAAAATCAACCCTGGGGCCGCACCGTACCGATCCGCTTTCGTAGCAGGACGTATACGAGAGGGCGCGAGACAGTCAGGGGATCACGGGGCCGTTGCTATCCTGGCAGTTGGCCTCGTACTCGTTAGCAGAGTCTAGACAAGTGGACACATTTGGGCGACGGCAACGATATTGGCGGCGCTGCAATCGGGTATCGGGCAGGGGGATCATATGGCGGATGGTGATCTCTTCATCGGTAACGACGATTTTCTGTATCAGGAGCCGTAGGATTTTCTGTTTGGTCTCAAAGCTGGGCTGCTGATGGGCCGACCCAGCAAATCGTGGGATGACTTTACAATACGGTGGGCAGGTACTAGAAGGTGAGTTGCCATAGGGACAGGTGATTCAGAAGGAGGCAACGATGGCGATGGGACTGGACCAGGTACAACCAGCGGCCCCGCTGGATTTTTTGATGATTGATGCCGATCACCATTACTATGAGCCAGATGATTGCTTCACGCGTCATATGGAATCAGTCTATGCCAACCGTGCGGTCAATATCCGCAGAGGCGAGGGCAAGTTTGGACGGGTGTATATCGGCGATGAACGTATGCGATTTTTTAGCGTCATTCCTGGTGACCACACGGGCGGGCCTGGCGCACTGCAGAAATTCCTCAAGAGCCACTCAGGCGAGGGCGAGGGCCTGGTCTCGGGCGAGACTGTCTCAGCGCCAACGTTTCCCGAATCAACAGACTACAACGTGCGGTTGCGAAAGATGAATGAACAAGGGGTCGAAGCAGCCCTGATGCTTCCGACGCTGGGTGTCGGCATCGCGCATGAGCTCCGCCACGAGCCGCAAGCGTTGTTCGCCAATTTGCGCGCGTTTAACCGTTGGCTCGAGGAGGACTGGAGCTTTGGGAAGGATGGCCGTCTCTATGGTATTCCCGTCCTGTCGCTCGTGGATATTGACCTCGCAGTCGCCGAACTTGAACGGGTCCTCGCCTTAGGAGCGCGAAGTGTGAACTTAACGCCAGGTCCGGTCAATGGGCACTCGCCGGCAGATCCGCTGTATGATCCGTTCTGGGCGCGCTGTCAGGAAGCCGGCATTCCGGTTGTGTTTCATCTGGGCAATGACGGCCTGACCGAAATGTACTCTTCACAATGGAGTGAGAACCCTTCCCCTCCGAGCCACCGGCTCAGTCCGTTCCAACGGGTGATCGCTTCGACGGAACGCGCGACGGCTGACACCCTGAGCGCGCTCGTGTTCCACAATCTGTTTGGTCGATTTCCGAGTCTGCAGGTCGTAAGCATTGAGAACGGGGCCACGTGGATTGCGCCCTTACTCAAGGCCATGGACCACGCGGCGCGGTTGTCGGGTCCACGAGATTGGACATTCGGACATTCTCCGGACCGACCCAGCGAAATTTTCAAGCGACACATTAAAGTCTCTCCCTTTCCGGAAGAGGATATTCCGGCGCTGGTCGAGGTCCTCGGGCCAGAAAACGTGTTGGCCGGTTCCGACTGGCCGCATCCTGAGGGATGTGCTGAGCCGATTGATTATGTGGAAGGGCTGGAAGGCTTGTCACCTGAGGTGGTGCGGGCGGTGATGCGCGATAACACGCAGAAGCTCTTTGGCGTCTAATCCGACCCCACAGGTCTTTACGTGTCCCACGGGTCAAACGGGATATCCACACCCGCATTGAGGAAATGGGCCTCACCTACACGATCGTGATTCCCGTCTCCCCCGCGTCTCACGAACTATTTGTGCAGGAGGTCATGCCTGAGTTTGTGTCGTGAGGGGACAGGTCCGGTCGAAACATGTTTGGAGAAAAACAGTGAGCGACATCAAGCAATCCATACACGATCAATTCGGTCGGGCAGCCGCGCAATACAAGACAAGCCAGGTCCATGCCACGGGCGAGGATTTGGTCCGAATTGCCAAGCTGGTGCAACAGCAGGAACAGCCGTATGCCTTGGATGCCGGCTGTGGAGCCGGCCATACCGCGATGGCCATCGCCCCCTATAGCCGGCGGGTTGTCGCCCTCGACCTCACCCCGCATATGCTGGAGCAGGTTGAGCAGTTGGCCGCCGAGCGTGGCTTCTCCCATATCGAAACGCGCCAGGGCGATGTCGAACAGCTTCCGTTCGCCGACAACAGCTTTGACCTGGTGGTCTCCCGCTATAGCGCCCATCACTGGCCGAACCCTCTGACGGCGCTCCAAGAATGCGCTCGCGTGCTGAAGCCCGGCGGGCGGTTTATTCTGAGCGATATTGTTTCGCCTGAGGAGCCGGCGCACGACACCTTTTTACAAACGTTTGAACTCCTGCGTGACGCCTCGCACGTCCGGGACCACACGCTTGCCCAGTGGCAAGCCATGTTTGAACGGAACGGGTTTCAGTCACGCGTGGTTTTCACCTGGCGCCTGCCGCTGGACTTCCAGGCCTGGACAGCACGGATGGCGACCCCGCCCGCACGAGTCGCCATGGTGCAGCACTTGTATGATAACGCGCCCGAGGAGATCCGAACGGCTTTCGCTATTCAAGACAATTACGATTTTGCCCTGTACGGAGTGTTGTTTGAGGCGACCCGTCAGAGCGGCTAGCAGGAGGCAGCCATGGGTACGATAGTCTTACGCGACGGTGTCATCTTCGACGGCCACAGTCCCGAATTGCTCGACGGGGCGGACGTCCTGATCGCAGATGGTGAAATCAAGGAGGTCTCCGAGCAGCCGCTCAAGGCCGAAAACGCCCAGGAAATCCACCTGGGCGGACGGTTTCTTATGCCCGGTCTGATTGACGCCCATTTTCATGCCTATGCCGCCCACGTCAATCTTGCCAGCCTGGACGACTGGCCGATGTCCCTTTTGAGTCAACATGCCCGGACACTTTTAGAGGATGCTCTGCAACGTGGCTTTACGAGCGTGCGGGATGCGGCTGGAGCGGATTTCGGACTTGCCGCCGCGGTTGAGCAAGGTCTGATCAAGGGGCCCCGTCTGTTTTTCTCGGGCCGGGCCCTGAGCCAAACCGGCGGGCATGGCGATACGCGGCCGGTCAAACATTTTGAACCGTGCGCCTGCGGCTTTCAGGGCTGCCTGTCACAAGTCGCTGACGGGGTGGACGCGGTGCGCCGGGCGGCCCGCGAAGAACTGCGCAAAGGGGCGCATCAGATCAAAATCATGGCCACGGGCGGCCTCTCCTCACCGACCGACCCGGTATGGATGCTGCAATACTCGGACGAGGAAATCCGCGCCGCGGTCGAGGAGGCTGCCTCGCGGCGCACCTATGTCATGGCCCACGCCTACACCGCGGAAGCCATTGCCCGCGTCGTCAAGCTGGGGGTACGCTCAATCGAGCACGCCAATCTGATTGACCAACCAACCGCAGAACTGGTCGCCCAACACGGAGCCTATGTCGTTCCGACCCTGGTGACGTATGAAACCCTCGGAGAGCTGGGCAAGGAGTTGGGCCTGCCCGAGGGTAATATCGCTAAGCTGAAAGAGATCCAGACTGCGGGGCTGACGTCTCTTGAGCTGTGTCAGGCGGCCGGGATCAAGCTGGGCTACGGAACCGATCTGCTGGGGAGCTTGCACGCCCAGCAGTGCCGCGAGTTCCTGATCCGGCGGGAGGTCCTCAGCCCCATCGACATCCTACGTTCGGCAACGACGATCAACGCCGAGATTCTAAACCAACAAGGAAAACTTGGAACGGTTACTCCGGGGGCGCACGCCGACCTGGTTGTGTTTGACGGCAATCCGCTTGAAGACCTCGGTGTCTTACAGCCCGAGGCCGGTGGGCCGCAGCTGGTTATGAAGGCCGGCGCGATCTATAAGAACTCGTTGTGACGATGCGGTTTATCCGCAATCTAGTTCCTCGCCTGTTCAGCGAGTCGCCGGGCAGTATCAATCAACGGTTGGGTCAACGCCGCCACCTCGGGGTCGGCACACATCATAATCTTGTCTGGGTCTGCAGCCAGAGGATCAACGTCCACATGGCGGTGCGCAATGCGCCACTGGCCGGCCTGTTTCACCAGACGGTCCACGTATCGCCCTTGGCCGAAGATCTTATACCCGCCCGGAGTCGCAAGCGTTGCCAAGACGCTGACCTGTCCAGTCGCTTCATTCCCGTTGACCTCATACAGCAAGTTGCTGGTCATGTGTCGACAGCGAATTTCCTGCACATGCACACGGGCATACTCGCGCAGTGCAGCATGACCGCGGACCACCCAGGTTGCGACCTGAAAACCTCCGTCCGGGGTGAAGCACTGCACCCAGGCTTCGGGGTCCAGGCTGTCTATCGCATGGGCATAGCGAGCACACAATTCTTGGATAGCGAGTTTCTCGATCCAGGTCTGTTCCATACCGCACCTCTCTTTCCTCCCTACTCTCTCTCATGAATACGACGCTGGGTTCAAGAGCCAGACCTGAGAGAGTGCGACTCGGCTGAGGGATAGTGGCGAAAATTCTCCATGAAGTGAGCATCAAGTTGTTGCGAGCTACGGAGGAATGGTGCTAGGAATCAGGCAGAGGGCAGCCTCACAGGAGCCGCTATGAGCATCGATCTCCCGAGTGGCAATAACGCATTTATCGCCTATCTTGGTCCCTATTCTTCAAGATGAATCGCTTCGGTATCTCTATGGGCGTCAGTCCCCGCGAGCCGCTCGTCAAGGTCGGGGAGCTGGCCAAAGCAATTGAAGCCAGAGGGTTTGAGTCCCTCTGGTTCATTGATTTTCAGCTCGGTCTGAAGGATGTCTATACGGCCATGTCTCTCGCCGCTTTGGCGACCGAAAAGATCGCCATCGGTCCGGCGGTGACGAATGTGATCACCCGGCACCCCACGGTCACTGCCAACGCGATAACCGCGCTGGATGAGCTTTCAGAAGAGCGCGCCCTGTTGGGGCTGGGCACGGGTTGGTCGGCCGTGCAGGGGGCTGGATACAAACCGTCTACAGTGAACGAGGTCCGCGCCGGTATTCACGCGTTCCGCCAGATGTTTACTGGCGAGGAGGTCGCCCTGTACGGTACGCGAGTGCAGCTCGCTACTGCTCGCCGTCAGATCCCGATCTACCTTGCGGCGGCCCAGCCGCGCATGCTCCGCTTGTGCGGTGAAACCTGCGACGGGCTCATCCTCATGGGAGCCGCCGAGCCCGCCTTTTGCAACTGGCAGCTCAACTCGCTGTATGAAGGTCTGGAGAAGGCGGGCCGAAACCGGAGCGAATTCACCATCGACCTGTTTGTGACGATGAGCATCAACGAGGACGAAACCTTGGCCCGCAATGATGTCCGAGCTTGGGCCACCAGTCAGGCCGCAACTTTCCATGCATGGAAACAGCTTCCCCCGACCTGGGAGCGCTTTCGGCCGGATTTCGAACGCGCGGCGCAGCGTTACCAACTGGTTGAGCACTTGTCCTTACGAGCCGGTCACAAAGAAATTGTGAGTGATGAATTTGTGCGGTCCGTCGCTATTGCGGGCAATAGACGCGCGTGTATCGATCGACTGAACGAGTTGGCCCGGCTTGATATTGACCGGATAACGTTTGCTCTCCTGTCTGGTGGACGGATACGCCGCTTAGACGAGTTGGCAAACCATGTGATGCCCGGCCTGGCTGGGGTCGAGCCGAGCTAAGCGTCAGGTCAGTGGTATAAAATCGTATTCGCCGGCCTGCAAAACCAAGAACACGACGGACTCCTCCCCAGCGTTTGTCACAAGGTGGGGACGGCGTGGTACCACTGCGTATGTCTCACCGGGCGCCAGGCGAACGTCTTCTTTGGGGTCTTGCATAAATATACGTAGGCGGCCGTGGAGAACGTAGAAGGTATCCTGGACATCGGTGTGGAAGTGCCAGGGGACTTTCTGGCTTGGGCTGAGCTGTAGTTCGGCGATCTGAAATCCTGGTCGCTGGGCGTGGTAGACCAAGCGCTCGACTTCCAATAGAGGACTCGGATTCTTGAGCGGTTCCGTTTTCATTTGCGTGTTCCTCGTTGACTCGATCTCATGCGTAGATAAACCATAAGAGGCGAGCAAGGCAACGCTGACCGCAACATAAAGTTCTGTCCGGCTTTGCAATACCGTACGGGCTTGCACTATCCTAGTCTAGCAATTGTTCACTCAGCCCTGCTCTGTCTGAAAAGATAGAGCAAAATAAGGAGGTGCGCGCATGAAAAAAGAATCCATCAATCCCGACAATGTCTGGAAGCCGGAAGACTACTTCAATATCTATCACTCCCCCGGTCTACCCAGGGTTCCGCCCGAAAAATCAGGCTGGGAACAAGCAGTCAAAAAGGGCAACTGGCTGTTTATCTCGGGCCAGACGCCGACCACGCCGGACGGAAAAACGATTGCCACCGATATGCACGCCCAGCTCCGCCAGGCGTTGCAAAACACCCGGACTATTGTCGAGACAGCAGGTGGCACAACCGATGACATTGTCTCGATCCGCTACTACTTTAAGGCCGGGTATATGGAGGAGGGACTGGCCTCGCTGCGAGATTTGGGCGGCGAGTATTTTCAGAGCCCCTACCCCTCTACGACGTGCGTCGAGGTTGTGCGGGTGGCCTGGGCCGACCATCTTTTGGAGGTTGAGGCCATCGCCATGCTCGATGAGTAAGGAGCGTTCTCTCCACATCAGTCGGCAAAGGTCGCCTCAACGCTTCCGAGCGGGCCAAAGTCGCCCAGCACCCGGACACCCGGAGCGATACCGGTCGGCTGAATACACGTTCCCGTCGTCACGATCTGGCCGGCCTTGAGACCGTCTGCCCGGACCGTGAGCTCATTGGCCAGCCAGGTGAGCGCAATTCGTGGGTCGCCGAGCACGTTGGCCCCGCTTCCCTCGTCAGCCCGGACTCCGTTCAGGCTGAGCGAGACGGGATGGGTGGCAAGGTCGAGCGTTCGCCAGTCAGACGCAGCCGGGCTTCCCCATACGAACAAGTCGGCGCAAGCACTGTCCGCGATGAGCTGGGCGGGACCGGCAGTGCTGAAATCTAGGAATCGGGAGTCGGGGACCTCAATCGCCGGATGCAGGCTGGCGACGCTGGCCATGACCTCGTCCATCGAGTAGGCGTGAGCGCGAGGGGGCAGGTCGCGCGCCAGACGGAAGGCAAACTCAAGCTCCACCACGCGCATCCCATTCGCACCGAGTGGGAGCGTTGCCGGGCTCCGGCTGATCTTCCCCGCCAGCAGCCGTCCCGCCAGTGGCCCGTCCACACCAATATGCGCCTGTCCGGCCTGACTGGTGGCGGCAATCTTCCAGCCCGAAATGGCCTGCCCCGAACAGGCGGCCAGCCTTGCCTGCACAGCATAGCCATCCTCGATGGTCCGAGGCCGACAGGCGTCGGGTACTTTCTCAATCTTTCGACCGGCCTGCCAGGCGTTCCAGAGGTACTGAGCCGCCTCGTGTATTTGTGCTTGGTCCATGAGCTTCATCCATTCTCAATACGGAACCACGGTCAGTTCCTCAGCTAGTACCGGGGTGATACCCCTATTGCGCAGCTTTTACTTGCCACTCCTCCGTAATCCGCTTCTCTTCTCCGCCAGGGGTCCACATCACCAGGGCATGCACGGGGTCCTTGGACTTCACCGTGTGACGTGTCGTCGTGTTGGCCGGTACCAGACAGGCCATACCAGCGCTGAGCGTCTGTACCTTTCCCTCACTCGTTTGTTCCATCTCTCCGGACAGAATATAAAAAGTTTCGGTTGACTGATGGATGTGGTCGGGCACATCCACCCCAGGTGGCACGACTAAGTACCCGAGCGTTAGCTCTGTCGTCCCTCCGAGGTGTTGATCGATCAGGATGGTAATTTCTGTCTTCGTGACCGGATCGATATATGTCGCTGCCTGTTCGGGGCGGACGAATCGCGACGGCTCTTCGGCCAGGATTATGGCAGACGGGAAAGTGTAAACGAGCCCCACCAGTATCACAGGAATACTCGTCCAACGTGAGAGACGCGGGGTAGGCATCGTTTAAATCTCCTTTTGACATTGCCCTCCTTTTGGCAGGATAATACCAGCTGACAAGGAGGAGGGTCGCAGCGGGGCTACCATAGGACGGTCAGCCATAGAACTGCAAGAGCAACACAAGGGTAAAAGGAGGGCAAACCATGGCAGGCAAAGATAGCAGTGATCGTAGCCTTCGCATCGCCTCAATGACGACGATGCTGGATTATCATTGGATGTTTCTGCGGACACTCTCTTCTTCAGTCCGAGAATACTTAGGCGAGGCAGGGCTTGCAGCGCTTGAGCGCGGCTTCCGGCGGGCTGGCTATTCTCGTGGCCAACGTATGCGTGACCGTCCGGAGACCTTTGCCCAAGGACGTGATGCCCTGTCGCTGATCCGCAACTGGGATATGGGTGATCATGCGATGGGCGCGCTAACTGGTCCGTTCGAGGTCAGCGGGTCAGCAGCCCGGGCGACCCTGACCCTTCCCCACGTCCCGGGCGCGGATTACTTCAGCACCCACCCCGGGGGCGAGATACTCGAGCCGTATTGGCGGAATACCCTGGCCGGCATTGCTGAGGGTTACGACGAGGCAGTTGGGGTCGAGTTCTCCACCCTGACGCTTGATCTCAACACACCGTGGCGTCTCACTTGGACATATCAGGGCGAATCCGAAGCTGTCACTGCTCCATCAGCCGAGGATGTTGGGGATATTTTTGCCCAGCCGGCCAAGGCCATCCAGCTCACGCGGAGTACCTTTGCTGCTTTTGCAGTCATGCAGATGTATGTGGGGTTTGAGCTTATTGATCGGTTTGATGCGTCAGGTGAGCGAGCGCTGCGCGAGGCGTTATACCAGTTTGGGGTCGAGCGCGGCGTAGGGATGCGTGAACAGGCTCTGGGCCAAGGGCGGCAGCTTGACTTTCAGTCTTGGTTCGACGTACTCCAAGAGCGTGATCCAGCAGAATCGGTTTTCGTTTTTCGGGGTGACACCCATATCTCCCCTGGAGTCATGCAGGCCGAGTGCACCTACTGCCCGCTGGCTGAGGTCTGGTCGGAAGAAGGTGAGAAGGGACTGAAGCTTGGCTATATGTACGATGTCGAAGTCCATCGGGGTTTGGTGGAATCGTATCATCCTGGGGGCCGGATTGGCTGGAATACGGTGAAGACGCGCGGTGACCGGACCTGTCAATTCCATTTCTCGATTCCAGAGCTTGTGACGGCTGATGATCCCGATTGGGCCCAGCCACGCCGCCAGAACAAAACCGAGTCAGACTAAATCAAAAAGCTGAACGACGTGGTTCATGACCACGTAGAGGAGGCTCATCATGCTCGATATGCTCGACAACCCCGTCCCGTGGCCCAACGGAGCGCGCTGTGCGGCATCCATTACCTTCGATATGGATACGGACAGCGCCTTACATCTGTCGCATGCCGACGCCTACAAACGTGTGGCCGCCCTGTCGTGGTTACGCTACGACGAGGTGGCGGTGCCGCGGATTGTGAAGCTGTTTAACCATTACAATATCAAGGGGACCTTTTTCGTGCCGGGCTGGTGCGTTGAACGCTATCCGGCCACGGTCGAGACGATTGTCGCCAGCGACCACGAACTGGCCTATCACGGCTATTTGCACGAGAACCCCATGGACCAGACCCGCGAGGGCGAACGCTACTGGTTGGAGCGCAGTATTGATGCAATCGAACGCTGCAGCGGCAAACGGCCGGCCGGCGGACGCGCACCGTATTACAACTACTCGCCCCACTCAACCGGACTGCTGGCCCAGGCCGGCTTTGTGTACGATTCGAGCCTGATGGCGGATAGCCAACCCTACGTCATGCGCGCGGCAGAGGGCGAGGTGATCGAGCTGCCGACCGACTGGGCCATGGACGACTGGCCCCAATACGCGCATAGTCCCGACTTTCGTTATCTGATGCCCACTCGTGCGCCGGATAAGGCCATGGAGGTCTTCATGGCCGAGTTTGAGGCCGCCTACCAGTTTGGCGGCTTATGGGTCACGGTCTGGCATCCGTTTGTGACCGGGCGGCTGGCTCGCCTCGCCCAGGTGGCGAAGATGATTGAAGAGCTACAAAACCGAGGCGACGTGTGGTTTGCCAGCATGGAAGAAATCGCCCTGCACGTGCGGCACTGTATCGCCGACGGGAGCTATACGCCTCGCGTTGTTGCCATGCCCTACTATGAGGAACCGATCTCGGAATTGACCGAAGGATTTCCCGAGGGCCTCGCGCTGAGAAAGCCGAGCGGTTAAGTGAGAGGTCAGGTTACGCGACGCTCACCTGACCTTCTTTAGGATGTCGTTCATGCCACGCTGTGCTTTGCTCGTAGGCATACGCGACGTGCAAAACCGTTGTTTCCTCAAATGGCCGACCGACAATCTGCAGCCCGATGGGCAGGCCCTCAGGTGTAAAGCCGCACGGCACTGAAATGGCGGGTAGGCCGGTCATATTAAAGGGCCGTGTTGCCCGGGCGATATGGGCAGCAACAACGAATTCCTGGTCATCAATACGGACCGTGGGTTCGTCAATCTTACTCGCCACCAGTACTGTCGTTGGGGTAATCAGCGCATCGACTCGGTCGAGAACATCAAGCATCTCTTGACGTAGCAGCGCCCGAAAACGTTGGGCTTTGAGATAGTGCGAGGCCTGTACACAGGCTCCAAGCAGCAGACGTGTTCGCACATCCGGGCTGTAGTCTTGGCTGCGGGTTTGCGCAGTCTGAGCATGAATCTCATAGGCTTCAGCGGCAATAATGGCAGTCGAGCTGGCAATGACGTGCTGGATGCTTGGGATCGAGACTTCTTCGACTGTCGCGCCGAGGGAGGACAAATGCTGCACAGCGGCCTGTACCCCCTCTCGCACTGCCGGTTCGATGTCTTCAAAAAAATACTCTTGCGGTACCCCAAGGCGTAGCCCGTGGATGTCTTTTTTCAGCGCCAAGGTATAATCCGGCACGCTGACGTGACTGGCGGTCGGGTCTTTCGGATCAGGACCGGCTATGGCGTGCAGGAGCACGGCAGCATCGCCAACCGCTCTGACCATAGGTCCAACATGATCGCACGAATGGCTCAGCGGATAGACCCCAAACCGACTCACTCGTCCATACGTCGGCTTGAGACCCACGATGCCACTGAGCGAGGCTGGAATACGGACTGAGCCGCCCGTATCTGTCCCAAGCGTCCCCATGGCCAGTCCAGCCGCCATAGCCACCGCGGAGCCACCGCTCGACCCGCCTGGAAGACGAGTGAGGTCCCACGGATTTCTTGGGGTTCCATAGTGAGGATTGAGAGAGGTCCCACCCCAGGCGAACTCGTGCATATTGAGTTTCCCCAGCAGAATCGTCCCGGCTTGGTTGAGTCGGCTGACAACCGTGGCATCGCTCTCCGCGATATGGTCGGCCAGAATCTTTGAGCCGCAGGTCATGCGGACGCCCTTGACCGCAAACAGGTCCTTGAGTGCTATGGGGATGCCGTGGAGTGGACCTCTATACTGGCCGTGCACAATTTCTTGTTCCGCGTTGCGCGCCGCGGTCAGCGCCGCATCTCTGAGGATAGTAAGATAGGCGAGGTATTCATCATTCAAATGTTCAATACGGTCAAGATAAACCTGAGTTACCTCGACAGGTGAGATTTCCTTCTTTCGGATGAGAGGGGCTAACTCGGCAATGCTCGTAAAGGCTAACTCTTCAGTCTGCATTCCGCACAACCTCCGACATGATAAAGCTCACCGCCGGCTCAATAGGACCCAGGTCCAATGCGTCCAGCGCATCTAGTCCCGCAGACAATTGTGAATACAGCGTCGTCAGCTCTTTGAGTGTATCTTCGCTCAGCGGTTCTGCGAGCTTGTCTCGGAGAAGAGCAGTAACGAGTTCTCGATCTCTCACAGGGATCGCTCTTTTATCCATTTCGCCTCCCTCAGAAGCTGTTACCCATGGATCAGCGTCTAGTGGTTCATCGCACGGATTTTGCGAGCTTGTCATTCTGAGGAGCGCAGGCGAAGAATGACACCGGGTATCTTCGACTAGAGCAGGTCTGCCCCAGCCTGAGCACACTCCTCGTCCTGCTGGCCAGTACCCCCACCGACACCACACGCACCCTCGAGCACCTCATCGCGTAGGATCGCAACTCCCCCCTGGCTGGCGATCATGTGGCCTCCCTCTGCCGCAACAATACCGCGCACGATCGGACTGTCGGCCATTTGCTGCAGGGCGCCACTGGGCCGGGCAAAACCGGCTGAAGCTATGGCCTTCCCCTGGGAGCCGAAGACGCCGGCCCACAGGGCATTATCCATGCGGTTGAACGCCATGAGGCGTCCCCCCGCGTCACATACGGCTACGCTGATCTTGATGTTGAGCTCTTGAGCCTTGGCTATGGCCCCGGCAACAATGCGATTCGCTTCCTCTAATGTAAGCGCCATACGGTGAACCCTCCTCTCTTGTTGTTCGTCCCGACCGTAGCCAGGATAAAGTTGATCCGATCGACTCTGCCAGCAAACTTACTCATTCGGGTGACGGTTATCAACCAAAAACAATCCGTGTGTTTTGGGACGTTCTGACAGTCTCCCTTTCGAGCTGACTCCTCCCTTTGTGTTGCAATATAGAAATTGAGCTTGCAAATTGTGGGTAATTTTGTAATCGATGCACAAGAGGACAACGTTGTCCGAGAAGCCCAAATGAAAGGAGTCGTGCTATGAGGGCAGAGAGTCTTGAATATAAAGATGGGGATGTCACGCTCAAGGGGTTTGTGGCGCTTGATGACCAGAGCCAGCATAAGCGACCAGGGATTCTGGTGATGCCCGAGGCATTTGGATTGGGCAAGCAAGCCAAGGACCGTGCCCTGCGATTGGCCTCGCTCGGCTACACCGCACTGGCTGGCGATCCCTATGGTAACGGCCTTGAGGTCAGTGATCTTCAGGAAGCGATTAAACACGCGGGAGCCATACGTGAGGATAACACCAAGTTTCGTCAACGCATACGCGCAGGGCTCGACGCGCTGACTGCGCTGCCACAGGTTGACACCGATCGTCTCGTCGTCATGGGCTATTGTATGGGGGGGTCCTGTTCCTTGGAGATGGCCCGAGATGGCGCAGCGCTCAAGGGGGTTGTCTCATTCCACGGTGCCCTGGAAACGGAGAGTCCAGCAGAGCCGGGAAAGGTACAGGCGAAGGTCCTGGTGTGCCACGGGGCGGATGATCCCTTTGTTCCGGTCGAACATGTCACTGCCTTTGAAGCCGAGATGACCAAAGCCGGAGCCGACTGGCAGGTCATCAGCTATGGCGGCACGGTGCATAGTTTTACGAATCCGGAGGCCGACGGTTCTATAGAGGGCATTTGCTACAATAAGCAAGCGGATGAGCGCTCGTGGCAGGCGATGCTGGCATTCTTTGACGAGATTTTCGCGTAGCCGTTATCCCGACTTGATTTCATAGACATCGACCTCTTCACGTCCAGCCATCCATTCCGTATCGCGGTGATGGACCTGGACGTGAAAGCGCGCGGCGGCGAGCTGTTCTAAAAATCCTTCGACACCCTCCCGTCGGGGGTCGCCAAAAAAGGCCCTGCCCCCCGTTTTGAGCGTGGCTGCCAAGAGCTTATACATCCAGCCGCCATCGACCGCCTCGTACAACACGTCAGCCCCGACAAACACATCGTATTGGCCAAGCTGCCGCACGCTGCTCTCATCCAGCCAGCAGCGGCACAGTTCCTGAACGCGGGGGACAGTATTGAGTTCACAATTCCGCTGGACCAGCCTCAGAGCTTCGGGAATATGATCCAGCGCAGTGACCTGCGCGCCCAGTGAAGCCAGCACCACGCTCTCCAGCCCGACCCCACAGCCAATCACCAAGGCCTGCTTCTCGCGCCACCACTCGGCAGGGTAGGTCGAGGCGAGATACTGCGACAGGGCGAGGCTCGCCGGCCAGGCCAGATGCCAGTAGTCATTCGCGCCACAGTACGGGCAGCGGGAGAATTCGGGCTGGACGTTGCGGAGTTCAATCAGACGCACGACGAGCTGCGGCGTGACCCGATACGGGAGGATGCTTTCTTCAAACAACTGTGTCGCCATAGTCTTGAGATAGGCGGCCCTTTCGGGTCCCCTGCTCTTTTCGCAGCAGGTGCGGGATTAGCTTGAGGGTCAACTATGGATTAATAATGACTTCGTGGCCCGGCCCGTTGAATAATATCTCCAGCCGGTTCAGTACGTCTCGTCCAAGAATCCGTTCTTGACCAGTAAAATCCGCTTGCAGCCGACACGGATAGTTTCTGCCATCAAGGAACGCCTAAGCTCGAAAAACTAATGTCGCAGCCGCTGTTTCTCCAACACCTCCCATCAAACCTGGGACACCCTCTTGTGGGTCGAAGGCTAACTGTTCGCAGTCTGCCCACGGAAGCGCACTGGCATCTGCACCCGTATCTGGAATCACCTTCTCCAGCGTCGCCCCTGGAGTTTCAGCCTGCTTTCGAAATTCTACGGTCAGAATCGGCAGCGCTTCGCCAGGATACCCGTCATCATATGAAAATGCAGCTCGGCGCATGCGACAGGGTTCATTTTCATGCCCGACACAGGTGATAAAAGGGTGCAGTTCTGACTCCTGGGCCGCATGAAAGACTTCTACCGGACTCTGCCCAGACACAATCACTTGGCCGTTTGCGAAGCCAATCCACCGATCGTGGTATTGCGAGAGCAACTGTTCACGCTGCACCCAGTACTCGGCCTCATTTTTACACCAGTCAGGGTGAATCTTCTGAGCCACTTCCGGCGGCAAGCCTTCAATCAGACTTTTCATACAACACCTCAAAGGCACTCGTCCTATTTTTCCCAAGAGGATTATACACCGATAGCGACTCCGGTAGCGAGACAGGGAAGCGGGAAGCGACCCAGTCTTGGATCGGGAGCCCATTTTCGCTTGACAGCGGTCGTTCCGGTGCACTAGGACGGAGGCACGAGGAAATCGCGGGGAGTACTCACTATTTCTTTCAGTGAACGTGTAGCAAGAGGAGGGACACTATGGCACGGCTCAGTCTCGTCGACCACAAGCAGATGAGTCCGCAGTATGCGCAACTGGTGGAACGGGTAAAGGACGCTGACGGGTATGTTAATTTTTTGGGCATGATGGCGCACCGTCAGGAGGTCGTTGAGCCCATGTGGAGGGCCTATGTTGATATGTTTGAGGGTGGGATCGTCGAGCCACCGCTCAAAGAGCTGGTACGTATCAAAATTGCCTATCTGAATGGGTGTTTATTTTGACAGGGCTTCCGCTATGCATCGGTGATGCAAAAAGGACTGACCGAAGAGAAAATCGCCCAACTCGAGGATTATAAAAACAGCCCAGCCTTTACCCCCCGTGAGAAGAGCGCCCTCCGCTATGCCGAAAAGCTGGCCGTTGACTATGACTCGATGGATAATGACGAGTTCTTTATCGGGCTACAGCAACATTTTACCGACGCCGAGATCGTGGAGCTTGGCATCGTGATTGGGTATGACATCGCCTTTGGTCGGCTGCTGCGCGTGTTTGACGCCGACCCGAAGGTGTGTGAGGTCCCGGAGCACAATGAGGTTGGTATAGACGTGACCCAATCCCCCCCTCTGGCCGCGGCAAAATAGCGCGTGCTACGGATGGGTCAGAGACGGCCCACCCTCTTCTCCTGGCTCGTCTAGCGGAACGGCTCGGCGCTGTTGCCGAACAGCGCCCTCATATCCGTTCGATAATCGTGGCAATGCCCATGCCGCCACCGATACACATGGTGACCAGCCCGGTGGTTTTATCCTGACGTTCGAGTTCGTCGAGGACGGTTCCCATGAGCATGCTGCCGGTTGCGCCGAGCGGATGACCCAGGGCGATGGCCCCACCATTGACGTTGACCTTGTCCGGGTCCATGTCACAGTCGCGCATTGTTTTCATGGGGACAACCGCAAAGGCTTCGTTGATTTCAACCAGGTCAATATCCTTGATCGTCATGCCGGCTTTCTTGAGTACCTTTTTGGTCGCCGGCACCGGTGCGGTCAACATAATAATAGGCTCATCCCCCGCAGTTGCGGTGGCGACAATCCGAGCGCGCGGTTTCATACCGTGGCTGCGTGCATACTCCGGAGAGGTAAGCAGCAGGGCTCCCGCACCGTCAACGATGCCTGAAGAATTGCCAGCGTGATGGACGTGGTTGATCTCTTTCACGTCCGTGTAGCGTGACATCGCCTTTTCGTCAAAACTCAGCGTGTCGCCCTTTTGGACATACTTGCCCAGTTCCGCAAAGGAGGGTGGCAGTTGGCCGAGCCCCTCAAGCGTTGTGTTTGGTCGCGGATATTCATCCTGTTCGAGGATAACCTTACCTTCAGCATCGCGCACGGGAATCAGGCTCTTTTTCAGACGGCCCTCTTTGCGCGCACGGGCATAGCGCTGCTGGCTTGACAGCGCGAACGTGTCGCAATCTTCGCGGCCAAACCCCTCTCGGGTGGCAATCAAATCACCTGAGATGCCTTGCTGTACAAGAGGATGGAGTTGGCGCAGATGGCGGTTATGGCCGTCGATCCCACCCCGGTCCGCATTCATCGGCACGCGTGACATGGACTCCACACCACCGGCAACCACCACGTCCTGCTCGCCGGACTTAATGCCCATAGCCGCAAAATTCACCGCCTGCTGCCCTGAGCCACAGAAACGGTTAATGGTGACACCCGTCGAATCATTCGGCCACTCTGCGGCCAACACAGACATACGGGCGATGCACATGGCCTGTTCACCATACGCAGTCACACAGCCAACCACCACGTCTTCAACGTCAAGCGGGTCCAAGTGGTTCCGTTCTTTTGTGGCATTCAGGACTTGCGCCATAAGCTCCTGGGGATGGAGCCCTGCCAGCGCCCCGTCTTTCTTGCCCCGTCCACGTGGGGTGCGAACTGCATCAATAATCCAGGCTTCAGCCATTGCTTCCTCCATCGCTTCCTGGCAGACAATTCAGTTGGGAGTTCTCTCAGTTGACACGGGCGGGAGGGGCGTGGCCGGCTCAGTGCGGCGTCAGCGCCATTGCCATCATGACCGAACGTTCAATTTCGGTGATCACGCTGCCGACTTCGTGGCCGATCAGGTCCATCTTGCGGACTTGCTCGATACGGGGCGCGGCCCGCTCGATCTCCCGCTCGGAGAATATATCGCTCAGGAAGCCACAGGCATCAACCAGACAGATCATGGCAACATCCCTGGGATCGGGGATATCGTCGGACAGCAACACGTCCTCAATCCGCAATTTGACCTCACGTTCGACGCGCCCGTCGATCGTCGGATAGCGCCGGGAACGGAAGACCCACAGGAATTTCTTATCCTGGGACTCCAGAATGCCGCGCTCGACCAGACTGTCCAGCGCCTGCTGCCGGATTTCGGTCGTTTCCCGGCCAGCCAGGGCCTCTATCCAGCCCTTGGTATCCTTCGTCTCACCGGAATTCGTAATACGCGCCAGGGCCAGGTCGAGCATCGGGTTACCGGTCGGCGTCGAGTCGAGACTCACGAGTTGCTCAAGGTCGTTGTCGATGCGGTTGGCAAAGGCCAGGTCCATCAGGACCGCGCCGGCAAGGACGTATTCCATGGCCCCTCCACGGACCGGCAGGAATACCCCGTCATCATCCAGCATCAACAGCAGTATCTCTTCAGCAAAGGTCAGCATAGGGCGTTCTCAGGACTCTGCGGTCAGGGCGGCTTCGCGTGTTTCGTGGTACTCAAGCATCGTCAGGAACCCGCTGATCTCCATGACCGATTTGCATGTGGCCCTGAGCGCGCAGAGCATCAACTTGCCGCCGCCCTGTTGGCATTTTTTGGCACCAACGAGCACGACGCGCAGGCCAGCGCTACTGATGTAATCCATCTTGCCGCAATCGAGCAGCACGTGGGTATCACCGCGTTCGACGATCTCCGAAAGTCGCTTCTCCAGGTCCGGTGCGGTAGAACCATCGACGCGGCCGTCCGGCATGACGACGACCAGCGAATCTATCGTTTGCTCTTCAACTTTCATTGGGTCGCCTTTCTCTTCAATCTTGATCGGACTCGATCGGATAGCCGCGTTCAATCCCCAGGTCGAGGCGAGGTTAGTTCACTGTGCAGAGGCAGGGTTAGCATAGCGGCCGGTAGGCGACAACCCATTCTTTGGCCGACATCGGTGTAATCCCACCCTTGGCAATCGTCACCCTTGGCGAGTCGAGCAATTGCTGGCAGAATACCCTGGAGTCAGGGGGCTGGGACACCAAAATCGAACAGGGAGATGCGCATGCACAACGGAATTCTATCGGGACTGCGGGTGATCGACTGCGGTACGTATGTTGCCGGGCCGGCCTCGACGACAATCATGTCGGATTTCGGGGCCGAGGTGTTGAAGATCGAGCGACCGCAGGGCGGGGACCTCTACCGCTCCATGTCTTATTTACCGGGATTTGCCCAGGCCGACCTCAACTGGGGCTGGATTCTGACCAGTCGGAATAAAAAGAGCGTCGCCCTCGACCTGGCTTCACCCCAAGGCAGAGAGGTGCTCATCCGGCTGGTCAAGACCGCAGACGTGTTTGTGACGAACTATCAGCATCCGCTCCTCAAGAAATTTCAACTGACCTGGGAGGATTTGCAGCCGGAAAACGAGCGTCTCATCTATGCCCATCTGAGCGGCTACGGAGATACGGGTGAGGATGCCGACGCGCCAACATTTGACGCCCTGGCCTATTGGGCGCGCTCGGGCCTGATGATGAGCGTCGTGGGCATGGACGGCACGCCTGGCGGCCCACGCCCGGGCATGGGCGACCACCCGACCTCGATGTCCCTGTTTGGCGCGATTATGCTCGGACTGTACCAGCGCGAACGCACCGGACGTGGCTTAAAAGTCGGCACCTCGCTGATGGCCAGCGGGGCCTGGGCCAACGCCTGCGACCTCCAGGCCAAATTCTGCAACGCAACGTTTCCGGAGCGCGGGAGCGATGGCACTCCTCCAAACCCGCTGGCGGCCGGCTATCGGAGTCGTGACGGCAAAGCGTTCTTGGCCGTCCTGCTCGACCCCGACAAGGAATTTCCAAATCTGTGCCAAGCCCTCGGCCAGGCCGAGTTGGCAACCAGCCCGCTGTTTGCAACCAACGAGGCCAGAGCGGAGAATGCCGCGGCCTTATTCGCCATTTTACAAGGTCAGTTTGAATCGCGGGACCTCGACGAATGGCGGGTATTGTTCAAGCAGGCCGACATCAAATGGGCTCCCCTGCCCGTGCGAGACGAGGTGGTCGAAGACCCACAGATGCGGGCCGCCGGCGCTTTCGTGGATATGGAGTATCCTGGTCACGGCAGGCTGACGACCGTCAACAGCCCTATTTTTACCAGCGCCGGCGAAAAGCGTACGCCGACCGCTGCGCCGCAGCTAGGCGATCATACCAGTGAGATACTGCGCGACCTGGGGTATGACGAAGCGGCCATAGCCGCGCTGGTGCGTGAGGGGGTGGCGGCAGTGGGTGAGTGACTTCGGCTCGCAGTGTCGGATTACGCTTCGCTAATCCGACCTACGAAACGGTCCCTCTCCAAGCCTTCTCAAGCTCGTCTGAGAAGGCTTTTTTCTTCACTACGGAGATGAGCGACCGCCTTCGCTCTTCTCCTTTCCAAAATCACCCTTTTTGATCCGAAACATATTGATATTCGTACAGAAATGTCTATTTTCAGAGTCAGTGAACGGCACGGAATTCATCAGACGCGCTAAACGGTACGCGAGGAGAACCGGACAAGAATGTCGTTTTGAGCCGGGCCGTGGCAAGGGGAGTCATGGGATTCTCTATGTGGGGAGTCAGCGAACGGTCGTCAAGCGCAGCGAGATTTCTAAAGGTATGTTGACCGCCATGCTCAAGCAACTTCAGATCGAAAAGCGCGACTTCTGAGGAGGAATCATGCAATACGTCTATCCATGTAATATCACCTCTGACGTCGAAGAGGGCGAAGGATACGTCGTGACCTTCCCCGACATTCCCGAGGCCATCACCGGCGCACGAACCAAAGAGGAGTCCCTTGTGCTGGCCGAGGATGCCCTAGCCGTCGCGCTAGGCGCATATGTCGAGAACCGTGAAGACATCCCAATCCCAAGCACTGCCCTGGACGGCCAAATCTTGGTCGCCCTCCCGTCCATCGTTGCCGCCAAATTGGCACTCTACACGGCTATGCGCCGCCAAGGTATTACCAATGTTGCCCTGGCCAAGCGTCTGGGTCTGAGCGAGTCCGCGGTCCGCAGGTTGGTCAATCCCAATCATCGTTCGCACATTGGCAGCGTTGAAACGGCCCTGCGCGCCGTTGGACGCGGCTTAGTGGTGGGAGACCGGGCGGTAGCGTGACACTCTCGTTCGTCCAGCCCGAAGGCAATGCAGACCGAGTCCAAAAAAGGACAGAAGCATGACTGATGAGAAAGCTCTAAATAAAGAAGGAGCCGAAGCATTGGAGGAGTTCATTAAGTCCCAAGAGGGGCGCGGGTACCCAAGCTTCTGGCACGCTGACAAAGAGTCCCAACATTCAATGGAAGTCTCCGCAACCCAAGAATGGGCCAATGAATTGAACAAGCAAGACCACTCGATACATGGAATCAAGACGAACCCCGACGATCCCCCAGACTGCCTTGCCGAGATGGATGGGGAACGGATTGGTGTCGAAGTGACCGAACTGACAGTCGACGAAAAAGAGAGGAAAAAGTATGTGAAGGCCAGAGATGAATCTGTGAGCACAATTTTCCTCGCGCCCGGTCAGGTCTATGATGACAAGACAAAAGAACGCCTGGAAGAAGCGAGCAGGAATCGGCCGAAAGTAAGCGTACCGAACACTGCGGAATGGCCCTTTGATAAGTTCCGGGAGAGGCTCGCCGGGATCGTGCAGAAAAAGGACGAGAAAATGCGGAAAAAGGAAGAGAAGAGCGGACTTCCTTCTTTGGACAAGAATTTTCTGCTGATTGTGACCGATGAACAAAACTTGTGGGAAAAACGCTTGGACGAGTACTTGAAGAAAATCAAATTGCCTCGGCCCCAGTACTTTACCGCCATCTACATAATGATGTCGCACATGCCCAGTGATGGCGACTCTGGACTTCGTAGGGGCCGGAATCCTGATTCGAATCGTTTCGACTACAAGGAGGTACACCCTAATCTTGGCGAAGGACACTTCCCCGTCTTTGAAGTTTACTTATCTTCATCAGCTACGGGGAGTGCTCATTTACTTGCTGATAGCGCGCAAAGAAGCCAGGAGCCACAGTCAGAGTGAGGGAATACCTTCTTGGACCAGTTCCAGAACATGCTCAAGTAAGATACGTGTCCCTACGACACACGGTTTTCCGAAATAGACTTCTCGTCTACATCCTTCCCGATAACGATTGTGTATTCAGCGCTTATTGGGTTCTCCCCCGGCATCCCGTCGGCGAGGAGCCTCTTCAGGAAAGCAACGCGCCTTAACCGAAGAATGACTTGAGCAACAGGGAAACGACGCCCGCAACAATCGCGCTGGTCATCCATTTTACGACCAACAATTCCCGTTCAAGGCGTGCAATGTCAGCCTTGGTCGCCGGGCTTTCTTCTGACATAGCCTGAGCGGCCGCCCGCGCCTTTTCTTCAGGCGCGCCCGCCGCTATCAGCGCGTCATATAGCTCGGTCACCATCATGCTCATGATAGAAATATAGGACCGTTCCCGGTGATGGGCAAGCAGCCCCGTAGAGCGGATGAGCGGAGCGTAATCCGCCATCCCTATAGTGCTAATAGGCCATACAGGCTTTCACGTCGTCAATATCAAGGTCTGGATAAGACTTTTCGCTAATCTCGTTAAAGGGAATGCCTTCCGGGATCAGTTCCAGAACCTGAATCGACCAGCTTCACCGGGGGTCGTTGGGAAGCGCGCGCTGGGTGAAGCCGACCACCATCCCAAAGGCTTGCTCCGGCCCGAGGATGATGGTGTCTGCGCCGTCCGGTTCGGGCCGAAGCTGCTTGTCTCTCAGAAAATCCTGGGCTTGGCCAAGGTCTGCGGTCTTGAATATCAGGGAATAAATGCCCTCGCCGTTTTGCTCCAACTCACGGCCCTCCGGGCTGGTCGCAGACAACGGCTGGGCCAGTTCCACGACCGTGTCTTCACCAATAGCGACAAAGGCACTCTGCTTGCGACCCTCGGTATGCTCTTCGTGGAGCAGGACCCCGTCCAGGATGTCGCAATATAGCTGCTTGGCCGCGGCCAGGTCCCGAACAACTACACCGATATGCGAGGCGCGCTGGATGCCGAGCGGATGCTGGCGCCAGGGGTCGCTTGACCAACCCGATTCCAGCCGCGGGTCGGCGATGTAATCGCCGGACAGGGCAAACTCCAGTTGGCCTTGGGTCTGTCTCGGATGCGTCCAAATGGCCGCCGTGTTGTATGGCGGCTTCACCTCTTTGCCAACAAGATTATAGAGCCGTAGGCCGGCCGTATCGAGACGAGCAGAGATGGCCGCAACATCATCCACATACCAGGCGATGGAATGGAAGTGCTGCCCGAAACGGTCGTGAAATCTTTTCACCGACGGATTCTTGAGGTTCTCTACGCGGGCGGGCATCATCGGTTCCATGATGACATCCCCGATTGCAATGAGGGAGGCGTTGCGTCCGGCCAGCTCTTCATAGCCGGTATAGAAGCGCGTGACTGAAAACACCTCGTCGTACCATGTGTCAACGGCTTCGAGATCGTCCACAACGTGGGTGAGATGAAACAGCTTGCCTATTGTGAACATGCTTGCCTCCGTGCAGCCTCGCCCCGCGTCCCTTTGCTCACTCGTTGGCGGCCCAGCTCTCTTCGTAGTTCGTACTCATACGCCCACGTGCGCGGAGATGCTGTATCTTCCATTCGCCGTTCACTTTGACGTAATCGTCTTCATAGCGCGCCGCCAGCCACTTGGCCTGGTTGTTTTTGTAGAATGTAAACGGACCAAAAAAGTACCAGATGCCGGTGGCTCTCTCGCCATCGATCTTGATGACCGGATTCAACACCTGGTGCTGTGAGAAGCTGATGAGGGTCTGGAATTTTTTGAACAGCTCACGGATAGCCGCATGACCTTCGGCCTTGCCGAAACCAGCGCCTTCCCAGATACCGTCTTCGGCAAAAATCGTGGTGATGCGGTCCGGGTTGTGGTCATCGTCGCAAATATCGCAGTAGGTCGCCTTGAGTTGTTTGATCTCCTCAAGGTCTTCAATACGGGTTAATCTCTGTTCGAGTTCAGCTAGATCCATGGTCTTTCTCCTTCCTGCGTTTCAGACTCATTGCTAACCAGCCCGGAGCACCTGCCCCGGCAGGCCGCCGACATGTTCTCCCTCTTCGTACAGCACTTGTCCGTTCACAATCGTGTAGGCAATACCTTCCGACTGCGTGACGAGCCGACGCCCGCCACCGGGTAAATCATGACGTACTTCCGGGCGTTCCGGTGAGCGAACGGTGTTCAGGTCAAAAATTGTGATGTCAGCCGCCATGCCGGGCTGCAACAGGCCGCGATCAGGCAGGCCAAAATACTGCGCCGGCTCGGAGGTGATGCGCTTCACCGCATGTTCCAGCGTAATCGCCTGTTTGTCGCGCACGAAGGTGCCTAACAGATAGGTTGGATAGCCGGCGTTACACAGCATATCGACGTGCGCGCCACCGTCAGAGATGCCAATCAGCGTGCGTGGGTCACTGAACTTCTTTGCGACCCGTTCTTCGTTGATATCGAGCCGCGGCAGCATGTAGTCGAGCTTGAGCCCATCTTCAAGCGAGAGATCAAAGAAAGTGTCAAGCGGCGCCACGCCACGCTCATGGGCTATCTGGGCGATCGTTTGCCACTCAAGCGCCTTGAGGGCGGGCTGCGTCGCTTCCTTCACCTGAGTATTCTTCCAGATATCACG
The DNA here is from genome assembly GCA_965247985.1 of uncultured Binatia bacterium (SeqCode). Classification (GTDB taxonomy): domain Bacteria; phylum Desulfobacterota; class Binatia; order Bin18; family Bin18; genus Bin18. The sequence continues at coordinate 1,019,952 of OZ252051.1, read as the reverse complement.
AAAAAGCGGGCGGTGTGCCAGGTCGGCAGCAAACGCGCGGCGAAACTCCGCGTCCGCATAGGTCCGCTTTTGATCTTCGAGCGAGGCATCACCGAAGACCGGCTTCATCGAGCGCATACTGGCGAACAAGAACGGGTTGCGCAAATTAAACTCAACCGTCAGTGGCCGCACTGCAACTTGCGGCCGGCAACCGCGGTCGAGCAGCGGCGCAACCTGGTCCAGGGTGTCAGCCCACGCTGCTGGGGCATCATCCCGGTCGCGCAGATTGAGCCAGGTGACGGGCCGTCCACTCTCCGAGGCGAGCAACTCAAGCAGCGCGTATTCTTTTTCAGAAACCGTGCTCGGCTGTTTCGTCAGCGCGATTTCAATTGTGCCCCGACCCCGTTGTCCGAGCAGCCTGGAATAGGCCCGCAATTCAGCCTGGCTGGCCAAACGGCAAGCCAGCGGTTTCGCTTTGTAGCCGATATGCTGTGGCAGGACCGTGAGAGAGAAGCCGAGGGCGCCGGCATCGAGCGCCTCGCCCAGCAGCGCGCTGATCTTGCCTGTTTCTGCCTGTGTGGCCTCACGCTCCATAGCGTCGTCCCCCATGACGAACTGACGGAACGGAGACAGGGCGGCCAGAAATCCAACGTTGATACCAAGCCCGCGCTGAGCGGCGGCGTCCATATACTGCGGGAAACTTTCCCAGTCCCACGGCAGGCCCTGACTGAGGACTTCGTAGGGAATGGCCTCAACGTGGACAAGGTTCGAGGTCGCAATATCGCGCTCCTCGGGCTTACAGGGAGCCAGTCCGACCCCGCAATTGCCCATGATGACGCTGGTCACGCCATGCCAGGATGAACAGGTGACAAGCGGGTCCCAACAGATTTGAGCGTCGTAGTGGGTATGCGGATCAATAAAGCCCGGCGCAACAATGAGATCCGAGGCGTCGATGACGCGCACAGCTCCAGCCGCAATCCTGTCCGAGCCCGTACCTATCTCGACGATACGGCCGGCGCTGACTGCCAGGTCAGCCCGAAAAGCGGGTCTCCCGCTGCCATCAACGAGTATTCCATTTTTTATGAGTAGATCGTAGGCCATTGTCATTGCCCCCTTTTTTTGGCTCGGGTGCTTTCCTAATCACTGCCTGTGGCAAGGGCGAGTTCGGGCTGCTCCCGCTGTCCGATCTGCCATGTACGGGCGAGGTCCTGAGCCCGTACCATGCGTGCATAGGCACGGTTGTGGGCCAGCAGACTCTCGTGCGTGCCCTGCTCCACAACCCGGCCGTGGTCCAGGACCACGATCAGGTCGGCGTTGCGGATGGTGCTGAGACGATGGGCGATGGCCACGGTAGTGCGTTGCGCGGTGAGGCGCGAAATCGCTTCCTGGATCAAATGTTCGGTTTCGGTGTCGACCGAAGAGGTCGCCTCGTCAAGGATCAGAATGGGGGCGTCTTTGAGCAGCGCCCGCGCAATGGACAGGCGCTGCTTTTGCCCGGCGGATAATCGGACCCCGCGCTCCCCAATGAGCGTGTCATAGCCCTGGGGCAGGTCGAGGATGAATTCCTCTGCATTGGCCGCCCGCGCCGCGGCGCGCAGCTCGGCCTCCTCGGCGTCCGGCCGGCCAAAGAGGAGATTCTGGCGGACGGTGCCGTGGAAGAGAAAGACATCCTGCAACACCATGGCGATATTGCTGCGCAGAAAGTCGAGGTCCAAAGACCCCACCTCGTGTCCGCCAACGCGAACAGAACCGTGTTGGGGGTCGTAAAAGCGCGGAATGAGGTTGGTCACCGTGGTTTTTCCCGCACCGGTCGCACCGACCAAGGCGACCATGGTCCCAGCCGCAACGGTGATGTTGATAGCGCTGAGGACCGGCCGGTCCGGCTGATAGCCGAACGTGACGTTTTGCAGCTCCACGTCCCAGGTCATCCGGGCTGGCCGCACGCCGTGTGGAGGACTGACAATATCAGGCCGGAGGTCGAGCAGCTCAAACACCCGCTCCGAGCTGACCGTTGCTTTTTGGAGCGTGTCGTTAATATTGGCAAGCTGCAAGAAGGGTTGATAAATCTGGGTTAGATACACAATAAACACAAACAAATCAGCCGCACTCACACGACCGCCGAGCGCCATAGCACCACCCAGCAGCGCGATCAGCACCACCCCCACCCCACTGGTGACTTCGATCACACCGACCGGAACGAACGACAGGGTACTGGCCCGTAGCATATCGTCCCGCAGACGTTTGCTCCGATTTTCAATCGCCTGCGCCTGTGGCTTTTCCTGAACAAACGACTTGATCACCGTCATACCGGACAGGTTATCCTGGACCTGGGCGGTGAGGTCTTCGAGGCGCTGCCGCACCGGGCGCCACTCGGTACGGACTTTTGAAACCGAGCGAAAGACTACCCAACTGGCCACCGGCAGAGGCAGGAGGGCAACCAGGGCGAGTTGCCAGTTCAGATAGAACAGGACGCAGATCATGGCCGTCGGCAGAACACAAGCGTTGATCGTTTCCGGAATCCCGTGGGCGATAAAATCCTCGATGGCCTCGATGTCGTTGATCGAGCGGGCGATCAACCCGCCGGTGCGTTGTGTATGGAAAAAGCTGTGGGGCAGACTCTGCAGATGGGTATACACGCGGACCATGAGGCTATGCAGGACATCGAAAGACACCTCGTGGGAGAAACGGCCGTACCCATATCGAAACAGCCCCCGACCGATATACACCACCAGCAGCATCCCGGTAATTCCGACTAAAGCCGGCAGCGTTCCACCCCCTTCGGTGATCCACTGGATAATCCGGCGGATGAGCAGTGGCGGCACCAGGCCGGTGCCGGCGAAGAGGAGGCCGCAAGCGACCGCCAGCAGCATCTTTTTCTGGCTGGCGCGCAATAATTGCAACAGACTCAGCAGGGTGGGCATGCGGCTCCTTATGCGTCCAAATGGTATATTCTGGCGGTATTGCCGCCCACAATCCTGGCCCGCTCCTCCTCACTGCACTCACCCAGAATCTCGTCAAGAATCTGCTGTGACCGGGGAAAGGTACATTCGGGGTGGGGGTAGTCTGACCCCCACAAGAGATTATCCACGCCAATAATATGACGGTCTCGGATGCCCAGGGCATCTTCCTGAAAGCTGATAAAGACGTTGCGATGGAAATAGTCGCTGGGCAGCATATCCTCCTTGAATCGATACGCGCCGTGCTGGGGTCTTTGGGTATAGGTATAGTCCAGACGTTCAAGGAAATGCGACGCCCAGGAGACCTCCTGCTCTATTGAGCCCACCTGGAGTTTCGGATAGCGCTCGAAGACCCCACTCAAAATCAGGCGGGCGAGCGACATGCGCACCCAGTGGTCCACATTGACCAGGGCCGGGTAGTCTATGGCCTCAAGGTTGCTCTCATCGATATAGCCCGAACCCGGCCGATTGGTCGCCAGGTGGAGACTCAGCGGCAGGTCCAGGTCCTGGGCAGCCGCCCATAACGGTTCGTACATCGGTCGATCGTACGACTTCTGCTCGGTCGGATGGACAGAGATCATCGCCCCCACCAGCCCCAGCTTGGCGCAGCGCTCCATCTCACGAATACCCGACTGAACGTCATCAATGTCGAGCATGGCGATGCCTTTCAAACGGTCGGGGCAGGCGCTGCAGAACGCGGCCAGCCAGTCGTTATAGGCGGTGCACAAGGCGGTCAGGAGTTCACTATCGGGATGGCTATACAGCAGTAGCCCCTGGCTCGGATAGAGGAGCGCGATATCAATGCCATCAGCCTCCATATCCTTAATACGCGCTTCGGGGATATAGGCTCCCAGCCGGACATTTTCCATTGTATCCGCAAAGCTCATCTTTTCCGGGGCTTCAAATCGCATCCCCATCTGTGATCCGCCCGACCCGCCACTGGCTCCGATGAGGCCATCGCACACCCACCAGTCAGTGTCATCTTCCGCGCGGTGGACAACGTGCGGAGCGCGGTCTCTGAACCTCGGCTCAACCCGGCTCATCCACAGGTCAGCCGGCTCAAAAACATGGTCGTCCGACGATATGACTCTCTGGCGCGCCATAAGCATTCCTCCTTTATGCCGCGGCTCCGTGGCGGAGCAATTTGCCTGGGGTGGCCTGTGTACACTGCCCGTCTTCGAAAATGACTTCCCCGTTGACCATGATGTGCCGATACCCCTCGGCTTTCTGCACGCGGCGCCATTCGTTGGTCGGCAGATCGCTTACCACCTCCTCTGGTAGCGAGCGCAGCCGCTCCAGCTCATACACAACGATGTCAGCCGCCATGCCTTCGCGCAGGCTGCCTCTGTCTTTGAAGCCAGCTGCCCAGGCCGGCATCCCGCTCAGCCGAAAATGGGCCTCCTCCAGACTGATTATCTCAGCGTCTCGGACCAGCCAGGACAACACTTCAGTCGGATAGATGGCTGGGGTGATGAATTTAATATGGGCGCCCCCATCGGAGAGTCCCGGTATGGTGTAGGGCGAGTTCATGACATCCCGGTAGCCCTCGATATTGGCATTGGTGGTCGGCCCTGCCCATTCGGTCCGGAGATCGTCTGCCACCGACAGGTCGAGCATGGCATCGACGACATGTTTATGATCCATCTCAGCAATCTGGGCCACCGAGAGCCCCTCATAGGTGGTTTTGAGTTCAGGCTTGCGGACCTTACGGGCGATGTAGCGGGTCAACTCTCCAAAGGCGAGATCCAAGGTTTCAAAGCCGCCCTGATCGTAGTCCTGCCGCATGGCCTGACGCAGTTCCGGCTTGGACAGCTTCGCTTTCTTTTCTTCCACTGTCCCGAGCGTCGCCTCGCGCCACAGCGGGGAGCCGTCGAACATATTCCAGTGTTCGAGGGTCATCCGAACCGGTGCACGGGCGGTCACCGCTTGGCCAAACACGCGCCGGCCACGGGCGTTCGCCTCGGCGATCCACTTGAGTTGCGACTGGTGCGACTCCGGATGGGCATCAAAAATCTCCACCGAGTTGTACAACAACGGGCGGCCACTCTCCGCCGCCAACTTTTCTAAAAAGATAAAATCGGCCTCAACACCGAGCAGGCTTTCGCCTGCTCCGGATTGGGAAAACTGGATGCAGCCCTCCCCCCGTTCAGCCAGCGCTCGCCCCAGGGCCAGATAAAATTCGTCTGGCAAAATGTCAGTAATCATCGGCGTGCCATCATAGTCGCGCTGGACCGAGATTCGGCTCTCCGGCACAAAACGCTGGGCCGACCAGCCCACCGCCCCGGCGTCTAAGGCCGTGTGCAGATGACGGATAATGGCCTGTGTTTCCCGCTCGTTCGGAAAACGCTGCTTGGCCATATCAAAGCCGCCCATCTCATACGCGACGGCTGGGGCAACCGGAAACAGATGCGAGATATTAATCCCCAGCGGCATCCGGGCGAGCGCATCCATATATTGCGGAAAGGTCTCCCAATCCACCTGTATCGAGACCTTCATGGGTTCGAGTGGAATGGCCTCGTTGCGGGACAAGGCCAACATGGCCCGCTCAGCATCCTGCGCTCGGAGCGGGGCAAAGCCAAAGCCACAGTTGCCGATCGTCACGGAGGTCACTCCATGCCAACTACTGATCGTGCAGTAGGCGTCCCAGTGAATCTGGGCGTCGTAATGGGTATGCAGGTCAATAAAGCCCGGCGCTACAATGTGTCCGCTGGCATCAATCACGCTGGTGGCCTCACTGGTATTGAGGCTGCCGATTGCTGCGATCGTGCCAGTCTTGATACCGATATCGGCTCGATAGCGTGGCACCCGGGTACCATCGACGACGGTCCCGTTCTTAATGATCGTATCAAATTGCGGCATAGCGCCCTCCCTATTCTGAGGGCGACCACGTGGGGTCGCCCCTACCCTGATACGCGAGTCAACCGTGTAAATCGGCAGCACACACCCAATCGTGCTCGCCCCGGCCACTGGCGACTCCGGCCTCGAAGAGCCTGACCAAGGCGTCAAACATACCAGGGTCGATGTCCGCGTCTCGACTGTAGCCAGCAATCAAGCGGCTAATAACAACCATGACACTTACGCTGCTTTCAATCTTGTCGGGGTTGGTTGCAAAATCCTCTTGACGAGCTTTGTCAAGGATATCCGTCACCATCAACGGAATGGTCTTTTTGATGAAGGCCTCATACTGATTGAGGGGGACTCCTTCGCTCCGGCAGATCTTGACCGCCTGGAGTAAGCCGACAACCAGGGGAACGACGGGGATGATACACGACAGGTCGAAGGCAGACGCTGCCCCGGGGTTGTCGCCCAGAAAGAGGACGCCACCGAGCCGCTCCAGCATGGTCCGGCAGCTTGCAAAAGCCGCCGGGTCCCCGCTGCACAAAATCTGGAGCTGGGGGGTTCCCACCAGATTGGGATAGCCAATGATCGCTCCGTCCAGATAGCGGCCGCCGGCCGTGGTGATGCAGGCTCCCAGCTGGCGCGCTTCGTGCGGTGTGCCGGTCGTCAATTCAATAATAATTTTTCCTCGCAGTCGGCTCTGTTCGTTTGCAAGCAAAGGCAAGCAGTCAGCACAGTTCGCAATATTGAAAATCGTACACGGACTGGCTTCAAGCGCAGCCCCAACAGAGTCGGCTACTGTCACCCCAGTTACTCCGGATTGGACCACGGCCTCGGCTTTCTGCCGGGTACGATTCCAAATTGTGAGTGGGGTCCCACCTTTTGCCAGCGTGCGGACCAGGGCCGAGCCCATTAGCCCACAACCAATGACGCTGATCTCGCTCATAGCCCTCCCCTTTTCCTCACCACTTACCACATACAGGCGTAGGAATGGTAGCTGACGTTTCTCTTTTAACGAAAGAACAAATCGGCTAGGACAAGTGAAGACACTGTGTTCGCCGAAGAACAAACTCACCCGTACGCACGAGCGTGTATGAGAAAGGGAGCAGTAGCATGACCGCCAACCAGACGTATGACATCGATGTAGAAGACGTTGAATATCTCCGTCACGGGGACAAGCCCTTACTGGCACGCTTGTTCAAGCCGCGCGGACCGGGGCCGTTTCCAGCCATTATCGAACTCCACGGCGGAGCCTGGTGTTTAGGCGATCGTCTGATGGACGTCGCCATCAACGAGCCCCTGGCGAAAAGTGGTGTGGTCGTGGCCGCGCTCGATTTCCGGGTGCCGCCCGAAGCTTCGTATCCTGGCTCACTGGCTGACATCAACTACGCCATCCGCTGGTTCAAGACGCAAGCCACGGAGTTCGGCAGCCGCCCGGACCGCGTGGGCGTGTTAGGCAGCTCCAGTGGTGCCCACCAAGCTATGCTGGCTGGCATGCGACCGGCCGATGCCAGATACGCAGCCCTGCCACTGCCGGCACTCTCCGGTGGAGCGCCGGACGTTGATGCGAGTCTGCGCTGCGTCGTCTTGTGCTGGCCGGTTATTGATCCCTTGGCGCGCTACCATTATGCCAAGAAGTTAAAAGCGGGTGGGAAACCCTACCCCGATTTAATAGACTTGGTGCTGCCCCTGCACGACAAGTACTGGAAGACTGAAGAGGCCATGGCAGAGGGCAACCCGGTGCTCGCCCTGGAACGCGGCGAGCCGGTCGAACTGCCGCCGGCACTCTACATACAAGGCGCCAAGGACAGAGCCCATCCGCGTCCCGACCTGGACCGTTTTGTCGAACACTACCGCAAGGCTGGCGGTCAGGTCGACTTGGAGCTGTACGAGGGTGAGGCCGAGGGATTTATTATCAGGAATCCGTCTTCAGCAGCGTCCGAACAGGCCCTTGAGAAAGTCATCGCCTTCGTCCACGCACAGCTCGGATAAAGAAGATGGACAGGGCAGCTCTGGGTGAGCCCCTCCGTATTGCATTATGACGGCCTCTGATTTCGTGCAGTTGGGCATTTCTGACGTGGTCGGCCTGGTTCGGGCACGCCAGCTCTCGCCGCTAGAACTCGTGCAGTCCTGCCTCGACCGCATCGCGTCGCTCAATCCTGCTTTGAATGTCTACCTCACCGTCATGACGGACGCAGCGCTGGCTGCTGCCGAAGCTGCGGAACGAGCCGTGACTGCGGGAGACGCAGTAGGGCCACTGCATGGCGTTCCCATTGCGCTGAAGGACAACTGCGAAGTTGCTGGGGTGCGAATGACAGGCGGGAATACCTTCTTGAGGGATCACGTGGCTACCGCCGATGCCGAGGTCGTCTCGCGACTGCGCCGGGCGGGTGCCATTATTCTGGGCAAGCTCAATATGCATGAGTGGGCCATTGGCGGCACGACGCGTAATCCGCACTATGGCCCGTGTCATAATCCCTGGGGTCCCACCCGCATTCCCGGCGGTTCCAGTGGGGGCTCGGGCGCTGCCGTGGCTGCGGATATGGCGCTGGCAACACTAGGCACGGATACGGGCGGGTCGGTGCGTATTCCGGCTGCGCTGAATGGCGTCTGCGGTCTTCGGCCGACAATGGGTCGAGTCAGCAATCGGGGCGTGATCCCGGTCAGCTGGACCTTTGACACGGTTGGTCCGCTGGCCCGACGGGCAGAAGACATCGCGTGCGTGCTCCAAGTCCTGGCCGGCTATGATCCGCACGATGTGACTTCTCTCGATCAGCCGGTCGGGAATTACCTGGCTGGACTCAACGCCGGAGTCACGGGCTGGCGGGTAGGATTACTCGGGGGACATTTCCAGCAAGAGCCCCAGCCGGCTGTGGTGACGCTCATCAAGCAAGCTGCCGGCGTGTTTGACGAGCTGGGGGCCCACGTAGAGGAAGTGGAGTTAGTTGACGCACAAGGAACGATTGAACGCGCGAGTGAAATGCTCCTGGCTGACGCCGCAGCATTTCACCAGGCGCGGCTTGCGGAACGAGCGGAAGGTTTCGGACCGGACGTGCTGACTCGGCTGCGGATTGGCGCTCAGGTCAGCGGCAGCCAGTATGCACTCGCCCGCCAGGAGCAGCGCCGCTGGCAACGCCATCTCCATCAGACCTTCGAGCGCTACGATATCCTCTTGGCACCGACCTGTGGAATTCCGGCTCCTCTCATTGAAGAAAGCGAAGGGGTAGAGACAACCCGCCTCCTGACCCGGTTCACCTATCCGTTCAGTTTCGCCCAAGTGCCTGTGCTGAGCGTACCGTGCGGATTTACGCAAGGCCGGCTACCGGTTGGTATGCAACTCATAGCCCCAGCCTGGGCAGAAGCCCGTATCCTGCGCGCGGCGCATTCCTATCAGCAGCTCACAGACTGGCATCTGCAGCGGCCTAGCGCGGAATAAGAGGCAGCACAATGTGGGAGGGGCGACTCTCATCATGAAACACGCGCTGCAAGGCTGGCTCGAGCTGCCGCGCCTCGGCGGCGGCTTCTCCTGTCTGCGGGTTGCGATCAAAGCGCGGGAAATTCGAGCTGGCGATCTCAACCCGCAGGCGGTGGCCGGCTTTGAAGACATTGCTGGTAGCCCATAAGTCTATGGAGTATGCGTACACCTCTCCCGGTGTGAGGAGTTTCGCCGCTGCTCGCGATTCCCGATAGCGTCCGCGCAGGATGCCGTCCGTTAGATTGCGCGCATAGCCGTCTGGCTGGACGTCCACCAACTTGGCGGTAAAATCCGTATCCACAGCGCTGGTCGCCGCGTACAAACTGAGCGTGATGGGACCAGTTACCTCCAGGTCTCGCTCCAAGACTGGAGTGGTGTAGACCAACACATCATTCCGTTCCTCGATTGCGCGCTGATCAAATGCTCCGCCCGGCATGGCTGCCGGCCAGCCAGTGACCCCACCCCCTCTGGTTGGCACGGGCTGGCGTGGGTCTGAGACATACACATCCGTCGGTTCCGTACGTGGCGGCTCGGGACTCAACCCGCCATCGCCGCGGAGGCTATTCGCGTTGCCGTTACTGTGGAGGTAATATTTTGTGTATTGGGTGCGGGCGAGCGGCCATTCATCCTCCGTCCGCCACACATTCTCGCCCATGACAAAGAGGCGCACCCGCGGCTCTTCCAAGAGCCCGTTCTGCTTTCCTTTGAGCCAGTAGTCAAACCATTTGATGTGGAGGCCGTCCAAGTCCGCGACGACGGCATGACTGGAAAAGCCATAATCCACCTCTCCGACCACATTGCCGAGGGGTAAGGTGTGATACCAAGGACCAATAACGAGTTTTTGTCCCTGTCGGGCTTCCTGGGTCGCCCCATGCTCACGCATGCCGAGATAATTCCGGAGCGTGCCACCCAGAAAAATATCGTACCAGCCGCCCACATTGCAGACCGGCACACTAACCGCGCTATGCCGGGCTTCAATATTCCAGCGCGCCCAGTACTCGTCGTCATCAGGGTGGACCAGCCAGTCATAAAAATAAGGGGCCGCCTCCTTCAGGAACGGGAATTCGTTCAGGGGCAGATGCTGAAACCATACGCGCAGGTCATCAATCGCGCCGATCAACTGACTGAGTTGGTGCCTGAGCTGGTCCGCCCGCGCAGCATCTTTCCGTATCAGGCGCATATACGTATCCGGTGCAAGGCGAGCCAGCGTCCAACTAGCGTTAAACCCGAGGGCAAAGGCTCCGCCCTGATACGTCCAGCCTTCGTGATAGTGGGAGGCGGTGATGAGTGGAAAGATTGCTTTGAGATGAGGTGGCGTACTGATCACGGCGAGCCACTGGGTCGCGCCGACATAGGACGCCCCATACATGCCAACGTTGCCATCAGACCAGGCTTGCGCCGCACACCACTCCACTGAGTCATAGCCGTCTGAGATGTCATCTCGAAAGGTATAAAACTCCCCACCCGACGCATACCGCCCGCGGGTGTCCTGGATGACCACGGCATACCCCTCGCTGGCCGTCCGCACGACGTCAAGCATCAGCATCACTCCAGCCAGCAGATTTTTATTATACGGCGTACGTTGGAGGATAACCGGGTATTTCCCGGGTGCAGCCGGGCGGTACACGTCGGCTCGTAACACGGTCCCATCCCGCATTGGCACCGGGACATCTTTATCTATAACGATACTCGACTCAGCCATAACGATTCTTCCCTTCTGCAGTCATACTCACTGTGCTCGTCGGCCTCCTTCGGTACGGTTTCGCACCTAGTCGACCATCGGCTCGAATGTCAAGGCGGGCACTCGTCCTGTGAGCAATAGAGAAAAGCAGGCGGGACTGGCGGGCATTGCCTGGTACTGTTCTGATTGCGGCGCTAAAGTATGGCATGAAGAAGGGGATACAGCCGAGGAACTGCCTCAGGAGGGATATTGGCGCGTCTACCAATTGTTTAACGCGCACGACCCAAAGCGTATGGGTAGCCAGTGTGGGGCTGAACACCCGCCAGTTGACTTGACGGGCATTCGCTGGCCAGAGATTGTGGCTGCAATCCGGAGTGAAGCGGACTGAGAGGCACTATATGGACACGCAGAATGGGAAATTTATCGATTGTTCGGGTGTATCGGCACCAAAGCTGAACCTCTGGCCGTCCGTCCTCATTACCAAGGAAGACATTGAGGCTGAGGTCGCCCGCCTCGCAGATGGCTCCACACCGGCGAATGGCCGGCGTACCTCCCTGATCGTCCATCCAAACGCCCGTGAACCAGGCCTCGGGCTTGCGCCTGGCATCCGCGTGACGCTGAGCGTGCTGCGACCGGGCGAGCAGACACGGCCGGTTCGCCATAACTCCACCCAAGTGGATTTTTGCATCCGCGGTACGGGCTCCGCCCTGGTGCATGGCAGGCGTATCGACTTCGGGCAGTACGATGTGTGGAATACCCCATCGATGGCACCCTATTGGTACGTGAATGACAGTGAAGAGCTGCAAGTGCGACTCACGTATAGTAACGCCGCTCTGCTCGAAAAGATGAATGTGCATGTTGTGGATGACGACCCACCACTGACAGAGGGGCCTGAGAAAGCGCCGGAAGGAGAGGCACGCGCGCAGGGTGAAAGCCCTTTTGGCACCTTCCAATTAAGCGAGGACGGCGCGTTCTTAATGCCCTACGAGCGCCTTATTAATCCGACAGCAGTAGCCTCCAACCCGCTGCACTGGCCCTGGCAGCGCGTCAAGGCGGAACTCGATAAGCTGGCTGCGCTGGGCAAGGACTATGTCGGACGACGATTATACCTGCTGTATAATCCAGCCACCGGCAGAACAAACGGCACAACGCAGAATTTCTTTGCGACCATGACGATACGTCCGCCCCGAATAGTTGACCGTCCACACCGTCATACCTCGGCGGCGATCAACTATTATTTTGCCGGCAGTGGACGCAGCACAGTCGAGGGGAAAATCTACGAGTGGAAGGCTGGCGACCTGATGCTGTCAGCACCCGGCTGGGGCGTCCACAACCATGCATCGTATGATGAACCGGTCTACGAGCTGACGATTCAAGACCAGCCACTCAATATCGCTATGGAGTCTCTGTTGTGGCAGGAGAGTTTACAACAGCCTCTGAAAGTGCTTGGTGCGCAAGCCGGTTTCGCTACCAACCGGAGGGTTGGGGGGAATGAGGGATGAGCGAGGCAACCGAAAGTCTGGCACGGCCTGTTGCGATATATCGACTTTATCTCAACTGAACAGAACAGACTTGGCTATTGACAGAGCTGTACGGCCCAATCAAAGGAGACCGTGATGAAAATCGGGTTCAATATGCCGCAGCTCAAAGAGTGTAAGGAAGCTGGTATCGATGAAGTCGTGATCGACACGAGTTTCTTCCGAGAAATGACGAGTGAAGACGACTGGATCGCTCAACCCGACTTTTTTAAACCCCTGTTAGACGCAGCGCATCGATAATTGAAGAGGAGTACAGTCATGCCTGCACGCCTTGCAGACGGATATGTCTCAGCCGACGGCCATGTCGTTGAGCCAGCCGATTTATGGACGACGAGAATGGACAAACGCTTTCGTGACCGTGCGCCACATATTGAGACCCGCAAGTCTGTCGATTTCTATGTGATAGACGGGCTCGACCCAGTGGCTGTCGGCCTTGATGGTGCAGTCCTGGAAAATAAGATTGCCGGCAAGGTTGAGTCGCCTGTGGCCCGCCACGCGGATACCCGTCCGGGAGCGTGGGACCCACGGGAACGGCTCAAAGACCAGGCATTAGATAACCTGCGGGCCGAGATGATCTACCCCGGCCAGTGGAGTCTCATGTTCTATCGCGTCGCAGATGCCGAGTATCAACGCGCAGCCGTGCGGGTGTATAACGACTGGCTGAGCGAGTTCTGCGCCTATGCACCGCATCGTTTGCTGGGTGCCGCCATCTTACCCATGCAGGGACCGCTCGAATGGGCTGCTGAGGAAGCCGAACGAGCAGCCAAGATCGGCCTCAAAGCGGTCATGATCCCGGCAGCCGTCCCAGCCCGACCGTATATCCATCCCGACTATGAGCCGTTGTGGGCGCATTTAGAAGCGCTTGGGCTGCCAGCGGTCGCCCACTCGGGGACAGCCGCTGACATCGGGGCTTCAACCCACGAAAAGGCCCGCCGGATCGGTCCGGGTATGGCGTTTATGGACGAAAAGGCGTTCCAACCCATGAACGCAATGACCGAGTTGATTTGGAGCGGCGCGCCCCAGCGCTATCCCAAGCTGAAGTTTATCATCTCCGAAGGCGGTATCGGCTGGATTGCGTGTCTCCTGCGCTTAATGGATCACTGGTGGGAAGATCATCAGCACTGGATGCAACCTCAACTCAATGAGCCGCCCAGCACCTATTTCAAGCGTCAGTTCTGGGCCACGTTTGAGGATGACCGGGCCGGGATTCTGACCCGCGAACTCATTGGCGTTGAGCGCCTCATGTGGGGGGCCGACTATCCCCACACCGAAGGCACTTTTCCCAAGTCCCGGCAACAAATTGCCAAGGATTTTGTTGGAGTCCCGGACGATGAAGTGTATCAGATGGTGGTCGGTAATGCGGCGCAGCTATTCGGGCTACAGCTCTGACTCAAGGAGAACAGCATGATCGAACCGTATAATGCCGTTGGCTTAGTTCCGACGTTTTGGGGTATCCGCAAGCGCACGGATATGCAGAAAAATATCGACCATATCCACAGTCTGACCAAAGCCGCCTTCTGGCTGTCCAATCTTGATATTCCGGTCCGCCTGCTGGCCATCCCGGAAGGCGCTTTACAAGGATTTAATGACGAAGTTCTGGACGTCAATCACACTGAGTTTGCGCAGACGTGTGCGATTGATATCCCAGGACCGGAGACCGACCAGCTCGGTGCACTCGCGCGTGAGTATGGAGTCTTCATCATGGCCCAGGCCAAGGCGCGGCATGAAGACTGGCCCAAGCTGTTCTTCAATGTCGGCTTTATTCTTGATCCGGATGGTCAGCTTATCCTCAAACACTATAAGATCTCTGCTCTGTTGCCGTGTGAGCGCTCGGTGTCGCCCCACGATCTCTTTGATTGGTGGATTGAAAAATACGGACGCAGCCTGGATGCCTTTTGGCCGGTCGCCGACACCGAGATTGGCCGTCTCGGCATCATGATGGCCATGGAGGGCAACTACCCTGAGAACGGCCGGGGGCTGGCGATGAATGGGGCGGAGGTCGTCTACCGCGCCTCCTTGCCGGGCCCGTTCACCCAGAACGATGTCTTTGAGATCTCCAACCGCGCCCGGGCGCTGGAAAACAATATGTATATTGTTGCCCCCAATATCGGGGGCTATCACCTCTACCCGGACAGCGAGACGCCGATCGACGCCGGCAGCGGGCAGTCCATGGTCGTTGACTACAAGGGGACGATCGTTGGCAAGCAGCGCGACACCAACGGGTCAACCTACGTCAGGGGTGTGATCGACATCGAAGCCTTACGCCACCACCGGGCAAACGCCCAGGTCACGAACTGGATGAAGGACGTGCGGACAGAAATGGCGCAACTCATTTATGAAAAGCCGCTCTACCCCAAGAACCGCTATATCGACAAAATCCCCGGCAACCACGCTGAATACAAAGAAGAGGTGATTGACCAACAGATTGCCCTGATGCAGGCCCGTGATATTTGGAAAAAGCCGGCGAAATGAGGGGACGGGGAGTAGGGGTAGGAGGGTAAACATGCCACTGGAAAGTTTGCTGACCCTGGTGGAAAAACTTCGTAAGCGGATTGACGATTATGGTCCTACACTTCGCCAGAACGAGGCGCTGACCCGCTACGTGCTGATTGATCCCCTACTGCGGGAGCTGGGTTGGGACACCGAAAACCCCACCTTGGTCATACCTGAGTACAAAGGGGTTGGGGGGTCGGCAGATTACGCTCTGTTCAGTGGCGATAAACCTCTCATGATAGTAGAGGCTAAGAAACTGGATACGCCTCTACAAGGTAAGGTTATTCGTCAAGGGATCGGTTACTGCCAGGAGCAGGGAACTCTTTACTTCTCGGTCACGGATGGCAGACGCTGGGAAGTCTATGAAACCCACAAACCCGTTCCCATAGACGAGAAGCGCATAGTCGCGTTCGATTTGAAAAGCCAGTCGGCCGCTGAGGCGTGCTTGAAGGCGTTGACGTTGTGGCAGATCAGGGTGTCAGGCCAGGTTACTACTGGACAAATCCCGATTGTTGGACCGACTCACAACCAACCTGACTCGCCGAAATCTCGATCTCCAACTCCTCAGCCGACACCTCCAAGTCTGGATGAACATGAATGGCAGCCACTATCGAAACTGAATCCGCGTCCAGGCTCTCATTCTCCGGTGGAAATTCAGCTCCCCGACAATTCGGTCGTTTCAGTTGCAACGTGGAAAGCGATATTGGTCGAAGTCGCGAGGTGGCTCGAAAAAAACAGGCTCCTCACGGCAAACCATTGTCCTATTCGTGTGACGCCACGCAGTAAAAGATATGTAGTATCGACCAGACCTGCTCATCCGGACGGGAAACAATTCAGGTCGCCCGCCCGAGCGGGGTCATTACATATTGAGACACACAAAAGTAGCAAAGAAATAGCCAGGGAGACTCGAACCGTCATTGAGCGTGTGGGCCAAGACCCGACGCAATTCAAAATTCGGTCTTCCTGAGAGAAGAGTCAAAACATCCCTTTTTGCAAGAAATGTCTCGATTTGCTGGCAAACCGCTCGGCCTTCTCATAATTCATCTAATAATGCGCAATAATCTCCCGCGCAAACTCGACGATGCTCTCCTCAACATAGCCCCACGGCGGAGAAATCACCATTTGGGTCAGACCGGTGGCTTCTAATTCTTTGAGGCGCGTAATCACTTCCTCTCGGCTGCCGGTCACACTCATGGCTCGAATCACCTCCGGGGTGATGAACTCTTCTTCGCCCGGATGCAGAAACCGTGAGTGGGTCACATGAATGTCATCCCAGCGTTCGTCCAGATAGGCTCGGTATCGCGGAGTGAGAAACGGCTCAAAATATGCAGGCGCGTTCTTGCCCTGCCGCACGACTTCATACGCATAGTGCAGCCCAACGGCAATACGTGGCCCTACTCGGCTGAGGACCCGAGGGCTCTTGAGCGTTTCGCTCGGGCGCAGTACGCACGCGACACCGACAGTGACGACCGGATACTCTTTGTGTTGCTCCGAGGATTGCTGCCTGCCCTTGGCCGCTTTCTCCAGTGTCGCCGTCAGTGCGTCAGGGGTGATAGTACTCACCGTAATCAACCCATCACCGAGTTCTCCGGCCAAGGCCAGCGCTTTGGGATAGGAAGCGGCAAGATAAATCGGGACAGGATCGTTGACATTGATATATCCGTGCTCGCGGTCGAGGAAACGAATCTGACTGTGGCGTCCGCGTTCATGGTATTCAACTGCTTCGCCGCGCAGCAGTTTTCGACACACGTCGATCGTCTGCCGGAATGTATCCAAACGTACGGGCGGCATACCCATCGCCCGCCAAGCAGTGTGGCCAGTCCCTAAACCCAGGATGACCCGGCCTGGCGCGAGTTGGTTGACGGTAGCAATCGAGTGGGCAATGACCGGGGCAATTCGGGTGCCAGCAATCGCCACGGCCGTCCCAAGCTGGATGGTGCTCGTATGCTCAGCCGCCAGGGTCATACACGCATATACGTCTGAGGCCAGCATCTGGGTATCCACAAACCACGCGGTGGTGAAGCCCATTTGTTCGGCCAGCACGGCATGTTTCCAACTGTTTTGAATGTGCGACTGAAAACTCACCCCAAAGTTCATGGCAGGCCCTTACCCAATCTCAACGTCTTCGACAATACACATTCGAGAGTTGGCGAAGTCCACAAACTTTGCCTCATCCGGACGAATAATTTCGAGATAACGGGGCTGGGTAAACGCCTTGCCAATATCCTCCACGCTGTCAAACCACAGCTCGGCGATGCCATCGAACGGGGCATCGTCCGAGGGTGGGAAGCCTGGCACGGGAGTGCTGAGCGTATGGCCCTGGACATATTTGCGGACGTACTGCCAGAACTCCGGCACACTTCTGACCAGCGGGCCGTGGTTGTTTTTCCAATAGTCCTGAAACTCTGCTGTTGTCATCCCGGCCTTGCGGCGTGCACACCCAATAAATTTAACCATAGGTTGCTCCCCTCCATCGAGAGACATTCAAAATAATCGTTGGCATGGTCCGGTAAATCCTTGTAAGAGTCAAGTTGTAATCCCTCAAGGAGGACGTATGCCCTACGCGAACGATAACGGAGTCAAGCTGTGGTACGACATGAATGGAACCGGCGAGCCACTGGTTGTCACCGGGGGATTCGGCCTGTTACACGACCAATTCGCTCATATCCGTGCCCTGCTCACACCGCACCTCCAGGTGATCGATTGGAATTACCGGGGCGCCGGGTTGTCAGATCGTGCGTGGCCCGGCGGCTATCCTTTTGATCGATGGGTCGATGACCTAGCGGTGATTCTTGATCAGGCGGGTCTCGACAAGGTCCATATGTGGGGCACCTCGACCGGCGCGCCCCTGAACGTCCGGTTTGCGGCCCGGCATACCGATCGTGTCAAAAGCATCATGACCTATCCTGGGGTTTCATTTACACCCGAGAGCCGACGCATGTTTCAAGTCTTTCAAGACGTGACAGAAAACTTTGGGTACGAGGCGCTTGGACGCCTGACCCAATGGATAGGCAGCGCCGAGCACAACGTATTCGGCGACCGCGCCAATGAAATAGCTCTTTTTGAAATTGAGTCTTTCAAGCGTAACTTTTCCATCCCGTCTTTAGCAAAGACGCTGGAAACCTTTGCCCACTGTGACCTGTCTGCCGATGTCGCCAAGCTCACCATGCCGGTCATGGTGCTGATGGGCAATTCCGGCCATCTTGGAGCAGCCTCGCCTGGTCAAACCGCGGCGATTGAAGCTTTTACTACCCTGTGTCCACATGCCGAGGTGACACTCGTTGAGGACGGCGGCGGGACCTATCACATGATTGAACAGCCCGAACAGACGGCTCCCATTGTCATTGATTTTGTGAACGCACACGCATGAGGCTCAGTACATAAAAAAAGATCGCGCAAAACCTGGCAAAACCTTGACGGAACGCTAAGAGCCTTGCGATAAGGGGTTATCCATTCCAAAGGAGGGCTCGTATGCTCGATTGTGTTATCAAAGGTGGTCAGGTCGTTACTCCCCAAGCAGTTGGTGAAATGGATGTCGGCATTCAGGGCGAAAAGATCGTCGCTGTGGGCTGGTCGGGCACGCTATCGGAACAGGCCGACCGTGTGATTGACGCCAGTGGCAAAATTGTCATCCCAGGCGGCATCGAGCCGCACGCGCATATTGGCATTCCCGTACCGAGTGAGTGGTCAGGTCAACCGGATATCATGACCCAGCCACCCCAGGACGCCAGCCGGGCCGCCGCGTTTGGGGGTGTTACCACTATTGTCGATTTCGCCGGAGACCTCAGCTTTGCAGAGGTAGAAGACGCAACACCCAAATCCATCATGAGTGTCGTAGAGGAACGCCGTAGTGTGTTTCGCACGCATGCGTACACCGACTACACCTTCCACTACATCCTGGCCGGTGAGGTCGCGCCGGAGACGATCAGTGAGATTGGTGAGGCCATACAAGAAGGCGTAGCCAGCTTTAAAATCTTTACTACGTTTCATCCTATCCGGGTTCCATACGGACATCTGTGGACGATATTTGCCGAGGTCGCCAAACATGGCGGCATTATGGCGGTCCACGCCGAAGAAGATGAAGTCGTGCGGTATATGACTGAAAAGCTCAAGCGCGAGGGCCGCGACCAGGGCTATAACCTCCACCTCGTTCACAACAACATCTCTGAAGATCTGGCCTTCCGTCATATCATCCGTCTGGCCCAGCATACTGAGGCGGGTATTTATTTTGTGCATACGACCGCCAAAGAAGGCGTGGCGGCAATCGCCGAGGCGCGCAACGCCGGTCAGCCGGTGTATGGTGAGGCACTCCATAATTACCTCCAATTCACCTGTGAGGATTACAAAAAACCTGGCGGGACAGCGATTCACACCTATCCGGCCATTAAATTTGCGGATGACAGAGACGCGCTGATCGCCGGCTTGATGGACGGGCGTTTGGCGACCACGGCCACGGATGAATACACGACTCATAAAGGCCCGAAGTTATGGGGCGATACGATTGAGACCGTCTGCGGTGGGCATAACGGCATTGAGACCCGTATGCCGGTCGCCTTCACCAAGTTTGTGGCAGAGCGCAACATGTCTCTCCAGCGCTTTGTTGACATTACCTCAGCCAACGCAGCCAAACTCCTCGGGCTCTATCCCCGCAAGGGTGCGATTCAGCCGGGGAGCGATGCCGATCTCGTCCTGCTTGATCCCGATATGAAAAAAACACTCACCCTGGACGATCTGCACGCAGACGCTGACTACAGCATCTGGGAAGGCTTTGCCTGCCAGGGCTATCCGGTGATGACCATGCTACGGGGCAAGGTGATTGTTGAGCAGGGCCAACTGGTGGGGAGTTCGACTGACGGCCAATGGCTCGAACGGCGGGTGTCCGGTGATGTCATCTCACGGCCAGTGGTGTAAACAGCGAAGACACCCTCACCCTCGCCCTCTCCCTGAGGGAGAGGGAAACGGGAGGCGTGAATGAAAAAAGTAGGCGGTGTTCTAGCCTGGCATCCCGAAGTGGCCATGACCCAGGAAGAGATTGACGATTTTCTGTCCGGGCGCTGGGTGGTGCGCCTGGCGACGCTTGCGCGGGACGGATATCCGCACGTGACTCCGCTGTGGTACTACTGGGATGGTCAGTGTCTCTATCTCGCCCTGACCCGTAACCGCCTCGCCTTCAAACACCTCAGCCGAGACCCGCGCTGCTCAGCGGCCATTGATATGGACGACCGCCCGCTTATGGGTATGCGCACCAATATGGCCAAGGCTGTGGTGATCAAAGGCAAGGCGGAAATGGTGGAGGTTGGCTCAGGTCAAAC
Organism: uncultured Binatia bacterium (SeqCode); assembly: GCA_965247985.1. Classification (GTDB taxonomy): domain Bacteria; phylum Desulfobacterota; class Binatia; order Bin18; family Bin18; genus Bin18. The sequence continues at coordinate 999,679 of OZ252051.1, read as the reverse complement.
CGTGCGCGTCGAAGCCGGCCCGTGGCAGGGCGAGCATACGCCGGAGCAACTGGTTGGCCTGCTTGGCAACCGCTATAGCCTCTCGGCACGCGATGGCGCCCTCGGCTTTAGTCACGAGTCATTTGGCGAGATCTTCGCCCGACCTGAGGGACAAGACAGCCAGCTCTTTAAGGATAATGAAGGTCGCGTCATCACAAAGATTAGCCCTCAAAAGATCCAAGCCTGGGACTTCTCAAAGGCACCCATGGGATATGTAGAGTGAAGCACACGGAGGAATCATGACACGTTCTTTAACTGTTGCAGCTGCCCAGCTTGGTCCGAGTTCCAACACCAAGGCTCAAACCGTCGAACGAATGGTCGCACTGCTCAAAGAAGCCGGGCGGCGGGAAGTCGAACTGCTGGCCTTTTCCGAGCTTTCCCTGACCCCATATTTTGCCACGCGGGTGCACGAATCCTGGCAGGACTTCCTCGAAGACGGTCTGCCTTCGCCGGTGACTCAGCCCCTTTTTGAGGCAGCCCGTCAGGCTGCATTACACTGGCTTTTCCCCTTTGCAGAGCGCGAAAATGGCCGTGTCTATAATACCGCGGTCCTCATTGATCCAACTGGAACAATTGTACAGAAATACCGTAAGACCCATATCCCCGGCGTAGTCGAGCCGCGGTGGGAAGGACTCGATATTTTTGAAAAGCGCTATTTTACGGAAGGGAATCTGGGCTTTCCCGTAACGGCGTTACCCAAACGGCATGGGACCAGGCTGGGAACACTCATTTGTTATGACCGGAGATTCTCAGAGGGCTACCGGGCGCTCGCGCTCGGCGGGGCGGAGCTTATCTGCGTTCCCTACAATACACCCACGTTCGGCCGTCCCCGGGAAGAAGGTCACGAAACCGCCGAAATTCTCCTGCGCGCCGCAGCCATAGAGAACCAGCTCTTTATTGTCGCGGCAGGCAAGGCCGGCGTTGAAGATGGAGCCGAGTATATTGGCGGCAGTGAAGTCATCTCGCCTGAAGGGAAAGTGTTGGCCAAAGCCCAGACCGACGGCGATGAACTGGTCGTCGCAACGATCGACCTTGACGCGATTACACAACTCAAAGCCAAGTGGGATTTCATGCCTGACCGCCGGCCGGAACTGTATCAAGCCCTCGTTCACACAGAACACACAGAACACACAGCGTATGGGTCAGAGGAAAAGTGAGGGAATAACCATTCTCACCATCCAGTCATATCGCCTCATATCACCATAAAGGAGGGCAGAAGCATGGCAGAACGGTATATTATTTCTGCAGACTCACATTTTGTCGAACCACCCACTATGTGGGCTGAGCGTGTGGGCGTACGATTTCGCGATCGCGCCCCCCATACTGTGCAGGGCTATAAGGGCCGGCCAGGCGAGTGGTTCAAATGTGAAAACATCCAGCCCGTGCAGGTGAGTGGATTTTTTGGCTCGGGCAAGAGTGCTGAGGAACTGCCGGAACATCTCAAAAAAGGGTTTGAGGTCGCTCCTCAGAGCGTATGGGACCCAGCCGAGCGTCTCAAAGAACAAGACCGAGACGGCGTCAGTGCTGAGGCCCTGTATACTTCTATGGGGATGCTGTTGTTTGGTCTTGATGATGCCGACCTCCGGGCTTCGTGTTTTACTGCGTTCAACGACTGGGCGGTAGAGTATTGTAGCTATGACCCAAAGCGACTCATTGGCCTGGGCGCAATTACCCTTGAGGACATCCCCGCTGCGGTGGCGGAGCTCGAGCGCATTGCGAAGAAGGGACTGCGTGGAGCGCTGATTTGGGGCTCGCCGCCGGAAGACAGCCCCTATAGTTTGCCCGAATATGACCCACTCTGGGCCGCGGCGCAGGACCTCAATATGCCGCTCTCCCTTCACATCTTGACGGGCAGAGGGGGCAACCGCTTCAGTCGGCGGCGAGTGTTGTTCGGCTATATGAAGCTTCCCCAAGAAATCCAGCTGACCTTTGCCGATATGATTACTGGTGGTGTATTCGAGCGTTTTCCACGTCTCAAGATTGTCTCAGCCGAAAACGATATCTCCTGGATTCCCCACTTTCTGTACCGGCTTGACCATGCGTATGATCGACTGCGTCATATCGAAGGGCTCACGCTGCCGCTGCTGCCGAGTGAGTATATGAAACGCAACGTATGGGCGACGTTCCAGTTTGAAACGACCAATGTCGATTTTACTCGGCAGGTCTTTGGCACGGACCAGATCATGTGGTCCTCCGACTACCCGCATACTGATTCGCCCTGGCCTCGTTCGCGAGAATTTATCACTGAGGCATTCAAGAATATCCCTGAAGCAGAGACTGAAAAAATCATCGCGGGGAATGCAGCCCAGCTGTACGGGATAGCGTAACGCCCTATGCATACCGTACGTACCGAGTAAAGTGTCGGGTAACGCGGCGCGAACCCGACCGACTCTCTCCGACACGTCGGAGTACGAGACAGTGGAAGAAATTGCCATGAATGCCGAGCAAAACAAACACAAACTCCGAGCGCGGGTTACGGTACCTGACGAAGAAATCCTGCTCCTTGATCTTGGCCCGTTTCTCGCGGGAGAAGACGGAGCAGCCGAAAAGACCGCAGCAGAACTCCGCTCCGCGCTCGAACAGATTGGCTTCTTCTACATTATTAACCACGGCGTTCCCAAAAACCTACGGGACCGCCTGGTCGAGCAAACAGCGGCGTTCTACCACTTGCCGCTTGAGCAGAAGATGCCGCTCAAGATTAACGAGCACGGTATTGGCTATGTGCCCAATCGGGGCCAGTTTCCAAAAACCTCGCCGTATTACACCGGGACCAAGAAACCCGATGTGTGTGAAGCCATGATTTTGAACCGTGACTGGGGACTAGGCTCGGAAACCCGGCAGAATCCCTGGCCGGACAATATGCCAATATTTCGTCAGACGGTCCAGGATTTCTTTGAAGCCACCGAAGACCTGGCTATTCGGATGATGCCCCTGTATGCCCTGGCATTGGGGCTTGAGCCGGATTTCTTTGCGTATAAATTTCGCAAATACAAAGCCCTCAACGTACTCCGAGTATCCTATATGCCTCCAGACAAGCTGGATGATGACGAGTTTAATGTTGCCCCGCATACGGACGGTTCGTTCATGACGCTACTGGCAACATCGGATCAGCCCGGCTTGGAAATTCTGCCACCGTCAGGTCGGTGGATGAAGATGCCGCTCATTCCGAATGCCTTTGTTGTCAACTCGGGAGATCTGCTCACTCGTTGGTCCAACGGGCGCGTCCGTTCCACACCGCACCGCGTCATTAACACCTCAGGGGAAGACCGCTATTCGATTCCCCTCTTTGTACAACCAACCGCAGACACGCTCATCGATTGCCTGCCGACGTGCCGCGGCCCGGACAATCCACCCACAGAGCCTCCTATCGCCTGCGCTGAGTACCTCCAGTGGTTTATGGAAGAGAACTTTGCTTTGGGAGATCGCACGTACGAGAAGTCGGAGGCCTAATGTGCCGGTACAGGCTTCAGAGACGATAATGCCACAGACACCCATCGGACGCCTTCGCGTAGTGGGAAAGGTAGAAGGCTTATCCTTTCTCATTCTCCTCGGTATCGCCATGCCGCTCAAATACCTATGGGGGCAGCCGCTAGCGGTGCGGATTGTCGGTCTGATTCACGGCGTCCTGTTCCTATGGTTTTGCGGCGTATTGCTCAACGCAAAAGACGCGGCCGGCTGGGATATGAAAAAAGCCGGTCGTATTCTCATTGCAGCCCTGTTGCCTTTTGGACCTTTTGTAGTTGATAGTGGCTTACGCAGGGAGGAGGAGGCGTTGAGAGGACAAACACCAGCCTAGGAAAGGAAGAAGCTATGCAAACAATCAGCAAAGAACACATTGTCCGCACCTTTGATGCGGCCCATCCGTCGGCCGCCCGCGTCCAGCCAGGAGAAGTCTTTGTCATGGAAACCAACGATCGTTTCCGTGATTGGACCGATGGCAGTCAGTGGCCGATGGAACAGCTTTCCGTGATGACCGGCCCGGTTTGTATCGAAGGCGCTCAACCTGGCCACACCCTGGCAGTCGAAGTCCTGGACATCCGTCCCACTCAGGGCTTTGGCTATGTGGTGGCGATTCCGGGCTATGGCTTACTCAAAGACCAAGTCGAGTTTTGCAAAAAGGTTGTGCCGATTGAGGGCAATCGTATTCGCTACAGTGATACGATCAGCCTGCCGTTTCTTCCCAACGTCAGTAAAATTGGCCTTGCTCCTGCCGATGAAGCCCTGCCCAGTAACGCGGTCGGCAGTTTTGGAGGTCAACTCAGCAATAGTCAGCTGGGCCCCGGTTCAACCGTATTTTTGCCGGTGAGTGTCGAGGGCGGGATGCTGACCATAGAAGATGTCCACGCCAAAATGGGCGATGGCGAGGCAACGGCTTCGGCTGTTGAAATCGCGGCAGAGGTGACGCTGCGCTGTCGCGTCGCTGATGAGCTGCGGCTTCAGCGCCCGCTGGTGATAACGAAAGACGAAGTCCTCACCATGGGAGATGGGGACACAGCCGAAGTCGCCGCGCGGCAAGCCTTGGAAGACCTGTCCCAGCTCTTGGTGGACCGCGCCGGGGTGAATCCAACCGAAGCCGCTATGCTGGCCAGCGTTGCGGCTGACTTGCGCATTTCAGAAATGGCCGGCTCTCCGTGTCACGTGCGGGCCGCAATAGACCGGGACATTCTCAATTTATAGGCAGTCCTGGTAGGAAGAGGGTGGGGCAAAGGGCCCACCCCTCTCTCTTTAACCCTGTGGCGGTCTGAATTCGGGCGCCATCACTGCGCTGGCATGGGTCGTAATCGCGAGACGGATGTCTTTGACCGGCTTGTACTCTGGGTCATCCATAAATTCCTGAATTGCTTGCTCGGAAGGGAATTTGAGCACCACCACGCCTTTGGCGGGCTCACCCTGTAGCGGCGTTGCATCGAAGTCGGCCACCACGACTTCAGCCTTATACTTTGCCAAAAAAGGCAATACCCCAGGGATGTACTCCTTTTGGTATTTCTCTGGATCGGTAATTGTTTGGGTCAGAATAAAATAGGCTGACATCGTTCTCCTCCTTGGGAAGCATAATAAGGATCGTCTCTGAAACAGAGGCATCCATACCACCAGAGCGGAGGACGTATCAAGTTCGGAAAGCGTTTGATTCTGTGTTGCAGACGTGTCACATTATGAGCAATGAATAAATCATCGGTTATCCACGCGCGTATAGAGCCCCAAGCAAAGAAGCAAGCCGAGAGCGTTCTCCGTAAGCTTGGGCTCAGTCCCACAGAAGCGATTCGGCTCTTCTATCACCAGATTTGTCTCCACGGTGGCCTCCCGTTTCCGGTTCTTATCCCTAACGAATTGACGGCTAAGACGCTGAAGAAAAGTCAGCAGGGAGAGGACGTAGACACATTCGACTCACTGGAGGATATGTTCGAGAGCTGGGAGAAATGAAAAAGCTCTCCCAGACAAAACAATTCGTGCGGGACGTCAAACGAATACACCGACGCGGCAAAAATATTGAGAAGCTCAAAGCCATAGTGAGTCGGTTGGCACAGGGGGAGTCTCTTGATGCAAAACACCGCGATCATGCACTGACAGGTATGTGGAAGAATTGCCGCGACTGCCACATAGAGCCCGATTGGATTTTGATCTATGCAATGGATAGAAACACTCTTCGGCTTGAACGCACAGGCTCACATAGCGACCTTTTCGAATAACCGTGGCCCAGCTAGTGCCTCTTAGACAAGTTCCCCTCTTCCTTCGGTGCCTGCCCGAACGAGCCACTGCCCGCATCAAGAAACGCCTGCTCTTCCGGTGTGGACGTTCGTCCGAGCAGGACATTGCGGTGCGGGAAGCGACCAAAACGTCGAATAATGGAAAGATGCTTTCGTGCGGAGCCTTGAAACTCTTGGACGAATGCTGTCCACTCCGGGGGAGCAGTCGCCCGTAATGCCTCTCCTCGACGCACGGCTTCTTCTTGTAAGGCCACATCCTCAGCGTGCTGAAACGGCATCACACAAAACAGTTGCTCCACAACGCTCAAAGAGGACTGAAAGGAGCGCTCAAAGCCGTGCCGAGCGACTTGTTGTGCCAAGGGATCAGTCGCAAAGGCGGCGGCTGTTCCGCGATAGAGATTACGCGGCAACTGATCCAGGGCGAGAATAAGCGCGAGCCAGCCGTGGGGCTGAGCTTCCCAGGACGCCAACCCGCCGGACTGCGCTTGCACCACGAGGTCGGAAAAGCACGTGCGAATTACTGCATCGGTTTCGGGTGTGGCCTGAAACCAAAACGGATAACGCTCTTTGGCCTTGCCTGCATCTGAAGCCGCGTCGGCAAACCAGAACTGAAGTAGCGGTTCGGGACCCATAGGCGTCCGGCGTGTCTCCTTTAGCCGAGAACCCTGACGTTCTCCCCGTCTTGAACGAGAACGGTCGGTGCCATGCCGACAAACAGCCCGGAGCCGACAATACCGGGAATCGAGAGAATTTTTTGTTCAAATTCCACGAGCTTTGGAATCGGACTGATCGCGCAGTCAATAATGGCGTTGCCGTTATCGGAGACAAACGCACCGGAGGCAGTCCGGCGGGGGGTTGGCTCGCAGGCTAGCGCACGCAGATGATGACAACAGGGCGTCACCCCGAACGGTACGACCTCAACCGGCAGCCGGCCGCGCTCTCCAAGCACGGACACCAGCTTTTCCGTTCCCACCAGAACGATGAATTTGTGGGCCGCGGCAGCCACGATTTTTTCGCGTACCAAGGCACCACCATAGCCTTTGATGAGGTTCAGATCGGGATCAACCTCATCAGCACCATCGACGGCAATGTCGATGGTATCGACCGCATCAAAAGTCGTGAGAGGAATGCCAAGCTCCAGGGCGAGATCCATCGTTACTCGGGACGTCGGAATCCCGCGAATATGTAAGCCGGCCTGCACCCGAGCGCCAAGCGCACGCACGAAAGCAGTCGCTGCCCGGCCCGTGCCCAGGCCGACGACATCTCCGTCTTTCACAAATTCGAGAGCGTGTTCAGCGATGCGGTCTTGGTTCATGTCCTGGCCACCCTACCGGACGCCAGAGCTTGAGCAATTACCGCACGCAATGTTTTCAATCCAGCGTGTACGTCTGGTCCGAGGTGCACTCGCAGCGCACGCCGTCCCCGTTCAGCCAGGACCTCAAGGTCGCCTTGGGCCTGGAAGTGTTTCAGGCTGCCAAAACTGTAGCGTTGGTCCGGGATGGCCAAGTCCTTGGCATCATCTGACGTAATCTGCAGAAAAACGCCGGAGTTTGGGCCGCCCTTATGCAGTTGGCCGGTGGAATGCAGGAAGCGTGGGCCAAAACCGAGGGTGGTAGCCACTTTCTTCGCGTCTCGCACGGCGTGACGCATGGCTTGCAGCTCGTTTTGGTTCTCCTCGTTCATTGCAATATAGGCGTTGATGGCAAAATAATCGCCAGCCTGAATACGGCCGAGATGAGCGCCAAGACACGCAACCGCATCGGATGCCGTTGCTCGCAGGGCTTCCACATTTGCTGAATCCGAGAAGAAACGCAGACCCCGGTCTTCTAAAAACGGCGTCTCGTCCGGCAAGTGACCAGTCTCTTCAAACGCCGCGGTCAGCTGTCGTGTTGCCCCTTTACTGGCTTCCACGTCTGGCTGGTTAAACGCATGAATCCCAAGAAGAGAGCCGGCCACGGCTGTGGCCATTTCCCAACGAAAAAATTCCTGACCAAGGTTGAGCGTATCTTCAAGGCTGATACGAACAACCGGCTGGCCGGCTTTGTCCAGCACGTCCAGCGCCGCATCCTGTTCAGCCGAAGGCGCACTGTTGAGTCGAATATAGATAAAGAGTCGGTCCTGACCATAGGCATCGGGCGGGCCCAGGGTCTCTGCGTCAATCGGAATCAGCCCCCTCCCCTCCTTGCCGGTCGATTCGGCGATGAGCTGCTCAAGCCACGCCCCCAAGGCTGCAAGGCCCGGCGAGGCCACAAGCGTCACTTTGTCTCGGCCGTGTCTCGCCAGGGTTCCCATAATCGTTCCCAGCGTGACACCAGGGTTGACCTCGGGCGGAACACTCGCAGAGCAGGCTTGGACCATCAGGGCTGAACTGTCCAGAAAGCGCTGGACATCTATCCCCATGATGGCGGCCGGGACCATACCGAAATTCGACAGCGCAGAATACCGGCCACCAATGCTTGGCACCCCCGAAAAGAGGGATCGGAACTGATCTTTTTCGGCACGCTGTTGGAGCGGACTACCGGGGTCAGTAATCGCAATAAATCGCGAGCCGGCTTTGTCCGCGCCAATAGCCTGAGCGACCTTGTCGAAGAAGTACTGCCTCAAGACATTCGGCTCAGTCGTCCCACCCGACTTGGAAGAGACAATAAACAGCGTCCTACTTGGGTCAATCTGTTGCGCACACGCTTCGACTTGGGCCGGCACTGTCGAGTCAAGGACGAATAGTTCAGGACAGCCGTCAATAACGCCAAAGGTGCGTTTCAGGACCTCCGGACATAAACTCGAACCGCCCATGCCAAGCAGAAGGATATGCTGAAAGTCGCCAGTCCTGATCTCTTCGGCTATCTGAGTGAGGTGGCTGGTATTCCTCCGCTGCGCCTCCACAATATCGAGCCAACCGAGCCACTCGCCCTCGTCCCTTCCCGACCAGAGCGCAGAGTCCTTGTGCCATAAGCGCCGGACTTTCCCTTGTGTCTGCCATTCTTTCAGACTGGCTTCGACCAGAGCGGACGCACCATTGAGACTATACGTCTGCTGAGCCAGCTCACTGCCCAACATGGCTTGGCGCTTGCGCTCGATGGAACCGAGCAGTGTGTCAAACGGTTCAACAAATTTACGCACGGCTTCATCCAGCAGCTGGTCGGTCGCATTTCCAAGAGACACCCCAACCTCAGCCAGGGTTTGGATGATGGTACGCGCGCCGGCTAAATTTTCTTCCCAGTTGTTGGTCAGCCTTGACTCGGCCCGACCCCCATCACGGAAGGCCTCAAAGGTTTCAGCCGGCATAGTATTGACCGTGTCCGGGCCAATCAGTTCGTCAACGTAGAGCGTTTTGGAATAGTACGGATTTTTAGTACTGGTACTTGCCCATAAGAGCCGTTGTGGCCGAGCGCCGTTGGCGGCGAGTGCTTGCCAGCGTTCACTGGCCATCAGGTTCTTGTACACGGCGTAGGCAATTTTTGCATTCGCAATGGCCACTTTCCCGAGCAAGCGTTCGATCTTGGCCTTTTGCTCGGTACTGTCCGCACCCTCAACAGCCTGGCTGAGCTTTGCATCGATCAGGGTATCGATTCGACTGATAAAAAAACTGGCCACACTCGACACCGCGCTCAGGTCTCCGCCGCTCTGAGACAGCTTGTCCAATCCATCCAGATAGGCGTTGGCAACCGCCTCGTACGCTTCGACAGCAAAGAGCAGGGTCACATTGATATTGATCCCCTCACTAATCAACTGGGCGATGGCCGGAACGCCCGCGGTGGTGGCCGGCACCTTAATCATGACATTGGCCCGATCGACCATTGTGTACAGACGACGGGCTTCTTCGAGTGTGCCTTGCGTGTCATGCGCCAGATAGGGCGAGACTTCGAGACTGACATAGCCATCTTTGCCCTCGGTTTTCCGATACACCTCAAACAGCACGTCCGCGGCCAGCTGGATGTCTTGGATCGCCAGACGCTCATACACGTCTATGGCCGACCCAACCCCCTGTTCGACCAGGGCCTGCATGGGCTGATCGTAATCGGAACTCCCGGTCAACGCCTTCTCAAAAATAGCCGGATTCGACGTCATGCCGAGCAGGCCGTCATGCTCGACCATGGCCCGGAGATCACCAGAAGTGATAAGGCTGCGACGGATATTGTCATACCAGATACTCTGACCCAACTGCTGGACAGCCACCAATGGATTTTCCATACTCTTTCTCGTCCTTCCCCTCACCGAGCACTCGTTTCTACTGGGTAGGGCCTGAATGGCATCAGCGATCTGCACAACCCACCCTCTTCTAGCATAGCTCCTTTCTCGGCAGCAAAGGGGGAAGGCTTAAGGGGTCCCATAGGTCGGATTAGCCGGAGGCGTAATCCGACCTATGGGACTTCTGATTGTAGGTGGCCGGCGCACGCCCAGGAAGATGTATTGACAGCATATATCGAGAGCATCATGATGCATACATGCGTACCACACTCACTATTGACCCCGATGTCGAACGGCTGCTGCACCGGGAGATGCGGCGCACCGACAGGAGCATGAAGGCCGTCGTAAACGATGCGTTGCGAGTCGGCCTCGGCGCCCAGGGGAAGACGCTGCGATTGCCGCCGTTCAAAGTCGAGCCCCACGCCTTTCACTTCAAGCCCGGCGTTGACGTCGACAGGCTCAATCAACTCGTGGACGAGTTGGAGGCGGAAGCGCTTTCCCGAAAGCTCGAACGGTGATCGTTCCCGACATCAACCTGTTGCTCTATGCCCACGATTCGGCATCCCGCCGGCACCAAGCCGCACGTGAATGGTGGGAAGCGCTCATGAATGGCACAGAGACAGTGGGCCTCCCCTGGATTGCCATCCTGGGTTTCATTCGCATCTCGACGCACGCAAAGATCCTCGACAATCCACTCGACGTGGGCGGCGCCTGTCGCCGAGTGCGGTCCTGGCTTGCCCGTCCGCAAACGGCCCTCATCCATCCCGGAACCCGGCATGCCGACATCCTGTTTGGTCTGGTTGAGGCGGTCGGTACGGCGGGTAACCTGACGACGGATGCGCACTTGGCCGCTCTCGCAATCGAACATCAAGCCGAAATGCATTCCACCGACGCGGACATGGCGCGCTTTCCAGGCTTGCGTTGGACGAACCCACTCATCTGAACCGCCTCATGACTTCGTCTCCCTTCTCGAATCGGGAGAGATATATCCGCAGAAAACAGTCCGCAGGTCGGATTACGCTTCACTAATCCGACCTGCGGGCCAGCCATGAAAAGGTATCGGTCTCGGCCCAAGACAGCAGTTGCCCGTGGCTGCGTTTCTGCGAGCGTTCCCCCGCATAGATCACCACACTGGACACAGCCTCGGGGAGATCTCCTACCCTGGGCACTACCTCCTCAGCAAAACGCCTCAAGGCTGAAAAGTAGTCGCTGGCCGGGGTGCGGCCGGATTTGATTTCTAAGGCGATCAGCCGCTGGCCCTGATTCAACACCAAGTCTACTTCATGCCCTTTGCGGTCGCGATAGAAGAAGCAGGTAGGACGCTGGGCACGATGGTAGTGGTGTTTGATAATTTCGCTAATATACCAGGACTCAAAGATTGCCCCGCGCAGGGGTGCTAATTGCAAATACAATTCTCAATTAGCACCCCCTTCGATCTTCTAATGAAAGCCCGCACGCCCAGGGGGCTCATCCCCACTCCCGTCCTATCCTCTCTTGGGAGGGGGCCGCGTAGCGGTGGGGTGGGTTTCGAGCGATCAGGGCAACCCACCCCGGCCCTTCGACAAGCTCAGGACCACCTCTCCGAGGAGAGAAGCGATGGGAAGTGCGCCCGCGGCCTGGGCGCGCCGGCCTTCTTGCGGAGAGACTGCCTGCGGACGGTCGCGTTCCGCATCGACGATGCAGAAAAAACCAAAGGGCTCATCGCCTACAGCCAGAAACTGATGAGGGGTCCAGGGGGCGATGTAGACCGTATCAAACTGCTGCATATCCTGGGCTTGATCGTTCAGCACGACACGCCCTTGTCCGTGCACGGCAATCACCACATGCGCATGGGCATGTTTCTCCAAACTGGAGTAGCCGCCCGGTGCGATTTCAAAATAGCGCAGATGAAAGCTGGTCTCTTCCGCCTGTTTGCCCACCAGAACCTGGCGGACAATATTCTTCCACTCTCGTCCCGCTTCCTGTCCCTGCTTGTAGGCTTCGCATTCAACCTCAGACCAGGTGTACGGAGCCTGGTCTTTTTGAGAATGGATGAAACGGCTTTTGGGAGCAGCCATAGCTTTCCTTATGTAAACTCAATAATCGTCTTGAGGGAATCTCGCGCCTCAGCCGCAGTCCGATAGGCGTCGTGCAGTTTGTCAAACGGAAAACGATGGGTGATGAATTTCTCGGCAGTAATCACGCCTTCTTGAATCAAACGGAGCGCCTCGCGGGTATCGTTCGGTCCGCATGAATAGCTGGGAATCAGCCGGACTTCATTGAAATAGAGGTCATTTGGCGAGATGGTCAGCCTGTCTTCAGGTTTGCTGGCCGTAAACAGCACAACGGTTCCGCCTTTGGCCGCACAGCGCAGACCAAGCTGCATCGCTTCAATCGACCCTGGGCCGACTATCACGACTTCAGCCATCTCGCCCTTGGTATATTCACGCAGCGTGTCTTCGACATTCCCATCTTCCGGATTCAGTGCAAGATCAGCCCCAAGTTCAACCGCTTTCTCACATCGATACGGAACAAAGTCCGTCCCAACGATAGTTCGCGCTCCAGCATGTTTGGCCAGAGCCACATGCAACTGGCCCATAATACCAAGTCCAATCACGAAGACACTTTCTCCAGCCTGAAAACCCGAGCGCCGCAGGGACTTGACCGCGCAGGCCGTGGGTTCGATCAAAGAGCCATCGGCAAACGACATATCCTCAGGCAGGCGTAAGGTATCACCGGATAAATTGTCTTTAGGCACGACAAAATACTCAGCCATCCCGCCGGGAACAATCTTCGTCGCCCGCCACGTCTGGCATTGCACAAACTCTCCACGTTGACACGCCCGGCACGAGAAACACGGCGCATGATGATGCACGAATACCCGGTCGCCGGGCTGAAAGTCCTCAACCCCCTTCCCCACTTCAACGATCTCACCCGCGGGTTCGTGCCCAAACACCAATGGGGCCTTTTTCTTCATATACCAGCCCATAACATCGCCCGAGCAGATACCGCACGTCCGGGTCTTCACCAACGCCTCGCCCGGTCCAACAGACGGAATGGGGTCATCTTCAAAACGAATATCAGTTGAGTCGTATAAACGGGCAACTTTCATAGTGGACATAATGATGGAGGCTTCCTTTCTGCCGAGCGGACCTGGACCATTATGCCAGGAGAGGAATTTGCGGCAAGTCGGACCGAGCGCTTACCGGATAGCACCCCGTTGGTCCTGGGCCCCTACAACAGGTCATCCAGAATCAAGGTGTCAAATTCTTTTATTTTCTGAAAAGCGATATCATTCGAGATAAACCCTGTCGCTTGACTGATGAGGCTGGTTGCAGCTTGGAGTGCATCGGGCGTTCGGAGATTGTATTCAGCACGGAGCCGTGCCGCACGGTCTGCAACGGTTAAGGTCGGAGGAATCCACTCAAGATGCGGATAGGTTGAGAGAAGTGCGTAGAATGTATTAACTCGGTCAAGGTCCGCGAAACGATACGGCCGGACGAGCAGTTCCAGCATCGTCACGGTAGAGGTCACTGCTTGCGACTGCGGTCCTTCCAGCCACGTAAAAATGAGGTCCGTGAGTTCGCTATAGCGTGGGTTCTCTTCGACCTGGAAGATAAAAACATTGGTATCGAGGCCAACCTTTTGATGGCGTCCGAGAAATCGTTCTAGCGTTTTTCGCTTCACTGCCAACTGTCTCGTTCAGTGGAAAGGTAATCATGCGGATAGATATCCTTCCCTATTCCTGCAATTGCCTTGGCATATTTCTTTGGCTTCGGGAGCAAGACAACCGTCTCTCCTCGCACAACAACGAGCAGCCGATCACCAGCCTTCACTCCGAGAGTTTCCCGCGCCTCACGCGGAACAACGATTTGGTTCTTGGTGGAAAGTTTTACTTCGTTCATGGCCATTTTATACTTTACATTCATTATAAAAGTAAAGCGCAATAACCTTTACAAAATTGACCTACCAAGCAGGTCGCTACGGTCCACCCGTCACATAGGTGGCGAGGTTGATCGGACCGAGCGGAGCGGCCAGAGCGGCGAGGCGAGCCATTTCCTGACGGAAGCGCGGGCCGTGGTGCACGTTGGTCGCTATATGGGCCATTTCGTGGAGCAGGATGCCTTCCCCTTTGGGGAAGGGAAAAGCCTCTAACAAAATTCGGCGTCGTTTTTTATCGCAGTAACCAGCTATGTATTTGCTCATTGCGGCAGACACCCCAGGGACAATGAGCGGGTCATGGAGCGTGACGCGATATGGGGGCAGCGCATTGGCGAAGTACTGGCGATTGAAATACTCGAAGTGTCGCTGGTACTGCTCCTCCCATTCGGCGAGCTGGATGGCGGTAGCTCTGTGGCGCTTGCGATCTTTCCAGGTAGAAAGAGTGGAGCGGATGGCTCCCATGTATTTTTCCTGTCTTGGTCTGCGGTTGTATACAGGGGGAGGGAAGAACCCTCACCCTCTCCCAGGGGGAGAGGGAAACGAGATAGGGATGGGAAGGGCTTAGGCCGCCATCATCCACTTGGCCATGCGCAGCATGTCCTGCGGGCTCTCGGGCAGTTTGCGCATGACCGAGGCCTCAAAGCCGGAGTGCATGAGGCAGTTCTGACACAAGGCGTCTTCGCGCTTTTCCCAGTAGTCCCAATCCACACCATTCCAGAACTCGTCCCAGGTCTTGAAGTATTTCTTGCCGATTAAATAGCACGGGTCCTTCCAGCCAAAGGGCGTCCGGGTGACATTACCCCACGGGGTGCAGGGATAGTCGCGCTCGCCGGCCGCAAATTCGAGGAACAGTGGGGTGAGCGAGATTTTATAGCGCTCGGACAGTTCTAAGACGCGTTTGAACTTTTGGTGGATCTCGTCCCGAAACATGAAATGCTTAGTCTCAAGCGCCTCGTAATGATAGCCGGGCGAGATCATGATGCCGTCCACGCCGAGTCCGGTCAGCAGCTCACACATCTCTTCGATCTCTTCCATGCTGGTTTCGCGGAACACCGTAGTGTTGGTGCACATGGAGTAGCCGAGCTGTTTGCCGAGCTTGATCATTTCAATGGCTTTATCAAACACACCGGGCTTGTCACACACAAAGTCGTGGGTGTCACGCATGCCGTCGAGATGGACGTTGATGGACAGGCGCTTATGCGGTGTACCTTTTTCGTAAAACCGTTCCAGCAAAATTCCGTTGGTACACAGGTAGATGTGGCGCTTGCGGTCAATAATGCCGCTCACAAGCTCCGGCAGCTCTGGATACACAGTTGGTTCTCCACCACAAATTGACACCACCGGCACACCGGACTGATCCACCGCTTCAAAGCATTGATCTAAAGAGAGCCGATCTTTGAGCTCGCCTTGGTGCCGCTCCGGCGTACAACCCACACAGGCCAGATTACAGGTGTATAACGGCTCAAGCATGAGCACGACTGGATAACGAGACTGGCCTTGTAGCTTGTTCTTGAGCTGCCACTTCATCATGTCGATAGTAATATGTAATGGAAATCGCATACCCTTCCTCGTCACTGGCCTGTTGGACCGTTCGATCCCTCGGTCTTACAGTCTGACCGTTCGGTCAGGGGATACTACCGACCCGTATACAAGCTGGCAAGGGGGACAGTCAGAATAATAGTAGTTTGGTGCTTTACAAGGTTTCGGACCTTGGTCACAATATATCTATGGTAAAGAAGAAGGCAGGTGGTAGAGGAAGTGGAAGAGGACCGGAGAGGGCCACGCTCGGGGAACTCAAAGAGATGGCGACCCAGTTGGGCATTCGGGTCCGAGAGGAAAAGCTGCTGCGTGAAGTGGGCTATCGCGTTCGGGGTGGAGGCTGTCGGGTGCACGATCAAGACATCGTCTTCCTCGACCGAGACCGCCCAGTGACCGAACGTATTGATATCTTGCTTGACGAGCTATCGCAGCGTGAGGTCGATACGCAGGCGCTATCGCCCTCAGTGCGGCGGCTCTTCACAGGAGAGCCGGGAAGAGAAGGAGGCATTCCATCATGAGTGATCGGCTCGACACCTTTCGGCTCTGGATCAAAGAGCAAGGGCTCAAGGCCACCGCTCAACGAGAAGACATCGCCCAAGTCTTTTTTGCAACAACCCGTCACATCAGTGTGGAAGAACTCTATAGCGAAGTCCGCCAGGTCAATCCGCGGATGGGCTATGCCACCGTCTACCGGACCCTCAAATTACTCAAAGAATGTGGACTCGCTGAGGAGCGCCACTTTGCCGATGGACAGGCCCGCTTTGAGAACATTGAAGCCGAACGTCATCATGATCATCTAATCTGTGAACGCTGTGGGCATATTATCGAATTCGTCCAGCCACGTATTGAAGAGCTCCAAGAGGAACTCGCTCAGCGCTACGACTTTGTAGCGACCACGCACAAGATGGAGATCTACGGTATTTGCAAAGAATGCCGAGAAAGTCTCGACCCGCGCGAGCCGCGCCAGATACGACTCTTGAACAACTAAGCCTCAAGCCGAAATAAGCGTTCGGTATTGTGCCACGTGGCCTGAGCCACCTCTTCAAGCGGCACTGCTTTTACCTGGGCAATCGTTGCCGCTACCCGGGAGACATACGCTGGCTCGTTCCGCTGGCCACGGTAGGGGACAGGGGCCAGATACGGGCAATCCGTCTCAATGAGCAGGCGATCCATCGGTACGCTGGGTACGACCTCGCGCAGTGCCAGCGCACTTTTAAACGTCACAATCCCACTGAACGAAATACACAAACCAAGCGCAAGCAGGGCCTGGGCTTCCGGCACACTACCCGTAAAGCAGTGCATCACACCTCGGACTCGGCCGCCGCCCTCTTGGCGGAGAATATCAGCGGCTTCAGCATAAGCATCACGGACATGCAGAGAGAGCGGCAGGTCAAGTTCGAGCGCGAGTTGGATAAAGGCTCGAAAATGCCTCCGCTGCGCTTCGCGTGGGGAATATTCGTAGTAAAAATCCAACCCGGTCTCACCCAAACCAACGACCTTGGGCTCCTGGGCCAGCTGGCGGAGTTGGTCATAGGTCTCCGGGGTAATGGTTTTTACATTATGCGGATGCACGCCAACCGTGGCAAAAATATCGGGGTGCTCCCGCGCCAAGGTGACGGCTTTTTCATTGTGCCAAAACTCTCCTGTGGCTCCAATCGTGATAAAGCGCGAAATGCCTGCTTCACGCGCACGGGCGAGTATAGTATCCCGGTCCTCATCAAATTGAGTATCCGTCAGATGGCAGTGTGAGTCGGTGAAGTGCATGAAGAGATTCCACCGCTCTAGTTGGCAGCCGCCGCTGCCTCTTGCTCCGGTACATCTTCATCGAGTTTGACAAATAGTGGCTTGGGCGGCCTCAGCGCTTGGCTTGGGGCGAGCGGCCTGGCTTCCCACTTGCCGCTGGCCGCGCTGTTGTCATAGCGCAGCACGAGATGCTCACCCCGGGCGTCTTTGACAGTCTGCGTATACTGCCGGCCAAAGAGCGGGCCGTCATAGCCGAGGAACTCGTGGAGCTGCTGACTGGTATGGGGCAAGATAGGCGCCCAGAGAATCTTTAACCAGTCAATAGCTTGCAGCGCCACATAGACTGAAGTGGCGGCCTGGTGTGGGTCGGTCTTAATCGTACTCCACGGTGCCGCGTCGTGGAGGTACTGGTTCGCCCGTTGGCTCAGCCGGCGGACTTCATGCATGGCAGCTTTGAGCTTGACGCTTTCGTATAAATCTCCAACGCTTTGGAAGCCAGCTTTGACTTCATCAAGCAAACCCTGATCTTTTTCACTCAACCGCCCTGGTTCAGGAACAACACCACTCCAACGTTTATAGGCAAAGCCTAACACCCGGTTCACCAAATTGCCCCAATTCGCCACGAGTTCGTTGTTCACGCGTTCAACAAAATCGTCCCACGTAAAGTCAACATCGTTCGTTTCCGGCGCTATGGCGGTGAGCGCGTAGCGCCACGCATCAGCCTGGTACCGTTCGAGGACGTCCAGGATGCTGATAATACGGCCCTGGCTTTTGCTGAACTTCCGGCCGTACATGTTAAGGTATTCGTTCGCCGGGACATCATAGGGTAAATTCAGGCTTGGGTAGGCAATCAGCATCGCTGGCCACATCATGGCATGAAAGGGGATATTGTCCTTCCCAATAAAATTATAGATACGGGCGTTCGGATTGGTAGTGGCGTCCCACCACTGACGCCATTGTTCAGAATCGTTATTGAGCTGTGCCCACTCTTTTGCCGCACTCAGATAGCCGATGACGGCGTCATACCAGACATAGATACATTTCCCTTCCGTCTTCGGCAGCGGAATTGATACGCCCCACTCCATGTCACGGGTGATCGGGCGGCCACGTAACACCGTCTGTTCCACCTGGGTCCGCGCAAAATGGATGACATTCGGACGCCAGTGCGTTTTGCCGTCTTGCAGCCATGACAGCAGCGGGTCTTGGAGTTTCGACAAGTCCAAGAAGTAGTGCTCGGTCTCACGGATTTCGAGTGCGGTGCTGCCGGTAATCCGTGAGCGGGGGTTTTTGAGTTCAACCGCTTCGTAGGTACGTCCACACTGATCACACTGATCCCCGCGTGCTTCGTCAGAGTCACAAAACGGGCAGTTGCCCTCAACATAACGATCGGGCAGAAAACGCTGCGCTGTGGCGTCATACAATTGCTGCTGGCTGGCCTGATAGATGTAGCCACCCTCAAGATGGGTGCGAAAAAGATCCTGCGTCACCTCCCAGTGGTTTTGCGTATCCGTATGCGTGAAGAGGTCGAACGTCAGACCCAGTTTGAGGTAGCTGTCAACAAACGTGGCGTGGAATCGATCAACAATTTCAGCCGGGCTGACACCCTCGGCCTCAGCCCGGACCGTAATAGGCGTGCCGTGCGCGTCGGAGCCACTGACCATCAGGACAGGATTTCCGCGCATGCGCTGAAAGCGGGCAAAAATATCGGGCGGGAGATAGGCGCCGGCAATGTGGCCAATGTGTTGTTCGCCATTCGCGTACGGCCACGCGACTCCGACAAGTATATGCTGTGGTTGATCCATAATATGTCTCTCTGGGCTGTCTCCTCGCATCTCTCTTCCCTTCATTCCTACCGGGTGGGCGCAGCCTCAGCAAGTTCCGGCAAGTTCCAGCAGCATATCTTCCACTGCGAGTCGAGGATTTGCGTTCCGGCCCAAGGCCTGAATCGTATCGTAGACGACGTTGAGATCGTGTAAGGCCCGGGAGACGCTCACGTTCACGGTCGTCCGGACCAGGGCCGGTAGGCAGTCCTGATAGCGCACGACCGCCGCGTTGCCGAGTAAGAGGTAGCGCAGGACCTCTTCATACCAGGCAAGGACGAGTTCCAGGCGTGCCCCCCTCTCCAGTGCTTCTGGCGTCTCGGCTTTCTTCTTTGTCTTGGGGCTGCGATCGGCCACCAGCCATTCCGCCAGTTGGGACAAGGTTGAAAAAGAAGCGCCGTGTACACTGGAGAGATGCTCGACAACCTGCTGTCGCTCCTCAATCAGCGTCTGTAGGTCAAGGCTGAGGGCGCGGCCAATACTGCCGCGACTATACCGGGCGAGTAGACTCGCGTTGTCAGCCTCCAGACCAGCCTCCTGCCTCAAGATGATTTCAACGTCCGGGACTGGCAAGGGAGCGAAGCGCACGTGTTGGCAGCGCGACAACAGGGGCAGAGAGAGCGTTGCCCCGCTCACTGCAAGCAGCAGGACAATCGCATCGCCGGGCGGTTCTTCAAGCATCTTCAGCAAGGCACTCTGCGCCTGGTCCGTCAGGGTATGCGCCTCATTGAGTATGCAGACTTTCTTGCCGCCTCGAACCGGTCGCAGAGCTAAAAACCGCTGTATCGCGCGAATCTGATCAATACCCATGCTCTGCTTGCCAGGGAGTGGCGCAGTAAAATGATAGTCGGGATGCGTGCCGGCTTGCACAGACACACAGGCCGGACACGAGGGACACCCGTGCTGAGGGGCCTCCTGACACAGGACGGCGTGGGCCAGGGCAATGGCGGTACAGCGCTTGCCGACGCCGTCCGGGCCTGTAAAGACATAGGCGTGGGCAACCCGATCATTGGCCAGCGCATTGCGCACTATCGCAAGCGCTGAGGCGTGGCCGTGTATCTGATCCAGCAGCATGGTTTTCCCTGTGGTCCGTCCTTATAGAAGGGCAGGCAGGCGTGTGTGGACACCTTCAAGAATAGCAGCGTGCACCGCCTCGATATCCTGGGCTGCATCAATAAGGCAGACTCGCTCTGGCTCGGTCCGGGCAATGGATAAGAACCCCTCGCGCACCCGGTCGTGAAAAGCCACGGACGCGGCCTCGAAGTGGTCAACCGCGGCCGCCCCCCGGCGTTCGTGGGCGCGGCGCCTCCCCACTGCAACCGGCAGATCCAACACGAATGTGAGCTGGGGCCGGCATTCACCACACACAAAGGCGTTCAGCCAAGCGATATCAGCCAGATCAAAGCCTCGCGCATGGCCTTGATACGCGGTGGTCGAGTCCGCGTAGCGGTCGCATAACACGATCCGGCCGGCTTGCAGGCCGGGCAGGATGACCTCGTGAATGTGCTGTGCCCGGTCGGCCAGCATGAGGAGCAATTCAGCCGGGAGAGCTGGTGTGGCCGTCGGCTGGTCGGTGTGCGGGCGTAGAAGGAGCTGACGTAGAGATTGACCAAGCGGGGTTCCGCCCGGCTCCCGCGTCTCAACAACGGCGTGCCCACGCTCACGCAACGCGTCGGCCAGGAGTGCAATCTGGGTAGTCTTCCCGCTGCCTTCGCCACCCTCGAATGTGATAAAAAACCCGGTCATAGGATGTGCTCTGTAGAACATAGCGAAAAAGCTAGCTGACTTCCAATCCGACCGATTGCATCAGCGCCAGGGCATTGCTTCTTTGGACCACACCGGCTCGCATGCGGTAGTCAAACCGTAGCTCGCCGTCTTGGAAGTGATCTTCAAAACAGACATTCGTCACGCGCGGAGCCAGGGCTTCGGCAATCTGCGCCAGGGCAAGATCATGCGTTGTCACCAGGCCAATAGCCCCGCGTTCAAGCAGACCGCGGACCACGGCGGCCGCACCAATGTGGCGGTCGTGTGAATTCGTCCCGTGGAAAATCTCGTCCAAAAGAAAAAGCAGGGGAACCGGACCCGCCGCGCCGTCCATCAGTTGGCGGATGCGCGTCAACTCCGCGTAGAAGCGGGATGTCCCGGCATGTAGAGAGTCCTGTATACGCAGGGTTGCTCCCAGCGTCAGGGGGGAGAGGCGGAGGTGCTGCGCCCGCACCGGGGCACCGGCCAAGGCCAGGACGGCGTTCACCCCAACCGTCCTGAGCAGCGTACTCTTGCCCGACATATTTGAACCACTGACGATCAAGGCCTGAGGAGATTGGTTCAGGGCAATATCATTCCGCACACAGTGCTGTTCGGGCAGCAGCGGATGACCGAGGCCCCTTCCTTCAAAACACGCGCGAGGTTTTCCCTCTTTTTTCTGCGACACGAGCTCCGGGAAAGAGTCTGTCGGATGCTCATACGCATAGCCGGCAAGCGCATTCAGCGCCTCGAATTGGCCGATCGTACTCAGCCATGGGGCAATGCCCTGCCCCGAGACTGCACGCCAGCGTTCGATGCCACAGGCAATCTGCGTCGTCCACAGCAACAGGGCGGCCAGCGGCACAAAAAACTGATTCTTGCGAGATTCGAGCAGGGTAATCAAACGATTGAGGCCGACAATCTGGCGCGAGGGCGGTACGCCGTGTGTTGCAATCATCGCCTGGAGACGGGCCAGCCATGGACATGAAAACGACTCTTGTTCGAGACAGATCAGGACTTCGGACAGCAGGCTGAGTTCGCGGCCGATTCGCTCGATATTGGCAATGACCTGCCCCACCCGCTGCCGGACGCTGGCAGCAAAAAGACTCTGCACCCCAATCGCCACGACAAACGGGACCGGCCCGAGAGTCGTCAGCCCCCAGGCGGCGAGTGTCAGCAGAGAAAGCATCGAGAGGACGCCGGCAACAACAGGCAGCCACCGGCCAGCCAGATGGAGCGGCGCATGCCCCCAGGCTTGCAGGGTATGGGGCGAGACGCCGTCTTTAATATCGTCGCCACGGATGGCAAGCTCTTCGCGCAGATCGAGGCGCAGACATACTTCATCAATGGCGGTCTGACGAGCGCGAATCTCCTCGGGTGTCGCTGGTGTCGTCAGCCATGCGGCTAAGGTCTGGCGTCCACTCGAGGTTCGCGCGGTGCACAGCAAGGCGAACACCGAGCCTGGGCCAAACAGGTCGAGGTCAACGGCATAGGGATGGCCATTGTGCTGACTCTCTTGCAGAAATTCGGTCCCAGGCTCTCCACGCTCAACCCAACGATCTTCAAGCCGGGCCAATCCCTGGGCGTAAAACGCCACACTCCGTTGTGCCCGCAGCCGCTGTTGTTTGACCCGCTCGTGCAACAGTATCAGGCCTGCGAAGCCGACGACAAAAGGCAGCAACCAGCCCCACGACAACGTTCCGGGCCGAAGGAAAAACCAGGTAGCACCACACCCGGCAAGAAAGAGGATGAGGCGCGCGTTGCCAATCACTCGGTCCCGCTGTGTACAGCGTTGATACGTTCTTTCGCGTTGACCAAGCCGCTCGGCATACGCGGCATGTGGGTCCGCGGGCCGCGGCCGGTTGGCCGACCTCATGCTGAAATCCTTTTCACTTTCTCCTAAAGATGGCTCGTCGGGAGTTAGAACAGACCAAGATACCAATCGATCAGGGGCTCTCCCATGAAGAGATAACACCCTGCGCCAAACGCCAGGAACGGACCGAACGGTAAGGCGAGTTTGAAGTCGGCCTGACGCCGTATCATGGTTACAATCCCGACTCCCGAGCCTGTGCAAGAGGCAACCAGCAGGGTAAAAGGTATGGCGCGCCAGCCCAGAAAAGCGCCAATCATGGCCAAGAGTTTGATATCACCTCCACCCATGCCTTCGCGCCCGGTCACGGCCCAGTAGCCGAACGCCACGGTCAGCAGGATACCGGCTCCAAGCCCGGCTCCTAGGAGCGACTCCCAAAACGTCAGGCGTGGAGAGATCAAGGAAAAGAGCAGGCCGAGGGCCACCCCGGGCAGACTAATGACATCGGGGATAATTTGGTAATCCACGTCAATAAACGTGATCACGACCAAGGCCGCGGCAAAGATAAAATAACCCACGGTCACCAGGGTGACGCCAAATTGGACCACCAGCAGGACGGCAAGACCAGCGGTCAGCAGTTCGACCCAGAAGTAGCGGACAGAAAATTGCGCACCGCACATCCGACAGCGTCCGCGGCGCATAAGATAGGTGAACAGCGGAACAGTATCGTACCAGGCAAGTGGTGTTGAGCAGCTATGGCAGTAGGAGCCTGGGGAGACAACCGACTCCTCACGGGGGAGACGGTAGATACACACATTCAGGAAACTCCCAATACAGGCACCGCAGACACCGGCAACGAGGCAAACAAACAGCGGTGGGACGTCAATGAGTGGCAACCTTTTCAGTCTAGTCGATCCGGACCCGACCGGCAAGATTGATCACAATACGTTTTGAGAACGTTCCGTCAGGAGACGCCAGGGTGAGGGTCATCCCACCGTCGACATGGCCACGTGGGACAAAAATCACATCGCCGCGAGAGTTTGCGGCTGAGATGGTCACACTCGTTGGCAAGCGTATGCTCCCGGCCCCACTGCCGCTGCTGTCATGACTGTGGAGACGATGCTCCTGCCAATGTCCGTTTTCTCTTTTTTCGACGAGATAGGTGTTTGAGCCGGGCTGGAAGGTCACGCGTAAGCGACGGTTATGCGCGATGGCTTGCATCCGAACAAGTTGGAGGTCGGCGGCAACCTGCCGGACCCCATTGGCGACGGACACGCGCCGCAGGAGGGGCCCGAGTTGGAGCGAGGCGATCCCCGTCAGGATTCCCAGCAGAACAAGGACAACCAGGAGTTCAAGCAGCGAAAAGCCTCGGGAGTCCTGGCTAGGCATCAAACTGCTCCGTCCAGGACACGGTGCGTTGCAACAGCACAAGCGCCCGAGTAACAGCTTCACAGCTATAATTCACCGCCAGCGGAGCGCAGGCGCTACTGCGTCTCACCCGATCAAAATCGAGTTTCTGCCCTGGGGTTCCATTGTCTTGGACCAGAACGGCGCCAAGAATCTGGCCGCATACATTCGGACCAACAGCGCGCAGATCTCCATCGTCCACAATCACGACAATGCCCTGCCACTGGAATGTGACGTTGTTGAGCAGCACGACGCGCGGGATAATAAGGATACCGGCCCCGGTTACCCGGGCGCTGTTGTGCATCCAGAGAGGACTGGGACGGTCTTGTATCTGCGTAATGCGAGGCTGGGCGGCCGTTCCATAGGTATGTGAACTACTCCCAATACTGTGCGCAATCTCCACTATCTGCTCCAGCGGAAGCCGGGCGATCTGCTGCTGTATCTCGACAAGTGCAGTCTGGAGCTGATGCTGCTCTTCAGCAGCTAACAGATAAGCGAATGGTGTGGTTGCAGAACTTGGGGTAAATGGCCCCCGGTCGTCCGGGGTTGCGGGCAGGTGGATATGGGCCGGCTGGGCGGCCGCTCGCAGAACGGCAGCGGACAGGTCAAGGCGCAGGAAACACGCCTGTTCCTCCGGCCCGCACGGCTGGGGAGCAAAACGAGGCAGCAGCGCAGGTCCACGCACCCAGGCAAGGCCAGGGGTACACACGCCAAAGGCGGTACTGCCACCATCAGCCCGACAGAAGCGATTGGCCCGTGTGACGATGCGTTGTTTCAGGGAATTCTGCGCATTGATGAGATCGGTCTGCGCCTGGATTTGATGCACCGCAAATGGAGCAATATCAGGGCAGCGGGGAGACATGCCTCCGTCGAGCGCATGATTTCTCCCGTCTATACTAAAGTCTGGAATGCGATGCCCCGACCCGATCGGACTGGTTGTCGGGTCGGTAAAATCCGGCTGGAGCCCAGCGCCGAGACTGCTGACAGCGCCCAAGGGCATAAACGGGGGAAGGGAGACCACTTCTTCCACCACTCGACGGGATGCCTCAGAGCCGGTCCCGGTTGCGGTAATCCGATAGCGCCTGGCACTCAGCTCCTCAATCCGGACCGTGTACGTTCCCTCACCAAGCGCTTGAGGACCAAGCGTGAGTGGGAATGTCTCTCCCGGCAAATTGGCTTCGAGCCAGTTCTTGCCCACTTCGGCCCCAGCCTGCGCGAGCCAGAACGCTTGGACGCCGCTCCTGAGATTGTGTGAGATGAACAGGTCAACACGGCTGAGTAGGGTTCGGCTCCCTCCAATGGCGGCCAGCAAGGCCATCAGTATGAGAGTTGTCAGCAATATAACGCCTCGCTCTGAACGAAGGACAACGCGCCGGGAGAGTCTGCGAAGACGTTGCATGGAATTCGGTTGAGACCCAGTTCAAATCAGCTCGACTCAGCTCGGTGGATTCGCCAGAAAAACGGCCGATCTCAGGTCAGCCGTAATGGGTTCGCGTACCCGCGGGTCGGGATGTGGCTGAGCAGTTCGAATCACAAGATCAATCAAAAAGACCGCTGCCCGCTCAGCAGGATCGAGCGGTGGCAGGAGTCGTGTACCGTCCCGGTCAAAATAGAACAACAGAAAACCGTCCGCCGGAATATTGCTAATAAAGGGCTGGGCGGAGCCCTTCCCGGTCGCACGGCGGAGCAGCCGGGCCTGGGCATCATACGTATATATGACCCGTTCGCTCGGATCATCCGGGCAGCCGTCCGCCGACGACCCAAAGTGATCTCCGCGAAAGTCATACTGTAAGGCGAGCGCCTGCTCCTCAGCCCTCAGAAGGCGTTCAAACCCCTCACACTCCCCGCCCCGGACTGGTCGCGCGCCGGCCATACGCAGCTCTCTGACCAGAAAATCAATCGCCAATCGACTGCTCTCGCGTACGCTCAACCGTACTGTTTCCGCGCTGAGGATATGGAGATTGAAACGGTAAAAACCGTACAGAGCGAGCGAGAAAATGCCGGCCACACCCATGGCAACAAGCGTTTCAAGCAAGGTCCAGCCGGCCCGTCGCCAGGGGGAACGGCGCTTCAGAACGAGCGGCAGGCCTCTCTTTCGAGACCTACGAGGTATGAGGGTCTGGCCTTTCCTGTTGAGAGAGAGGTGACCTATAAATGTCTGCATCCCTTCCGGCTCTTAGCGATTCACAACCGTCACCAGGGCCACAGAGCGGGGTCCCTCAGCAAACCACGAGACAGTGACGTCAATGCGAGTGACCCCGTTCTCGGGTGAGTCAGGCGTCACCTGCCAGCTTCGGGTATACTCCGATCGTGGGGAGTCTTCACCATCCTGAAGCGGTTCAAATGCCGCTCGAAATTCCTCCAGCTTTTCTTGGGCCAAGATCGTCGCCTGGGTCACACGCTGACTGACAGACCCGGCCCGAATGACCGTGTTGACTCCAGCCGCCAGCCCGAGCGAGGCAATCGCAAACACCGCCATAGCCACGAGGACTTCAATCAGCGAATATCCATGCTGCATACAATGAATTTTATTCTTTTTACGGGTTTCTGCACCTTCTAGCAGCTCTCTCATAAATGTTTGACGGGTGCTCCATCGGCCGTCACTCTTCGACAACAGTGGCGATTCGCCTCTTGATGAGCTGCGCTCTCCTGCTTTCTTCTGTAGCCTGGATGGAGTGGTCACGGAATCCGGGAGGGCCAGCGGCCCGGATTGCACTGCGTTCCATCCAGGCTCCATGTCTATTGATGAGATGTGTTCTAGTACTATATCAATCTCTCTTTTCGCAAGAGGTCTTCGGTTCACGTTGCAGCTTCCATGAGGAGTCGGCCTATACCTCCAGGCCCCGGTTGCGTCCTTTGTCTCGCCTCAGCCGTCTGTATAAACAGACTGTTATGCAGGAGGTTTTCGATGCATGATCAATCCGCAGTAGAATTTGCGACTCCGGCCCGAGTCCATATAAGTTTGTCAGTCCGTGACGCGGAGCGCTCCGCCACATTCTATCGACACCTGTTTGCCCAGGAGCCAACCAAGGTGCGCCCTCACTATGCGAAATTCGAGGTCGCTGATCCGCCCGTGAACCTGGCGTTGCACGAAGATGCGGAACAACACACCCAGCCCGGTCCGAGTACGCACTTTGGTGTTCAGGTCAAATCGACCACGAGCGTCGCTCAGATTGCAGCCCGGTTGCGGGCCGCGAGACTCAATCCACTCCTGGAAGATGGAGTCTCGTGTTGTTATGCTGTGCAGGATAAAGCCTGGGTGACTGATCCGGACGGCAACGCCTGGGAGATTTTTGTGGTCCTGGACGATGAGACGCCTGATTACGCAAAAAAGAAGAGGGGCGCCGGCGAGGCGGAAGCAGGCGACGCGCCAAGCCAAGAGTCCACGCAAAGCTCCAGATGTTGTACGACCGAATGCTGTTCGGAATAGGGGGAGGGATGAGCGTCTCAACTGAGCAAGTCTGGCAGACGATGAGCCAGAAGCTGCGCGCGTTCTTTCGCCGCCGTGTCACGGATGACCAATTGGCGGAAGACCTTCTCCAAGAGACGTTTGTGCGGGTCCATAACGGACTCGCCTCCCTCCAGGAGCAGGAACGGCTTGCAGCCTGGGTCTATCGTGTTGCCCATAACACGCTGGTGGATTATTTCCGGAAGGGCTTCGCCTCGAAAGAAGTGCTCACTATTGACGACGCCGGGCCGGACGATATTCCCGAAGAGAACGACTCGGCAGAGAACTATAACGAGGAAATCTCGGCCGGCCTGGAGTGCATCGTGCAGCGCCTACCGCCAAGGTATCGCGAGGCGATAGAGCTGGCCGAGCTCAAGGGAGTGACGCAAGCTGAGGTAGGCGCACGCTTAGGCTTGTCCCTATCCGGGGCCAAGTCCCGAGTCCAGCGAGGTCGGGAAAAGCTGAAAGACCTGTTACTGGAGTGCTGCCACTTTGAGCTCGATCGGCGAGGCAATGTGGTCGATTACCAGCCGCAGCACACGTGTTCAGGCTGCTGCGCAAGCCCTGCCACGCCTCAAGTCCCTTCCGTCACAACGAACCGGTCAGACGCCGTCTACGAGTAAAGGAACAAGGCCGCTGAGGCAGGCGCTCCACTCCATAGCGCCTGGATGCTTCACATACGCACCCGGCGCTTCCCCGCCCCGTCGCTCCGCCTGCCCAGGTCACGTGAGCGGACGCGCATTGCATCCTTTTCCGAGACAGCTTAATTTTCAAACAAACACGGAGAGAGGGATGCCGTCATGCCGCATGAAACATTGTTGAAATTCAATTACCCGGACACCCTGCTGCGCGAGTATACTCACTGGGCGGTGCTACTACGTCCAAAGCAAGTGACGGTCGGTTCGCTTGTACTGGTATGCAGCGCAGAGGTCACGAGTATGGCGGAGGTCTCAGCCGAGGCTTTTGCCGAGTTGCACACGGTCACAGCTGATCTTGAAGGGGTGCTCAAACAGGCCTTTGCCTTTGACAAGATTAACTATCTGTTACTCATGATGGTGGATAAGCACGTCCACTTTCATGTGATTCCACGGTACGCCACTCCGCGGACGGCATGCGGCGTTGAGTTTCCTGACCATGCATGGCCCAAGCCCCCTGACGTCACCCAAGCGGTGGAGCTGACCGAGCAACAGTTCGCGGCATTATGCCAACTGCTCCGGACGGCGTGGCCGGCAGAGCGCGACTGACACGACCAGCCCTCTGGTGTCGGGATACGCTGCGCTGAGCCGACCGCCCGGACGAGCGTTGAATGCAGAGGGCCGGACCGGTCGAGGCTCACCCTCCTCCTGGGGAAATAGTGGGGGAATAGACTGTGATATGCAGGAAAGAGGTCTGTCTCGCAGAAGCCTCAGAGGAAAAGTATGCGGGGGGGTTGCAAAATCTGCACTACCGGCTAGTAAGCTGTAGTTATGATGTATGCTGCTGTGGATGTGATGTTAGTGGATGTGGAAGGTGGCGAGCAGCAGCCCCGCTATTCGTCGCACAACCCATTCAAAGCGCTCCTCCGTGACATTTTATCCGATGCCTTTGTGGTACGTGATCTCGTGCGGAAGGGTAACAATCTGTTTCTCTCTCAGCTTGAGCTGGACCGTATGTGGTTTTTCTCAAAAGATGAGAGCCCGTTCAGCTTCTTGTGGCTCTGTCAGCACCTAGCCCTCGACCCGCGAAAAATCCAAACCTTGTATTTCTCTACTGAGCCGGTGACGATCCCGCGTTGGTGGGCGGCATAACAGATTGCGTTCGTCACACGAAACGGGGAAGAGATCCGTTCTCTTCCCCCGCCCTCGTAACAGGGCGAGTTTATTGCTCAGCCTTCGCCTTGCGGAATGCCTCGGTCAAGAGCGGTACGACTTCGGCATAATCGCCGACAATACCGAGATCGGCAGTCTTGAATATCGGCGCTTTCGCTTTTGTGTTGATGGCAACAATGGTGCCGGCCTTGCGCAAACCGACGGTGTGCTCAAACGCGCCTCGAATACCAATGGCAAAATACAGCTTCGGCGCGATCGCCCGGCCGGTGATGCCGACTTGATGTTGCCGGGGGAGCCAACCCAAGTCTGCAATATCCCGCGTCGAAGCCAGCGGCGCGCCACCTAATACATCGGCCAAGTGTTCAATCACAGGCAGATTCTCCGGTCCGCCAATGCCTTTCCCAACGCCAATGGCGATGTCCGCGGCATCCAGGGCCGCAGCTTTGGCTGCGTCGGCGCCCGTTTGTGACACAAGGTGCACCCAGCTGTGTACATCATCCTCAAGCGTCAGTCTTTCAATACGTATCTGACGGCTGGGATCAGGCCGAGACTGAGACAGCATGCCAGGTCGGACCGTCGCCATTTCGGGTGTTGTCTTGGACAGAATCGGCGCAACGATATTACCACCAAACGCGGGCTTGAGTTGCAGTAAGCGCCCCTGATGGTCAACCTCCAAATCCACACAATCGCCGGTGAGACCCAGGCCGAGCCGGGCGGCAACTCGCGGAGCCAGGTCGCGGCCAATCGCAGTTGAACCCAGCAGCAGCACCTTCGGTTTGTGGGCTTGAATCGCCTGACTCAACAGCGCCGCATAGAGAGCGGTGTCATAGTAAGCCAGACGGGCATCATCGGCCTGGTATACCACGTCAGCGCCATACTCAGCTAAAGGCGCGATATGAGAGTCGAGTCCGCTGCCGATCAAGACAGCGCCCACTTCGCCACCGTACTGTGCCGACAGCTCAACGGCTTTGCCTAAAAGCTCCAGGCTGACGGGCCGGAGACTATTGCCTAAGGTTTCAGCCACGACCCAGACCGCTTTGCCCGGCTCGGATTCAGCGCTTCGTATCTTCTTTTCGCCCACCGCACCATCATCCGCCCACGTCCCAAACAGCCCACGGGCTAAGAGTTCCTGGACCAGCGTATCAATCTGTTCGGGCAGTTCCCCTTCAAGCACCCGGTTTTCACGGCTGTCTTCAACAGTTTGGACAGACTCCACCCAGGTCGGCGAGCCGGCGGCTCCAAATTGCGAAAGGTCCGATGAGAGATCGCTTGCCGTCACCGTCTCCACCGGCTTCTCTTGGGCCGCCGCCCGATCGGCTTTCCTGGGGAAGCGTTCCGGCGCCAGGTCTTCGGTGGCAGAAATCAACGCCGGCAGGGGACAGTCAAGGGTATCAAAACCGCTATCGGTCTCGCGTTCAACACGGATAGTCTTCTCGTCGGTGTCGCACGTTAATGCTCCCACGCCCGTCACCTGCGGAATGCCGAGTAGCTCGGCAACCTCCGGTCCGACCTGACCGGTTTCCGCATCCGTACTATGCCGACCGCATAGGATGAGGTCATAGCCTTCTTTCTCACACGCCAAGGCTAAAGCGCGTGCGGTCGCCAGCGTATCCGCGCCGGCAAAGGCCCGGTCCGTCAAATGCACCACCCGGTCCGCTCCCAGGGCCAAGCAATGCCGGAGAGCCTCCTCTGCCTGTGGCGGTCCCATCGTGAGCGCAACCACTTCGCCGCCGTGTTCTTCGCGCAGCTCAAGCGCTTTCAATAATCCACGCACATCAAACGAACTGACCTCGGACGGCACGCCCTCACGTCGGAGGGTTTTTGTTTCCGGGTCGAGCTGCATGGCCGAAACCACGGGGACTTGTTTCACCAACACGATACTCTTCATAGACACGCGCACTCCCTGGATGAAAGAAGTGCGCAGCAGCCTATCTTGCTTGTCCGCGCAGCGTCAACCGACCAGTCTCACCGTCGCCCTACCCGCCGCTCGTTTTGAATCCAGTTTGAATCTGGAACGTGTCGATGAGTGTGTCGTCTGGATTGAATAAGAAGGCGGTATCCCCGGTGTTGTTCCAAATGGGCGTGCGTGCGCCCCAGTGAAGGATCAGTTGTCCTCCCTGGGACGTATCCTGGCCTGTGCCGCTCAACACAAGCGCCGTATAGCCGGGAGCCAGTACCCCGGAGGGAAAGGCGTAGGCGTGGCTGGCAGCATCGGTGATACGAAACCCGGCAAGATCAAGGGGGCCGGGGCTGACATTACACACACGGACATATTCACCATTCAGGTTTTTCCGGTCATCGCCCCTCGCGTCTGCCCGAACAGTCGTAATCTTGAGCGGGCCGGCAATGCCGGCCTGCCACAGGCCCTTGCGTTGTTCTTGGGCACGCTGCTGCAATGCACGCCACGCAGCCTCATAGGGAAACGCGCCAAAAGTAAAAATATAGGCAAAGCCTGCTTCAATGAGCCGCGCATTGATCAGGCCGCCGTCCACAAACACATACGCCAACTCACGCCCGTAACTCTCTCGTTTCTTTTGCGCTGAGACGATCTCGACCTGTTTGCCCCGCACGAATGCTACGTTGAATTGTTTCGCTTCGGCGTAGAACGGTTGGCCGTGCTCAGGCGTATTGATGCCAGCGTAACGTATCCGTGTCCCATCGGTCAGAATGATGGTGTCACCGTCAAGGACGGTTTTAACGCTTGCGGGAAAGGGGAAAGCCGGGGCGGGAGAGAGGAAGAGACAGCCGCAAATCAGCAAGGCGGACACCCATCCACGCCAGAGACCGGAAGACATCATCTGACGCAGCGCCTCACGGGTTCGAGGCGTGGGCGATGGTTTCAAGAATGGAGGTGCGCATCACTGTTTCTGAGCGTGTTCAAGTTTCGACATAATCTTTTTCGCCAGGGAACGGAAATCCTTGTAACAGTCTCCGACCGCTTTCATACGCGCCCCGAAAGCACCGTCCGCAGGTTTCAGCAGGAACATGGGCTTGTTTGCTTCCTGTGCCAGGGGCATGAGCGAACGGTAGTCTTTCATTTGTGCCAGAAGATGCTCGTCAGCGTCGATTGTCGGCGTTGCAAGGTCGTCGGATTCCAGGACGGCCCGGCGGTACTCTTCCGGAATCTTTGCAATCCATCTTTGGAATGCCTGTACCGGACGGTCCAATCTGACGGAGTGGCGCATGACGATATAGCCGAGCGGCTGCATGTCACCGCTCGGCAAATTGATGTCCAGGTCTTCCGGTTTTTCAGCAATGCGTTTTCCCCACGCCTTTCTCCAGTCCCTCAACGTCGGCCCGACGTTTCCCAGGCCTTGCAGCGAGAACAGATCGGGCGCAAGCGGGATGACCACCTGGTCGCTGGCTATCAGCGCGGCCCGGTTGATCGCTCCCAGATTCGGCCCGACGTCTATCAGCGCCACGTCTGCCTCAAACGTTTCGTTTGCGCTGGCTACCAGCCGCGCCAAAGCGGTCGTCACGCGAAAGGCACGCTCCTCTCCATCCAGACACTTCGACCACCGCTCCGAGAGTTCTCCCTCACGGTTGGAAAGGGCGAGGTCGCCGATCAACAGACCGATCCGTTCCCCGATTTTTTCGATATGAGGTTTCGCGGTAATGTCTCCCGTTCCTTTGAACAGGGGGGCAATATCACCGTCTACGGTTTTTCTGTCCACCTCTCCCCATAATTGCTCAAGCCTGCTTTCGCTCAGAAACATCCCGCTCAGATTGGCCTGCGGGTCGAAGTCGGCTGCAACGACGCGGTAATCCAGTTCGCTGAACATCCAGGCAAGGTGATAGACCAGGGAAGTCTTTCCCACACCGCCTTTGTTGTTGAAGAACGCAATGGTCTTCATTGTTTCGTCTTTATCTTAACGAAAACGAACGTATCCTGAATATCGAAGTCGGGTGGAGGATTGCCGTTTGCCGCTAATGCTCTACGTGCCGTCTGGATGCCCAGACCGAAACGTTGCATAAACCCAAGGTTTTTCATTGCCTCGGCAATGGTCGGGTTGCGATAGTCCGTCACGCCAGGGTTCCCGAAATTCTCCCTCGTTACAGAACCATACACCGAGCCGGGGTTACTGATCTCCACGCTGTCTGCAAACCACATGACTCGCACGGGAGTATTGGAATTTTCGTAGTTTCTGTGAATCACCGCGTTGCGGACCAATTCGCGTAGCGCCTCGAAGGGATAGTCCGGCTCTTCAGCGTGCTTTTCCCCGCGGATGTCGAGTGCGGTAGAAATGTTCCGTTTCAGCAGGCTATCTATTTCGCGCAATTGATCCAGTAGCGGGCCGAATAGCTCAGTTTGGTCGAGGATGGCACCCGTGACCTCGTTTCCAGCGTACCGGACAAACTGAATATATGCGCCGGGAAACCAATAACGCGGGTCTTTCCCCAGCGTAAGAATGGCCGTGACCGTCGGCGTTCCGTCCTGTGCGGTCAGGCGTAGCGCCTGCAATTGCTCTCCAAAATTGCGTTCGTTCTCTTCCAGCACTTCGGGCGATACAGCGAAGGGTAGGTATTCATTCTCAAACTTCCGCGTGTCCAGGTCGTTTTCTACAGACGTGCCTCTCACCCCTTGCATGTCGTAGGACACATTCCCCCAACGCCTTTTCTCGGTCAAGCGGCGTTCCTCCTCAACGGTAGCCTGGGCGCGTCTCGGCCCGACGCGAATCCAACAGCGCCCATCCACCTTGACCGGCGGATTATCCGAAGGTTGCACCTGTACCACAGCCACGTTACAGCCCTTGAGAATCCGCTTACCAGCTTCAATAGTTGGAAAAGGGAGAATCTTACCGTCGCTTCTCAGCCCACCGAGTGTTTGTAACAATTCGTCGTCAATCGTCACGTTGGCGCAACTTCCGTCATCTTTGACGCCAATGAAGACCAAGCCCGGCTCCCTGTGGTCAGGCAAATCGTTGGCAAAGGCGCAGACAGCCTGCCGAATTTTATCCAGGTCCTTGAGTGACTCGGTAAATTCTACACCATCGCTTTCGCCGGCATTGAGGGCGAGGCTCAGTTCATCATCAGTGAGCATGTCTTCGCTCCCGAGACCCGGACGAAAACCCAACTCACGCCCCGCGTCCGGGCGTATATTCGTCCGCAGGCAGGCTGTAGTAGGTAATGATCTTGCGCTCCTTAAACCACCAGCGGCCTGCGTCTTTGATGAATTTGTCATCATAGCGACCAAAGACGACCATGGGCTTATCGGTTGACTTGGTGATGGCGTCGGCATCCAGATAGCAGGTTGAGGTGGCCTCGTTACCCGACACTTCAATCACGGGCGATTCGATTTTGTGGCGTAGAAAGCGCACGCCGTTCCGCAGCGTATT
Source organism: uncultured Binatia bacterium (SeqCode) (assembly GCA_965247985.1). Classification (GTDB taxonomy): domain Bacteria; phylum Desulfobacterota; class Binatia; order Bin18; family Bin18; genus Bin18. The sequence goes on along the minus strand of OZ252051.1, from coordinate 965,172 downwards.
GTCGTAGTTGGCATACCAGCTTTTCACCGTGGCGCGGCCCTCATAGCGTTTGTCGCTCTCATACGCGGGCAACAGCACCGCGTCGGTGTGAAACAGGTTGGCGATTTCGTCTACGGTGCCACGGTCCACCACGTGACAGTATGTGTGGAGCAGTTGCTGAATGGCAATAATATCGTCCGCGTGTGACATGCTCTGTCCTCCTGTGTGGTGTAGTGTTTATTCTCCCCGTCCCCGTATCCGCAGTAATTCATTAATCGTCAGGTCGAGGTCTTCATCTCGCAACAGCGGCGCGGCGACGCGCTTTCGCCGGACTACCTCAAGACTGATGTCCGCAGTGACAAAATCTTCCTCGTAATAGCGTCCTTTGGCGACACACTGTCCAAAAGGATCAATTACCTCTGAGCCGCCCCAGAATCCCACCCCGTCCTCAAAGCCGACGCGATTGGCGTAGATCACAAACACGCCGAATGTTTCGGCATAGGCGCGATTCATCGACTCCCAGTAGCGTGCGTTCTCGTCTTGTTCCGTGTTGTCAGCAATACCACGGAGCGGACTGGATGACGGACAGATGAGCATCAGGGCTTGATCGAGAGCCGCAATATACGCAGTAGACGGATGCCACAGATCTTCGCACACCAGGGCTGCGGCGCGACCATATGGGGTGTCAAAGGCGCGAACGGTATTCCCCCGAGCGAAATAGCGCTGCTCGTCAAACATGCCATAGGTTGGCAGATAGACCTTGCGATGGACGTGTTGAATGGCGCCCGCACTGAGATATACGGCTGAGTTATAAAAGCAAAAGTCCGGACTCTCTTCGACCAACCCGGCCACGCAGGAGACCGATGTGCTCAGCTCCTTCAGTCGGCTCAACTCAGGCGCGTCTTGGCGCAGGGCTACCGTCGCCACCATGTCCCGTAAGTGATAGCCGGTCAAACTCAACTCGGGAAAGATGAGGAGATCAACGCCCTCATTCTTGGCCTGGGTAATAGCCTGTTCGTACAGGGCCAGGTTTGCAGCCACATCTCCCAGGCGAGGGCTGAGCTGGGCAATGCCGATTTTGAAGTGCGTTTTCACAGTGATGCGGTCGTTACGATGCGCGCCCTTTTCCAAGCAGGTTGTTCAGCCATCTGACGAAGGCACGCCAAAGATTCAGCAGTGTCCCGTGTTTGACCTCTTCATGCGGCGAGGCTTGGATCTCGGCTTCCATGGCCGTGAAGAACTGACCGATCAGCATCTTAGCAATGCCGTCGACCATGCGTTGTCCAACACTGGCCAGCAGCCCGCCGATCTGAACGTCGCCGTGGTAGGTGAGCACAGTCTGGCCGTCTTGCTCGGCTAAATCGACCGTACCCGATCCCTTGAGAAAGCCTTGTTTGCCTTTGCCGTCCAGGCTGAGCTTGTAGTGCGCGGGCGGCTGGATGTCCTCCATCCTGACTGTGCCGTTGTATACCCCTTTGACCGCGGCCACACCAACCTTGATCTCCCCGCTATATTCATTGTCACCACTCTCTTGCAGACTCTCACAGCCGGGCATGCACTTGGCGAGCTGATTTGGGTCGATCAGAAAATTCCACACCTTCTGTTGGGGGGCTGGAATGGTTCGTGTTCCGTTGAGTTTCATAGTCGTTATCCTGTACGGTCGGCCACTTCTGGCCCCTTATGTTCTGAGTGGTTGGAAGAATGCGCGGACATCATTGACCAACAGTTCAGGTTCTTCCATTGGCGCAAAATGCCCGCCCGACGCCATGGGCGTCCAACGCTGTAAATTGTAATATCCCTCGGCCCACTTGCGCGGCATGAGAATGACTTCTTCCGAAAAAACGGCCACGCCGGTCGGGGCCTGGACAACCGGCGTCTTGTCATGCGACGGCTGCCAGGAGTTATGCGTGGCTTCATAGTAATAGCGCGCGGACGTGCCAAAACTCTGGGTGATCCAGTATATCATCATCGTGGTGCAGAGATCGTCCTTGCTGAAGCGTTTTTCGACATCGCCTTGACAGTCACTCCAGGTGCGGCGCTTTTCAAGAATCCAGGCGCATAGCCCGACCGGAGAGTCGTTGAGCGCAAAGGCCAAGGTCTGCGGTTTGGTGGTCTGCAAGGCCGAATAGCCGCTCTCCGCGCTAAAAAAATTGAGGTTCTTTTCATACCAATCCTCCTCACCCGGCCCGTATTCGGACGCCTCTGGCATGGAGCCGACAAAAATATCCAGCGGGGCCATGAGGTTGATATGACAGCCGAGTAGCTGCTCGGCGTATTTATGCCCGAGTTGAGCGGTAATCAGCGCGCCCCAGTCTCCGCCCTGAGCGGCGAATTTTTCATATCCCAGAACATCCTGCATGAGCCTGACCCACAGATCTGCCGTCCGCCAGAAGTTGATGCCCGGTGTCGTCAACGGAGTGGAAAATCCATACCCCGGCAAGGACGGCACAACCACATCAAACGAGTCGTTCGGGTCACCACCGAACGCGGCCGGATCGGTCAACGGCCGAATGACTTTGTGAAAGTCCCAGAAGGTCCACGGCCAGCCGTGGCTCAGGATCAGCGGCGTCGGATTCGGGCCTTTGCCCGGTTCGTGGATGAAATGAATCGGAACGCCGTCAATAGTCGTCTTATAGTGAGAGAAAGCGTTCATCTCGCGCTCGTGTGCGCGCCAGTCGTAGGCGGTGTGCCAGTATTCGATCAACTCTTGCAGATAGGCTTGATTGGTCCCGTACGCCCAGTGCTCGTTTGCAAACTCGCCCGGCCAGCGAGCCCTTGCCAGCCGCTCGCGTAAGTCCGTCAACACCTCGTCCGAAACGGAAATCGTAAACGCTTCTTTGCTCATGGCCGTCCTCCTTTTTGGCTCATCCATCGCACTCGGCACCCAGCAGGACAGATACTGCCCTTCCCTGCTGCTGACAAGAGGGGCGGCCCGCTTAACAGGAGCCCGACTGGAAGCCGACTATCGGGCGGAGTAAGAGGTCATTCCACCTCGACTGCCGCCGGCGACAGGTCGGCCTGCGTCTCGAACTGGGCTGAAATTCCTTCCAACTCTTTCCCGGAGATTGTCTCTTTCTCTAAGAGCACCTGCGCGGCCTGACGCAGAATAGGCAGCTTGGCCTGCAATATCCTTGTTATACGCGCGTGTTGTACGTCGATAATACGGCGGACCTCAGCATCGATTTCCCGAGCGGTTTCTTCGCTGTAGTCGCCCGGCCCGTGCGGTTGGCCGTTTTGTAAAAACATGGGCGGGCGCTCTTGGTCAAAGCTTTGCTGACCGAGCGTGTCGCTCATACCGTAGGCTTTGACCATGCTCTTAGCCGTATCGGTTGCTTTGAGCAGATCGTCTCGGGCCCCAGTCGAAACCTCCTGGTAAATCAGCTCTTCGGCCACTCGCCCGCCGAGGAGTACCGCAATTTTGTTTTCCAACTCGGATTTGGTCATCAGAAACCGATCTTCGCTCGGCAGTTGAAGGGTATAGCCTAAGGCCGCGATGCCGCGTGGAATAATCGAGATCTTTTGCACTGCATCCGAGCCCGGTAACGACATGCCGGCCAGAGCATGCCCAATCTCGTGATGCGCGACGCGCGCTTTTTCTTTTTGGCCTAAGACGCGGTTCTTTTTTTCAAGCCCGGCAATCACACGCTCGACCGCTTCTTGGAGTTCGGGCAGGCCAACCGTGTCTTTGCCGCGTCGGACCGCCAGCAGCGCCGACTCGTTGACGATGTTGGCCAGGTCCGCGCCGGCAAAGCCTGGAGTCAGGGCGGCAATCACTTCCAGGTCGGTTTCAGACTCAAGGGGAACAGCGCGGGCGTGCACCTGAAGAATAGCCAGCCGGCCGGTTTTGTCCGGACGGTCTACCACCACGTTGCGGTCAAAGCGTCCGGCCCGTAGCAGGGCCTGGTCCAAGATCTCAGGCCGGTTGGTGGCAGCCATCAGAATGACCCCAGCCCGCTGATCAAACCCATCCATTTCCACCAGAAGCTGGTTCAGAGTCTGCTCCCGCTCATCATGCGAGACTGGTCCCATGCCGCGCGCTTTGCCCAAGGCGTCCAGTTCGTCCATGAAAATAATGCAGGGTGCCTTTTCTTTAGCCTGGGTAAAAAGGTCTCGGACGCGGGCCGCCCCAACGCCGACAAACATCTCAACAAACTCCGAGCCGCTAATCGAGAAAAACGGAACTTCTGCTTCTCCCGCCACTGCTTTGGCCAGGAGTGTTTTTCCAGTCCCCGGCGGTCCAACCAAGAGAATCCCTTTCGGGATTTTACCACCCAGGCGGGTGAATTTTTCCGGTGTCTTGAGAAACTCAATGACTTCTTGGAGCTCGGTCTTGGCTTCTTCTACTCCAGCGACATCCGTGAAGCGGACTTTGACGTCCTGCTCTATATAAATCTTGGCTTTACTCTTCCCGATCGACATGAAGCCCCCACCAAATCCGCCGCGCTGGGCCATCCGCCGCATCAGAATCAGCCAGACGCCAAAGAATAACAGGACAGGCAGAATCCAGGCCAGCAGGTCTCTGACAAACGTGTTCTCAATTTCACCCGCGAAGCGCACCCCGCGGGTGGCCAGTTGCTCTGCCAAGTCGGATTCCACCCGAACCGTCACAAACTGGCTCGGATGTCCTTCGTCGGGGTCTTTGAGCGTGCCTTGGATATAGTTGTGGGTGATACGGATCTCTGCGATACGGCCATCGTTCAGGTATTCCTGAAACTGGCTGTAGGGAATCTGTTCGATGCTAGTCGCCTGCATCCATACGCTATGCAAGATGACGACCCCCCACAGGGCAATGAAAAGATACCAGATGTTGAACTTTGTCTTTTTATCCATAACAGTTCTATTATAGCGTGCCGAAGCCGACTGCATAGCCAGTCCGGTACTTCATTGTGTTGAGGAAAGAACGCGGAGCTATTCAGATCAATCCGGAGCAGACGGCATTGACGTGACAGAGCGCGGATTTCATCATTCAAGCAAAGGGGGAAGCCAGTCCCCAAATAGTGGATGCTATTAAGGCACTGGCATCATAGGAGGGAGGGTCTATGTTCTGGTTTGGTTTTATTGTTGGTGCGGTCGCGGCCACAGTGTTTATTCTGTACGGCAATGGTGAGCTACTGGTTAAACTCCACGATCAGATAAAAAGCGCTTCTGATCGGTTTTGGGAGTCGCAGAAAAAATAGACGGCCCCTTTCCCGATTACTCCGATTACTCACGGCGCTCTCTTCTCTGAGCGGTCTTTTTTTGTGCTGTTCGCTTTTTTGGCTTTGTTCGCCTCTTGGCCTTGTGCTAGAGTTCGGGCAAGCGAGAAGCAGGTGCAGGTAGCACGTCATAAGGAGGGCAGGCGTATGGCAAAGCCGCTGGATGGAATTCGTGTCCTGGATTGGACCATATGGCAGCAGGGGCCGGTCGCGACCATGATGCTCGGCGATTTAGGCGCTGAGGTCATCAAACTTGAAGAGCGCGTGGGGGGCGACCCCGGACGCGGCGTGATGCAAATTGCCGGGGCCAAAACCGGTACGCGCAATTATTATTTTGAGGCCAACAACCGGCATAAAAAGAGCATCACGCTGGACCTCAAGAAGCCCGAGGCAAAAGAAATCGTCTATAAGCTGGTCGAACAGTCGGACGTCTTTGTCCAGAACTATCGCAAGGGCGTGGCGGCCAAGCTCGGACTCGATTATGCTACCCTCTCGAAATACAACCCCAAGCTGATCTATGCCAGCGCAACCGGCTATGGTCCGAACGGGCCGGACGCCGGCGAACCCTCCTTTGACTATATGGGCCTGGCCCGGTCCGGGATCATGACTGCGGCGGGTGAGCCCGACATGGAGCCCATGAATATAACCGGCGGTATCGCCGACCAAATGGGCGCCATCATGCTGGCCCACGGGATTACTGTGGCCCTGTTGGCCCGCGAACGCCTGGGCGTCGGCCAAGAGGTCGATACCTCACATCTGGGCAGTATGATGGCCCTCCAAGGGCTCAATCTGGCCTGTCGCTTGACACTGGGCAAAGAGTTCAAACGTTTTTACCGCACCAAAGCGGTGAACCCCCTCTGGAATCACTATAAGTGCCAGGACGATAAATGGATCTGTCTGGCCATGCCGCAGGCCGACCGCTACTGGCCGGATTTCTGCAAGACGCTCGGGATTCCGGAGCTGGAACACGACCCGCGCTTTGAGAACATGAAGGTGCGCGGGCGCAACGCCGAGGAGATCATCGCTATTGTCGATCAAATTTTTGCCTCAAAGCCCCGCGATGACTGGATGCACATTCTGAAAGACGGCGGTGATTTTATCTATACCCTGGTCAATAACGTCACTGACCTGCCGGATGATCCGCAAATGCAGGTCAACGACTATGTGGTGGATTATGATCACCCCACCTGGGGCGAAACCCAGATCGTCGGCTCCCCGCTGATCTTGAGTAAAACGCCGGCCGACCCGAAAGCCCCGGCGCCGGAGTTCGGCGAGCATACCGAACAGGTTCTGGTCGATATGCTGGGCTATTCCTGGGAGGAGGTTGGGCAACTGCGAGAGTCCGAGGTGCTGTAGAGACTTGGGGAGCGCGGCCATCTTTCTCATCCTGGACGCGAGTACGTGCGGGCTTCCAGCCCGCACTCCTTACACTTTACGGCACAACCCGATGCAACAACTCTTCCCCCCGCATGTAACGCCGTAAATTCTCCAGCCACAGTTCGCCTACCCGCGGCAGATACAGCGGCGAGGTTGAGGCCGTATGCGGGGTGATAAACACATTCGGCATATCCCACAAGTCATCGTCCGCCGGCCACGGTTCTGTGGGCAAGACATCGAGGCAGGCGTGTCGAATCATTCCCGCCCGGAGCGCCTCTTTGAGCGCAGCCATATCGACGATCACCCCCCGCGCGATATTGATGAGCGTGGCGGACGGTTTCATCACAGCCAACTCATCCGCACCAATTAGCCCGTGCGTTTGCGCGGACGCGGGAATAGCCACAATGACGAAATCCGCGTCAGGCAGAAACCGGTGCAGGTCGGCCAGCGTGCCTTGCTGCTCCACGCCGGCCACCAGCTCCGTGGATTGACGGATGCCGAGAATCCGCAGCCCAAAGCCGCTGAGCATGGCAACAATGCGACTGCCAATGGCACCGAGACCGATGACCAGAGCGGTTTTGTCGCTCAGGCTTTCAAGCCCGAGCTCTTGCCAGCGGTGCTGACGTTGATGGGCGGACAATTCACCAAAACGTTTTGCCGACCACAGTACAAAGCCCACAGCAAACTCAGCCACCTCAGGCGCGTTTGTGCCAGGACTGTGGGAAACCAGAGCGCCTTTGGCGTGCATGGCATCATAAAAACGGCCGTCTGTCCCGGCATCTTCGGTATGGGCCCAGAGCGGTTGCGGAAGCTGGATCGTGGTGTCGATAAACTCCCGGCGGTACGCATCACCAGCCAGCACCACGAGGTCGCAGTCATCCGGCGATGCGGACCACGAGCCGTCCGGCTCAATCAAGGCCCAACGCAGCTCTGGCACAATAACGTGGGCTTGTTCTCCAAAACGGACGAAAAATTCTCGGCCTGCGGCGACTTTCATCGAGACCTCCCTTCAAGATTCATGGTACCGGCTGGAGCAGCGTCTTCTGCTCCGTCACCGCCATAATCTTGTCTCGGGAATACAAAACGGGGAAATATTTCCCACCGGCCCACAGACTGGACAGGTCGCGATAATGCGCCTGGGCCGGGTCGCCAGCCTGTCCGGGTGTATTGACACCCAATGACCGGTTCCAGTCACTGGGGTCGGCAATCAGCCGAAAGGAAGCGCCAACCGTCTGCATATCCTCGCTGCCGGTATTATTGATCGTCAAGCTATCGCCACCGCGCGGAATGGGACCAACTTCGAGCTGAGCCCGGAGTTCATCGTTCACCGCGTCGCTCAGCATGTGTTTGATGACGATATGGTGGTAGGCTGTTTGGCCATACGTCCAGTTGCCCATGTCCGGACCAAAGCGGGAGACCAGGGATTGGACCGCGGTCTCAAAACTCTCACGCACAAATTGATCTCGCCCGGCGAGTGGATCAGGACCGTAGCTTCCATCCGGCGCCAGTAGGCTGTTAATCACGGGCGTCAGAGTTGTGTCAGCAAAGGATTCCCATAGCGGTTCGGGGACATGCGTATTCCGAAATTTCTCCCAGAGCTGCCGTTGCCAGGCCGCATAGATACCCGCTGCAACAGACTCTTTATCAAGCCCGAAATCCCACGCCCGGAGCTTTTTGACAGCCGCCCGGACGAGCGGGTCTTCTGACTCCACATCTTTAAGAAACGGCACGAGCAAACGCGCCGGAATCGAATACTCATCGTTTTGGAGCTGCATCATTTCGCGGGCAGTCAGACGTGTGCCTTGGGCGAGCACTTCCGCAATCCGGGCGAATCGGTACGGCTCAAGCCAATAATAGCTGATCGGATAGGGATAGCCGGGCGGCAGATTCTCCTGATTGGCGGTCGCAATAAATCCTTCGGGTGGATTCAGACTACGCGGCAGTTCTTGAATCGGCACATAGCCGTCCCACTCGTAGCGTCCATCTCCAGGCACGGGAACGAGACCGTTCCAGTTCGGTCGTTGGGGAACGACCCCAACCGCCTGCCAACCGATATTGCCCTGCGTATCGGCCCAGACCATGTTTTCTGAGGGCGCGCGTGAATACGCACACGCCGCGCGGAACTCTTGCCACGTTTTGGCCTGGTCCATACGCAGGCTGGCCAAATACGGCACCCCACCGATATCGAGCCACGCGGCCCGCAGGGCAAAGGCCAGATGGCGTTTCGGGTCTTCCGCCAGGACGGGACCATGCCGGGTATATTTCAGTTCCACTGCGGTTACGTCTTGGCCTTTAATAGGGATAGTCTCTTGGACAATACGCATGTCCTCCCATGCCCCCCGGTACCAATACTGATTCGCATTGTCCGGATTGGTCTTGTACACGTATAAGTCTTCGGAGTCGGTGGGAAAAATCGTCAGCCCCCAGGCTCCCTGCTCATTATGTCCGATGGAAACGCCGGGCAGATGGGGTTCACCGCCACCGATCACGTTCCAGCCCGGTGCCACGAGATGCACCCAGTAGCGCAGCGAGGGCGCGGTAATCGCGCGGTGCGGGTCATTCACCATAAGCGGCTGACGCGAGAGGGTCTTGGTCCCGCTCACCACCCAATTATTGCTCCCCTCGTCCTGTGCCGCGGCCCTTCCGGTGAGAGTGGCCGCCTGCGTGACAGCTTCGCTTGTATCCGTTGCCCGGTCCTTTGGATCAACAATATCTTCAGGCGCAAACTCGACGGCTTCACGGGCTGCTTGATAATACTTCAGGACATCACTGGGAATCGTAGCCAGCTCAAGTCCCTCGGGGACAGCCAGCTCAGGGACGCCCGGATGGAGGTGCAGCAGCATTCGAATCGCGTCGGGCCGCATGGTTTGCAGCGCCTTGGCAATCAGCACTTCAGTTTCCAGGTTGAGAAATATGCCGCCGAGCCGCGCCAGCACGATGTCCGGCGTCCACGCCTGCGGGGTGAGGCCCAGCAGACCGAATTCGAGCGGCAGGAGGTCCGGCTGTTGCTGCGCCAACTGAATATAGGCGTTAATGCCCGCCACAAAATCGGTGATAATTTCTTTTCCATCCGGGTGGTAGAAGCCATACTCCTGTTCCAGGTCGCCACGAAAGCGCAGCAGCCGCGCCCCGATATCGCGCTCCAAGGCTTTCGGCCCCTGGACCTCGGCCATCGTGCCCGTTACGCGCCGTCGCCACATCTCAAGCTGGAACAGACGGTCTCGTGCGGCGTTATAGCCTTGGGCGAAAAACAGGTCGTGTTGATTCTTGGCATAGATGTGGGCAATACCCCAGCGGTCGGTCAGGATTTCGACCGGCTCGCGCAGACCAGGAACCTGTAGGGTTTCCATTGTATCCTCCTGAACGGTTGTCGGGGGCATGGCTTCGGCTCGGCCAAGGGTTGGAGAGAGGCACGTAGCGGCACACAGGAAGAGAGAGAGAAAATACGCAGGTTTTGAAACCGTCGGCATAATCGTTCCTGTCACTCGCCCGCATTCATCCATTGTCTGAGTCAAGCTTAGTCAACAGGCGGCAATACGTCGGGCGTGATCTGATAGCCGTCCGCCAACGCATTGGTACTGTTAAACAACGCCACAATGGCCATCACTTCGCCCAGCGTTTCGGTATCACAGCCCAGCTTCCGGAGCGCCGCGGTATGCGAGTTGATGCAGTACGCGCAGCCGTTGGTTGCCGAAACAGCCAGGGCAATAATCTCGCGCGTCTGGGGATCAAGGGGAGATTCCCGTCCACTTGCTTCGGGATGCATGAGCGCTTTCAGACGGGTCCAGATCATCTCCAGATTATCCGGATGGCTGGCCAGCACGCGCCAGAAATTCGGCACTGCCGGAATGCCCTTGGTTGCTTTGATGTCAGCATAAATCTCTGCGACTTTGCCGGTGGCTTCTTCTTCCGTGACCATTCGCACTGTTGCAGCGGCACTCATAACACTCCCTCCCTCACGAATAGCGATACTTCAATTCGTCTCACCCATTCAGACTGCTGCGCTCAGGTTGTCCCAAAAAGAGACAGAAAGAAAGGGCAGAGGATACGCCAGAGGAGTGCCAGAGTGTGGCGAGAGTGTTGCGGCCTTGTCAGAAATTACGTACAGCAGTCTCTAAGGAGGCTTTGCATATGGCGATTCTCATTACTGGGGGCACCGGGTTTTTGGGCCGGCATTTGACACGGCATTTGGTTCAGTCGGGAGAGAATGTCGTCATTCTCGATACCGTACCGAATCGGTCGGCGGTCGCTGATGTGGCCGACAAGGTGAAGGTCCTACAGGGCGATGTCATGGAGGTGACCGCGCTCATGGACGTTATCCAACGGAATAAAATCGAAGGGGTTATTCACCTCGCCTACTATCTGGGGACTGGGGGCATACGCAATCCGCTGCCGTCGATTAACGTGAATTGTATTGGCACAACAAACATCTTTGAAGCGGCCCGGCTGAGTGGCCTGAAGCGCGTCGTCTACATGAGTTCAGTCGCGGTGTTTCCTGAGCGCACTGCGAACACAGCCCAAGAGTTGAGCGAAGATGACCCGCCGGCTCCGTCAACCAGCAACCAGGCCGGCCTATACGGCGCGTGCAAATTATTCAATGAGCATACCGCGGATTACTACAATCACGCCTATGGCATGGACTTTATTGCTATCCGACCGACATCGGTGTTTGGTGAGGGACGCGGACAACGCCGGGGAGCAGCGGGGGATCATTTTATGGTTGCCCCTGAGTTGGCCCTGCTCGGCAAGCCGGTCGTTATGCCGCCGGACGAGCAGATTGCCGACTGGCTATACGTGGCCGATGCAGCAGAGGTCTTTCGCCTGGCGTATCACGTTGAGAACCCGCAATCCCGCGTGTTCAACATGGCCGGCCCCAGCCGCAAGACGGGCGAAATTACGGCCTATCTGCGCGATCTGCTGCCCCAAGCCAACATCTCAGTCAGTGATAAACCCATAGCCATGACCTCGCTCGTCAAGACAGACCGTCTCCGGACCGAGCTGGGCTTCACGCCGAAGTATACGGTCGAGGACGGCGTCCTGGCGTATTTGAATGACGTGCGTAAACGCGAAGGGATGCCGCTGGAGCCGCGCTAGACACGAGCCTCGATACTATAAATGCGATAATGAATGGGGTGCTGTTTGCCAAAACACTAGGGGCCAGCCCCCGCTACGCAGTGACCGACCCACACATCAGGAAGCATCGGCTTTCGGTTGTATTCCGTCAAGTGGTGATGAATAAGCAGTTCAGGTTTGCCGTTGGAGCCGCGCTAGAGAAGTGTCGGCTCAGCGTGCAGCGATTGCCCAACAGGAGCGTCCTCTTGTTGGGCTGTTAAACCTGATTCCTAGGTGGAAGGCCAGTTCATTTTGGTTTACAGACTTTTTGGTAAAATTTCTGGAACTCTGGTGTTTTGATCTTCTCAGCGAAGCCTGGGTCTGCCATCAGTTCGGCACAGCGTTTCTTGGAGGCGTTGTGTGACCAGAACATCCCGCCGACAGCGACCGGAATACACCCCGAATAGATCAATGCACCTGCAACAAGCACGATTTTCCAATACGACATCTCTCCCCCTGTGTGTGATGCTGAGTACCCGGCGGTTGCCGGGCCGTGTCGCGTCGCAACAGCGAATGGAATGAGGTCCTGCCTATTCACCACGACGCGGGCAGCTACTTCCGTGTCACATGGTGGTTGTTGTATTGAGCAGGCGACTCGACTCAGCGGGTTCGCTGCTAGACGTGAGCGGGTATAATGCGAGAAATCGCATTGATTGTCAAAACCGGTCGGCCTGCGTGCTGTAATCCCAAGTGAGACGCTCCCGTTTGGTACTTTTATCTGCGGCTAGAAGCCTACACTGGACCCGCCCGAAGCACGGATACAAATTGGACAATACCGCTACTCTGGCTTATTCTGGCCCGCAGTATCGGAAAACAGCCTAGAGATTTTATCAGAGGATACGTGAAGTGCTATGAACTCCGGCAACCAGCAAAGTGCTCCAGCGCGCATTGAGTCCCTGAAAGTACAGAATTTTCGGGCGCTACGAGAAGTCGAGTTTAAGAAACTCACGCCTCTAACCGTGCTGCTTGGCCCCAACGGTAGCGGCAAGTCTACAGTCTTTGACGTGTTCGCGTTTCTGGCCGAGTGCTTTGAGTTGGGGCTGCGCCGGGCTTGGGATAAACGTGGGCGGGCCAAAGAACTCAAGACGCGCGGCGCACAGGGACCGCTGACCATCGAGATCAAGTATCGTGAGCCAGGCTACCCGCTTATCACCTATCATCTGGCCGTTGATGAAGGCGACCGCGCGCCAGTAGTCGTGGAAGAGTGGCTCCGCTGGAAGCGGGGGAGTCATGGGCAACCGTTTCGGTTCCTTGAATACGCGCGCGGCCAGGGCCGAGCGGTTAGTGGCGAGATGCCGGACAAGCAAGACAATAGGGTAGATATTCCCCTCAAATCCCCCGACTTACTGGCGGTCAACGCGCTTGGACAGTTTGCCGAGCACCCGCGCGTAGTAGCGCTGCGCGACTTTATTACCGGCTGGCATGTGTCCTATCTGTCAGCCGACAGTGCACGCGGGCAGCCTGAGACGGGGCCCCAAGAACGGCTGAGCAAAACGGGCGACAATCTCGCTAACGTCATTCAATACTTGGCTGAACAGCATCCAGAACGACTGGAGAACATTTTCACTGTACTACGTCGGCGGGTGCCGCGTATTGAGCGCGTGCTGGCCGATACCATGCCCGACGGGCGTTTGCTGTTACAGATTAAGGACGCTCCGTTCAGCCATCCGGTGCTGGCCCGTTTCGCCTCCGACGGTACCCTGAAGATGCTGGCCTATCTGGTGCTGCTGTACGACCCTGAGCCGCCGCCCTTCATTGGCATCGAAGAGCCGGAGAACTTCCTGCACCCACGGCTGCTGTCCGAACTGGCCGAGGAATGCCGCGCGGCCAGTGAGCGTACACAGTTGCTCGTGACTACCCATTCGCCATTTTTCCTGAATGCCTTGCAGCCCAAAGAGGTGCGTGTCCTATGGCGCGACGAGCAGGGCTATACGCAGTCGCAACACGTGCCCGATTTACCCACGGTGCGCGACTTCCTGGAGCACGGCGGGCTGCTGGGGGACTTATGGATGGAGGGATATTTCGGCGTGGGTGATCCGCTGGTCAATCAAGGTGCGCCGACCGTTCCTCCACGAGGCCCCGAGCGGTGATTGCCAGACACCTGGAATTGCTCGTTGAAGAGCCCTCAATGGAAGCGTTTCTGCGAGAACTCCTGGCGCGCATTTTGCCCGCAGACTGTGATTTCGAGATTCATCCGTTTCAGGGAAAACTCAACCTGCTGGGCAATTTGGAAAATCGTTTGAGGGGCTACGCGCAGTGGTTGCCCGACGACTGGCGCATCCTTGTAATAGTGGACCGCGATGACGATGACTGCCGGCAACTCAAGCAGCAGCTAGAAGATGTAGCGTCAGGAGCGAATCTACGCACGAGATCGCAAGCGGGTGGGCGGCCTTGGCAATTGGTCAATCGCGTTGTCATCGAGGAGTTGGAGGCGTGGTATTTCGGTGACTGGGAGGCTGTACGCAGCGCCTATCCGAGAGTATCGCCGACCGTTCCGAATCAAAGTCGCTATCGCAATCCCGACTCAGTCCAGGGTGGAACCTGGGAGGCGTTCGAGCGGATATTGAAACGGCATCATTATTTCAGGACAGGATTACGCAAGACGGAAGCAGCGCGGGCCGTTGCCGCCCACGTTGACCCGGTACGCAACCGTTCACACAGCTTTACAAAATTCCACGACACCCTTGTTGAGGCAACATCGTATCAGCAGTGAAACCTGTTCAACAGGCGGTGTAACGGTACGGGAGAACATCTATGGACTTCGGAGTTGGCTTTCAGTCGCATATTCACAACGGATGGAAACACGCCCTGCTGGCTGAGCAGATGGGGTTTAGCAATGCCTGGTTTGTGGACTCGCAGTTGATTACCTCGGATGTGTATGCCTGCATGACCCTGGCAGCCGCGCATACGACAACGATTCGACTCGGTACGGGCGTCACCATTGTTGGTACGCGTATTCCACCAGTCATTGCGCATTCGATTGCGACCGTTAATCAGCTTGCTCCCGGTCGGGTGATTCTCGGTTTGGGTACCGGTCATACGGCCTGGCGGACCATGGGCATGCCACCGGTTTCGCTCAAAGAGTTCCGGCACACGGTTGAGGTCTGCCGGGGCCTGCTCCAGGGCGAACGTGTCGAGTATCACGAGCGCGGACGGCAGAGTCAGATTCGGTTTATGGATGTCGAGCACGGCTATATCAATACGCAAGATCGAATTCCAATCTATCTCGCAGCCTCGCATCCCAAAGCCCAGGCGCTGGCCGGTGAGCTGGGTGACGGCCTGTTGACACTCAGCTTGCTCTCGCCCGAGTCGCTCAGCCGCAATCTGGCAGCAGTCGCCCAGGGCTGGCAGGGACGAGCAGGCGGGAAACCGTCTGACTTTGGTGTGGTCACGCTCGGTATCTCCTGCGTGCTGCAACCTGGAGAAGCCGTGAATAGCCCGCGCGTGCTGTCTCGGGTTGGACCACGTATTGCTGTTGCCCTGCACTATGCCTATGAAGTCGCCAAACAGGGCAAAGCAGTACCGCCTTTTTTACAGCCCTTCCTGACTCCGGAATACCAGCGCTATCTGGATGACCGCTGGGAAGACATTCATGCCACCCACTCACGCTTTTTGCATCCGGGCGAAGAAAAATTCATCACCCCCGAGGCGATCCGGACCATGAGTCTGACCGGCTCGCGGGACGACATCCTCGAACGCCTCGCTCAGCTTGAAGCCGCCGGACTCACCCAGATTGTCATCTCACCCCCATGGGGCCTGGTGGAAGAAAGTATCGTCGAGTTCGCCCGAGAGATTATCGGGCCGTACAGGCAGCAGTAGCGGAGCGTGCAACCCAACCCCCAATCCCTAAGCCCCAATCCCCAACACCGACATTCATGGACCGAGGGGTTTGGAATCGGAGGATGAAACCGCTAGGCTGAGAGCCGCTGTTGACTTTCTTTTGACTCTCTTGGAAGGAACTAAGATATGGATATGACACAATGCGAAGCACTCCGCTATGAGCAGTCCGGACATATTGGCTGGCTGCGTCTCAACCGGGCGGAAAAGCTGAACGCGATGACGCCCCGGATGTGGCAAGAGTTACGGGAAATCGGCCAAACCCTTTCCAGCGAAGAGTATGTGCGCGAAAACCATTTACGCGCGCTCATCGTGATTGGCGAAGGACGCGCGTTCTCAACCGGCATCGATACCTCGGCTTTTGGCGGCAATGCCTTTGGGGGTCACGAACGTGAGCCTGTTCCAGAAGTTGTGGCGGACGATGACCCCATGGTGTCCATTATCCTAGGCTTTCAAGAAGCCTTCACCTGGCTTGAAGAAGCCCCCTATCCCACCATTGCCGCGGTTCGGGGCTATGCCCTGGGGGCAGGAATGCAGATGGCGCTGGCCTGTGATATCCGGGTGGTCGCCCACGGGAGCCGGCTGGGCTTGCTGGAGCATCGTTATGGCCTCATCCCTGACCTTGGCGGGACACAACGTCTGCCCCGGCTGGTCGGGAGAGGGAAGGCCAAAGAACTCATCTTCACCGCGCAGCAGATTGAGGCGGAAGAAGCCTATCGGATCGGTCTGGCCGAACAGCTCGTCGGTGACGCGGAACTGGAATCGGCCGCCACCGCCCTGGCGGAACAGCTTGCCAGCCAGCCTCCTCTGGCAGTACGCTATGCGAAGCGGGCGATTGATGCCAGTCAACATCTTTCAGTCCGTGACGGATTACTGCTGGAAGCCAAGAGCCAGGCGGTCTGTGTTCGATCCAATGATGCCAAAGAAGCAGTTCAGGCGTTTATGGAAAAACGGACGCCCCAATACTCGGGACAATAAAAGGACTCGGGACAGTAAAAGGAGACGAGAAAATGACAGACCAAGGCTATGCCCGACCGGACATGCTGGCCGAGACCCAATGGTTAGCGGCGCATCTCCAAGGTGATAACGCTGACAACATTCGACTCGTCGATTGTGATAATCGTGAAGCCCACCGCCGCGCCCACATTCCGGGCGCAATTCCCATTCGTGGCCATCACTATCTCAAGGAAAAAGAAGGTGCAGCACATATCATGGGCCCGGACCAGTTTGCCCAAACCATGGGCGAGATGGGCATTGGGGATGATACGCTGGTCATTGCCTATGATGGGTTCAGCGGTCTGTACGCGACTCGGTTCTGGTGGGCGCTGCACTATTACGGTCATACCAATGCAAAAGTGCTGAACGGTGGCTGGGACGCCTGGTTAGCCGAGGGGCGTCCGGTTACAAACGCCACTTCTCGGCCTGCCAAAGCAACATTTACTCCACAGGCGCATGAAGACCTGATCGCCCGCTGGGAGCAGGTACAGGATGCCATTGCCTCTGATAGCGTGCTTCTCGATGTGCGCTCGGATGCGGAGTGGACAGGCGAAAACGCCCGCGGCACCAAGCGTGGCGGGCGGATTCCTGGCGCGGTCCATCTCGAATGGCTCAACTATATTGACCCCAAGACAAAAAAGTTCAAACCCGCAGACGAACTCCGCCCCATGTTTGAGCAGGTCGGGGTCAGACCCGAGTGTGAAGTCGTCACCTATTGACAGGGTGGCATCCGTGCGGCGCACGGACTGTTCACCCTCCGGCTGCTCGGCTTTGACAAGGTGCGGAATTACGATGCCTCCTGGGCCGAATGGGGCAACCGCGAAGATCTCCCACTGGAAAAATAGGCACGCTGCGTGTGACGCTACGTCCTCAGATGGCTAGATACAGACAACCGCTGTGGCTCCTGGCTGTTCTCCTGACCTGCTTTTTTCTCCCCAGCCGGGTCTGTACCGCCCAGCCTGCGGCTGAGTCCGAACCACACGGCAGCCTGCTCATACGGACTCCGGGAGAGCAAGATCACCAAGACCAGCCAGGGGAGGTCTCGGCCAAAATCTATAGCCTCGAACCGGATACCCCTGTAGCTCGGACGCCCCTGGGCAAACCCGTCTCTCTGCCGCCTGGGTCCTATAGAGTTGAACTCGATGTTCTTGGTGGAGTTGTTTCGCGCGAACGCGTCCTGGTGCGAGCTGGCCGGACAAGCACGGTCATTCTCAGTGAAGTCGCGGTCCTCCAGGTCAACGTCCTGGATAAAAGGGGGCAGGATATCGGCCTGGGGGTTGAGGTCTATGACGGGGTTTCAAACGAGTTACTCGGAGAATTCCTGAGCGGAGAACGCATCCTGGCTCAGCCCGGTCTGGTTGATGTCAAGGTCGCCGTCCCACCCCAGAGCCAGTGGTGGCGCGATATTGAGCTTCTGCGCGGCGGACTCCGGGAACTGACGCTGCGCGAGCGCGTTCGTGGCGAACTCCGGGTCCATCCCAGACTTGATGGAAAAGATGTGAGTCCGCTGACGCACGTCATTATTTACGCAGCCGGGACGCAAAAAGAGATCGCCCGCAGCGAGCCTGGTCCGGAACATCGCTTTTCCCTTGAGACCGGCAGCTATGACGTGTTTGTGGCCAACCCGACCGGACGTGGGAAGCCGTTCGTTCTGGAACGTACCGAGGTTCCTGATGAAAAAACAGTCGAAAAAGACGTGCATTTGGATGGACAGGCTGACCAGCCTCCGCCGCGCCCACCAACCCATTCGGAAACGCACGCCCTCTAAGTCAGGCGAGCGGGGTCGTTTCCCCTGCCCTCAGTTTTTGAACCTCGCCTTCAAGCGAGACCTGCTACCTTTCTTACCAGGCGAAGAGCGGAATGGCCGCGGCAAGCAGCAGCACGCTGATACCGATGGCAATCGCCCCCCAGAACGCCGGCGGGTGATGGACCTCCAAGGCGGCCCCGCAGTGCACACACTCGGACAGAAAGGACCCCCCGGTCAAATAGACACGATTCCATTTATGACACGCGGGGCAACGGGGGTTGGGACGCCCGCGAAAAAGTGTGGCAAACTGAGACACGATTTTTCTTACCTCTTTCATCACCCTAACGCTGGGACAGAGCTCGCGTCAACCCGGCTGCATTTATTCTGCCTGCCTGTTCGGTGTCCTATTGGCGATTCTCGGTATGGTGTCGCTCAGTTAATCGGGGCGTAACCAAATCCAGAAGCTGAGCGTGGAGCTTGCCGTTGCTGGCAACCAAGCCCTGTAAGAGTGTCGTTGGCTGATTGAAACGGATCGGCTTGCCGCTGAGGGTGGTGACTCTTCCGCCGGCTTCCTCCACGAGGAGGGTACCAGCGCAAATATCCCACTCGTTCTTGGGTACTAGGGTAAACGACGCATCGGCCTCACCCTTTGCAATACAGGCCAGCTTGTAGGCAATACTGCCCATGGGGCGTGCTTGGAAAAGAGAGGCGAAGTCTTTCCACTCCCCCCGTTTGGTCTCCGAACGACTTGAGAGAATGGTTGCATCAGCCAAGCGCTGCGTTTCGGGAACACGTAATTGGCGGGCCTCACACCACGTGCCTTGTCCACGCACAGCCCAGAAGAGCTGGTCACGGGTTGGATTATAGACGACGCCGAGAATCGGCCAGCCCTCTTCGATGAGCCCGATAGAGACGGCAAATTCCGGGATTTTTTGAATAAATTCCCGTGTCCCATCCATAGGATCAACAACCCATACGCGCTGGGCGGTGAGCCGCTGGGACGAATCGAGCGTCTCTTCAGACAGCCAGCCATAGTCAGGAAAAGCCGCCTGAAGCATGGCGTGGATCTTCTGGTTGGCCTCCCGATCTGCAACCGTGACCGGGCTGTTATCACCACTTTTGTAATCAACCGTGTAGTTGGTCTCGTAAATATTGCGGATAATGTCTCCTGCGGCGTGTGCCGCGGCAATGGCAATGTCTTTCTCTTTTTCCATATGCATCACTGCCCAAGCACCTGCGCAAAGATCAGCGGAGCCACAATCGAGGCGTCGGATTCAATCAGGTAACGCGGAGTATCCACGCCGAGCTTACCCCAGGTGATCTTTTCATTCGGGACCGCGCCGGAATAAGAACCATAGCTGGTGGTTGAATCACTGATCTGACAAAAATAGCCCCATAATGGGGTGTCCGCGCGTTTCATGTCCTGGATCAGCATGGGGACCGCACAGATGGCAAAGTCCCCGGCTATCCCGCCACCAATCTGAAAGAATCCGATGGAGTGCTCGTCCGAGACCGCACTATACCAGTCGGCCAGATACGTCATGTATTCAATCCCGTGCCGCACGGTGTGCACGTTTTTAATCAAGCCGGTCATGCAATAGCTGGCATACACATTCCCGCAGGTTGAATCCTCCCAGCCCGGCGAAACAATCGGCAGATCTTTTTCCATTGCGGCATGAACCCAGGAGTCTTTGGGATCGATCTGATAATAGGGTTGCAGCATGCCGGTACGCAGGACTTCATAGAATGTTTCATGCGGGAAGGCCCGCTGGCCGGAGTGATCGGCCTGCATCCACAATTCCTGGAGGACGCCTTCTACCCGGCGCATGGCCTCAAACTCGGGAATGCACGTATCCGTGACCCGATTCATATGCCGCTCAAGCAGGACCGCTTCATCCTGGGGGGTCAGGTCCCGATAGTGCGGCACGCGCTCATACTGCTCATGCGCGACCAGATTAAAGATATCTTCTTCCAAATTCGCGCCCGTACAGGAGATGGCATGAAGACAGTCATTCCGAATCATTTCAGCCAGGGAGATGCCGAGTTCGGCTGTACTCATGGCGCCCGCCATGGCCAGCAACATCTTTCCACCCCGGTCGAGATGCTGCCGATAGGCGGTAGCAGCCTCGACAACGGTGGCCGCATTAAAATGCCGAAAGTGGTGTTGCAAAAAGTCGGTGACAGGCTGACGACTCATCCCTTCCCCCTTTCATCATGGAGAAGAGCACGTAGCGCTTCGCCAGTCTGGGCTCCACGAAGCACCTGGCCTTTTGGGTTAGGCGTCAGCGCTTGGCTAAGCAACTGGTGGAAATCAACATGCTGCTCGGCCCAGTCCCGGATCGCGGCGAGCCGGTCGAATAAGGCCAAGCGCACAGCGTAGGCGTCAATCTCATACCCCTGCCCGTCCTGTGTATCCCTGAACTGCCGGGCTGAGGCATACGGTCTGGCCTCGGCCAGAAACATCGCAACCTCGGGCGGGACTTGGGCCTGTAGTTTCGACGCCGCACTCGATGTCTTCCGTATTGCAGTTGAGGAGAGAGCGGCAACGGACTCGGGCAAGGGCAGGAAATGAATCGCGTCCCGGTAGGGTTGGTTGGCGGGGCGGTGCAGAAGAGCGTCAAATGCTCGCTGTGCCATGTCGCCTCGATTGGCGACGACAAGGGAGGTGAGCGCAAAAAGCTGATCCAAAGCAGCCTCTCTATCCTGGTAATAGCGAGCGTCCAGAATCTGAACCAGCTTGTCCATGCCGACAATAAAAAACAGTCCAATCTGCTTGTCAAAGAGGGACTGAAATGCCTGTGCCTGCTCAAAATAGAGTCCCCGGTTGACCAGAGCCACGCCCAGGTGTTGATGCTGTTGGGCGTGCAGCAGAAGCAGCAATATGCGATCCTCCAGGCCCATCCCTGTCACGTGTTCCTTATCCACGGTGACCTTTGCAACCGTATACAGCAATTGGTCCAGTTGAAACGTCAGACAGGCGTGCTGAGCGAGCTCAGCGTGGGCCAGGGTCAGAGGGTTGAATGAGCCACACAACACCCCCAGCCGTTGCGGAGGAGGGCGTAGCGGCGCAGACAGCAGACACGCCGCAGGAGGCGCAGCCGTATCGAGAGATTGGAGACCGTCCCGCAGCGCAAACAGGCGTGGCAGGTCGTAAAATTCAGGCCGCATCACTCACCATCACTTATTTGGCAGCATACACGACTTCTGCGAAACGCGCAGGCGAGGCGTGAGGAATCGAGACAGGCGACACAAGCTCTACAGCCTTCCAGGCATTACCAGGCAGGAGAGGATTGACCGTCAATTTCAGTGCGTGCTACCTTTTCCCAATGCGTGTCTCTTCTTCCGCAGCTCGGGCTTTCCTTCTCTGCTGTATCATCCCTTTTGCCGCGTGTAGCGCTGCGCGCCCCATCCCACCCTCTGCCCCACCGCCTCCTCGTGTCGCCCCACCGGTCGCTCCAGCCCAGGCAATACAATTTCCGGGCTCGCCGACCGTCCTCGCCCCTGAAGACAAAGCGCTCGGGCATTTCCTCAAAAGCCAGGTTGCCCTGAATTCGGGCGACTATGAAACCGCACTCAGCGAGCTTGAACAAGCCGTCGCCAATGATCCTCACACTCCATTTCTCCGCCTGCGTCTTGCCACCTTAGCCGTGCGTCAAGGTAGGCTCACCGACGCCCTGGAGCACTGTCAAAAGGTCGTTGCCAGTGAGCCGGACAATGTGAGCGCCCAACTCCTCCTCGCCGGCCTGTTATCCTCGACCGGCAAAGAAAACGAAGCAGTTCAGGTCTACGAAGAACTCCTGACCCACGGCCTGGATAATCAAGAACCTTATCTCTACCTGGGGACTCTGTATGCCAAGCAAGAGCGGTTTCAAGAAGCGATCAGCGTTCTCGGAAAGTTGGTGAGCCGCCACCCGAACTCGCTCCTGGGCTATTATTATCTCGGCCAAACACATGCGGCAGCCGGACAGTTGGATCAGGCGGAAACACACTACCACGAGGCGCTCAGCCTCAATCCACAGTCTGAATTGGTTCTCCTTGAACTCGCTCTTGTGTATGAGATGCAAAAGAAGAATACACAAGCCATAGAGGTGTATCAGCAAGCCCTGGCCAGCAACCCCCGCAGTGAACAGGTGCGTGAACGGCTCGGCCGTTTCTATCTTGGTCAGAAGAAGCTTGACGATGCGCTGGACCAGTTTCGGGCACTTGAAAAGATAGAAACAGACCCCCAGGAGACCCGGCTCAAAATCAGCCTGATCTATCGAGAAAAAGGCGATTACGAACAGGCCGTCACGGCCCTCAACCTCGTCTTGGCCGCCCAACCTGAGAATCACCGTGCCCGCTACTTTCTCGGCGTCGTTTATACAGAGGCCAACGAAGACGAAAAGGCAGCGGTGGAGCTATTACATATTCCTCGACAGGCCGAGTATTTTGCAGACGCGCGCGTCTACCTGAGTTATATCTACCAACGCCAGGAAAATATCGCGCAAGCCATCACCGCAGTAGAACAGGCCCTCAGCGTCAAAGAGAACGATGTGGACCTCATTGGTTTTCTCGCCTCACTCCATCGCGAGAACAACAACCGCCCCAAAGCAGTCGAGATCCTTGAGCACCTTATCGATATCGCTCCGGACAACGATCAGTACCACTTCACGCTGGGAGCAGTATACGACGAACTCAAAGAAAAGGAGCGCTGTATCCAGCACATGCAGAAAGCCATTGAACTCAATCCCGAGAATGCTGCGGCGCTGAACTACCTGGGTTATACGTGGGCAGAGCAAGGCGTTCACTTGGATGAGGCTGAGCAACTGATTCACCGAGCGCTGGCAATCGAACCCAACGACGGCTTTTATATTGACAGTCTGGGTTGGGTGTATTATCAGCGCGGAGAGTATAAGGAAGCCATTCAGCACCTTGAACGGGCGGTTGAGCTGGTCGATGCTGATCCCACCTTGATTGAACACCTGGGAGATGCGTATTCCAAAATCGGGCGCACCTCAGATGCCTCCCGCGTCTACCAGGAAGCGATAAAAAATACATCCGAAGAGGCGCAACTCGATCGTTTGCGGACAAAGCTGAACGCGCTACCCCCGGTGGGGATACACAAGACGAGCGGAAGTGGGCTCCAGTAGCACAATCGCTTCGGGCATGTCTCCCAAGCGCAAGCCTCTCCCTTTTCTCCCCTTACCACGCGCGGGCCGATGGAGGCGACACCCGTCGGTACCGTTCCTCTGGACCGTGGTTCTTGTCTGTCTCGTAGTCTGGGGAAGTGGCTGTGCTGCGCGTCGGCCTTCCCCCCCCTCTCCTTCAGCCTCCCTCCCTTCCGTCCAAGAATTACTGGCACCGCTTGCTGCCAGACAGAGGATCATCACCGGCCTCCGGGGGCTGGCCAAGATCTCTTACCAAGATGCTCATGAAAGTGGTTCTACGACGCAAGCCGTCGCCCTTGCCACTCCTGACCGTTTTCGGCTTGAGCTGTTCTCACTCCTGGGTGTGGCTGCTGTTCATACCTGTGATGGGCAACGTCTGGCCGCCTATTTTCCGCGCGATAAGGTCCTCTACCGAGGAGTTGCCAGCCCGTTCAATATTGCTCGTTTGACCCAGGTGCTGCTCTCGGCGCGCCAGATCACTCGCGTGTTGTTGGGCTTTCCTCCCTTTCTGGTGGAAGGCGCGGTCACACCGGTGCGCCGTGGGCCGACGGGAGCCTACCGGGTTGATTTGCCACGTGCAGATGGGAGTTCCGCCATTCTGTGGTTCGACTCGGAAACAAGGCGTGTAACAGGCTGGGCAGTGAGGGATACGGCCGGCACGCTCCAAGCCCAGGGCGAGTTGGGCGACTATCGCCAGGTGCAGGGTATCTTTTTCCCGTTTGCCATCAGCCTATCCGATGCGCAAGGAGCCCAGCAGGTTTCCCTCACCTATAAGGAAGTCTCGGTCGATCCCGCCCTGTCCGCGTCGCTCTTTCGCTTGGACGTACCCGCGGGAGTGAAAGAGATTGATATTGATGCCTATCGTCTGCACGCCCCGTAGAGAGAGTGGAGAGAACGGGCCAGAGCCGGGCTGATGTCGGGCTAAGGCATTGTAGCGTCTCTTTTGAATACCACCGCAAATCCGCGCCGGGCCAATGAAAATTTGCGATCTGCGGATTGGGCATAGCGCCCGAACTGGCCTTGTTTTTGTTGTTGCACCCAGTCCGGAAAGGAGTCTTCAATATTCATATGGTCGACTTCTTGGGGTGGCAGGAGAACGACGGCATCAGCTCCTACTTCGCAGGCTTTGTCTCGGATAAGCGCGTTCATGCTTTCCAACCCATCAATTTCGTTCCCATAGGAGACAATATGGACAAAGACGTCATACGGCCGGACCGGGGGAGAGGTCAGCATGGGAACTTGGCAATCGACGGGACGCGAGTCCGGATAGATGGGGGCAATGCGTTCCTCAATAGCAACAGGTTTTGCCGGGCGCATAAAACATCCCGTGAAAAAAATCAGCCCAACACAGAACCACCAATAGTGTGTACGCACGTTTCTCCCCTTTTGTCTTGTTGCCCGCGACCGAGAGGTATTGGTCGGTAGCATAGAATGCTCCTGGCGCAGACGCAAGTATCGAACCGGTTCGCCGCCCTAGTCTCTGAGCAGCTTCCGGGCAATCACCCAGCGATGCACCTCGGTTGGTCCTTCGAAAATCCGCATGGGACGCAGGCGACGATAGATAAACTCCAGGGGCATTTCCTTGGACATACCCATACCGCCGTGCATCTGCATGGCCCGGTCAGCAACGCGGGTCGCCATTTCCGTGGCAAACACTTTGAGCATGGAGGCTTCCTGGCGCACATCGTCTCCCTGGTCAAATTTCCAGGCCCCGTGATGCACCATCAGCCGTGAGGCGTGGATATCGATCGCCGAGTCGGCAATAAACCACTGAATGGCCTGGCGGTCGGCCAGCTTCTGGCCAAAGGTCACTCGCTGTTTGGCATACTCGACCATCATGTCCAGACAGCGCTGCGCCAAGCCGACACACCAGCTCCCGATCTCTACGCGTCGGACGGTCAAACGTAATTGCATAGGTGCAAAGCCTTGTCCTATTTCACCCAGGACCTGGGAATCCGGGAGGGTCATATCTTCAAACACCAACTCCCAGGGGGCATGTCCGCCAATAACAGGAATCTGGCGTTGCAGCACAAGACCTGGAGTGCCTTTATCCACCAAAAACGCGGTAATCCCGCCGCGGGCGCCTTTGTCCTTATCTGTCACCGCCATGACAATAATAAAGTCGGCGACATGCGCACGTGAGATCCAAATCTTCCGACCGTTGATCACCCAGTGGTCACCCTTTTTTACCGCTGAGGTCTGCATACCGGCAGGGTCTGAACCAGCCCCAGGTTCGGAAATGGCAATGGCCGACTGCGCCTTGCCCTCGGCATACGGCAGGAGGTATTTTTCTCGCTGCTCAGGCGTACACGTTTGCATCAACATATGGAGGTTTGGCGCATCAGGAGGGAAGGTAAACGGGGTAACGGTCTTATACAGTTCCTCGGTAGCCAGGCATTTCGGCAGCGCGCCCAAGTTCAGCCCGCCAAATTCCTCGGGCACGTCCAGCCCCCACAGACCGGCTTCTCGGGCGACTGACAGCAAACGTTCTTCGGCCTCGGGTGGCACCAACTCCTCACCGGTCATGCCTTGCGTATCGCGCTCCAGCACCATTGTCTCCAGCGGCATCAACTCCTGACGCACAAAGCGGCGCACCGTCTCCTGCAACATGCGGTATTCTTCCGGTAGTTCAAAATCCATACCTGTCCTTTCTACAACAGACTGCCGGACAGCCTAGCAGGATCGAACGCGGAAATGCAGGGGTGACGGTGTACGGAATTTGCGTTCAGGCCCGCGGGGCATATATGTCAATGTCTGAATCAGGATTATCAGGATGGACAGATGGGCAGGATAGAAGGAGGAGAGGGATCCTGGAAATCCAAAAATCCTGAGCATCCAGATTCTGACAGGTGAAGGGTACAAGGATGATAGGGGAAGCGGTCGGCCCAATATTGTGGAAGAATACAGTGATTTCTGGAAGGTGTCGGAAAGTTGAATGCAGTCGCTGACCAACTCGAATCACACAAATAGGGGCACAAAATGGCGAAGATTGAAGGCTTCAGAGTAAAGAATTTCAAATCGCTCAGAGACGTGACACTGGGTCGCCTGTGGAATCAACAGCACGCACAACCTCTAACCCCTATGACAGCGGTCATCGGTAAAAACGGGGTAGGAAAGAGTGCCTTATTTGATGCGTTTGGATTCCTGGCCGACGCTCTCAAATCTGGCGCTGAAGAGGCCTGCGACGCTCGTGGGCGTGGCGGATTTGAGAGATTGCGGACGCAGGGACAAACAGGCTCCATTGAGTTTGGAGTGTATTACAGAGAACGCTCTAATGCTCGGCCCATTACCTATGAGGTCGCCATTGCAGCGGACAAGTCTGGGCGTGCCTACGTAGAGAGCGAACGCCTCAGGCAAAGACGGAGCGGCCAGAGATGGGGGTGGCCATTTTCCTTCTTGTTACTCAATAATGGGGAGGGCGTGGCCTGGAAGGGGGAACAAGCGGGTGAGCAGATTAACGAAGAAGCAGAACCGCTCGACATTCTTAATTTCATAGAATCCGTCCGAAAATCAGAAAGATCAGAGGAATCCAGAGAGACCGAGATTATCGAACTGGAAGACCGGCGCAAGCTGGGTATTGCTACGCTTGGCGCGTTGAAACAACACCCGAGAATTTCTGCTTTTCGCCAATTCATCGAAGGCTGGTATCTGAGTTACTTCACCCCGAATGCGGCGCGCAGCCTGCCCCTGGCCGGCCCACAGAAACATCTTAACGTTCACGGGGACAACCTGGGCAACGTGGTGCAATTCATGGAACGCGAACATCCGAGGCGTTTCCAGTCCATTCTGGAGGAGATCGCCAATAGAATTCCGGGTATAGACAAGATTGAACCGGAAAAAACCAATGACGGTCGGCTGCTGCTTAAGTTCAACGATAAAGGCTTTCAGGACCCCTTTTACGCCCAGCAGATGTCGGACGGGACGCTAAAAGTATTTGCGTATCTTTTGCTGCTCAATGATCCGACTCCCCCTCCGTTCCTGTGTATCGAAGAACCGGAAAACGGCCTGTATCACAAGCTCCTGGAGACCCTGGCCCATGAATTCCGTGAACACGCAAGCGGACAGGGAGGTGGCTCGCAGATTTTTATCACAACGCACCAACCCTACTTCGTTGATGCGCTCGATCCAAAAGAAGTCTGGATTCTGGAAAAAGGCGTAGACGGCTTCTCGACGGTCCGTCGGGCAAGTGACGAAGCAATAGTGAATAATATGGTCGCGGAAGGCTTGCCGTTGGGCAGCCTCTGGTACAGCGATTATCTTGACGCGAGGTAATCGGATGCATTTTGAGATACTCGTTGAAGACCAATCCGGTAAGACGATGCTTGATATTCTGGTTCCGAAGATTATTAGCGATCAGAATACGTTCAGAGTTCATGCTTACAAGGGAACCGGACGCATTCCCAAGGAACTCAGGAGTCGAACTGATATAAGCAAGCGCATTTTGCTTGACCGACTTCCCAAGTTGCTCAGGGGATACGGAAAGACATTCGCAGGCCATCCAGCCGACTACCCGGCAGCGGTGATTGTGGTGTGTGACTTGGATGACAAGTGCCTGAAAACATTTCGCCAAGAACTCTTTGCCGTCCTGAACGCCTGCAAACTCAAACCAGAAACCCGGTTCTGCATCGCCATAGAAGAAGGTGAGGCATGGCTGTTGGGTGACATTCCCGCGGTCAAAGCAGCCTACCCGAACGCCAAGGACAATATACTCAGAAATTACGAAAACGACTCGATATGCGGCACGTGGGAACTGCTGGCCGATGCAGTGTTCAGCGGTGGTGCAAGCGGGCTCAAAAACAAGGGCTGGCAGGTCACCGGTACAGAAAAATCGAGATGGTCAGAGAAAATCACCCCGCACCTGAATGTCGATAACAACGCCTCTCCCAGTTTCCACTATTTTCGAGAGAAGATTCGAGGTCTAGCGGCACTGAGCGTTTGATAGATTTGAAGGATTATTGTCATCTTGACATCATAATTCTTACACATCACGCTGTCTGTATGAGAACAACACTGACACTGGACGATGATGTTGTCGCCTTCCTGAAAGACCAGAGTCGGCTTCACAACAAGCCGTTCAAGCAGGTGGTGAACGAGGTGTTGCGTCGCGGCATGACGCCCGGTTCCAAAGAGACCGAACCGCCCACATTCCAGATTGTTCCCAATCGCAGCAGACTCGTTCCCGGCATTGACCCCCAGAAGCTCAATCAGCTCAACGACCAAATTGAGGCCGAGGACTTTGCCTGGGAGAGCGTATATCGACCGGGTTCGTAAGATTAATGACTCATCCGAGGGTGTTGACATCTCCGCTATCATCCTCGAAAGCCATTGATTATATGAGGGATTGGTTTCGGTATGCTCACATCACACCGGTTAACCCCGGCGCCGATCATTTGACTCACTTTCGGCGGAATCTTGATGCCGCTGGCGTCGGCGCGAATCTCGTGTCTAATGCTCACATGGCCGCGCTCGCGATAGAGTACCAGGCAGAGGTACACTCAAACGATTCGGACTTCAGCCGGTCTCCCGGGCTCCAATGGCATAATCCTCTATGATGTCGAAGTACGCTCAACACAGGCCGTGTTCGGCCTGCCAGGTTGCCAGGTCTGAGAGTGCCCGGTCTGCCAAGGCGCGCTTTTTCTCACGTCCGCGTAAGCGCCGCGCTGGTTTGCAGAGTCCGGGGAACAGCCCGTAGTTCACGTTCATGGGCTGGAAGTCTTTTCGCTCAGGATCGGTCACGTAGGCAATCATTGCGCCCAGCGCCGTTGTGAGCGGCAGCGTCAACAGGGCCTGTTCTTTGACCAGAAGGCCAGCGTTTCTTCCTGCCAGCCAGCCGGCCGCGGCCGACTCCAGATAACCCTCCACACCAATCATTTGTCCGGCGAAGAACAAGTCGTCGCGCTGCCGAAACTGCAAGGTCGGCCTGAGCAGGCGGGGCGACTCGATGAAGGTGTTGCGGTGCAGGCTGCCGAGGCGGACGAACTCCACGTTGGCCAAGCCGGGAATCGTGCGGAAAATACGCCGCTGTTCGGGATACGTCATCTTGGTCTGAAAGCCGACCAGCCCCCACAACGTTCCGGCCTGGTCGTCCTGCCGCAGTTGCACAACCGCGTAGGGGCGCGTGCCGGTGCGCGGGTCGGTCAGGCCGACTGGCTTCATCGGGCCGTAGGCTAAGGTGTCTTTACCACGACGAGCCATCTCCTCGATAGGCAGACAGCCTTCAAAGTAGCGGCACTGCTCGAACGCTTTTTCCGGTATCTTTTCGGCGGCCAGAATGTCGTCAATGAGTCGATAGTACTCTTCTTGCGAGAGGGGACAGTTGAGATAGTCATCGCCCCCGTGATCGTAGCGCGAGGCCCGAAACGCCACACTCGTCTCTATTGATTCGGCTGTCACAACAGGAGAGATGGCATCGTAGAAATACAGATACTCGCGACCAAACAGTGTCCGCAGATGTTCGGATAGGGCGGGTGAGGTCAACGGACCACTGGCAATTACAGTCGGCCCGGACGGAATGGCTGCGACTTCTTCGCGTCTCAACTCAACCAGCGGCTGGGCGGCCAAAGCATCCGTAATATACTGGGCGAAGACATGGCGATCGACCGCTAGGGCCTGTCCAGCCGGAACGCGCGCCGTGTCGGCCGCAGCCATCGCCAATGACCCGAGGCGGCGCATTTCTTCTTTCAATAATCCAACCGCGGCTTCAAGCGCGGCGCTGCGAAAGGAATTGGAACACACCAGCTCTGCAAGTTTGTCGGTCTGGTGGGCCTCGGTGGGCCGGACTGGGCGCATTTCATACAGCCTTACCGCCACGCCCTGCCGGGCGAGTTGCCAGGCTGCTTCGCTACCGGCTAAGCCGCCGCCAATAACGCTGACAGTCTGCATAGCACTCGTCAGGTTGTCTGGTCACGCTACTTCGGACAAGGCGTCAGGCGTCGTGGCCCGTGCTGCACGTGGGCGTCTCGTCTTCGTCCGCTCCCGGACTTCCCAGCCGCCGTCCCGGTAGTGCGCAGTCCAGCCGGTTGCCTTGTCGTCCACCTCGGACGCCACGTATTGCTCGCGGCTCTTGCGCGAGAATCTGATCACGGCCGGGTTGCCGTCGGGGTCGGTCTCGGGGGCGCTCAACAGAAAATGAAACTTCGGGTCCAACTCGTCGGCGTGGGACTTCAACTCGGCGACCAGGGGAGCCCGCGTCTCGCGGTTTTTGGGAAACTGGCTCGCGGCCAGAAAGATGCCGGCCGCTCCATCACGCAGCACATAGTAATCGTCAACCGTCCGGCACTTGAGCTCGGGCATCGGCACGGGGTCGGCCCGCGACGGAGCAGGCTGACCGTTGCGTAGCAGCTTGCGCGTGTTGCCACACATACTGTTAGCGCATCGGAAGTACTTGCCGAACCGACCGCTTTGCAGCCGCATTTCAGCGCCGCATTTCTCACACTCCAACACCGGCCCGTCATAGCCCTTGAGACGGAACTCGCCGGACTCTACTTCGTTCCCGTCGCAGTCCGGACCGTTGCCGCATAGATGCAGCTTGCGCGTTTCGTCAATCAGATAGGAATCCATGGCGGAGTCGCAGGCGGGGCAGCGCCGCTTGGCCCGCAGTCGCAGGCTTTCCCCCTCGTCGTCCGTATCGGTGTCAACCGCTTCCTCTCCGGGTACGAGATTCATGGTGCGCGTACAGCGCTCGGCCGGCGGCAGGGCGTATCCCGAACACCCCAGAAACACTCCGGTACTTGCCGTGCGCACCTGCATCGGGCGTTCGCAGGCATCGCACCTGACCGCCGTCGTGATGGGCTGATTAGGCCGCATGCCTTCCGGGGCCCCAGCGGCTTGGAGCCGCCGAGAAAAATCGTCGTAGAAGACATCCAGCACGCTGCGCCACTCCCGCTCTCCCAGAGCGATCTGGTCGAGTTCCTGCTCCATGTCTGCGGTAAACGAATAATTGAGCAGGCTGCCGAAGTTCTCTACCAGCCGATCGGTTACCAGTTCGCCGATCTTCTCCGCCTGAAAGCGCCGTTTGTTGAGACTGACATATCCACGTTCCTGGATAGTGGAGATGATAGCGGCGTAGGTAGACGGCCGACCAATACCGCGCTTCTCAAGCTCACGCACCAGACTCGCTTCGCTATAGCGGGCGGGTGGCTTGGTAAAATGCTGCACGGCGTCGGTGTCAAGGCAGAGCAGCGCGTCACCCCGGCCGAAGTCAGGCAGTTCTACCTCGTCTTCCTTACGCGAGGCGGACGGCAACACCCTGGTGAAGCCGTCAAACTTGAGAATACGGCCACGGATACGCAACTCGAACGGTCCGGCCTCAGCGCTGATGGTGGTGCTGAGGTATTCGGCGCGCGTCATCTGACAAGCGATGAACTGGCGTCGGATGAGGTCGTAGAGTCGCCGGGCATCCGCGTCCTGATTGCCGAGGTCAGGCGGTTCGACCGTCAGGGCGGTCGGCCGAATCGCCTCATGCGCCTCTTGGGCGGACGCTTTGCTGGCGTAGACGTTCGGACTGTCCGGCAGGTAGCGTGGCCCATACTCGCGCTTGATATAGGCCCGCACCTTGGTCACGGATTCGCGAGAGAGGTTGGTCGAGTCGGTCCGCATATACGTAATATGGCCAGCCTCATACAATTGCTGCGCCAGCCGCATGGTCTTCCGCACCCCGAAGCTCAGCCGAGTGGCCGCCGACTGCTGGAGAGTAGACGTGATGAATGGTGCGCTGGGGCGGGCCTGGGTCGGCTTATCCTCACGGCTGGTGATATAAAAACCCTGCGTGGCGAGACGGGCGACCGCGGCTTCGGCCTGTTCGCTCGTCCCCGGACGAAAGTCCGTACCGTTCTCCTTTATTACCTGGAAACGATAGCCCGGCTCGTCAGCGCCTTTCGTCAGCTCGGCAAAGACTTCCCAATACTCCTCGGGCACAAAGGCGCGAATCTCCCGCTCGCGCTCCACAATAAGCCGCACCGCGACCGATTGCACCCGCCCAGCCGACAGGCCACGCGCGACTTTGGCCCACAGCAGGGGTGACAGCTCAAAGCCGACGACACGGTCGAGAAATCGCCGCGCCTGTTGCGCGTTGACTCGGTTTTCGTCAATCGCGCCGGGATGCTCAAACGCTTCTTGAATGGCGCTTTTAGTAATTTCGTTAAAGACCACCCGACGAAAGCGCTCGGGCGTCCCGCCGATGAGTTGCTTCAAATGCCAGGCGATCGCCTCGCCCTCGCGGTCACGGTCGGTCGCCAGATACACCGCGTCTGCGTTGTGCGCCAGCTTCTTCAGGTCAGCAACAACCTTCTCCTTGCCGGGCAGCACTTCATAACTTGCCGTCCAGTTATTGTCGGGATCAACGCCCATCCGCGTAATCAGTTGGGTGCGAGCGTTCTTCCGACCGGTGGCCTTTTGCGTCTTTTTTGCGCGCTTGCGCGCTGGGGTCGTCCTACGCCCAGACTTGCCGCCGGTCGGCAAGTCGCGCACGTGGCCGATACTGGACTTCACAATATAGTCGCGGCCCAGGTAGCGGTTGATCGTCCGGGCTTTGGCCGGCGATTCGACAATGACGAGGTTTTTCGCCATGCTTATATTCCTCTTGTCTACTTTCCTCTGGTAGGAGTGAAATACATTCCGGGCAGTTGGGCGACTAATCCTTTTAGTTCCAGTCCAAGCAGCACCTCAAGCACCCGGGCGGCCTCAAGGCCGCTGCTGGTTATGAGGTTATCCACGTGCACGGCTTCTTCTGCAAACAATTGAAACAACCTGTCTTCATCCGGCTCTAATGGAACAATCGGGACAGGGGTGTCAGTTTTTTCAGTTCGGTCCGTCTGGACCAGGGCCGGGGCAATCTCACTGAGTATATCATCAATGCTTTCCACAAGTTTTGCTCCGTCCTTAATCAAACGGTGCGGCCCCCGGCTTCGACTCGCCGTGACCGGGCCGGGCACGGCAAACACTTCGCGATTTTGGTCCAGTGCGCATTGGGCCGTAATAAGCGATCCGCTCTTTTCCGTTGCTTCCACCACAATGGTCCCCAGACTGATGCCACTGATGACCCGGTTGCGATAGGGGAAGTTACCCGCCTCAGGCTGGCTGCCAAGAGAAAATTCCGATACCACCGCGCCACTTGCAGCAATACGCTCTGCCAAAGCTATATGCTCGCGCGGGTACACTACGTCAAGCCCCGAGCCTAAAACGGCAATCGTGCGGCCACCGGCTTCAAGGCTGGCTTGATGGGCTTCAGAATCGATACCGCGGGCCAGACCGCTCACTACGCAGATCCCACACCCGGCCAGCTCGATGGCCAATTCGCGTGCCACCCCACGTCCGTACGCACTCGCAGTCCGAGCCCCGACGACGGCAACGGCCAGATTATCCTGGGGCGCAAAATGCCCCCGGATATAGAGGAAAGGCGGGGGGTCGTGAATCTGTTTGAGGCGTTCCGGATACTCGACATCCGTCTGGGTGACCAAACGGGCGTTCAGCCGTGCCAGTTTCTCCAACTCGGCCTCAACTTCTCTCCATTGGTCAAACGCTTTAATCTCCTGCGCAATACGGGCGCTAATACCAGCCTCGGTGAGCAGGGCTGGCGGCGTCCGCAAAATCTCGTGTGGAGACGCAAAACGCTCCAGCAATTGCCGGTAGGTCACGTTTCCGACCCCCCGTACCAGACGGAGGGCTATCCAGTCACCCCAGTCGGCCTGAGCCGTACTATGATCCGCTCCGCTCTCCATCCCTTTTCGACCTCACCACGCCATAGGCCATTGCCCTATACGTTTGCTCTTCGTTCGTTACAATTTTCTGGTATCCAATTTTTAGTATCCTGGGTGGTAGGTTATTTTCAAAAATCATGGCACAAGTCAAAGCAAGGGGTGAGGGGCTAGTGACAAGTGGCTAGCAAAAACCCGAACTCACCACTCATCACTAATTTTATGCCAACAGTACAGCAGTTCTTGGAAGAAAAGACGGCGCAGGCCATTGAGACAGCCAGTGGGACGACCGCCCCGGCGATTGTCAAACCCGCGGCAAATCCGAAGTTTGGTGACTACCAGGCTAACGGCATCATGGCAGTTGCCAAGGCCCACAAACAAAATCCGCGTCAATTGGCGGAAGCCGTTGTTGCGCAGCTCAACCCGGATGAGATTCCCGCAACGTGGGAGATTGCCGGACCGGGCTTTATCAATTTCCATCTTGACCCAAACTGGCTGGGACAGACCCTGCTTGCCACCGCCCGAGACGACCATCTGAGTGTTGATCTTACCGCCAATCCAGAAACGATCGTCATCGACTTCAGTGCCCCAAACGTGGCTAAATCCATGCACGTTGGCCATATTCGTTCAACCATCTTAGGCGACGCGCTCACCCGCATCCTGCGTTTTCTTGGTCACACGGTGGAGACGGACAATCATCTGGGCGATTGGGGGACGCAGTTTGGCATGTTGATCGTGGGCTATCGCTCTTTTCTTGATAAGAAGGCGTATGAGCAGGACCCCCTGGCCGAGATGGAACGCCTGTATAAAGAGGTGCAAGCCAAGGCCAAAACGGATTCGGCCTTGGCAGACCGGGCGCGAGAAGAGCTCGCCAAACTTCAGCAGGGAGATGAAGCGAATACGGCCTTGTGGAACGAATTTATGCAGGTTTCACGCCAGGCGTTCGAGCACATCTATACGCGCCTGAATGTTAAATTCGACCATTGGCTCGGAGAGAGCTTTTACAATCCGATGCTCGCCGGTGTCGTGCAAGAACTGCGCGCTAAGAACCTGGCCCGTCCGAGCGATGGCGCTATCTGTATCTTCTATGATGATGATACTGAGCTGGCCGGGACGCCTTTCCTGATTCAGAAACAGGATGGCGCTTTTCTGTATGCCACGACTGACCTGGCAACGATTAAATACCGGGCTGAAACCTTTCAGCCGCAGCGTATCATCTATGTGACGGACGGCCGCCAGCAGCTCCATTTTCGGCAACTCTTTGTCGCGGCCCAAAGCTGGGGATATAGGCTGGCACTGGAACATGTCTGGTTTGGAACCATCCTGGGAGCGGATGGCAAACCGATCAAAACCCGTGAAGGCCAGCCCATAAAACTGGCTGCCCTGCTTGATGAAGCAGAGGAACGCGCGCGGGCGATTGTCCAAGAAAAAAACCCGAGTCTGCCAGCCGCACAGCAGGCCACTATAGCGCGAGTCGTCGGTATTGGTGCGGTCAAATATGCCGACCTGATGCAAAACCGAACCGCGGACTACCGCTTCAGTTGGGATAAACTGCTGGCCCTGGACGGCAATACTGCACCGTATCTACAATATGCCTATGCGCGGATTCGTTCGATTTTCCGGAAAGGTGGCTACACCGACTGGCAGGCAGCTCCAGATATGCAGGTCCAACTGCTTGCACCGGAAGAGCAAGCCCTGGCCAAACATATGCTCCGCTTTGGCGACGTATTACTCGAAGTTGAGCGCTCATATAAGCCTAATCTTTTGGCCAACTTCTTGTACGAATTGGCCACGCACTTTAACCTCTTCTACCAAGCCCATTCCGTTCTCAAGGCCCCGCAGGACCGGCAACCAACGCGGCTCTTGTTATGCGACCTCACTGCTCGGTATTTGAAAACGGGATTGGACTTACTCGGCATTGAGACCTTGGAGGCCATGTAGAAACGAAAAATATAGGAACAAAAATATAGGAACGGAAGCAGCACAAGGAGCATCCCATGGCTGAAACACGAAAGACAGATGAGCCGGTTTCGATTGCGTACGATATTGAGGGCAGTGGTCCTGTCGTTGTTTTCTTGCACGGCATTGGCGGAAATAGACTGAATTGGGCAGGTCAACTTGCCCATTTTGGGAGTCGTTTTTGTGCGCTGGCCTGGGATGCGCGGGGCTATCTCGATAGTGACGACTCTCCCCAGACGCTACAGTTTAGCAATTTTGCGGATGACCTGCGCCGTCTCCTGGATCAGCTCAAAGCCGAACAGGCCCACCTGGTTGGACTGTCGATGGGCGGCATGATTATCCAGGACTTCTATGGTCGGTATGCCGACCGGGTCGCCACCCTCTCCCTGGTGGATACGTCGTCCGGTTTCGGCGGGGTTCCTGATGCAGTCCGGCAGGACTTTCTCGCCCGGCGTCTTGAACCGCTGGAAAAGGGCCTCAGCCCGGCAGAGATTGCGCCTGAGGTGGTCAAAGTTCTTGTTGCCGAAAGCGCGGAGCAAGCCGTGCGTGATAAGCTAATCACCTCAATGTCGACCCTGCGCCCTGATGCCTATAAACAGGCTCTGCACGCCATTGTGACAACTGATTTTCGTGAGGTTTTACCGAATATTTCGGTGCCGACCCTGGTTGTTGTGGGGGAAGAAGATCAGGTCACACCGCCCTCGGCTTCGGAATTTCTGGTCAAGAACATTCCTGGCGCCTCGCTTGTGACCATCCCTGACTGCGGGCATCTCTCGAATATCGAAAAGCCGGCTCTCTTTAATGCGGCCTTAGGGGAATTTCTGGACGAACACGCCGGACGTGCTTCGACCGTTGCTGGATAAGGACAACGGTCGGATTCGCCCGTCGGTATTTCACCACAACCGATTGGACCGACTGCGACGCGAGCGCCAGTCCTCTTCGTCTTCATCCTCTTCTTCAATCAGAAAAACCGGTTTCAAAATACGGCGGGGAATGTCTTCCAGAAAACGCGACGGTTTACTGAGCACCATGCCGGTCGCGCGATCAAAAATATTGATTGGATACGAAATAAACAGGTTTTCTTTTGCCCGGGTGGCGGCGACGTACATCAGCCGTCGCTCTTCTTCGAGGTCGTCGTCTTCCTTATTGTACAGCGATGGAAAACGACCCTCGACCGCCTCAATGATAAACACCGAGTGCCATTCCAGCCCTTTTGCCGAATGAATGGTCGAAAGGGTCAGCACGCCGTCTTCATCCCGATCTGTCGCCAGCACGCCGTCCACGCTGCTGTTGGGCGGCTCCAGGGCCATATCCGACAGCAGCCGGTCCAAACTGCGGTAGCGTTCGGTAATAATCGAAAAATGCTCCAGGTCTTTTTGGCGCTTGGGATAATCGTCCCGATGATTCCGTTTCAGAATCGGCAAATAGTACTGCACGATCATGTCAATCTGCTCGCGCGGCTGCAGGTCGGGGTCAGAAACCGCCTGGAGCGCGGTAGCCAGTTTCTGTACTTCCGTCCTGACCGCTCCGCGCCCAGGATACTCGGCCAAGCGTTGCAGCGGCTCAGGCCCGCCAAGCAGGTGGTTGAGAATTTTGTCGCTGCTCTTTGGCCCGACCCCTTCGAGCAGTAAGAGCACCCGGTGCCACGACACCGCGTCCTGCGGATTGGCCAGGACACGCAGATGCGCCAGCACATCCTTTACGTGCGTGGTCTCAATAAACTTGAACCCGCCCCGCTTCACGAACGGCAGATCGCATTTACCCAGTTCGATCTCAAGATCAAACGAGTGAAAGCTGGAGCGGAAGAGCACGGCCATCTCGGTCAGGGGCACACCTTCTTCACGGAGTTCCAAAATCTTTTGGGCCACAAAACGCGACTGATAGCGCTCACTATCGGCTTCAATCAGCGCCGGCTGAAAGCCGCTGTCCTTTTTGGTGAACAGGTTCTTTGTATAGCTTTCCTTGGCTTGCAGAATAATTTCGTTCGAGAGGTCAAGAATCGGCTGGGTACTACGGTAGTTTTCTTCGAGCTTGATCACCTTGGTGCCGGGGAACAGGTCCGGAAACTCAAAAATATTACGGACCGTCGCGCCACGAAAACTATAGATTGACTGGGCATCATCGCCGACCACCATGACGTTATCATGCCCATGCGCCAGCGAACGCACAATTTCGGCCTGGAGCCGGTTCGTATCCTGATACTCATCCACCATGATGTAGCGATAGGCATGCGAGAGCCGTTCCGCGACCTCGGGGTGGCTGCGCAGCAATTCCCGCAAATGGGTCAGCAGATCATCATAATCCAACAAACTGCGCTCAAGTTTGTACTGCCGGTAATATTCTTCAATCCGGCTGAGGTCGTCGAGTTCGGAGAACAAATGCGGAAACTGCGTGTCGAGCACTTCGGCCACACTGGTGAGCTTATTGACCGCAAGGCTGATGATCTCGGCAATGGTCTGTTTACGCGGGAAGCGACGAGCTTTTTTATCTAAGCCGAGGCGGGTACGGATCAAATTAATCGCATCCTCGGAGTCGCTCCGGTCCAGAATCGTGAAGGCATTGGCAAAGCCGAGCAAGGAGGCATAGCGCCGCAGGACGGTATTGGCAAAAGAATGAAACGTCCCGCCGGTGACCTTGTCACAGCGTCCGCCCATGAGCGCTTCGGCGCGCTGAATCATTTCTTCCGCGGCGCGTCGGGTAAACGTCAGCAGGAGCAGCGAAGCCGGATCAACGCCTTCTTCAATCATCCGCGCCACCCGAAACACCAGGGTGCGCGTCTTGCCACTCCCGGCTCCGGCCAGCACCAAAACAGGACCATCGCGCGTGGTCGCGGCCTCGTACTGACTGGGGTTCAATTCTTGCTGGTAGTTGATCGTAAACTGCCGCGGACGGTTGTCTTCCGCATCTGACCGCAGCACATATTTCAAGGGCCGGTTTTCATCGCGTTCCACACCACACCCCGGTGTTTTTTGAAGATAGCCTAGGGTAGCGCAAAAGCCCTCCAGCGTCGCCCCCGACTCGCTGACAAGCGGGAGTCCTTCTGGTATGGAGAAGGCAATGGACACCAGGACCGAACACCTGAACCTGTGCGGCGTCAAATGTCCGTTGAATTGGGCCAAGGCCAAGGTTCGACTGGAATACCTCGACCGGGGCGACCAACTCGAACTCATCATTGACGACCCCAAGGGCCGGCGTGATATTCCTCGGGCGGCGGAAGCGGAAGGCTATGCCATTGTTGGTATTACACCGGCGGTTTCGGCTATCCCTCAACAGTGGCGCATCGTGATTGAGAAATAGCATGGAAAACGACAGTCCGAAGTTCGACCTCCTCAGGCTCGCCAAAGCGGTTTTTCAGCATCGACGGACCAAGCATCCCTACGGCTCCAACTACGCCGTCAGCATCCGTATGGGCCATGCGGATATTCAGGATTTCACGGCCATTGCCGACATCCTGCTGGCCGTTGAAGAGCTGGGCTACGAGATTAAAAAGAAGCAGGAATAGGAGTGCGGGCTTCTAGCTCACACTAGAGCAATGTACGATTCTGTGTAGCCGTAGGTCGGATGAGCGCAGCGTAATCCGACAGCGGTCCGTCCAGAGACACAGCGACCGGGGCTGTCGGGTTACGCCTACGGCTAACCCGACCTACGAGAGACCAGCGTGAAACGCTCTAGTCGCGGGCAGGATGCCCGCGCTCCCAGCCTCCCGCTGTTTCCCTCCCCAGCGGAGCGTTCTCCGTAGGGGTAATTCATGAATTACCCCTACACCAGCACGGCCGGTCAGGCCTTTTTCAATATACGAATGACGGAAGGGGCAGAAAGGGCGGTTGTTCACAGTAGGGTGCGCCCTGCGCACCATCCGGGGGCCGCCGGCAGGGCGGGCGGCTTACTCAAACACCTGCTCGCCGGTGGCGAACAGCAGCCAGACCACCGCCCCAAAAACATACAGTCCGGAGGCGATCGAAAAGACGAGACTCCACGAGCCGGTGGCATCCAGGATGTAGCCGGTCAGGGTGACGCCGATAATACCCGGAATCGTTCCGGCCGTGTTTGAGAGCCCCAGCAGAATACCGGCATACCGCGGGCCGATATCGAGGTGGTTCACCGCGAAGCCGGACAGCGCAAAGGCGCCCAGCCCCAGCACACAGCACATATAGCTGACCGCCTGGAAGGCCGAGGTGACTCCGCCAATCAGAAAGAGGAACAGCGCCGGACCGAAAAAGCCGATGCTCTGCATCAGCTTACGTACAAAGGTAACGGACAGACCACGTTGTAGCAGACTGTCCGCGATCCAGCCGGCGACATTGGCCATGACAAACATGACCAGCCAGGGCAGGATAGCGTACAGCCCGACCTGGCGGAGATCGACCCCAAGCGCCTGGGTAAAATAGGTCGGCAGCCACGTCAGAATAACGTAGAAGCCCCAGTTGGAACAAAAATGATTAATAATGATCGCCCAGACCGCCGTTTTGGACAGCAGATGTTTCCACGGAATTGTGGCGTTGGCTGGAATCGGGGGAATATGCTCGCGGATATAGGCGACTTCTGTGGGAGCGATGGTGGGGTGGGTTTCCGGCGTGTCTGAGACACGTGAGTGCCAGAAGAGATACCAGACAAACCCCAGTCCGCCGAACAGGTAAAACACCATCGGCCAGCCCCAGACCACCACTATGGTCGGCGTCAGCAGCAGGGCAGCGACCGTACCCAGGGAAATACCACTCACATTCAGTGCGGCTGAGCGGGCCCGCTCCCGGCCCGGCACCCAGTGCGCAAAGAGGTTATAGATCGCCGGAAAGGCAACGCCTTCCCCCAACCCCATGCCAACCCGGGCAAGAAAGAGCACCGTGAGTGAAATCGCTGCCGCAGGTGGCGTAACCAGCGTAAAGAAGGACCACAGCAACACACCCCAGCCAAGGACCATTTTCCCGCCATAGCGGTCCGCAACCCAGCCACCAAAAATCTGGGTGGCTAAATAGCCGTAAAAGAATGAAGACAGGACAATACCTTGGGTCGTTTGGTTCCAGCCATACTCCTGCGCCATTGGGAGAATGGCGACCGAGATATTGACCCGGTCGATATAACAAATAAAAGTGCTGCAAAAGCACAGGCCAACCAGCGTAAAGCGGCGCGGCCAGTAGGCGCGGAGGGCGGCCAACCCGGAAAATGGAACAGGGTCCGTCATACTCCGGTGTTCCCCTTTTTTATCGAGAGATCGGTCTTGCGCACAACAGTCGGGCGTTCAAAAGAGCTGGGCTACTGTACCGGATTCTCCTCCTCTTGCGAACGCATGGGAGAGAGGTCGAGGAGACGCCCTCTGGATGCCGGATCAAGTCAGTAGGTCGGATTAGCGGAGCGTAATCCGACAAGTACGGGATGTCGGCTTACGCCTACGGCTAACCCGACCTACAAGGCTACCCCTAATGGCAAATTGCGCTATATGTCCGCTCCGCTCACCTTGTGCATCGAACCATCACTCAGTTCGTAATAGACGGCAATACGCTCGCCTTCGGACAGAGGCGGCAGGCAGAACTCGGACGGATGCGCTTCGTAGTAGAGTTGCTCAGCTTCT
The DNA here is from genome assembly GCA_965247985.1 of uncultured Binatia bacterium (SeqCode). Lineage (GTDB taxonomy): Bacteria > Desulfobacterota > Binatia > Bin18 > Bin18 > Bin18. Next base: position 923,563 of record OZ252051.1, on the reverse strand, counting down.
TCACACCGAGCAACGAAAGCCTCAAGGGCAGCCTGATAGCGGCTTTCTGAGACATTGAGCTGACGCAACTGGAAGAGTTCATCATCCGCCTGATGGAGTTGCTGCCAAACTGCTGGTTCATTGTCAACGAGCCAGGCATCGATCTGAGCGAAATGGAGGCTAAGAGGCTGGGTTGCAACCACATATTGAAGCGTGAGGGGAGAAACCGCATCCGGCCTGGCCAACGCAGCTGAGGCATATCTCCCCCGTTGGGGGGCTGGTGCCATGTCTCCATTCTACGAATGAACCGAACGGCAAAACAAGACAGGCCGCTTCCGTCATCCCTGCCCGCTCCGTCATTCCGGCGCAAGCAGGAATCCATGTCCCCGGCCACCCCCCGGCCTCTGGATGCCGGATCAAGTCCGGCATGACGGGAGCGCAGCGGGCAGCGTGCCCGCGCTCCTCAAACAAAGGCAGTCAAAAGCGCGCTTACACCCTGACTCGGGTTCAGCCGCCGGCCTGCCAACTCCAGACAAACGTGACGGACTGGAGGATACGATAGGCCAGGTTGGCGATCCAGATAGCGAGCAGACCGAATCCCCATATAGCCTGCATGGCAAAGGCGATGGGCAGAAACAGACACCACTGCATAGTCAGGGAGATCATCATCACCCGCCGGCTGTGCCCGGCTCCGTAGTGGGCATTCATCAGCACAACGCCGAGGGCTTCGAGCGCCATGGTGGCGGCAGTGAGTTGCAGCGGCAGCCGGGCGAGCGCCAGCGTCTCCGGGTCACGCAGGAACAACAGCAGAAAAAAATCGGGGATGAGCAGGGCCGGCAACGCCAAGCCGCCGACTACCAGCACCGCCAGTCGGGTCACATACCAGCCCCACATCCGCGCATCCTGCATCTTACCGGCGCCCAGGGCTTGGCCGACAAAAGAGGCCGCGGCCAGTCCGAACCCGTTCGTCAGCAGCAGCCACAGCAGCAGAAGGTTGGATAATACATGCCCCGCGGCCAGTTCCGCGGTGCCGATATTGCCCAGAATCCAGAAGAAGGCCAACATGCCGGCAGCAAAGAAGACGTGCTGAATGCCGGCCGGAATCGAGAGCCGCAACAGCGCCAGCAGGGTGGCCCGGTCCGGCCAGCGGGCCAGAAAGCCGCCGTTACGGGCGTGGCGCAAGGCGGTGAGTAGATAGGTGGCTGACCCGAGATACAGGGCTGCGGTGGTGCCGATACCCGCCCCGACGACGCCCAGCCGCGGAGCGCCGAGGTTACCGAAGATCAAGACCCAATTGAGAAAGATATTGGTTACGTTCATCAGAATGATGGTGCGCATATAGAACTTGGACAGATTGACCGCGTTCCAGTAGCCACGGAAGACGAAGTTGACGCCCATGGCGAGCAGGCCGACCAGACGGGCCTGAAAATAGACCGTGCCTTGGCCGGTGACCGCGGCGTCCTGGCTGAGTACGGAGAACAAGGCCGGCGCAAGATGTATCAGCAGAAACGAGGTGGGCAGCCCGAGCAACAGGACGAGCAACAGCCCGCCGTTCAACGGCACGGCGATTTCCCCTAGGCGTCCAGCCCCCAGCCAGCGGGCCGACGTGGCCTGCACGCCGGTTGCCAAACCGATGATGAACGCACCGCAGGTAAAGGTTGAGAACTGGGCCAGTCCGACCGACGCCAGGGCTTCGTCACCGAGTACGCCCAGCATGGCCGTGTCCACCAGATTCATGATGTTCTGGGAGATCATGCCGCCCATAATGGGCAGGGCAAGGCTGAGCGTCCGGCGCAGGCGGGAGGTCACGGGCGTGTCACGGCGCTAAGGTCTCCAGTATCTCCGCGGGCGTCCGTTCCGGCAACGCAAAGGGATTGATCCCCCGGACCGCGCCAAGCGCTTGGCCGTGTTGAAGGTCCTCGGTCAGAAGAACCGCGCGCTCGCAGGTCTGAGCAGCCGCGACGATAAGGGCATCCCACCATGAAAGAGCATAGCGTTCTTGCACGGATCACGCCCGTTCCAGGATAGCGAAATCGATGGGGACCGGCCGCCAGGATGTCACGTCGCGGATGATGGCCTATACATCTTGCGCGGGCCATGGCGTTTTGCGAAATACCCATTGGCATGAGGTATTCCTCCAGAAGAATTTCGCCGGGAGTAATGAGATTCCGCATTCTTGTACCGCGCTACCCTCGCCCGATAAACGGCATTTTGGTGGCCATGACGGTCATGAACTGGACATTGGCATCGAGCGGCAGGCTGGCCATGTACACGACCGCCTGGGCGACGTGCTCAACGTCGAAGGTCGGCTCGGCTGCAATTGTACCGTTCGGCTGTGGGACGCCGCGTTTCATGACCGCGGTCATGTCGGTCCCGGCGTTGCCAATGTCAATCTGGCCGCAGGCAATATCGTATTTGCGCCCGTCGAGTGAAGTCGATTTGGTCAGGCCGGTCATGGCGTGCTTGGTTGAGGTGTAGGGTGCGGAATTGGGCCGTGGGGTTTGGGCCGAGATGGAGCCGTTGTTGATGATGCGGCCTCCCCGTGGGTCCTGGTCTTTCATGATTTTGAACGCTTCTTGGGTGCACACAAACGCCCCGGTGAGATTAATGTCCACCACGGCTTTCCACTGTTCGTAGGGCAGTTCTTCCAAGGGTACGGGTGGGGCACCGATTCCGGCGTTATTAAACAGCACGTCGAGCCGACCAAAGGTCTCTTTTGTTGTGGCAAATAGCGTACGAATAGAGTCAGGATCGCTGACATCGGTTGACACGATGAGCGTCTGCGCCTCACTTCCGGCCTCTTTTGCCGTTGCTTCCAAGAGTTCGGCACGACGGCCGGCTAAGACAACGGCGTAGCCTTCCTGGAGCAACGCCAGGGCGCTCGCTTTCCCAATTCCAGTTCCCGCCCCTGTGATGATGGCGACCTTAGTATGTGTACTCATGTGTTCGCTCTCCTTTGCCTGTGAACCGGAGGGGGAACCTACCCCGTAAGAACCCCCTCACCCTAGCCCTCTCCCCCTAGAGGCGAGGGAATAAAATGTAAGGAACCCCCTGTGGTTGCCCCACTCCGAGGGGGCCGAGGACGATCCTCTACGCCGAAAAGGATTCCAAGATTTTGTCCCGATAGTGGTCCCGTTGTTCTTGGGTCGTACCTGTATTGGGGACAGCGAGAATGGTCGTGTCGAGGAGTCCTTCGCGCTCGTTCAGCTTTGCTCGGACTCGATCAATCGGACCGACCGCGCAAAAGGCATCGACCATTTCATTCGGAATGAGATCAAAGCCCTTGTCTTTGTCTGGCGTATTCTGTAGCGCTCTGACCTTTTCAACTATGTCGGTAAAGCCGTGCGCGGCAAAGATATCATCGTAAATCCGAGCCCAGATACTGAACAGCATGGCCCCTGCGCCGACACGGTGGGCGGTTGCCAGATCATCATCAATGACTACAAAGCATTGGCCCAAGACTTCAACATCGGAGCGGCTGCGACCAGCCCGGTCGAGTCCGGTTTTGAGCGGCGGCAGAATATTCTCACGGACGTGTTGCGGCGAGAACATGGGGTTGCCGATCAGGCCGTCGCCCAGCTCGCCCGTGAGGGCGGCCATACGGGGTTTGACCGCAGCAACATAGATAGGCGCTCGTGGACGGGGCTTCGGATTAGGACGCGGGAAGAAGTTGCGAGCGCGGATAGTGTAGAACTTGCCTTCGTAGTTCACCTCACCACCAGTCTCTGCTTTGTCCATAATGAGCTGCAGGACCTCAATGTACTCACGCATTTGACTGACCGGTTTGCCTGCGTCTCGTCCGGCGTACCAGTTGTTATTGCGGTGTTGATGGGCAACGCCCAGGCCGAGGGTGAACCGGCCTTGACTCAACAGGTCGAGGTCCAAGGCCTGAAAGGCGAGCATCACTGGGCTGTGGTTAAAGGCCAGCACGACGCCGGCGCCGATTTTGATAGTTTGAATGTTAGGCGCGATGCCGGCCAATGGAATGAGCGCGGAATTGGTCAATTCTGCCTGCCAGAGCGAATCAAATCCTGCTGCTTCGTATTTCTTGACCCAGCCAACCATTTCGGCGTGAGGGGCGGCGGCGAGAAACATGGAGTATTTCATGTGTGGGTTCCTTCTTCAAAAAGATGGGGGCGATTCGTGAACCGCCCCTACATCAGTCCGGGTACACCTGCTGCGGGCAGGATGTCCGCGCTCCCAGGGAACGGTCGGCTGCTAGGCCAGTGGTTCGTGCTGCCCCCACTTGTCAAAGTGGGTCACTTCAGGTGCGGGTCGGCGCGTGACCGGTCCGAATTTTCCTGAAGGAAAACCAATCGGAATGGTAGCCACCACACCATACTCGAACGGAATGCCCAAACGCTCTTGCAACTCATCTTCAAACATCTGGTGCATGGTCGTCAGGCTGGCCCCAAGGCCAAGGGCACGACAGGCCAGGAGAATGTTTTGCACGCAGGGATAGATAGAGCCGTAGGAGGGCGGGGCTCTGCCTTCGCGTTTTTCCGCGGGCACGGAAAACGGCCAATCCCGTTTGCCGCAGATCAGCAGTAAGACCGGGGCTTCGTGCATATGCTCGGCCAAGTGCATGGCCGCCCGCGCGGTCTTGGCAAAGGAGGAAGTATCCTCGGCTTTGGGCCGGAGCGCATTACCAAAACGGTCCAGCATGGCCTGATGGTAACGCTGCTGGAAAAACTTCTTGTTGTCCGGCTTCTGGAGCACCACAAACGCCCAGGCCTGGAGGTTCTGGCCGCTGGGGGCACGGATGCCGGCATCAAGAATTTTACGAATCATCTCCGTGGGAACGGGGTCGGGTTTGAGCCGACGCATCGCCCGCATTGAGTGGATGGTTTCAAACACACCAGGTTCTTCAGCCATGTTGGTCCTCCTCTTGACACGCGCTTACAAACAGTTGGGTTACGCGCCTCTTAATAAATGCTTGGCAATGACCACACGTTGAATCTGTGAGGTGCCCTCGTAAATCTGAAGCAGCTTGGCATCACGCATGAGTTTCTCAACCGGATACTCGCTGAAATAGCCGTAGCCACCGAAAATCTGCACCGCGTTGGTCGTTATCTGCATGGTCCGGTCCGCGCCAAACGCCTTGGCGTAACTGGAAACAATAGACGACGCTGCACCCTGGTCGAGCAGCCAGGCTGCTTTATAGGTCAATAATCGCATGGCTTCGAGCTCAATCGCCATATCGGCCAGCATGAACTGGATGGCCTGGAAATTGGCAATGGCTTGGCCAAAGGCTTCACGCTGCCGGGCGTATTTGACCGATTCATCCAATGCGCGTTGGGATATCCCAATGGCAAAGGCACCGACTTCGGGACGGCTGCGGTCAAACGTTCGCATAGCGACTTTGAACCCCTGGCCTTCCGCACCGACCAGGCCGGCACGCGGAACTTTGACATCCTCAAAAACAATCTCCGCCGTGTCTGACGCACGCTGGCCCATTTTGTCGTGCATCCGGTTGGCCGTCACCCCAGGTGAATCAGCCGGGAGAACAAAGCACGCCACCGCGCCATGTCCCCGGCTTCTATCCTCGGTCGCAAAGGTCACATACCAACGCGCGACAGAGCCGTTAGAAATAAAGTGTTTCGTGCCGTTGAGGACAAAATCATCGCCGACTTTGCGATAGGTGGTTGAGATAGCCGCAGCATCAGAGCCGGCGCCTGGCTCAGTCAAGGCGAAAGCCGCGTAGACCGGCTCGGATACGAGCTGCCCCAGGTATTCTTTTTTCTGCGCATCGCTGCCGGCCACGAGCAACGGCGTGGTTGCCAGATTATTGGCCACCATGTTGAGCGCTATACCGGCACAGCCGTAGACGATTTCTTCATCAATTAGGCAGGTATCAAATACCTCAAGCCCCAGGCCGCCATATTCAGTTGGCACGAGCGGATTGAGGATGCCCAGTTCCCAGGCTTTGCGACATACATCGTCCGGGAACTCCTGCTCTTTGTCATACTTTGCCGCAACCGGAATCATTTCCTCAACGGCAAACTTGTGGACCGTATCTTTGAGTTGTTGTTGTTCCGGGGTCAGTTCAAAGCCGTACACGATGGGCTCTCCTTCTTCTCTGTGAATGATTGACGCACGCTAGCACGCATTATTGTAACCAGGGTAAACAACCGGCCTCCTCCAGAATGGAGTCTAACGCCGCTTTCTCTTCGACTTTGGCATACCGTTCCCGCAGAACGCGAAACGACCGGGCATGGTATTTCTGCGTCCCCTGCGAGTACTCCGTGCTACGCAGCATGACCGAAAACGTCTCTTGACCGGCAGCGAGGGCCTGGGCGTTGGCCGCCGTCCAGGGTAGAAAGGTCTGACCGATTTCTCTGAGGATGGGCTTCAGCGTTGGGGCCAGGTCGTCCCAGGTCTCCAGCGCGCCCTCATCCTTGGGGTCCAGCATCTGCACCGCCCAGGACAAGACGTTCGGGGCAACCGCCCGCATCATCGTCCCAGCCGAGGGGTCGGTGGAGCACTGGTGCAACTGCGCGGCCAGCCCGAAGTCGCCAAAGGTGGGCTGGCCGCCAAACAGATACATACGTTGGGTGAGGTGTGATTCGAGCACTGCCAATAGACGATCGAACGAAGACTCAATATGCTCACGGGTCTGCTCAGACGAACCGACAAAAGACAAACGCGGGATCATGCGGGTGCGAATCTGCTCAGTCGCCTCTGCGTATTCTGCCTCACTCAGCCCAGGTCGGGTCAGGCGGGCGATGCGTTCCGCGGTGGATTGCTGGTCGGGCGCATACGTCCAGCGATAGTGGAACATCTGCTTATTGCCCCACTCGTCACCATACTCTTCAATCAAAGCGGACAGGAAGGCCAAAGTTGGATCGCTGGGATGAATGGACGGCTCGGGCTGAAGTCCCTCAAAATGCTCCATAATGGGCGTGGAGTCCTGCATACCCGTCCCGTCCGGCGTGACGACGAGTGGAACGAGGGGCAGCTTGGCGTACCGTTCAAATTCTTCCTGGCTGGTCGTATCCCGCGCAATCCATTCGTGCGGAATGTTCTTATACCGAAAATAGGCCCGAACTTTGAACGAGTATGGCGACAGCTCAACACCAAAGAGACGATAGGGTTGGGACATAACAACAATCCTCACGTGGGTCTGAGTGGGCAGTATCTATTTTCCATTAAAGTGGGGTGCGCGTTTCTCCAGGAAGGCCGCAATACCTTCTTTCCCATCATCAGTCTTGGGGCGTGCGGCAATGGACTGGGTTTCATTTTCCATCTGCGTTTCAAGCGTTTCCGTCCAGCCACTATGGAGTAAGCGTTTGGCGCCACCAAACGCCCCGGTTGCTCCGGCTGCAAGCTCAGTGGCGAGTTTTTCCGCTTCAGTCAGCAAGTCCGCGTCAGGTACGACCCGGTTCACAATGCCCCATTCTTCGGCTTCTTTGGCTGACAGCAGCCGGTTGGTGATCGCAAGTTCCAAGGCCCGCTTCATGCCGACAATGCGAGGCAAGAAGTAGGTTGAAGAACCGTCTGGGGTAAGCCCAGCGCGCGTATACGCCATGGTGAATTTCGCCGACTCGCCGGCAAAAACAATGTCACACGAACACGCAATACTCATCCCCGCTCCGGCGGCCGTGCCATTCACCGCACCAATCAAGGGTGCGTCCATACGCGCAAAACGTGACACCGCGCCATGGAGATAGGTAGTCACTTCCTTCATGTGGGCGGGCAGCTTATCACCCTGGGCGGCAAAGCTTTTCAGGTCCCCACCGGCACAGAACATGCGGCCATTGCCGGTCAGCACAACGGCTCGAATGTCAGAATCTTCGTCACATTCGAGCGAGGCCTGCATCAGATCCCGAGCCAGGTCGATATTCAGCGCGTTGGCGGAATCCGGCCGGTTCAGTGTAATTTTTGCGATATTGTCTTTTTTTTCAAATTGAATTGCGGTGTAGGTCATGCTGTCCTCCGGCGTGTCAGATGGGATTAAAGCGGCTGCAGGAAATCGGCTATGGCCTGGCCGATTTCCTGCGGCGCGTCTTCTTGGATAAAGTGCGAGCCCTTGACGGTGATTTCTTTTTGATTCGGCCAGACGCGGCAATACTCACGCTGCGGGCCGGCCAGGATCGCGCCGGGGTCGGCATTCACAAAGAGTTTGGGGATATCGCTGCCTGACAGCCAGGAGCCGTATTGGTCGACGATCTCCACCACATCGGCCGGTTCACCCTCAATCGGTATCTGACGCGGCCAGGTGAGCGTTGGGCGGCGAGCCTCTCCCGGCTCGGTGTAAGGTTTACGGTAGACGGCCATTTCTTCTTCGGTCAAACCGCGCAGCACGCTGCCGGGCAGAACGCGCTCGACAAAGACGTTATGCTGCAACACCATGTCTTCTCCGGCCGGAGAACGAAAGCCTTGAAAGACTTTACGTGCCGCATCAGGAAAGGTCTCCCAGGTCAGGGGACACACAATTGCCTCCATATAGACCAGCGCCTTGATGCTGTCCTGATGGCGGTGTGCCCAGTGGAAACCCAAAGCGGAGCCCCAATCATGGATAACCAGAGTGATGTTTTTCGTGTGCTGATCGAGTCCAACAGCCTCAAACCAGGCATCTACATAGCGGGCGTGGTCAACAAATCGATAGGAGCCGGCAGGATTCTTGCCCGAATCGCCCATGCCGATGAGGTCGGGCGCCAGGCAATGCGCGCCGCCTTCAACCTCGGCAATGATGTTGCGCCATAAATACGAAGACGTGGGGTTTCCATGCAAAAACACAACAGGGTCGCCGCTGCCCGTATCAACATAGGCCATCTCACTATCGAGCACGGACACACGTTTACGTTCATAGGGATCGTTGGCTGAAATAGATTGACTCATGCTTCTCTCCTCAAAAGTCCCCTCTCCCCTGGTAGGAGGGGGATAGGGTGAATTCCTACTGATTTGTCCCCGCAACATCTGCCATCAAAGCTAAGGCTTCGGGCTGACTCGACTGAACCATCATGGTTGAAACACCAGCGTCTTCCCAGGCTTTGAAACGCTCGCGAATCCGCTCCGGTGGACCACACAACGAAATTTCGTCACACAGTTCATCCGGTATCAACTCAGTAGCCTCTTTTTTACGGCCAGACAGATACAGGTCTTGGATCTCAGCCGCCACCTCAGCATAGCCATACTTCGAGACCATCTCATTATGGAAGTTCCGGCCTTTGGCTCCCATACCACCGACATACAGCGCCAGGGTCGGCTTGAGTTGGGCCAAGCAGGCTTTGACATCGTCTCCGATAACGACAGTGCAGCCAGCCAGGATATCGAAATTCTCTATCGACTTGCCATTGCCGGCCTTCGCAAAACCTTTTTCCAGGTCGGGCGTGAACATATCCATGCGATAGGGTGAAAACCAGATCGGCAGCCAGCCATCGGCCAGTTCGGCGGTGATGCGGATGCTGAGCGGCTTCATGGTTGCCAGGTAGACTGGCAAGCGGCGTGAATGCAGGATCGACTTGAGCGGCTTGCCCAGTCCGCTTGCATCCTCGCCCTGATAGGGCAGTTGATACACTTTCCCATCTAACGAAACCGGCTCCTGACGATCCCAAATCTTGTGTAGGATTTCGACGTATTCACGGATGCGGGCCGCCGGCCTGCTGTAGGACATGCCATGCCAGCCTTCGATTACCTGCGGACCGGACATGCCCAAGCCCACAATCACCCGCCCGTTCGACAAGGCATCCAGGGTCGACATGGTCATGGCACACATAGCCGGCGTGCGGGCTGGAATCTGGAGAATACCGGTCCCAAGTTTTATCCGTGAGGTCTTCGCCGCGAGATAGGCGAGCGGTGTCACCGCGTCAGAGCCGTACGCCTCCGCACTCCAGACTGAGTCATAGCCCAGTTTTTCCGCCTCCAGAATCATATCCAGGGGTAGCTCGACCCGGCCACCGGAATAGCCAATGCCAATTGCCAGTTTCATAAGGACTCCTTCCTTCTCCGGAGTGAATAATTATGCGCCGTAGGAGACCGGTTATATCTAACTGCCGGACGTGCGGCTACTCGGGTAGAGGAGTATTTCTTTGAAAATATGGCTTATTTGACAAAGGCATCCTCTGTGGTCACAATAACCACAAATGCAAAATGAACCACGTCAAACAGTCGGCGCCCGTGAATTAAAAACCCGCCTCGGGACTTACCTTCGTCAAGTACAACAAGGCACAACCATTATTGTGACTGAACGAGGTCGGCCTGTTGCAGAACTACGTCCGCTGAGCATAGAGACGCAGGGAGAAGAAGCTCGCCTCGACGAACTTGTCGCTCTTGGCATACTCAGCCGAAAAGCAAAGACCCCATTCCCCCCCTTTAAGCCCATTCGCACGAAAGGCCCGCTTGTCTCAACTGCTATTATCGAAGACCGTGAGGATCGATTTTGATCTATTACTTCGATGCAAGCGCTTTAGTGAAGCGATACGTTCATGAGCCAGACAGCGATAAGGTCCAGCGCCTTATACAAGAGAGTACTCCGGTTACAAGCCGTCTATCCGAATTTGAAGTTGCCTCAGCCATAGCTCGACGCTGCCGAGAAGATAGCCTCTCTCAGACTGACCGAGATCACGCTTTCGAGGCTCTCCGTCAAGACCTCACTTCTTCGTGCTATGTTGTTGAACTCTCAGCCGATATCGGGACGCTCACGCAGGAACTCTTTGTCCGCACCTCTTTAAGAGCTGGAGATGCCATTCAACTTGCTTCCTGCTTGTATCTCCAACGTAGATTAGGTCTCTCTCTACGCTTTATTACGTATGATGACCGTTTGAACGAAGCTGCTAAACGCGAAGGACTTTCTCTTTTGGCCTAAAGCGTCATGCATTTCTCATCGCTTCCGCGGCCCGCGGATAGTCCTCAAGGCGCGGCAAGATGAGCGGCAGGTCAACCCCGGCTTCGCGGTACTCGGCAATGCGCTGTTTGCATTGCTCTTCTGAACCGATGAGATAAAAAGACTCGACCATCTCGTCAGTGATGAGCTTGACGGCCTCTTTGCCTTCGTCTTTGGCGTACGACTCTCGCACTGGCCCAAGGATAGACGGATCAAATCCCCCTTTTTCGAGCAGGATTTCGCCTACATAGGCTTCGTCAAGGAGGCGGACGATACGCTTTTTGAGCGTGGGCATCATCCGCTGCGGATCGTCGGTCAAGCGAATGACCAGCATGCAGGCAATATCGATGGCCTGGGGATCACGGCCAGCCTCTTGCGCCGCACTGCGGATCTCTTCAACCGCGTAGGTGACATAGGACAGCGGCACATAGGCGTTCAAGAGAACGCCGTCGGCAATCGCCCCGGCCAGGCGCAGCCCTTTTTTGCCAATCGCAGCAAGATAGATGGGCAGGTTGGGCTGAATCGGCGTGGTAGCAAGACGGGCATTCCTGAGCGTAAACGGTCCTGCGGTATCGGACACCCGTTCACCGGACAGAAGCCGTCTCAGCAGGGAGACGCTTCCTTGCATGGCGGCCTGTGCACTGCCGTAGGCCATACCCATCTTGCCTTGGATCACATCGCGTTCGCTGCGACCCATCCCTAACACAAAGCGGCCGCCTGTGATGCGGTCCAGGGTTGCCGCTGCCATAGCGAGCAGGGCGGGATTGCGCGTGTACGGGTTGGTGACACCAACGCCGAGCTTGATCTTTTCGGTTGCCGCCCCAAGATAGCCGAGCAGAGAGAATATCTCTTCGTGGAAATAGCGCTCCGTGACCCACAGGGATTCATAGCCGGCGTTTTCTGCGATATGCCCGTATTGCTTCAGTTCAGGGCCGCTTTCGATACCGTGGTAGAGGACGAGACCTGCTCGACTCATATGCCGCTCCGTTGTCAGCCTTAATTTTGTTTTTCTGCTACAAATGTCCAATAGGTTGGAACGATGTCCGGATTCTCTTGGGTGACGCTGAATCCGGTGTCCCCTAACATCTTGAGAATATCGCTCCGGGTGTTGACGATATTCCCCCAGGTGACCTCAAACCACTGCTCCAGAATACTCATGGTAAAGCGTCGGTCGTGCAAATCGGCTCCGGTTTCCGGGGCACAACGATCAACCAGCAATAATATACCCCCAGGCTTAAGACTGCGCTGGCAGCCACACAGGATGTCAACTTTCTTTGCGTCAGGGAGTTCGTGAAAAACCTGGACCATGGTGATGAGATCAAACGCATTCTCAAAGGACAGGGCTTCCCCTCCGACTGACCGCACGTCAACCCGGCCGTCGAGCCCTTTCTCCTGAAGCAGCTTCCGGGAGGCTTCCGCAAAATAGGCTAAGGGCTCTATGCCGGTCACACGGCAGTGCGCGAACTCCTCGGCAAAGCGCACAATAACGGTTCCACTCCCGGAGCCGATATCCATGACCCGCCCGCCGGCACCGAGTCGCTCTTCCATCCCGGGCAGCTTGCGGGCAGCCGCCACCACGACTGGTGCCCGCAAGGCCGAGACTTTGCCCTGCTGGTGAAAGAAATCTTCATCATGGTCGTGAAAGGTTTTCAGCGCCCCGGTCCGAAAGGCATCAGGATAGGCCGGAAAGTCCCGCGACAGGCTGGCCAGGACATGCGTGGTCAGCAACTCAGAAGCTTCGTCGCCAAGCAAGTCGTCCATAAACGGCGCAAAGGTGAACTGCGTATCCCCGCCAGCTTGGAGTATCCCAACTGCACACGCGGCCTGGCACCAGACCTTTGTCCGCCAGGGGTCGAGTTCCAGGCTCTCAGCTAATTCTTCAGCCGAGACTGTTCCGCCGTGCCGCCGCATCTCAGCAAAATAGCCCAGCCGCCCGCCAATGTCGGTAATATGCGTAGCGTGCAGGCCGAGCATCCAATTCCGTATCATCCGGGCTTGGCTGTTTTTTGTAATCTCTTTGTTGGACATCGTTACTCCTTAGCTCTAGTGTTCCCGCAAAAATGTGACAATCGCGTCTCTCGACTGCGCGGGTTGCTCCACCCAAAATACATGGCCGGCCGGTTCCAGGACCACGAGTTCGGAATCAACAATATTTTCAGCCAGAAGTTTTGAATTCTCCCAGGCGATCAAGGCATCGTTTTTCCCCGTAATCACCAAGGTCGGACACCTAATCTGGGAGAGGCGGTCGAAGGTATTATGCGCATAGGCCGCTTGCATGCGACGCGCAAACCCTACCGGGTCGAGTGGCTGCTTTTTACGGGCTTCAATCAAGGCCGGGATCAACTCAGGATGTTGTTCAATATAGCCCTGCGTAAATGCGGTTTCGGCCAGCGCCCGACCGCGCTCTTCCGCGGAGAGCGCGGCTGTTGAATGGGAACTCTGGATAGCCTCACCCTCCAGACTGACGGCTTGGGGGCCACCAGGGGTGGTGCAGCCCAGCACGAGAGAGCGGACAGCAGCCCCGTGCCGAATGGCTAGTTCCTGGGCAATCATACCGCCCATCGAGACGCCATACACATGCGCGGCCGAGAAGCCAACATGATCCATGAGCGCGGCGGTATCATCGGCAATCATACCCATCGTGTATTCGATGTCCGGCTTTTCACTCTGGCCTGAGCCGCGTTGATCGAAGATAAGGACCTGAAATTGATCCATGAAATCCGGGAGCAGATTGGCAAAGATGCTTCGGTCGCTTTGCGCCCCGTGGATGAGAACAAGTGGTTCGCCTGCCCCGTGGAGTTCATAGACCAGGTTGACACCATTGACCCGTGCAGAGTGCATAACACCTCCTGATTATCCGGCGTTATTGAACTGAACCGCCTGGGGGAGCACCGCCGGTTTTTTTACAAAACATAACAGAACCGCGCCCAAAAGATTGAAAAGCGCACTCATGAGAAAGGCGATTTCGTAACTGCCGTACACATCGTGCAGATAGCCCGCGGCTATGGGGCCAAACGCCGCCATGGAACCGGCCAAGGAAAAAATAAACCCGACGATCGCCCCAACCGCCAGACGCCCGTAGAAGTCGCCTACGATCGCCGGGAACAGCGCCGTTGTCCCACCATACGAAAAACCAAATAGCGCGGCGGACGGGTAGAGCAAAGGGAGGCCGGTGCTGATCGCCAAGCCAAAGAAAGCCACGGCTTCCAAAGTCAGACAGGTTCCTAACGTCAGCAGGCGGCCATAACGGTCAGACAGCGGTCCGGTAATCAGGCGTCCGGCGAAACCGGCCAATCCGATAACGCTGATCAACGTTGCGGCGGTCACCTGCGATACGCCCAGGTCTACGGCAAAGGGCACGATGTGGACCACCGGCATGAAAACAACCAGCCAAGTCGTCGTAAAAACAGCGACCAGCATCCAGAAGGACACAGTCCGGCGAGCGGATGCAAGCGTCCACTCATCGCGCGGGTCGGGTGAGGCACGTGGACTGGAGAGCGCCTCCCCTGATAATAAAACGGGTTGGAGGCCGTCCGGGTGGAGGCCCAGGCGTTCAGGGTCACGTATAGTGAAGAAGGCACACAACACAATGAGAGTCATCCCTCCGAGCCCAAGGAGCAGGTACGAGGTCCGCCAGCCATAGAGCGTAATCAGGGTTGCGGCCAGCGGCGGAATTAAGAAATTGCCAAAGCTCGACCCACTCGTACTCATGCTGAGCGCCAAGCCGCGTCGCTGAGTAAACCAACGCACCACGGTCGCATTACACGGCACAAAGGCGGCACTCATGCCGAGCGCGGCGATACAGCCGAGAAAGACGTAGAGTTGCCACAGCGTGTAAACCTGACTCATCAGCATCACCCCGCTCCCCAGCAATACGCCACCGACCCCAACCACGAGACGCGGGCCCCAGCGGTCGGTACACACGCCGGTGACAATCCCGAGTCCGCTATAGATAAACACGTACACTGAGTAGGCGAGGGACAAACTCGTCCGTCCCCAACCCATCTCCGCTGAGATTTCCGGCATGAAAACGCCGTAAGAAAACTGAATCCCGTACGCGGCGGACAGCACCGTGAAAGAACACGCGACAATCACCCAGCCATAAAAGAATTGCGGCTGGTCGACCGGCACGATTTCAGATTCAAGATTCACCGGTTCAATGACGCGCATTGCCCCGCAGTATCCGGGGCGGACGATGCTGGGTCAAGAGAGCATCCGGCGGCACAAGGCTGCGAGGGGTTGCAAGGGAATATGGCAGGCGGGGACGGCAGAACGATTACAGCCCTAACGCTTTGGCAATGTTGACGCGCTGAATTTCATCCGTGCCACCGGGAATGCGCAGGTTGCGCGCAATACGGAATATTTTTTCAATCCCGGACTCTTTCATCAATCCATGCGCCCCGTGCAATTGGACGGCTCTATCGGCCACACGATACAGCGCTTCGTCGCAGAAGACTTTGAGCGCACACACCGTTTTGATGAGTTGTGGATCGACCTTGAGCGCCCACAAATTCCCCTGGTCAGCCTGCCACAGACTTTGGAGCGCCAGGCTCCGCATGGCTTGGACGTCCAAGTAGGAATCGACAACCATCCACTGTAAGGCTTGAAACCGACTCAGCGGTCCACCAAACGCACGCCGGTTTTTGATATAGTCGCTACAGCGGTCGAGCAGGTATTGTCCCAGGCCGGTACACATGCCCCCACGACGGACGCGAATCCAGTTGATCATCCCCATGCTGAGGTAAAAGCCCTGGCCTTCCTGCCCCCATATATTGTCCGGCGATAGCTGGCAGTTCTCGAACTGTAGCTCACCGGTCATCCCGTCATCCATAATGGTCCGATACGTCCGTCCGATTGTGAGCCCAGGGTTGTCTCGTTCAACGATGAAGGCCGTTGCTCCGGCCCCTCCTTTGCTCGGATCATGCAGAGCACAGACAAATATCAAGTCTGCATACTGCGCATTGGTAATATATGCCTTGGTGCCATTGACCACCCAGGTGTCGCCATGTTTTTCGGCGTGGGTCTGCATGCCGAGCACGTCAGAGCCGCCTCGGTATTCGGTGATCGCATAGGCGCCGGTTGTTTCACCCCGGACCAGAGGCAACAGATATTTCTGCTGCTGCTCCTCGGTCAGAAACATCAGCATGTGATTGGGTCCTTCTGTCCAGGACAACATCCACTGCGCGACCCCAATGCCGTGCTGATAGACGGCCTCATGCACAAAAAACATATCGGTCAGACTAAACCCACCTCCGCCAACTTCTTTGGGCATATGTAGCGCATAAAATCCCTGCTGCGCGGACCGTCTGCGAATCGTCTGCTGGGCGGTTAGCACTTCGGGAGCAAGCCGCCCGTCTTCACGGAGATAGAGGTGCTCGTTGATGAGGTGCTCGGCAAGACTGTGCTCAATGGGAGTAATATCGTTCTCAATAAAGCGGTGAATATCACGAACAGTCTGCTCGACGTGGGCTGGCGGGGAGAAATCAATCATACGCCCGTTCGTAATGGATGCCAGTAGGAAATGCTATCCCGTCCCAGGACAGCGGACAATAAAAAGACATAAAAAGGGGGCCATGCGGCCCCCGTCGTATCGACATTTTCAGCAGGCGGGGAATATAGCATCCCCCTGCAGCGTTCCAGCCTAGTAGTCATCCATGTCGTGATCGTGGTCATGACCATCCATCTCGGCTTGGGGCTTTTCGGGTTTCTCAGCAACCGCCGCTTCTGTGGTCAACATCAAGCCAGACACGCTCGCCGCATTTTGGAGCGCGATCCGGACAACCTTTGTGGAATCAATCACACCGGCTTTGAACAAGTTCTCATACTCGCCGGATGCAGCATTAAAGCCGGCATCACCGGTCTTATTTTTGATCTGATCAAGCACCACTGGAGCGTCCAGGCCGGCATTGCTAACGATTTGTCGAATGGGCTCTTCAATCGCTCTGCGGACGATATTCACACCCGCATCTCGGTCATCGTTGAATGCAAGTTCGTCCAGTTCGGATTGCGCCCGAATAAGAGCAACGCCCCCGCCGGGAACAATCCCTTCTTCCACCGCCGACTTGGTGGCATGCAGGGCATCGTCCACGCGCGCCTTGCGTTCTTTCATCTCGACTTCAGTTGCAGCTCCGACCTTAATAATCGCCACCCCACCGGAGAGCTTGGCGAGACGTTCCTGGAGCTTTTCCCGATCATAATCTGACGTCGTTTCCGCAATCTGGGCACGAATCTGATCCGCCCGCGCGGTCAGGTCATTTTTCTTGCCCGCGCCATCCACAATGGTGGTGTTGTCCTTGTCCATAATGACGCGCTGACAGCGGCCCAAGTCTGCCAGATCAAGGCTTTCGAGCTTCATGCCCAACTCTTCGGCAACCACCCGTCCGCCGGTGAGGATGGCAATATCCTCCAACATGGCTTTCCGCCGGTCCCCAAAACCCGGTGCTTTCACCGCGGCGCAGTTCAGGGTTCCCCGAATCTTATTCACCACCAGGGCCGCCAGCGCTTCGCCTTCAATATCCTCAGCAATGATCACCAACGGTTTGCCGCTCTGCGCAATTTTCTCCAGCAGAGGGACGAGTTCCTGCATATTCGAGAGTTTTTTCTCATGGAGTAAAATGTAGGGATCTTCGATTTCTCCAACCATCCGCTCTTGATCCGTAACAAAATACGGGGAGAGAAAACCACGATCAAACTGCATCCCCTCAACAACGTCCAGAACCGTTTCCAGCCCTTTGCCCTCTTCAATAGTGATGACGCCCTCCTGGCCAACCCGCTCCATGGCTTCGGCCATGATATCGCCTATTTGGGTGTCACCGTTGGCGGCAATCGTTCCGACCTGAGCGACTTGCTCTTTTCCTCTGACCTTACGGCTCTGTCTTTGTACACCCTCGACGACTTTTTCGACTGCGCCATCAATACCACGCTTGAGGGACATGGGGTCAAACCCGGCCACCTGGAGACGCAGCCCTTCGGTGAGAATGGCCCGAGACAGGATGATCGCCGTCGTTGTTCCGTCCCCGGCCGTATCAGCGGTTTTGGTGGAAACCTCGCGGATCATCTTGGCTCCCATGTCTTCGAATTTGTCCTCGAGTTCGATCTCTTTCACGACGGTCACACCGTCTTTGGTGACAACCGGAGCACCAAAACTTTTCTCTAACAGGACGTTGCGCCCTCGGGGGCCGAGGGTCACTTGCGTTGCATCCGCTATCAGGTTGACGCCCCTGAGAATCCCTTCCCGGGACTTTTCATGTAAATGAACTACCTTATTCGCCATACAACCGATCTCCTTTCATGCATCTCGTGGTCAGTGTTTCGTATTACGCAGAGGAAACTTAAGCATCTTTCCTCGAAATGCAAGCACGTGCAACGGGTTCCACGCTGTTATCGACGGGCGTGCGCCCATAGAGCCTGAGGGATATCACCCGGACTAACGGCCGGGATTGTCGCTAAGGTCTGTCGCCCACGGCGGACGACGACCTCGCCAAGGACTTGATTGCGAAGAATCGGGGCTGCTACTTGTGGGGGCAGTTGGAGGGAAATGGAAACGGCTTCAACGTCGCCTTTTCGTACCAACGGCGCCGCTGTTGCTGCGGCAACTGGCTGAAAAGCTGACAGGCTTCCGTTCTCGACCCGCACCTCAGCCCACAAGGGAGCTCCACCTTCGATCAGCGGAAGTCGCGTAAAGTTTGCGAACCCCCACTCGAGCAAG
This sequence comes from uncultured Binatia bacterium (SeqCode), assembly GCA_965247985.1. GTDB lineage: Bacteria > Desulfobacterota > Binatia > Bin18 > Bin18 > Bin18. Next base: position 905,051 of record OZ252051.1, on the reverse strand, counting down.
TCCTCTGCAACGCGGAATCGCATTGCACTGGTTTTCCCGCCGAAGACAACGGCAATAAGACGCAGTGAGCCCCTTTGAGCCGTAGTGACAAGATTAAAACCCGCCTTTCTCGTAAAGCCGGTCTTGAGCCCATCAACCCCATAGGTGCGCCCAACCAGTCGGTTGGTATTCGGCAAATGCCCGCGGCGGTTGCCGAATGGCATAGATGACTGCGAAGTCCAGGCTAAAACATGTTGATGCCGCAAAAGGGCCCGAGTGAGCAGAGCGATATCGTCGGCAGGCGCTTTATCCGGGGCACGATTGGTTCTGGTCGGCATTCCATTGACGGTGCGGTAGCGCGTCTGCCCCATCCCTAACTGCTGGGCGCGGGCGTTCATCCGCTGTACACATTGACTGACGGAGCCACATACGTGTTCGGCTATGGCAACAGCAGCATCATTTGCGGAGGTGACAAGGACAGCCCGGAGAAGCTCTGCAAGTCGAAAGACTTGACCAGCCCGTAGAGAGATCGTTCTCCCTTTTGTTCGACTCGCCCGCCGGCTAATAGTGACACGGGTCTTGAGACTGACCCGTCCTCTTTCAATTGCTTCAAAAATAATAAGCCCTAACATCATCTTTGTGAGAGAGGCTTGGGGCCATATTTTTTGGCTATTGTAGGAAAATAGCACTTGACCGGTCTGGGCGTCTTGTAAGAGAGCTGCTTCAAAATTTTTGGAAGCAGGCAGTTGAGGAAAGCGTTCACTCCCTCCAAATGCGAGCGCTCTTTGTAGAGGGCCACTCAGGAAGCTACCGACAATAATGCAGATAAAAAGACACCGCGTCCACCTGTATGATTGCATCCACCCCTCCTCATCCCCCGCGCGTAATCCTAATATGTGGGGACACGGGCCTTTCTGGCCCATGAAAAAGTTCTAGTGATGCATGCTAACATGCCGTCTAAGATACCGTCAACAAAAATCTTTTTCTTTCTCCCAGACGCTCGTCGCAGACGGAGGGTAGAGAGAGTCTCGGTACACAAGATATTGTACTTAGCGGATTTTAGCACTCAAGAACTTGTGTAGGGATAGAATATCTCTATGGATGGCTGTCAGGATTTTTCTTTGATCTGATCGGATGGGAGGGGACCCTTCGGGGTCAGTCTGAGAGAGAGGAAGAGATTCGTCTTCCCTCTCACCATCTTTCAGCCGTCTTTTGGCTCCTGCAATTGTGAACCCCTCTTCATACAAGAGACGCTTGATATCAAGGAGGGTTTCGACATCACGACGGCGATATAATCGGTGGCGAGAAGGGGTTTTACCGGGCTTGATAATAGGAAATTCTGTTTCCCAATACCGCAGAACATAGGGCTTCACGCCAACAATCTTGGCGACTTCGCCGATACGGAAATAGAGCTTGTTCGGGAGCTCAACCGGATCCACGATACCCTCAGTCTTGGAGGGATAGGTTGATCGCCTTCTTCAAGACAGGGCTGGGTTTGAACGACAACACACGACGGCCGGATATAATAATTTCTTCACCCGTTTGCGGATTCCGCCCTTTACGAGGGTGCTTCTCGTTAATGACAAAATTCCCAAAGCTGGAGATTTTGACCTTCTCTCCTTTTTCAAGATGACCCTTGATAATTTCGAAAATCGATTCAACCACGTCGGTCGCCTCTTTTTTTGAAAAGCCCACCTGCTCATAAATACGCTCAACAATATCTGCTTTTGTCATAGGGGTGCCTCGCCAGAATCCTCCATCAGTAAGGGGCAGGAGGGCTTTCATCTGCAATCGCACAGGCAAGAGTCCATGGGTGTTCGCCAGTCGTATATTCCGCCCCTCAAGCAGCGGATAAGAAACGCAAGATTGTGTAAAACCAGGACAATACGATAAACAACAATGCTGCGAACATAGTGGAGCTGCATCTTGAAGTCAAGTTTGAACGCTCTTTGAAAATAAGCGGGGTCGGGCTCTCAGCCTCTTGCGCCCTCTTCAAGGAGGGCTTTCGACAAAGAAGCACCAACGGTAGGATAAAGAACAAATACAGAGAAGGAGGACAGACCTTGCAGGAGATCCGTACTCAGTTGAGTGAAGACCTTGCCGCGGCTACAACCGGCCAGGACCTCGAAGCTGTTCGCGTTCACTATCTCGGACGGAAAGGGGCGATCACCCTGCTGCGAAAAAACGCTGACTTCTCAGCAATGTCAGCGGATGAAAAGAAGCGCTTTGGACAACAGTTTAATGAACTGAAACGCTTCGCAGAGCAGCAGATCGCCGACGCACAGGCGCGGCAGAAAAGCACGCTACCCGCCACGACTACCATCGACATGACACTTCCGGGTCTCAACAACCACCTCGGCCACCTACACCCCATTTCTCTTGTCCAACTGGAACTCGAAGAAATCTTTCAATCTATGGGATTTATGATCCTTGACGGATACCACGTTGAGACGGACTTTTATAACTTTGAGAGCCTGAACATCCCACCTGACCACCCTGCACGAGACATGCAGGATACATACTGGCTCACAAATGGCTTGCTGCTTCGGACGCATACATCAGCCAATCAAGTCCGTGCGTTAGAGCACTATGGCGCCCCAGTGCGGGCTATCTTTCCAGGTCGTTGTTTTCGGAACGAGGCCATTGATCCAAGCCATGAGAATACGTTCTACCAGCTCGAAGGCTTGATGGTGGACAGAGAGATCTCTGTTGCTAATCTGATTGCCGTTATGCGAACGGTGCTGGCTGCGGTTTTTCACCGAGAGGTCAGTGTTCGCCTACGCCCGGGCTATTTTCCTTTTGTCGAGCCCGGCTTTGAGTTAGACATCCAATGTCTGCTCTGTGAAGGCACGGGCTGTGCAACGTGTAAAAAATCCGGCTGGATTGAATTGCTGCCGTGCGGCCTGGTGCATCCTCGGGTACTCGAATTCGGCAAGGTTGACCCAGATCACTATAGCGGATTCGCCTTTGGCTTAGGCCTCACCCGACTGGCTATGATGAAATATAATATTCCAGATATTCGGCTCCTGAACTCGGGCGATCTTCGTTTCTATGAGCAGTTTCCAGCAGCCGTTTGAGTAGGAGTCAGGAATGAATATCTCGCTTGACTGGATCGCCCAGTATGTAGACCTCTCAGACCTCTCACCGCAAACAATTGCTCATCGGCTCACCATGGCGACGGCTGAGGTAGAAGGGATTGAAACACTGGTTCGCTCGCTCGATGGGGTCCGCATCGGTCAGGTGCTATCAGTTGAACCTCTAGGCGACCAGCAGGCGTTTGTTTCCGTTCAGTGTGGAGCAGAGCAGTTTACGACGGTATGTGGGGCTCCCAATGTGAGGGAGGGAATGAAATCAGCTTTTGCCTCCATTGGAGTGACGCTTGCCAGAGGGCAGACTATTACAGAAAAGCAGGTTGGTGGAAAGACGAGTCAGGGGATATTGTGCTCGTCTGAGGAATTAGGCATGGGGGGCGGACATTTCGGTATCCTTGACCTCCCCGAGTCTCTTGAGAGTGGTGCCGCTCTGGCCAACTTCATTCCGTCTTCAGACACACTGCTCGAAATCGACAACAAGAGCTTAACCCACCGCCCCGACCTATGGGGTCACTACGGGATAGCACGTGAAGTTGCTGCCATTTTCGAGCGACCGTTACGCCCTCTCCAACTGGTAGACGTGGCACAGTATAACGACTTACCAGCCTATCCACTGACCGTTGATGATCCAGAAAATTGTCCCTGTTATTGCTGTATTGAGATGGCAGGGGTGGCGGCAATTCCCTCGCCACTGACGCTGCAGTACCGGTTGCACGCTCTCGGACAGCGAACATTCAATATTCTGGTCGATCTCACCAATTATATCATGCTCGAGCTCGGTCAGCCCATGCACGCATTCGACGGGAGCCGCCTACAGACCGTTCGGGTCGCCCCGTTTGGAACAACAGGCCGTTTTACGACCCTTGATGGGCAAGCGCGGCAAATGGCTCCCGAAGATCTGATGATCTGGAATGAACACGAGCCGGTTGCTCTGGCTGGTATTATGGGTGGGCTGAATAGTGAGGTCGGCGAGAGTACCACAGACCTGCTTCTTGAGAGTGCAAATTTTAAGGCTGCGCGCATTCGCCGGACAGCCACCCGGCTGGGTATTCATACCGACGCGAGTCAACGTTTTGAGAAGCAACAGCCGCCCGTGAATACAAAAATTGCAACCGAGCGCTTTCTCTATCTGCTTCTCGAATCAGGCCTCCAACCTCAGGTATATTCTCGGTTCACCGCTAGTGGAGCGTTGAAAGCGCATACCCGGTATCTCGATATTCCGACCGACTTCTTTGACCGACGGATAGGCAACCCGATTGCACAAGACAAGATTGTGTCGATACTGACCTCAATAGGTTTTGAAGCCAGTATTACAAACAATACCCTCTCCGTTGGAATCCCCCCGTTTCGGAGCGAGAAAGATATCTCCTTGCCAGTTGATATTCTGGAAGAAGTCACGCGCATTAAGGGCTATGATACCCTGGAGCCGAAGATGCCACACTTCTCGGTGGAACGCATCGCCTTGAATGATCGTCTGCGGACACAACATAAAGCTCGTCGTATTTTAGCTCAGGCTCACGGATTCTCGGAGATCCACAATTATAGCTGGTTTGACGAAACATGGCTCAAGACGCTCGGCTACGAGCCGGAAGCAACGCTGGAGATGGCCAATCCCAGCACAGAACACAATGTACGGCTGCAGACCACACTGCTGCCCAGTATATTTGCCGTTGTGAAAAAAAACGCAGTCCTGCGAGACCATTTCCGAATCTTTGAGCTGGGGCGGGTCTACTTGCCGGCTGGCGAACAGGACCGCGCAGAGAAGAATATACTGTCCGGAGCAAGCTTTCAGCAAGAACGCCTGGGGAGCTTGGAGGAGCATTTTCGCAAGATCAAAGGTGCCCTTGAGGCTCTCGCCCAACAGTTAAGCCTCGGTGCCTTGGCGTTTGAGCCGGCCACGACAATGCCTGCACCGTGGCAAACTCCTGGCAGATATGTTGATGTGACACTCCAAGGTATGGTGGTCGGACACCTGGGCCTTTTGTCCGGCCCCCTATTGGCTGAAATTGCCCCTAAAGCCCAGGTAGTCTGGTTCGAGCTGAATTTCGATATGCTTGAAGGGCCGATATTTCCGGCAACCAGCTATACCCCGGCATCCCGCTATCCTAGCTCGTGGTTTGACTTCTCTATTGTGGCCAGCGCTCAGGCGGGTTTTGCTGAGCTGACCCGAACGCTCGACGAGTTTTCTCATCCACTGCTCACAAAGAGAGAATTTATTACCCTCTACAAGGGGAAGGGGCTTGAGGAAGGAGCAGCTAGCTACACCTTCCGTTGCTGGATTGAATCCAAGGACAGCACACTCACTGGAGAGCAAATAGAAGCATTCCAGCAGGAGTATATCACCTTCCTCCAGTCGAAAGGTCTGAGCCTCCGTTAAGATGAGGAAGGGCGACAGAGGTGGCGCCCTTCCCATTATTCAGTATGCACAGGATACCAAAAACGCGAAGAGACCGGCTAGGCGGCAAGGCGCTGCTTCGCCAAGTCTGTGACTGCGGAAAATGCTTGAGGATCTTGCATGGCCAGGACGGCCAGAATCTTTCGATCGATTTCTACACCAGCCTGAGACAGACCATGAATGAGTCGGCTATAGCTCAGCCCGTTCAGTCGCGCGGCAGCATTAATCCGGACGGTCCATAAGCGCCGGAAGGCGCGCTTTTTATTCCGTCGGTCTCGATAGGCGTAGACCAGGCTCCGTTCGACGGTTTCACGTGCCTGACGATACTGGCGCCGGCGTCCGCCGGTAAACCCTTTGCTGAGTTTGAGAATCCGCTTTCTGCGCCGCCGTGCCTTAAAGCCGCGTTTTGCGCGTGGCATACTAACTACTCCTCTCCGTCTCTATAAGTAGGGAACCAGTTTTTTGATCGCCTTGACCTCGGATTTTGCGACGAGCGTCGGCCGACGGAGGTTCCGTTTCTGTTTTCGCGTTTTAGTTGAAAGGATGTGGCGCAGGTAGGCACGTCGCCGGCGCACCTTACCGCTTCCTGTGATCTTGAATCGCTTCGCCGCTCCACGGCGTGTTTTAATCTTGGGCATAGTTACCTCGGAACAACAAGAATTGACATATTTCGCCCCTCCATGCGAGGCTGTGATGTCTCAAGAGCGGCGACATCTTCGACTTTTTCATATACACGGTTGAGTAATTCTTTCCCAATCTCTGGATGGGTGATCTCTCGTCCTCGGAAAAAGATAGAGACCTTAACCCGGTGCTTTTTCTCAATAAAGCGGCGGATATGGTTAATTTTGAAGTCAACGTCGTGCTCACTGGTACGCGCCCCAAGCTTGACCTCTTTGACCATGACTTGGGTTTGGTGCTTCTTGGATTCCTGCACCTTCTTTTTCTGCAGATAGCGGTACTTGCCGTAATCCATGATTCGACAGACCGGCGGAGAAGAGTTGGGAGCAATTTCAACAAGGTCAAGCTCTTGGCTGAGCGCTGTGCGGAACGCCTCACCCAGCGGCTGAATCCCAACCTGCTCCCCGTCTGCGTCAATGACCCGGACTTCCCGAGCACGAATCTGCTGGTTTATCCGAGTTCCCGTTTCTCTAGCTATGATGCACCTCCCGGGATACGTTCATGGTTCAAGCGCTCGACAAGAGCTTGCACAGACAGTGGTGCGACTTTTGCCCGCTTGCGCGCCCGCGGAGCGACTGTACCAGATTGCACCTCTTTATCCCCAATGACAACGGTGTATGGGATTTTCTGCATTTCTGCTTCTCGGATTTTATAGCCTAACTTCTCATTCCGTAGGTCCAGCTCACAACGAATCCCAGCCTGTCTGAACTGTTCGTCGACTTGCCGCGCATAGGCGTCTTGATTATTTGTCACCGTCACAATCTTCACCTGGACCGGAGCCAACCACAACGGGAAATCTCCACCACAGTGTTCGATGAAGACACCCATAAAGCGTTCGACGGCCCCTAAAACTGCGCGATGGATCATCACAGGACGGGCTTCCTCCCCGTGGGCTGTGACGTAGGTCAAGTCAAAGCGTTCAGGCAGCATAAAGTCGAGCTGAATCGTTGCAAGTTGCCATTTACGGCGTAGGGCGTCGAGTACGATGAAGTCAATTTTTGGTCCGTAAAAGGCGCCATCCGCCGCATTGACTTCGTAGGGAATCTCATTTGCCTTGAGGGCTCCATCCAGGGCCGCTTCCGCTCTATCCCAGGTTGCATCGTCTCCCAGTCGTTTTTTTGGCCGCGTCGAAAGATAGAAATACACCTCTTTAAAGCCAAAGGTCTGATAGACTTCGTTAATCATGCGCAGGACGCCACTGACTTCAGCCTCGATTTGTTCCGGAGTGCAGAAAATATGAGCATCATCCTGAGAGAATGAACGCACCCGAGTCAATCCAGCTAAGACACCCGAGCGCTCGAAACGATGCAGGCGGGCAAAGTCCGCATAGCGCAGCGGTAGGTCCCGGTATGAGCGCTTCTTGGCTGCATAGATATAGGTATGACCGGGGCAATTCATGGGCTTGACGCCAAAGTCGCGCCCTTCAACCTCAGTAAAGAACATATTTTCTTTGTAGTTGTCGTAGTGGCCGGAACGGTGCCAGAGATCAACGTCAAAGATCTGTGGGGTTATTACTTCCTGGTAGCCATAGCGCTGGTAGAGCCCCCGGATATATGAGACCAGTTCATTATAGATAAAGGCCCCTTTGGGGTGAAAAAATGGACTCCCTGGCGCAACTGGATGAAAGCTAAAAAGATCAAGTTCCTTTCCTACGCGACGGTGGTCACGACGTTTGGCTTCCTCAAGCAATGCGAGGTGTTGACGGAGTTCTTTTGGCGTGGCAAAGGCAGTCCCGTAGATGCGTTGGAGCATCTCATTTTTTTCGTCTCCCCGCCAATACGCCCCGGCTACGCTGGTGAGTTTAAACGCCTGGATTCTGCCCGTTGACGGGACATGCGGGCCGCGGCAGAGGTCAACAAACTCGCCTTGGCGGTAAAGCGAGAGCGTTTCATCCTCCGGGATGCCTTCGATAATCTCAGCTTTATATTCTTCGCCCATCTCGGTGAAGAAGCGAACCGCATCATTGCGAGGCATTTCTTCACGGGTAACCGGAAGGTTTTCTTTGACAATAGCCTGCATCTCCGCTTCGATGCGTTCTAAATCCTCCGGCGTCAATGAACGCTCATGCTTAAAGTCGTAGTAGAAGCCGCTCTCGATAACAGGGCCAATCGTTATTTGGACCTCAGGAAAGAGGCGTTTAACCGCTTGGGCCATGAGATGAGCAGTCGAATGGCGTAAGACTTCGAGTCCTTCAGGAGAGGAAGGAAGAATAGGCTCGGCTGCCTCAGTGACCAAGGGGGATGACACATCGACGACTTTTCCATCCACTCGTGCGGCAATAGCCTTTGAGAAACGACGGCTTAAGTCTTTTGGCACTCCATCATTCGTCTTGTTGCCCGTAGGCCGTTCGCAGGTGCTGGGGACGCTATGTTGAACAATTTCATTCATATGGAAAAGAAAAGAGGCATCAGTCTCGGATGCCTCTTTCCCCCCTATTCACGCCTGAGAGGGGTCTCTTTATCTCGTTATCATAAGATATGTATACGCCCTGAGTTGTACGATATTTTATAGGGCATAGGCACGGGCGGGATTGAACCGCCGACCCCTTCCGCGTCAAGGAAGTGCTCTCCCACTGAGCTACGTGCCTGCAGGTCGCCCCACTATGCGATATTCGCTTGGTGCGTACCAACTTTCCTATAGTGTGTCAAGAAAATGGTTATGCCGTGCTTTCCGGACGGACCTGAACAGTGACACTCGCTTCAACGCCTCCACCTAAACGAATAGGTACGGTATAGGTGCCAAGCTGTTTAATGGGCTCTGCAAGGATGATTTTCCGTCGATCTACGGTCACGTCTTGTTCCTGAAGCGCCTTTTCAATATCGATGTTCGTTACAGAGCCAAATAGCTTGTCTTCTTCTCCAGCACGGGCTGCGATGGCCAGGGTGAGACTGGACAGTCGATCACGTACGGCGTTCGCATTCTTCTGTGCACGTTCTCTTTTCGTTGCGACAAGACGTTTTTGGTGCGCTAAGACCCGAACGTTACGACGGCTGGCCATAAGTGCAAGGCCACGGGGCAGCAAATAGTTCCGAGCATATCCATCTCTGACTTTGACAATGTCGCCGATTTCTCCAAGATTCTCGACGTCTTCTTGTAAGATAATCTCCATACTGGCCCTTACTTTACGGGAGCATATGTTAAAACGCAACTAAACGGAGGACATCAGGAAGGCGCCCCTATACCTGCGCCGAAACGTAGGGGAGTAAGGCTATCGCACGCGATTGTTTAATAGCCAAGGTGAGTTTCCTCTGATGCCACACGCAGGTACCGGTGATGCGACTCGGGATAATCTTTCCACGCTCAGTGATAAAATTTTTGAGTGTAGCGGTCTCTTTGTAGTCAATGGAATCACGTTTATCTACACAGAAACGGCAGACTTTACGCCGCATACGTCGAGGATATCGGTCATCACCGCCTCGTCGGTTAAATCCCCCTCTGGGTGGTCTTGCCATAGCTACTCCCTCTACTCTTTCGCTCGTGAAGCCGTATTCAGTTGTTCTTTACTCCTCAAGAATACGAATCGTTGTCGCGTGGACTTCATATACTCGTTGTCTTGCACCTTCCACTTTGTGCCACCGATATGGCGCAAGCGTCCCCTCCACCAGAACGGCCCGCCCAGTTGTCAGCACAGGACAATACTCCTCTGCAAGCGTCCGAAAAGCAACAATGTCAACAAGTAAATCTTCTTCTTTCTCTCGACTTTTCGGTACGCATAAGGAAAACGCACCAACGGCAACGCCCTGTGGTGTACGGCGCAATTCCGGACTTCTCTCAATCCGTCCGGCAAAAATTACTCTATTATAGCCTTTCCTCACTCAAGCAGCTCATTCCTCGTCCGTCTTTTCCTCCGAATCAGTCTGCGCCTCAGTCGCCTCAGCGGTTTCCGAACCGTCTCCCTCTTGGGCCTCCGCCGGCGCCTCAGTCGCCTGCGTTTCTGAACCCTCTTGGGCCTCCGCCGGCGCCTCAGTCGCCTGCGTTTCTGAACCCTCTTGGGCCTCCGCCGGCGCCTCAGTCGCCTGCGTTTCTGAATTTTCTGCAGCAGCACTCACAACAGGGTTGGCAGCTCCCGCTGACGTTGGCTCCGTATCCGCCTCAAGTGGACGGCTTACAGACCGATCAGTTAAGGCACCCGGAGGAATGGGAGACTGTCCGTCCGAGGGAGCAGAACGCGCGACGGATAAAAAGCGCATCGCGTCTTCACTCAGCCGTAAGCCCCGCTCAAAATCTTTTACCGCTTGGGGTAGAGACTCATACTCTAAACGCACATAGTAGCCGCGTCTCTGCTTTTGAATGTCGTAGGCTAAATTCCGCATCCCCCACTCTTCAACCTGCAACAGACTCGCCTGACTCTCCTCCAAAGTCTTTTGTAGACCTTCAATCACGTCCTTCAACCGGGCTTCAGACAGTTCTGGGTGGAAAATGCATACTGTCTCATAAATCGGCATGAACTCCTCCGATGGACCTCTCTCAATTTTCGTACGCTTCTAACGCTGAGTCGCACAAACCGCGCCATTATATGACGCCATAGCACGCTCGAGCCCGTCTGCAAGAATAATCTCAACTGCGTCAGCTGCGCGTTGTGCCGCCGGGAGAATAAAGGCTTCTTCCGCCTGAGTAAAGGGCTGGAGAACAAAGTCGGCCGTATCAAGCCCTGCAGGTGGACGGCCAATGCCAACCCTTATACGCGCAAAGTCTGGGCTTTCCAGAGCGGCAATAATCGAGGCCAAGCCGCGATGTCCGCCTGAACCGCCAGTCCGTTTAATACGCAGGTGACCGAGCGGAATGTCTACATCGTCATACACGATAATACAATCCGTTGGCTGCAATTGGTATGTTTCACACAAGCACACAGCAGCCTGCCCAGTGTGGTTCATAGAGGTCTGCGGCTGAATAAGGCCAACCTCTTTTTCGTTCCAATGCGTCCAGGCTACCCGGGAGGAGCACGCAGACTGAGACAGCTGAGTCCGCCATCTTTTCACCAAGATATCAATTACCCAAAAGCCAATATTATGGCGAGTTTTTTCGTAGTCCCGGCCAGGGTTTCCGAGCCCAATAATCGCAGACATGGACCTATAGCGAGGAGTGCCACATTCGCCTTATCCGCAGCGACAATAGCCCCCCCATTACTCAGCTGGTGCATCGCTACTCGGTGTCGCGCCTTCTGCCGGTTCAGCTCCGTCCTCGGCTGGAATTACGTCTGCTTCAGCCTCTTCTGGCTCTTCTTCCGCAACTGGAGCAGCTATAGAAGCAAGCATGAGCTGGGCGTCCTCAAGAGTTGAGACTCCAGACGGTAGTTTCAAATCCTCAACCCGAATCGCGTCATAGATCTCAAGGGGCGTCACATCAATCTCAATAGCCTCAGGGATATCAAGCGGAAGACACGCCACCATGATTTCACGTCGGAAGTGCTGTAAGAATCCACCAGCAGTGATGCCCTCCGCTTTACCAGTAAGGTGGACGGGCACACTGACGTGAATCGGCACGTTGACATCAATCTCATAGAAGTCGACGTGAAGTGGGTCTGCGGTCACAGGGTCATGCTGGACATCCTTGAGGAGTACGATTTTCCCATTGAGGTCTGTGGTCTGCGAGAGAAATTCAATGAGCTGAGAGCCCTCTAAGCCTCCAACTTTATATTGGAATTCCCGTGTATTAACACAGACTGAAACTGTATTTTTTCCTGGACCATAAAAGACGCCAGGAACGCTACCGCTTCGTCGGAGCCGGCCCATTTCCCCTTTGCCTTTTTCTTGTCGTTGTTCAACACTCAGTTTTATGGTTTCCATTGTTTCCCTTCTCTCTCAACAGCTTACACGAACAAGGAGCTAATGGATTCTTCATTGTGAATCCGGCGGATGGACTCTCCGATCAGGGTGGCAAGTGAGAGGACACGGACTTTTCCAGTCTCTTGCGCCTCTGGCGTAATGGGAATGGAATTGGTGACAACCAACTCTTCAAGCGTAGAAGTCCGCACCCGCTCTATAGCCGGGCCGGAGAGCACGGCATGGGTGCAGCAGGCAATCACGGCTTGTGCCCCGGCATCTTGAAGCCCTTTTGCCGCTGTTGTTAACGTTCCGGCTGTGTCCACCATATCATCAACGAGAATAGCGATACGGCCATCAACTTCACCGATCACATTCATCTCAACAACATCACGGTTCGCCTTCCCCGCAATTTCGCTTTCATCCCCCTGCGCGCGGCGCTTGTCAATGATGGCGAGTGAGGCGCCCATCCGCTTCGCAAACGCACGTGCGCGCTCCACTCCTCCAGCATCAGGCGACACCACACTGACCGGTTCATCACCAATTCGAGAGCGCAAATACGGCAATAGTACCGGGGCAGAAAAAAGATTGTCTACTGGGATATTGAAAAACCCCTGTATTTGCCCTGCATGGAGCTCTGCCGTGAGCACTCGTGAGGCTCCCGCCGTGGTCAGCAGGTCGGCAACCAGTTTGGCGCTAATAGGCACCCGCGGCGCAACCTTCCGATCCTGGCGGGCATAGCCGTAGTACGGGATCACTGCCGTGATTCGGTTGGCGGACGCCCGCTTAAAGGCGTCAATCATCAGCAGGAGTTCCATCAGATTATCGTTTCCTGGCGTACAGATTGACTGTACAACAAAAATATCACCTCCACGCACATTCTCGGTGATCTCGACCGCAATCTCGCCATCGCTGAACGTACGAATATCAGCCGCCCCGAGCGAGGTTCCCAGATAGGCGCATATTTCTTGTGCAAGCGGACGATTTGAATTCCCAGAAAATATTTTTAGCACGGCAGGGGGTCTCATATGGGCGGGAGTATTAACATCGTCATTTTATGATCCTACCTGGAGAGGGAGCTGGGGAGGCAGGATTCGAACCTGCGAGTGCCGGGACCAAAACCCGGTGCCTTGCCGGACTTGGCGACTCCCCACCAGGGTAATAGTGGCAGCAGTATTTCTCTCAGCCGCTCAGCTTCTCTGTTCTTCCTATACGTCGGTGCTCCGCCACTCTCACTGCTGACCATATCGGACCAGTTTCTAAAGAATCCGATTGTTTAATGAAATCAACAGATTATAGAATTTGCTACACTTGCCAGAGGCTATGATTTCTAGCATCTTTCCCCAGAGAAGTCTACCTGGCCCCTCGGTCATGGATCAACCGTTGTCTTGAGTGGAAGCATTCCCCAACAGTGTCACAACAAATACGTTTTCCGAGCCAGCCAGGGCTGCCGCAGCTTGCGTAGCGTCCTCCTGTTTCGCGAAGACGCCAAAGACGGCAGATCCACTCCCAGACATCAACGCTCCTTCCGCACCAAGTGCGGAGAGTTGCTTTTTTCTGTCCGCAAGAAGAGGATATTCTGGCAAGACAGCCTGTTCAAGGTCGTTAACGAAGAGGGCCGTATCTGGCCATTGCCTCGCATCGATTGGTGGAGTCCGGTCGATTGCACGAGACTTCAGATCCGGTGAGTCCAGCTGAAGCTCATCAAAACGTTGATAAGCCCACGGAGTTGAAACAGGAAAAGCTGGGACCACAATGACGAGCCAGCGTTGCGGGAGAGGTGGAAACGGCATTAAGACTTCTCCAATCCCACCCACCCGAGCCATCTGACACGGCACGAAAAAAGGAACGTCTGCGCCAAGTTGGGCGGCAAGCCGACACAAATGGTCAGTTTCGAGTCCGAGTGATAATGCCTGGTTAAGCGCTTTCAGCACAGCCGCAGCATTGCTGCTGCCGCCGCCTAACCCTGCACCAGCAGGGATGTTCTTCTGCAAAGTAATCGTGATATACGCACCAATGCCAGCCTCTTGACACAGCAAGGAAGCCGCTCGATAGGCGAGATTCGATTGGTCGGCAGGAATCGTTGGATCATCACACGTCACCCAAATGTGTTGCTCCGTTCCCGCCGTCCTCCTAGTAGTGATTTCAATTTCGTCATACAGACTGACGGGGGCCATCAAGGAATCGAGCAAGTGGTAGCCATCGGACCGCCGGCCAACAATGCGTAAAAAAAGATTGACTTTTGCGGGAGCAAGAATACGCATGACTTTTCCTGTGTCTCGCTTCATATTGCAGACCACAACTGCACTTGTCACAATACCGCTATGCAAGACTTCATGACAGTCGCCCAAGAGGGTGCGCAGGCTATTGCTCAGCAAGCCGGGGAATTGCTCAAGGAAAACTGGCTTAAGACAAAACAGGTCAGTGTGAAAACCGATATGGTCGACTTAGTCACCAATGTGGACATAGCAGCCGATCGTCTGATTACTGAGCAGCTCCGCGCCCGCTTCCCCACGCACACCATTATCGCCGAGGAGTCCGCTCAATCTGGTCCTGAGAGCCCATATTGTTGGTATATTGACCCCTTGGACGGCACGACAAACTTCGCGCATACCTACCCGCACTTTGCCGTCTCTCTGGCCCTCACGCATGAGTCCAGAGCGATCATTGGCGTTGTGCACGACCCCGTTCGGAACGAGACGTTTAGCGCGCAGCGAGGGCGGGGAGCGCAGCTCAATGGAGATCCGATTCGTGTTTCCACGGTATCCCAGCTTGACCAGAGCCTTCTGCTCACCGGATTCCCTTACGACCGCCGTAAACACAGTACCTTTTATTTACATTACTACGAAGCCTTTATGCTGCAAACGCATGGGGTAAGACGGAGTGGGTCGGCCGCGCTGGACTTGTGCTATGTGGCCTGTGGTCGAGCCGATGCCTTTTGGGAATGGCGACTCCATCCGTGGGATATTGCCGCCGGCGCGCTGATTGTCGAGGAGGCAGGAGGTCGGACCAGCGATTTCTCCGGTCATACGCTCGATCTCCATGGTGAACAAACCCTGGCCTCAAATGGCCACCTGCATAGCGCGGTTCTGGACGTCCTGAAACAGCTCCCAAGCAGCCCCGCCTAAAACCGTTCTGTTCCGGAGCAGAAGCGGACAAAGTGTTGTTGGGGTTGTGCTCAATGAACAGCCGGGCTATCGATAGAGAAATCCTCGCATGGCGGATAACCATGAGGCGGCTACCAATAATTTTTGCTCTTGTTCTTCTCTTTCCTCTTTTCTGTCACGCGCAAGACTTATATGTGAGTGGCTATCGTGAACTCATGCTGCGAACGGGACCGAGTCTGGACAATAGAATCATTGCCGTACTCAAGACTGGCAATGCAGTCACCTTGATCCGCGAAGCTGGGGAAGACTATTACCTGGTCGCCCTGCCTGACGGCCGCCAGGGCTATATTCTGAAAAGATATGTTACCGAGCAAATCCCAGCAACGAATCGAGTGCAGCTTCTCGAGGATCAAATTGCCAAACAAACCCAGGAGTTGAGTCGTCTTCGAGAGGAAAACACCCGGCTGCAAGCCGCGCAGGAAGGAACACAACGCAGTGCAGCCGAACAGAAAGCAAAGCTCCAGACCATCACGCTGGAACGGGATCAACTCCGGCGTGATACCTCGGTATCACGCTTTCTTGCCGGGGCAGGCGTGCTCCTTATTGGCTGGCTCTTAGGCTGGACACGTCTCAGGCTGCGACGCAAATCACAGCGCCACCCCGTGCTGAGCCTCTAGCCGGGGTGTTCGCTGGATTCCGAGAACCACCGCACACGCAAAACTAAAGTTGAGGAATGAGCACGTATGACGTTTGCTGCGAGACAGCCTTACGCGGCCCGGTCCCACTTCTCCTGCATACCCTGAAACTCTTTTTTCACATAGGGCATGACTTCAGTGGCAAAGAGTTCCATATTTTTGATCGTCCGGTAGTGCGGCATATCGCCGATTTGCAGCAGGGACAGCAAAATGCCATAGCCCAGCTTGCCAATTGATTCGACGAGGCGCTGCTTGACCGTCTCGACACTGCCGACCACGCAATAGCCCCGCTCATTCAAATCATCAAAAGACAAATTCGCATAGTTAAGCTCGTCCGCAATACTGAGAATATGCTGCATGGACTGATGGGTGACATAGCCTGGTGGAAAGAGCATATTCAACGGAATGCGCAGCCCTCTGTGATAGAGCCAGAGCACATGGTCCGCCGCTTCTTCCCGGGCGCGTTCGTCTGTTTCCGCCACATAGATGGGAAGTAAATGGCCCATCTGGTACGGCGAGGCGGGATAGCCGTATTCTTCCGCTACTGCGCGATACTGATCAAAATACATCTTGACCAAATCGTCAGACATATACACAGCCAGATACGGATACTTGCGGGCCGGGTCGGCACACCAGTCCATCGTCTCTTTACTCCCAAAACCGGGAATCCAGATTTGCGGATGAGGTTTTTGATACGGGCGGGGCCAGACGTTTACGTAGCGGACTTGGTAGTGCTCTCCATCAAAATTAAACGGGCCCGTCTCCGTCCAGGCCCGAATAATCAAATCATGCGCCTCGCGGAAGCGCGCAAGCGAATGGGTCGGATTGACACCCATCGAATAATACTCACAGCCAATGCCACGGACAAAGCCAGAGATGATACGCCCACCACTGACCACATCCAGCATGGCAATTTCTTCGGCAACACGGATCGGATGATCCCGCAGCGGTAGCCCATTGCCGACCATGGCAATTTTGACTCGGTTGGTTCGCCGGGCCAGAAGCGCGCCAATAATATTCGGCGAGGGCATGGTTCCATAGGTGTTTTGATGATGCTCGTTCACACACACGCCATCGAAGCCGAGGGTTTCCGCATACTCCAGCTCATCAAGATAGCGATTATAGAGGTCACGACCTTTTTCAGGATCATAATGTTCGTTTGAGAAGGTGACCCAGGCCGAGGGATATTTCGAGGTATCGTCAAAGTCTTCGGGAAGGTGCGGCCACGGCATCAAATGAAAGTTAAAGAATTGCATACACTCATCCTCCTTTATGAATCTGCCCTCAGAACGGGGGAGGCTTCCCCGGAATCATTTCCCGTCCTCCCTGCTTACTGCTTTGCGACGCTAGCGGTCAAGCTTCACAATTTGCCTGGGCTTTTCTAGCTTGTCTGGAGGGCGACCTGCGGCATTGGTAGCCGAGCTTCTCGTTTCGGAGAGGGTAAAGTGAGGGCAAGAATGGCAGCAATCACCCCGGTACTCGAACTCGTTAAAAACGGGATCGCGTAGTTCCCAAACAGATTATACAGCACACCCCCCATCATGCCGCCCGATCCCATCCCAATGGACGCAACCATAAAGAAAACGCCCAAGATGGTCCCAATGGCCCGCGTGCCGAAATATTCTCGAAAGAGCATGGCATAGACCGGCATCGGTCCACCAAAACCCAGCCCGAACAGGATGGCCCACGAGTAGAAAGAGGGCGCCTGGCGGGCCTCGATAAAAAACGGGATCATTACCGCCTGGAGACCGAGAAAAAACGCAATCGCCCACTTCGCCCCAATCCGGTCGGCTAACAGACCGTTGATGATCTTCCCGACCATGCCAAACACGGCCATCAGCATGACGACGCGGGCCGCAACCGATTCCAGCACACCCACGTCGGTCATATGGTTGAAGCCGTGCAACAAAATGCACGAGTGACACATGCAGCAGCCCAGCACCATAAAATTGAGCGTCCAAAAGGCGCGCGTCCGCATAGCTTCACCCAGTGTCATGCCGGGGGCTGAGACGTATACTGGATCATGCTTGAGTGCTGAGCCTGACTTCTGAGCCTCGGTCGATGCGACCTGCTTATCCCGCATGAGCAGAGAAAGAGGCAGGACCACCAGGGTGATAAGCCCGAGCCAGATATACGACCAGCGCCAGTCATTATGGGCGAGCAGGAAAACGGCCAGCGGGGCAAACACAGCCGAGCCCACATTCTGTGACTGGGCAAGAGCCAGCGCCAGCCCCTGGCGTTTAACGAACCACTTTGTCACCAGGGCCACCATAGGGACGCCAGTCGCCGAGCGGCCAATCGCCAAAATAACACCAAAATACACGTAGAGTTGCCACAAGGATTGCACCTGGCTCATCAAAAACGTGCCGGCGACAAAGAACAGACCACCGGTAATAATCACCCATTTGGAACCAAAACGATCACTCAAGCGGCCGCAGACAAGGCTGGAGATGCCAAAGCTCATCCAACTTATCATCGACGCGATCGAAACGGTGCCGCGATCCCATTCAAACTGCTCGGCAATGGGCTTGAACATAATGGCGAAAGACTCGATAACGCCGTACATGCAGAGGCTGATGACAAGTCCGGCAAAAACAATGGTCCAACCATATGAGGGTTGTTCAGCTTGTTCCACAGAGCGTTCCAATTGTTCGGCTTGCTGCATGTAACCTGCTTTCTTCAGGAGGAAGTGACCCTATTCCAGATACGCGGTACATTTAATCTCGACAAAGAGTCCGGGCATCGCCAGGGCGGGAGTGCCGATACCCGTCCAGGTCGGCAGCCGGTCGAGACTCGTAATGTAACGATCTTTGACTGAGATAAAGAGTTCCAGGTCGCGCAGATCGGTATGATACGTGACCATTTCAACGACATCGTCAAACGTCGCTCCAGCTTCGGTCAGCACTTTTTTCACGTTTTCAAACGCCTGCACGAACTGCGCTTCCTTATCCGCCACGACCTGCAAGCTCTCATCCCGGCCCACTTGGCCTGCGATGTACAGCAAATTTCCAGCCCGTACACCGGGAGAGTAGCGGAAGCGTTCTCTGATATTCTGCATTGCGGGGGGGGTAACATCTTTACGTGTGGACATGGAGTAGCTCCTTCCCTTCATCTTCGCATAACAGTCAAGAGGGCGGAAAGATAGGGGAAAGCCTGACTGGTATGTATCTCCCTTCTCATTTCCCTTGGCCTTTGCTAGGAGGAAGTATCAGCACAGGAGGGACGTATTATGGCTGACCAACTCGCCCAACTCGATGCACTGGCGCAAGCTGAACTCGTACGCGCAGGAGAAGCAACTCCACTCGAACTGGTAGACGCTGCCATTGCACGCATTGAGACAGTCAACCCACAGCTCAACGCAGTGATTACTCCTCTTTTTGAGAAAGCACGGGAGCAAGCCAAATCGCCGCATTTACCCGACGGGCCGTTCACAGGCGTCCCGTTTCTCCTCAAGGACTTTGGCTGTCATTCCGCCGGCGATCCCTATCATCAAGGCAGCCGCTTTCTGAAAGAGATCGGCTGGACGGCAAAAGAAGACACCTATATGGCTGCCAAACTCAGAGCCGCCGGGTTCATCTTCTTAGGTAAGACAAATACACCCGAGTTTGCGACCATGCCGACGACCGAACCGCAAGCGTATGGCCCAAGTCGTAACCCCTGGAATACGGATCATTCCACCGGCGGCTCCAGCGGTGGCGCCGGCGCAGCCGTGGCCTCAGGTATGGTCCCGGCAGCCCATGCCAACGACGGGGGTGGTTCGACTCGAGTGCCTGCCAGCGAGTGTGGTCTGGTCGGGCTCAAATCCACCCGTTCTCGCGTATCCCTTGGACCGGAATATGGCGAGGTCTGGCAGGGTCTGGTCAACGAACACGCCGTGACGCGGAGTGTACGCGATACCGTCGCCATTCTTGATGCGATTGCCGGCCCCATGCCGGGCGATCCGTATTTTGCCACCCCGCCGACGCGCCCTTTTCTCGAAGAGGTTGGCGTTGATCCAGGTATATTGCGGATTGGCTTCCTGGCGAATTTTCCCGGACAGGCAGCTCCGTTGCACCCGGACTGCGTCACCGCAGTCCACACAACGGCCCAGCTTCTGAGTGCCCTCGGCCATACGGTTGAGGAATCCTACCCCAGCGCGCTGAACGACGAGCAAGAACGCCGTCGGCATGTTTGGGCGATTTTGACGAGCGCCATCGCCTCTCATATCGACACCTTGGGCAAGCAGACAGGGAAAGCCGTCACCCAGGATGATGTGGAGATTCACACCTGGGCCATGGTGGAAATCGGTCGGGCCCGCACCGCGACGCGCTATATCGAAGCCCTGGAGTGGCTCCAGGCCGACACGCGCCGGCTCGCCCGCTGGTGGCAGCCCGAAGACGGCTCAGCCGGCTTTGACATCCTCGTCACCCCAACCATCGCCGAGCCCCCGCCCCGCTTGGGCGAGTTTGTCTCCACACCAGAGAACCCCCTTGGGGGAGCGCGGCGTTCGGCCACCCTCATGCCGTTTACCGTGCCGTTTAACGTCACCGGTCAGCCAGCCATCTCGCTACCGCTGCACTGGAACGACGAAGGGCTACCCATCGGTATCCAGCTCGTGGCAGCCTACGGCCGAGAAGACATCCTGTTTCGCATTGCTTCACAACTTGAGCAGGCAAAGCCGTGGGCTAATCAATGGCCAGCGGTACGCGCTTAGGCGATTTTTTTGGAGGAGGGGATACAAGGCGTGTCCCCTCCTCTACCCTATCTTTTCCCCAAAGTGGCTGATAGCTCAGGGCCGCTATGACTGCTCCCCTCGTTGTCCTCTCTCTTGCGCTGTTTGCCACCATGCTCGGCAACGGTGTCGTGATTCCCTTTATCCCCATTTACGCTCAGGAGTTCGGAGCGAGCGGAGTTGCCGTCGGTATCCTGTTTGGGGCGCACTCGGCGTCTCGGACTTTTCTACTTCCCCTCATCGGTCGGGCATCAGACCGGCGTGGCCGAAAGGCATTTTTACTCTGGGGGCTGTTCTGCTACGCCCTCACCTCTGTTGCTTACCTGCTCGCGAACAGCCTGCTGACGCTCGTCCTGGTCATGGCCCTGCAGGGGGTAGCCACAGCCATGGTCCAGCCGGTTTCTATGGCCTATGTGGGCGATCTCACCCCCAAAGGGAAGGAGGGGGCGTATGCTGGCTATGTCAACACGGCTTTTCTGGGTGGTGTGGCCGGGGGACCGATCTTGGGCGGAGTGATCAAAGATCTGTTCAATATGCAGGCCAGCTTTATTCTCTTGGGTATCCTGAGCCTGTTGTCTTTACTCCTGCTGCTCTTCTTCTTACCCGAAGTCCAGAAACAGCATGTAGTAGAAAAAAAAGAGGAGGCCTCCTGGCGCACGATTTTATCCTCGCGACCCATTCTGGGTGTCTCCCTCTTTCGGGTGGTGTATGCCTTGTCCAGCACCCTCATTTGGGTCTTTGTGCCCCTGCTGTCGGCCTCCCTGCTGCCGCTGACCACCTCGCAGGTGGGAGCGCTGATTTCCCTGAATGTCTTGATCAGCGCCGTCCTTCAGGCGCCGTGCGGACGTCTGTCCGATCACATGAATAAAGCGGTCCTGATCGGTATTGGTGGCCTGATCAGTGCAGTTTCCTTAGCCGGTTTTCCCTTGGCATCAACGTTCTGGCATTTACTCGCTCTGAATGCCTTGGTCGGCGCGGGATTTGGGCTTGCCTATCCGGCCCATATGGCGCTGGCTATGGAGCACACGCCGGGTTCGAGTATGGGAACCGTGATGAGCCTTCTTTTGACGGTCCATAGCTTTGGCATGACCATTGCCCCACCGATTTTTGGTATAGTAGTTGATTATTACGATTTAAGCAGCATGTTTTACAGCGCTGGCCTGCTGTGTGTCGGGTGTACACTGGCCTGCTATTATCTCACCCATGACTCTGACGTATTCCTTCAGGCTGCGCGAGTTGTTGAAAAAAAGCCGGCTGTAGTAGATTAAAACCAAGCGAGAGATAAGAACAGTGCGCAAGGCGTGGATCTTCGTCAGTGCTACGTTTGTCTGGCTCGGCATAGGGTTGGCCTCAGCCTTTGGCCAGTCTGAGCTACTTGGCCTTCAGAAAGTCCAACTCTCAGTACAAGGGAATCGCCGGTCTGTCCTCTTTCAGTTCTCACGTCCACCGGACGCCGTCAACTCGTTTGCCCTCTCGTCCCCCTCCCGTTTGGTCATTGACGTACACGGTCCGCTTCAGGGCGTACCAACAGCAGCATATCAGGCAGATGACGAGCTCCTTGCCCAAGTCCGCCTCGGTACGCATCCGGACTATCTCCGACTTGTCCTGGACCTCAAAGAGACCGAGGTCCCGCCCTTTACCCTGGAACAACGCACTGATCGGGTTGTCATTGTCTTCGTCCACGAAAACGGGGCTGGAGGAGAAGCCTACTCCCAGATACTTTTTTCGCACACCCAGAAGACGGCAAAAGCGCTTCCCAAGCGCACAGTTGCACTCTCTCGTCCCGTCAGTCCAGCGACGCCCGTCCCGCCTGTGCCACCACCGCTGCCGACACCCTCTCCGAAGTCCGTCGCTAAGCCGCCCTCTCAGCCACCCTCCCCCGACCCGTTGTCTCAACGGTCTTTATCATCCCAGGCACTTTTACACTTGCAGCAGGGACAAGAATTTTACGATAAAGGGGAGTTGAATAAGGCAATTTTTGAGTGGCGCGAAACTGTTCGCTTAGCTCCGACCAATGCCAAAGCTCATCACCTTCTCGGATTAGCGCTTGGGGATCATGGCGCGCGTGACGAGGCGGTTGGCATGTTACAAACGTCACTTCGGCTCGATCCACACAATGCGATGGCTCACGTTCACCTTGCCCGCGCGCTCGAAGCCAAAGGCGATATCCAAGCGGCAGTTATCGCTTATCGTCAAGCGCTCCAGCTCGTTCCCACCTCGGCGTATATCCATGACCGCTTGGGCCACCTCTTTGCGGCTCAGGGTAATACCCAAACGGCAGCGAGCGAGTGGCAACGGGCGATCGAGTTAGACTCAGACTATGCGTATACCCACGCCAATCTGGGTGAGGCGTTTGAAAGCTTAGGGCAAAAGACACAGGCGCTGGCCGCCTACGAACGCGCGCTCGAACTCGACCCACAGGCGTCTTTTGCTCCCGAGGTAAAGAAGCGGATTGCCCGTCTCCGCGCCTCGGGAGCGTAGGTCGGGTAGAGCCGAAGGACTAAAATTGAAAGATGGCGCTAAAAACGCTCTCGTGGCGACTATCGCGGGGGCGACCATATAGATCCCCAATAGCCCAGGGACCCGGGTCGTGTCCGCTCACCCGCCAGAAGAAATTCTGCTCAAACCGCAAGATAATATGGTTCGACCACAGGTAATCCATAGCGAACTTGTTATACGCTCCTGTGGAGAGGGGATCGAGCGCGAACACAAACAGCGGCTGCCAGAGGCCGGCTGGCCCATAACTGGTAGAAGCGGCAAAGGTGATCACAAACTCGTTCTGATCGATTTTGTCGGTATTCGTGCTGATGAATCGGCCCGGTACGAGCTCGCCATCCATGTGGGCACGCCGGACGGACGGAATGCCGCGGTAGAGCCGGCTGTAGTCCAGATAGCGCCGCCAGAAGAACTGCGCGGAGAGAAAAAACGTCCGCAAATTATTAAGAGGGCGTATCCAGGTCGGGCGGTCAACGGCCAGCATGACGACTGACCGGCTAGCCGTGTCGAATTGATTCTGGTCCGGGTCGATCCGGGCCGATGCGCCCGGGGCAATCGTGACAGGCACGCCCGTCGTAAAAGTCGTTTCTACCCGGAAAACGGACTGCGTATATTTTTCCTCCGAATAATTGGCCGCAATGCCGACAACGTGGGAGCGCGGATGCTCGGTTTCGAGCACAGCACGAAAAGTATTGCCCTCAAGACGGCCTGAGCGAAACTTGAAGCCGGGGTCGGCGGAAAAGCCGTAGAAATAGTTGAGGCTGAAATCGATCCCGCCCCAGATGGCCTTGAGGCGCACCCCGGCCTGGCCATTCTTGAGTTTTTTGCTCGGCTTGCCGTCTCTGACCGTGAGGTCAAGATCACGGAGTTCCCCCCCAATCAGGGCGGAATTCGCCACGGCGGACAGGCCGTCGCCGATAAACCCCCACGGCCGGCGGGGGTCCGCAGCCACTTTATTGGGCTGAAAATCCCACGGAATCCAGACCGCCTCGACAAAAGACTCTTCGAGCGGACCGAATTTGCCAATGTCGTAAATCGCCCGTGCCATCCATAGCGGGATGCGGATATCCTCCCAGGGCTCCCAGTTTGCGTGCCAGCGCAGATCGAGCGGATTGATGACATCCAGTGCCCGAAAATTATCGGTTTCCCCCCAGACGACTTGCTGGCGGCCCAGCCGAAGGGTAAACGGGGGCAACACCATATCGACAAAGGCCTCGCGGAGTTTGTACTCGAACTGCCGGTTGAGCCGCTCGTCCTTGCCGAACGCTTCGCTATAGGTGTGCCGGATGTCATAAATCGAGTCGTACACACCGCGACCGATGAGGGTCAGAGTAGCCTCTTCGAGCGGGCCGGTCGCAAAGCGACCAAAGGCGAGACTCTCCCGTAAAAAATAATACTTGCCCTCCAGTTGGGCCGTATTTCGCTGCATGATGAGTTCCGCATCCCGAAACATCGGAGTACGGAGGATATTCTGGGTTTTGACAAACCCTTCGAGCTCAACGTCGTCGGTCACGTTAATGATACCCCACGACGAGGTGGGCCTCAGCCCGAATTCCAGGAAAAGGAAGCCTAACAGCAGACAAGCGACCAGAAGTTTAGACATATGCGTGACTCGAAACTTCACCGTGGGAGTATTGCCTAGCGTCGCCCACTGACCATATTACGAACGGAATAGAATTGCTTCGCCCGCCCCGAGGAGAAATGTCTCGTCATGACATAACAGTGCATATACGTAGCGTGCGGCTTTTTGGCGTTAATATCGGTCTCTCCAAGATGGTAGAATATCCGTTGCCCAACATTATTCAAGTAATCCAGTTTCATATAGGGCGATTGGGCGGCGGTCTCGTGAGCAAAGCTTTCGGAATACTTGAGAAAGTGCTGGTTCATGCGCAAGAGGTGATCGTCCTGCCGGTCGAAGCCGAACATCCACAGCGTCCAGGACGTCTCGGTGTCGACAAAGATGATCTTGTGGCTATACGGGTGGTTGGCGGCTTTAGGATCAATCAAGAGCACATGCGCCTCGCGTACCTCCCAGCGCGCGTTCTTCGGTACCCACAGGTGCGGACCGCCGGCTTCCGGATTAGTCTCGACATT
This sequence comes from uncultured Binatia bacterium (SeqCode), assembly GCA_965247985.1. Classification (GTDB taxonomy): domain Bacteria; phylum Desulfobacterota; class Binatia; order Bin18; family Bin18; genus Bin18. Next base: position 880,042 of record OZ252051.1, on the reverse strand, counting down.
GATCGTGGCGATCACTCGCCTTTTTCCCAGATAGCTCCAGTTGTGCTCATATACCTTGCCGCCGAAGCCTATGAAGTCTTCCATGGTGAAATCCATGCCCATGACCTCGCTTGTGCGCTCGGAGGCCAGCGTCCGCCGCGGCTTGCGCTGCGCCGGCATATACATCCAACCATTGTCCTCTTTGTAGTGATCCACATAGGTTTTGGTCAGCATTTTCGCCCCGGCCATGTCACGTGGCGAGCGGAATTCCATCAGCTGCTTGGTTTTCACTTCTTCATAGCCCGGCACCAAGCAGTGGTCCCCCTGGGCATAACGGGAAGCGACCGCGGTAAACTCAAACTGTCGGTCCAACTGTCCGTTCGGACTCCGCGACCAGGCCACCATGGGCATGACATAATCTTCGGCTCCGGGGCGCCACAACATATTCCAGACAACTTTCTGCGCCGCCTGCGGGTCGTCGGCGTCGATGTTCGGGAAAGGAAAGCCCCCGCCTTTAAATCCGTTCAGCACGCCCTGCTCATCCAGTTGGTAGCCGGACGGGACATTCTTGCCCCAATCTTCCGGGGGCGGGTAGGTACCGGTTTCTGCAATCTCCATATCCATGCCGTCATAGAAGTAGTATTCCCAGGCCGGCTGGGGAATGAGCGGCTCCAGTATGGCGCGGTCTTTGAGGGTGAGATGCTGTCCGGGTGTCGGCGCGGTCTCCGGACGGGAGTGCTCGATCCAGTTCCGCAGCGTGTCATAGCTCTGGTCCTGGTTGGCAAGCGCGGTTGTGGGTGGCAGCCAGAGGCCGCTGAGCATCAGCGCCAAGGCGAGGAAGAGGACACACGAGGCGAAACAAATACGAAGGCGCATGTTCATCCTATCCTGAGGGGGCTTTTCCTAGCGCCGCCCACTGACCATATTGCGGACGGAATAGAATTGCTTCGCCCGCCCCGAGGAGAAATGTCTCGTCATGACATAACAATGCGAGAAAGTCGCGTGCGGTTTCTTGGGGTTAATATCGGTTTCTCCCAGATGGTAGAATAACCGCTCCCCGACATTATTCGAGAAATCCAGCTTCATATACGGCGCTTGGGCGGCGGTCTCGTGGGCATAGCCTTCGGAATACTTGAGAAAGTGCTGGTTCATGCGCAAGAGGTGATCGTCCTGCCGGTCGAAGCCGAACATCCACAGCGTCCAGAACGTCTCGGTGTCGATAAAGAGGATCTTGTGGCTATACGGGTGGTTGGCGGCTTTGGGATCAACCAAAAGCACATGCGCCTCGCGTACCTCCCAGCGCGCGTTGTGCGGTACCCACAGGTGGGGGCCGCCGGCGTCCGGGTTGGTCTCGACATTGATCGTGGCGATCACTCGCCTCTTTCCCAGATAGGTCCAGTTGTGCTCATATACCTTGCCGCCGAAACCCATGGCGTCTTCCATGGTGTAATCCATGCCCATGACCTCGCTGGTGCGCTCGGAGGCCAGCGTCCGCCGCGGCTTGCGCTGCGCCGGCACATACATCCAGCCGTCGTCCTCTTTGTAGTGGTCGACATAGGTTTTGGTCAGCATTTTCGCCCCGGCCAAGTCACGTGGCGAGCGGAATTCCATCAGCTGCTTGGTTTTCACTTCTTCATAGCCCGGCACCAGACAGTGGTCCCCCTGGGCATAACGGGAAGTGACCGCGGTAAACTCAAACTGTCGGTCCAACTGTCCGTTCGGACTCCGCGACCAGGCCACCATGGGCATGACATAGTCTTCGGCTCCGGGGCGCCACAGCATATTCCAAATGACTTTCCGGGCGGCCTGCGGGTCGTCGGGGCTGATACTCGGGAAGGGAAAGCCTCCGCCGGCAAAGCCGTTCAGCACGCCCCGCTCATCCAGTTGGTAGCCGGACGGGACATTCTTGCCCCAGTCTTCCGGGGGCGGGTAGGTCCCGGTTTCCGCAAGCTCCATATCCATGCCGTCAAAGAAGTAATATTCCCACGCCGGCTGAGGAATGAGCGTCTCAAGGCTGGTGCGGTCTTTGAGGGTGAAATGCTGGCCGGGTGTCGGCGCGGTCTCTGGACGGGCGTGCTCGATCCAGTTCCGCAGCGTGTCATAGCTCTGGTCCTGGTTGGCAAGCGCGGTCGTGGGAGTCAGCCAGAGGCCGCTGAGCATCAGCGCCAAGACGGCCACCGTGAAATACGATAAAAAACAGACGGGCCTCTGTAGCGCTCGCTTCTCCATATATGCGCCTCTCTTGTCTGAAAGCAAAGAGAACTTTACTTTTGTGTAGATTTCTTTACTCCTAGTAAGTATTGTACATATTCTTTGCCGTCAAGGGATGATTTTTTATCGGCATTGAAGAGGCAGGGATGGCAAAAAAACGTCAACTCGTTGAAGCAGAACTCCTCCGCATCGCCACCGACTGCTTTACGCAGCGCGGTTACCACGAAACAACGCTCGATGACATCGTCTCTCTGGTCGGCATTTCCAGGGTGACGTTCTACACCTATTTTGAGAGCAAGGCCGCTCTGCTCACCGCGATCTTTACCCGTTCCCTCAAAAACTATCGGGCAACATTGGAGGAACTCTTGGCCCGCCCGCTCTCGCGTCCGGAGAAGATTCGACAGGTGATGGCCCATCAGATCGCCTCGCTCACGACCGACCAGCCGCTCTTTCGCCTCCTGTTTCGCGAGGAAGCAAACCTCCCGCCGGAAACGGTCCGGGTCGTTGAAAAAATGCAACAAAAGATTGACCGGCTCATCGAGAATGAAATTCGGAACGGGATCGAGAGAGGCGAGGTCATCAATGAAAACCCCCGACTGCTGATGCACGCCTTTACCGGCATGTGCAACTGGTTATACCGTTGGTATCAGCCTGGGGGTGAGATTACTCCTGAGGAAATCGTTAGGGTCTTTAGCCGTCTGCTTGAATCCGGCGGGCTCACGCCCGAAGCGCGGGCGGACAGTGGCGCGATTATGCGCTCGCTGCGACACGTAGAAACCCATCTCACTGACGTGCAGCAGGAACTGGCAACCGTCTCTCATCAGCTTCGTCTCGGCCACGATCCCTCACGCCCATAGGCAGGCTGGATATCCGGGCAAGCAGCGCCATGCAAAGAAAACGAACCGGCTTCAAGGTCTTCGCTGCCGTACCGCTCAGGATGGGGAGTGTATTGCTATGGATCGTCTTGTGGATGCCGGCTGCATTTGCCCAGCCGGCTTCTCTCCACCTACAAGAAATATACCTGACGACAGAGGGAGGAACGCGGCAGGTTCTATTTCATTTTTCTCATCCGCCCGACTCCATCCGCTCTTTCTCCTTATCATCGCCCTCACGCATAGTCATTGATGTGCATGGCCCTGTGCAAAACCTGCCGTCTCGTACCTATCGGGCAGAGGATACACTGCTCAGGCAGGTCCGCACCGGCTCGCATCCCCAGCGCCTGCGTCTTGTCCTGGACCTGAACGGCCAAACAGCTCCTGTACATTCGGTTGAACACCAGGCGACCACGGTCACCGCCAAATTTGGAGAGCAAATCGAAGAGCAAGACGGCGGCACTCCACCGGTCCGTACACAGCTACTTTTTTCGCTGTCTGATACAAGGCTGGCTTCCCAGCGTAGACTCAAGAGTCCAGCTCCAAGCCCAGCTTCGGTCCCGCCGGCGTCTCCGATTGAAGTGAAGCCGGCCCCTACTCCAAAGCCGGTATCACAACAAGCCCGTTATCACCTTGAACAGGGGCAAATTCTCTACGATGCCGGCAAGGTTGATGAGGCAATCGTCCAGTGGCGAGAGACCCTCCGCTTAGCTCCCCATGCAGCCCAGGCACATCATCTGTTAGGCATTGCATTTCGAGACCAAAAAGATCACACCCAAGCAGCAGCCGCCTTTCAACAAGCGCTCCGGCTTGAGCCGGATAATGCCACTGCGCATGTCCATCTTGCCCGAGCGTTCGAGGCGCTCGGGCAGGAGCAAGCCGCGTTTGACACCTATCAAAAAGCCTTACAATTGGTTCCCTCCGCACCCTACGTCCACAACCGGCTGGGATATATATTAGCCGGGAGAGAGGATTGGCAGGGTGCGGCAGATGCATGGTACCAGACCATACAATCGGCCCCCCATTACGCTTATGCCTATGCCAACTATGGCGAAGCGCTTGAGAAAATGGGCCGGAAGGAAGACGCTTTCGCGACATACAAGAACGCCGTCCCCATCTGCGTTCGCTTTACGCAAGCGTTTGAGGAGCGTAGAAAAAAAAGCAACGCAGAGTCCCTGTGCGCAGAGATACGCAAACGTGTTGCGCGGCTCCAGGCTGTAGGGTCGTAGCGGCAAGACATCCGAAAGACAGCGGCGATGAAGAAAAAGTTAGCTTTCATCTTGCTCGCATTTACCGGGGTCGGGCTGGGTCTGATAGAACCTGGGCAGAGCCTTGCTCAAGCGCTCGCCCAGCCTTCGGGATTATATATACAGGAGATACGGCTCTCTCAGAACAAAAAACAGCGCACCCTCAGCCTACACTTTTCCCAGCCGCCGGGCTCTGTCCACGCCTTTGCCTTACTCTCACCGGCTCGCTTGGTCATTGATGTCAGAGGAGAAATCGAGCGCTTAGCCTCAGCCACGTATACCGCAACCGATGCACTGATTACACGGGTCCGGGCTGGCTCCCATCCTCACTACACCCGTTTCGTGCTTGACCTCAAAACGAACCAGATTCCGCCTTTTTCGGTTGAACAACAGGCATATGTGGTGACTGCTATCCTGAACAAGCCGGACAAACCGTACGCTCCCAATGACAACGCTGAACAAGCTGATGGTCCTCAACAGGGCAACACGCAGGTGCTCTTTGCCCGCGCCCCAGAGACCAACTCTCAGCGCGTTCTCCCCAGGCCAGCCCAGGCGCCCGCGTCTCCCGCTCCGACGGTCTTCGTGAAAAAAGTGACAAAAAAGCCCCCTCCTCTCCCACTCCGCCGAGCAACGCCTCCTGCCCGCACACCACGTGTGATGCCTGACAGGGAAGTGCCGGCGCAGACTCCCCCCTTACCGTCATCTTCCCAGGGGCTGAGAGCGGCTATCCCGCTCAAGGGCACTTCACCATCAGTCCCTGAGCCGCCAGCGCCCGCCCCGGTCATCTCGTCTCAGGACACACCGCAACCACCGCCCGTGTCACCCACCGCTTCGCAGCATCTCAGACAAGGCTATACCCTCTATAATCAAGGAAATTTAGATGGGGCGATTCGCCAATGGCGCGAAGCCATACACCAGGCTCCCAGCCACGCTGAGGCGCATTACCGGATAGGAGTAGCCCTACAAGAACGCGGAGAGTTGGCCCAGGCAATTACGGCATTTCGCGAAGCCGCGCGTCTCAATCCGGATGACGCGACCACCCATATTCATCTTGCCTGGGCATGTGAGGCCGAAGGGAACACCCAAGACGCGCTGGCAGCATATCGCAAAGCCTTGCAGTTGGTCCCGACTTCAGCCCATGTGCATCATCGCGTTGGACACTTACTCGCGGCAGAAGGTGACCTGACGGGGGCTATGCACGCATGGCGGCAGACGATCCATCTTCAACCTGATTACGCCTATGCCTATGTGAGCCTCGGACAGGCCCTGGGACAAACAGGCAACACGGATGAGGCCCTGGCCGCATATGAGCAGGCTATTCGCCTAGACCCCCGAGCGCCTTTTGTTGCCGAGGTACGTCAGCAGATCGCTCGCCTGCGGACGGCTGAACTGTAATCCATACGGTTCATGCGCGAGAGCCACATCAGGACGAGGGTAACGGAGGGCAGCCTGAAATTTCGGGATCGACAGGATGCGCCCAACCGTACGGCTGAGGGCCAGCGTAAGAGCATCGTCAGCCGTGCGATAGCGGTGTTGCGTGCCCCCTCGTGGCGGGTCGTAGATGACGTCCCAGACCCGCTCCTGCCACACGACCCGACCAGACGGTAGCTGGTACAGAGAAAGGCTGAGTGAGACCGCGGCCCGCGTGGGTCCGCGCACCGGCAATTCGAGCCGACGTGATCCGACCCGGACCTGTTGGTAGCGGCGCAGGCTGAACAGAGAAAATTCGTCTATCGTACAACCCAGGGCATAGGTCGCACGCTGATTCTCGGCCGACAGCGGCTCCGGAAACGGAAACGGCAGCATTTCCGTTTCAATGTCGGCCTCGCGAAAGTGCAAGGTCAGGGCGTATTGTACAGTCTCGGGGAGCCGAGTGAGGGTAAAGAAGGTCCTGGGGATATCCGGGAGCTGCGGCATCCCCGCGTCCATATGGCGTAATTCTCCCAAATCAGGGACGCTTCCGTGGGGAGCGATTGTCACCTGTCCTTCCTCAAAATTCAGACCGGAGAATCCGATGAGAGCGCCTCGGTCATCGGGCAGCGGAATGTTTTTCTGTCGAGTTTCGTGGATACGCAGGGACGGACGACGATCAAGCGGCCGTAAGACGAGCACATACAGCGGCGGGAGCACAGGGAGCTTCCGCCGCGTCAATCTCGGAATATATCCAACGCCTACGGAGTGGACTTTTGGTGGGTGCTGGACACGGCGCAATAGTTCCGTCAACCATACACCGTCACCAGTCACAGGGCCACATCCAACCATACCCCCAACGAGCAGCAGGCCAAGGAACAGCCACGAACAGGAGCGTTGAAAAGGGAGTATACGGCCTGTGTACATCTTGGATTTCGATCCTCCGAGGCTGACAGGAGACCCGTGGGACACCTGCACGCACTGTACTATGCCTGGGCATCGGTCGCTAGGGGGAGGAAGGGGCCGAGAGAGAAGATTTCCGGTCGCGAGTGAGATTTTCAAGCGCCCGCTCCTGCTGGCATATGACAAGTGCGCGGTGATAGTAGGAAGTTATTCGTATCCTCAGACCAGATGAACAAGCCCGTTATTCGGTAAGAAAGGATTTCTCGAATGTCACGTTCTCTCACAACTGATCCGTTTGCTGATATTTTGAGTACTACGGACGCACACCGCGCCCGTCATGGCTGTGGGGCCTATCCGTATGATAAGGGCACCTTACTTGGAGTCCTTGCGGCAGCAGTCCAGGCCGTCCGAATTATCGAGGTAGGAACCGCCCTCGGCTATAGTGCTCTGTGGCTGGCCCACGGCGCTCCGAACGCTCGAGTCGATACAATTGAGAGTGATCCCGAACATGTTCGTATTGCCCGTCAACACTGCGTTGACTATAAGATGAGCGGCCGGGTCCATGTCCACCATGGTGATGCCCTGACAGTCCTCAACGGCCTTGACCCTAGCGTCTACGACCTTGCCTTCTTCGACGGATTCGCGCCAACACCTCAGTTGGTCACTGGTCTACACCAACGGCTACGGCCTGGCGGCGTTCTGGTATGTGCGAACCTAACACTCGGTAATCACAATGCAGACGATCTCCTCACTGATCCAGAGGCCTGGCTGATGCATTCCTTTGGTGAGACCGCGATTGCGGTCAAGCGTTGAGGATGAGACCAGACTGCTGAAAACGCACTTCGACAGAAAGTGGCCCATTTCCCGACGAATCGGTGCCCCTGCCCGGCTTCAGTAGCCCCGCTCCCAGTCCAATACATTTAGGAGCGATTGACCGGTGATGTAGCGCTGTAGATTCTCACAAAATAGCTCCATGCCTTTTGCGTGCTGGACATCCGTTCCACCTGAGGTATGCGGAGTGATCACGACATTCGGCCGTTGCCAGAGTTCCTCTGGTGGCGGTCCGGTGAATTCTCCGGTGTAGACATCGAGGCCCGCCCCAGCGATCCAGCCCTCACATAACGCCATGGTTAATGCCGATTGGTCAACCAGTTCACCACGGGCCACATTGATGAGGTACGCACTCGGTTTCATCTGGCGTAGTTCAGCTCCACCAATGAGTTCGTCCGTTTCTGGTGTCCACTGTGTACTCAACACAACGAAATCACTCTGCTCAAGCAGAGCAGACAGTTCTGAGGGCGGGAGTAGTTCGTCCACGTCTTGCGTCTGACTCTGCGGAGTGGCTACCGAGCGCCGGGTTGCTACCACCCGCATCCCGACTGCTTTGGCGAGACGCGCAACAGCACTCCCAATACCACCCAGGCCGATAATGCCTACGGTTTTACCCTGTACCAGTATGGGACGATATGCGCGACGTTCGAACTCCTGATTATTCTGATCATGAAAAGCTTGAGGCAACGACTTCGCAAAGAGAAAGATCGTGGACAACACATATTCCGCAATAGGCAAAGAGTTATTCAGCCCACGCGACGTTGTAACAACGACGCTACTGCCCCAGATGTCGCACATGCGCAAATTTGAGGCACCCGCAGGTGTCTGGTGGAGCCACTTGAGGCGTGGCGTCCGAGCATGCAGATCGAGCGGGAAAGGGAAGCGAATACAGATGACCTCGGCCTCAGCCAGCAGTGCATCCCGCTCGGCGCGGGTCGAGCTGTTTGCCGCTACGAGTGAGTGTGACACATAGCGACGAACGGATTCCGCCGGCCATGTCTCAGCATACTCAACCTCGAACTTTCCACGTGCGTCGACAACCCGAATGCGGGGATCAATAGCCTCTATCTTCTCTATAACGTCTTCCCCCACAGCGCCAAGGAGGAGGATATTAAGGGGCTGCGCCATTCAGCTTGCTGTCAGTCTGTTTACTCGGCACCGATTGCGTCGAGCGCCGCACGAGCGCATTCGATATCTTCGTCTTCTGTCCCGCCGCTGGCTCCAACGCCACCGAGAAATTCGCCGTTCACCGCGAGCGGCAAGCCACCTCCAGCCAATAACAACGGCCGACCAATAATATCAGCCACACTCGTGAACAACTGCGAGCGGGATTCCGCAAGTTCTGCCACCTCGCGCGAGGTGCGACGAAAGGTTGCGGCAGTAAACGCCTTGCTCTGGGCAACCCCGGTTGTCAGCCAGCGGGCATTATCCATACGGGCCAGAGCGACCAAATTCCCGGCCGAGTCTGTGACCGCAAAGCTCATGTCCCAACCTTTCTCCTGGGCCTTTTGTTTGGCTGCGGCGATAAATTGTTCTGCCAGCGCTAATGTGAGTGGCATAGTGTTCCTTTCCTTTTTGCTGAGTGGGCTCTTTATGGCGTCAGCACCAGCTTGCCGAAAACTTTACTCGCAAGCAGGTCATTCAGGGCTTGAGCAGCCTCAGCCAACGGATACGTCTTACTCACCAATGCTTTGAGTGTTCCATCGGCAAACAGCGGGGTGAGTGCGGCCGCCATCTCTGGGATGACCTGGGCAGCATTAATGAGGCTCATGCCATAGAAGGTGAGATCTTTGATGAGGGCCGGCAGCACGCCGAACGTAGCGTCCGGAGCTTTGCCGGTGCCCGTACCGATTAAGACAATGCGGCCGGACTTGGCTACGGCCGAGCAGTCGGCAGCCAAGTTATCTGTGGCGACATTCTCAATGATGACATCCACTCCCCTGCCCTCGGTCAGCTTGAGCACCTCTGCCGCAAAATCTTGCTGTTTATAATTCAGCGCTACATCGGCACCCAGTTCGCGTGTTCGATCTGCTTTTTCCTGTGACCCAACTGTCGTAATCACCCGAGCTCCCGCGGCTTTGGCCAGCTGAATGGCCGCGACGCCAACGCCACCGCCCCCAGCAGAAATCAGGACCGTTTCTCCCGCCTGCACCCCTGCTTTATGATGCAAGGCATAATAGGCAGTATAAAACGGTATCGGGATCGCGGCCCCCTCAGCAAAAGAGAGCGTGGACGGCAGGGGTATTGTCTCGTGGGCGAGCAGACACGTCTTTTCCGCATAGCCGGCACTGATCGCGCGGCCAAATACGCGGTCGCCGACCTGAACCTGGGTGACGCCCGGACTCACGGCTTCGACCTCACCAGACACGTCCGTACCAGTGATATAGGGAAGTTTCAGCGGTGCAAGCTTGCCGGACAGCCGGACCAAATCGGCCGGGTTGATGCCAATCGCCCGGACCCGAATGAGGACCTGTGCCTCCCCCAACTCGGGGTCGGGGGCATCCTCATAGCGGAGTTGCTCCGGTCCTCCAGGTTGATGCGCTCGCATTGCCTTCATAGCCCACCTTCTCCTGTTAGCGCTGATGGTAGAGCGGATGGCCTGAGTAGGGAGTCTTGACGCAACTAAAATGGTCGCCTTCCAGATTGGCGATATATAGCGTCTGCAAGTCCGGTCCACCAAAAGCACAGTTGGTCGGGAAGTTGAGTTTCCTGCCCTCAGCCGAATCATCGACCAGCATGCTCCAGTTGCCGTTGGTATCAACGGCGATGACCTGGTGGGCCGGCACCATCTCGCCGCCCGTCACCACCGCCGGCAGCGTGACATACATATTACCGTCCACGTCAAAAGCCATGCCGTCCGGCAGGGCTGGAAAATCCTTGGAGTAGATCTCGGGCTTGCCAAACGTGCCATCTTTCTTGATCTGAATGCGCAGACAGTCATTCCGGGTGCTTTCCAGCACGTAGACCGCGTCTTCTTTCGGGTCGATAGCGGTGCCGTTGGCCAGATAAATGCCCTCGGCCACGATTTCACTCTTCCCGTTGGGACGGATGACGACCAGCGCCCCTTTGGCTGAGGGGGTCGCCAGTTCGGCAAGCACGTTATCAATAGTCGATGTACTCGAATTCGAGACGTAGAGATTGCCCTCGGCGTCATAGCTGGCAAAATTCGGGAGCGTCAGTTTGAGTGCGCCAACCTGGTCGGCAATCAGCGACACCTCTCCACCCTGGGTCACGCGCATCATGGCCTGCTTGCCCAGATCGCAGTAAACCAGATCGCCATTGCGGTCCATGGTCACCCCATTGGGGATAGAACCCTCGGGCAGGGTGACGAGTTCACTCACGGTGCCATCGGGTGTGACCTTATACATAATACCGTTCCGGCCACCGCCAAAGACGTTGCCCTCTTTATCAACAACTACGCCTTCAGCCTGTAATACACCCTTGCCAAAAACATTGACCTGATCAACCGAAAATGTTGTCATGGGAGGCCCTCCTTTTTCTTTCTTGGGGCTGAATCTCTCCTTGATGCGCTGAAAAACTGAAAATGTTGCCATGGGAAGCCCTCCTTTTTCTCGGTCGGGACACTAGGCCTCGACGCTGGCCGTCTCAGCCGTCTCGCTCTGTTTCGTAAACGTCACCTTACCAACTTCTGATCCGCTCAAGACAACCAGAAGATTCGCTTCCTGGTCGCCTATATTCCGAAACCCTTCGGATGTTCCGGCCGGAAAGGAGATCGTATCCCACGGTCCGAGGAAGACCTCATTTTCGCCCTTGTCTCCCCAGAAAAAGGCACAAGTGCCGGACAGCACCACAAAGACCTCGGGTTTCGGATGGCTATGCAACGGGGCTCCTTTTCCCGGACTGACCTTATTGATGGCCATGGTAAAGCCGTGGTCACCCTTGATCGCCGGACTGGTCTTTCCCGCCCGGCCGATCAACGCATAGCCCTGGGTGCCGTCAGGTTTGTAGTTCTTGATAAAGCTCGCGTAGTCAATCGGTTTGAGGTCTTCAAACCGTGCAACGCTGGTATGCATGCCTTCTTTTCCGTCTGCCATAGTCCCTCCTGTGGTAGTTTTCAATGTATCTAAACCACCCCGGCTTCCTGCCACCCCTCTATATCTGCTTCACTATGCCCCAGCCAGTCTCGATAGACCTCATGGTTATGTTCGCCCGGTTGTGGAATCGGACCAATTTTCCCCGGTGTATCGGAGAACTTGACGGTCAAACCAGGAACATACGTATGCCCTTTTTCTTTATCCTCAATTTCGACCAGCATCTCGCGTTCCCACAGGTGTGGGTCCTGGGCCGCTTGCGGCACGGAGTGCACAGGCCCAACCGGCACCTCAGCCTGTTCCAGTATCTGCACCACCTCTGCAACAGTCTTGTCCTTCACCCACTCATCAACCAGAACGTTGACCGCGTCCGCATGAGACGCCCGCCCTGAAATACTGGAGAAACGTTCGTCGTGCATGAGGTCCTCCCGGCCAATCCCACGACAGAATCGCCCCCACATATGTTGCGGCACGGCCAGGATATACACCCAGCCGTCTTTCGCCTGGTAGGTATTACATGGCGCAATACCTCCCGGTGTATTGCCCCGGCGCTGCGGTTCTTTGCCGCTGAGGAGATATTGGGCGATAGGAATCTCCATCAGCGTGTAGCCGGTATCGAGCAGACATACGTCAAGGGACTGCCCCTCTCCGGTGACATCTCGATGGTGGAGGGCACCCAGCGCCCCGATAGTAGCATGCAACGCCGTTATCCGATCAATAATAGGCGAATTGGTCATGATCGGTGGACCATCTGGAAATCCGGTAAACCCCATGAGACCGGACATGGCCTGCCCAATCGGGTCGTAGGCTGGCCGGTCCCGGTACGGCCCCTTCTGTCCAAAGCCGGAGACGTTGATGAGAATAAGCCCGCGGTTGAGCTGGTTGAGTGTCTCATACCCCAGGCCCATCTTGTCCATCACTCCCGGCCGAAAATTCTGGAGCAGCATATCAACTTTGGGCACGAGTGACTTGAGGATAGAGATGCCCTGCTCGCTCCGCAGATTCAGCGTAATACTCTTCTTGCCTCGGTTGTACGCGGACCAGTAGACGCTGCCTAAGCCGCGTGACTCATCCCCACCCGGCGCTTCGACTTTAATCACCTCCGCACCAAGATCGCCGAGCACCATCGCACAGCGTGGACCGGCCTGATACCGTCCGAGATCAAGGACTTTAATTCCGTCGAGACAGCCTGCCATATTCGTTCTATCCATCTATTGATCTAGTCCATACAACGGAGCCGCATGAGAGGAAAAAAAACGGGGAACCAGAGAGCGATTCTCCGGTTCCCCGTCTAGTTGGTTACGATTCGTGGTGGAACGCGCTAAGCGGGTTGCCTAGCGGGCCGCACCGTTGCGGAGTAGCGCGCCCGAGATATTCCCGGTGCATTCACCATTCTGGAAAGTCTCTTCACCGTTGACCAGGATGTGCTTATAGCCTTCGGCTTTTTGGACCCGCCGCCACTCGTTCGCCGGCAGATCGTGGGCAATCTCGCCCGGCAGGGCCTTAACGGTATCGGCATCGTAGACCACGATGTCGGCCGCTTGGCCTTCACGTAGCGTCCCTCGATCCGTGATACCCGCCGCCCAGGCCATAATCCCGCTCAGGCGGAAGTGGGCTTCTTCCAGGCTCATGATGCCCTGCTCCCGCACCAGCCAGGACAGAACCTCGGTCGGGTAGATGGCCGGCGTAATGAACTTCACGTGCGCGCCACCATCCGACACGCCGGGCAGCGTGTACGGCGAGCTCATCAGCTCCTTGTAGCCCTCGATGTTGGCATTGGCCACCGGACCGGCCCACTCGGTGCGCAGATCGTCGGCCACGGACAGGTCGAGCATAGCGTCGATGACATGCTTGCCTTCCTTTTCGGCAATTTGCTGCACGGACATACCTTCGTATTGGAGTTTGAGTTCGGTATTGCGAACCTTGCGCGCGATGAACTTGTCGAACTCACCAAAGATGACATTCATAGTGTCCATGCCGCCAGTGTCGTAGTCTTCGCGCATTTCCTTGCGCAGCTCAGGCTTCGACAGTTTGGCTTTGCGCTCTTCGACCGTTCCGAGCGTGGCTTCCTTCCAGGCCGGCATACCATCAAACAGGTTCCAGTCTTCCAGGGTCATCCGCACTGGGGCCCGAGCGGTGACGCCCTGTCCGAACACGCGAGCGCCGCGTTCGTTCGCCGCATTGACCCAATTCAGCTGGGCCTGGTGGGACTCAGGATGCTTGTCACTGATTAAGAGCGCGTTGTACAGCAGCGGACGGCCGGCTGTCTTGGTCATCTTTTCCAGGAATTTGAAGTCATCCTCAACACCAAAAGAACTTTCACTTGCACCGGACTGGGTAAACTGAATACAGCCCTCACCCACTTCGCTCATGGCTTTGGCCATATCCATATAGAACTCATCCGGCAGGATGTCGGTGATCATCGGCGTGCCATCATAGTCGCGCTGCACAGACACCCGGCTCTCGGGCACCAGACGCTGGGCAGACCAACCCGCGGCGCCAGCCTTCACAGCTTCCTTGTACAGGCCGGTAATGGTGTCCATCTCGTCTTTATTTGGGAAGCGCTTCTTGGCATCGTCAAAACCACCCATCACATACGCCACTGCAGGGGCAAGCGGAAACAGATGAGAAACGTTGACGCCCAACGGCATACGGGACAGACGGTCCATGTATTGGGGGAAGGTTTCCCAGTCAACCTTCATCGACACCCGCATGGGTTCCAGAGGAATCGCTTCTGTGCGAGATAGGGCCAACATGGCCCGGTCGGCATCTTGCGGCCGCAGCGGGGCAAAACCAAACCCACAGTTTCCAATGGTGACCGTGGTTACACCGTGCCAACTGCCGATCGTACAGTACGGGTCCCAGTGCAACTGGGCATCATAGTGGGTGTGCAGATCAATGAACCCAGGAGCAACGATCTGCCCGCTGGCATCAATCTCTTTTTTGGCATCGCTGCTGCTGATTTTCCCAATCTCAGCAACTTTACCGTCCTTGATACCAAGGTCGGCTTGGTAGCGCGGCACCTTCGTTCCGTCAACGATCGTACCGTTTTTAATAACTGTATCAAACTGCGGCATAGTACCCTCCCTTTATGGTTTTACGAATGCTTTCTCTCGGCATACTCTTAGAGAAATCTGCTGTCAACCTTCAGACAGAAAAAATAGCTCTCTTCCAAATTCCCTTCCCTGGAGGGGATCTACCGTGGAAATCGTTTGCCCTCTGTTTCACCTTCTCAGCATGTCTGGCAGACTCGGCATACTTCTCCTACATTAGTGAAAATGCGGCATGACTTCCTGAGCAAAGAGTTCCAGACAATCACTCACCTTATCCAGCGCGAGCCCCGGCAGATGCATGCCCATGGCCAAATGTGTCACCCGCGTTTCATCTTGGTAACGTTGTAGGGCCTGAATACAATCGTCTGGCGTTCCCACAATGGGCGCCCCGCCCGGAATGGTGGGGTCAATATTGCGCAGTTCCTCAATGCTTGGCACCTGATTCATAGCTCGGTCTGCACGCAGGTCTCCGGCTTCTTTAAGCAACGGAAAAGCAGAGGAGAAAAGATAATGCATATGCTCGCCAACGATATCCCAGGCTTTGTCCCGACTCTCCGCCACATACACCCAGCGTAGTTGG
This sequence comes from uncultured Binatia bacterium (SeqCode), assembly GCA_965247985.1. Taxonomy (GTDB): domain Bacteria; phylum Desulfobacterota; class Binatia; order Bin18; family Bin18; genus Bin18. The sequence goes on along the minus strand of OZ252051.1, from coordinate 864,904 downwards.
GCTAAGTAGTAATCTTTCGGATTCCGGCCATTCCGCTCTAACTCATCGTCATAGGCACGCTGCTGGGAAACCTCTCCCGTGCCCATCAGATGATAGCCCAGACGTGCAGCGCGCTCGACCGCTTTCTTGCCGCGAGCACCGATCCAAATCGGCGGATGTGGCTGCTGGACCGGGCGTGGAGTGAGACGGGCTTCTTTGAGATGATAATAGTTGCCGTCAAAGGTGAAGGACTCGTTTGTCCATAATCCCTGAATAACGGCCAAGTCTTCTTCTAAGTGCGCATCGCGCTGCTCACGGGGAAAGCCGAAGGCATTAAATTCTTTATTGCGATAGCCTTTGCCAACGCCAAGATCAAATCGACCATTGGACAGAATATCCACGGTGGTGGAATCCTCGGCCACGCGTAAGGCATGTTGAAAGGGCAGAATTAAAATAAACGTACCAATCCGGATGCGGGTCGTGCGGGTGGCAATACCCGCGGCTAGGGGGAGGAGAGCAGGCGACCAGCCATCATCGTCGAAGTGGTGCTCGGTCAGCCAGATATTATCGTAGCCAAGCTTTTCAATGTGGACGATTTGGTCGAGGAGGTCCTGATATAACCCGGTAAAAGGCCGTTCCCAGCGAGCGGGATTCCAGAACGGCATGAGCAGACCAAATTTCATAGCGCCCTCCTGTACTTGGCGGCCTAGCAGCAATGGAAGAATTATTCAAAGCTACTTGCTATTCATGTGCATGCAATTGGTAGTCTCTTAAAGACCAAGACAATTGCCTTCACGATACAGAATCGTAGTTCGATATATCCTTGCCCCCGTAGCCTTTAAACCTTCTATATCTAAAGCTCGAAATCCATTTTCCTTGGCAAAGTGAATGCCTTCTTGATATTTCTCTCGCTGAGAGTCATCAAGTAATATGACTCCTCGTAATGATAAGGCTGCAATGCTTTGCCGTATGCAATTCACTCGATCTCTACCATCAACTATGACCACATCGTATTGATCGTTCGTGGAGCAAATGACACGACAGTAATCACCATCAATATCTTTTGCTTTAAAAATCAAGTTCACATTGTCAGGCAGATGTAATTTGACAAGCTGAAACCACTTTTCATCATACTCCACGGAAGTAACCGCTCTCACTTTATCAGCAAAAAAATATGTTGAGTAACCACTTCCAAATTCAAAAAGCGTCAAATCATCTTTGAGTCTCTCCTCCAGAAATCTGACAACAGGAAAGTTCATCCATGGAATTGGGTTTCCGTTTTTATCTATAGGCTTTCGCTCTTCCAAGCTTTGCATCCATCCCGTTAGGTACAGATAAGAGTCCTTATTCGCTATCAGGCGTTTATACACTCTGTAATGCAAAGCCTGTTTTGGGAAAAGCCGTCGTAGAATTCGTCTGATCAACAACCCCATGTGTTTGGCCGGCAGTGCAACGTTTTAGTTAGAGACAATCCGAACAGCAATTCCCCAGACAGCAAGAACAATCCAGCGTACCACCCTTCATTGCTCTATTCAGAAAGCTCCCTTCCAGCATCGTGCCTGACGCACAACGGAAAGCTGGCAACGCTTCCCTTAGCGTCGGTCGTACAACGGATGTCCCTTGCGTCCCAGATGGACTTTAGCCACGTGGTCGGCTTCGAGATGGGCGATATACAAATCGTCAAAATTCGGCCCACCAAAGGCGCAGTTCGTCGGTCCCTGAGTTTTTGTCCCGTCCGGATCATCGACAAGAACAGACAGTGTGCCATTCGGGTCGAGCACCACCAGACGGTTCACCATGGGTAAGGTGATAATCAGATACTCCTCGGCATCAAAGGCCATCCCATCGGGCAGCGCCCCTAGGGCTTCACCAAAAACTTCGGGGTTGCCATGTGTCCCGTCCTTATGCATGGCAACCCGGACGCAGTTATTCTGACTTGATTGCAAGACGTACACGGCCTGTTCTTGGGGATCGATCGCCGTCCCGTTCGCGAAGTAGATGCCAGTCGTCACGACTTCTCCGCGGCCGTCCGGCCGCAAACGGACGAGAGCCCCTTTCGGTGATGGATTACGCAGTTCTTCCATAAGCTTATCAAAGTTGCCAAATGTCAGATCGGTCGAGTTGGACACATACAGGTTGCCCTCGGCGTCAAAAACCGGGAAATTCGGGAGGGTGAGTTTGATATCTCCGACCTGATCGGCAAACAGACTGATCTGGCCGTCTGGCGTCACTTTGAGCACCGCAGCCTTGCCAGGGTCACACACAAAGAGGTTGCCCTGTTGGTCGAGCGCCATCCCCGCTGGACGGCCGCCTGTGCTCGCGTATTCGGTGACGCTTCCATCCAGTGCAAGCTTGCGGATCACGCCGTCTGTTCCCCCGCCATAAACATTCCCTTCACTATCAACGACAACGCCTTCCGGACCTTTGAAGCCAGTCGCAGCCGTTTCCACCTGATCCAGACTGAGTTGTTGGTAGGCCATGGTATGCCTCCTATGTGCTTCTGGTTACAACCAAGTGTTTCTATCTCCCCATCTTGAGCCGATTTTCCTGTGCCCAGCCTTCTTTGAACGGTACGGTAAAATACGGGGTGAGCGACATCTTCTTAAACTTCCATTCGCCATTCTGTCTGACATACTCGTCGTCATAGCGAGCAGCCACGAAATACGCCTCCCCTTTTGAGATGGTCTTTGCCTCAAGGTAGGCATACCCCTTGCCCGTATCCCCCTGCACCTCAACCGCGTGGTTGTGCATAAACTGTTTCACAAACGACAGTAAACTTTCGACCCTTTGGAAAAACTTTGTCAGCTCGGCCCGGCCGGTGGCCTTGCCCAGATAATCGAAGTCCAACTCTGCATCTTCGGTAAACAGATCGGGGATGGCGTCTAACAGCTCGCCGTTAATACATTCGTGATAGCGAAAACGCAGGCTCCGAATGGCCTCGCGGTCACTCAGGTCCTGAATTTTTGCTTCCAGTACGGCTAAACGAGCTTCCACATCTTGAGACATAGTTTCCTCCTTTTTACGCATGTTCTTTCGGTTCCAAACCTTCAAACCAGGGGAGCACCAGGGTTTCATTAATGGTGTAGGTCAAGGCGTGGCCCCAGTCGGGCAGCTCGGTGTACTTCAGGGTGTAGCCAATATGTTCGAGCAAACCGTTCGAGGACCGAATGGCTTCAACCGGAAAGATGAAATCATGCACACCGTGGATTACATGGATCGGCACATCAATGCCTTGCTTTTGTCGTAGCATCCCATCCGCGGCAGGGCTCAGTTCACCCGCAATGGGCGCCATCCCGGCAAAGAGTTCAGCCTGCTCCAACCCAAGCAAATACGTATAGGTCCCACCGTCAGATAGACCGGACAGATACACCCGCGAACGATCAACGCTATAGGTCTCACACACCGTGTCAAACATGGCCCGGATCGACCGGCTATCCACCGGCGGTTGCAGGACGGACCACGTAGGACCTAAAGACTTTGGCGACAGCAGCAGATAGCCCTTGCTCTTGGCCGGCCGCAACCACGTCCAGATATAGTCATCGCCCCGTCCATACCCGCCGTGGAGGCAGACGATGAGCGGCCAGTTTTTGTTAGGGGTGTAGTATTCCGGCACGTACAGCGAGTAATCGGCATGCGCCTGGGTCTGCTGCTGATGGATCATGCCAACCGGCACCTCCACACCGTCGGCTCGCGTCTCCAACGCGTCAGGGTTGGACGCCGCTTCCGGCAGCAGCCAGTAGTGTTGCAGCGTCGGCAGGTGGGCGCGTTGGTTGTACAACAGATCCAGTCCGCGACACAGCGAGAAGCGGCTATTGACAAACGCGCCGCCAAAATTCGGTCCGGGCGCCCCTCCAAGAAAAGCTTTGCTGGTATTGTCGAGATGCGTCAGCGCGGCAGAGAATGCGGCATGAAACTCGGTGAGTTCTGCGGGCGGTTCGAGTGCAGCACAGGTGGACAGGGCAGTTTCAAAAAAATCACCAATAGTGTCTCGCAGCCGTACTTGCGCCTCTGGGATCTTCCCAAAGTGCATATTCTCCTGAATATCTTCAAACGTCCGTAAAAAGAGCAGAATCTTTTCTTCTGCCTGCCGAACAGACTCTTGGTACTGTTCCTGGCTCATCATGCTTCCCCCGGATCCGCTTCGATTCTCTGTCTCTTAGTCTCTATCTCTCTCTTTCCTCCGTACAATCCTTTGCATCTGCTTGCAAATTGGCCTATCGTATTCAGGATTTGGCTGGCACAGAAGGAGGGGATTATGAGTACAGCAGCCGTCCAGAGTGTCCCACGTGATACGCAGGATTTGGCCGGACGCTTTGGCGATCCGGATCAACTCGCCGTCAAGCATAAACTGCCCTATATCGATGAAGCTGCCACGCGGTTTCTTGAGCAGTGTCCGTTTGTGATTGTCTCCACAGCAGACGCTCAAGGGCGGTGCGACGCCTCGCCCAAAGGTGATCCGCCGGGGTTTATCGAAATCGCAGACCAACACACCCTCTATCTCCCGGACCGGGCCGGCAACAAAATGTTCCAGAGCATCAGCAATATTCTGGAGAACCCGCACGTCGGCCTACTCTTTCTCATTCCTGGCGAGGAATGGACCATGCGCATCAATGGCCACGCCCGTGTTACCGATGAACCTCAGCTGTTGGAAAAACTCAGCGCTCGGGGCCGCCCGGCCCAGCTTGCCATCGAAGTCACAGTCGAAGAATGCTACTTCCACTGCCCCAAGTCGTTCAAACGGGCCGAGCTGTGGAATGTTGATAAATTTCACAAATACGAAGGCGATTCGTGGGGCGTCATCCTGGCGCAACGGACGGAGATGGAAAAAAGAAAGGCCGCGGAGTTGGATGACATGATCGAAGAGTCGGTCAAGAATTTGTAGAGGCGATCCGACCTGATTGTCTTTCTCTCATGAGGAAAGCATGCCTACGCTGCGCATTGATGAGTCCCTCGATCTGTACTACGAGCTCGACGACTTTACCGACCCCTGGACCGCATCGGACACCATCCTGCTGGTGCATGGCGTTGCCGATACGAGCGCAGCCTGGTTCGCCTGGGTGCCGCGTCTGGCACGCCGGTTCCGAGTGCTACGGCCGGATCTGAGAGGTTTTGGGCACTCTTCTGTTCCGCCAGCAGACTATGGCTGGTCTCTGTCTGGCTTTGCCCAAGACCTCCGGACTCTTCTCGATCAACTGGAGCTTGCGACCGTTCACGTGGTGGGACAGCGTGTCGGCGGAAGCGTCGCCATGCAATTTGCCCATGACTATCCCGACCGGGTCAAAAGCCTGACGGTCATTGGTGGGCCGGCGACGCTCTCCAAAAGTTCCCTCAACCCGGACGGCTGGCTGGCGCAGGTCCAACAGGACGGGGTCGAAGCCTGGGCACGTAGCACAATGGATCGTCGTTTGGGCGATGTGAGCCCAGCGATGAAGGAGTGGTGGATTGCCACGATGGGCAAATCATCACCCCAGGTGATGGCCGGCATCTTTCGCTATGTCGGGAATATGGACATCACCGCACTGCTCCCCCAGATCCAAGCCCCAACCCTGGTTGTCACCAACGACAGGAGTGCGCTGGCTTCAGTCGAAACAGTGCGCGACTGGCAGACGCGCATTCCCAACTCTCAGCTTTTGGTTTTACCCAGTGCGGCCTATCATCTTGCGGCGGCTATGCCGGAAGAATGTGCCGAGGCAACGCTCCGGTTTATTGCGGGTCTGGCTGATTGAACGCTTTTCCCCACCTGTGCTGACAGGCTACTGTCCGCGACACATTCTCCAGGGCTACATGCACGGCGGCCAGGGCAACGCCCTGGCCTTTCTCAATACTACTGCAGGGGCGAGAAGCTGGCCGGGGTCAGGATTTTGTTGTACTGGCTGACAATCATGCCTTGGGCCTGAGGACGAAACGCCTGCAGCTGGGGGTCTTCCGCCTGGGCTGCACGGGCTTGCGCCCGGTGATTCATATCCTCATAGGCCCAAATGTGGACGACCTCGTTTAATGGACCGACCTCGGTTGACCACCAGCCGACCAGTTTGGAGTATTTACTGATTACCGGCAGTCCTTCTTTTTCTATGAGCGCCTGAAACTCCGGCACCTTCCCCGGTTGTAGCGTATATACACGCATCTCATACACCATAGTGTGATCCTCCCTGTTTTTAAGATTCTCAACTCCCAATGTTTGTACAAATTATTATGTATACTGCTAAGCGCAATAGGGACAGAAGAAGGACGAAATAGAGTTAGGCGACATGCCGACCCTCATTCAGACGATGACCGGCCTCGTTGGGGTCCTCGCTATTCTATGGGGACTGGCCCAGATACAGCAGGCTGGCCGGCGGCGGGATAGAGAGATTGATGTCATGACGGAGACGTTGCGGGAGAGCACCACGCAGGTCGGTCGTGCCCTCGAACGCCAGGGTGAGGCACTAGCAGAGCTACTACGCCGCAGCGCGTGACCATAGGAGTGATAATTCGTGCCTATGAATATGGCATCAGTGGCAACAAATCGGACGAGCGCCCGGCATTGCTGTTCAGGGCGGGAAAGAAAGAGGGCTCTTGATGATTGAGTGGCGTAAGTATTTGGTCCACGACCCCAAGCTGTGTCATGGCCAGTTATGTGCGAAAGGCACGCGGGTCTTTGTCACGGCGATTCTTGACAGCCTAGCCGAAGGAGCGAGTCGTGACCAAATCATCCAGAGTTACCCAACTCTCCAGCCCGTGCATATTGATGCAGCGCTGGCCTACGCTGCGGAGCTTGCCCATGAGGAGAGCCTGCTACCCCTTCAAAACCCATCATGAAAGGGGATCACCATACGCATCACGTGTTATAGAGGGAGAAGAAGGAGCGGTCTCGATTGCGGAACTGAAAAACCGCATGAAGCGGGCAGGATAAGTTAAGGGGACTCCAGCGGTCACGCCTATCGTCGGGTGGCACGCTCCAGCGCTCACCCGACCGACGAGACTACGATGCTTCCCAATTGAACGAGAAACGGACGACGTGAAATTCCACCCTTACTTTCTCAAGCGCCGCCAAGAGGCTGATCGGAAAGACATCCCGAACGAATGGATCGTTCGCGTGGTAACAAATCCGATCCGCGAAGAAGTCCAGGCGGACGGGCGCATTCGCAAGTGGGGATGGATTGAAGAAGAAGGGCGCTACCTGCGCGTGGTCGTACTCCCCGATAACGAGACCATTTTCAACGCTTTCTTTGATCGACGGTTCAGGCCATAATGGGGAAGGAGGTTGGGCTATGAAGCTCGAATATTACCAGGACGTCGATGTCCTCTATATCCGGTTGTCCGACTCGCCCGTGACAGACACACGCGATATCGCCGCTCTCGCGCTCGGAGATTTCGATGCAGAGGAACGGCTGGTCAGTGTGACTCTGTCGGAGGCGTCGCGTCACATTGATATTGAGGCGCTTCCCCACAATCTCCTTGAGTACGTTGAGAGCGAGTCGATGTCGGTCGAGACCGCCACAGGTCGTATGAAGCGGGCAGGATAGACCAAGGAGTCGCCTTACAGTTGCGCCTAGTGTCGAGTAGTGTGCCACCCGACCTACGATACTCCCGTGCCAAGCGCTGGGCTTCCGGCGATCTGGGTCTGCATCAGGCAAACCCTCAGCCCGAGCCTTTGTCCGCCGTCATCTTCCTGCGCTGCTTCACCTTAACCTTGACGGACATCTGGTAGTTGTTACCGACCTCGCTATTCGTATGCGCTAACAGGACCCTTGTTCGTCATATTGATTTGGGCCTGCGCTATTTGAGGACTGGCGACTCGAGGTGTGGCGAATTTGTTGGGCAGTGTCTCTTCTCCCTTATTGAGCCAGAGAGCACTGATCAGGAGCTATCTTGAGCCAAGCCAAGTCCTGAGAGAAATTCCTCAGGAGTTTGGACGGACAGAGAAGGACCCCAAGACCAGCGATTAGTGTATCGGCGGCCTCGGCAACCGTATTAATGGGCATAAGCTGCGCACCACCAATCCTGATGTACTCGAATTGCTTACTCGCATAGAGTTCCTTCGAAGAACAGATTGTGGAGATGTGGGTGTCTGTCAATTCAGGACAATGGCTACGGAGGTCATGGTCAAGGGCCGTATTTAATAATAGGTCGAGATCATGCCCGAATTTTTTGCTTCGAAGCTTCTCCATCGTCGTCGCTTCAACGTAAAGGAGGTACGATTTGAGCCCGAGCTCAGCTCCGTGCAGAAAGTTGTAATAAATTGGAAATGGCGCTCTAGGTGAAAGCGGTACATGATTGCTGCCAGGGCCGCGACCTGCCGTCTCACGCTTCCTATGGCTATCCAGTGCGTCATGTCCGACCGTTATGAATTCGAGCCCGTAACGCCATAGCCCTCCCGGACGTGCTTCCCTCCATTCTTCTGCTTTTGCCATATTGCTAGTTCCGGTCGTTCCTTCCGACATGAAATACTGCGCTACTGTGATAGTCGATTCAGATCCACATTGATGCCAGTGCTCCGAATCTCCTTTGCAAGCTTCAATTGCCAGCCCTCAGCGTTATCCATCTCAACATACGCGATGCCATGATAATCGCTCATGATCTCGATACTACCCTTATGCAGGACACAGACCTTTTTTCTGCCGAGCTTACCGACGAAGAATCCGAGCTCGAAGATTACATTCTGCCGGACTCGTGGTCGAGGCTCACTAGACGAGTTAGCAAGGTTACCCGTGTCGTCGGGCGTAAAAAGGACCACCACGAAGTCCACATCCGCGTTCCCCTCAAATTTCTCAATAACCGTCTGCCCTTGGTTCGGCTGCTCACTAAGTATAACGGGCTCAAGAGCTAACTTACTTAGAAACGTGCGAACTTGCTCCTTCGCTGCCACGTCCCGCCCATGGACCACGAAGACTCGGTGACTGTTCGGAGTTGACTTAGCCAAGGGAGGTGTACCCGGCTGCTCAGCCTCCGGCTCCTCGCGTTTCTCTTCAAGACTCTCGATAAGCTCCTCCAGCCTCTTGATTGTATGGCCAATCCTTCCAGGGAATGTCTCTTGGCGTTCAGCATCATTGCTCGTATTAAGCAGACTGGGCGGAGACAGAAGAAGCCGGTTCTTTTCATGTTCTTGGGAATCTTCTCCAAACACAGCACTGAGGGTGGCATCAATGTCTGACGCGACCTGTTTAACCGAAGAATCGTCCCACCGGACTTCGCTCGCATTGAGGCCCTTCAACTCCTCAATGCGACGGCGTAATTTCTTGATACCTCTGTCGATATCGGTTCTACGGTCTGCCATTAAGGGTTCCTCGTAAAGCTACAGTCATGAATCTGTGCCTTTGCCAAACGAGGCGTTACACAGACCCACAACAAGGCGATACAGATGAGAAGCCGACAAATAGGCTTCATGGTGACGCTTTCTCCTTCTTCACTGAAGTGGAAGCGAAGAGCCCCGAAGGGGTATTACGCAAACTCGGGCGCGACCTTGGTGGCAAACAGCTCGATGTCTTCGAGGAGTTGGTCTTGTGGTTCGAGGCCGTTGTAGGCGACCAGGGAAAAATACTCGAACGGAATCTCTTCATACACCTCGGCCACCTGTCGTTTGACATCATCGACTGTGCCCGCCACGATCAGCCCCGTGTTGAGTACCCGCTCCAGCATGGACCCACTGCCTTCGCTGAGCAGAACAGGGAAAAAGTGCGAGGCAAATTCCGAGAAGAACGGCACGATGCACTTTTCCACTTTTTCGTAGGCTGCTTCTCGCGTCTTGCCGACATACAAGAAGCGCAACAATCCCTGGCCTTGTCCGGGGCTGAGTGTCTGCCCACGCTGGGCCGCGCCTTCCCGGTAGGCGACATCTTGGACTCGTGCCCCGGCCATGGGCGCAAAATAGCAACAGGTGAAGCCCTGCTCGCCCGACCAACGCGCCGAGTCTGCACTACCCGATGAACTAATGAAGACGGGTGGATGCGGCCGTTGGTAGGGGGCCGGTACCACGCTGATCTGGCGCACCCGATTCTGCTCGTCTATTTCTCCGGGCGCACCGTATTCCTGCGCACACGGATAGGCCGGATAGTCTTCTATGCCTTCATGCGGGAACGGCACTTTGAAGAAATCGCCGTTGTACGAAAAGCTCTGTTCGGTCCAGGCCTTTTTGACAATGGCGACCATCTCACGAAAGATCTGCTGGTTGACATCGTCCGCATTTGCCTGTTCCGCAGACTCTCGGTTCGACAAGGTTGGTAAGGTTTTGTACTGCTGCCCCAGCGTCCGTACCCAACGCGCCTGATAGCCTCGCGCAAAGCCGACAAAGAAACGCCCTTTGAGAATATGGTCCAGCACCGCAGTCTCTTCCGCGACTCGCAACGGATTTTGCGTCCCCATGACATAGCCCAACTGGCCCATCCGCATCTGTTTGGCATACGGGCCTAACCAGGCGTTCATCAGCCCAGGCGTGGGCAGCATTTCAAATCCTTCAGAGTGAAAATGGTGCTCAATAAAGCTCATGCCCCAATAGCCAAGCTCATCCGCGGCTTTCACAATATCGACCATGCCGTCAATCATCTCAGCGTAGCGCTCAACATTGCGTCCTACCGGTCGCAACTCACGCCGTTCTTCGTTGGAGCGTACCGGCATCGACGGCACCATTTGAATCATTGTTTTCATGACCACGCCCTCCTAATTGGCCCTCCTGCCTTATCTCCCCGTGTCCTCTCTCGTCAAGCGTCCGTGCCTCAAACGCCTTGCACCAGCACCCAGGCTTCGACTAAGCTCCGAGCCGGAGGGCCAACGTATGGGGCTTCAGGAGCTGTGTGACACCGTCTGCATTGTTGGTGTGGGCGATACCAGACAAGGCGCAGTACCGGACAAGACCGGCGATGAACTGGCCATTGATGCCGCCAGGGCCGCGTTAGAAGATTGCGGTCTGAAAAAAGACGACATTGACGGCTTATTTGTTCAGCCCAGCTACGGCAGGCAGGGCGATTATCTCAAAGTTGGGCTGATGCTCGGCTTGAATCCAAAAGTCGGCGGCGCAGTTGAAGCCTCGGGGGCCACCGGCTGCTATATGATTCAGCACGCTGCCCTGCTGCTCAACGCCGGCATGGCTCAGTACATCCTGCTGGTATACGGCACAAACCAGAAGACGAATCGGAATAGATTCGGCGGGGCTCTGCTCGAAGAACACGCGCCCTACGGCGCCTTTAATCCATCCGGACCGTTTGCGTTTGCCTTTCGGCGTCATATGCATTTATACGGGACAACCGAAGAGCAGCTCGCCACGATTGCGATTAATCAGCGCACGCATGCCAGGCTGAACCCCAAAGCCGCCCAGCAAACATCGCTCACGCTCGACGATTATATGAGTGCCCGTTACATTGTGGAGCCCCTCAGATTATTTGACTATTGCTATATCACCGACGGCGGGCACGCCTTTATCCTGACGACGGCAGACCGCGCTCAAGATCTGAAAAAGCCACCAGCCTATATCCGGGGGATGGGTCGCCAAGAGGCTTTTCGCGCGTATGAAACGCCAGACCTGGTGATGCAGAGTTTTCAGCAGGAAGCGGTCGCCAAGATGGTCTTTGATATGGCTGGGTGCACGCCACAGGACATACAAGCATTGTATGTCCAAGATGCGTACAGCCCGGCCGTGATCGCCGCCTTAGAAAATTACGGATTTTGTCCACGGGGTGAAGCTGGCCGCTGGATTCAAGACGGGCGTATCGCGCTGGGCGGCGAACTGCCGCTGAACGTCAACGGTGGGCAATTGTCTGAAACCTATATGGTCGGCTGGCAAAACACCTGTGATGCCGTCCGGCAGTTGCGCGGAGAATGTGGCGCGCGACAGATCAAGGATGTGGAACGCCTCATGTGTACGTACACCGGCGGCTTGCGTGAGCATGCCGGCGCATTGATTTTACGAAAGTAAACCGGAGAAAGACCCATGCCCGACTATAATAAACCCCTGCCCGTGATCGAAAAATGGAACGAACCGTATTGGCAAGCCGCCAAGCGTCATGAATTCGTTGCCCAACGGTGCACAGCCTGCGGCTATATCCACCTTCCCCCCGGACCGGCCTGTACGAACTGCCTCAGCCCGGACCAGGACTGGGTTCAACTCAGCGGTAAGGGCATAATTTATTCGTATGGCGTTTACCATCAGCAATGGCACCCCGGCTTTGCCGACGACATCCCTTACAACATTGCGCTTATTAATCTGGCTGAAGGGCTCCAGATTATGAGCCAAGTCGTTGAGTGTGAGAATGACGAGCTTGAGTGTGGCCTTGCCGTTGAAGTTGCGTTTGATGATGTCACTTCTGAGGTCACGCTACCAAAGTTTCGTCTTGTAGGGGCGAAGTAAGCCTAAGCATTTGCAAAAAGGAGGAATCAGATGCGCATAGGATTTATTGGACTCGGCAATATGGGCGGCCCGATGGCCTCGCATATCATTGCGGCCGGACATGATGTGACCGTCTATGATGTCCGTCGCGAAGCCGCTCAACCCCACTTACAGCACGGTGCCGAGTGGGTCGATAGTCCCCGCGCGGTTGCCGCCGCGAGCGAGATTACTTTCACTTCTCTGCCAGGCCCGAAAGAAGTCGAGGCTGTGGCGCTAGGCGAGGGCGGCATTCTCCAGGGCGCACAACCTGACTCGGTCTACATCGACCTGTCAACCAGCTCACCGACCCTCATCCGAGCAATCCAAGCCGCGTATCAAGAGCAAAACGTCCATGTGTTAGACGCGCCCGTCAGCGGTGGGCCAGTCGGAGCTCAAGCGGCCACACTGGCGGTCATGGTCGGTGGCGACCAAGCCATCTATGAGCGGGTCAAACCGGTCCTCGACGCGATTGGCAACAAGGTTTCCTACCTGGGCGGAATCGGCTGCGGTGAGATTGCCAAAATCGTTCACAATATGATTGGCATCTGCTTCCAGTCTCTCCTCGCCGAGGGGTTCACCCTTGGGGTCAAAGCTGGGGTTGAACCGCAGGCGTTACTCAAGGCCGTTGCCGATGGGGCAGTTGGTCAGGGGTTAATGCTGAACTACATGCTTCCCGAAGTCATCTTCAAAGGCGACTTCGACACTGTTCGCTTCGCGCTTCGGGGGGCGCGCAAAGACTTGGGGTTGGCGACCGAACTGGGTCGTGAGTGTGAGGTGCCGCTCAAAGTCGCCAGTATCGTGGAGCAGGAATTCATCGAAGGTCTGGCCCGTGGCTGGGCAGAGCGCGACTCGACCGCTCCGTTCGCCCTGCAAGAAGAACGTTCTGGCGTCACCGTACGAGTACCGAAAGCATAGTCCAGGAATTTCAAACGGAGGCAAGGCCATGCGAGTGGGATTTATCGGCTTGGGCAATATGGGCGGCCCGATGGCCTCACATATCATTGCGGCTGGACACAGGCTGACCGTACACGACCTGCGTCAAGAAGCGGCGCAGTCCCAGCTTGAACACGGTGCCAAGTGGGCCGACAGTCCCAAGGCGGTTGCGGCTGCGAGTGAGATGACCTTCACCTCGCTGCCAGGCCCGACTGAGGTTGAAGCGGTCGCTTTAGGTGAAGCAGGAATCCTGTCCGGGTCGTATCCCAACTCCGTCCATATCGATCTCTCGACCAGTTCGCCGACACTCATTCGAGAGATTCACGCCGCCTACCAAGAGCAAAACGTCCATGTCCTTGACGCCCCTGTCAGTGGCGGTCCGGTCGGCGCTCAAGCGGCCACACTGGCGGTTATGGTCGGCGGCGACCAAGCCATCTATGAGCGGGTCAAACCGGTCCTCGACGCGATTGGCAACAAGGTTTCCTACGTCGGCGGGATTGGCTGTGGTCTGATTGCCAAGATTGTCCATAATATGGTCAGTAACGGATTTCGCGCCCTCCTGGCGGAGGGACTGACTGTAGGCGTGAAGGCCGGGGTTGAACCCGAGGCTCTTCGCCGCGCCATTGCAGATGGCGCTATGGGCCAAGGGCTCACACTGAATCACACCCTGCCGCAACGCATATTCAAAGGCGATTTCGATACTGTCCGCTTTGCTTTACGTCTCGCCCGCAAGGATGTTGGGCTAGCCACAAGCTTGGGGCGGGAGTTTGACGTGCCAATGAAAATGGCCAACCTGTTGGAGCAAGAATTCATCGAAGCCCTGGCCCGCGGCTGGGGCGAGCGCGACTCGACCTCGGTGTTCATGTTGCAAGAAGAGCGGGCAGGAGTAAAAGTCCGCTCTTCATAACGCTTACTCTGCCCCTATAGCGTCCAGACCAACTTGGGCGCAGTCAATGTCCTCAGCCTCAGAGCCGCCACTCGCACCAACGCCGCCAAGCAACTTGTCATCAATAATAATCGGCAGTCCTCCGCCGGCGAGGAGCATGGGTTCATCGATCAGCTGAGTCAGACTCTGAAATAAGTCCGGGCGTTGCTCGGCTAGCTCTTCCACCGCCGCCGAAGGGCGCCGAAACGTCGCCGCAGTAAAGGCTTTTGCCTGGGCGACCCGGGTCGTCATCCAACGGGCGCCGTCCATACGGATGAGCGCCACCTGGCGCCCGGTAGCATCGACGACGGCAAAGCTCATGGTCCAGCCTTGTTTTAGTGCTTCTGCCTTGGCCGCCTCAAGAAACTGCTCGGCCAGGGCTAACGTCAAGGTTGTAGGTCGTTGTGCTTGTCCAGTTTGTCCAGATTGTTCCACCGCCTCTTGGCCGGACGCCAGTTCGACAGCCTCAGCCGCCACTGGTGCGTCTCCTGGCATTTGCTCTTGTGCCTGAACCCAAAGGGACGTCAGACCCATGCTCAGGACCAGACCCAAGACAACACCAACCCCTCGTACACTCATTTCTTTACCCATCTGCCCTCCCCCTTCACATGGCATCGTAGCATCGGACAGATCCATATTATCAAATAGAGTCGGGAAACAGAAGCGTCACACGATCGTTCCTTGTCACCGGGCGTGAGGTTTACTATGGCGAATGGTAAAGAAACCTTCTCGGAGGAATGCGCTATGACACCAGATGAGCTGACTCGTGAAAAAGCAGCCATTGCCGAACTTATTGCCCGCTACAACTTTGCCATCGACCATAATGACTTTCAGGGCTGGGCCGACTGTTTTACCCCGGATGGTATTTTTAACGGTGTGATTGGTCGGTTTGCCGCCCACAGCGACCTCGACCGATTTATCGCTGAGGTCAAACGCCTGACGGCTGACACACCCAACCTCCGCCATTACGTCTCCAACATCCTCACCGAGGTTGACGGAGAGACCGCCCACTCTCGTTGCTTCCTCATGCTGACATCGACCACGCAAGAGCACGGAACGAAAATCGCGATTGCAGGAGAATACGAAGATCGTCTGGTCAAACACGAGGGGCAGTGGCGCTTTGCCGAAAGAACCGTCTCCGTGGACGGCGCCTGATGCCTCAGATGCCTCATGCGACCGTTCGACTTTCGTAATCGGACAGTCCTATAGTCTCAACATTCACAGCGGAGTGGGCAGGTCCGGTCTTGATACTATCCGCCGCTTGACCAGGACGAGACGGGCAGCGCTGTGACAGGGAAACACACGATGCCTTCACGTATTAGCAATAAAAGAGTCCACCCTGAGGCGTATACGGCACCGGCCCGAGATGGGCAAAGATGGGCAGCTTCACTGGACTAAAAGAAACGCGACGCATCCAAACAGTTGGCAGTTGATTGGACAGGCGATTCGCTTTGGCCAAAGGAGGGTCAGCGCATGGCATATCGTATCATTTCCGGCGATTCACATTTTGTCGAACCCCCGAATATGTGGGCAGAACGTATGAACAAGAAATTTCGTGAGCGAGCGCCCCACACCGTCCAGGGACACAATGGGAAAGACGGCGAATTTTTTGTGTGTGAAAACATTACCCCAGTTCCAGTGGCCGGCTTCTTCGGCTCGGGTAAGAGCGCCGAAGAGCTGCCCCAACACATGGAAAAGGGATTTGAGGTCGCTCCAAAGAGCGTCTGGGACCCAGCCGAACGCCTCAAAGACCAAGCGCGCGATGGGGTGAGTGCCGAAGCGCTGTATACTTCAATGGGCATGTTACTGTTTGGCTTAGAAGACGCTGAACTGCGGGCCGACGCCTTCAGCGCCTTCAACAACTGGGGAGCCGAGTATTGCAGTCACGCTCCCGACCGGCTAATCGGCCTGGGCGCGGTGACGCTTGAAGACATTCCCGCCGGTATTAAAGAACTTGAACGGATCGCCAAGAAGGGTATGCGAGGCGCACTGATTTGGGGTGCACCGCCGGACGATCATCCCTATAGCAGCAAAGAATACGATCCGTTCTGGGATGCCGCCGCTGACCTCAATATGCCGCTCTCGCTCCATATCCTGACCTCTCGACGCGGCCATGGCATCGACTTCAGCAAAATCCTGCACGCCTATATGAGCCTGCCGCAGGAAATTCAGATCACCTTGGCTGACATGGTCTACGGTGGCGTTTTTGAGCGACATCCCAAACTGAAAATCGTCTCGGCTGAGAATGATGTTTCTTGGCTACCGCATTTCATGTATCGGCTCGACCACGGCTATGAGCGGCTGCGGCATTTCGAGAACGTTCATCTGTCGATGATGCCCAGCGAGTATGTCAAACGGCAGGTCTGGGCGACGTTCCAGTTTGAGGATGTGTGGATCGACACCCACAAACGCTATGACATGGGCAAGATCATGTGGTCATCAGACTACCCGCATACCGATTCACCTTGGCCACGTTCCAAGGAATATATCGCCGAACACTTCGCCCCAGCGCCAGAAGATGTGGTCGCAAAAGTCGTTGGCGGGAATGCGGCCAAACTGTACGGCATTCAGTAAGAGGAAGGACAATCTATAACGGGAGGGAAGCAGGCTTCCCTCCCACTCTTTCTGTCCATTCTTACCAGACCTCTTCTCTATACGCGTGCTGTATATGAAGCACTAAGAAAAACAGGCAACGCCGTGTTGACATCAATAGTCGGCCTATGGCATGGTTCGGTGCAGAGACTGAGTGAACGTTCAATTTTTCTGATCCATTAGGGAGGGCATATATGGCTGAATATGACGTACTTATCCAAGGTGGTACCGTCGTCGATGGTTCCCGCACTCCACGCTTTACGGGGGACGTTGGGATCAAAGATGGCAAGATTGCCAAGATCGAACCCAACGGCAAGCTCAATCCGAGCGATGCTAAAAAAACGCTGGACGCGAACGGGTTGGTCGTCGCGCCGGGCTTTATTGATCTCCACACCCACTACGATGCCCAGATTAACTGGGACCCCTACGTCACGCTGTCCGGCTGGCACGGGGTCACCTCGATTGTGCTCGGCAACTGTGGATTTGGTTTCGCTCCGATGAAACCC
Organism: uncultured Binatia bacterium (SeqCode); assembly: GCA_965247985.1. Lineage (GTDB taxonomy): Bacteria > Desulfobacterota > Binatia > Bin18 > Bin18 > Bin18. The sequence continues at coordinate 847,632 of OZ252051.1, read as the reverse complement.
GAGATGCGCGAGCGAGCCATGCTGACCATGTCACGTGTCGAAGCTATTCCGTACGAGTCCATGAAAGCCGGCATGAAGTGGGACTGGGTCACTTTCCCAGAGTGGCTTGACTTCCTTGACCAAACTCCCAAAGGGGTAAACGTCCTGAGCTTTGTTCCCATTGCACCGATTATGATCTGGACCATGGGGCTCGAAGCGGCCAAGAGTCGTCCGGCCACAGACAAAGAAAAACAAACCATGCGCCAGATTCTGAGTGAATCCCTGGACGCCGGTGGTTGTGGATTCTCGGCCCAGCGCTTGGGGGATGGCTTTGTGTCTGTCCAGCGCGACTACGACGGCACACCGATGGTGACGGACACCATGGCTGACGAAGACGTGCTATCCTTTGGTCGGGTGTTAAAGGAACGTGGAGAAGGCTTTATCCAGCTCACCCAATCCAGCCCCGATTTTGAAGCCGATATGAGATTCTACGATCGTTTGGCCGACGAGTGTGGCCGACCGATTCTGTTTAATGCCACGGCTACGCGTGACGACCGACCGAGTATCCATCGCCGTATCCTGCGTTGGATGGAAAAGACCAACAAAGCCGGGCGCAAGATCTACAACCAGACCGCGACATTTCGTCAAGGGTTGTACTTCAGTTTTGCCGATATGTCAGGATTGTTCGACGGAAATGATGTCCTGCGTGAAGTGACCATGGGCACGCCAGCCGAACGGCTTGAAAAGCTCAAAAACCCTGCCATTCGCCAGGCCTTGGTCGCAGAATATGATACCGGACATACGCCGGTCGTGACCGGATCGCTCAAAGACTTCACGGTTGAAACCGTGAAGGACAAGAAGTTCGAAAAGTTCATTGGCAAGACGGTCGAAGAAGTCGCCAAGATGGAGAACAAGCATGTCATAGACGCGATGTTCGATATTGCGATTGAGGAGAATCTGGAAACCGAATTCTATACTCCCGCTCGCAACGTCCGTGAGGACTATGTGTCCGAGCTGATGTCTTCTCCGTACAGTATGGCCGGTGTGTCAGACGGTGGTGCGCATACCAAGTTCATCACCATTGGTGCCTACCCGACTGATATGTTGAGCTGGATGGTTCGCGACGCCGGCTTTATGAGCCTGGAAGAAGCCCACTATCGGCTGAGCGCTATGCCTGCCCAGTGCGCCGGCTTCCAAGATCGCGGCGTCCTGAGTGAAGGTGCACGGGCAGATGTGGTCGTCTACGATCTTGAGAACTTGAAGCTCACCCCGGAGAAGCCAAAGGTCGTCCACGACTTCCCAGGTGGCGAATGGCGGCGCGTCCAGTACGCTGAGGGTTACCGCTGGATCATGGTGAATGGCGACGTCACATTTGAAGACGGCAACTGCACCGGCGCGACCCCGGGCCACCTCCTGCGCCACGGCAGAGACTAAGCCTCACCTACCACTAACTCACCTACCACTAACGCACTAACCGAAAAGGGGCAGGATTTTTCCTGCCCCTTTTTATTTTGGTTTTCCAATAACCCTAATAATCCTGCGATTGAGAAGGCCGTGGAAACCCCTGAATAGCAACAACCGTCTTGTCCGCGTCCTGCCAGCGCGGATGCGCAAAACCCAGGTTTGCCACATAGAGTATGCCAGCGCGGATCACCAGGCTGGCATTGCCGTCAAGCGGTGCTGATTCCTTATTGGCGACCACCACCCGCCGGCTGCCGTCGGGCGACAGACCGATAATTTCGTTCCGAAAAATCTCTGAGACGTAGATATTGCCCTCCTCGTCCAGGGCAATACCGTCGAGGAGACCGTGGCCACGGGATATGACAACCGGCTCTCCAGCGCTGCCGTCCGACTGAATAGGGATCCTGAGTACGAGCGGGTCGCCGCTTGTGGCCGCATATATATTCCGCTGCCCTGCATCAAGGACAAGGACATTCACCCCAAGTGGGAAGCCGGAATACGGCACTGGCGACCAGTGGAGCAGCGGATGCTCTGACCACAATATGACCGTCCCGTCCAGCGTAATTTTCCAAATCCCGGCATACGTCAAATCGGCCAAATAGATGTTCCCCACGTCATCGATGGCGACATCATCGGGAAAGCAAAAGGGCCAGCCATCGCCGCGGGTGGCCACGGGCGTGACTTCGCGCGTCTCGGCATCAATCCGATAGACCCCACTGGTTACATCGGTCGCATCCCGGCAGGCAGGGTGGCGCGGGTCGCCGACACGGTCATACTTGGAGGGCGCTTTGTATGCCACGTATAAATTGTCATCTTTGTCTGAGGCAATACCCAGGACGTGCCCCTTTCCACTGTCTGCTTCAGCGGGAACCCAGGCAATATGGACGTATTGCCCATCCTCTTTGAGTTGCACGACCTCGCCGGTATGGAACAGCGAGGCATACAGATTCCCCTGGGTATCCAGCCCGATTCCCTCCGGAGTATCGGGCAACTGCGTATACACCCTGGCACTAAAGGCTTCGGCCGGCGCTGCCGCCTCGGCTTGCGGTACGCCTTCCCCTTCGGCTTGGATGTCTTGGATTTCCTGCGCTCCCAAGTCTACCGCCTGGATTTCTTGTGCCCTCACGTCGTGAGATACTAGCCAGATTCCCAGCAGCAGTAGGCTCAGCCGGCCCGATGTCTTTTGCATTATGATAGGTCGCCTCTCCATCGTTATACCAACTCGGCAAGCAGTGTTTGAGCAGCCTGAAAGTCCCGCGTTTCACGCCCTTCAGTAAACCAATCAGTCGTCTCTGTCAGCACCCGCCGCGCATTCCCTCGTTTGCCCTGTTTCAACCACTGCTGGGCCAGGCTCGTCGCAGCCCGTAGCTCCCACGACTTGGCCCCTTGTTGGCGGGCAATCAACAGGGCTTTGTGAAAGCAGCTTTCTGCCTCACTGTTCGGGCCGGTCCGACTCATCCGTGCCAAGGGCCTTTTTTCCTCCTGCCCCAACAGCAACTCGCCCCGCAACCGATACAACTCCGCTTCCGAGAAACGCTCTGCACTAGTATTGACAACAGCCAGCGCCTCATCAAGCAGGGCTAAGCCGGTGTCAATCCGCCCGACCTTTCCGTACTGCTCGGCAAGCAGCCCGAGGAAATAAGGTCGGAGAAGTTCCGCTCCGGTGACACGCCAGGCGGCAATCCCGGCTCGCAAGTGCTCAACGCTCGCCTCGGTGTGTCTGTGCGCGGCGGTGGCCCACTCTCGGAAAATCGCTCCGATCATTTCCCAATGGGGGAAGCCGTGCTGCTGGGCAAGGGCGACCACCGCTTCCCCCCGCTCGTGTGTCAGCGTGGCTTCATACCGGAGTTGATGCAGAAAACCTGTCCAGACCAGGGCCCCCACAAGACTATGCGGGTGGGCGGCCTCTTCGGCCAGGGTCAGAGCCTCGCGGTTCTTGTGCAGGGCTTGGTCCGGATAGCCCAGGACCCACAGGGCAAGCGTTTCGTATAACAGGCAGACGATGCGCGGGTCCGTGCCGTATTGAAACGCCAGGGCTTTATGCTGCTCCGGCTTATACAGGGCCACGGCTTTTTGTAAGTGCTCACGCGCATGGGCAAACTCCCCCAGCCAGAGCAAAGTGTTGCCCAACGCGCGGTGGACTTCTATGAGCAGGTCCGGGTCGTCCAGCTCTTGGGCCAGGGCCAGCAATTGCTCACTCAGTTCACGCGCGGCTCGCAACTCGGCCCGCATCTCGTGGACGACCCACAGGCCCCGCAGCACCGGAAAAGACTGTGGCGTTTTCCCCAACTGCTGACACAGCTCTTGCGCCCGGGTATAGGCACGTTCCACCTCGGGGGCGGCATAGCCCTTGGTCGCCATGAGACTTGGCCCCAAACGGGTCTGGATGGTCAGCTCCCGGTGGCTGCGGTCCGGGGTCTCCGGCAGTTGGCTGAGCAATTCGAGCCCTTTGGCAAAATGGCCGATCCCTTCCCGATGGGCCGAGCGTTGCACGGCCTGCTCGCCAGCGTACTGCCAGAATCCGATCGCCTGGTCGAGCAGGCCGGCTTCCGTGTAATGGTAGGCCACCAGTTCCGGTTGCTGGTGCCTGATATCAGGGAACTGCTTGACCAGGACAGCGGCTACCTGTTGATGTAGCTGCTGGCGTTTGCTCTTGAGCAAGGACTGATAGGCCGTATCTTGCAGCAGGGCATGTTTGAAGACCCAACGGGCCTGGGGGGGCAGCCCTTTTTGAAAGACCAGCTCGGCTTCCACGAGTTGAGCCAGCCCCCGCGCGAGACGCTGCTCATCAGCCGGCCAGACCGCCCGGATCAATTCATACGAAAAAGCGCGGCCGAGCACGGCCCCGATTTGGGCGACCTCACGCGCGATACTGCTGAGCTGGTCGAGCCGGGCCATTAAGGAGTCTTGCAGCGTGGTCGGAATAGCGCCTGAGAGCGAGGGAGCCCCTCCCCCATCGTTTTCAGGCAGGCCGGACTCGATAACGGTCTTGGTCAGCTCTTCCACAAAAAGAGGAATGCCATCAGTCTGGGCCGCGATATGTTCCACCATGTGTGGGGGAAGCCGCTGTCCCTGGGCGATATACGTAATGAGGTCCTCAACTGGACGACGCTCCAAACGGCTCAGCGGCAGAAAGTGTACGGGGGGCTGAGGTGGCCACGGAGGCGTAAATTCCGATGGACGAAAGACCAGGAGCACAAAGAGATGAAGCGTTGCGGCCCGCTCAATCAGCATCCGCACGAGGTCCAGCGTCGAAGGGTCGGTCCAGTGCAGGTCTTCCCACACGATGAGGAGGGGCCGCTCTGCCGCTTCTTCAGCCAGCCACGCGACCAGGGCTTCCTGCATTTTTTGTCTCTGTCGCTCCGGACTCAGGTCGAGCGGAGCGTACCGTTCGGGCAACGCCAATGCCAGCAAGGAAGCAAACAGGGCCAGCCCCTCTGCCGGCAGGCGACGATAGCCGGCCAGGGCGGTCTCCAGGCGGCGAAACTTTTCCTCTTCAGGTTCGTCGCCCTGGAACTGCAACCAGCGTTGCAGATGGTCGATGACCGAGTACAAAGCCGTGTTGCGGGCATACGACGAACAGCGGAATTCCCGGCGCGCCTCGCCGGCTTTGGCTACCTGCTCTTTGAGTTCCTGGACCAAACGAGATTTACCAATGCCCGGCTCTCCGCTCAGCAGCACGACTTGTCCCTCTCCCACCTTGGCCTGCTCCCAACGCTGCTGAAGGAAGGCAAGTTCTTCCGCGCGTCCAACCAGGGGAGTCAAGCCAGCTTCCAGAGCGACGTCAAACCGGTTTCGTGCGCCTTCTTCGCCAAGGACCTGGTAGACTGCTATGGGAGTTGCCCGGCCTTTGAGCGCATGTGGCCCAAGCGTGCGACACTCAAAAAAGCCTTCCACTAAGCGATAGGACGCCGCGCTCATCACGACCGTATTGGCTTTGGCAATGGCTTGCAGGTGGGCCGCGATATTCGGAGTCTCACCAAGCGCCAAGTGTTCGTGTCGCTCGCCGGCCCCCACATCGCTCACCACAACCTGTCCAGTGTGGACGCCGATGCGTAGCCGAATCCGCGGCGCGTCTTTTTTGCCTTGTCCGTTCTGACGGAGAGACGGTAAGCGTCCGCTTTTCTGGAGTTGGCTATTCATGTGATTGAGCTGAGCAAGAATGCCCAGGCCCGTTTTCACAGCCCGTACAGCGGCGTCTTCGTGGGCAATCGGATAGCCAAAATAGACCAGGAGACCATCACCAAGATATTGGGCGATATAGCCACCGAAACGTTGAATGACTCCGGCGCAGGTGTCTTGATAGGTCCGAACGATGTCCCGCCACTCCTCGGGGTCAAGCTGGCCGGTCAGCGCGGTAGAGCCTACGATATCACAGAACATGACCGTCAACTGTCGCCGGCCCGTATGCGGCTGCGCCGGGTCAGGCGCGGCTGGACGATTTTGCTGAGGCGGCTCTAGTGTTGACGGAGCTGACGACAGGGGAGCAATTGTACCAACCGGACGGACCGGGAGAGGAGTTCCACATTCGTCACAGAATTTTGCTCCCGTCCGGTTGGCTTGCCCACAATCCGGGCACTGCATAGGCATGCTCCCCTGTCCCTGGCTTTTTCTGATGTATCATGAGATTCGGGAGTCGTATTCCCCCTTACCACTCAATAGTCGCCGGACCTCCCTTATATAAGGTCCGGACGTAGGCGATGACTTTCCAGGCTTCCTCTTCGGTAATCACCCCGTCGTAACTGGGCATTTTATTGCGCCCGGTCATGACTTGGTCCATCACCCGGGTATCACTGCCCGTACCCTCTTTCCACGCCTCATCCGTTATGTCAGGCCCCATCCCTCCCCCGCCACGTAAGCCGTGGCAACTGTAACAATTGAGGAGTTTGTAAAGCTCTTCACCCTCGCTGATTGCCTCCGGATTGCCCGTATACGGATTGAGCTTTGCCAGTCCTGTGGCAAGGTCTTGCACCGCCTCAGCATTGGACCCGAGTTGGTCGCCGGCAGATGGGGACAATGAGGACGATTGTTTGTCGGACGCGCCCGTGCCCTGCCGAGAATCGTCCGGTTGATGGTCAATCCCAGGGACGCCGTAATGGACCAGGATATTCCGGATTTCTTCCGCGTACTGCGTCAGCAGGGCGTCGAGCGTATTTTTCAGCGCTTCGTCATTCTTCCGAACGCCCAGCGCAATATCATAGGCAAACAGGAGGGCCTCTGATTCGGCCTCAGACGACACGGGCACCACACGCAGTGAGACGGCTTGCTGTTGAGCGAAATAGCCGGCAATCGGCCCCCACACAATAGCCGTATCTATCTCTTTGTTGGCGACCGCTTCGATGATCTTTCCCGGCGGGCTGTCGTCGGCGTAATTGCCAAAGACGCTGTAGCCAACCACATTGTCCACAATCCCGCGCCCGCTCAGGACATGGGCCGGCGGGCTGTTGGTGTAGTCATCACCGATCAGGTGCACCCCGATTTTCAGGTCCTTGAGGACGGGGTCATCAAAGGAGGACAGGTCGTATGGCGCGTCTTCGGGATAGACAAACGCGTAGACCGAACGGTAATACGGCTGCGTCGTTAAGACCCCATCAATGTCGGCCGGCAGGCCCATGACCACATCGCACCTGCCGGCGTTGAGCGTGCCGCGCAGGAAGCCACGCCGCTGGGGCCACCAGGTATAGGCGACGGATTGTCCTAGCCCACGCGCCAGGACTTCAGCGATTTTATTCTCAAATCCCTCTTGGCGCTGATTGGAAAACGGCAGGTTGTTGGGATCTGCACAGACACGGAACAGCCTGGCCGCTTCTGAGGTCTCAGTTGCCCAGGCGGCAACCAGGAGGAGAGGGGCAGGCAGGAACAGGAGGAGAGCGAGGCAGGCGAAAGAAAGAGGGGCGGGGCGGCGCACCCCCTCAGTGTGATTGAGCATATCTCAAAGATGCAGAGACGGTACACCGGGTCAAGAACATCCGTTTAATCAAGCGCAAAGACGTATAACATTCCGCCTTTATTCGTATCTTTTCCAAGGTCGGCAAACGCGCCCACCGCGCCCAGAGCCGCGGTGGGATCATCCGTTGCCAGGTCGCCGGCGACGACGAGGCCGGACCAACCACCGATCCCCGACATGATCGCCACGTACTGCTTGCCATCCGGTCCAAGATAGGTCATGGGCGCACCAATAATCCCCGAGCCTGTTTTGAACTTCCACAGTTCTTCGCCCGTCGAGGCGTGGATCGCTTTGAACCAGCCGTCCATGGTCCCGTAGAAGACCACATCCCCGCCGGTCGAGAGCGCACCACTCCAGGCGGACCATTTTTCTTTAATGCCCCATTTTTTTTCACCGGTAACCGGATCCCAGGCAATGAATTCACCCCGGTGGCCGCCAGGACCGGGGAACATTTTTACAATCGCTCCAACGTAGGGTACGCCGGCGATATAGCGGACTTTCATACCCTCGTAGTCCATGCACAGATGGTTTGTTGGCACGTAAAAGAGTTTGGTCCGGGGCGAATATGAGACAGGCTGTTGGTCCTTGGTTCCCATCGCACCAGGACAGATGCCCTCCACATTCGTGCCCTCTTTTGTCCGTTTTTCGGCATTCTCAACCGGGCGGCCGGTCTCAAGGTTAATCTCTTTGGCCCAGTTCACGTGACCGAATTTATCCGCGGCCAGCACCTTGCCCGAAGTCCGGTCCACTTTGTAGGCGAAGCCGTTGCGGTCAAAGTGCACCAGAACCTTGTGGGTCTGTCCGTCTCCATTGGCCGGCAGGTCAATCAAGACGCTTTCGTTGATGCCGTCATAATCCCAGGCATCGTGCGGGGTCATCTGATACGCCCACTTGGCTTGGCCCGTATCCGGGTTGCGGGCAAACAGCGTCATGGACCACTTATTATCACCCGGTCGCTGGTCCGGGTTCCAGGCGCCCGGATTCCCCGTGCCATAGTAGAACAGGTCGAGTTCGGGGTCGTAGCTATACCAGCCCCAGGTCGTGCCGCCGCCGCGCTTCCACTCTTCGCCTTTCCAGGTTGTAACTCCCAAATCCTTGCCTTGGTGCGACTCGTACGGTGAGGAAAAATCTTCGCCAATCAACACCTCGGAGTCTGGTCCGGTACTATACGCCCTCCAGACCTGCTCGCCGGTATTAATATTATTCGCTGTGACAAATCCACGCACGCCAAATTCACCCCCACTCACGCCAGTGATGACTTTGTCACGCACGACCAGAGGCACCATAGTAATGGTCTGACCCTGTTTGATGTCACCCTGCTTGACCTTCCACAGCTCTTTGCCGGTCTTGGCATCCAGGGCGACGGTGTGAGCGTCGAGCTGATTAAAAAATATCTTGCCGTCCACGTAGGCCGCGCCCCGATTCACCACATCGCAGCAGGCAATCGGAATAGCGTCCTCGTTTTGTATAGGCGCATATTTCCATTTAATGGCGTGGCCCGGATCTGATAGATCAATGGCATACACCACATTGGGGAAGGGCGTCACAATATACATGGTGTCGCCAATGACCAGCGGCGTGCCTTCGTGTCCGCGCAGGACGCCGGTAGAAAACGTCCAGGCGACTTGCAGGTCTTTGACATTCTGCGTGGAGACTTGGCTCAGACTGCTATAACGGGTGAGGGCATAGTCCCGGCCTGAAATAGCCCACTGGCCATGGTTTTTCTGAATGTCGAGTAGCTCCTGCGCAGCCTGCCCCGGTTGAGAAAAAAGAGGCAGGAGTAACAGTCCGACGACGAGCAGGACCGTCTGTCCCCCAACAGCAACCCTTCTGACGAATCGTGTATTCATAACACCCTCCTTTACTTCCTCTTCAGGAATCTGAAGAGCATACTCAATCCCCGGGACACCTCTGTCGCTCTAGTGAAGAGCGAGATTGTGAGCCACTTCCCAGCAGGAGGAGGCTACTCTGGAAGGGCCGGCTTTGTCAATCATGATCTTGAACCAGCCGTGTTAGGGCGAACTCCTCCCTGTACGAAATCATCCTTTCGTATCAGGTAGAGACAGCTGTAGGCCGCTCCAAGCAGGGCGGCCTCAGCGAAAATTTTTAAGCCTTCCTCAACGCCGCCGAGCCATTTTCCTAAGAAGTCGCTTCCCTTTTGGCTGATACCCATGAAGAAAAAAACATCATTGCGGTTCAGTATGGCATCAAGCAGCCCCATACAGACGAACAGGACAAATCCACACAACACAAGTGGGAAAGCCGCTCGGTAATGGACAAGTTCGCAGCGGTAGACATACAGGACTGCCACACCGATGAGCCCATAGCCCAACATAATGGCGTCATCGAGCCGATCAGTCAGACCAGTCTCTTGGAGCTGCAAGACCTGGTGCACAAAAAGATCCAGGGATTCATGAATCTTGGAAACTTCGTCTATCGCCAGGAAAAGAAACCCAAGGCTAATCAGCAACCAGACAAAAGCAGGATCGCGCCACCCCTCGCGTAGACTGCCGCCCGTCCGACAATAGAATATCCCTCCTGCAATTCCACTGGTAACGAGAAGATGCACAAACGACAGCCACGTAATCGGCTCGCCTTCGCCGGTATACGCAGTGGGGCTGCGATGCAAGGCAAGACCCAGACCGAGGACAAGCCAGACAGCAAGAAAGTCAAAGGAGACGAGGGAGAGCAGGAATTTCGCAGGAGAAAGAGGGAAAATCGTACGCTTCACGTCGTCAGTGTCCCCTACGGGCAACCGCACAGCTTGCCCGTTATTTTATCGCATACGCATTGGCCGGTGAGCCAACTCCGCCGGGCAAATTGAGCGGAATGGAAACCAGCATACATGCATAGCTCCCGTCGTGTACACACGCCTGAGCCAGCTCATCAACATCCCACATCTCTCCAATGGGCATGCCTTGCAGAGCAATGAGCCTGCGATGCTGAAAGCCAACTGCCGGGTCTACTGGCAGTGCTTCTAAAGCAACGTTGTCTGAGGCAATAGCCGCAATCTGCCGATCCCAGAGCCAGGCGGCGGTCTCTTGCGATGCAGCCAGGCCTGGACAGGCATGCCTCACTTCACCAAGTCCCAGACTGCCTCGCAACGCCTCCCGTCCCACTTCATCTAGGCTTTTATACCATTCCAGCCAGCCGGTTCGAAGGATCAGGATATCGCCCGGTTCGAGCTGCACCTTTTGCTCTTGAGCGACTTTTTCGAGGAACGTCCCATCCATCTCAAACTTTTTCGTCATGTCGAGCGGCGTCTGCTGCTGTTCCATATAGCGTGCGCCGTCCAGTACAACACCGCGTCCGACTATGCCGTGCTGTGCCCAGTGTTCAATACCGAGTTTGCCTTTTTCGTCTAGGTCGACATCCTGCCGACCACCGTAATAGCCGTACTCACGAAAGCGTATGTGGCGCAGGCTGTCCCACTGACTTGAGCCCTGCATCGCAAAATTATCAACATAGTCATCACGGCCGCCCCGACCGACTTCGATATGATGCCGATAGCCTTCGCTCCGAAATCCGCCGTAGAGTGTAATGGGGAAATTGAGCGGAAGGCTGAGGTTGAACACCTGGCCGGTACGAATCAGTCTTGCGGCGCGCTTGACTTTTTCCGGCGTCAACAGGTTGACTGATCCCAGCTGGTCTTCTAGCCCAAAGACCTCCCAGGCGTGGCGCTCTTGTGTCTCTCCAACGGGCGGCAGCTCTTCAAACTTCGGAATACTCGACATCGTTCCCCTCCTGTGTGCTTGAAACAAAATCCTCTCCTAGCAGAGACATCTGGTGAGGACAAATATCGGGATTCTCAGAATCAGGAAAAGTGACCCTGAGAGCGGCCTTCAATAAAGAGGCTATTGCCAGGCGGAGCGCTTTTCTCTATACAGTCATGACCTTCTTGAGAGATTACACACAGATTCACACACTATCCCCAAAGAGTCTTTTCTCTGCCCGAGGTGAAGAGAGGCGAAGAGTTGAGGTGGGGGAGGGAAACACCGGAAAGGTCGCACACATTGACACTTGAACTGATGCTCTGGGGACTCGCAAAAGGCACAGCCGGGTTTATTGGAATCATTCTGTATTCCAGCTTTTTTGAATGGGCGCTGCACAAGCATTTAATGCACACCCTGCTCTTACCCTATTCATTCCGAGCCCACGCACTCGTCCACCATGGGCTTTTCCGGGCTGACTCAACCTACCATATCCAGCCTGGAGTTGATCCAAAAAAAGTCTCGTTTGCGTGGTGGAATGCGCCGCTGCTCATCGGGCTGCATATGCCCCTCCTGCTCAGCCTAGGCTGGTTGTTTGGTTGGTCCGTGTGTGTTGGTGGGCTCCTTGCCTTGGCAGTCGATTATGTCGTGTATGAATACACTCACTATTGTATGCACGTCCCGCAGGACCGCTGGATCGAACGCACGCACGCCTTTCAATTCGTGCGCACCCATCATTATATCCATCATCGTTACCCCTACCAGAACCTCAACGTGGTAAACGTACTGGCAGACTGGGTCATTGGCACTATGCGGACGGCCAAGGAGATTGATCTGAGCGCCGACCCAATCGTGAATCCACAGGCTGAGCAAGAGCTGGCAACACCCATTGCCGCGCTCTAGTCTGGTCTGTTCAGTTCCGAAGTGTTCTCCGGCAGTGTGAGACCTACTGCGCTTCCTTCTCTCGATAGGACCCCAGCGCACTACCCGCCCCTTTCCTGATCGTCCGGTGTTCAGGCGGAGTGGGTCGGAGAACAGCCGGCCACTTGTCGGGTTGTGGTTCCGTCCCCTCTTGGGCTGTTGCGGCGGGCTCTGTGTCGCCAAAGACCGGCGTTCGGCGTATGTCGATACCTGGGACGTTATAGCTGAACTCAACCGGAATCCCATTCGGATCAAACGCATAGATCGAATGGATAAAGCCATGATCTATCGGACCTGAGACCTCATAGTCTGCGGCAACAAGTTTGTCTTTGAGTTCCCATAACTCATCGGCAGACGCGACTCCAAACGCGACATGGTCAAAGGCGATCGGACCACGGAACGCGACGCCATGCCGTTTTTCCGGTACTGGCTCTGCTCCGTCCCATTCAAAAAAGGCAACCGTGTCGGTCTCAGACAGTTCAAAGAAATAATGCCGAAAGCCTTGCTCGCCAAGCGTGGCGACCAGGCGCATGCCGAGCAGATCACGCCAGAAACGGACTGTCCTATCCATGTCGCCAGTGACAAACGCCAAGTGATTCACACCCGTAAATCGGACCATCGCAGCCTCCTTGTGGATAACGATTCCTGCAAGCGTGTACAGAAGAATATCATTATCCCTGAATCGGAGGATTGTGTCAGCCCTGGGGCTCAGATTCAGCTATGAAGAGGAACGCTCTTGTTCCATATAGGCTCTGGCAGAGGAATAGGATGAGACACTATACGGGACAAGGAACGTCAGTGCGATCTTGAACAACAACCGAGGAGAGAAGTCGAGATTAAAGAGCAAGTCGTACTGATTGATCACGGTGAGGAGTGGTCCCACGATTGCGGCCACCTTGAGCGCACGCCTGACAGTCCCACGCCGAAACCAATGATAGAGGAAGCGCCGTCCTCCACCGGACTGATTGCCTGTTGCCACCGGCTCCATCTCTCCTTATTCTTCGCCGTATCAAGTCCACTCCCTGGGGGAGTGAGGCATCCTACAAGCGAGCTTTATAGCATACCATGCCACGGATGTACTGACTCATTGAGAAGTAGGGTGGATATTGTGCTCATCACCTGCCTGTTCAATTCTATGAATCGACTCGCAGACGGGTCGGGCGTCGAGCTTGACCCACAGATGCCGCATCTGCTGGACGCCAACGCGGATAAGAGGTAAATCGACGGGCGGCCGGATGTATGCTCGGGCCCTCGCCCCTACAACGTTTTCTCGAATACCCGGTAGGTCTTGTATATCCGGGCGCCCATGCGTTCGAGACCACGCTGCATGCTCCAGTTATCTTCAAGAATCCACGAACATTCCACGAGACGATAGCCATACGCGAGTACCTCCTGCCAGAGTTTGAGATACAGCATAGCGTCAAGACCACGCACCCGCACATCCGGATTGGTCCCCAGCAAAAGCACCCGGAGCGCGTCGATTCTGCGTTTGTACCAGAGCAATTTCAGCGCCCCCAACGGGAATAGTCGGCCATTCATGCGCCGGAGTACCTGATTGTAATCCGGCAGGGCAAGAGCAAAACCGACGGGCCGATTATCCAATTCCGCGATAAGGCACAGCTTGGGGTCAGCGACGAGGCGAAGCGTGTGCGCAAGCAGATCCACCTCCGCTTCAGTCATCGGTACGAAGCCCCAGTTGTGTTCCCAAGCCCTATGGTAAATACCGTGCAACAGGTGGACTTCTTCCTCGAATCGCCGTACATCGATTGACCTGATAGTGATGGCCTGTTTCCTCTGTAGCCGCTGTACCCCATGCACGAGCCGCTCGGGGATAGTCGCGTCTTCACGCAGGTCAATGAGATACGCCAACAGATCCTTGGCCTTGGCATAGCCCGCGGTTCGGATCAGCCGGGCATAGTAGGGGCGATGGTGGGACATCATCACCATGGGGGCCGTATTGAAACCATTGACCAACAATCCACATTCCTCGTTGGTCGAGAAGCTCATCGGCCCCCGAACGCTCCGCACCCCGCGCTGACCGACCCACTGTTCCGCAGCGGCCAATAACGCCTGGGCAACATCCTGGTCGTCGATACTCTCAAAAAATCCGAAGAAGCCAACCGACTCGTTGTGAAATTGGATATGCCGATGGTTGACAATGGCCGCAATCCGTCCCACGACCTGCCCATTCAGGCGGGCAAGAAAATATTGGACATCAGCGTGTTTGTGGAAGGGATGCTTTTTTGGAGAGAGGAGTTTTTTCAGATCAAAAAGCAGCGGCGGGACCCAGGCCGGGTCATCGCTATACAGTTGCCACGGCAGTTGCGTGAACTGGTGAAGATCCTGCCGGTTACGGACCGGAGCTATCCGTACATCTCTGGACATCTATAGCGTGGCACAGCGTCGTGTGTCTGCCCGGCGCTCGCTGTAACGTCGTACAGCACACAGGCAACGCTCCTACACGGCAACCTTCTCCACCTGGATGTGGGGCCGAATACGGGTAAAGACGTCTAAGACAAAGTCAATCTGTTCATCGGTGTGGGTTGCCATCATAGAAATCCGAATCCGGCACGAATTCTCAGGCACGGCCGGTGGAATAACCGGATTGGTAAAGATTCCGGAATCAAACAATTCCTTCCAGATCATGCCCATCAGCCACATATCTCCGACCATGATGGGAATCACCGGAGTGTCACTCGTCCCGATATTATAGCCCAGACTCTTGAGCCCATCTTGCATCCGGCGGGTATTGCGCCACAAGGCTGCACGTCGTTCGGGTTCTTCTTCAATAATCTGAAGGGCCGTTAACACCGTGGCCACCGCCGGCGGCGGCATGCTGGCGCTGAAAATTAAAGAACGGGCATGGTGTTTGAGATAGTGAATAACCGGCTCCGGCCCGGCCACCACACCGCCAATCGCGGCTAAAGACTTTGAGAATGAAGACATGATGAGACCGACCCGGTCCTCGACATCGAAATGCTGCGCCGTACCACCACCCTTCTTGCCTAACACCCCAAAGGCGTGGGCATCGTCAACCATAATCTCGGCCTGGTACTGCTCGGCCAGGGCCACCAGACTCGGCAGGTCTGCGATATCGCCTTCCATAGAAAAGATGCCGTCGGTGACAATAAGCTTGCCGGCCTTGGGCGGTGTTTTCGCGAGCTGCTGTTCCAGGGTTTCAAGGTCCCCATGCGGATAGCGAAGCACAGTCCCGTAGGCCAGCTGAGAACCGTCTACCGCGCTGGCGTGGTCGAGCTTATCAAGGTAGAGATAGTCGCTTTTTCCGATCAAGGTCGCCAGGATACCTAAATTTGTCTGGTAGCCCGTACTAAAGACGAGCGAGGCTTCTTTATTGAGAAAACGGGCTAAGCGCGCTTCGAGCTCATCGTGCAAATCCAGCGTCCCATTTAAGAAGCGGCTGCCGGTACACCCACTGCCATAGCGCCTGAGAGCTGCCTCGGCTGCCGCCAACACCTTTGGATGGTGGGTGAGGCCAAGATAGTTATTGGAGCCCATCATCACCTTGGGCTCACCGCGCACGACGACTTCGGTTCCCTCAGACGATTCTATTGGTGTAAAAAACGGATAATACCCAGTAGCTTGAGCCTCTCGAGCACGCGTAAAACGAGCACATTTCTCGAAAAGGTTCATCCCGTCCCCCTCTCTCCGTGACGTCCCCGATTGTCAACTTGCATGACATGTTGCGGTCCCGGTTTCACCCCAATCCCCCAACCCCAATGACGGTTCTCGCTTATAACCATGTCTGTTGCTTGTACCATGCTGCTGTTTCAGCAAATCCGGTTGTAATCGGAATCTGTGCCTCAAAACCTAATTCCCGCTTGGCCAGCGCGGTTTCGCACAGCCAAGCAGGGGCGAAGAGTTCCTTGACTTTTTCGCGATTGAATATCGTTGCTCGTCCCATGACGGCTGCTCCGCCTTCGCTCACAGTTGCCGCCATCTGCACCAGAAACCGTGGGATACGAACCATACGGACTGAGCACCCAACGGCCTGGCTGATACACGTGGCAATTTCGCTCCAGGCATAGGAGCGTGATTCTGCCACGTGATATATCCCACGCGCTTGTGGCATTGTGGCCGCGCGGAGCATCGCCTGGACTAAATCTGCAACATGGACGAGCTGCACAATTCTCTCCGGGCCTGTTGGCAGCGGCAAAACACCACGGGCGGCAAGCCGGAAGAGCAAAAAGAAATCTTTCTCCCGTGGGCCATATACCACCGGCGCACGCAAGCTGACAACCTCGAAGGCGTCGGACGCAGCTAAGCAGACTTGTTCTCCAGCGAGCTTACTCCGCCCATAAGCAGTAATGGGGTGTGGCTCGTCGTGCGGTTCGACCGGCTGTCCATCTCGTGCCGGACCCGCTGCCGCGAGTGAACTGAGATACACCAGTCGTTGCGGACGCGGCTGCGCGGCCCGCATAGCCTGAACGAGCAACTGCGTCCCCTCGGCATTCGAGCGCAGATATTCCTCCTCTGAGTGTGCCTTTGTTACTGCCGCAATATGGAAGACTGTGTCAACTTGAGAGACCGCTCGCATAAGGCTGTCTCGATCTTCCAGCGAGCCTCGGATCAATTCGACCTTGTCGACCTTATCACGGACAAGTCGAGAAATATCACTCGTAGGACGCACCAGAACGCGCGGCCAAACGCCTTGTTCAAGCAAGGCATCAACAAGGTGCGAGCCAATAAAGCCAGTCCCCCCAGTCACAAGGACACGGGTGCCTGCCTTCACCAGCGGGGTATGTGGTGTTATCCCTCGGGTACTCACAACAGCTCAAATCACGTAAAGTCGGACGCTAGATAACAGATTTCCTCAATTTAACCAAGGGGCAACACAAATGTCATACAAGTTTTATCAAAAATAACGTCGTTTTTAAGTATGCGGTTCTCTCTCATTCCTCAACGCTCTCTTGACAACACTATTCTGAGCGCTCTTATAGAGACCTTCCTATGACGAGGCAGCAGACGGCAGAGCCGGGACTACGCAAACAATCGAAGGATTCAGCGGCGGCAGCCCTGAACGAATTTCTTGGCGAGATGTCAGACGAGCAGCTCGTCGCGCAATTACGCAAGCGCTTTGCCTCCAGGTTCCAACTCAACGCGAGCATCTATTGGCTTGATCTCTTACTGTCTTCTCTTTTGGGCTGGATTGCCTTTTGGTTGAGTGTGCAACAATCATTCGGCTCTCTTACCTATCTGGCAACGACGGGTACCGCCCTCATAGCTCTCCTCCGCGCAGCCTTATTTATTCATGAAATTGCCCACTATAAGCGCGGGAGCCTGCCTGGTTTTGAGTGCGTCTGGCATGCCTTGGTCGGCCTGCCTTTCATGCTGCCCAGTCTCATGTATGTGGGCTCACATGGGGATCATCACCGGCCTCACACCTTCGGTACAACCAGCGACCCCGAGTATGCGCCGCTCGTTCACGGAAACATTCTCGGCCTTGTCTGGTTTGTGCTCGGTGTCTTAATCGTTCCCGTCTTATTGCCCCTGCGATGGGGCCTCATCGGTCCTTTTTCGTATATTGTCCCCCGGCTGCGAAAGATCGTTGTTCAGCGTGCTTCAACCCTTGTGATCAATCCTGCCTATCGCCGCCCTCTGCCTGGAAAACAATATAGGTGGCGTTGGCTCGTGCAAGAATGGGCAGCCGCACTGGTCGCGTGGCTGGTTTGCGCAAGCTGGCTTGCCGGGCAGTTTCCTACCACCTGGCTTATGCAGTGGTATATCGTTACGGCTGGCATATTGGTCGTGAACCAAGTCCGGACTTTAGCGGCTCATCGATATGACAATACCGGGCGGCGGTTGAGTGTGACCGAGCAGCTGCTCGATTCTGTCAATTTGTGTGGCTGGCCAGTTCTGACCGTTCTTGCCGCACCCGTGGGTCTCCGCTATCACGCCCTACACCATCTCGTACCAAACGTCCCCTACCACAGTCTCGGTCGGCTCAATCGTCAGCTACAAGAGGGATTACCTCCCGCTTGTGTGTATCAGCAGACAATTGAACGCGGTATTCTTTCGGCTATCCACAGTCTGATACAACGCATGGGCCGGAGTCGCAGTTCTTCAGCGCTTAGCGAAGAGCACGTTGGCGAAGAAGCTTCAACAACACCGGCCAGCCCAAGATAAGTGGATAGCGCCGTTGTCGCTCTGACAGCTCAACCCACACCCCGGTGTGCCGCCCCAGCTTCCATAAGACATAAGGCAGCCAATCATCAAATGTCAGTGCGGTTTTGAAGAGTCGCACGGCATACAGGCATTTTGCCCCTGTCGCCCGGACAGCCCAGCTCAATCTCCCTGTCCAGCGTTTGAGCCGTGGCATACAGACGAACCACTGTCCATCTTTTTCTCGGCAGGCACACCTCCCCTGCTGCTCCAGTAGTTGGAGCCCTAAGCGTGCGACTTGGTCATAGCGCTCGGGGGATGCTTCGTATACTGCCCGGATGGTTTCCGGTCGTTCGGTCCGAAACTCAGTCCGATACGTCTCTCGAAACCCTCTCTGCCAGAGGTCGGCGGGGTGAAAGGACCGGGTCAGATTATTCCGTGCGAAAAATGGAAGAACGCGAGAGAGAAACGTCAGCGTGGCTTGCGTTGCTGCTTGTATCACTCTATCCCGCACCTCCTCACTGCGTGTAAACACGAGCAGCGTCGGCTGACAGAATCGTGCCCAGACAATAGCTGGGACAACGGCTGGAGTGGTGGCGCACTCAAAATCCGCAGTCGAGATAACCGCATACTTCGCCCGCAGAGTCTGCGCTCCCTGTCCGACCTCAATATAGAACACATTCGGCGGCAGCAGAGCGTTCAGCCATCTGAGCAGGGGCCTTTCATAGAAAGACCGGTAGGAGCGGACAAGAACGTAAAAGTCGAGAACAGCATCCTCCATCTGCTGTGTTCGGAGGCAAGAGCCATAGAACAATACGGCGTCCACCGCCTCACCATGGCGCTGCCCAATTTCCGTAGCAATAACCCGCGCGGCTTCAGGCACTGGCCGGGTCCACTCTCGGGCCAAGAGAGCCCTGAGGGCAGGAAGGGGCGGTTGCACATCGTCTCGCATACTTACGCTCGGATAAAACGGAGTCGATGGTCTGTAGAAAGATGCAGCGTCCGACCCGGCTCCGGCTCAAAGAGTTCCCCGTCAATGGTAAAACCGCAGTCCATCTGCATGCTCAGACGCTCGACATTATGACTGCAATAGCCCGAGTCCAGCGCAAACGGAGGAGGGGGAAACCCGCGTAAGACTTTCCATACCGCAACAGGGCTCCGTGCGGCATTGGCCGCAATAGCGGTAAAACGGAGCGGGGCATGCTCTTGTCCCCAAAACGGACGCATACGGAGTAAGAGCCGTTTCAGAGTAGTCGCCATCATGAGTTGAAGCGGTTTTTTTTCAAGCTGGTCTATTGGCGTTTCCTTTTCCATTCCCTTTCGGTCGGGGCGGGTTGCAAACCCACCCGTACAGAGACCAATTTCATCTGGAGCAAAAATTCCGCGCTGAGAACCACTCGCCACCCGCAGGAGGGCTCCACCTAAAAAGAGTCCTGCGCCAAACACACCCTGTAAACGCCGCTTGGGATAGAGCTGATGCTTAAAGGTGAGCGCCCGCTGGATCACACCGGCACCGAAAAACATGCCATATTGCGGGCTCGTGCCTGGGCCAGCATCGACTCGCAACACAGGCCGCTGCACGACTCGCTGCTCAAGCGTATTGGCCTGCATGGCGCGGATCAAGGCGACGAGGCCGGCAGCCGGCGTCCCAGTACTGCCAATATCCGTAGCGTTCATATTTGTTCGTCCGCCAGACAGCGGAGCAATGGCCGGCAGGGGCTCAAAGACCCTGCGTTCCAAGACCTCAGTCAACACGCGTTGCAGCGTCCCATCTCCGCCATCGACAGCGAGGATGGTCACACCGTGGTGAGCGAGACGAGCAAGCGCTTCAGGCACTTCCTCACTCGATCTGGTCGTCACATGCACGACCTCAGGCGCGTTCTTGAGTACCTGCTTGAGCGCGGTCCGCGAGGAGGGACGGGTTTGAAACCCGCCCCGACCGTGACCGGCCCGGCAATTACTGAAGAGACCCAGTCGCACGGAAGTTCCGTAAGCCTGGAAAGAGCGAGAGTGTGACCTCCGGTCGCGGTGGGGGTAAAGGATTCAGGAATGAGACTTTTGTCACCCCAGTACCGGTGAGATGCACGGGCTCGCTCGCCTGGTCAGATTGGAAAGTGATATGAAAAGGGGAGAGTAGCCACAGCCGGCGTGGTTTCAGCTTGAGCGCTATCAGGAACCGGAAGGGCTGCGGAATATCATCCAGGGGATCATGGCGGAGGAGTACCTGCTTGAGTTGGATAGCACCTGTGAATCCCTCACCCTCAAAACGAAGCTGTTGTGGGACATAGTACGGTCCAAGGTTCTGCACTTGCCCATCAGAGGTCACAGCAAAATTATGGGCCTGATGAACCACCTCCTGTCCGTTTTTCGCAACCAGCCAGCGCCGCTGCGTCCTCTGCGGTGTGGTCAGGACCGCCAGATACAGCGACATCTCCGCTTTGCTCTCGCCGGCCTGCGGGAGGGAAAAAAACTCCACGCGGCGCAGGACCAGATTGGACTCTGCCTCAGTGGTCCAGCTATGCGTCACGGCGACCGCACCCTGGACCGCGGCCGGCGCAGCCATGCCTTTGACCCAGACATCTCCTGTTGCCGGCGCGGCAGGGTCGAGCACATCAATGGCATACCCGGACGGAGGGAAATCTGCGGACCAGAGCGCCGGTCCGCTGGGATAGAAATCCATGGCCACCTTTGTCCGTTTTTTTTTGACGTGGAAGGCATTTTTCGGTCCACGCTGGTCGAGCAAGCTGGAACCCACTTCCATCCGCAGCCGGTCCGGGGACAGTTCCCACTTGCTGCTCCGGCGGCCATTCCGAAAACGCCGACTCGTACCATTGGGTTGCACCACATGACCAATCACCGCGGCGTGCCGGTCGCCAAGGCCGAAATTCGTAATCAAAAACTCCGTAAACAGGAAATGGTCGGAGTCGAACCGCGCGGTCAGCTCCCAGCGTTCATAGGCAAACTCCCCCGGCAGGAGACGCGCGGCCGGATTCCCCCGTTCGGGCATAGTCAAAACGGGCGCAGCAAAAACGGGTGCAGACACGCCGCGCCGGCTCAGCCCACCCAGCAGTAACAGGCAGCCAAGCAGCACCACGACCGGCCAGCGCCGGGTCACGCGCCCCAGGCCGGTCTTCATGCCGGCGTCCCCACTTCCTGCCATGTTTGAACAGGCCGGCCGCGCCAGCGTTGGATACAGGCTTGGCCCAGGCGTAGGGTGTGAAACACAAGAGAACAGATGGTCCATACCGCAACTGACCAAAAGCCCAGGTCAGGACGACCAACAAGTGTCCCGAGCGTTAATAAAATCAGATTCGGATTTCGGCGCGCGGTAATGGTACGAAAAAACGAATCAATGGGTCGCCACGAATGGATTTCCATATGAAAAGCCAGCAGAAAGAGCCCCTCAAGTAATCGTCCGAGGATATACCCTCCAATGATAATCGCTAGGGCCGAATCATGCCAGATCAAGGCAAGAGAAAAACTGCTCGCCAGGCCCATCGCCCAGGCTACATACCAGAATGGAGGGTGGACAAGGTCAAGGCCGTGGTCCAATACATGACCGAGTCGACTTGAGGTACAGGTGACGCGGGCCAACTTGCCATCCACTGTATCCAAAAAGGTCATGAACCAGGCTCCCACTAACCCCAGGCCGAAGTGTCCGTGGACGAAAAACCAGGTTGCCGCGGCCACCAACAGCCAACTCAGCCCGGTCACCAGATTGGGAGCAATATGGGCGCGGGCCAGCCGGCGCGTGACGGCCCGGGCCGGCACGGGCCAGACCCACTTGGTCACCAGGTCGGTAATGCCCTTATACGAGGCCTGAAAGATACGGTTTTCAGTCTGCGTCAGCGTGTCCGGGCGAACCGGCAACAGATAGGGTGGAGCGTATTTGCGCAACGCTGAGGAGTAGGCCGGCACCAGCTCGTTCGGGACACAGCGGCGCAACCCTTCCGGTTGCGTCTCACTCAGTGACGCTGTACCGGCGAGGAAGGGGAGAACGGCATCTCTCTGACTCCCTTGTGTTACTGCCGCGACAATGGTTGATGAAGTAGCCGGATCAACGAGGGCCATGCCCTGGACGCCAGTGTGCTCAAGACTCTTCTCAAGCATTGCACCGATTAAGCGCTCGTCAAAAACATAATCCATGCGAAAAACAAGGAGCGGGATATCGGGCGGAACAGAAGGAGGGGTTGTTCCAGTCGTCATCTGCTCATCAGACACACCCGCGGCTCGGAGGCTGCGGCGCAAACGTTCTTCCGGCGAGAGGCCCCAGATTTCGACCGGGCCGGTCGGACGCCCGGTCTCCGGCTCCGGTTGCGCGGTAATCCAGACCCGTACTTGCTCGGCCCCTGTCACCGGCTTCATACCGCTCCTCTAATCCCTAGCCCCTAATTTCCGAGCGGTCTTATCATACCCCAAGGAAGTGGTATAGGCTGAATGCGCCTGCATATCTCGCATATATTGAAAACCATGTCAGTCTTTACGCTTGCCCATTTATCAGATCTGCACGTCACACCGGTTCGTGTTCGGCGGCCGGCGGACTTTCTGAATAAGCGCCTCTTAGGCGCCTTGTCGTGGTCCCTGCGGCGACGCAAGGAATATCGGCCCGAAGTCTTGGCCGCGCTGGTCAACGACTTACACACGCAAGAGCCTGACCATGTGGTCATTACCGGCGACCTCACAAACATCGCGCTGAAAGACGAGTTCTCCGCCTCGCTCCCGTGGCTGCAAAAACTTGGCGGCCCACAGCATGTTTCCCTTATCCCAGGCAACCATGACACCTACACCCGCAAGAGCGAATCTTCCCCGTGGACATATTGGAGCGCATACATGCGCTCTCATACCCCGGCGGATACGATGTCAGACCCTCCGGTGCTTCCTCCAGGGTCTCCGGCAACCGAGTTTCCAACCCTGCGTACCTGTGGACCAATCGCCATCGTCGGAGTCTCAACAGCGCGGGCAACGGCACCGTTCTACGCCTCAGGAACGATAGGAGAGGTCCAACTGGGCCGCCTCGAACAGCTCCTCAGTGCG
The DNA here is from genome assembly GCA_965247985.1 of uncultured Binatia bacterium (SeqCode). Classification (GTDB taxonomy): domain Bacteria; phylum Desulfobacterota; class Binatia; order Bin18; family Bin18; genus Bin18. Next base: position 824,460 of record OZ252051.1, on the reverse strand, counting down.
TTGGCAAAAACTTCCCTGGGTCGGGTCGTGCTTATTCACCACCCTCCACAACACATCGCCCTGTCCGCCCGCCGCCGGCTTACTGACGCGGCTGCCTTTCGGGCCGTGCTCGCCAAAGCTGGTGCAGAGCTTATTCTGCACGGTCATATTCACACAACAGTCAAGGCGAGTATCCCTGGACCCGACGGGCCGATTCCCGTTGTTGGGGTAGCAGCCTCCGCGGCGATTGGCCGGCGGTCGCATCAACGTTCCCGTTACCATTTGTATCGGATCGAGCCACAAGGCGAGGTGAACGGACGAGTGCGTTTTCAGATCACCATGACCTCCCGGGCCTATAACCCGAGGAATACCTGCTTCCAACACTATGACGAACAGGGTCTCTAGCACCGTTTTGCTCTTGACTCACCCACCAGCCAGGAGCTAGAAGCAGAACAGCATCTGATAACAGAGTGGGTAATTATGAAGAAGCGCCAATCTTCGTTTCTACTGTTCTTTCTTGGTCTCCTGAGTTCAGTGTTCAGCACGCAACTTGCCCATACGGCACCAGTCGCCCAGGAGGTACTCTCGGCCCTGGTGACGGTCCATGCGGAGGTACCGGCCAGCGCGCGAACCGCTCAATTTCTCGGTGAGCAACGAATCGGGAGTGGCGTGATCATCGATACTGAGGGCCATATTCTCACCATCGGCTATTTAGTCATGGAAGCCCGCAGAGTTGAGGTCACTGGTATGGATGGAAAACGTATCCAGGCCACTGTTGTCGCTCATGACACGCAAACCGGTTTTGGCCTCTTGCGCGCAAACGAACCGCTCAATGCCACCCCCATGCCGTTCGGCACGTCATCTGACCTGGCTGAACGAACAGAAGTCATCATTGCCAGCGACAGCACTGCGGCTTCGGTGCGCCCGACTTTGGTGACCTCACGGCGGGAATTTGCCGGCTATTGGGAATACTTGCTCGAAGACGCCATTTTCACCGCGCCGCCCCATCCGCGCTATGCCGGTGCTGCTCTGATTGGGCCAGACGGAAAGCTCCTGGGCATCGGCTCGCTCCTGGTCAATGATGCCCTGCCTGGCAGAGAGTCTTTAACCGGGAATATGTTTGTTCCCATCGACCATCTCAAACCCATTCTCACCGACCTGATTCGCACCGGCCGCACCAGGGCAGCTCCGCGGCCCTGGCTCGGACTCTTTACCGAGGAATTCCTCGACAAGCTTATTATTATGTTTGTGGCCCCGGACGGACCGGCAGAACAGGCAGGGGTACGGAAAAACGATCTGATCCTCAAGGTTGCCGGCCAGCCAGTCGCCGATCAGGCTGACTTCTATCGAAAGCTGTGGGCGGTGGGGGAGGCTGGCGCCGATATCCTCCTCACACTCCTCCAAGGGACAGAGATCAAGGACATTACGGTACGCTCCTCGGACCGGGGACAGTATTTTCGTACCACCCCTGCCCCGAAAAAGCCGGACAAAGCAGAAACGCTCCAGGCGACCTAGAGGCCCGGCCGGAATTATATCCTTCTACAATCCATCATCCAGAACCACACCCGCAGAACCACACCCGCAGAACCACACCCGCAGAACCACACCCGCAGAACCACGCCCGCAGGACCACGCCCGCAGGACCACGCCCGCAGGACCACGCCCGTCTGCCGCAGCACTGGCTTGCGCCACTGGCAAGACACGATTCCCAGAGCAATCCAGAAGGACGAAATAGCCACAATATTACAATCTGCGGGCCCATTTTGAGCATTTTCAAGGCAAACCGCCGCCGTGCCATACGCTGGTGGCACACGGAGGCGAGCGATCTACCTACCGCCGGAAGAAACACCTGAGTCGTTCTGCAACGCTGCCATAACTGCCGCGGTGTCATACGACTCACGATAATGCGTGACCACGCCATTCAGGAGAGTCCAGACCGCCAGCAAGGCCACTTCGTAGACTTTTCCTGTGGCCTTCACTCGACTGTGTTCGTCACACATCACAACAACTCGGTTACCCTGGGCGATAAATTCTCTGGGAATAAATTGTTCGACCTCTATCCCTTTTCCACGTGTGGCAAACCACTGCACGACCTGCTCACGACCTCGGACTGTTCCAGCCCAGGGAATCGCTTCAGGTCCGGGAGATTGCCATTCAACATCTTCCGCCAGAGGTTGGAGGGCGGGCGTTAAATCGCCCTGTAGCCCAGCCATGTGGAGATGGGTATATATCTGGCGTACGATCTGGACATTGTCCGGCTTAGGTCCTTTGCGGGGCTTTATCTTGTCCTTCGAGGCCGCCCAGGCCGCTGTAAAGGTATCCAGCACAGGACCTTGAAACAAATTTTCTGTTTTTCGACGCAAGACTTCCGGGCCACCTACAGCTTGCGCATTGTCAGGATTTGCGTCCGGAGTGGACGCTGCCACAGTCTGGTCCATGGCTGCTGCTCTCTTTTTGCGTTGTGAGACAGCCCAGGCCGCTGTAAAGGTATCAAATGCGGGTGAGTTGAACGGCTGCCCTGTCTGCTCCAGCATTTCTTCAAGGTCTTTCTTCTTGGCCATACGTTGTATCCTTTACCCGTTTTGCGAGAATCCGCTCAACTGTCACAAGGTCATGCGGAGTATCCACATCAATAGCAGCTTCTGCAAATGGCATCTCGACAATGCCGACCTGTGCCCCCAGTACGCGAGAAGCCTGGGCAAGAGCGGTGGGGCGGTCGAGCCGACGCATGAGGAAACGGACCAGATTCCCCAACCCAAACTCACGCACCAGCCTCCAGGGCCGCTTCCGAAACTGCCCGGCCCGCACCCAAAACCGGACGGCGCTGGCCGCCTGTGGGGTGCGCAGCAGAAAGAGATTCGTTCCACCCAGGCTCTCATCTGCCAGGGGCAGAAACGTGCGGCGTGACTCGGGATAATGCGCCCGAAAGAGGGCAGCAGAGACCACACCAACAACGACATCGGCAGCGGTTCGTTGGGCCGCGGCACAGAAATACTCAACCATAACGGGAGAGAGCAGCGCATGGTCAGCCGTTGTCACCAGCACAGGACCATCTGCCCGGTGCGCTTCGAAGTAATCCAGAACGCTCGCTGCAGGAGAGTGTTGGCTCGCGTGAAACGCGATATCCTCTGCTTCCGCGCAGTCAGCCAGTACTGAAGCATCGTCGATACTGACCACAACGCCCTGCACCAGCGTAGCAGTCCGGAGGCTGTTGAGGACCCGCACGATCATCGGAAGGCCGGCAACGGCAATACAGGCTTTATGACTCTGACCCGCAGCTTGGGCGAGGGTATCCTTCGGCCCGCGTCGGCCGGCGAGAATCAATGCCGTGACAGGAAGAAGGACGCTCTCCTCTGTCTTCTGAGTTGCTGGGCTGGTCACGTCTGCCACGTCGGCATTGTAGAGGGCGTACAGAACGATGCAATTGACCTGGATTCTCAGGATTTTGGGATTTTCAGGATTCCTCTTATTCTTCCATCCTGCCCAGCCTGCTCCCCTTTCCCCTTTAGCGCCTCCCAGCTAGACTACACGGCATTCAGAGGAAGGGTATTTTTTGCGTATTTGGATTGACGCAACGAATCCGAGCAGCCGATTACGGATTTTCGGCATGACGCTACTCGAACGACAGTTGCACACGCTTCTTGAGGCCGGCCTCGAACCGGCACAGGTCTATGTCCAGCTTGCCGCTGAGACGGCCAGTTTGCCCTCCCTTCTCCCCGCGCCTCTTGTCCGGAAACTTCCGCTCCAGTGGGGCCATGTCCATCAAACAATAGTGGAACATCGGACCAGTCTGCCGCAGGACATACACGACGACCCTTTGCTCATCCTAGAGGCCGATGCAGTTATTGACAGTCGGCTCCTCCGCCATCTTGCTGAACTGCCTGGTTCTTGGAGGGCACGTGGGGAAGTGGGAGCAGAGCAGACCGTAATCTTGCGCCTGGAAGGGGACGTTCCGCTACTCAACTCAATCCCTGCCACTGGTTTCTCCCTGCCGGATATTGCGGAAAAAAGCCTACGGCAAGGAAGCGTACAGGAGTTAATCCTGACTGAGGTTCCATCCTATATCCGAAAGCTGCGGCGCGACCTACCCGTCTATCTGTTTCGTATTGTGGACCCGGCCAGCCGGGACCGAGCGGAGCGCTTTCTGTTCTGGTCCAACTACAAGGGCTCAACCGACTTCTTTACCAAATATATCTACCCCCCCGTAGTCTGGCGAGCCGTCCGTCCGCTGGCGCGTTGGCGTGTCCATCCAAATGTTGTTTCGCTCTTTAATGTCTGCATTACCTTTCTGGCTGTACCTCTTTTTGCTCAGGGCTACTGGGTGACGGCCTTTACCCTCGCGTATACGATGAGTGTGCTCGATTCTGTTGACGGCAAGTTAGCCCGCTTGACCTTCAGCGCATCAAAGCTGGGCGATATTTTAGATCACGGGTTGGACATCGTACATCCGCCGCTGTGGTATTTTGCCTGGGCGTGGGCCTTACGTGCAGAAGTCACAGCCGCACCGGTGATGCAGCTTGCAGTCTGGATGGCGGTCTTTTACGTTGCGGACCGTATTGTCGCCGGTCTGTTCAGTACACGGGTCGGCCAGTCCATTCATGGTTGTACGCCGTTTGATGAACGCATGCGTACATTTATCTCGCGGCGCAACATCAACGTTCCGTTATTTATGTGCGGCCTGCTCCTTGGCCTCCCTGTAGAGACCTTCGTCATGATAGTGGTGTGGCAGGTCGCTTCCTTCGGTTTTCACTCGCTGCGCTTAGTGCAGTTCTGGAACAGGTGATGGGGATTAGGGGTTGGGGATTGGGGATTGGGGAATCCTGAAAATCCCAAAATACTGAGAATCCAGATTATGCGTCTCCTCCTTGCTTTTGCCCGTGCCTATCCCGGTCGGAGTGCCCTCACGCTCGCCTGTCTCATATTCGCAACCTTTGCGGAAGGCATCAGTTTCTCCAGTCTCTTGCCGCTCTTGGGTCTCGCAACACAGGCACGCAGTACAGCGCCGTCGCTGGACACAGCGCCAACACGCTTGGAACAGGCCAGCAGTGAGGTACTCGCCATGTTTGGTCTCCAGCCGAGTATCGGCCTGCTGTGCCTTATCATCGTCGCGGGGATGGTACTCAAAGCGGCGTTTGTCCTACTCGCCCAAAAGCAGGTTGGCTATACTGTCGCCCATGTCGCCACCGACTTGCGGCTCTCCCTGTTGCGCTCCCTCCTGGCCGCACGCTGGGAATACTATGTCCGTCAGCCAGTCGGAAGCTTTGCCAATGCTTTTGCGACCGAAGCCAGTCGGGCGTCTGAAGCCTATCTCTACGCGGTCACGATTATTGCCTTCAGTATCCAAACCGTCCTCTATGTTGCCCTTGCTCTTTCCGTGTCCTGGCAGGCCACCCTCACGGCTGCCCTCTTTGGTCTATTGACCGTCTTTGGATTACATCGCCTCGTGCGGTTGGCACGACGGGCCGGAGCACGCCAAACCGCGCTGTTAAAGGGTATGCTCGGACAACTGACCGATGTGCTGTACGCGGTCAAGCCACTCAAGGCTATGGCGCGCGAGACCCAGGTCGGTCCACTTCTCGAACGTGGGACCCAACGCTTACACCGCGCTCTCCAGCGTGAAGTCTTGAGTAAAGAGGCACTGCGGGCCTTGCAGGACCCGCTGCTGATCGCCTGTCTGGTTGGAGGACTGTATATCGCCTTAACACGCTGGGCATTGTCTCTTGATGCGGTGATTATGCTCGTTATCCTGTTCGGTCGGACCTTGAGCAGCCTCAACAAGGCCCAACGTCAGTACCAACGCATGGCCTCTCGGGAGAGCGCCTATTGGTCCCTGCAGGACACCCTCCGACAGTCAGACGCCGCCCAGGAAATCAACACCGGTACCCGCCAACCTCGGCTCACCCAGGCCATTACCCTGCAAGAAGTCAGCTTCGCCTATACACAGAAGCCCATTCTTGAGCGGGTCTCGTGCGCCATTCCGGCAGGAGAAGTGACGCTCCTGACCGGCCCTTCAGGAACGGGCAAAACGTCTACGGTTGACCTGATTGCCGGCTTGCTACAGCCCCACAGCGGCGCAGTCCACATTGATGGGGTTCCGCTCACCTCGATTGATCTCAAAGCCTGGCGCAATGCCATCGGGTATGTACCCCAAGAAATGTTACTGCTCCACGAAAGCGTTCTTGCCAACGTGACGCTGGGCGATACCGCGCTGACAGAGGCGGATGTCAAAGCAGCCTTATGCGCCGCCGAGGCATGGGATTTTGTGCACAGTTTGCCCGACGGGATATTGACGCGGGTTGGCGAGCGCGGAGCCCGTTTGTCCGGTGGCCAGCGACAACGGATTGCTATCGCGCGTGCCCTCGTCCACTCTCCTCAACTCCTCATTTTGGATGAAGCCACCACCGCGCTTGACCCTGATAGTGAAGCGGCCATTTGTCAGACCGTTCAGCGGTTGCGCGGAAAGATGACCATTCTGGCCATCTCCCATCAGCCGGCCTTGTTGGAGATTGCTGACCACGTCTATCGACTGGAGGGCGGCCAGCTCAGACCGGTTGACTCAGCCGCCTCGCCTCACTACGTACAGAAAATTGCGTAAGCTGCATATTTGTCAATCTATGGGCTTTTCGGGTTTTTCAACAACAACACTCCGCAAGAGAGTGGCTTCAATGTTACAGCCAGAGCCGTATGCCATGCCAGGCACCCGGACCCAGCTAGAGCGTGTCGTCCTCAGTGTCCGAGAAGGTATGACTCCGAGCGAGAAGCCCCCGGTCCGTATCTTTGTCGGTACGGAGCCGGACCAATATCGGGCCGAGCGTATTTTTATCTGGTCGATTGAACAGGTCCGCGACCCGGCGCGCGTCTATGAATTATACCTGATGAAAGACCTGGCTGGCTTTGACCGTCGGGGCTGGCTGACTGGCTTTACGAATTACCGCTTTGCCATTCCGCATTTTGCCGAGGGCCACGGTCGCACCATCTATAATGACACCGATCAAATTTACCTGACCGACCCAGGCGAGTTGTTCGACACTGCTATGGGCCGCTCTGGTTTCCTGTCCATTAATGACCGCGATACCTCGGTGATGTTGATCGACTGTGAACGTATGGCCCCAGTCTGGACGCTGGAAGCCGCCCAACAGCAGCGGCGGAAGATGCTGGAGGCTGAGGCACGCGCCGTTCCCGGTCTCTGGGGCCAGCTTGACCCACACTGGAACGCCCGGGATGATGAGTATGACCCGGAACGCTCCAAAGTGCTGCACTGTACGACGATCCATGCCCAGCCCTGGCAGCCGTTTCCCCAGCGCTTCGCCTACCAACATAATCCCGTTGCGCACGTCTGGTTTGGTCTGGAACGCATCGCGAATGAAACAGGCTATCAGGTGTTTCGCGCCCACCGGCCAAGTACCCAATACCTGACGCTGTGCTCTCACTTACGGAGCGCTTCAACACGGAGCGCGGGCTTCCAGCCCGCAATAATCGCGGCCAAGATGACTGCGCTCCCATTAGCCCCTCCGACCTCTTTGATGCAAGCCGCCCGAAATGACCACACTGACAGCCCTCAGGAGCAGGTAGAAAAACTCAGCGCACAAACGCAGAGTCGAACAATTCTGGATTATTCCTTTGGTCTCAGTCCCTCTTTTACCAGCAGCAAGGGCCTGGTGGTGTCCCACTACAATCCAGCCTTTGCCGATCCACCCTGCCCCACCTGCGAAACGGCGGACGGCGTTGTCTGTACGGATACTCTGGATTTTCTGCCCGATGAGGATGTCCCGTGGACCTTGGAGGAACTCTTTCGGCGTGCCCATCGCTTTGTGTACGTCTCGATCAGCGATTTTCCGTGTGAGCGACACCTGCCAAATGGCACCCGCCTCCAGGGCCGGGTGCGACCAATATCCTGGTGGCGGACCCACCTGGACAGCATCAGCCTCCGCTACCCAAGCGTGCATTGGCACCTCACGATCAGGATGAACAGGAGGGGAGGACGGGGAGGATGGAAGAATAAGGAAAATCCTGAAAATCCCAAAATCCAGGGAATCCTGATCTCAGGTGGTAATCTCGGCCGCCAACCCGTGGTGTGGGTGCTGACCGCACACAAGCCAGGCCATACCACCCAAGTCCTTGGTTTGGCCAATGCGCTGGGGTGGCCGTTTATAGTGAAGACTGTACGCTTTCGTAGACAGACGAATCTGCATAAGCGTCTAGCCGGAACACACCGCGCCACACGCTTTGGTATCGATACAACCCACTCAGATCCGCTCGACCCACCCTGGCCCGACCTTATTCTGACTGCCGGATGGCGACCAACACGGGTCGCACGCTGGATTCAGCAGCAGAACGGAGGACGGACCCAACTCGTGCTACTCGGTCGCAAAGGAAGTCGTCCGGCACATCCAACAGACGTGAGTGTCGCCTGCGCCCACTTTCGTTTACCCCCACATCCACGCCGGATTGAGACCCTCGCTCCGCTGACGCAAATACGCCCTGAGCGGCTTCGTCAGGGAGCAGAGCAATGGCGACATCTGGTCCAAGACGCCCCACACCCTCGGATTATGCTCCTAGTCGGCGGCGCAACCGCTCGCTATCAGCTCGATCCACAGATCGCACGAAAAATGGGAGAAGACGTCCGTGCGTTTGCCGCAACCGTCAATGGCAAAGTCTTTGCGACCACCAGTCGCCGGACAGGCAAAGCCGCAACCGACGCATTACAGGCGGGACTCGGATCATCACACTTTGTGTACGCCTGGCAGCCCAATCAACAGGATAATCCCTATATGGGCTATCTCGCGCTGGCCGATGTCTTAATCGTCACCGGTGAGAGCGAATCCATGCTGGCCGAAGCTGCGACCACTAACACCCCGCTCTATATTTATCCCTTGCCAGAACGACCAAACGATATGGTGGGACACTGTAAGGAGTGGGTTATCAACCAAGCGCAGGCGAAACGGCTCACACCACGTGGCAGCGTCCGACCTCAGCGGGGCGTATCCTATATTTGTGCTCGCTTGATCGAACGTGGCCTTATCCAGCCGCGGCGTGACCTGAACGCATTACACGAGACGTTCGTGCAGCGGAATATCGCCCGTTTTTTTGGTGCACCAGTCGATCTCTCCCCTCGTCCTGCCCTGCACGAATTTGATACGGTTGCCCAACACGTTCGCCGCTTACTTGGATTTCGCGTACATCCCTGGCCGGAGCAGGATTCTCAGAATCATCAGGATAAGCAGGATGGATGAAGATGGGAGGACGAGCAGTAATGATGAAGATGGAAAATCCTGATAAGCTCCAAATCCTCAAATCCAGATCCGTTTTCCTGCGTCACGGCCAAAGCGTATGGAATCAGGCCCGTCGTTTCACAGGCTGGGCCGACGTTCCGCTCAGTCCACACGGACGAGAGCAAGCCAAACAGGCTGCGCAGCTCCTCCAGGCTGATGGATTTTCCTTTGATATCTGTTTTACCTCCTATTTGCAGCGTTCTACGGACACGCTTCAGATTGTTCTCAAGACCCTCGACAGAGAAGGAGGGGCGAAACCCGCCCCTCCTATCCATGCCAGTTGGCGCTTGAACGAGCGGCATTACGGAGCGCTCCAGGGACTCAGCCGCCACGACATTGCGCAGCAGTACGGACACGAACAGGTGACGGTCTGGCAACAGCATTTTGATATTGCGCCGCCGGCGTTGGACCCGACAGATACACGTTTCCCCGGCCATGACCCTCGCTATGCCGACCTCACAGACAGCGAGCTGCCCCGCACGGAAACGCTGAGAGATGTGCGTGCCCGTGTTCTGCCGTACTGGCACGACGTCATTGTCCCTGAGATCAAGAGCGGTCAGCAGATTTTAGTTGTGGCGCATGGCAATAGCCTGCGCGCCCTCACAACGTATCTTGACGGGGTTGCAGAAGAAGATATCCCACGGGTAAAACGCCCCCTGACATGCGAACCATTTGTGTACGAGTTTGACCAGGACGCCGTCCCACTCCGACACTATTCCATCCGCCGGGCTCCAAAACTGCAACGGTGGCTAAGGACAAAGCTCGGGCAGGTGAGTCCACTGTCAAAGGATCATTCATGTGTGGGATAGGCGGATTTGTGGACCCCGCTCCCAATCCTCGCCTGTCGGAATTCTCGGAGCTTGCCACCCGCATGGCAGATACGCTGATCGCCCGGGGGCCGGACGATAGTGGCGTGTGGGTCGATCGGACGCAGGGGGTCGGTCTGGCCCACCGGCGCCTGGCCGTTATTGACCTGTCAGCCAATGGTCGCCAGCCCATGCTGTCTGCGGATGGTCGCTTTGTTCTGGTGTATAATGGCGAGCTGTATAATTTTCAGGAACTCCGCGCAGACCTCGAAGCCCAGGGTCAGGTCTTCCACGGGACTAGTGACTCCGAAGTGCTGGTTGAAGCCTGTGCTGTGTGGGGGGTCGAGCAGACAGTGAGACGCAGCCTGGGCATGTTTGCTTTTGGCGTCTGGGATCGCCGGGAGCGATGCTTGACTCTGGTCCGTGATCGCATAGGCATTAAACCTCTCTACTGGGCTCGTTTCGGACAGGTCTTTCTCTTTGGTTCTGAGTTGAAAGCGTTGCGAGCGCATCCGTGCTTTGACGCCCAGCTTGACCCGCGTATGCTCATTCCATTCCTGCGCTACAATTACATTCCTGCGCCGCACAGCATCTACCGGGGCGTGTATAAGCTCGAACCCGGCTGTCTGTTGCAGCTGCGTCCGGCGCACGAGCCGTCCATCACGCGCTATTGGGACCTCAATCAGGTGGCCCGGCAGGGGACTGAGTCTCCTCTCCAGGCGGATGATACACAGGTCCTGGACCAACTCGAAACCTTGCTCAGTGACGCCGTGCAACGACGCATGGTTGCTGATGTTCCCTTGGGCGCGTTTCTGTCAGGTGGGATTGATTCCTCAACCATTGTCGCCCTCATGCAGCAGCATAGCGCACGTCCTATCAAGACGTTTACTATTGGCTTTCAGGAAGCGGAGCGCGATGAATCTCAGTATGCGCAGCATATTGCGCACCATTTGGGTACTGACCATCAGACACTTGTTGTCGAGCCGAGCCAGGCCGCGGACCTCCTGCCGCGATTGCCCACCTGGTATGATGAACCCTTCGCCGACACCTCGCAGGTTCCGACCTGCCTTGTCTCACATTTAGCCCGGCAGGAGGTAACGGTTGCGCTCTCCGGAGACGGTGGCGACGAGCTGTTTGCCGGGTATAAGCGTTATCTCAAAGCGGCCCGGACGTGGCGCTGGGTCTCACGGCTGCCACGGCCCCTCCGTACCGTGCTGGCGCAGACTACTGGCGTGCTGCCTCTCCTCTTGGAAAACGCCCAGGCGTTTGCTCCCAGACCCATCTCACGCCTGGTCAAACATACGCATCAGCTCTCGCGTGCGCTGTCGCTCGATACTGCGGATTTGCACGACCGCCAACTATGGCGTCGCTGGGAAGACCCGGCTCGGCTCGTCGTCAACGCGAACGGGGTGCAGAACTTGGACAATATCCACCATGCTCCTCCAGCCAGCCTGGTGGATATTGTCTCTCAGATGCAGTTTTTTGACACCCTATCGTATCTGCCGGATAATAATTTGACCAAAGTTGATCGGGCCAGCATGGGAGTCAGCCTTGAGGTCCGGGTGCCCATTCTCGATCACCGGATTGTTGAGTTTACTTGGACGCTACCCTCTCATATGAATATCCGCTGTGGGCAGGGCAAATGGCTCCTGCGGCAATTACTGTATAAATACGTCCCGCGTGAGTTGGTGGAACGTCCCAAGCAAGGTTTTGGTGTCCCGCTGAGTGGTTGGCTGCGGAGGCCGTTACGAGAATGGGCCGAGGATCTGCTGTCGGACCGAGCCTTGCAACATAGCGGCGTATTTGACACGCCACGAGTACGGAAGAAATGGACCGAACATATTTCCGGCAGGGCTGACTGGAAACGGCCGTTATGGAATGTGTTGATGTTTCAAGCCTGGCATCGGCACTGGATGGAGTAGAATAGGCCACATGCAGTATCTTGATCTCAGCCAGCTCAGGACTATCGACCCGGCAGCTTTCCAGGCACAAGAGCCCTACCCCTGGATCAACCCGGAACACTTGCTCACCTCAGAGGGCTATCGATGCCTTTTGGAACATCTGCCCAGGCAAGAACAATGTATGCCCAGCTTTGGCAAACAGCGCGCCCACGGCCAGCACAGTCATGACCGCTTGACTTTGGAATACCACGACGACCTGGCGGTGGCGCAAGCGTGGAAGGATTTCATTGCCGAGCTACGCGGCCCGACCTATCAGGACTTTCTCAGCCGTTTACTCGGCACGCGCGCTTTTGAATTACGCTTTCACTGGCACTACACCCCGCACGGTTGTTCCATCTCACCGCATTGCGATGCCAAACATAAGCTTGGTTCGCATATTTTTTATTTCAACACCAAACAGGATTGGGACCCGGCCTGGGGAGGGCAAACCTTGCTCCTTGACGACGGTGGCCGCTTCTCGCGCAACTCTGCTCCCCACCTAGAAGACTTTGATACCATCTCGCAGTCACAATCCATCGGCAACTCCAGCCTGCTCTTTGCCCGCCGAGACAAGTCCTGGCACGCCATGCGGCCGCTTCAGTGCCCGCAAGACCGACTGCGCAAGGTCTTTATCGTTGTGATAAATCGCTCTGGCCCAATTGAAAAATTGAAACGATTTTTTGGTTGGAAGGTGAAAGGGTATTAAGCGGAGGCGAGAGAAAAACTTTTTCTCTCGATGAGTTAAGAAAAATGGAATTTTCAACTACAAAATTAAATATAAGCCTACTCGGGCGTTCTCTGATTAAGCTAACTCGTAGCGGGTCACATTGACCTGCCCAGTCTTCTCACATGCCTGTACCAGACGTAAGCGGCTTGCAACTGGAGCCACGTATCTGCGCCGCCGAAGGCCATATTGCAGGGGCGACAATTGATCCATCCTATCAGTGCCCGATACATGCACAAAAAGGAGATTGTAGCGTATGAAAAGGAAAGTGCCGAGACTGAAAACCGATAAGGCAGCGGAGGAATTTCTTGCGCAAGACCTGTCAGACCTTGATTTTTCTCAGTTTAAGCCCACTGGGTTCGAGTTTGAGAAAAAATCCGCGCAGCTCAACATGCGTGTGCCCAAACCCTTGCTTGACGCGGTGAAGGCACGGGCAAAGGCGCGCGGTATTCCATACACGCGGTTTATTCGTGAGACACTCGAACAGGCCATGACGACAAGGGGGTAGGGCTGGAACGGCAGTCCGCCTTTTGTTCTATTTTCTCTTGCAACCGTGCTAGAAGGAAGGCCAACCGGTGGGCTGGCTAATCTGACTTCGGTGGAATGAGCTTGTTGGCGTGCCGTATCGTATCGAAAACACAATAGAACAGCGTGCCGATAAACACGAGAAAAACCAAACCTGCAAGAATTTCCATATTACAGATCTCCCAGACGCTCGATGGCCGCTTCGATTCTTCTATTGAGAGTCAGAATAGCGCCCGCTAAGCCGACTATAACAGCCATAGCCTCATCTGGTTAATCGCCTCCTTGAGCTTGTCCAGTTCCGACATGGCCTTTTCAGTGTACAGGAGTAAGCAGGGATTGGAAGGGAAGACCTGACGGCTCAGACAAGCGGTGTATCCTTGCGTCGGGAGAACCTTCCAGAAATAATACTTGCCTGTTCTCCCGCTCAGAAAAGGAGTTCTCCATGACGACCTCCCCGCATTGTCTAATTGTCGGCGTCGGGCCCGGTTTAGGCATGGGCTGCGTGCGGCGCTTTGCTGCCGGTGGCTATCGGGTGTCGATGATCGCCCGGCATGCCGGGCGACTTGAGTCCTGGGCCGCTGAGATTGACGGCAGTGCGGGATTTCCCGTTGATGTCGCCGATGAGGGCGCATTCCGCCGGACGCTCAGCCACATTGTCGCCGAGCACGGACTGCCGGAAGTCGTAGTGTATAATGCGGCGCGGGCGACCTTGGGGCATTATGGCGATATCAGCATGGAGGACTTTACACTCAATTTTCGCATCAATACCGCCGGCCTCCTGATCCTTGCCCAAGAGTTGGCTCCGGCCATGGTAGAACGCGGCTCCGGTTCGCTCATGGTCACTGGCAATACCGGTTCGCTACGGGGCACGCCGAATTTTGTGGGCTGGTCACCAACCAAAGCCGGCCAACGCATCCTGGCCGAAAGCCTGGCCCGCGAGCTGGGGCCGGACGGTATTCATGTGGCCTATATTGTGGTCGATGCCATGATCGATATGCCATTTGCCCGGCGGCACCTCCCCGACAAGCCCAAGGATTTCTTTGCCCAACCAGCGGATTTAGCGGAAACGGTTTTTCATACCGCCCATCAGCCCAAGTCGGCCTGGTCGTTTCTGGTCGAGTTACACCCGTTCGGAGAAAAATGGTAGCCGTCCCTTACCCGTGAGTACAGCGTTGAGGGGTTCCGCCGGCTGGAGCGCATACGAGGACAGCCATGGACTATGAGTTAAGCACCAAAGAAACGCGCTTGGTTGAGACGGCGAGAGTATTTGCTGGCGAAAAGATCGCGCCCTTTGCCGCAGACTGGGACCTCAACCGGACAGTACCGCGCGCTGCCTTCCGGGAGGCGGCGGCTGTGGGCCTCACCGGTGTGCTGGCGCCCACATCAATCGGGGGACAAGGCGCCAGTTTCCTGGCGGCCGCCAAGGTACTGGAAGAGCTGGCCGGAGCCTGCTTTGCCTTTACCTTTGGCTTATGGGTGCATAACAACATGCTTAACACCATTGCGCGCAACGGCACTCCGGATCAAATCGCCCGCTATATTCCACCCATGTTGGCGGGAGAGAGAATCGGGGCGTTTTGTTTGACAGAACCCGGTGCCGGCAGTGATGCCGCCGCGATTACAACCCTGGCCGAGACCTCGCCCGACGGCTGGCGGCTGAGCGGAGAGAAAGCCTGGGTCACAAATGGCGTCAGTGCAGATGTGTTTGGCGTCTATGCTCAGACTGCCCCAGCCCAAGGCTGGCGCGGTATTGCCAGCTTTCTGATGGCTGGAGATACACCAGGTCTTGAACGCACACCACCGTACACCATGCTTGGTGGGCATGCGCTGGGAGCCACTGGTCTCGCGCTGACACACTGCCCGGTTCCCGAGACAGATATGCTGTTTGGCCCAGGGGACGGATTCAAGGCGGCCATGCGGGGCATCAATATGGCGCGGACATTTGTTGGTGCGGGCTGTTGTGGCATGCTGCACGCCAGCCTCAAAACCGCCTTGGCGTATGGAGCCAAGCGACACGCGTTTGGCAGGCCGATTCTGAGCTTTCAGGGCCTGCAATGGGAACTCGCGGATGTGGCAACCGATCTTGAGGCCGCACGTCTCCTGACATATCGCGCCGCTCTTGCCCTGGACCGGGGAGAGAGCGCCGTTGCTGAGGCCGCCCACGCCAAGAAATTCGCCAGCCGAGTGGCGCTCACAGGCGTCTCACAGTGTATGCAGGTCATGGGCGCAGAAGGCTTACGCACTCACAGTCCACTGGGTCGGCACTTGGCCATGGCCAAGATGACCCAATACATGGACGGCGCAACGGAAATTCAGAATATTGTGATCAGCCGTACGCTGCTCAAAGAGTACGGCCTTGACGTTGGGTGAGTGATTTTCCCAAACGCGGCTTTGCTTCTCCCGGCGGTGTGCTCGTTCCACAACGGAAAGCGACAGCAGAATCGAAGAGTTTAATGTGTATCGCAAAACCTCTCAAACAACCTAGCATCAATCTTCTTTCTTTTTCCCTCAAAAAAATTCCGCTTGGTCCATTGGGCAAGGGAACACAGCTCCACAAAAGGTAAATAGGACTGAAAGTCAGGGGCGTTCAGTTCGGCGAGGTGTCGGTAAAAAAGCGGGCGTAGATATCCAAGCCAGCGCACGCTCGCCCGAACCGTGCCCATGCCAATCAACTGGTTGTCGGCAATAGCTTCAACGTCAATAGCGTACAGCACTCCTGTCTCTTGGCCGGCCTCTTGGCTGAGAACAAAATTCTTGAGCGCCGGGTCGGTATAGTCAAACCCGACCCAGACCTGTGGTGGAGTGACCTGTTCAGCGGCACTGTGGAGCCGCGCGGACAGTGGGTCGGACAGGATGCGAACTTGATTCAAAAAACGCAGGTCCTGGACAAGACGTGCAGGGAAGACTGTTTTGGTGGTGTCTGTCAGCGTTGGACGTTTGGTATAAATGACAGCATAGAATTCGGCGACCTGACGAACGACCTGCTCCGTCACCTGCCTGGGCTGCTCCCCATCGATAAAGTCAACCCAGAGCTCATGTTCGTAGCGGGTGGCTAAGCGCGGGAATATGTCGTGGGTCTGGAAGACTTCAAGATTGCGTTCTATGTCTATAGCAATCGTCGAGTCGGCAAGCTGTATCCGCTTGAATCGCTGTCCGTTTATGGTTACAAAATGCAGGCTTTTGGCTTTACGTAAGCAGAGGCCAAAGAGGTTTGGGAAACGTGCTTGAATACGGCTCAGCCAGTAGAGCATCTGCTGTTGCATGTGGAGCGATCTGCTCTTGTTACTCTTGAGAAGATGAGTGTTGTATATCCAAGACAAGGAACAGAAAGCAAGTCAGGCATCCATACGGCTATGACCCCACACGGTCCACCCAAAGTCACTGTCTTTATCCCAGTCCATAACCGTGAGGCCTATATCGGCGCGGCCATTGAAAGCATTCTGGGGCAGAGCTTTTCTCATTTTGAACTCCTGCTGATTGATGACGGCTCAACGGACCGCAGCGTTGAGGTGCTCCACTCCTATGACGACCCGCGCATTCGGGTGGTCTGCAATGAGCGCAATCTTGGTATTCCGCAAACACGCAATCGCGGACTCGAACTGGCCCAGGGCGAATATATTGCTTTACTCGATAGTGACGACATAGCCCAACCGGACCGGCTGCAACACCAAGTCGCATTTTTGGACCAGCATCCCGACATCGTGCAAGTCGGCGGTTGGGCGCGTCGCATGGACGCAACCGGCCGGCTGCTCAAAAAGGTGAAACGGCAGCCCACCGCATCGGACGACATCCAAGTCCAGCTCCTCTTTCGGTGTAGCCTGAGTAATACCACCATCATGGCCCGGACCAAGACCTTGCGTGAGTATGGCTACCGGAACAGTTTTCCGCGCTGTCAGGATTATGATCTTTATGTACGACTCGTCAAACACCATAAAATGGCCAATATTCCCCAAGTCCTCACTCATGCGCGCGTGCATCCCACTCAAATTACAGCCCAGACGCCACAACTCGGCGATGCCAAAAAAGCAGAAATCATACGCCGGCAGCTTGCAGATTTGGGCGTCACCTGCCGCCCGGAAGACCTACACGCTCATCTCACACTCTCTCGGATGCGAAAATTTCAGGTCATTCCAGACCAGACCTACCTCGACTGGGCAGACGCGTGGCTACAAGGACTCTTAGAGGCGAACGGCAAAACCCGGTGCTATCCAGCCGCCGTTCTTCAGCGCGCCGTGAGCGCCAAGTGGGCACGTGCCTGCCAGACAGCCTCACAGGACCTGGGATGGACCGCGTGGAGAAGATTCCTCCGCTCCCCCCTGCGTACGGGAATTGGCTCCCATCTCCTGCGAACCCGGCCTGTTCTGCTGCGTTGATCCGACAGGACTCAGAGGTCAAGGAGCACGCGAGTTGACTGGCTGGCGAGTTGGATATCACACCGAGGACAGAAGATACGGCAAGAGAGAACCGCTCCACAAATCCACAAACAGCCATAAGAATGACGATTCCGTGATTATGGCTCGCCAACTGGCGCGGATGTTTCAAAAGCAGAGAGCGTGGCTTGTTGGGAGGAAAAGTGGGCCCGCACCCGTGCCAAGTCTTCCGGCGTGTCTGTCTCAGCCCACCACAGGCCCTCAATTGAGGCGACTTCGACCCCAGATGAGATGGATGCGTCGGATGAGTTGGCCATAGAATCAATGACTGACAAATACCAGCGCTGGAGCGAGGTTGAATCGCGTAGGGCTTGCTCCAAAGCCGCCCGGAAAGCGTTCACGCCATTGGCGCGAAAAGTCATGAGCCCGATGGATTCGCCATGCACAACAGCCGGTGGCAACGTTTTCCCAACCGCAGCGAGGGTACGCTCGTGCCGAATCGAGACCTTCATGTCATCCTCGTCATAGCTTGGCTTTCGATCAATAGCCAGGGTCACAGAGGCAAGCGGAGCGAGCAGGAGACGCTCTAACACAGCCGGCTCAAACAAGGTATCACCGTTCAGCAGAACAAAATTCTCAGTCATCTCCGGGATAGCTGTCCAACACGTGGCGAGATTATTCGATACGGCAAAAAAAGGATTAAAGCGGGTGGTCACCTCGATCTCTGGTAACGGGCAGCGGGCGAGAAAGTGTTCCACCTTATCTGCCCCAAACCCGACCATCACCGTAGCGTGTTGAATACCGCACGCGGCGAGAGCCCGGAGTTGGATTTCCAGAGCGGGCCGACCCCCGTCAACTGGTAACAGGCATTTGGGCGTTGTTTCAGTTAAAGGCAGGAGTCGCTTGCCCTGCCCCGCGCTCAAAATAATAGCCTTCATGTATTTCTACTCGGGAGATATGGTCTGGTATGAACCTGGGATCGTTTATCCTAGAGTGCCCCATAATGCCATATAGTGCCGCCTCCTATTATCCGACCCACACTGGGACAGTAGCCGAATCATTCTGCCCGGTATAAGAGAAAACCTGCAACGAATCAAGCAGGACGAGTCCGTCCGATAGTTGGACTGGCTAGTGATGGGCTTCCAGTATGCATGTGACCTCTGCGCTCTTCGGACGACGGCTGGGACAAACGCTCACTCGTTACGTCGCCGAAGAACTTATTTTTCCCATACTCTTGGCCTTCGGAGGGCTCACCGGGTTGCTCTTAGCCCAGGACTTGGTCGGGCTGTCGGATCTCATTATTAATCGCGGCTCCAGTCCGTCGGCGGTTATTCAGATTATTTTCCATACCTTGCTGTCACTCGCTCCCTTGACTCTGCCCTTTGCCTTTCTCATTGGTACACTGCTCGGCCTGGGGCGGCTGAAGGCAGATTGCGAAGTGCTTGTCATTGAGGCCATAGGCATTTCGGGGCGGACGCTTATCTGGCCCGTGTCACTGATTGCCCTTGTTATGACACTATTTGCCTTCCTGCTCACTCTGGAAATTGCTCCCTATGCAGCGCGTTCACGCTCTCAATTATTTCAGCAATTGGTCCACGCTAATCCCGGTGTGATCCTGCGACCGGGGATGGTCCATGACTTTGGTGAATCGAAAATCGTTATCCGAGAGATTTCTGCCCGTGGGGATCAGCTTCGTGGCGTCCTGCTGTGGATGGAGGAGGATGGGCAAACCAATCTTATCGGCAACACTATTTTTGCTGAGCAGGCGACGCTCACACCGCAGTCCGATGCGTCGGCAACCCTGACGCTGTTGGATGGGGTGGCCTTGATCTCTCCGCAACAAGGGGGAGGAGAAACACGCTTTAATAGATTCAGCACGAGGCTTGAAGGCTATATGATTCCGCAAGAGCCCAGCGAAGACCGTCTCGCCCGAGCCTCACTGTCATCCTTAGCCCAGCTTGCTGCTGACTCCGGCCCGTCCCCTCGTCTTGCGCTTCAAGCACGCGCCGAATTTCATCGCCGCTTTGCCTCTCCGGCTGCGTGCCTCGTCTTTGGTCTGCTTGCCGTCGCCCTGGTACTCCAGAGTCGCCGACTTTCGCGCGCAACCAGCGGGATTGCCGGCCTCTTTGTCACCCTCGTCTACTATGGCCTCGTCCAACTCGGCGAAGGGCTTGCTCAAGCACAGCTCCTCGGTGTTGGGGGGAGTGTCTGGTTACCAAACCTCACCATTGGGAGCTTTGCGCTCCTGCTTTTGTACCAGAGAGAACTCAAAGCCAATACTGTCTGGTCAATCGGCCGTCTCACTCGACCAGCATTCCGGCCAGTCCAGAGGATACGTTTCCAGCGCTATCTGTTACCTCGCTATATTGCGCGGCAGTATCTCCAGATGCTGGGGGTCGCATTCGGGCTGTTACTCGTGGGCTATTTCCTGGTCGATATTCTTCATCGCTTCCAGCAACTCGCCCGCTACCAGGCCGAGAGCATGGAGGTTGTTCGGTTTTATGCGGCCCGTCTTCCCCTCCTGGCTTCTCGCATCCTCCCGATGGCTCTCCTCCTGGCCACGGCGCTGACCATCAGCCTCCTGTCCGCCCAGCGCGAACTCATTGCCGTGCGAGCGTGCGGTATTGCTGCATCGCGAGCATTAGCCCCGATTTTTCTCATCGCAGCCCTCATCACCCCAGTCTATTTTCTCTTTAATGAAATCGTCGTCCCTCACACAAACGCACTGGCTGACCATCTCAAAGAAACGCAGATCAAGGACCGCAACGCAGGGGCACAGCGCCTGGAGAAAGCCATCTGGTATCGTGCCGGGACGCATGCGTATCAAGCAACCCAACTCGACCCGACGCTCGGGAAAGCCCAGGACCTCTCGATCTATGAGCTAGGAACGAACGGCTTGCCAGTGAGCCGCACGGACGCACGCTCAGCCTCGTATGTTGGTCAGGGCATGTGGGAATTGGTTGACCCGGTGCGAATCGAAATCTCAGAACAAGGATTACGGACCACACCGGCTGAACCCCTGACCCAGCTCGGAGCGCCGCCGCGTAAAAAAAGGGCGGATACCAAGAGTTGGAATGTGCAGCAACTCACCCAGGAGATACGACAAGCCGAAGCCGCCGGCTATCAGGCGACAGCCTATCGGGTAGACCGGCACGCCAAGCTTGCCCTGCCGTTGACCTGTCTCCTCTTCCCGGCGGTCGTCTTGCTCTTTGCGATACACGGCCCGCCCTTTCCTGGTCCGGCGCCGACGTTCTTCGCCAGCATCGTCCTTGGGATGAGCTACATCGTCCTGTCCGATGTCTTTCTTTCACTTGGCTATGGCGGCTTCCTCCCACCCAGCCTGGCCGGGTGGGGTGTCTCCGGGCTGCTGTCCCTGCTTGCCGTCGGATTCGCTCTCCGCCTCAAAAACTAGGCGTTTTATGTCTCGCCCCTACGTCACCCGTTTGCTCCTGGCTTATTTTCTTATCGTCTGGAGCGCCATGTTCATTCGCATTGACCGTTTTCCCCTCACCTGGGCATCCATGTATAGTGAGTTTCAGCCCCACCCGACGGTCTCCGTGCGTGTGTTTGACCCAGGCCGGACGACACAAGGACTGCGCGTCACCCATCGCGATGGATCGACCGGTTATGTGTCCTATAATGACCTGAACATATCAAAGGGACATTTTCGGAAACTCTACTATCAGCGCATGTTTGGCCAAGGACCAGCCAAGCACTCCCACGGCAATAGTCCGATGGGAGCGCTGAATCGGTGGCTACACGGTCTTCAAGTGGGCGAGCAGCGTTTTGTTGCTGAATGGGACTGGCGCATTCTGCGGAGTCTGAACAAAACCTTGGGTCATGCCCCTTCAGACCCGAAGTTCATCGTGCGGGCAGAGGCAAATTTTGAACAGCGCCGCTACCAGAGAAATGACCTCAGCCGCTCAACACAGATCGTCAAACACGCGCTGCTGACCTGGAAAGACGAATGGCAGCGCCGCTGGGATCAAGAACGGTAAATGTGGTGGAAAACGATCGGATGAAACGTCGCTCGGCTATCCTTCGGACCTGCCTCCGGAGCTGGGACAATTTCTTCTATAGCGGGTTCTCAGGACAGAGCCTGGGACTCCTGCGGTGCTATTTTGGCTGGGGCTTATTGCTCTTTCATTGCACTCAGTTCGGCAGCCTCATAACGCTTTCCCCTCTGGGAGCGCATTTCTTTTTTCTCGAACCGATCTGGTATTTTGATCTCATCGGCATCGCTGCGAACCCACCCCTGCTGACGTTCGTGGTCCTGATTGCCTTATTCGTGGCAACCGTCAGCATGGCATTGGGGAAATGGACCCGCGTATCCATTGCTGTTGTCATTATCTGCCTTTTCTATCTGAAAGGTGTTCGAGACAGTTTCACTGGAGATGTGCATCATCGGTATGTACTACCAACCCACCTCCTCTTCTTGCTCCTGCTTTCGCGCTGTGGCGACAGGTGTAGCTGGGATGCGCAGGCGCAGCAGGCCGAAAACGAAGTCCACGAGTGGCAGGCAAGCTGGCCGATCAGAGCCATGCAAGTCTACTGTGCGTCGTTTTATGTGTGGAGTATTTTCGCCAAGTTGCGCGTCTCGGGCTGGACCTGGTTTGCCGAAGGGAATCGACTCCAGGAGTTATTAATTAAACGCTCCGTCCGTTGGGGCGTGACAGATAGCGGAGAAATCGTCAGTAACAGTCTCGCCTTTGAAATGGCACACTTCCCGGACCTCCTGTTTGCGCTCAGTCTGATGATGCTGGTTATTGAGGCCGGCTTTCCCATCCTGCTGTTTCTCAAACAAGCAAAATGGCGGGCTGTTTTTCTTTCTATTGTCGTTGTCTTTCACCTTGCCAACTATGTCTTTCTGAACGTCGGCTTTGTTCTCATCCCCATTGTTTTCATTATTTTCTTTGATCTGGTGCCGCTCCACGCCTGGCTCAAAGCCAGATTTGAAAGGTTTCGGCCGGCGCAGGCGGCGCAGTGACTCTATATGTTCGGAAGGGGTGGAGCAGCCCCCGGATGGTGCGCAGGGCGCACCCTACTGTGAAAAAACGTCCGGCCTGCCCCTCTATCGTGAAACGCTCTGAAGAGTATGGATAGCGCTCAGCTCAGGCTGATACTTATAGTACTATGGCTTGTGTGTGGTCTGCCGACGCACATCGGCTGTACGGCCAATAGTGACCCAGGCCAGGCAGACAGGGCTTACACAACCGCACGGAACCGCATGCTGACAGAGCAGATACAGAAACGGGGAATCCAGGATGAACGCGTCTTACACGCGCTCGCGACCGTCCCGCGCCATCTGTTTATCCCGCCCGCCTACCGGGACCAGGCTTACGACGATGGCCCGCTCCCCATTGGTCAGGGGCAAACAATCTCCCAGCCCTATATCGTGGCCCTCATGAGCGAGCGTTTGGAACTCACAGGCGATGAGCGCGTGTTGGAAATCGGCACTGGCTCAGGCTATCAAGCCGCTATTTTGAGCCTCCTGGCTCAACAGGTGTATTCCATTGAGATCGTCCCCCAACTGATGTCCGCGGCGAGTCAGCTTCTCACCCAACTCGGCTATAACAATGTTACGGTTCTGCTTGGAGACGGGAATATCGGGTGGGAAAAAGAAAAACCGTATGACGCGATTATTGTCACCGCCGCCGCACCCCATATTCCGCCTGCTCTTATAGAACAACTCGCCGAAGGCGGTCGTATGGTCCTGCCCGTAGTCCGAGGCGAGGAGCAGCACCTCCTCAGACTACGGAAACGGAATGGCCGGATTGTTGAGGAAGACCTGGGACTGGTCCGATTTGTCCCGTTAGTGGGAGGGGCTTTGTAAAAGAAAAGGGGACGCTCCGGGGCAAAGGGTTGCTCGCGGAGCGTTGGTGCATGGGACAGAACTACTTTTTCTTCCCTCCGCCGCGCACGAGGAGTTGGGCGTGAACATGGGCGGGGTGAAGCTGACACTTCACATCAAACAAGCCAGCCTTGTCAGCGCTAAACTCGACCGTCTTGGTCTCTCCGCTGTTGACCACTTCTTCGACGCCAAAGGCTGGGATGGCAAAGCCGTGGTTGGGTGGATCGCCCGGAATCTTGTTAATAATCTTGATCTGTACTGTCTCACCTTTTTCGGCAATCAACACAGACGGAACAAACATTTTTGAGCCTTCATACAAGACGTTCACAACCGTAAATTTCCGAACCGCCGCGGCCTCGCCTTCCTCATGATGAGCGGCCCACCCGACCGGGGCGAGGGTCATGATCCCAAGTGCGCTCCACGCAAGCGCCCTGCCCGCAAGCGCCCTGCCCGTTCTTGTCCACCACTTCTGAAGCATGCCATCCTCCTTCACTGCGCCAGTATCGCTTAAGATAGTTGTAGTGAGCCACAACCCTGCGGTGATTGCAACTGGGATTGCAACCGGACCACTTTTTCGTTCGATTCCAGGGCTGACCCTGCTCGGTTTTCTTGCATTTCCTTGCTATGATACGCCGGCATGCCAGAGCACACCGCCTTTCGACTCGTCTCAGACTTTCAGCCCCAGGGCGACCAGCCCCAGGCGATCGATCAACTCACTGAAGGATTGGACCGTGGGCTACAACGGCAAGTTCTGCTGGGCGTCACCGGCTCGGGCAAAACATTCTCTATGGCCCATGTCATTGCTCGCCTGAACCGGCCGGCTCTGGTCATGGCGCCCAATAAAACCCTGGCCGCCCAGCTCTACAGCGAATTCAAAGAACTCTTCCCTGACAATGCGGTGCGCTACTTCGTCAGTTATTACGATTACTACCAGCCCGAAGCCTACGTCCCCCAGAGCGATACGTATGTGGAGAAAGACGCCTCGATTAACGAAGAAATCGATAAGATGCGCCACTCCGCAACCAAGGCGCTGCTGGAACGGCACGATACCATTATCGTCGCCAGTGTCTCGTGTATCTATGGGCTTGGATCGCCCGAATCATATTTCGACCTCATTCTCTTTGTCGAAGAGGGCAGCGAAGTGGACCGGGACGCGCTGCTGCGCAAGCTGGTCGATATTCAGTACCAGCGCAACGACTTTGATTTTCATCGCGGCACGTTTCGGGTCCGGGGCGATGTGGTCGAGGTCTTTCCGGCCTATGAAGAGAGCCGGGCGGTTCGGATTGAATTCTTTGGCGATACGGTTGAGACGATTGCCGAGATTGATCCGCTCAGAGGCAAAGTCCTGCGGCGGCTGGATAAAATTGCTATCTATCCGGCCAGCCATTATGTCACCACCTCCGGTCGGCTGAAGCGCGCCACCCAGGCCATTCAAGCGGAACTGACCGAACGGCTCAAAGAGCTGCCAAAGGAAGATAAACTCGTTGAAAGCCAACGCTTGGAGCAACGTACCCTGTACGATTTAGCGCTCTTACGGGAAATGGGCTTTTGTCCGGGCATTGAGAATTACTCACGCCATCTGGATGGCCGGCAACCGGGCGAACCGCCCCATACGCTGCTCAACTATTTTCCTGACGACTACCTGGTCTTCATTGATGAGAGCCATGTCACCGTCCCTCAGATCGGCGGCATGTACCGCGGCGACCGCTCGCGCAAGACCACCCTGGTGGAGTATGGCTTTCGTCTGCCCTCGGCTCTGGATAACCGCCCACTCAGCTTTCATGAATTTGAGCAGCGGGCCGGCCAGACCGTGTATGTATCGGCTACGCCGGGTGACTATGAACGCGAACAGAGCAAAGGTCGCATTGTTGAACAGCTCATTCGTCCAACCGGCCTGCTGGACCCCGAAATTGCGGTCCGGCCAGCCGGAGAACAGGTCGATGATCTGCTGGAAGAAATTCGGGTTCGGACCGAAAAAGGCGAGCGGGTGCTCGTAACCACACTGACCAAACGGTTGGCTGAAGACCTGACCGATTACTACCAGGAAATAGGCATTCGGGTGCGCTATCTCCACTCGGATATCGACACCCTTGAGCGAGTAGAAATTATTCGCGCCCTGCGCCAGGGCAGCTTCGATGTCCTGATTGGCATTAACCTGCTCCGAGAGGGACTCGATATCCCCGAGGTCTCTCTTGTGGCCATTTTAGACGCGGACAAAGAGGGCTATCTGCGCTCCGAGCGTTCGCTGATCCAAACTATGGGCCGCGCCGCTCGGAATGTGAATGGGACCGTTCTCCTGTACGCAGATAAGATGACCGGTTCGATGCAGCGAGCCATCGATGAAACCCTCCGGCGGCGACGCATCCAGTCCAGATACAATAAGAAGCACGGCATTACGCCTGAAAGTATCCGCAAAGCCCTGTCTTCGCCGCTGGTAACGATCTATGAAGCCGACCATGTGACCATCCCCATCGTTGCTGAAGACAGCGAAGACTATAGCGCAGTCCGAGACCTGCCCAGGCTGATTGAACAGACCCGGAGGGAAATGAAGGAGGCTGCTGCGACGCTGGACTTTGAACAGGCCGCGGAACTCCGAGATCGCTTGCAAGATTTGGAACGGCGGGCCCTGGGTTTGCCCGGCGCAGTAGGAGCGGGTTTGCAACCCGCCCCTACTCCAGCGACAGCCGGGAAGCCGGCCCCAGGAGGCCGCAAGAAAAGGACTTCTGCACCCAGCTCAAGCAAAGCCCTGTCCCGAGGCCGCCGCGCTCGCTGGCAACGTTAAAAGGAACATCCATGTCACAAGACCGCAAAGAGCACACCGAACACCTGGATGAGCTTGCCCAGGCTCGGGCCATTCTCAATGCCGAAGCAGAGGCCATACGTTCTATTCAGCCCAACAACAATTTTCTTCGAGCGGTGGATATTCTGGAGAACTGTACCGGCAAAGTTATTCTCACCGGAATGGGGAAAGTCGGTATTATTGCCATGAAAATTGCGACCACGCTGTCCTCAACCGGTACACCGGCCTGTTTTCTGCATCCCGGAGAAGCGGCCCACGGCGACCTTGGACTGATCGGTAAAGACGATGTCATCATGACGTTTTCCAATAGTGGTAAAACGCGCGAGGTTTTGGAAACCATAGAGCGCGCAAAACAGTTATACGACATACCGCGGATAGCCGTGACCGGCCATCCGCGCTCGCCCATTGCACGTAAAAGCGATCTGGTGCTCAGCGTTGGGGCCATTAAAGAACCCTGCCCGATCGGCCTGACTCCCTCGGCCAGTACCACCGCCATCCTGGCCTTGGGCGATGCCCTGACCCTCGTCCTCATGACCCGCAAACGCTTTGCCAAGGCCGATTACGCCAAGTTCCACCACGGCGGCTATTTGGGGAGACGCGCCCGCAAAGAGGCAAAAGAAGAAGGCCGCTCCTAGGGCGTATGCGCCCTCCGGTTCCAAGTAGGGGTTACCGGATGGTGCGCAGGGCGCACCCTACTCTTTCCCAATGACAGGGAAACCAGGTATGCCTGTCATCCTGTGAAGACCTCGGTGGAAGAGCGAAACGAACAAGGCGGCACAACAAGGAGGGAGCCATGAGCTATGAGACCCTGACCCAGGCACAGGACGAGGCGGTCCTGACCATCAGCGTGAACCGACCCGAGGCGCTGAACGCCCAGAGCCGGTTGATGTTGGAAGAGTTTGACCACGCGCTGGCCGCCGCGGCGGAAGATGAGTCGGTCAAAGTCATTATTGTGGCCGGCGCGGGCAAACATTTTTCTGCCGGCCATGATATTGGTACGCCGCAAGAACGTGAAGACTGGAAGAAACGTCCGTATCCGAAAGGCATGCCGGGCGAATATAAACGCGGACGAGACCTGTATCTGGACTGCACCCTGCGCTGGCGCGATTGCCCAAAGCCAACCATCGCCCAGGTCCAGGGCTACTGCATTATGGGTGGGCTGATGTTGGCCTCGGCCTGTGATCTCATTATTGCTTCAGACGATGCCAAGTTTTGTGACCGCACGGTGCGCTGGGCTGGCGCACATGTCCAGTATGCCAGCCTGGCCTGGGACATTGGTTTTCGCAAGGCCAAGCAATATCTCTTTACCGGCGACTGGATCACCGCCGCTGAGGCCGAGCGTTTGGGGCTGGTCAATCAGGTTGTTCCGCGTGACCAGCTCGAAGCACAGACCATGCAGCTCGCCCAACGCATTGCCATGCAGGACGCCTATGCGCTGCGGATTGCCAAATTCTCGATGAATCAGATGCAGGACGAAGCCGGCTTTCGGACCGGCGTCACCGGCGCGTTTCAATCCTATGCCCTCACCCGCATGTATCGTCTGGAAAAGGGCGAAGACACGTTTTCAGGATCGAAGCGGGCCAAGGACCGCGACGCGGCGTTTGGGGATAATCGCTAACTGCTCCTACGAACGAAAGTGGGGAAACAGCTCAGCCGCAATATGGCGCAATTGATCCATGGTCGCGGCCGCGGGCACGGCCGGCAGCAGTGTCATATGCCGCGCCCCGGCGTCAATATAGCGCTGTATCGTCGCCGCGCAGTCCGCGGCGGGACCAAGGGCGCTGTATTT
This sequence comes from uncultured Binatia bacterium (SeqCode), assembly GCA_965247985.1. Taxonomy (GTDB): domain Bacteria; phylum Desulfobacterota; class Binatia; order Bin18; family Bin18; genus Bin18. Next base: position 796,404 of record OZ252051.1, on the reverse strand, counting down.
ATCAATAATAGTATCAAACGACTGGTTATACTCGGTTGACAGCGTGCGCAGGGCGTTGGCCTTCGCTTCTTCGTATGTGGGAGCGATGCAGAAATAGAGGACCACGCCCGCGGTAAACGTGGTACGCGACGCTTCGTCGCGTTGCTGCCAGTGCTCCAGCGCCTTGTCCAAACTGGTGCGAAAACGCTCCGGCGTGACAAAATACGCAAACCAGCCGTCCCCATACGTCCCGGCCCGCTTTAACGCGGCATCAACTCGGCCACCGACCCAGATAGGCGGATGCGGTTGCTGAAGTGGACGCGGGGCCATATTGGCGTTCTCAAATTGCAGGAACTGTCCATCAATCGTAGCTGACGGATCGGTCCAGAGCGCCTTAATCACGCGCAGTCCTTCAGTGGCACGCCGGCCCCGTTCCCGCAGTGAAATGCCGGAGGCTTCATATTCTTTTTGAAACTCGCCCCCAACACCAACGCCCAGAATGGCTCGCCCACCGGACAGCCAATCCAATGTGCCTATCATTTTGGCGACCAGGGTCGGATTGCGCAGCGGCAGGAGCAGCACCCCGGTGCCGAGTTTGATCGTTTTCGTGCGCGCAGCAAAAGCACCCAGCATGGTAAAGGGGTCAAGCACTGGACTGTGCCAGAGCACGTGGTCGCGGTAGAAGAGAATATCAAAGCCAAGCTGTTCGATTTCTTCGGCCCAATGACACAGCGTCGGTCCGGAAACCAGCCCGCCCCCAAACCCGCCTAACGTTGTCCCGAATGTGACCTGGCTCATATGTCCTATCCTTCCCCTATCAGACGGCGAGTCGTGGCTATGCAGGGCTTGCGTTACAGGGTCTCATCCGGACGGTCCCCACTCGTCTCAGTCGCCTACGCTATCCGTGCTTGGCCACGACTTCGTCGGCAAAACGCTCCAGGGCAGTGGTGACAGCGCCAGCCCGCAGGGCGTGCATATTCACTAAGAGCCGCTGGACGCCAAGGTCTTCGTATACCGCAAGACTCTCTAATCCTTCACCGAAGTAGTTCCAGTAGGCGGTGATTTCGAGTTCGTGCATATCTCGGCCTTGTCGATCGCATTCTTCTGCCAGGGCGTGCATATGTGCCCGGTATTCGTCCAAATCCTTGCCAATCACATACCAGCCGTCACCATACTTCACCGTGCGCCGGATGGCAGATTCCGTCACACCCCCAATAACCAGCGGCACCCCACCCGCCTGGGCCGGTTTGGGGCGCATGCTAAAGCCCTGCCAGTTGACAAACTCGCCGTGGAAATCGATCTCCTCACCAGTCCAGACTGCCTTGAGCGCTTCGAGATATTCGTTGGAGCGTTTTCCCCGTCGCTCGAAGGGAACGCCGATAGCGGCAAACTCCTCACGCAGCCAGCCTATGCCCAGGCCGAGCATCAAGCGGCCTTGGGACAGATGATCAATCGACGAAGCCCATTTGGCCAGATAGAGGGGACTCATCTGGGGCAGGATGTTGACCCCGGTGCCCAGCCGGAGCTTCTTGGTGGCCGCGGCAATGAAGGTCAAGGCCACCAAAGGGTCGATAATCGGCGCGTCGGGTTTGAACGGCAGTTTGCCGTCCGGGTTGTAGGGATACACCGAGTCATACTGCTTGGGAATGATGACATGCTCGGCTGTCCACACGGACTCATAACCGAGCGCTTCCGCTTTTTGGACAAACGGAATCAGCATGTCCGGATCTGTAAATTCACGCAGGTTAATCGGCACAATACCGAATTTCATGCCGCCTCCTTCTGGGGTAAGAGCCTTGTAGGCGTTTTCGCCGGCATATTTAGTGCAGCCCGACCGGGATGCTTGAAGACTACGACCATGTGACAGCCGCGTCCGATTCCCCATTGGTCACAATTGTTCACGGGCAATCGTGAGGGACAGTGCGCCCAGTCCGACCAGAACCGCTCCCATGACTGAGAGCGTCTTGCGCCTAAGAGACCCTATCCGACTCGTTGCTTACATCATGCCCGCGTCGCCAGCGACCGTTCGGCTGCCGGCGCCCTCTTCCATCTGCTGCACGGCAAAGATGGAACGATAGCCTTTGGACCAATCGGGCGGCATGAGGCACGGGCGCGGGTCAAAGTCGATCCACTTAGCGGTCTCACCCCGGATAATCTGATTCGAGAGAGGGAACCGGTCAGTCAGGTTTGTGAGCGTAATCGCATCGGCAGACGCATACGTCTGGAGGAGGAGCGGGCGCATACGCGGAGAGTAGTTGGGCATCGACCCGTGGACCATACGGCAGTTATGGACGGTCACAGAGCCTCTCGGGCCTTTCAGCCACACGGCATTCTGTGTTCCAGCGCGGGCAACATCTCGATCGTTGAGGGCGCCTGTCCACTCATTGTTCTCGTTGTACAGATCAAAGAGCGGTCCCTTATGGCTTCCGGGAATCACACCCATCGGACCCATCTCAGCGTCCACATCACTCAGGTAGAGGCCAATCGTGAGGGGTGAGTAATTGGTGTGCGGCCAGTACTGAATATCCTGATGCCACTTCACCTCTTCGCCCCCATCCGACCATTTGAAATTGAGTTTTGAGTGGTGGTATTTCACGTTCGGACCGAGCAGGTCTTGGGCGAGGTCGGCCAGCGGTCCTTCAAACGTAAACTCGCGATAGACCGGATGCGTATCGACCGGGCTAAGGAGACGCCGCAGGCGGGGATTGCTCGGGGTATGACTCGGTTCCACGTCAAAGAGTTTTTTGGACGGGGTTGCTACCCTGCTCTGCTCAATGAACTCGTTGGTCGTTGCCCAGAGGGTATCCAGCCAGTCATCAGAGATGAATTTCTCCAACAGCAGATATCCCTGATCGAAATAAAACTCACGCTGCTCTTGGGTGAGGATCTTTGGGCTATGGGCGAGGATCTCTTCCGTTTTCATAGTGTCTCCCTCTGTTGTAGACAGGCTGAAGCATATTAATCGCCAAAGCTGGTCCCGACCAGACGAGCCGATTCAACGAGGGGATGATCCAGGGAGACCAGTTTCTTTTTCCCGGCGACCTCTTCCAGAGGCACGGGCCGGAGTTCCTGGTCCTGCACGGCCAGCATAAAGCCGTCGCGACCTTCCCGCAGCAACTGAGCGCAGCGCGTGCCCAGCCAGGTGGCCAAGACACGGTCTGTGGCCGAGGGCGTCCCCCCGCGTTGCAGATGACCCAGAATGGTCAGGCGCGATTCCTGGCCCGTCAGGCGCTCCAACTCCTGGGTGAGATGAATCGTATGGCCGACGTGTTCCTTGTGGAATTTTTCCAGCTTGGCCGAGGCTTTTTCCTTTTCTTCTTTATCTTTGGCCTCCCTTTTCTGGTGTACGAGGTCCCCGACCTTTTCGGCATCACTAATAGACATCGCGCCTTCTGCGACCACGATAATGCTGAAGTGTTTGCCCTGTCTGGCACGTTCCCGGACAGTCTGGGCAACCCGCTCAATGTGATAGGGAATTTCCGGGATAAGAATGACATCCGCCCCGCCGGCCGTCCCGGATTGGAGCGCCAACCAGCCCGCTCTGTGGCCCATGACTTCGACCACGATAATCCGGTCGTGGCTGGTTGCGGTTGAGTGCAGCCGGTCTATGGCTTCGGTCGCAGTGCCGACTGCGGTGTTGAACCCGAAGGTCACATCCGTCTTGGCAATATCGTTGTCAATCGTTTTTGGCAGGGTAATGATCTTCAGGCCCGCCTTTTTGAGACGCAGGGCGTTTTTCTGCGTGCCACCCCCGCCCAGACACACCAGCGCATCCAGATGATGCCGCCGATAGGTATCAACAGTGGCATCCGTCATGTCATGGATTTTGCCACCAATGGACATCCGGTGCGGTTTGTCTCTGCTGGTGCCGAGAATGGTTCCCCCGTCGGTCAGAATGCCCGAGAACGCTTTACTGTCTAACTCCAGGGTCTGGTTCTGAACCAGGCCGCGAAAACCATTTTGAAAACCGATCAGCCGAATGTCATACGCATCCAGGCAGGCCTTGCCGATTGCGCGAATTGCGGCATTCAGCCCTGGACAATCCCCACCGCTGGTTAAAATTCCTACGTATTGCGCCATGCGTGTGTGCCTATATTATGGTCTACGTCTACTCAATGTCGAGGGCGAGTCAAAAAATTCGATATATGCAAGAGAATGCAACGGACGGTAGCCGACCGTAAAGGCGAAAACAAGCTTGGAAGAGGAATACAAACCGTCATGGGGAGGGCAAACGCATGCAAACAGAAGAAACCCGAGCCTTAATCAACACGTATTACGAAACGTTGCCGACCGGAGACCGGAAAAAGCTGGCGTCTCTGTTTACCGAAGATATTGTCTGGCACCCACCCCAGAGCGCGCCGATTGGTGTCATTGAAGGCTCGGCGGCGGTGGCAGCCGAACTGGGCGGTGACACACCCAAAAGAATATTCGATATGAAGACCTTCCGCCTGACCATCCACCGCATCCTGGCCGATGGAGACACCGCGGTGGTCCAGCACGCCATCTCTGCCAAGTCCAAAGAAGGTGAGCAGTACGATAACGAATACTGCTGGGTGTATCAGTGTCGGGACGGCAAGATCGCCAAGATTGAAGAGTACGCGGACACGCTCAAGGCCGCCCGGATTTTCAAGTGGGTGTGATTCAGTAGAGATGGGGGGCTCAGACTCGTTCGCCCCCTCCACAACACGGTTACGCTGCCTTCAATGGCAAAATCCGAGCGAGCTGCTTTTTCATATCTCTGGCCCCATCCCACAGATCAACCGCCTGCTGAGCATTTAACCAAAACTCAGCGGTATTGCCAAAGAGCCGAGAGAGCCGTAACGCCATCTCCGGGCTCACGGCTCGTCGTTCTCGCAGCAACTCATTCACCGTCTGACGCGATACTCCAAGGGCCTTGGCAAAATGCGACACGGTCAGCCCATAGTCCGGTAAGAAATCTTCCCGCAGCATCTCCCCCGGGTGGGTCGGACGGACCTTTCTTGCTCTATTGTTGGGAATACTCATCCGATACCTCGTCTCAGTGATAATCCGTTAACTCGACATCGTATGCGTCGCCATCCACAAAGCGGAAGCATATCCGCCATTGAGTGTTCACTGAGATAGCATACTGTCCCTCTCGGTCTCGCCTCAGTTTATGTAGACGGTTACTTGGAGGGACCTGCAAATCTTCTAAGCACGTCGCCAAATCGATATATTCCAATCGTCGCTGTGCTTGTTTCCATATTTCCGAAGGGAAACGTTTTGATTTCCCTCTCCTATACAACTCCGCGGTGTTTTTATCCGTAAATGTTTGGACCACTTTCCCGAAAGTAATCCGTCACGTGACACGTGTCAAACTTGACGAAGAACCAGGGAAAAGGGGAGTCCCAGGGACCTCCGAACTACGTCAGTCCTTTCTCATCTCATCGAGATCGTCCTCCCAAGTGATCTTCCCTTTGAGCGTCCGGAGTTTCTTCTGGCTGTGGAACCGAACCAACAGGCGCAAGCCGGCTTCAATCGTCGCCCGTTTCGTGCGGCAGCCGCTGACGCGAAGAGCGCATGACATCAGCTTGTCATCGATCTCGACATTCGTTCTCATAATACCCTCGTGGAATGATATTCAAGGCTTAACGTCATATGGATAGACTGAACCTCTTCCCCAATTGTCCCCCTCCCACAGAACCGGTACAACAGCTCCCTACACTGCTGACACGCGAGGGAACAAAACAATGAGTGAGCGACCGTTTAGAGTGCTAGGTATTCAACAAATCGCGGTGGGTGGATTGGATAAGAATCCGTTGCGGAAGTTCTGGGTGGATACGCTGGGGCTGACCTTGAGCGGCAATTATCGCAGTGAGAATGAGAATGTGGATGAGGATATTGCGGTGATTGGCTCGGGACCGCTTAAACTGGAAGTGGACTTGATGCAACCCATTGATCCCGAGAAACGGCCCAAGGTCCAGGACCCGGCGCTCAATCATATTGGCCTGTGGATCGATGATCTGCACGCCGCGGAAAAATGGCTGGGAGCGCAAGGCGTGCGATTCACGCCGGGTGGCATACGCAAGGGCGCAGCCGGCTATGATGTGTGTTTCATCCACCCCAAAGGCAATGCGGAGTTCCCGCTGTGTGGTGAGGGCGTGTTGATTGAACTGGTGCAGGCTCCTGCCGAAGTGATTGAGGCCTTGTCGTAAGAGGGCAACCACGGGGGGTTGCCCCTACATTATTTTCCGGGGACGCGGTACATCCGGATCGGATGGGGCGTGCGGTGGAATTCAGGCAGGTCGCGCCAGGGGCGACCGGCGGTAATGCCGCCGTCTACGGCTAATGCCTGACCGGTCACAAAGCTCGAATCATCGCTGGCCAGCCACAGGGCGGCTTTGGCGATCTCTTCGGGTTCGCCTACCCGACCAAGAGGATGCAGGTGGGCCGCACCTCGTCGCAGACCGGCCTCCTGTTTGTCCGTTGGCGACGGACGGCCTATGGCCAGGGGAGTCACAATCGCGCCGGGGCAGATGCAGTTGGCTCGGATATTGAACTCGCCAAGTTCCAGGGCAACCGACTTGGTGAGATGAATCACCCCGGCTTTGGCAACGCTGTAGAGGTGGGTGGCCATGCCGGCCTCAACCCCGGCGGCGCTGGAGGTGCTGATAATACTGCCGGATTGCTGTTTCTTCATGACAGGTGTGGCGTGCTTTATGCCGAGAAAGACGCCTTTGAGCAGCACATCAAAGGTCATGTCGTAGTCTTCCACACTGATACTCTCGATCGGTCCCAGCGCGCCGCCAAATCCGGCGTTATTGTAGATACAATCCAACCGTCCCCAGCGTTCGACCGCAGCATCAATGGCCGCTTTGACCTCGGACTCCTGGGTCACATTCACTTGAACAAAAGCGCCTTGGCCTCCCAGCTCTTCAGCGACCCCCTGCCCCTTGTCTGCCTGCATATCAGCAATCATGACGCGAGCGCCTTCCGCTGCGAACAGGCGGACCGTTGCCGCGCCGATACCGCTGGCTCCGCCTGTAATCAAAGCGACTTTTCCCTCCAGCTTGCCCATGTTTTCCTCCTTGTTTTTTGCTCTCTGCTTGACCCTCTGCTTGGCCCTCTACTCAATGCCCGGCGCTACCCGTGGCCGCTGCTCTGGGGATAGCGAGAGCACGTAAAAGACCAGATCCCACAGATCGTTCGGCTCTAATACCTCTTCGTATGCCGCCATAGAGGAACCGTCCATGCCGTTGGCAATACGTCGATAGATATCACTCGGCGTATGGCCGCCACGAAAACTCCATTTATGGGTTAAATCGCGCGGTTTGACAGGATCGCCCTCCGAAGTTTTTAACTCCTGACCCGAGCGCCCATCACCCCTGCCCTCCGCCCCATGACAGCTTGGACAGCCGGAATCCACATAGAGAGACGCGCCGCGGGCAATACGTTTCTTGTTTACTTGGGGTGGAGCTGAAACCGGCGTAGGCGTGGGCTTTGACTCGGGTGCAAAACGCTTTGAGAATTGCTTGATGTAAGCAACAACATCCTGCCGCTCCTGCTCGCTGAGGATAGCTTCAAACGCCGGCATCCCACTGCCGGGTAGCCCTTTTGACACGCTTCGGAACAGGTCTGCATCTGTGGGTGGACTCCCGGTGGGTGTTGAACGATACCGGAATGAGCCGCGCACAAAGTCGCGCGGGCGTGGAAGCCAGTTCAGCGCAAGCCTCCCCTGCCCGTCGCCGGCCAGGCCGTGACAGCCACTACACTGGCTGGCGTATACGGCTTTGCCCCGTTCCGAGATTGGTGCAACGGGTTGCTCGGCGTCCTCGTCGCGAGGAATATCCTGGGAGCGGTCGTACTCCTGAAAGAATGCAGCAACGGCACAATCGGTCAAAAATGAGGCCAAGTCGCTCCGCAGTCGGTCTGCCAGATAGAGCGTCGTTCGATCTTGTCCGAGCGCAATTGCGGCAGACTGTCCGCCTGAGGCAATGTTGAGCAGCCGGGCGTTGAGAAGCGGCTGGGCTGGGCTTTTGGGTACGGTGACGCTCTGGAAAAACTCCTGCCAGGGGCGCAGCGTCTGAGCATCCAGGCCAGACAGCCGTTCGGCAAGATCAACGCCGAATATGCCGCCACGAGAGGAGAAAAAATCCGGAAAATCAGCATCTCGCCAGCGACGCTCGACGATCATATGTCCAAGCGCCTGTCCGAACGGGAGGACAACATCCTTTTGCCAGGCCGTGTCTTTGGCCCAGCGGAAGATAATGCCGGGCGGCGTCTCGTCACTCAGGCCGACAATCTGAAAGGTGTAGATTTTTTTTGTCTTGGCCCATTCGAGAAACGCTAACCAGCGCGGAGTTTCGGGCATTAATGTGAAAGCGTCAGACCGGAGCGCCGCAGCCGGATTATAGCTCGTGCGGATAGTGTCGCACGTCTCCACAGCCGGTGACGGAATCGGGGCAAAGCAGTGCCAGAGCAAGACAAGCGTGGCAAGGCGCCGACCACATGTTCTCAGCATAGTAAGGAGGGACTGGGGGCTAGGGATGAGCAAAGCCAACCCCCAATCCCTAAAACCTAATCCCCAATTACAAATCGACCTTAATGCTCAACTCCCGCAACTGTTTCGCATCTACCCCTCCCGGCGCCCGCGTCATCAAACACTGGGCTCGGGCCGTCTTGGGAAAGGCAATGACTTCGCGTAGCGAATCCATACCGGCAAACAACATGGCCAGGCGGTCAAACCCGAGCGCAATCCCACCGTGGGGAGGAGCGCCATACGAGAGAGCTTCCAGCAGAAAACCAAACTTCTCCTGGGCCTCAGTCTCACTAATGCCCAACAGGGCAAAAATCTTTTGCTGCACGTCCTGGCGGTGAATTCTGATACTGCCCCCACCCAGTTCAACGCCGTTCAGCACAATATCGTAGGCAAACGCCCGCGCCTTGCCCGGGTCGGTCTCCAGGAGGGACAGGTCTTCGTCATTGGGCGCGGTAAACGGGTGATGTTTAGCCATATAGCGCTTTTCGTCCGCGTCGTATTCGACCAACGGAAAGTCCGTCACCCACAGGAAACGCATGTCGTCCTTGGGAATCAGCCCGAGCTTGCCGCCAAGGGAGAGGCGCAAGCGCGACAGCACCTCGCAGGCCACGTCTTCCTGATCGGCAATCAGCAACAATAAGTCGTTTGGTTTGAGACCAAGGGCCGATTCAATTTCCTTTTTCCGCTCGTCATTAACAAACTTCGCCAGCGGCGACTGCCAACCGGCCTCGGTCAGACGAATCCAGGCCAGACCCTTGGCACCAAAATCCTGGGCCAGCGGAATCAGGTCATCCAGCTCTTTGCGTGAGAACGGATCGTTCGACACAATCAACCCACGCACCACGCCCCCGTCGGCCACGATCTGACGAAAGACCTTAATGTCGGTCTGACTGAACAAGGCCGACATCTCCTGGATTTCCAAGCCAAACCGAATGTCAGGCTTATCATTCCCAAAGCGAGCCATGGCCTCGCTGTATGGCATCCGGGGAAACGGGGTGGGGACATCTACGCCTTTGACTTCTTTACACAACCGCGCCAGCATCCCTTCGACCAGCCGAAAAACATCGTCCGGTCGGACAAACGACATTTCAATATCGATCTGGGTGAACTCAGGCTGGCGGTCGGCCCGCAGGTCTTCATCCCGAAAGCAGCGCACGATCTGGAAGTATTTTTCCATGCCGCTCACCATAAGCAGCTGCTTAAAAAGCTGCGGAGACTGTGGCAGGGCATAAAATCCGCCTGGATTGACCCGGCTCGGCACCAGATAGTCACGCGCGCCTTCCGGAGTACTCCGGGTCAGGACGGGGGTTTCAACTTCAAGAAAATCCTGTCCATCAAGATAATCGCGCACGACCTTGGCCAGCCGATGGCGCAAGCGTAAGTTCTCGAACATCTTTGGCCGACGTAAATCAAGGTAGCGATACCGCAGGCGCGTATTCTCCGCCGGCTCGGTCTCGGCATCAATCGGAAAAGGCGGGGTACGCGACGCATTCAGCACCCGCAGCTCTTCGACGACGAGTTCTACTTCTCCGGTTGGCAGATTCGGGTTAATCGTCTCTGGCGAGCGCGGTTCCAGCCTGCCTCGCGCGGCCACCACATATTCCAGGCGCAGTTCTTTGGCCCGCGCCTGGGCGGCTGGGCTGACTTGAGGGTTACAGACAATTTGGACCAACCCGGAACGGTCTCGGAGGTCGATAAAGGTCACTCCGCCATGATCGCGCCGGGAATGCACCCAGCCCATCACGGTCAGAGGCCGTCCGACTTGTGTCACGCGGGGCTCCCCACAGTAGCAGCTCCGCTGCCAGTCACCTAAAGACTCCACACGATCTCCCTTATGCTGTCACCTAGCAGAGGACTATTTCGGCCAGGGTTATTGATTATGCCTAGGATTCATTCCTCGCCGGGATTGTGCCAGAGGTCGCTCGATCGATCAATGCTGACGTGGCTGACGTGGCTGAGCGGGTCCGTATCAAAACAGTCCTTCAAGTTGTGCAATCGCCGGCTGGGATAGTGCCGCGATCTCTCCGGCCACAGCATTTTCCCGGACCCGTTCGAGTCGCGAGGTAGCCGGCAGCACAACACCGGATTCGGATTTTGCGAGGAGGTAGGCCAGGAGGGCTTGCCCTGGGGTTGTCACCCCATAGGGCTCCAAGAACGAGAGGTCGTGCTGTTGCAGGACACGCAGCAGTTGGGAACGCTGAAAGATAGGGCACAGCGGCGTCATGATGAGGACCCCCATATTGCACTGCCGGGCGAAGGGGAGGATTTCACGTTCGGCTTCTCGGTCCCCGATATTGTAAGGAATTTGGATCGTATCAAAGATACCGGTTTGCATGGCCGCCATCATTTCCGGAAACATGCTGGTTCGATAGTCGGTAATGCCCAGAAACCGAATCCGGCCCTGTGCCTTGTACTCTTCCAGGAGAGGAGCAACGGCTTGCCAGGCGCTCATATTATGGACCTGCATGAGGTCAATCACCTCGACCTGGAGTTTCTGAAAAGAAGTTTCAATGCGGCGCTGAGCGGAGGGGCGATCGGCGGCTAAGACCTTGGTCGCGACAATCACCTTATCCCGCCGTCCTTGGAGCACCCGCCCGAGCACATTTTCCGCCTCACCATACATGGGCGCGGTATCAAACAGATTCACTCCACAGGCCAGGGCCTCGGTCACAAGCCGGGCCACCTGCTCGATATTCTCCTCTCCGCGCACATCAAACGTATTCCACGTGCCCATACTCACGGCACTGACTTGCAGACCGGTGCGGCCCAGCGTTCGGTATTGCATATCAATCCACTCTTTCTCCTGACACAAGAAAGTTGTTGCACGTTTGCATGGCCTGTAAGTTTTCTCCTCTTAAAGGTCGCCTACCACCGGATACGCGCCTCAATCGCTCCAAACACGGCTGCGGTCGATTCCTCAACGGCCTGGCCGACCGTCGTCAGGCGGAGCGCCGGGGCTTGCGGCGGTTCGTAGGGGGAGGAGATGCCGGTAAAGTCTTGAAGCTCCCCGGCCCGCGCCTTTTGATACAGCCCCTTCACGTCGCGCTCCTCGCACACCTCAAGCGGGGTATCCACATACACTTCGAAAAAGCGGTCGGCGCCAATGATCTCTGCCGCGTGTTGCCGGTCTTTCTGAAACGGGGCAATCACCGGCACCAGGACGATGATTCCGGCCTGATTAAAAAGACGCGCGACTTCGGCAATGCGGCGGATATTTTCCGCGCGGTCACCTTCCGAGAAGGCCAGGTCCCGATTCAGCCCAAAACGCAGGTTGTCACCGTCGAGCCGATAGACATGGAACCCTTCAGCATACAGCCGCTGCTCAAGCTGTTCCGCAATGGATGATTTTCCAGAGCCGGACAAACCCGTCAGCCAGACCGTCAGCGCGTGTTGCCGTCGGGCACGCTCACGCTCGGCCACGGCAATCAGCCCGGCTTCCGACCGGATATGAGTTGACTGTTGACCACCTGTCCGAACGGACACATCCGGCTGAACAGTCTGCACAGTGGGCTCCGGCCGGCGGTCAATAATCATTCCAGCGCCGACCGTATTATTCGTCAGACGGTCAATGACGACAAAGGCACCGGACGCGCGGTTCTTGCGATACGGATCACAGGCAATCGGCTTTTCGAGTTCAAATACACACCGCCCGATTTCATTCAGGGCGAGTTGAGCCGCGTCTTCACGGTGGAGGGTATTCACGTCCATACGATACCGCAGCTCGGCAATCACCCCCGGCGTTGTGTTGGTGGTGTGTTTGATAAAATACTGCTTGCCGGGCTGCATGGGCGCTTCAGCCATCCACACCAGCATGGCTTCAAAGCGCTGGGCTATGAGGGGGATATTATTGGGATGAACCAGCATATCTCCGCGACTGACATCGATTGCGTCTTCCAGCGTCAGGGTCACGGCCAGCGGCGGCGTGGCCTGCTTCAGTTCTCCCTCAAAAGTATGAATAGCTTTCACCCGGCTCGTTTTGCGTGACGGAAACACCATGACTGCATCGCCCGGACGCACAATGCCGGAGGCCACGGTTCCACAAAATCCCCGAAAGTCCGCATTGGGACGATTGACGTATTGCACCGGAAAACGAAAGTCGATCAGATTGACATCCGAGGCAATATAGACGTGCTCCAACAGGTGCATCAGCGGGCTGCCGGCATACCACGGCATGTGCGCGCTTTTGTGCACCACGTTATCACCGCTCAGCGCCGCCATGGGCAGGAAGTGCACCTCGCCCAGCTCAAGCCGGGCGGCAAAGTCGGTATAGTCTGTGACAATCCGCTCAAAGACCGCTTGGCTGTAGTCCACCAGGTCCATCTTATTGACGGCAACAATAATATGCTTGATGCCCAAGAGAGCGGCGATAAAGCTGTGTCGCCGGGTTTGGGTCAGGACGCCGGAGCGGGCATCGATCAGGATAATAGCCAGGTCACAGGTTGACGCGCCGGTCGCCATATTACGGGTGTACTGTTCATGCCCTGGGGTGTCGGCAATAATAAATTTTCGTTTGGCGGTCGAAAAATAACGATAGGCAACATCTATGGTGATGCCCTGTTCACGTTCGGCTTTGAGGCCATCGGTTAACAGCGCGGGGTCAAATTCCGTATCTGTCGTGCCGTGCCGGACCGAGTCTTTTTTTATCGCCTCAAGCTGATCCTCATAGATCATCTTGGAGTCGTACAAGAGCCGGCCGATCAGGGTGCTTTTGCCGTCATCCACGCTGCCGCAGGTCAGGAAGCGCAGCATATCCTTGCGCTCGTGCTGGGCCAGATAGGCTTCGATATCGGTTGCGATCAAGTCGGATTGGTGAGACATAGCGGAGTATCGTTCTTGCTGTGGGTTCCCGGGCCTTGCTTCATATCAGAAGTAGCCTTCCTTTTTCTTCTCTTCCATAGAGCCGGACTGGTCAAAATCGATGACGCGGCCTTGCCGTTCGGACTGCGTGGCCAGGAGCATTTCCTGAATAATCAACGGCAGGGTGTCCGCCTCGGACTCAATTGCGCCCGTCAGCGGATAGCAGCCCAGGGTACGAAAGCGGACTTTCTTCAACTGCGGCTGTTCTTCCGGACCCAGCGGCAGGCGGTCGTCGTCAACCATAATGAGCACCCCATCACGCTCGACCACCGGACGCTCCTTGGCAAAGTACAGCGGCACAATCGGAATGTGTTCGAGATAGATGTATTGCCAGACATCAAGTTCCGCCCAATTCGACAACGGAAAAACACGGATGCTCTCGCCTTTATCAAGCGTGGAATTATACAGATTCCAGAGTTCGGGCCGTTGGTTCTTGGGGTCCCAACGATGGTTGCGATCACGGAAGGAATACACCCGTTCTTTGGCCCGTGATTTCTCTTCATCACGCCGCGCGCCCCCAAAGGCCGCATCAAATCCGTACTGATCGAGCGCCTGTTTGAGCGCCTGCGTCTTCATCACATCGGTATGCTTTTTGGACCCATGCGTCATGGGACTGATCCCTGCTTTGACCCCGGCCTGGTTAATATACACAATCAGATCGAATCCGAGCTCCTGTTTGATATAGGTATCCCGGAAGGTGATCATCTCTCGGAATTTCCAGGTCGTATCAATATGCATCAGGGGGAAGGGGGGCGGACCCGGCGCAAAGGCTTTGCGGGCCAGGTGCAGCATAACCGCCGAGTCCTTGCCGATGGAGTACAGCATGACCGGATTGTCAAACTCCGCAGCCACCTCCCGAATGATATGCATACTCTCGGCCTCAAGACATTTAAGGTGCGTGAGGGCATAGGAAGTCTTTTCATTCGAGGACTGCTGTGGCTGATTGGACTGACTATTCAGGGGTTCCAATTCCGATCCTCCTTCCTCAATCACACGCTACGGCATCGATTGGGTCTCAGCTTAGCCGGCAGGAGTCGCACAGACCGAGCAGTACGGATGCTTCTCAACCGTCTGCTGGGTAAAGTGAAACGCTGGCACTGTCCACTCCAGCAGTTTTGGCCGGCTGCCGGCATCGGCCTGCACGATGATTTTGAGGGCTTCGGTCGCCTGCTGTGCGCCGGCAAAGAGTGCCTGTGGAGCGTCTACCGGGGCGGCTGCGACCGGTGTTCCGCCCGCGCCCCGGCCTCCGTCATACGCTGCCGAGGAAACCGGGAAGAGACAGCGCAGGCACGGCCAGGCGTCCCTGTCACCTCGACTCACGAATAGTTGTCCGCGCTCCCGAGTAACCGCTGTCCACACAAACGGCTTGTGCTGAGCGTAACACACATCGTGTAAGGCAGCCGTTGTTGCCACTATCAGATCATACTGTTGGACCAGTTGTTCGGCCTCAGCCGTATGGGTCACAATCGTACAATCGGGATTGAGACGCCCGAGCGTGTTTGCGACGGGCGACGTGTCCGGTCTACGGTACTGCTCTGCAAACGCGGAAAAGACAGGCGCGGCATTGGAACGAGCCATACCAATAGTCCCAACGCCAGCCGCGGCATTGGAACGAGCCATACCAATAGTCCCAACGCCAGCCGCGGCAAGATAGAACAGAGCACAGGCTGTGAGCAGCCCGTCTCCGTCAACGTAGACGCGACTACGGAGAATCTCTTCCTGCCCTTTACCGCCAACCTGAGGCAGGATGATCTGTCGGCTGTAGCGTTCAATCTGAGTGTCTCCGAGCATGGATCGTTCCGAAACTAGGTTACACACAACTGCTCAGTCACGCCCTTCCCTCCGCCCGATTTTTGGCCTGACGCTGGTGATACTCTTTCCAGCCCATCCACAGATTTGTACTCAGATATTTATCTCCAAAATCCGGAAAGAGCGTCACGACGATACCCGTATCGATTTCACGAGCAACCCGAAGGGCAGCCAACATCGCCGCACCGGACGATTGGCCGACTAAAATACCTTCTTCCCGGCCGAGTCGATAGACTGTCTCATAGGCATCTTCGGTCGAAACATTGATCTTGCGGTCCAACTGCTCTTCATAGTAAATGCCAGGTACGATCGAACTGCCCATATGCTTGAGACCCTCAAGTCCATGGAAGGCATCATCCGGTTCAACCCCAACAATCTGGATGTCTGGATTTTTCTCCTTCAGATAGCGCCCGGTTCCCATCAGGGTGCCGCCGGTCCCCATACCGGCCACAAAATGGGTTATTTGCTCTTTGGTCTGCCACCACAGTTCCGGTCCGGTCGTCTCATAGTGGGCCAAGGGATTATGCGGATTAAAGTATTGATCCGGTTTGAAATAGCGCTCGGGATTCTTCTTCAACATGTCCCGACACAGTTCCAAGGCGCCATCCGAGCCCTCCATGGGGCTGCTGAAGATCATCTTTGCGCCATACGCGGCAATGATTTTTTTCCGTTCCATACCAACATTGGCGGGGATACACAGCTCGACCGGATAACCGAGCACTGCCCCAATCATGGCCAGCGCAATCCCGGTATTCCCGGAGGTTGAGTCGAGAATAATTTTGTCCTGGGTCAACGCGCCGGTCTCAATCCCTTTCTGGACCATACACAGCGCGGGTCGATCTTTGACCGACCCACCAGGATTAAAGCCTTCGAGCTTGGCATAGACTCGAACGCCTGGGGCGATATTGGTGGACAGTCGGGTAATTTCGAGCAGGGGCGTATTGCCGATCAGATGTAGGACGGACGGAACACGCAGGGGTCCTGCCGGAGGTGGCCCCTCGGTCCGACGAGGCAGGAGTGACACGCTTCATCCTCCGGCAATGGCAGGCACAATGGAAACTTCGTCGCCTTCTTTTACCGGGGTATCCAGATTATCGAGAAAACGAATATCCTCACCATTCACAAAGATATTGACAAAGCGACGGACTTCGCCAGCTTCATCACACAAGCGTTCCTTAATCCCAGGATGATTATTCTCCATATCATTGACCAACGCCCCAACCGTGGCTCCATTGGCCGAGACGGCTTCTGCACCGCCGGTAAAGCGGCGCAGCGGGGTTGGAATACGCATCTGAGCACTCATGTTCACTTCCTCCTGATTCGGGGTCACTGATATTGCTACTCTTTTGGGTTCCTACTGTTACGTTTTTGCTTCGATCTGACAATCACCCTTTCATTAGGGTTGAGGGATGAGGACTTGGGGAAGAGACTCTTGCGTTCCCTGCTATCCCTTTTATTGTGTCCATTGTCACACTCTTCAGTCCTTCCCTTATCTAGGGAGTCTCACACAGTCTGTCCAACTCATAGGCTTCGGGTTGTATGCTCGTAATCGTCTGCTTTATGCCACACAGCGGACAGCGCGGGCTGGGGTGCAGCCGGACCTCTCGCCAGCGCATGGCGAGGGCATCATACGTCAGCAAGCGATCGGTCAGGAGTTCGCCTTCCCCACTCAGATATTTCACGGCCTCGGCAGCTTGCAGGCTGCCGAGACTGCCGGCCAGGCTGCCGAGGATGCCCGCCTCCTGGCAGGTGGGATTCTCATCAGGATGAGGCGGCACTGGAAAGAGGCAGCGCAAACACGTTGTCCGCTTGGGTAAGACCGTCAACGCCTGACCCTGGAATTGGACAATGCCAGCGTGAGAAAGTGGTTTGTTGAGAAGCACCGCGCCGTCATTGATCAAAAATTTTGTCGCTACGCCGTCCGTTCCGTCAATAATAAAATCATAGGCGGCAAACAGGTCAACCAGATTGCCCGCATGCAGCCGCTCATTATGCGTCACCACCGTTATCGAGGCATTGAGTTTCTCAATTTTTTCCTTGGCAGAGGCGACCTTTGGTTTTCCAATATCAGGAGTAAAGTGCAGGATTTGGCGCTGCAAGTTTGACAGCTCGACACGGTCTGAATCCACCAGACCAATCGTTCCCACACCGGCCAGGGCGAGTCCAAACGCAGCCGGAGAGCCAAGTCCGCCAACGCCAACCACCAGAACTTTTCCATCCCGAACGCTATTGGGAATCGCCGCCTGGGCTGGTTGCCACTTCTTCATTGTCCTCATTCATTTCCTCGGCGTATCCGAACAATATATAGCAAAAAGCCTCTTCCCAACAGGAAAGAGGCTCGGCTTCGATAGGTCTTTGACTCTTTTCACAGTCTCAATCGTCCTCGAACTCGAAATCTATTTCCTCAATCTCGATCCCCAGAACGGCCCCTCGTCCCGTTCTGACTGCATCGTCTCCGCCGGCTCGTTTGACAACAGCGGAAGAGGCTTCTTCCTCATATGGTTCGGCTATTTCGGCTTGCGCAACATCTGATTCAATCTGCTCAATCCGCTCAACTGGGACAACGGCTTCGTCGGCCTCGGCCTCTTCTCCCTGCGCCACCTCTTCGCTGACTTCAAAGTCGTCGTCTTCGGTCGTGTCAGCGGCTGATTCAGTCGCTTCAACTGCCTCCTCGGCTTCTTCCTCAGCGCTCAACACCCCAACGGCTTCAAGCGCTTCCGTATCATCTTCAAGCGCAAAATCGTCTTCATCGATTTCAAGGGGGCGCGTTTCATCGTCAGACAGGTCGGTGCCATTCCCGTCGGATGTATCGCGCTCGGGTCGGTCTGATGCTCCGAAATCATCTATAACATCAACATCATCTTCGAACTCCAGTTCTCCGATGTCCTCAAACTCAAAGCTATCCCGCTCTGCTTCCAAGGCGGCCAAGTCTACTTCCTGATAGTCGTCGCCCACTTCGTAGGAGCGTTCATCGTCTTCAAAGGCGTCATCAAGGGCACGCTCTTCCTGCTCGGCCTCTTTCTCCGAGGCCAGCCTTTCCGCGTCAGCTTCCGTCCGGGCAAGGCGTTCCGCGTCTTCTTGTTTTTTCAACTCAGAAACGAGCAGCAAGAGTGGATCGACTCCAGCAACAAGTATCCCGTTCGAGCCGGCTGCTTCGTCCTCTGACTCTTCGTCTGCTCCATTCCCTTCAGCTTGGGTGTTGTTGCTATGTGCTCGGCGTGCGGCCTGGGACCGGGCCGCCAAATCAGCCAGCTCGACATTGCCTTCTTCGTTCAAGATCTGTTCGAGCCGGTCCAAGGCTTCGATCGTGGCATCGGTCTCGGAATATTGCTCAATCAGGCTGCGCAGGCGTGCTTTTGTGGCGGCAGTATTCCCCCGTTTCTCATTGAAATTCGCCACCAGCAGTTCGTGGCCGGCCAGGATATCACGGGCCGCTTTGCTCTTTTCTTCAGCTTGGAGGACAAAAGCACTTTCCGGATACCGGTCTATCACCTCTTGGAAAAATCCGTCTGCCCGGCGCGTCACCGCCTGATCACGATCCTTGGAACGGATCTGGCTATAGTTCGTAATCCCGAGAAAATACTTGACAAACGGCATATGTTGGCTGGTCGGATAGGCACGCTCAAAGTCCTTAAGAGCCGCAACGGCCTCGGCGTAACTTTCTTCCATAAAAAGCGCATAGGCCGATTTGAGCTGGGATTCTTCGGCATACGGGTTGAGCGGATATTGATCCAGCAATTCCTGATACTGCTCGGAGGCCCCCACATAGTCCTCGTCTGTAAAAGACTCGGCTGCCCGCTGATAATACTCTTTGGCGGAGGGGCGTCTGAGGGTTGCCGAGCACCCCCATACGCCCACCAGAACGATGCTCAAGCAGAGGACCCATATTCGTTCGGACATTGTCCTGCACGCTAGAGGATTTCCCTAAGGGTTTCAATGTACCCAGCGTTGAGCTGCTCACCAGCAAGACTAGCGAGATGGCCCACTGACCATCCGTCCGGTGAAAATCAGGTTACGGCGACCACTCCCAATCGAGCCGGAGCCCGTCACAGACAGGGCCGCCTAACGCTCCTGCGGCCAGGTACTGGCGACATATTCGCCCGGATGCTGGACGCTCAGAAAAAGAGTGGTCATGTCAGCACTCAAGGCCGGCCCAGTGGCTTCGGCGTCGCTGGGAACGCTAGCAATGCGAAAGGCTTTGCCAAAGCTCGGAGCAACAATGCCGGGCTTTCCGGCTTGATGGTCGGGATCGAGATCAAGGTAATACAGGCCATCGGCGGCTGTTCCCTTGGTCCGCCTGAAATTGCCATCCGTGCCAAACCAGACTCCTCCCTCACGGTCAATCATGAGATTATCGGGATTCGTCGCAGCGAAAACGTCGCCGGTCCCATCGTCTGTCTTGATTGCGCCTTTCCAGACTTGAAAATACGTAAACGTGTGCGAGGCCGAGGGATGACCGGGCACCGCCTCCTGAAGGGCGAATATGGCTCCGTTTTGATCGTCTCGAACTGTCGTGACCCCGGAGTCCAAGAGCCGCCCGGCCTGATCCAACTGGGTGCCCCAGGTATGATTTGTAAAGGCGATGTAGAGACGTGGGCTAGCGCTCGGGTCTTTGGGATTCCATTCCACATCTTCAGGCCGGTTCAGCTCCATAACGCCGACCTTGGCCGCCGCGGTAAACAAGGCCCGGCGGACACCGTCGTCTGTCGCGAATCCGCCCATGCCGTTCCAGCTCACATCCTGGAGTGCAGCGCCGACTGTTTTCGTCGCCTCGCCCAGGGCTTTGGCATTGGGGGCAAGATCCACACTCTCAACACTCAGACGGACCCAGCGACCATGACCGGGCCGTTGGGCGGTCGGCGCGTGTCCGTCAAGCAGGCTGTTTCCGGTTGCATTATCCAGGTCGGCAAAATGCGCGACGAACAACGTCCCCTGATCCAGCAGGGCTCTGATCTGGGCCCGACTCATCCCCGCGCTATACGGCTTATGGCTGACCCATTTATAGATCCGGCCGCTGGCCCGGTCATTCCCGGCATACAAGACAATGGCCTGTCCTGATGGGAGTTTCCAGTTGTCATCAACCACAATGGCGACATTTTCCCAGCGCGCCCGCCCCATACTGCCGATCTTGCGCTGTCCAAGCCCAGTGCCGCCTGTGGCAGCGCTGGTGTAAAACACGCCCGGTTTGCTGCGGGGATCGATCTCGACCAGATAGCCATACCCTTCTGGATTATGGCGTTCAGCCAGGTGTGAGTGCAGCCCGAATGCCGCGGTCTGACTGGGTTCCTTTGGCAGGCTGAGCGGTGCTCTGGGGTCACAGCCCTTCCCAGGGATAAACTTTTGTTGGGGTCCCCAGCAAATCTCGACATCTCCGTAAAACTTGTGGTGGTTTTCTTCTGCCGTAATGATGGTTCCCCACGGCGTTTGGCCACCGGAGCAGTCAGCCAGAATGCCCACCACGACACCGGGCGGTAAGAGCGTCCCCGTATCATCATGGTCGCGGGCGTGCAGCGTCTGACCGGTGACGGCCACCAGGGTCTTATCCGTGGCATCGAATCGAGCCGCCTGGGCTGCACGGTCCACACCCCAGCGGCCAGTCCGGGAATCCCGGACGACCCGCAGCCATGAGCCACCCAGTTGTTGCTTATAGTGTCGGATATAGGTGTCGAGCGCCGACTGCGGCCAGAGCTGAGCACTGATATCATTCGTCAGCACCCCCTGGGCTTTCAGAAATGTGGCCAGCGTCAGGTGTTGGCCCAGCGGGGCCGTGGTGAGCGTCGGCATCGCATGTGACACATACTCATGATTGACCCACAGCCAGCCGGCCTGCCCACTGCCGTTGAACTGGGGTGGACTACCCGGCACATCGCCCTGCCAGTCCGCATCCCAGCCATCACCAAAATAAGCAATATAGTCGTTATTTGCGCCAAAGCGAGGAGCGGAAACAGCGGACTGTGCGGTGAGTGGATCGAGCCACCTCACGACGACCTGAGAGTGAAGACCGTCCAGCACCCGCATACTATCAGACGTATCAGGACGAAGCGGGAAGGGCAGAGCGGGAAATTTTCCAAAGGCAGTATGGGCGACCTGCCTTTTCACCCAGGCGGCAATATCCTTCCCCTCCGGGTGTGTAATCGCCACCACGGAAGACAGCGGGGCAAGCGAATTAACTTGTCCCCGGACCTGCCGGCATAGAGCAAGGGAGAGAATAAGAACAGTCGTCAGAATAAAGAAATGCACCTTGAATTGTCGCATGGTCTCTCCTTATATAATGACAACCGGGAAATTGTGAAATCGTCCCAAGACCGATAGCCTGCCTAGAATGTAGCTTCATCCTCAATAGGCAGCACGAAAGGGAAGAGCACGACGATGACGAGAGACATCGAGGGACACTCAGAGGGAAAGAGTGAAGTGCGCAGTGACCTCCAGATGGCGCCCGAGCAGATGCTTGCCCTTGCCCGCAAGGCCGCGGAGCTCTTGGTAGAGCGGATCGAGCGCCTGCCCGGAAGAGATGCCTGGGAAGGCGATTTCCGGCAGGGGCTCGAGGATCAACTGCTGGAGGAGCCGCCCGAGGCCGGCCGACCCGCGGTAGAAGTCCTGGAGCAGGCGGCCCGCGAGATCCTCCCGGTAGCGGTGCAGCACGATCACCCGCGTTTCTTCGGATTCATTCCGTCGGCGCCTACTTGGCCGAGTGTGCTGGCCGACGACACCGCTGTGGCTCGCCTGTCTGCCTTTCTCGTCAGTCGCTCTGCCGGTGGGGTCACCAGCGAGTTTCAAGATGGACGTTGCCAGGTGCGTTTCCACTTGGAACACTGAGCTGGATTCTGACACGTTTGCAATGTATCTTCACCCGTCCTTTCCCAGAGTTAGGTAAGAAATGGGGAGAAGCCAGCGAAAGCCGGGATCTATGTCCCCGGCCTCTGGATGCCGGATCAAGTCCGGTATGACGAGAGAGCAGGGGGCAGCCTGCCCGCCCCATTCAACCTTGCCTTTGTAGGGGTATCCATGATTTGCATCACATGTGGGAGAGGGGGCAGACACCGCGGTCTGCCCCTACGGTAATCCAACTACACGCTGGCCGCGGCGAACTCGGCCTGCTCCTGGGGCAGTTGAAAGGCCGGGTCGGTCTGAAGCACCGGCAAGACTTTCTCGGCAAACAGCTCGAAGCTGCGATTCAGTTTCGGAGCCGGCAGGCCGCCGAAAGCGAACGTGCCGACCATGTGGTCAAGCGCGACCGTTTCGTGGATATAGCGGATTTTTTCCAGCACCTGCTCCGGCGTACCAGCCGCGTGCAGGCTGCGGAAGAATTCGATCGCCTTGGTCTTGGCCTGCTCATCCGCATTGAGCTTGGCGTAGGTTTTCGCCATTTTGCCGTAAAACTCATAGCCTTTGACGTTTTTCAGTTTGCCTGAAGAAAAGCCATAGTGGTTTTCAATGGAGTCGAACAGCGTACCCATGTAATGCTGCGCCAGGTCTTCGGCTTCTTTGGCATCGTCAGAAACCAACACATTGAAGAGTCCGATAGGCGGGCGAGGTATGATGTTGTTGGCCTGAGCAGTCTCGCAATAGCGTTGGTAATCCGTGGCCGTGTCTTCCCAACTCCGCTGGGCGATAATCAACACCCCAAAGCCCAGCTTGGCCATGATATCAGCCGACTCCGGACTGACCGACGAGGCGTAGAAGCGTTGCTCCGGATGGGAGATGGGACGCGGGCGGACCTGAATGTCCGGGATCTGATAATACTTGCCGTCGTACGAAAAGCTTTCCTGGGTCAGGCCCATGCGAATGATGTCGGCGCATTCGACAAAGCGCTCGCGCGACTCGTCCATGGGAATCCGGAAGCCGGCGTATTCGACGATCGCCGCGCCACGCCCAAAACCGAAAATGGTGCGCCCGCCCGACACCAGGTCGAGCAGGGCGATTTTCTCGGCTATTTCAACAGGGTCGTGCCAGGGCAGCACGATCACCGCGGTGCCGAGTTGAATCTTCTTGGTCCGGCCGGCCATATAGGACAACAACTGACACGGGTCAGGCGACATCACATAGCCGGTGAAATGGTGGTCCAGACTCCACAGCGAGTCAAAGCCATAGTCTTCCGCCTTATCCGCCAGCGACAGTTCTTCCTGATAGGTCTGCAGGTCCGGCTTGCCGTCAAAACTGGTCAACTGCATGATTGTACCGACTTTCATACACCCCTCCTTTTTCTTGCCTGGGTTTTTCTTGGTCTTTCCTTGGCTAAAATGAAACGCCTATTGTAGAAGAGCGGGGTCCATTACACAAACGGTCGAAAAAATCAGGGTTCCGTTGGGCAGCGTGTTCTGCGCCTTTGAAAACCGTCCGCCTTTCTGGTACAGCGTCGGGTTTATATCCTGCCATATAAGGGAGATGCATGGCAACCGATTCCTTACTCATTGACTGTGACGGACATATCCTCGAACCGCCCGACCTGTGGGAACGCTATATTGACCCTCGCTATCGTGACCGGTCGCTCCGCCTTCGTATCGACCCGGACGATGGCTACGAATACCTGGAGATTGACGCCAAACGAGCCAAGCTGACTCGTCCGGGCACGCTAGGAACCTTGGGCGGCATGGGCAAACAGGTGGACGAGGCCACCCAACGACCCGGAATTTCAGCATC
Source organism: uncultured Binatia bacterium (SeqCode) (assembly GCA_965247985.1). Taxonomy (GTDB): domain Bacteria; phylum Desulfobacterota; class Binatia; order Bin18; family Bin18; genus Bin18. The sequence goes on along the minus strand of OZ252051.1, from coordinate 772,622 downwards.
GCGTCCTGGCGCACGCCTTTTCGATGCTGAAGCGGACCGAACCTGGGGTTGAAGACTTTGCCGAGTCCGTAACGGACCGGGAAACCGAAGTACTGGCTTGCCCACTGCCGCCTCGGCATGATCCCGAGGCCCATCCCGCGGTGGATGAAGCTCGTGGTCTGCGAGCCGCCTATGAGCGGGCGATCACACAATACGGCAACCGGGTGGGAGCCGGTCGCGCCATCAGCGCGGACGAGATCCCTTCTGCCCTTGAGGCGTTTATCCGTATCAGCCAGGGAACGCCGTGGAAGGAAGCCAAGATTCCCGGCGTGCCGGCCCGCGTCGCCCAGGACATTCGGGGCTATTATGAAACCGCGGCCTTGGCCATTGCCGACCATACGCCGGCAGCCTGGGCCGGGCTGCGCTGGTTTCGAGACTCCACTCAGGCCGGCAGGGTCATTCGAGCCGCGCAGCAGGCCATGAAAGACGCCGATGTGCGGCGCGAGCTATGGTTTTTTCTGCTACCTCTGGACAGCGTGCAGAGCTAAGGGGAGAGATATGGCTTCTTTCTTATCAATGGACGATCCTCAATTCTGGAAACAATATCCAGAGGAATTGAAAGAGCTGGTCGAGCTGCCGTTGGAAGGCGTGACTGGACTGGCCTATTTTTTACTCGGTGACCGGAAGGACAACCCGCCCACGGTGGTGACGCTGCGCATGGGCCCGAACTGGACCCTGCCGCGCCACGCCCACGACTGTCATCGGTTTGAGATTGTCGTGCAAGGGAGCTTGGACGTGGGCGACCGGGTGCTCAAGCCCGGTGACGTGATGATGACTGAACCGGGCATTGCCTACGGTCCACACATCGCCGGACCGGAAGGTTGCACAACTTTCGAGATTTTCAGCAACTACCGGGGTTCTTACGTCACGCTCGTTGACACGCCGGAGGGCCGGATCGAGTGTGATGTCTCCACCCGAGCGGGCATGAAGAAGATGGAAAAGGCGATGCTGCGGGATATGGAGGCTGGGGCGCATTAGTGGGCAGTTGTGAGTAGGCAGTTTTTCTTTCTTCTGTAGCCTGGATGGAGTGGTAACGAAATCCGGGAGGTCCGACTTCCCGGATTTCACTTCGTTCCATCCAGGCTACATTTCTGAGCTTGGTCGAAGGGGGCCGGCGGGCAGTCCGTTGGAGCGCGGCGTCCCTCGAAGCCTCCTCACCCCAGCCCTCTCCCACCAGGGGAGAAGGAGCAAAAGGGAAGGGCTATTCGTCTGTGACTACACAGCATCGTAAAACGCTCTAGCAACTGACCACTCACCACTCACTATGCCTCTTTTCCCTTCACTCTTTTACGGTTGGGTCGTCACCGCCTGTGCGTTTGTTGTCCTCTTTGTGACCTACGGGGTGCAATATTCCTTTGGGGTGTTTTTGCCCGCCATGTTGGATGAATTGGGCTGGCAGCGCGCCAGTCTGGGCGGAGCCTTTTCCCTCTACACGATGGTCTATAGCGGCTGTAGCTGGATCAGCGGACGGCTGACTGACACTGCCGGCCCCCGTTGGGTCATCGCGGCTGGCGGGGTGTTGCTGGGAAGTGGCATTATCGCCACAAGTCAGATGACGGCCCAATGGCAGCTCTACGTGTGCTATGGGCTGATTGCCGCGCTAGGTATGAGTAGCGCCTACATCCCCTGTAATACGACCGTCGTCAAATGGTTCCAGCGCAAACGCGGTCTGGCCTTAGGCTTGGCGGCGAGCGGGAGTAGTTGCGGTATCCTGATCTGCCCCTGGTTGACGGCCCTCTGTATTGCGCGGTGGGGTTGGCGTCCGGTCTATTTTTCGTGCGGCCTCATCGTCCTGATCCTGCTCATCACCCTCGCTCGCTTTATGGTGCGCAGTCCGGAACAGTTAGGGTTGACGCCTGACGGTGAACGTCTGCCCCAGAGCCCGCCACCGCTGCCGGGCGGCCAAACAGTGGCTCTCAAGAGTTGGACTCTGGCGGAAGCCTGGACCACCCCGTCGTTCTGGCTGTTCGGCTTCAGCCTGGTGGTCATGTTCCTGACCATCCCCGTGCCCTTTGTGCATATTGTGGCGTTTGCTCAAGACCTCGGGCTGTCGTATGCGGACGGAGCCCTAGCGGTGAGCGTCATGGGGGTGAGCGCCTTACTCGGCAATCTCTGCCTGGGTCCGCTGTCGGATCGTATCGGTCGGAGGAGCGGCATGGCCGTGAGCCTGAGTGTCCACATCGTGGCCTATCTCCTCTTTTTTTCGGCCCAGGGGCTCGGGGTGTTATACGCGGGCGCGGGCGCCTTCGGGTTTTTCTACGGCGGTCTGACCACGCTGCTGCCGGCCCTGGTGGGAGACTTCTTCGGCCGGTTGCACGCCGGGTCTATTACCGGGTTTTTATTTGCCTGGGCGGGGGTGCTGGGGGCCTGGGGACCGATGATTGCGGGCTATGTGCGGGATGTCAGCGGCAGCTATCAGCCGGCCTTTCTGTACGGCGCGGCGGCCGGGGGCCTGGCCCTGGTCCTCTTACTCCTGACGCCACGGCCAGCTGTTTCCCGTCGTGCAATGTGAATACAGAGAAATGGCGCAATCACGCCGGTTGCCTGTCCCTGATTCCCAGGGTAAGACCGAGCGATCACAATAACCGAGAGGGATGATAAGCATGGCATCAGACATCACGTTTCACTACTTCCACGGGCGAGGAATCGGAGAGCCGATCCGCCTGCTGTTCAGCGTAGGTGGGATAGCATTTACAGACCGGCGCTATAGCGTAGACGAATTTGCCAACATGGCCGCGCTCAAGGCCCAGCTCCCTTTCGGACAAATGCCCGCCCTTGAAGTGGACGGCGTATTCCTCGGTCAGACTGACAGTATTGCTCGTCTTGCCGCGCGCCTGGCTGGCTTGTATCCGTCGGACCCCATTGAGGCGGCTCGTAGTGATATGATCGTCGTGCATCAAGCAGAGCTCTCGTCAGCCCTGGCCAAGATGAGCTTCGACGGTGTTCCCGGCGTGCCAGGGACGAAAATGGTTCCGCAAGAAGAGCGGCAGAAACGCATTGCCGCGTGGATTGAGACCACACTGCCGGGAGCCCTGCTGCGCCTGGAAAAGCTCTCACAGGAGGGCTGTATGGTGGGGTCACAGCTCTCGTGGGCTGACATTTGCGTCTTCAATCGATTGAACCAACTGTTCGACATCGATGAAGACGTGTTACGCTCTGATTTCCCGAAGCTCCAGGCGGTGTACGAAAGGGTCGAGGCGTTGCCGCAAATCCAGGCATGGATACAGGCGCACCAAGAGGACTATCCCAGATTCAGAGCCGGCGGCTAGAGCAAACGCTCTCATGAAAGGGATACGGCAGCAGATGTTCTTCTGCATTCAGGTCGTGGATTGAGGCACAGCCCAGGAGCCGCAGGGTATCCTCAATTTCTTTTTTCAGGATGGCAAACGCCTTGCGCACCCCCGCTTCTCCACCCGCCCCAAGACCATACACATACGCCCGTCCAGCCAATACGGCATCGGCACCGTGGGCTAAGGCAATGACGACATCTCCGCCGGAACGAATGCCGCCGTCTAGCAAGATTGTCATCCTGGAGTCCTTGAGTTCGGCCGCGATGTCTTTCAGGACGTATAAGGTTGGGTAGACGCGGTCCATCTGGCGGCCGCCGTGGTTGGATATGATAATGCCGTCCACGCCATGTTCGACCGCCAGCCGAGCATCTTCGACACACTGCACGCCCTTCATAAGGATGGGCTTATCCTTCCCCCAGATTTTCCGAATCCAGGCCAGGTGCTCCCAGGTGACAACCGAAGCGCGCAGTTGGGCCCCAACATCCGCGTAGGGCATTGGCTGTCCGTCGTTCAGAATAATATTTCGGAATTGCATCATCCCGCCGTCCGCATAAAAGCTCTTCAGCCAGGAGAGATGAGGGATCATTTGTGGGCCAAATTTAAGTTTCTGAAATGGCGTGCCGTTAATCGCCTGTGAGGCACCCAACCATTCGTGCTGGGCGCGATTCCCGGCGACCGCCGTATCGATGGTGAGCACGAGCGCGGAATAACCCGCGTTTTTTGCTCGCTCGATGCCTCGGGCCGCGACTTCTTTTCCACCAACGAGATACAGCTGATACCAACACGGTCCGGGTGAGGCGGCTCTGACTTCTTCCAGATCAGTCCCCGTCATTGTTGAGAGCGTGCATATCGTCCCTGCTTCCCCGGCCGCCTTGGCAGCGACGGCCTCTCCACGGGGCCAGAGCATGCGGGTACTGCCTATCGGAGCGGCGATAACAGGCAGATCGATGGTGTGTCCCAGAATTTCAGTACGCAGCTCGACTGCATCCAGCTGGACCGCACATCTCGGCTTAAAACGCTCTCTTTGAAAGGCTTCGACATTGTCTCTGAGCGTAATTTCATTGTCGGCACCACCACGATAATATTCTCTCACAATCGGTGGCACGCGCTTCTCCATCACCTGCCGGAGATGATCGATGGTGACGCATTTTTCGACCGCTCCGGCCCAGCGCTTCGTACTTCTGGCATGAGCGCGCCGGAGGTAGGGTTGCAGCAGCCGCAGCCCGGTACTGTGTTCATTGAGAACGGGAGGTTGAGGTTCACAAGTTGTCATATTGAATGACTGCTCAGCACCGTGCGACCCTCCTGGGCCGTTGGATTACGCTGCGCTAATCCGACCTACGGTTCTCACCCGAACTGTGGCATGACTTGGGTGGCGAATAACTCCATTGAACGTTCAGACTGCGCCTGAGTCAGACTCCCCCAGGCGAGCGACACCAGAATATAGTTGCAGCCGCTGGTCTCGAAGAAATTGGCAATCTCGTCCTGCACCCGGCTGGGAGAGCCGACGATGGCGACATCCAGACTGCGGGCGACCTGGAGGTCTGGGGTGAACAGGGTGTGGGCCACACCGAAGTCGAGCCACAGCTTTTCAATATTGGCGTAGTAATCTTTATACGCCGGGGTGGCAATGGCTTCGGCTTCCTGGTCCGTGTCCGCCACAAAGATATGTCGGAACGCGCCCATTTTCGGCGTTTTGATGTGTGGGTTGAGATTCAGCGAATTGTCCCGGTTCTGCTCCCACATTTCTTTGTACTGGGCGGTCAGCTCCTTGAGACCGTTGTTTGGTCCGCCGCTCGCCATATGCATACCGCGCTCGGCGGCAAAGCGGAGGCTGTTCGGATTGACCACGCCGTACCAAAAAGGTGGGTTGGGCGTTTGCTTGGGATGCAGCTCCATAGGGACATCGGCACACTGGTAATACTTGCCCTCGTAGGTGAGTCGCTCCTGGTGCAGGCCGGCGGCGACCATCTCCAGGGCTTCCTCAAACATCGCCCGCGAGTGCAAAAACGGCACCTCAAAATAGGCTTGCTCAAACGGGGACACGCCCCGTCCGACCCCGATTTCCAGGCGGCCGTTGCTCATATGGTCGAGCATGCAGATTTCGCTGATAAGTCGGAGCGGGTGATACAGCGGCAGCAAATACACCAGCGGACCCAAACGAATGCGTTTGGTATGTTGGATGGCCGCAGACAGAAAGACGCCGGGAGACGGCGCCATGCCCAGCGGCGTGGCGTGGTGTTCGGCTAGGTGATAGCCATAAAAGCCGGCTTCATCAGCCATCTTGAGCAACCGCATTCGCCCGGCATACAATTCACCCAGCGAGTCTGCCCTGCGCTCCACATGGTCAAAAATTCCAAAAGCAATATCACCCATAATGTCTTCCTTGTGCTGTACTGCCCTGGCCCTCTCCCAGGGGGAGAGAAGAAATATATGTGTTACCCCATCCGAGGTAACACATAGTCGGTGAACTGCATAAAGCTTTCATGGCTCAGGGGCGCGCCGATGAGGTAGTCCAAATGGATCTCTTCATGCAGGCGCGCGAGTTCGTCTACCACTTTCTCCGGCGTACCGTGAATGACCACTTCATCAACATAGCGCTGGACCGGGTCCCCAGCGCCATACATCTCGGGCGGAACATAGGTATCAACCAGCCACTGTGCCCCCTGGCGGGCGACTTCGGCTGCTTTTTCTTGTGTTGAGTCAATGGCAAGGAGACGCGCCATAGGCGTCTGACGGCCTTCAATGGAATAGCCGTGAAGGGCGAGCGTATCCCGATACAGTTCCCATTTGTGACCCAATTCCACGTGGGTGGCGTGTGGGTCCATGAGAATCGAATGTCCGACCGACGCGGCCCACTCAATGGCTGACGGTGAAGAGGCCGCGGTCCACACGGGTGGATGCGGTTGTTGTAATGGCTTGGGCAGGACTTCAACGTTATCGAAAGAGAAATACCTGCCCGCATAGGTCAGGCGCTCAGTGGTCCAGGCTTTGAGCACAATGTCTACGGTTTCCCGAAAGCGGGCGTGGCTTTCCTCGATGGGCACGCCGAAGGCTTTGAACTCCTTCAGGTCAAAGCCGCGCCCGGCCCCCCAATTCACCCGGCCGCCTGACAGCGTATCGAGCAGCGCAATTTCCTCAGCCAGACGTAGGGGATGGTAGAAACCGGCCAGGCACACGCCGGCCCCGATCCGAAGATGCTTGGTGCGGGCGGCGGCGTACGTCCCAATGACGGGGATCGAAGGACAGACGCTATAGTCGTTAAAATGATGCTCGGTCAGCCAGACAGCATCATAGCCGTTTTGATCCATAATCTCGATGCGTTCCAAACCGCGTTGATACACGGTTGCAAGCTCAGTCCGCCGTCCCGGCCAGCTAAAGAATTGAAGAATGCCAAATTTCACACAGGTCTCCTCAGCGTCGGTTGCGTGCTCGCGCCAAGTATAGCGTGATTGAGTTGGAAGTCTGCCCCCTCCTTACCTGCGGCTCCGGCGCCATTCTTCGACCGGTCTTGACTTAACTGGTCGTTCGGTTAATTATTGATCGCTATGGCTCGGCCCATCAAAACACCCTCGTCGCCGGACTACCGCGCCAGGATTGGGACGGTGGCTGAGGCGCTGTTTGCCGAGCGTGGTTTTGACGGCAGCTCGATTCGGGAGATTGCCGAGCAGGCCGGTGCGACCAAGGCGCTGATCTATCACTACTACGCCAATAAAGAGGCGCTGTATCAGACCCTGCTGGAGGACGCGGTGAGTGGCGTGGTGACGCAGCTTGAGACTATTGCCGCGGACGGCACCGAGCCCACGACACAGATTCGGGCCGTGGTGCAGGTCTTCATTGACGCCTATCATGACGCGCCGCACCGGTTTCAGATGGTACAGCGCACCATTGACGACCACCACGCGATTGCCGCCGTGCTGGCCGAGCGCTGGTTTTCGCGGGCGCACCGTGCCGTGCAGGACATTGTGGCGCGCGGCGTGCGGCAGGGCAGCCTGAAGCCGCTGCCGGTCCAGATGGTACCGTTTGCCGTCATCGGCCTCGTTATTCACACCCTGCGGGGACAGAAACTCGTGGGCCATATGGACCCGCAACTGTCCGGCGAGCAGGTGCTGAGCGCCTTGCCGGACTGGGTGCTGGCCTTGCTCACCGCCGAGTCCGGTCAGACAAAAACCAGCCGCAGCAGCTCACGTGTGTCTCGGAAACGCACCCCGAGCCAGGTCACGCGCACAGCCAGGAATGCGCCGGCCGGCTAGAGGAACACCGCATGGAATCCATTTTTCGCGCCATCATCCGTTTTCGTTTTCTGGTTATTGCGGCCGTCCTGGGAGTGACGCTGGTCGCGGCCATGCAGCTCCAATACCTGCGCTTCGAGAGCGATGCCGAATCCATGATCCCCCCCAATGACCCGGTCCTGCACTACAACGACGTGGTGGAAGATCGTTTTGGGATGCTGGACCTCATCATTGTCGGCGTCCTGAACGACAACCCGCAGGAAAACGGGGTCTTCAATCCGCGTACCCTGGGTATTGTCAAAGAGTTTTCCGAGAAAATTGCGCTGTTGCCCGGCATCAAAGCCGTGCGGGATGAAGACGTGACAAGCGTTGCCACCATGGACAATATTACCGGTACCAGCGACGGCATGTCGGTTGATCCCTTCATGGAAGAGCCGCCGCACTCGGCCGCAGCCCTGGCCGCGCTGAAGGACGCCCTGTTTGACAACGCCATGTTCGTCGACTGGGTGGTGTCGCGCGACGGCAGCGGCCTGCTCATCATGGCCAGGATGGAATCGTCCGAGGGGACGCTTGAGGGGGTCGCCCGCCGGTCGGCGATCTATAAAACCATCCGTGACATGATCCGGGAAAAAGAAGCGGCCGGCGTGCCCGAGCAGTTCCATATTGCCGGTCGCGGCGCTATGGAGGTGACCTTCTCCGAAGACGCCCGGAGCGACATGGAACGCTTCATGCCGCTGGTCCTGTGCATTGTCCTCGGCACGCTGTATCTGACCTATCGCAGTCTGCGCGGCGTCCTCCTGCCGTTTGCCGTGGTGATCATCTCCGTTATCTGGAGCATGGGTCTGATGGCCTGGGTCGAGGTGCCCATGTATTTTATCTCGACCATGATGCCGGTCACCCTGATGGCGATTGGCGTGGCCTACGGCATTCATATTCTCAGCCGCTACTACGACGAAATTCTCAGTCAAGCCGAACCGGACGCCAACGCCGCCGTCATGGCGGCCATGCGGGAAATGTGGAAGCCGGTGGTGTTCACGGCGCTGACGACCGCGGCCGGCTTTCTGTCCTTTCTGACCGCGGCCATGGTGCCCATCCGCTACTACGGCGTGTTTACCTCGGTCGGGGTTCTGGCGGCGATGGTCGTCTCGTTGACGTTTTTCCCCGCGGTGCTGAGCCTGCTGTCGCCTCGGGTCGGGCGTGGCCTGCGGCGACAAATGAAGCCGGGCGGCGACCTGGCCGCCACCGGCTGGGCCGCGCGGAGCCTGTCCAGTCTGGGCCGGGGGGTCGCCCGGCGGCCGTTGCTGGTGTGGAGCACCAGCGTCGGCAGTATGCTCATCTGCCTGGTCGGCCTTCAGCGCCTCTACGTTGACTCGTCATGGATTAGCGTGTTCCATCAGCAGAGCCCGATCCGTATTGGCGACGAGGTTTTGCGAGAGAAGTTTCAGGGCACGCTGCCCATCTATGTGGCTATCGAAGGCCACGAGCCCGACCTGCTCAAAGACCCAACCCTGCTGGACAAGCTCGACCGGCTGCAAGCCGCAGTGGAACAGGACCCCATTGTGGGTGGCTCGCTGTCCATTGCCGAGTTTATCAAACGCATGAACCGGGTCATGAACGAGGATCGCACAGAGATGGAGGTCATCCCCGACTCGCGCGATCTGATCGCCCAATACCTGCTGTTGTACTCGTTCTCCGGAGACCCGGACGATTTTGATGAGGTGGTCGATTATGATTATCAGCACGCCAACGTGTCGTTTTTTCTGCGCTCGGACCACAGCTCCGACATCGAGCGCGTGATCGACCGGATTCAGGACTTTGTGGTCCGGGAATTCGGCCTGGCCGAGGGGAACGGCGATAAGGCGGGCGAGCACGATCCGCTGACGGTGCGGTTTGGACGCTGGCTGGCGGGTATCTCGCCCACGGTCATTGGCTGGGAGACCCAGAGCGGCTTCTGGATCGGTTTTGCCGGGCAGGGCTATATGAGCAACCGCTTCAGCGAGCTGGTCGTGTCCGGCCAGTTGACCAGCCTGGTCACCTCGCTGCTGGCGGTGTTTCTGCTGACCGCCTGCATGTTCCGCTCCGTGGTTGCCGGGCTGATCAACATCATCCCCATCAGCGCGGTGATGGTCTTCAGCTTTGGCCTGATGGGGCTGCTGGGGATTCCCCTCGAAGTGGGCAAATCCATGACCGCCTCCATGGTGATCGGGATCGGGATCGATTACACCATCCACTTTCTGAATAAATATCAACTGAAAACCAGAGGCGGTCTGGTCGACCCGGAGCAGATCACCGTGGCCACCATGGCGACCTCGGGCAAAGCCATTTTCTTTAATGCGGCCGTGGTGATTGGGGGCTTCCTGGTCTTTCTGACCTCCAACTTCAAGCCCAATTTCTATCTCGGAGCGATGATGGCGCTGAACATGGGCGCCTGCCTGCTGGCCTCCATGACGCTGCTGCCGGCCATCCTGAATACGTTCAAGCCGCGTTTCGTGTATGGCACCACGCCGTCGCCCGCTCCGGCAATGAGAACGGACTACGCGGTTTCGATCCCACAAGAGAAGGAGACAGTATGAAGATCGTATGGATAATCGGACTGGGCTGCTGGGTGCTGAGTACCGCGCCGCTTGCCTCTGCCCAGGAAGTCCCTGGGGAGCCCAGCGGCCGGGAGATTGCCGTCATGGTTGACGAGCGTGAAGACGGCGACGATCAAATCTCCGAGGCCGTCTGGACGCTGACCAACAGCAGGGGCAAGACGCGCAAGCGCGATACCCTGCGCTACTGGAAAGACTATGAGGGCCAGGAAGGGCTGTCGAGCAAAACTTTTGTCTATTTTGAGTCCCCGCCGGATGTCAAAGACACCACCTTTCTCAACTGGTCGCAGGAAGACGCCGAGGCCGACGACGACCAGTGGATCTACCTGCCGGCCCTGCGCAAGGTGCGCCGGATTGCCTCCGGGGATAAGGAAAACTCCTTTATGGGCAGCGATATCATCTACGATGACATGGCGGACCGGGAGGTAGAGGAGGATACGCACAAGCTGCTGCGCGTCGAGCAGAACAACGGCACCAAGTTCTATATCCTGGAGTCCGTACCCACCAAGGAGAATTATATCTACAGCAAAAAGCTCCGCTGGATAAACGCCGAGAACCTGACCGAACCCAGAATTGAATTTTACGACCGCAAGGGTCGCCTGCTCAAAATCTGGACAACGGAGTGGACGCAGATTGACGGGATCTGGAACTGGAAGCGGACCGTGGTGGAAAACCAGCTCACCGGCCATAAGACCGAGCTTGAGTTTAGCAATGTGCGATTCAACCAGGGTCTCAAGGAATCGATTTTTACCGAACGGTCGCTGCGCAAGGGCGCGCCCTAGATTGTTCCCTGTATGAGCAGCACGCCCACGGGGCTGAAGACCTGGGTCTTCAGCCTTATCGCGATCCTCTGGAAATGGGTAATCGTGCCAACATTTGCCTGTCTGTTGTGGGGCACGTTTACCCATTCTGGAGCAGGAACAGCGCTCGCCCAATCCGCCTCTCCCTCGGTCCTGCGTCTCCACAAGGTCCATCTGACTGCCGAGGGGAGTCAGCGGCAGGTGGTGCTGCAATTCTCTCAAGCGCCGCGTGCCATCCACGCCTTTCTGCTTGCGACTCCGACCCGGCTGGTGATCGACGTCATCGGGCCGGTCCTGCCGCTTCCCTCGGCGGCCTATCCGGCCAAGGATACGCTCCTGCGCCGTGTCCGGGTGGGTACTCACCCGCAACATCTGCGCTTTGTGTTTGACCTCAAAGGCGAGAAACTGCCGGCCTTTAGCGTCGAGCAGCAGGGCAGTCGGGTGAGGGCAGTGCTCCGGACGCCGGACCGGCCTGTCCCGGAGCTGAGGGCGCAGATTCTGTTTGAAAGTCCTGAGGCCAACCGCTTCGCCCAATCCACCCCAGCGCCGTTCGATTCCGGCTCCGAGCCCCCTCGGTCGGAGCAGCAGGTCACAGCCGCGCCGGCTCCGAAAACGGAGGCCGCGCCAGCCGCACCCAGGAGTACCCCGGCCAGTCGGCCGAGTCCCGCGCGCGCCACGCCGGTTGCCCGGCGTCCCGAGAGAGAGCCTCAACCCGGCTTGTTTCAGACCCTGCGGGATCGCTTGGACGTGACCGGCTTTGTCAAAAACGAAACCGCGCTGCGGCTCCACTCGCCGCATCAGTTCTCAAAGTCCCAGAACTGGTTGCAGGCCGAGATTGAGTTTGAACTCACCGATTGGGCCGAACTCACCATCCTCGGGCGGTCGCTGTTTGATCCGGTCAATCATCTGGAAACCGACATCGATGATTTTCATACCTCCCCCATTGACCGGCTGGAGGCTGGCGATTCGTTTCAGGCCGAGCTGCGCGAGTTGTATCTCGACCTGCTCTACGACGATTTTGATATCCGCCTGGGCCGCCAACAGATCGTGTGGGGCGAGTCCATTGGCTTGCGCATCCTGGATGTGATCAACCCGCAGGACTTTCGCGAGTTCATTCTGAACGACTTTATTGATGCCCGTATCCCGCTGTGGAGTCTGCGGGTGGGCTACACGCTGAGCGACTGGACGTTTGAGGGCCTGTGGTTGCCCGACTTCGAGGCCAGCCGTCCGGCCGACCAGGGTAGCGAGTTCCAATTTCGGAACGTGCCCCTTCCAGCCCTTCCCTTCCAGCCTCCCCCTCCGTTTCCTTCGGTTCAGTTGGGCTCGATACATGAACCTGAGGATTGGCGGCTGAGCGATTCCGAAGTTGGATTTCGCGTGACACGCTTCCTGCGCAATATGGATCTGTCCGTCAATTATTTATATTCCTGGAGTGACTTCCCGGTCCCATTCCGACGGGTGCTTGGCCCAAATGCGTTTCGATATGAGCCGAGTCATGAGCGCTTCCACCTCATTGGTGGCAGTTTTAACTATGCGTTCGATGTGTTTGTGATTCGGGGTGAGGGCGGCTTGCGGTTAGGGGAACACTTTGTGTCTGATGATCCACACGACCGCGACGGTATCCGGCAGCGAGAGTTCCTGTCCTATGTCTTAGGGCTGGACTGGACGGTGAACGATAATCTCATGGCGAATGTGCAGTTCTTTCAGAATGTGATCTTCAATGCGCCGGGCGCGCTTGTAGGCGAGTCCGTTGAGAATGCGGTGTCGCTCTTCCTGCTGTCCGATTTTATAAACGAAACCCTCCGCCCTCAGTTGCTGGTGCTGTACGGCATCAACTTTGGCGACCTGCTCATTCGTCCCCAGGTCCGGTATGAATTCTCGGACTATCTGTCCGCCACCATCGGGGCCGATTTCTTTACCGGCTCACGGGCTGGCCTGTTCGGCCAGTTTGCCGCTCCGGTGAGGCACCATGACCGTTACTGGACGGGGCGGAACAGTCGGATTTTTCTCGAAGTGAAGCGCTCGTTCGCGTTGTAAATGGTTATCTGACCGTTTTGCCTCCAGCAGGGCCATCACTGCGCCATATAGCCGCCATCAACCGGCATCGGATGCCCGGTTACAAAAGACGCCGCATCCGAGCATAGCCATACCACAGCCTCCGCAATTTCCTCGGGCTGGCCCAAACGGCCCACCGGCTGGGCGGCGGCCATTTTCTCCACCACCCGCGGACGCCGCTGACCGACCCGCTGAAGCATGGGCGTATCAATCGGACCGGGGCAGACGGCATTGACGCGAATACCCGCCTTGGCATACTCCAGAGCCGCCGTTTTGGTCAGGCCGACCACGCCATGTTTACTGGCAACATAGGCGCCGGCGCGCGGCACGCCGATCAGCCCGGCATCGGACGCCGTATTGACGATGGCCCCCTTGCCCTGGGTCAGCATATGCGGAATCTCCGCTTTCATGCACAGCCAGACCCCCGTCAGATTAATGGCAATGATGCGCTCCCAGTTCTCCTCCGTGCAGTCAATCGTGCTCTGCGACTTGCCAGCTATCCCCGCATTATTATGCGCGCAGTCCAGGCGGCCGTAGGTCTCAACCGTCGTATTGATTAGCGCTTCTACCTCAGCCGCCTGTGAGACATCGGCCTGCACAAACACAGCCTGACCACCTGCGTTTTGAATCAAGCGAACTGTTTCTTCCCCACCTTCGGTCACTACGTCAGAGACCACAACCGTGGCACCTTCACGCGCAAAGGCGAGGGCCGACTGTCTCCCAATGCCCGACCCGCTGCCAGTGACTACCGCCACTTTGCCCTCAACCAGTCCTGCCATGTGTCCCTCCTTTTGGGGGAGACCCTATCAACAAAATGGATCAACGGTAAAGGGAGAGATCCAGCTTCTCTGGTTGCTTTCTTTTTGAAAGCGTTCTAGCATTCTGAAGTGCGCAGAGAGGCGACCTTTGATAGTTCCTTCTGGATTCATGCGGTCTATTTAGACTTGGTTGATTTCCTTCTTAGCGACTACGCGCTCATTTGTACGAAAGCGGTAGAAAAGGAATTGGGTCGTGAGAATCCAACGAGCTTACGGCTCCAGGAACTATTGTCCGGAGACTGCATCAAGTTGGGGGCACCTCAATCTATCAAGCTCAAACTGTATGGAGATGGAGAACGAGCGGCTATCAATCTCGCCCTGGAAAGAAAATGCCTATTACTGATCGACGACTGGCGACCGTATGAAGCGGCACAGGCGGCTGGAGCTGAGGTCGTTAACATAGGAGCGTATCTGGTGCAGTTATATGACCGGAAACATATTTCGTTTGAGCGTGTAGTAAGCGATTTCGCTCACTTGACAAGGCGAGGGACATTCCGGCCTACGTGGCTCCAAGCTGCTCTAAAGCTCGTCGCAGAAATCCGACAGAGGAGGATGGACTGATGAGAAAAGTGAAGCCCTCGAAAACAACAGTGACGGTACGTTTAACCGATGAAGAGTATGCAGTGGTCCAACGACTGTGCACTCTCAAGAAGACGACGTGTACTGGGTATTTGACCTTACTTGCCACCAGCCAGGCCAAGAAAGAGTTGCTTCGGTATGCAGCCGAAGAGTATATGGAAGGTGGCGCTTCTGTGAGCACGCTGGTGAAAAAGACTGGCTTGGACGCCCCAACTATTCTGGACGAAGTTGCACGCCTGACAGGTGAGGATACCCGCGCCGTCGCTGGTTTTTTGTCGGCCGTGAAAACGTTATCAAAGGCCAATAATGACCCGGAGTTTTATCAGGTCGCAGTAAAAGCACTGAAGTAAAGGTCTCTCTACACCTCTGTTTCACAATTCATGAACTCAGCACCTTCTCACTCGTCTCCACTACCGATTCTCCTCGACCACTACCCCGGCTTCGCGTAGTTGTTGGACTTCTTCCACGGATCGTCCCAAATATGAAGTCAGCACCTCTTCGTTGTGTTGTCCCAGCGTGGGCGCGTGGAGGGGGAGTTCGTCCGGGAACTCGGAGAACTTGAGTGGAAAACCGGGTACGTCGAGATCGCCATGGATTGGGTCGTTGATTGTTGTCACGGTTCCACGTTCTCGCAGATGAGGGTAGTCGAGCGTCTCAGCCACAGAGAGCACCGGAGCAACTGGAACGTTGAACTCCTCTAAACGGGCAACTGCGCTCTCTACATCCGGAAACGTCTGCAGCCAGTCTTCTATCATTGTGGTGACTGCGTCTCGGCGTTTGAGCCGGGCTTGATCCGTACTGTACTGTGGATCGTCAATCAGCTCAGGCCGTTCGATTGCTTTGCAGAAATCCGGCCAGTGATGGAAAATGGCCATGATAACCAAGTAGCCACCGTTGCCACGAAAGACACCTGAGGGGCAGGCATAAGTCATATGGCGGCCAACACGGGTTGGCTTAATGGCGCCTTCTGTGGCACGCGGGGTATGCACGTTGACCTCGTGGTAGTGGTAGTACACATCCAACAGCGCAACATCGAGATGTTGGCCCCGACCGGTATTGTCCCGGTGGCGTAAGGCCGCTAGGACGGCGAGTGCGCCATGTACCCCTGTGCTGACATCCCCCATACCGACCAGCGGGATGTAAGGTGCATCGTCCTCCTCTCCGATCATTGAGGTCACCCCGGAATACGCCTGAGCGATATAATCGTAGCCAGGCTTATGGGCTAAAGGGCCGGTCTGGCCAAGGGCAGAGATAGAGCACAGAATGATATCAGGCTTGAGCTCTTTGAGCTGCTCATAACTGAGACCCATATCTGCCATGACACCGGGCTTGAAATTCTCAACCACGATATCAACGTGCTGAATCAGCTCGGTCACAAGCGCCATGCCGCGCGGATCGCGCAGATTGACACACAGACTTTTCTTGCCGCGATTGTGCTGAACGTGGAACAAGCTACGCTTGTTGCGAAACATTGAGAAATTCCGCCCAAGATCGCCCTTGGGCGCAGACTCGACTTTGATGACATCCGCTCCCATCTCGGCCAGCATGCGGCTACACGTTGGGCCGGCGAGAGCCCGGGTGAAATCGAGTACCCGCAGTCCGCTGAGAACATGTTGTGCGCCTTGGGTCGTCATAGTCCCCCCCTTACTACGAATTTTTCTCAAACAAGACACCGGCGTCACGCAACTGCTGCACGTCTTCGGGTGAACGTTTCAAATAGGCAGTCAGGATTTCTTCGTTATGCTGTCCTAAGGTTGGTGCTGTGAGCGGCAGGTCGTCAGGAAAACGAGAAAAGCGGAGCGGCATACCAGGAATATCAAACTCGCCGACAAGGGGATCATTGATGGTGCGCACGGTGCCACGTTCGCGCAGGTGCGGGTGCTGCGTCGTTTCCGCCACCGACAAGACCGGCGCAACCGGGACTCCGAACTTCTCCATATGATCGACTGCGCTCTGCGCATCGGGAAAAGTTGCCATTAACCAATCTTCGATAATCTTGACGACCTCATCCCGATTTTCGAGTCGCAGCACATCGTTGCTATAGCGTTCGTGCTCGACCAGCTCCGGTTTGTCCATGGCCGCGCACAGGTCCTTCCAGTGATGCAGAAAGGCCATGATGACGACCGAGCCGCTTTTGGCGCGAAAGACGCCCGCCGGACAGACATAGCTTAAATGCCGGCCAGCCCGGATGGGACGTATTTTGCCCTGGGTGCCGCTGTACTGATGCACGTTGACCTCGTGGTAGTGGTAGTACACATCCAGCAGGCCGATATCGAGATGCTGACCCTCGCCAGTGCGATCGCGGTAGCGTAGGGCAGACACGACGGCGAGTGCGCCATGCACACCCGTGCTGACATCCCCCATCCCAACCCCGGGAAGATACGGGGCTTCGTCAGGGTCTCCGATCATGGATGTCACACCAGAGTATGCCTGGGCAATATAGTCATAGCCCGGTTTACTGGACAGGGGGCCTTTTTGACCCAGGGCTGAAATCGAGCACAGGATAATATCCGGCTTGATTTTCTTGAGGTCCTCGTAACCCAGCCCCATCTGGGCGATCACGCCAGGCTTGAAATTCTCGACTACCACATCCATCTGGGCCACCAGCTCTTTAATAATTTCCAGGGCCTTGGGGTCGCGGATATTCACGCACAAACTCTTCTTGCCGAGATTCTGCTGAATGAAGTAGAGGCTGCGTTCTTTTTCAAAGACCGAGATGCCGCGCACCATATCGCCGCGGGGCGCGGACTCGACCTTAATCACATCGGCTCCCATCTCGGCCATCATCCGGGTACAACTCGGTCCGGCCAGGGCACGGGTAAAATCCAACACCCGCAGGTCGCTCAGAATATGCTCCATTCCGTGTGGCATGGTGTCCCTCCGTTTCAGGTCTTTGCTGTCAGTCCCACATCAGCCCGCCGTCAACATTGAACGATTGGCCGGTGATATTGCGCGCCTCATCCGAAGCCAGGAAGACGGCCATATTGGCAATATCATCCGGGCTGTTGGAGCGCTTGAGGGGAATCGAGGCATCCAGCCGGGCGACCGCCTGTTCTTCGCTTATCCCCTCGCGCTCGGTGAGTTGCTGCATGACGTTGGTGTACAGATCCGTGCGGGTGGCGCCGGGGCAGATGGCATTCACATTGATATTATGTTTGGCGAGCTGCGAGGCGCCGATACGGGTCATGGCAATAACGGCCCCCTTTGAGCCGGCATACGAGATATTCGACGTGCCCCGAAAGCCCTTGCCGGCGATGGACGCGATATTAATGATCCGGCCCTCTTTGCGTTTGGCCATCTCGCGTGCCACGGCCTGCATGCAGAAAAAGACGCCCTTGGCGTTGACCGCATGAATCCAGTCCCAGTCTGCCTCGCTGACATCAAAAAACCCCAGGCTTTTGGTGACCCCGGCATTGTTGACCAGAATATCGACCCGGCCAAAGGTTTCCATGGCGGTGGCGACCATGGCGTTGATGTCTTCCACCCGTCCCATATCTGTTTTGACAAACAGGCCGCGGCGATCGTGCGCATCCACCTCAGCCGCGGTTTGCCGGCCCGTGACCTCATTGATTTCCGCGCCAACAACATGGGCACCCTCTTTGGCACACCGCAGGGCAATGGCCTTGCCCATGCCGGTCCCAATTCCCGTTACGATGGCGATCTTCTCTTTGAGCAACATGCTGTCCCTCCTTGGCTTGCAGCGAAGTCTTATCCACTGTGGGTGAGGCGACCACGCCCCTATGGGTGAAACTCTGGCATCACTTCCTTGGCAAACAGTTCCAAGCCCTGACGCGCGCGCTGCGGGTCGCGGCCACCGGCGTGAAAATAGAAAGCCACCTGATCGAGACCAAACTCGTCGTTGAGCTCGTGCAGACGGCGGCGGCACTCGGCCGGGGTACCGACCACCGCCCGTTCTTCCACGTCGTCCGGCATGGAAAGAATAAATTCGAGGTAGGTACGCATGGGGTCGTGGGCCGGGACTCGACTGAGTGACTCACGCGGCACAAATGAGGTGATTAATCCGGTATAGGCGCGGGTGGTTTCGCGCGCGTCGCGCACGGCTTCCTGATGATCGTTATTAACGAACAGAAAGAAGATACACGTCGTCCGGGTTGGCCCATGTCCGTGTTCCTGCAAGGTGGCCCGGTAGTGCTGGAGTCGGGAGACGACCTCGGGATGGGGCGCGCTCAACCAGGGGGCGATAAACGCATTGTCTCCGACCTTACCGGCTCCGTCAAACGATTCACGACTGAGGGTGCCACGATAGATCGGCGGGTGGGGCCGCTGGACCGGCTTGGGACCGACAGACAACGACGGCACCTGCCAAAAAGTACCCTGATACTCAAAGGGGTCCTCAGTCCAGGCGCGTCGGATAATCTCCAGGGCCTCTTCGTAGCGAGCCCGACTCTCGGCCTGATCAACACAAAATCCTTCAAAATGCTTCGGAACAATACCGCGACCGGCCCCAAAGTTGAGCCGGCCGTTGCTCAGGATATCGAGCATGGCAAAGTCTTCGGCCTTGCGTAGCGGATTCTCAAACGGCAAGAGACTGATCGCCGTGCCCAGCCGGATACGCGAGGTCTCGCGCGCCACGGCGGTCAGAAACATTTGCGGACTGGGACAAATGCCAAACGCATAGAAGTGTTCCTCACCCAGCCAGATCGAGTCAAAGCCGAGTTCCTCGGCCAGGACGCAGATGTCAAGGGTATCCTGAAAATACCGCACCTCGTCCTGCTTGTCGCGGAAAAAATCAAAAAGGGAAAACAGACCAAATTCCATGAGAAACTCCTTATGCAGGCAGGCCGCGGTGAGCTCGCGCCTACGGTCTAGCGAAATTCCGGCATGACCTCATTGGCAAATAATTCCAGTCCATACCGCGCTCGCTTGGGGTCGCGCGCTCCGGCATGAAAGTAGAAGGCGACCTGGTCGAGCGCAAATTCGGCGTCCAACTCGTGCAGCCGGCGGCGGCATTCGGCCGGCGTGCCGACCACCGCGCGTTCCTCAATCTGGTCGGGCATGGACCGGGCGAAGTCGATGAACTGTCTGACCGGGTCGGCGGTGTGCATCTTGGTGAGCAGCTCCGCGGGGATCAGATTGGTGAACAGATCGGTATAGGCGCGGGTTACGGCCTGTCCCTCGCGCAGGGCGACATTATGGTCCGGGTCCACGAACAAAAAGAAAATGCAGGTGGTCCGCTTCTGCCCATGCCCGTTTTCTTCGAGCACGCTGCGGTAGCGCTGGACGCGCTTGCGCACCGCGGGATGGGGTCCCGTGAGCCAGGGCACGATGAAGGCATTATCACCGATCACCCCTGCGCCTTCAAACGACTCTGTGCTGATCGTGCCGCGATAGATGGGCGGGTGGGGCCGCTGAACGGGTTTGGGTCCGAGTGACAACGACGGCACCTGCCAGAATTCACCCTGATACGCAAAGGGGTCCTCGGTCCAGGCGCGGCGGATGATTTCCAGCGACTCTTCATAGCGCGCCCGGCTCTCGCGCAGCGGCACCCGAAAGCCCTCGAAGTGTTTGGCAATAATGCCGCGCCCGACCCCGAAGTCGAGCCGACCGTTGCTCAGGATATCGAGCATGGCAAAGTCCTCGGCCTTGCGCAGCGGATTCTCAAACGGCAGCAGACTGATCGCCGTGCCCAGCCGAATACGCGAGGTCTCACGGGCGACCGCAGTCAGAAATATCTGCGGACTGGGACAAATCCCAAAAGAGTAGAAATGCTCTTCCCCGAACCAGACCGAGTCAAAGCCCAACTCTTCGGCCAGAATACTCAGCTCAAGAGTATCTTGAAAATACTGGACCTCGTCTTGTTGGCCACGGAAAAAGTCGAATAACGAGAATAAGCCAAATTCCACGAATACCCCCCCCCTAAGTAGTCGCGTCGGGGACAGTGTAACTCACCAAGGTCTGTCCACAATCCACAACACACGTGGCGACGTACGCCTCGCACCAGCAATATACGCGGCTGCCTCATCTGCCAAGAGCAACGCCAGAGCAACGCCAGAGCAACGATAGAAGCTACACCTCATACTCATGACTCCTCCTACGCCTGTTATTCCCTCATGAGCCACCTGGAGCAGAGGACTCCGAGGACTCTCCCTTACTCAGTTATGATTAAATTTTCTCACTCTGAGCATTGCGGCGTTGACTTAACGAGCCCGGTCCAGGATAGTCTGGGGTGCTCAAAAAATTTCTCAAAGGGAGGTATTTCGTATGAAGATGTATAGTTACATGCTCAGCAATTTTGCCGGGAAGTGCCGGGTCGCCGCCTATGAAAAGGGGCTCAACATTGAGTTTGTTGACCCACGCGAGAACCCAGGCCAAAAAGAATACAAAAAAATCAATCCAACCGGCAAAGTCCCGGCCCTGGAAACCGACGACGGACAGCTCATTGCTGAGTCGGAAGTCATTAACGAGTATCTGGAAGATAAATTTCCGGAGACCGCGCTGCTGCCGAGCGATGCGGAAGGCAAAGCCGCTGTGCGTTCCATTACGCGCTATCACGATCTGTATCTTGATCCGCCGATGCGGGCGTGTTTCCCCAAGCTGTTCGGCCAGGACCTGGATGACAAGTTCATTGCAGACAAGATCGCCGAGTTGAATAACAATCTCGATCAGCTTGAAGCTTCGGCTTCCGATGGGCCGTGGCTGACCGGCGATAATTTTACCCTGGCTGATGCCGCAATCGCGCCGACCCTGTTCCTCATGGATAATCTGCTGCCGAACTTCGGCTCAAAGAAGCCGTTTGAGGGCCGGCCCAAACTGTCTGCCTGGTGGCAGCGCATCCAAGAGCGGGAGTCAACCAAGAAAGTGCTGGGCGAACAAGGGGCTGCCCTGGCAGCCATGATGAAGAAGTAGACGAAGAAATAGATGAAGAGATAAATGAAGCCGTAAGAAGGCCATCAGTCTGAGACTGAGCGGAAAAGCAAAAGGGCGGCGGTATGGCCGCCCTTTTTTCGTGGGCTACGGTACGCTCTCCTTGGGCTCAGCGGGAGTCGGAGGAACAAGACGATTGTACAGATTTTTCCAGCGCTCGACTTCTTCACTCAGGGTGTGTGTGACCTCGTCTCGTGTCTGCTGCAAGGTATCCAATAAATTTTCTACACTGTCTTCGAGTTGACGTTTCTCTTCGGACTTCTCGGTCGTGTCCAAGGCTTGGTTTAACGTCTCTGCGTGTTGGGTGAAGGTGTGGACCGCGCGCTCCATGGCCGCTAACTGCCGGCGCATTTCCACTTCCACCTCAGACTCTGCCCCGGCGATGATACTGCCCGGCGGGAGAGAGGCACTCTGAGGATCAAACACCACTAAGCGCAGCACTGGTCGAGCAGTGCCTATTGGCTCCGTTACAAAAAATGTCGCGCGTTCGCGGAGCCTGTCCCGGGCGTCTGAGACAAGTGTAATGACAATGTGAGCCGGTGTCGTATGCGTATCCACCCGCACAACGTGACCGATAGACTGGCCCGCTTCTTCAACATGGTCTCCGGCTTGAATGCCTTTACTGGTGCGGAATGCAACAATCCATGTCGGTGCTGTTGGTGGAGTGGCCGAGACCGTCAGAAAAAGACACAGGGGGAGTCCTATACCAAGAGACCAAATGAGTGGGCGCATCGGTGTCCTCCGTCACAATGAGCAGACAGTAGTAGACCTGCCTGCCAGGAGAGGACAAACACGTCCCACCCCAGAGGGTTGCACAATACTCTGGTCGAAAAAAGCCGTGTTCTCGCCCCACCGGTCAGGAAAATATGTCTAGCCGTCTGTACATTTCGGGTCGCACTGGGCTGCTTGCCGGGCCGCGTCTTTTTCGCACGACTCGCTCGTCGCGTAGGTGTTTTTTTGGTCCAGACACTCAAGGATGTTGTTGATCTGGACAGTCATGCAGTTCTTGAAACACTCTGGTGCGTTTTCTCCACCCGCGGCTTCCAGTGCATCGTTCACATAGGTTGAGAGCGCCCCAAAACGAGCCAGTATGTTCGTCGTACCCGTTTCAGCCGGTTTTGATGGGGTATACCCCTCTGGATAGCCGTCGGCGGCTCCGGCCGGAGAGGAGGCTAAAACAGTTCCTAAACAGAGCCCACCACACAGCGTGAGGAGTGTCTTCTTTAGTGGCATACTTTCTTTTCCTCTTCCTTCCTTTTTTTCCTTCAAACTCAAAATGAAAGAGTTGTGTTGGGTAGCACGGCGCTTTCCCCGTCCGGTTACGAACCTGAATCACTGCATTGTGGGTCGCAGGCCGCCATTTTTTGAGCGGCATTCTTTTCGCACGATTCGCTTGAGTCATAGGAATCATTGGCTTCGGCACAGGCCAGGGCTTCATTCAACGGAGCGGTCAGACAGCCTCGATAACATTCGGCTGATTTTTCTCCGCCGGCCGCATCAAGCTTATCTGTCATATAGGCGGTAACGGCAAAAACCCGGTCCAGACTCTTTCTCCGCCCACCTTCTGCCTGAGTTGATAGTGTGTAGTCCTCCGGATAGCCTTCTTCGGCAAAGCCTTGAGAAAGGCTCCCAAGGGCCAGGCTCAAGATGATGCCGCTCACACATACTGATCTATATAATTTTTGGTGCATAGACTCTCCTCCATACTGAGAGATCGAGTGTTTCATACCTTCCTCGCTACGGTTGCGCAACTCCAAAGAGCAGATTAAAGACAAACGAATGTCCGTGGCCGGCTTGGGGTGAAGAACGTATGCGTCCTGCCGTTTTTATCTGGATTGGCCGGCTCTGCCATCTCGCCTCGATCATTGTCGCGTTATGGTGGCCGGCTCTTCTCTCCGACCCGCTCTACACTCCCCGCCACACCCGCTTGACTCAGCAGGAACTTTCTCTGCCCAACGGTGCTGTTCCGCAGACGGCCGATGAGCGGGCGCTGGCCATCTTTTGGATGTGGCAGCAACGGACTCTGGTTGAAGACCCGTGGCTCTTCGGGCCGTGCCAAGGGCTGCGTGATGCCAATGGGCGCACTCAGACCCTTGTGGTGATTGCGTGTATCTGGCTCGTACGAGGGGGGCTCTTTCTCTGGGAGCGCTCCGCTGCAAGCCCTGCTCGGAACACATAAAATCCTTTATCTTTTCTTGCATCTTTTCCTGGATTCCTCCGTGTAGCTGTGGTAGAGCCTGAGAAAAGAGGGAGGTCTTATGGCTCATACTGTCCAGGTTGTGTGCCCCCATGACTGTCCGGACTCATGTCTCATGGATGTGACTGTTGAGCATGATCGAGCGGTCAAGGTTACGGCGAGCAAAGAACATCCATTTACGCGTGGGGCCTTGTGCGCAAAGGTCAACAAGTTTCTGGATCGTGTCTACGCGCCGGACCGCTTGCTGTATCCGGTCAAGCGGGTCGGCCCGAAAGGGCCCGGGGCGCAGTTCGTCCGGATTTCGTGGGATGAAGCCGTTACGACCATTGTGGATAAAATGCAGGCCACGATGGCTACGCACGGACCACAGTCCATTCTGCCGTATTCATATCGTGGCAATAACGGGGTGTATCAAAGCAATGGGATCGACCGGCGCTTCTTTCATGCGCTGGGCGCATCCACCCTGGCGCGCACGATTTGCGCCGGTGGGTTGCTGGGCGCAATGGATTACTCCGACGTGTTCTTTGGCTTTGCCCCAGAGGGTTTGGTTGAGAGTAAACTCATCATTTTCTGGGCCTCGAATCCACTTGACACGGGTTTTCACATCTGGCCCTTCGTCCGCCAGGCCCAGCGTCGGGGGGCACGGCTGATTGCCATTGACCCGTATCGTTCGCGGACCGCCCGGGCGTGCGATGAGCATATTGCCGTCCGGCCAGGAACCGACGCCGCATTGGCCATGGCCATGCTGAAAGTCATTGAAGAAGAGGGTCTGGCCGACCTCGACTATGTACAGCAGCATACCATCGGCTCCGAGCCATTTTTCAGACGCCTGCGATCACTCTCGCTCTCGGATCTGGCGCAGACGTGCGATGTTCCGGTGACCACTATTCAGGATTTCGCGCGCACCTATGCGACGAGCCGGCCGGCAGCGATCCGAACCGGCGTTGGCATCCAGCGCAACGGTGGTGGCGCGGCGGCCGTCCGAGCGGTGGCCTGTCTGCCGGCGCTGACCGGTGCCTGGCGTGAGGTCGGCGGGGGCTTGTGTAACTTCGGTGGAGCCATGTTTACCGCCCAGAATATCAAACAAGTCATGCGCTTTGATCTCTCGCCGGCGGGGACACGTGAGCTCAATATGATGCGGCTGGCCGAGCATTTGCTCGATCCGAATTTTGATCCACCCATCAACGTGCTGTATGTCTACAATTGCAATCTGGCTGCCTCGATGCCCGATCAAGCAGGGCTGAGGCGTGCGCTGCAACGTCCGGACCTGTTTACCGTGGTTCACGATCTCTTCCTGACGGATAGCGCGGACTATGCGGATATTGTTCTGCCGGCGACCTCTCCGCTTGAGCAGGACGATATTATTCTGGCGTATGGCGGCGATTTTGGAAGCTTCAGCCGCAAGGCGCTTGAACCGCTGGGCGAAGCAAAGTCGAACGCCGACGTGTTTCAGTTGTTGGCCACAGGGCTTGGCATCACTGAGCCGGCGGTGCATGCGTCGGCGGAGGAATTTGTCGGTGACACCTTAAAGGACGGGCTGTCTGCCGACGAATTCCTGTCTCGTCCCTTTATGCCGACCCGCCCCGAGCCTGACATACTGCCCCGTGCGCAGGGCGGCTTTCTGACTCCTTCGGGAAAGTTCGAGTTTTTCTGTGAAAAAATGGAGCGGGACGGACTTGATCCGCTGCCGGCTTTTGTCCCGCCCCACGAGACCTTGCGCGCTGGCCCGTTTCCGCTGAATTTCCTCCCGCGCAAGCATAAGGATTCGCTGAATTCCTCCTATGGTCATTTGCCGGTAATGCGTCGTCAGGAATCCACGGCCAGAACCTTAGAAATACACCCGCACGACGCGACCAGCCGTGGATTGGACACTGGCGATGAGGTGCGCGTGTTCAACGAGCGCGGCGCGTTCGTGCTGCCGGTTGCCATCTCTGAGCAGGTCCAGGCTGGCACGGTTGCAACCTTCTGGGGCTGGTGGGACAAATTGGCCGGAGGGAAGGGCAACGTCAATAATGTGACTTCGACACAACTGACGGACATTGGCGGCGGCGGAACCTTTTACGACTGCCGAGTTGAGGTCGAACGCTGGGACGGGAGTGCCCTCTCATAAGACAGCACAAGTCCGGCTGAAGAGGAATCGATCATGCCACGCATGGAATCAGTCGATAATCTCCCTACTGCCGTCATTCGGGTCCGCATGAGCGCGCACGATGCCCACTATGGAGGCAATCTGGTTGATGGCGCGAAAATGCTACAACTCTTCGGAGATGTTGGGACAGAGCTGAATATCCGTTTGGACGGCGATGAAGGGCTGTTTCGAGCCTATGACAATATAGAGTTCCTAGCCCCCGTCTATGCCGGAGATTTCATTGAGGCGCAGGGGCGCATCACCAGAGTCGGACGCACCTCCCGCACACTCGAATTTGAAGCCTGGAAAGTCATTGGCCCGCGGCCTGATATTTCGGACTCTGCCGCCGATGTACTGGAAGAGCCTGTTTTGGTCTGCAAAGCGAGTGGAACAGGGGTAACGCTGCTCGAAAGACAGCGGCGGAAACAGTGAAAAGTCCGTTAACCGAAAATGGACAGGACTCTCGTGTAGCAGATGAGCCTAGGCCAGCCCTGCTTGGGCGAGGAGTAAATCACTATACGATACCGCCACCAGCTCGTGTTTTTGAATGCCCAGCGCGTTCTGAAATGATTGGCACTGAGTGAGGAGTTGTTCTTTGCTGAGGATGCCTGCTGTATCGATTGCTTCGATTTCAACAAAATGCCCGAGCCCTTCGACCACATCAATATGAAATTTGACGTTGTCGATGAAAGCAATCTCTCGCTGCTTTTTGACCACAACCAGCACGCCCAAAGCCTGAGTGAGTTGGGCTTTGAGTGCGGAATCCGATTGCGTCTCGGTTAAGAGGACATTCGATTGTTTGGCCGGCTCTTGATCTGCGCGCTCGTAGTAGATGAGGGCATTTTCAATAGTGCCCTCCCGTAGCTTGAGCCGTCCGTGCGGGACCCGAAAATAGGTGTCCGTCTGGTGGTCGATGCCTCTCAGGTCTGCTCCGTGCGAGCGCAGATAGTCCCGGACACGCTGGGCCTGCGTGCAGCGTGCCTTGATTTCAATGATGGTGAGAGGGGCCATACAAATGACGAAACGCGACGAAACGAAAGAGGGGCGGCCCACTGGCCGCCCCTCTCATGCAGACTGTGTGGACAGAGCACTACGCGCTGCGTAGCACCCGCCCGGCAAACGCCCCGGTCTGGTCGAGCCCTGCCATAAAGACTTGCCCGTTGACCAGGGTATAGTCATAGCCGGAGGACTTTTGAATATAGCGTCCGCTCCCGGCGGGGAAATCGTACACAAAGGTCGGCGGCGGCAGACGCAGGTTGTCATAATCAATGACATTGACATCAGCATAAGCGCCTTCGCGTAGAACACCCCGGTCTTGAATACCAAACAACTGGGCCGGTTCCGCGGTCAGCATATGAATGGCGCGTTCGAGTGCGAAGTGCTGGCGCTCCTTGACCCAATATTTCAGAAAATAGGTCGGCAGGCTGGAATCCATGATCTGTCCGCAATGGGCGCCTGAGTCGCCCAAGCCGATGACGACCTGCGGATGATCCAGCATGTGTTGCACGGCATCAAAGTGTGGATTGAGGAAGGGATAGTTGAACAGCGTCTCGCCGTTATTTTCGAGAGACAAGGTGATGAAGGCTTCGCCTGGGCTGACCCCGAGCCGGTCGGCGTGAGTCTGGAGACTGTCTTTTATCCCCAAGTCATAGCGCACTTCACCCTTGGACAGGACAAAAATTTGGCTGAAATCAATCGGCGGTGGATCATCTTTCGCTTCACGTACCATCTGCGCCTGATATTCCGGGTCGCGCAGCTTGGCGACTTTGTCGGTGAGACTCAGATGACGCAAGGCTCGCCACGAAGGCGCCCGATCAAACGGTGTCCGATTCACAAAGCCGAACAGCACGCCAATCCCCCGGGTGGTGGACTGGGCAAAGACTTTGGCCCCGCGTTTGGCGCTTGCGTTGATCTGGTCCAACATGGACGCATACGCCGTCGGATGCGGGCGGCTTTGGGCCAGGCCAAAGGTCACGGGTCGGCCGGTGGCCAGACTGACTTCCGTCATCCAATGCACTTCGCGTTGCAGATCTTCCTGGCTACCACTATCGATACCCGGAGCGGCCTCAACCACGCCGCGCTTCAGATCGCCCAGCGCACTGGCAATTCCCATCAGCTCGTCAAATTCAGCAAAGGTGCCGGGAACAGGTTGACCCTCCGGCGTGCGGTGGAGAATCGTGCGTGAGGTGGAAAATCCGAGCGCCCCACCGGAGATGGCTTCTGCGACAATATCGCGCATCTTGCCAATGGCTTCGGGGCTGGCGGGTTTGTTTTCCAAGCTTTCTTCACCCATGGCCCAATAGCGGACCGCGCAATGGCCAACCATACCACCGACGTTGACACCCTTGGGCGCGCCGTCGAGCGCCTTGAGATATTCTCCGTATGTTTCCCATTTCCAGGGCATACCTTCGGTAATGCTGGCCGCGGGAATATCTTCAACCGATTCCATCAGGTGAGCCAGATAATCACGATCCTGCGGACGGCACGGGGCAAACGTCACGCCGCAGTTGCCCATGACCACCGAGGTCACACCATGCCAGCACGAGGAGGAGACCGCGGGGTCCCACCAGACCTGGGCGTCCAGGTGAGTGTGAATGTCAACAAAACCGGGGGTGACGATTTTACCTTCGGCATTGATGGTTCGTTTGGCCGAGCCGGTTACCGTACCGATTTCAGCAATCCGATCACCCTGGATGGCAACATCGGCCTGCCGTTGTTGACTTCCGGTTCCGTCGATGACGGTTCCGTTTTTAATGACTACATCGTAGGCCATACTTCCTCCTTGGTTTACTCAGTTCGCGGCCCGTGAGCGCTTCAACGCCCCACTTTGCGCAATTCGAGGCTCCGTGTCAATTCGACTCAAAAATCTCCTCCCTGGAGGGGTGACGCATAGCGCCGGAGTGGGTTTCCCGGCCCACCGACCAGCCGACGATTAGTTTCAATCTCCTACGGAGGTAAGTGGTCGTTTCGACGCTCAGACTGGGTGACCGTGCGGGTGAAGATGTGAGATGTTGCCTGTTGCACATAGAGAGTCCATGGGCAAAGATGAGACGAGATGACGAGACTCCCTCAAGTGGCTCATGCCGCAGAACACATTGAAGCGTTCTGCCAGCGATGGAAGATCAAAGAGTTCTCCTTCTTTGGCTCTATTTTGAGAGACGACTTCCGACCCAGTAGTAGTGACATTGATGTCCTTGTGACCTTCTCCCCTGAGGCGGATTGGAGCCTCTTTGATCACCTCAGTATGGAGGAGGAACTTTCCACGATCTTTCATCGCAAGGTTGATCTCGTGAGCCGCCGAGCAATCGAACGCAGTACAAACTGGATTCGTCGTCGGGAGATACTAGGGTCTGCGGAGCGATATTATGTCGCGCGATGAGGCGACGCTCTTAGATATAGCAAAAGCCTGTCAGTTAGCGACTGGATTCAAGAGGGGGATCGACAAGGAAGTCTTTCTTGACGATCTCAAGACCCAGTCAGCGATTCTCCACCAACTGCTCCTACTTGGCGAGGCGACGAAACGTTTATCCCTGGAATTCCGTAGCGCCCACCCTCATATACCCTGGAGCAAGATGGCTGGAATGCGAGACAAGCTCATCCATGACTACGATGAGGTAGACCTAGATGAAATATGGAAGACTGTCACCACAGATATTCCGAAGCTCCTTACTGTCTTAGTTCCATTAGTACCGCAAGAGAAACCGTGAATAGGCTCCGGCCATCCCTTATTCTTTTGACCGCGCCGCCTGAATCAGCTTTGGTTCGATGACCTGAAAACGGAACTCTATTCTCATCCAGGCAGGTCAGGAGATGTTTGAGAGGCTCGTGTGTAACGACAACATGGGTAAATTCATCGAGAAGATCCAGGAATTCCTTCACGTACTTATACTTGCTTGGATCGAAAACATCCTGGCTAGGCTTCCCTGTTCTGAGAGTTTCAGAAACATGCTCTCGGTATTGCCGCATTTCATCATGCGTTTTAATGATATGAGCCCAGCGCTCATCGGTAAGGTAGATTTCGTTTCCGAATCGCTCATATGCACTCTGCCGAGCCATTCTAACTTCTTGTCCTTATTCCGGTCAGGACGGACAGTCCTTAGTTTATCAGGAACCTCAAATCGCTTCTACGAAACGGGGAGTGCCAGGACGAAGGTTTGGCTTTTTACCTATAAGGACGCTACCGCATGGCCACAGCCTGGACCTGCTTATAGTCGGTCAAGCCTTGAATACATTTCAGAACGCCGTCCTGCATGAGGGTGGTCAGACCCTGGCGGCGGGCGGTGGTGAGGAGGTCGGTGGCCGGGGCGCGGGTGAGAATCAGGCTTTTGATCTCATCTGTGACCACCAGGAGTTCGTGTAATCCCACGCGGCCTTTATATCCGGTTCGACGACACGCCTGGCAACCGGACCCGCGCGCCAACCGGAAGTCGTCGTTATACGGAATATTGAGTCGGACAAATGCCTCTTCGCCATAGGCGTGCATCAGGGTATCGTACTCTTCTTTCGCGGGATGGTAGGACTCTTTGCAGTTGGCACACACCGTCCGGGCGAGCCGCTGGGCCAGAATGCCAAGTAACGCATCTGCAAAATTAAAGGGATCGAGCTGCATTTCGAGCAGCCGGGTAACCGTCTCTACCGCGCTGTTGGTATGCAGCGTGCTCAATACCAGATGGCCGGTCAGGGAGGCCTGCATACTGATACCGGCCGTCTCAGGATCACGAATTTCACCGACCATGATGATGTCGGGATCTGCGCGGAGAAAGGAACGCAGGGCCGCGGCAAAGTCAAAACCGATTTTTGGATTCACCTGGACTTGACGCAGACCCAACTGAGAGATTTCAACCGGGTCTTCCGCAGTCCAGATTTTTTTCTCCGGGGTATTCAAGTATTCGAGCGCGGCGTGCAGAGTGGTCGTCTTGCCTGAACCGGTCGGTCCGACGCACAGCAGCATGCCGTAGGGTTTGCGTAAGAGCTGCTGAAAGGTCTGGAGATTGTCGGGCGACATCTTGAGTTGAGCCAGAGGAATCGGCTCATGGGCGGTCAGCAGCCGCAGCACGACATCCTCATTGCCCGACCCCGCGGTCGGGATGGTGGCGACGCGCAGCTCAATATCGCGATGATCCAGGCGAAATTTGATCTTGCCGTCCTGGGGTTTGCGCCGTTCGGCAATATCAAGCTGGGCGAGCACCTTAAGGCGCGAGGTAATGGCCCGCCGGTTGCGCGAGGGAACGTGGAGGTGGGCATAACAGCTCCCGTCTTCGCGAAAGCGGATAACAGTCTCCTGTCGCTCACCCTGGGGTTCGATATGGATATCAGACGCACCAGCCTTATAGGCGTCGATAATAATCTGGTTGACCAAGCGGACAATGGCACTGTCGTTCTCATCCGCTTCGGATTCCGGGCCGGCGTCCGAAGCGTCTTGGTCTTCGGCTACCAGTTGGCCCAGAATAGCGGTCCGAGAGGCATCTGAAGCCAGGTCCGTACTGACCAGGGTGACCAGTTTGCGGATGTCCTCCCGCAGGCCAACGACGTAGGCAATTTTTTTGCCGGGGAAGAGACGCCGAATGTCCTGCTGCTTCTGAAAATCAAGCGGATCGTCGGTGAGGACCTCCACTACGTCATCCGTGGCCCGTAACGGCAGCCAATAATTTGCCTGAAGATAACTCGGATTGATGCCCTGGATGAGGTCGGGCGCAATATCGAGGTGTTGGCGCGCCTCCAGAAACGGACATTGGTAGAATCCGCTCAGTGCCTGCCCGATCTCGCGTTTGGGCACACCAAACCGCTCGATCAAAATCGACTCAATTGGCGTTCCCGTGGTGTGAGAGGCGGCTATGGCTTCTTCAAGCTGCTGCTGGGTGAGGTGCTGTGAAGCGACCAGGGCATCGAATTTGGTCTGTCGGGCTGCGAGTTGGTATTGGTTATGCAGCGCAATTCCGAGCGTTGCAGCGATTTCTTTGACCTTTTCCTGGTCTGTTGGGGTAAACCGGGCTATCCCTTTTTTATTGATGAGCTGAATCACGCCGGTCAGGCTGTCGGTCGTGTCGCAGATGGGAACGGTTAATATCTGCCTGGTGCGTATGCCCGTTTTCACATCCCAGGAACGGTCAAAAGAGAGGTCGGGGCTCAGTTGGCGTAACTCGGCAGCATCATAGGCATCCGCAATATTCACGATTTGTTTGTGTTGCGCCACAAAGCCGGCAACGCTCCCTTCGCCAATCGGAACGCGGATCTCGTGAAGCTGGTCAATATCGAGAAATCGAGAGTAGAGTTCGGCTTTTCCCTGCTCCACGGCATACAGGGTGAGATGTTCGGCCTCAAACAGGCTCAGCATGTCGCGGCTGAGCGAGACCAGGAGTTCATCAAGATTCGAGGCGGCATGGATACGATTGGTGACGTTTTTCACCCGCTCGGCATAATCGATTCGGGCCTGTAGGGCGGACAGGGTACGCGCATCAGTGGGTGGCTGTGGCATCCCTGATTTTCTAGCGGATTCTTGCCCAATCGGGTAGCCTTGGATGCTTGTCTCTATCTGAGCGGGTGTGGTACACGGGGAACTCATGAATTTGGTGCACCATTTCTGGAACCAACTTTTTCACGATGCGGACCGACTGCTGTTTGAACATTTAGCCCCTTCGGGAGAAGTCACCTGGCGTCAAACGCGCCACGAGTTGCTCACCGAAGCGTCCCTGTGGATGGCCGCCCTGCGCGGCGCCGGCATCCGGCCGGGCGACCGGGTTGCCCTATCGCTGGGTAAATCAACAGGTCTTGTCACCGCCCACTTGGCTATTCTGGGTGTGGGCGCCGGCGTGGTGCCGCTCAACCCCGCCCTCTCCGTAGTCGAGACGGAAGCCGTCCTTAAGCAGGCCGAGGTCAAGCTGGCGATTACCACCCCGACGACGGTCAGTCGCTCGCCGGAGATTATCAAAGCAGTACACGGGCCGTGGTGGGTCGCGGCACATGAAGATGCAGAAGAGCTTCCTCAGCACACTGTTGCGTTAGACAACGTCCTGGCGGGCCATCACACTGGCGATGAACCCCATAGCGGCGCGGATGATGATGTTGCCCTGCTGCTATTCACGAGCGGAACAACCGGGCAACCCAAGGGCGTCGGGCTGACTCACCACAACATCGGCTCCAACCTCCAGGCCCTGTTGGTGGATACCTGGAAGATGACCGCTCAGGATCGTCTGTTGCACGCCCTGCCGCCGCACCATCTGCACGGCTTGGGCCTTGGCTTGTACGGCACGCTGTACGTTGGCAACGTGGCCGTTCTGCTGGACCGCTTCGACCCAGTGGGTGTGCTGACTGCGTTGGCTCGACAGCGCATTAGTGTGTTCATGGGTGTCCCGACCATGTACCACCGCATGACCGAGCGCATGACCGAGTCGGCCCATGACTTTTCCTCCATGCGGGTGTTCATCTCCGGCTCCGCTCCCCTCTCGTTGGAGACCTTTCGACGTTTTGAAGAGCAGTCGGGCTTTCGCATCGTTGAACGCTACGGCTTGACCGAGACCGCGATCAATACGTCCAATCCGTTAGATGGTGAGCGCCGTCCCGGTACGGTTGGTAGGGCCTTGCCAGGGATCGAGGTTGGTATCTTCGATCCACACACGCAGCAGCAACTCTCGCCAGGGGAGACCGGAGAAATCTGGGTGCGCGGGCCGAACGTCTTCAGCGGCTATTGGAACAACCCCCAGGCCACCACGGCAGCCTTCCATGACGACTGGTTCCGCACCGGAGATTTGGGCGTCCTGTCCGCGGACGACTATTTGACCATCAATGGTCGGATGAAAGAACTGATTATCGTCGGCGGGACCAATGTCACGCCGGGGGAGGTCGAAGCCGTGCTGGAAACGGAGGCCGGCGTGCGTGAGTGCGCGGTTGCAGGTGTGCCGGATGCAGACCTGGGTGAAAAAGTCGCGGCTTTTGTTGTGCCCCAGGACGACCAGGATACGGCTGCTCTCGAAGCCCGCCTGCGCGAACGGCTCGAACAGGACTTAGCGCCCTATAAACGTCCACGTCTGTATCGTTTTCTGACTGAAATTCCGCGCAATGCCATGGGCAAGGTCGAACGCGCTAAGCTCAAGGACCTGGGAACCGAAGCCCAGGAAGTCTGAAGGAGGACTGAAGGAAGCCTGAAGGAGTAGAGATCATGCAGCTCGTCACCTATGAACGGAATAATCAACGCAGCACTGGCGCGTTGACTGCTGCCGGCGTTGTAGACTTGCCGAGCGCCTCTCACGGAACGATCCCCGCAGATATGGTGAGCTTGCTCCAGGGGGGAGAAGCCGTGCTCGCTCAGGTGCGGGAAGCAATAGACGCCGGCAGCCCTGTTCCACTGGCCGATATTCAGCTCAAAGCCCCTATTGCGAGACCGGGTAAAATCCTCGGCATTGGTCTGAACTATGCCGACCACGCCGCAGAAGGCGGCCGGCAGAAACCGGACTATCCGCTGATTTTTGCCAAGACCGTGCCGGCGACGACTGGCATCGGTGAGGCCATTCGGCTCCCGCAAGTGAGTCAGATGGTTGATTTCGAGGGCGAGCTGGCTGTGGTGATTGGCAGCTTGGCCAAAGATATTACCGCCCAGGACGCCCTCCCTTACATTGCCGGCTACACCATTTGTAATGATGTCAGTGCGCGTGACTATCAACGCCGCAGCGGCCATACTCCGGGCAAGTCGTTTGAGACGTTTGCGCCGCTGGGTCCTGCCATTGTCACCCGAGATGAAATTCCTGACCCGCACCTCTTGGACATCCGGACCGTAGTGAGCGGACAAGAAATGCAACACTCCAACACGAAGAATCTGATTTTTCGGATTCCCTACCTGATCGAGTATCTGTCGCATATCTTTCCCCTCGAACCGGGCGACGTGATCACCACCGGAACCCCCTCAGGAGTAGGTGCCTATCGCGAGCCGCCGCGCTTTCTCAAGGCGGGCGATACGGTCCGGATTGAAGTGCAGGGCATAGGCGCGTTAGAGAACCCGGTTGTCGCAGGCTAGGGCGTGTCACGATTCTGTATAGCCACAAGGCGTGCCCCTATTTTTGCTCCCTCGCCCTTTGGGGGAGAGGGCCGGGGTAGGGGTGTTCTGGTGTCGCCCTGCCCCCTTCGACTAGCGCGTTTCACGCTAGGCTCTAGCCGTGGAGTTGCGCTCACGTCATGCCGGACGTGAGCCGGCATCCAGCGGGCGGGGGGCTGGGGGCCTAGATTCCTGCTTTCGCAGGAATGACGGACGGCTACACAGAATCGTAATTTGCTCTAGGCTCAGGACAGGCCTCGACAAGCTCAGGACCACCCCTCCGAGAAGGGGATCAGGACCCTTTCCCACCCTTCCCTTCTTGGGAGGGGTGCCGCGTCAGCGGCGGGGTGGGTTCCTCCCCAGCCCCTCACCCAACCTCCGCTCACGGTCTTCCTGACGCTGAGCCACGTCCCTGCTATAGTCATGGCGTGCCCTCGCCTGACATGCCAGTAGACCCTTTCCGACGGACCCCTGACCCTTTGCGGTCACGGCTCGCGCGGAAAGGCCGCCCGATTGTTATTGCCACGCTGCTGAGCCGGCCGCTGGGTTTCATTCGAGAAGCCGTCCAGGCGGCGCTGTTTGGGGCCTCTCGCCTGACAGATGCCTTTCTGGTGGCGTATAACGTCCCGGAAATGATGCAGACCCTCTTTTTTAGCGGGGTGCTGAGCAATTTTTTTGTGCCGGTCATTACTCGCTACCGCGACAAGAAAGAGGAGCTGAGTACGATTTTCAGTCTGGCTCTGAACGGTGCCTTACTGTTGGCCGTGCTGCTGGCCAGTCTGTGTTATGTCTTCGCCTCCGGCCTCATGACTGTTGCCGCGCCGGGTTTGACCGGGGACGATCATGCGTTGGCGGTTTCCCTTTTTCGTTTCATGCTGCCCATGCTGGTCCTACACTGCCTGCTGGCAGTGATGAAAGGAACGCTCAACAGCCTCGACCACTACGCCATGCCGGAATACGCCGGTGTGTTTTTCAATCTTGTCATAATTGGGTGCGCGCTGACCCTCACGCCAACGTATGGCATTACCAGCCTGGCAATCGGCGTTGTCGCCGGCAGTAGCCTTCAAGTGCTGGTCCAGCTTCCCAGCCTGAGACGGCACGGTATTCGGTATCAACTGACCCTGGCTTTCTCTCATCCCGCACTCCGAGAGATGGGCGGCCTCGCGCTCGGCGCATTCATTGCCACCGCGGTCGTGCCCATCAACGCCTTTGTGGCCCGGGCCATGGCATCAACGCTGCCGGAAGGCAGTATTTCAGCTCTTGCCTATGCCTTTCGGGTGTTTCTATTGCCCGTCAGCTTGGTCGCTGTTCCGGTCTATACCGTCCTGCTGACTGAACTCTCAAGCGCGCATAACGAGGGACAGCTTGAGACATTCAAAAAACAAGCGGAGGCGGGCCTCTCTCTACTCTTCGCCATTGCCCTGCCCGCCACGGCGATACTGATTGCCCTCGCTCTGCCCATCACCCGCCTGCTGTATGAACGCGGCCAGTTTACGCCAGAGGACGCGCTCATGACCGGCCAGGCACTCATGGCCTACGGGATTGGCATCCTGGCCTATGGGACCAGCCAGGTTATGGTGCGCCTCTTCAACGCCACAAAAGACACCCGGACTCCCGCTTGGATTGGTGTTGGTTCGATTGTTCTGCATGCTCTCGGCTGTTGGCTGCTGATGCAGGTGTGGAGCCACTGGGGCATTGCGTTGGTGACGTCGCTTGTGTCCTATCTGAATACGCTTGTCCTGTACGTCATCTTTCGGCAGCGACATGGCCCGCTTGATGAAGCGGCCCTACTGCGGACGCTCGGAACGCATACGCTGTTGGCCGCGGCCTTGGGCGGTAGCCTGTTCGTGCTTGGCCAACCGCTTTTCAGTGCCACCGGCTCGCTGATGACATATGAGCGCCTGTTGCACCTGACCGGGATTCTGGTCGCCGGTGGAAGTGTCTATCTCGTGCTTGGCCTGCTGTTCAAAGTCGAAGAGGTCTGGGCGTTGGTACGGATGCTCAAGCAGGCAGCCACATTTCGGAGAGGTCCAAAATAAAATCCGCCCTACGGTTTTGTTTGGCCCCCTCTCCCTCCGGGGGAGCGTAACCCGGCACCACGGTGCTATTTTGGTATGGCTTCGAGCACTTCCCAACGTTCGTACGATTCCGCTAATTCTCGTTCGATGTCTTGTAAGCGCTGCTGCACTGTCGCGACTTCCTCTCCACCTTGGCGGTAGAGTTCGGGATTGGCAAGTGTCGCGTGTATTTCCGTCTGCTCGCTCTCAAGCGATTCAATGTGTTGCGGTAGCGCTTCAAGCTCACGCTGTTCCTTGTAGCTGCGCTTGCGCTGACGGTCCCGTTGTGGGGTCACCGCTTTCGACTCGGATTGCTGTGTTGCGGTTTCCGCAGCCTCCACAGGGCGGCGCTGACGCAGCCAGTCATCATAGCCACCAATATATTCGTTTACTTGTCCGTCCCATTCAAAGACGAGGGTGCTGGTGACAACATTATTGAGAAACGTGCGGTCATGGCTGACGAGAAGAATCGTCCCCGCGTATTCGAGCAGGAGTTCTTCGAGCAGTTCCAGGGTCTCAGCGTCGAGATCATTCGTTGGCTCGTCTAAAACCAAGACATTCGAGGGCAGGGTAAAAAGGCGGGCGAGTAATAAGCGGTTCCGTTCTCCGCCGGACAACACGCTGACCGAGCTCCGGGCTCGATCCGGAGAAAAGAGAAAGTCTTGCAGGTAGCTTATAATATGGCGCTGCTTGCCACTGAAGGTGACATAATCGTTCCCCCGCCCAACGACGGCTTGTACGGTTCTGTCTTCATCAAGGGGGGTGCGGAGTTGGTCAAAATACGAGACCGCTAATTTGGTGCCGTGGTGAACATCTCCCTGCTGAGGGGAAAGCTCGCCCAGCAAAAGTTGAAGAAGCGTGGTCTTCCCCACACCATTCGGGCCAATAATACCAATCTTATCGCCTCGCATAATCGTGGTAGAAAAATCCTTGACAACGGGTAGGTCTCCATACGCATAGCTGACGTCCTGTGCGCGAAGAACAAGTTTTCCGGATCGTTCGGCTTCTTGAACTTGCAGCCGCACCGCGCCCTGTTGCTCTCGGCGGTTCCTCCGGGTTTGCCGTAGTTCCTGAAGGGCACGCACGCGGCCCTCATTTCGGGTCCGTCGGGCTTTAATGCCCTGACGAATCCAGGCTTCTTCCTGGGCCAACTTTTTATCGAATTGGGCCCAGTGTTGGGCCTCGGTCTCAAGTACGGCGTGTTTACGCTCCAAGTACGTCTCATAGTCGCACGACCAACTCGTTAAACGTCCCCGGTCAAGTTCCACAATGCGCGTGGCGAGCTTTTTGAGCAGCATGCGATCGTGGGTGACAAACAAGAGGGTCCCGGCCCGTTGCAGCAAGAACTCTTCGAGCCAGGTAATGGACTCGACATCGAGATGGTTGGTTGGTTCGTCGAGTAACAGGATATCGGGATCACTCACCAAGGCTTCGGCCAGCAGGACGCGGCGTTTCAGCCCACCGGACAGGGTGTCAAACACGGCCCGCTCGTCGAGTTTCAGGTGGGTCAGCGTGCGTTCGACCTGCTGATGAAGCAGCCAGCCCCCGTTGCCGTCCAGCGCCTGTTGGAGGGTATCCAATTGACGCAGCAGTTTCGGGTCGCTCTTTTGACTCACTTGGGCACTGACGGTGTGATAGTCAGCCAGGGTTTGGCCCAGTGCGCCCAAGCCCTGGGTCACGCGCTGCAACACCGTCCCAGGGAGAGCGGGTGGAATTTCCTGCGGCAGAAAGCTGGTGCGCATATCCTTTGCGCACACGACCTGACCGGCATCGGGGCGAACCTCGCCCTGGATCACTTTCATCAGGGTAGACTTGCCTGTTCCATTGCGCCCCAAGATTCCAACCCGCTCGCCGGCTTCGAGTTGCAAACTCACGCCGTCCAGCAACGGCGGCTCTCCAAAGCTGACTTGGAGGTCCTGAAGGCTCAGTAATGCCATGCCAGGAGGTTTTTCATATTCGAGCGAGGAAGGCTATTGCGGTGGAGATTCTTACTGGCGTCGGGTACAGTGCGTGATAAACTCAAATCAGAAATCTCTGGACTCACGCTCAACGATTTAATTTTATACGCGGCGGCGCGGGTGCTGGCCGGACTGCCTGATCTCAACGGTACGATACAGAACGAAGAACTCGTTCTGTATGACGGCGTGGATATCGGCTTTGCTGTAGATTCGCCGCGCGGTCTGCTGGTGCCGATGATCCGTGGAGCGGACTCCCTCTCCATTACACAACTTGTCACGGAAAGTCAGCGACTTGTTGAAGCCGCTCGGGCGGGTCAGCTTGGGCCAGACGATATGGGCAACGCCAGTCTGACCGTATCGAACCTCGGCATGTTTGGTATCCGAGCTGGCACACCAGTCATTAATCTTGGTGAGCCGATTCTTGTCTTTGTCGGTATGGTCGAAGAGCGCCCGGTTGTCGCTGATGGGCAGATTACCGCCCGGCCGATGCTGACGCTCAGCATTGCCTATGACCATCGAGTCGCGGACGGGGTGGCGGCGTCGCGTTTCAGCCAGGGCCTCAAACAGGAGCTAGAGAATCTGGAGTCAAAATCCTTCTTGGAAGTCCCCAACCCCCAACCCCCAAGAGCCTCTGGACAAACGAGAAGTCCGTTCAGTGTCCGATGGGGCTGGGTATGCGGTACAGCTGCGTAGCGACGGCCACGCCTGGAGCGTTGATGAACCAATCGACGCCGGGGGAGAAAATACCGGCCCGGACCCTGTTACTGCCTTTCTTGGAGCGCTCCTGTCGTGCATGACCATCGCCTTCAAAGCCGCCGCTCGTCGTCGCAAGGTTGAAATTGAACGGATTGAAGGGCATGTCAAAGCGACCCCGAAGGGCCAGGTGAAAGAAATATCCTTAACGCTGGAAGTGTAGAGTTCGGCTTCAGAGCAGGATGTGCAGATCCTCCTCGAACGGGCCAAGCGCGGCTGCTATGTGAGCGGGGTGCTGAAGCCGGATATCGATTTTGTGGTGGATTTGGTCAGGTCCTCGACAGAAGCTTCCCGGTAAAGCTGTCGGGTTACGCCGCGCTAACCCGACCTACGGGACTATTCTCGGCTATTCTTGCAGTGCGATTTTCAGCGCCGCGGCGGCTTGTTCCAATGCCTGGCCTGCCGGCTCAATGACCTTGGCCATACCCATAAAGCCATGGATGAGCCCTGCGAAACATTGGTATTCAACCGCTACGCCGGCTTCGCTGAGTTTGGCTGCATACGCGGCCCCCTCGTCCCGTAAGGGATCGTATTCCGCGGTGGCAATAAAGGCCGGCGGGAGGGCGCGGCATTGGTCGGCCGATGCCCGTAGGGGGGAGGCCAGTGGATTGTGTCCATCCGCCTCACTCGCGAGGTAGTGATCCCAGAACCACGCCATCATCTCAGTCGTCAGAAAATAGCCTTCCGCATTTTCTGTGTGCGACGGCAGGTCAAAGGCGTGGCCCGTAACCGGGTACATGAGGAGTTGATAGGCGAGAGCGGGCAGGCCGCTCTCCTGCGCTTTTAAGGTCACCGCGGCCGCCAGGTTGGCGCCGGCACTTTCACCGCCCACAGCCAGCCGAGAGGCATCTCCGTTCAAGGCCGCGGCGTTGAACGCGACCCAGCGTGCCGCGGCGTAGCAGTCATCGACCGCGGCCGGGAATTTATCTTCCGGCGCGAGTCGGTAGTCGGCCGAGACAACCAGACAGTTAGCCAGATTGGTCAATGCCCGGCAGGACGCATCCACGGTATTAATACTGCCAACTACCCAGCCGCCGCCGTGAAAATAGACCAATATCGGAAACGGTCCGTCTCCCTCGGGTGTGTAAATACGGATAGGCTGTTTGCCGGCAACTCCGGGTATCAGCCGGTCTTCGACATTGGCGACCTTCTCAGGGTCAGCCGTCGCACCCCGCGCGGCTTCCATAGCCTCGCGTGCTTCTTGGGGCGAAAGATGGTGCAGGGGCGGGCCGGCAGCGGCCATTTGTTCGAGTGCTTTGGCGACCTGGGGGTGGAGTGGCATGGCGTGTTCCTTTCTTCCGAGTTCAAATTATGTCAGAAAGTTTCGCACGAGTTGGACACATTCGGTTGGCTTTTCCAACGGCGGACAATTGCCGCATTGCGGAATAATTTCTACGCGAGCGTTGGAAAGAGAGCGCTGATACAAAGCGCTGCACTCCAGCGGAACGATCCGGTCATCCTGCCCCCAGATAATGAGGGTTGGAATCGTCACCCGGCCTAACAGCCCAGGTAGGCTGGGGCTGAACATATACGGCTTCCAACAGTAGCGCACAACGGTTTCCTGGTTACGCGTCTGTATGTCGCGCTCCTCTTTGGATGGCTTGCGCTGAAACAGTTCTTCATACTCGGGGACCTGCTGCGAGTCGAAATACGCCAATTCCCTGGTGCCCTCCTGTCCGTGCAGAAAGATATCGGCAATCTCTCCGTCCTGGGGTTGGATACCGGCGGCGTCAATCAGAATGAGCCGCTCAAGCGTGCTCGGTGACATGACCGCCATTTCTGCTGCCAGCCAGCCGCCGATGAAGTGGCCTGCCAGGGCAACCTGAGGGAGCTCCAACGCGTCTAAAAGCCACAGGCTGAAGCGAGCTAAATCCGTAAAGGTTTCTAACCAGGGCGGGCGTTCGGACTGCCCAAAGCCCGGACAGGTTGGCGCATAGACGCTGAAGTGCTC
Organism: uncultured Binatia bacterium (SeqCode); assembly: GCA_965247985.1. Lineage (GTDB taxonomy): Bacteria > Desulfobacterota > Binatia > Bin18 > Bin18 > Bin18. The sequence continues at coordinate 731,264 of OZ252051.1, read as the reverse complement.
GGCTAACTGTTCGTGATACTGTCGCCAACCAAGATTGCCTTCAACGCCGTGCAGCATGACCAGCGGCTTGCCCTGGCCGCCCTTCAGATAATGAATCCTGGCGCCCCCAACTTCGATATACTGTTCTTCATGTCCTGCCATTGTCGTCTCTCTCTGTGTCCTATGGAGCGTGTTCAAAGGGTCCGGGCAGCCCCAGTTCTTTGCCCATTTCCCGGACTGCCGGGAGCACGTCATGCTCCATGAGGGCTAAACAGCGCATCGTGTCCTCGTGTCCGATGGTGCCGTCATTCGTCCAGACGCCAAGAATACCGGGGCGGACAACGCTGAGGACCTCCCGTAATTTTCTGACCACCGTGTCCGGATTGCCAACAATAACCCGGTTGCTCTCCACCACCTTTTCCCAGCCGGCGGAATCAACTCCACCGTAGAGGGGATCGGGCCGGAGTGAATAGCGCCGGTACTGGTCTACAATGCGCTTGGCCCCTTCGCGTGAGTTATAGCCCGGAGGAGCCATGAAGTCGCCCGGCAGCGGCACGCGGCCCACGCCGGCATTCCCAATCAGAAAGCCTTTGCCGACCTCATACGCTTTCTCGTCTGTGTCCTGGACATGGACGCGAACGAGATAGCCAAAGTTTTGTGGGCCGGGCTCATAGCCTACCTGCTGCGCGGCCTCGGTATAAATTGCGGTTAGGTCCAAGGTCACCTGCGGGTCGGTTTCCAGATAAATATAGGGATAGTGGTGCCGGGCACACCAGATAAGCGTCTCTGGGCTGCCGATACCCGGAATCCAAATGGGCGGATGAGGCTGTTGAAGCGGACGTTCAAACGGATTGACCACCCGAAACTGATAATGTTTGCCTTCCCAGCGCCACGGCCCTGGTGTTGTCCAGGTTTTGATAATCAAGTCATGCGCTTCTTCAAAGCGCTCGCGGTTATACACCGGGTTGGTGTTGGTAGCCCAGCTCTCAATGCCCGTCCCACGCACAAAGCCTGACACGAGTCGCCCCCGAGAGATCATATCGATCTCTGCCAGCTCCTCGGCCAGACGAAGGGGATTATCGAAAATCGGGAGTGGATTGCCAAGCAGGACAATTTTTGCCCGCTTGGTGGTCCGGGCCAGAATCGCGGCTTCGAGATTCATGGCCGCGCCCATGCACGTCGGGGTATTGTGATGCTCATTCAGCATCAGGCCGTCGAAGCCAACCTCCTCGGCATACTCGTACTCGTCGAGATAGGTATTGTACAGGTCCGCACCCAGGGTGGGATTGAAATGTGAATTTGGAAACGTCAGGCGGACCGAGCTCCGAAAACTCTGGCGCACCTCCTCTTCCGAGTAATCCACATAGGCCCGTTCAGTAAAACGCATGAGAAACATACCCATGCCCCCCTTTCTTCATCCGGACACTATCGTGTCTTGTATAGCAGTATCAAGAGAAAGAGGAGGACACAGCTTGACTCTTGTCAGCCGGCCGCGTACGGGTAGCCACAGAGGAGGGATACCTATGGCAAAGACATACGCCAAGAACACGATTTCTTATGAATCCGCAGCGACGATGGTTGCCGCCGCCATCGCCAAAGCAGAAGAGCTGGGCTGTAAACAGAACGTTGCGGTTGTTGATGATGGCGGCAACCTTAAAGCCTTTGGTCGCATGGACGGTGCCGCACTTCTTGGTGTGGAAGGCTGTCAACGCAAGGCGTTCACCGCGTTGTTTGGGGTGGGGACACAAGACCTCTACAACGCGATCAAAGAAGATCAGTCCTTAGTCGTCGGCTTGTCTCACTTCTCTCGGGCCACCATGGTCGGGGGCGGGCTGCCGATTATGTCCGACGGCGAGATCATTGGTGGGATTGGCGTTGGCGGCGGAACGGTCGATGAAGACGTCGCCTGCTCGCAAGCCGGGCTCGACGCGCTCACCTAGATCGGGCGCGGCACCCGTGGGACGGGACGTTGTGACCCACCCGGCGACGGGGTCTTTTGGGAAGTCTTTTCTCCATCCCCCGCGAGTTGATCCCGGCTACAGAGTCCCTTTTCGAGCAGGACCTTTTCAAACGAGGCCAGCCAGTGTTCGTAATAGCCCGAAAAGGGAGCGTCGGGGTCGTTCGCGTGAGCTTGATCGGCAGCCCCAATTTCCGCAATTAAGTGGTCGCGAAATTCGTCCCACTGAAAGTGTCCCCGCTCACACAGGGCCACGGCCAGGGCAAAGGCGCGCCGTTCCCAGGCGTCGTGAAATACGAGCTCACCACTTTTTCGCGGAAGGGCAGAGTCCCCTTCCATATTTGAGATCTTTCGATTTGGCGTATGTTTCATGCTGCTGGGGGGTGGACCTTGGTTACGCCGATCATGGAGTCGCGGCTGACCAGCGCGGTGAGTTCCTCTTCACTCATGCCCTCGGTTCCGGCGGGCCGTTCGGGCAAGACCATATAGCGGATTTCCGCGCTACTATCCCAGACTTTCACCGCAGTTGACTCGTCAAGTTCAAGGCCAAAATCACGCAGGACGCCGCGCGGGTCCACAACGGAACGGGAACGATACGCAGCGTCCTTAAACCAGGCCGGTGGGAGTCCGAGAACCGGCCACGGATAGCAGGAGCACAAGGTACACACGACCATATGGTGAGTGTCGGGCGTGTTCTCAACTACCACCATGTGTTCGCCTTGGAGGCCGCTAAAACCAAGTTCACCAATGGCTGCGGTGGCGTCTTTGAGTAAGCGCTCTTTATACGCAGGATCAACCCAGGCCCGGGCCACAACCTTGGCCCCATTCGTCGGCCCGAGGTCATTCTCATAGGTCTCGACCAATTTATCGAGAGTTTCTGAAGAGACCAGACCCTTGGCAACGAGTAAGGACTCTAACGCCTGTACCCGTTTCTCCAAGGCTGCGGTCTGTTCCGGGCTGGCGTGTTTTTCCAAGTACGGATTGGGCGGTGCATCGTGTGCGCTCTGGCCGTGAGAATGATCGTTACTCATGACTCCTCTCCTTACGCTGGGTCGAGATAATCTTCCCACAGGTCGATATACAGATTGTCTGTCGTGGTCGCGTCCGGGCCCCAGAGTTCCTGGGCCGTAAAGCAGACCGAATACAGTGGTTGTGGCTGTTCACCTTGCCCGTGCGCATTAGTATCCGGGTAGACAAAGGTGCCGTGTATTTGATCGATGAGCCCGTTTTTCCCGCGGACATAACGCGGCAGCCGCGTGTGCCCGGTTGGATTGAGGTTGCGCGCCTGGACTTTATCTCCCTCCTTGAAACGAGGGGTCAGGCGGCCTTCTGCTCGATTGCACGGAGCCCCGCCTTTCACAACTGCCGGGACTGCTTCGGGTGGAAGTGGACCTTCTGCCGGCTTGCTTGCTTCTGTGGCAACTCCTGTTGCCAGTTCTTCCGGGGTGAGAACACCTTTTTCCACAGCGAGAGTTTCCAGTGCGGCAAGCCAGTGTTCATAATAGGTTGAGGAGAGATAATGGGCTGGGTCCATGCGTTCGATTGCATGTCGAAAGGCGTCGAGCGTATCGAGTTGTCCCATGCCGAGCATGGTCATCGCAAACACTCGCTTTTCCCATTCGGCGTGGAAAATCGGCTCGTTTTCTTCAGGTTTGACCGGGCCATAACAGATCATACCACCCATGTCATGCACGCCATTCATGCGTTTCTCTCCTTGGGGTTAGGGGTTAGGGGTTAGGGGTTAGGGGTTAGGGGTTAGGGCAAAAACCTAACACCTGACCCGGTGAGGGTCAATCAACACAATCGTGTCTTCGGCACAGAAAGTTTACGCGGGCCGATCCGACATCTGCATCCACGTTTGAGCGACTTCGAGATGGGTCGCAAACCAGACCCCTTCGTGTTTGAGCATGTGTTGAATGAGTCGTTCCAGCATCGCCATGCGCGAGCGACGGCCGATAATTTGCGGATGCATGACAATGCCGAGAAAGCCGCCGTCCGCATATGCGCCGTCAAACTCTGCCTCCCAGATTTCATACACCTTATTCTGGCTCGACATGCCGGTGATGTAGGGAGAGAAAGTAAACAGAAAATGTGGCGCATCGTCCAGCTCCCAACTATACGGAACTTCCAGGAGCTGACGCTTGGTCTGGGGTGTGGTGAGCCAGTAGGGGTTATCGTCACCAACGAGGCTGCTGTCATACACAAAATCATGGTCGAGCAATAAGTCGAAGGTAAGCGGGCCGGTATTCCCGGCTGGAGAGCGATAGCCCTGTGGCGCCTGGCCGGTAATCCGCTTGAGGCTCTCCGTTCCTTTCACCAACACTTCAAGCTCAACCTCACGGCCTTTGTTACCAACAAACTCATGTTCATAGCCATGATGTCCAATTTCATGGCCGTCAGCGCACATCTGTTCAATCAAATGCGGGTATTTGTCAGCCGACCAGCCCGGCACAAAGAAGGTCGCCTTGAGGTCATATTTTTTGAGGAGGTTGAGAATACGTGGCACTCCAGCCCGCGCCCCATACTCACCGCGCGACATCTGGCCTGGGAAGGGCTGGCGCATGGTCCGGAACCACAGCGTTTCCGCATCAAAATCAAAACTCAGTCCAACTGCACAGCGTTTATTATCCGGCCACATGGGAGGCTCCTTTTTCACAACTCAGGTCAGTCTTCCGTCCGACTGTAAAAGAGTGGGTCGATATTCTCAATGGATACTGCACGGAATATCCGCCCGCCGTTGAAAAACGGCAGGTGACGTTCTAGGCTGAAAGAGCACGGAGAAAAAAGATGTCTCAAGTAAGCAAGCCAGGCTGGCCGGGTTGGGCGGAATATTCCATACCGGTGAAAATCAATGTGCAGGCGGTCCAACTGACGGATGAACAGTTCGTGCTTCTGTGCCAAGAGAACCCGGAGTTGCGGCTTGAGCTGACCGCGCAGAACGAGTTGGTGATTATGCCTCCGACAGGATCAAAGACGGGATGGCGGAATAGTAAGCTGACCCAGCGTTTAGCAAACTGGGCCGAAACGGATGGGACCGGGCTGGTATTCGATTCTTCAACCGGATTCATACTGCCAAATGGGGCAAAACGTTCGCCGGACGGTTCCTGGTTGAAACGAGAACGCTGGGAGGCTTTGACCGAAACACAGCAGAACGGCTTTGCTCCGCTGTGTCCCGACTTTGTGGTCGAGCTGCGCTCGCAGCAAGACCAACTCGCGGCTTTGCAAGAAAAAATGCAGGAATACCTTGCCACCGGTGCCCGGCTCGGTTGGCTGATTGATCCGCTTGAAAAGCGTGTCCATATCTACCGCCCGAAGCAGGCCGTTGAGGTATGTGATGATCCGGCTTCGCTCGACGGTGAGTCCGTCCTACCAGGATTTGTCTTACACGTTCAGGAGTTGTGGTAGGAGCACCCCAATTGGAGAGAGGGCCATGCGGAACGAATTTACCGCGCTGATCGAGCGGGACAACGACTGGTATATTGCCTACTGTCCCGAAATTCCCGGAGCAAACGGCCAAGGCCGAACTCCAGCCGAAGCGCGCGCAAGCGTAGCCGAGGCTATTGCGTTGATTCTTGAGGATCGCCGGGAGGACGCACTCCGTGGGGTGTTAAAGAATGGAGGACACCCCTGATGAGTGGAACACAGTACCGAGAAGATCAGCGCCTTGCCTTGGCTGTGACACGTTTTATCGAAGATGTTCACCGACATGTTCCTCATGCACGACTAGAGCCAATGACCCCATACGAAGATGAAGACTTCACTCTTGCCGTAATTATTCCTACCGAAGAGGATGAAGAAACGGACTTGGATCTCTTAAAGTGGGCTGTATGACCAAATTTTTCACCGGACCAAAACCCAGACTCTTTGCCCATCGCGGCGCCAGCGGCGAGGCACCGGAGAATACCATGGCTGCGTTTCAGCGGGCGGTGGATTTGGGCATTGAGTATATTGAGCTGGATGTGCATGCGTCTGAGGATGGGCAAATAATGGTCATCCATGATGCGACCATCGAGCGGACGACCAATGGTCTGGGCGCGGTTAATAACTATTCCCTCGCGGCTCTGCAACAGCTCGACGCGGGCTATCGCTTTTCGCCGGATGGTGGAAAGACGTTGCCCTTTCGCGCGTTGGGTGTGGTCATTCCCTCGCTCGAAGAAGTGCTCAGCGACTTTTCGAATGTGAAGTTTACGGTTGAGATCAAGCAGTCAGACCCGCCTATTGAAGAGCAGGTGATTACGCTTGTCACAGACTGCGGCAAGGCGGATGACGTTATCATTGCGTCAGAACATGATGCGGTTCTGGCTCGTTCTCGAAAACTGGCACCGGATATCCCAACAAACTTTGGCTATAACGAAGTTGCCGATTTTATTCAGCGCGTTTCAACCGATCAGTTAGATGGCTATCAGCCGCCTGGGCAGGCGCTTCAGATTCCTCCTACATACCAGGATATCCCGTTAGTAACGGAACAAACGGTCGCCGCGGCGCATCAACTCAATGTGGAGATACATGTGTGGACGATTAATGATCCACACGAGATGGGGAGCTTGCTTGATCTCGGGGTAGACGGCGTGATGTCGGACTTTCCTGAGCGATTGCTAGAAGTAGCGAGGGGGCGAGGGTAGAACGCCGAGGAGATCGACCAGGGGTGGTGCGTGGGACGCACCCTACCCAATCGATTCACCCTCATCCTAACCTTCTCCCTCAAGGGAGAAGGGATTTACAACAGGGCCGCCTTAATTAATTTTTGGCATGACTTCGGTGGCAAAACGTTCGATGCCGCTGCGAAACGTATCGGCATCAGCGTAGCGTCCAAGACCGAGAACGTAGTAATTCGCTCCGGCTTCTTTCATGGCTGAGATGCGGTCAATCATGGGTTCGGGACTGCCTTCGCGGATCATACCACCGACGATGAGGTCTGGCATGGATCGTCCGTGCTTTTCGGACTCCTCTTTTAAGTGCGCAGCAACCTGAGTCAACTCTCCAGACTGGAGCCCGATCGGATAATAGCCGTCGCCCCATTTGATGGTCCGTTCAATGGCCTTGGGACCAGCTCCACCAACCCAGATTGGAGGGCGAGCCGGACGCGGAGCAAAAACAAATTCTGGGAATTTAATGTGCTTTCCATCGTACGAATTGACATCATTCTCAAACAGCTTATGCACGACTTCGAGGGTTTCATTCGTAATCGCGCCACGCTTGCGTGGGTCTACCCCCAGCGCTTCAAATTCTGGGCGCATCCAGCCGACCCCGGCGCCGAGAATAATCCGTTCACCTGAGAGTTCTTGGAGCGTGGCAACTTGTTTTGCCATGTAGACGGCAGGACGATACGGAAAGACCAGGACGGAAATGCCGAGCTGAATTTTTTGGGTCAGTGCGGCAAAATAGGCCAGCGTCGTCAGCGGCTCAAAATAGCGTCCGCCTGAGCCTTCGGTTTGATCCGGCGGAATCGCAAGATGATCGACCACAAACGCAGCATCAAATCCAGCTTCTTCCACGGCCTGGGCACATGCGCCGAGTGTTTCCCGGGTTGCGACCGGGCCCATATTACGAATAACAACACCAAATTTCATGTGTCCTCCCCTTCCCCGTCTTGAAACAAACGTTCCGCCAACTCCTCGGCCAAAGCAGAGCGCTCGTCCTCATCTTCCCGAAGCAGGTCAAAAGATAAATTCATGAGCATCTTTCCCAGGACTTCGCGTTGGAGCAGGTTGAGGCTGACAGCTTGCGGCTGCTCCTCTTCGAGTTGAGCCAGGAGCGTTTCCATAGAACGCACGCCCGTGTCATTCTCCTGCCGTGCTAATCGATCGCCAGCCATACCGGCAGCTTGATGCAGCAGAGCCGATTCCTGAGTGGTCAGCGGATAGGAGGACATATGCTTTGACTACTGCAAATCCGGAAACAGCCACGGCGCTTCGTTCTTCCTGCGCTGTTCATACGCCGTGATCTCCGCGTCGTTTTGCAAGGTGAGCTCGATTTCATCCAAGCCGTTTAACAGACAGTCTTTCCGAAAGGAGTCCACCTCAAAATGAAAACTCGTTCCCCCCGGTGTGGTGACGGTTTGGGCGGCGAGGTCAACGCTGAGTTGATAGCCGGGCTGGGGTTCGACTTCTTTGAAGATCTGATCGACTTCGTCATTTTTCAGGACAACCGGCAGCATGCTGTTTTTGAAACAGTTGTTAAAAAAGATGTCAGCATAACTGGGGGCGATAACGCACCGAAAGCCATAGTCAAATAAGGCCCAGGGGGCATGCTCACGGGACGAACCACAACCGAAGTTGGCGCGTGCCAGGAGAATGCTCGCCCCGTCGTAGCGCGGCTGATTTAAGACAAAGCCGTCCTGGGGATTGCCGTCGCTGGCATAGCGCCAATCCGAGAACAACCCTTCCCGTAGGCCCGTACGCTTAATGGTTTTGAGATATTGCTTGGGGATAATTTGATCGGTATCAACATTCACTCGGTCGAGCGGGGCAACGATACCTTTGAGCGTCGTAAAAGCGTCCATAGTGTGTTCCTTTCTGGGTCGAAAGTCCCAAGTCCTTAGACTTTCTGACCTTTGACTTTTTACCTCCTAGCTCCAGTTTCTGATATCGACGAAGCGACCTTCAATAGCAGCAGCAGTCGCCATGGCCGGGGAGACCAGATGCGTTCGTCCGCCCTTGCCCTGGCGACCTTCAAAGTTGCGATTGCTGGTTGAAGCACAACGCTCGCCGGGTTGAAGCGTGTCCGCGTTCATGGCCAGACACATGGAACAGCCGGCTTCGCGCCACTCGAACCCTGCCTCTTTGAAAATGCTATCGAGCCCTTCATCTTCGGCCTGCTTTTTGATCAGGCCGGAGCCCGGAACGACCATGGCACTGACGGTTGAGGAGACCTTTTTACCTTTGGCGTACTGGGCGGCAATACGCAGGTCTTCAATACGTGAATTGGTACAGGAGCCAATAAAGACCCGGTCTATCGGGATATCCGTCATCGGCGTTCCCGCTTTGAGGTCCATATAGGCCAGCGCCCGCTGTGTTGCCTCTTGCGTTTCTGGCGAAGGCATGTCGGCCGGATCGGGCACAGTTCCGGTCACATCGGTGACCATGCCCGGATTCGTGCCCCAGGTGACCTGGGGGGCTATGTCTTCCGCTTGCAGCTCTACGGTCTTGTCAAAGCTGGCATCCGGGTCTGATGGTAGTTGTTGCCAGGCCGCCACCGCCCGCTCGAACAGGTCGTCTTTGGGCGCAAACGGCCGGCCTTTGATATAGGCAAACGTCTTTTCATCCGGAGCGACCATACCCGCCCGCGCGCCGCCTTCAATGGACATATTGCACAGCGTCATGCGGCCTTCCATTGATAATGCCCGGATGGCCGAGCCGGTGTATTCAATGACATGCCCGGTTCCGCCAGCAGTCCCGATTTTTCCAATAATGGCCAGGATAATATCTTTGGCAGAACAACGCTCGGGCAACGCGCCCTCCACCCGGACCTGCATGGTCTTGGCCTTCTTTTGGAGCAGACATTGTGAGGCTAACACGTGCTCGACCTCGCTGGTGCCAATGCCAAAGGCCAGCGCGCCAAACGCCCCATGCGTGGCGGTATGGGAATCCCCACACACAATGATCATACCCGGTAGGGTGAGTCCTTGCTCTGGCCCGATCACATGGACAATACCCTGGCGGATGTCGTCTATGTCGAAAATTTGGACGCCAGTCGTCCGACAGTTCTCTTGGAGTGCCTCGATCTGCCTAGCGGCCACAGCATCTTGAATGGGTTTGTCCCGGTCTGTTGTTGGCACGTTATGGTCAGGTACGGCTATCGTAGCCGGGGTGCGGCGTACGTTCCGGCCGGCAAGTTGTAAACCCTCAAACGCTTGTGGAGAAGTCACCTCATGGGTGAGGTGGCGATCCACGTATAAGAGTGCGGTCCCGTCTTCTTCGGTCCGTACTACATGCGATTCCCAGATTTTTTCAAACATTGTCTTGCGCGCCATGATCTACCCCTTTATGCCCCATATTTCTCTTGATCTCTTTTGGGCAGCAGTTACTTGAAGAGTTCTACCTTTCTCAGATTTGGTAGAGGCTGGCAAGATGGAAGGGGTGAAGACGGTGTGGTAGGGTAGCGCGACTGAGTAAGAAGGGTAGAGTCGAAAGTCAGGAAGTCAAATTTTTATGACTTTTCGACTTATGACCTTTGACTTGTGATCGCACGATTGCGCAGGGGGAATTTCATGGGTGAATGGACCGTTGATGTTAATGAAAAAGACTTTGAGCAGGACGTACTTGAACGCTCGTACACCGTCCCCGTTGTTCTGGATTTTTGGGCACCCTGGTGTGGGCCGTGCCGCGCCATCGGGCCGGTGCTGGAAAAGCTTGCAGACGAACAAGCAGGCAAGTTTGTTCTGGCGAAGGTGAATGTTGATGAAAATCCTGCCCTGGCCCAATCCTTTCAGATCAGCAGCATTCCGGCAGTGAAGGCAGTCAAGGAAGGCGCGATTGCCAACGAGTTTCTGGGGGCTCTGCCCGAGCCGGCTATTCGCGAATTTGTTGAAGGTCTGATCCCGTCTGAAGCCGACTCTCTGGCCCAACAAGGCCAAGACCTGCAAGAACAGGGAAAAGATCAGGGAGCCGAGAGTTTATATCGCGCCGCGCTGTCGAAGGATGAGCAGCAGCCGAAAGCACTGCTTGGGCTGGCCCACCTCCTCGCCGGCAAGGAGGAGCACGCGGATGCTCTTGCCTTACTTGATCGTATTCCGCTGAATGCTCGGGAGTATGATGAAGCGCAGCAGTTGACTGCTCAGATACGGATGAAACAGACCGGAGCCAACGCCGGCGAAGAGGCCGCCTATCGCGACAAGATTGAGGTCGACCCGAACGACCTGGACGCTCGGTTTGAACTCGCCCAAATTCTAGCTGCCTCGACACGCTACGAAGAAGCGCTCGCAGAATATCTGGAGATTGTCAAAAAAGACCGCGCCTTCCGAGACGAAGGCGCGCGGAAAGCCATGCTCGAAATTTTTGAGGTGGTCGGCGCTCGGAGTGAATTAGCTGACCGGTTCCGGTCGGAACTGGCCAAGGTATTGTTCAGTTAGGCCGAACGACCTCAACCAGCCGGCTCAACCATCCGGGAGATTTCAGCCCTCACGCTCGACTCGGTCGTCGCTCTTAAGGAAGGTTAAAGCACCAGCCAGCGCTATCCATTCATACGTCGTCATTACGAAGCCCCCCTGAGCAGGGAAATGAGATTCTGAATCGTCCTGTGCTGTCTCCAAGCTCCAATAGCTAAGATGACACTGACAATAATTCCCGACAAAGCCAGGACCAGACGACAGGGCGTTCATTCCCCTAACAGCAGTCCTATCGCACTTCCTCCAACCGCAAGAATGAAGAGAGCTATGAGCTTGAGAAGCTCTGTTTCGTACTTGAGACGCTCGGTGTCTCTGTCAGCCATAGACCAATCATTCAAACCAACACCCACTCCTCACCTTCGTTTTTCACTGCGCCTTCTTTTTTCAGCTTAATCAGGTGCGACTGCACCGAGTTCCCGGCCGCGGCGTGCAGAAACTCGGGCACGTCAACATAAATGCGCTTCACCATGTCTGGAATTTTGGTGAGTCCGGCGGTGAGTGCGTCCAGCACCTGCTGCTCGCGCAGCTCGCGGTGGGCGATGTAGTCGTTCAGTTTTTTGTACGGCTCGCGAATCGCGGGGCCGTGGGCGGGATAGATGACCGACAAGTCGAGTTCCAGGAGTTTGCGTAGCGAGGCCATATAGTCAATCAAGCCGCCGCCTTCTTCCGGTACGACCGTCGTTCCGGCACCAAGCACCAGGTCTCCGGTAAAGAGCGCTTTTTCCTCTGGGAGGTAGTAGCATAAGTGGTCTTTGGCGTGGCCCGGCGTATGGATCGCGCATAGGGTTGCGCCGTCGGTCTCGATGGTGGCTCCGTCTTCGATATAGGTCAGCGGAAAATCATAGGCCGCGTCTTTTTCCGGCCAGATATGTTTTGAGACGGTCAACTCGCCAAAGCGTTGCTTCACATGCGGGACGCCACCGATGTGATCCTGGTGCACATGGGTCAGGACAATTTCCTGAAGTTCGTTGGCACCCTTGGTCTCGGACAAGCCCTTTTCCAATAATGGATCGTATACGTCCAGGCCGATCCCGGTGTCGAGCAGGATCGGTCGTGTGCCCGTGCCAACCAGATAGGTGTTGGTCCCAGGTCCGGTGAAAGGACCGGGGTTTTGACCCAGTACGGTCGCAACCCGGTCGCTCCAAGCGTCGAAGTCGGGCAGTTTCAGCCCGGCCATGGTATCCGTAACAACGCGTTGTGGTTGGGTCATGTCTCAGCTCCTCAGCAGGTTTGCGGCAATGGTTTTGAGTTGCATGTTCGAGGTGCCCTCATAGATTTTGCCGATCTTGGCGTCCCGGTAGAACTTCTCGGCCGGATAGTCTTTGGTAAAGCCCACCCCACCGAAAATCTCCAGAGCGCGTGAGGCGACCCGTTCACCGACTTGTGAGCAAAAGAATTTCGTCATCGCGGCTGAATGGGCAAACGGCTGTCCACTCTCTTTCAGCCGGGCGGTGTTATACACCATCAGCCGCGCGGCTTCGATTTCAGTCGCCAGCTCGGCCAACTCAAACTGGATGGCCTGAAAATCCGCAATCGCCCGCCCAAACTGTGAGCGCTCCTTGGCATAGCCCAGCGCGCAGTCGAAGGCTCCCTGGGCCAGGCCGGTCATTTGCGACCCAATCCCAATCCGGCCTTCGTTCAGCGTCTCAATAGCGACTTTATAGCCTTGGCCGATCTCTCCCACGACCTGGCTACGCGGCACCCGGACGTCTTCGAGAATCAGTTCGCAGGTTGAGCTGGCGCGAATGCCAAGTTTGTCTTCTTTTTTCCCGACGCTAAAACCCGGCATATCGCGTTCGACCATGAAGGCGGTCACGCCCTTATAGCCCTTGTCAGGGTCGGCATTGGCAAAGAGCAGATACACCCCGGCTTCTGCGCCATTGGTGGTCCACATCTTCTGGCCGTTCAACACAAAGCTGTCACCATCCAGCCGGGCGCGGGTTTGCATGGCAAAGGCGTCGCTCCCGGAACCGGACTCGGACAGGGAATAGGCCCCGACCGTGTCTGTGGCCAAGCGGGGAAAAAACCGGGCTTTTTGGTCAGGATTGAGCCAGCGGACGAGCGCATTATTGACCAGCGTATTCTGGACATCAACACAGGTGGCGACAGCCGGATCAATCCGCGCAAACTCTTCAATGGCCAGGATCGACATAAAGAAACTGGCATCAGCGCCGCCATAGAGAGCGGGAATTTCGATTCCCATCACACCCAGGTCAAAAAGTTGGGCGATCAGCTCAGGTGGGATCTTGGCCTCGCGGTCCATGTCCATGACGTGAGGTTTGATCTGTTCCTCGGCGAACTCCCGGACCATAGTCCGAAACAGTTCCTCTTCCTCACTCAGCGTCACCAGAGGCAGATGCGTTGCGTGCTCCATAGACATCTCTCCCCCCCTCTGTCAGGTTGGATAGCGTCATTGTTGGCACGTTGCTTCCCGGATGTCCAGCCGGTATATCACCAATACATCATCAAGAAGAAAACGCTCCCGGAAAGCTCCTAGTGCCATGAAAATCGGACTCATCGCTGACTCGCATATCCCTGAAGCCATGCCCGAACTCCCGAGCCAGGTGCGGGCGGTATTCGCCGGTGTTGACCTGATTGTCCACGCCGGTGATCTGCACTGTATCGCCGTGCTGGACTGGCTCGAAGAAACCGCGCCGGTGATGGCATGTCGGGGCAATGGCGACGAAGGCTCGGGCGGACGCGTAGTCGTCCCGGACGATCCCCGGCTGCACGATACGGTCGTGACCGAGTGCGCCGGCTACACGCTGGGGCTGGTCCACGATGTGTTGGATCCGAATGAATATCCGCACTGGCCTATTGAGCGGACGATGGAGCGATACTTTGGCCGTCGGACTGATATTATTGTCTGCGGCCATAGCCATGTCGAGCGTATCCAGCGTTATGGAGAGGTCCTGGTCATCAATCCTGGCAGTCCGACCTATCCGCACAATTATGCGGCCCAGCCGGGGACGGTTGGAATGCTGACACTGGAAGAAGGCTGCGGTGGGACGGTTGAGATTATCGACCTCAAGACGCTTGCCGCCTTGCCGGAGTTTTCGACGGCTTTCTGACTCGCAGGGCGTATCCCAGGCAGACCTTACCCACCCAGACTAATCATCTCGATCTTTTTATGCTCTTTGGGGTCGTAGCCGCTGCCCGAGCGCAGGGCGGCCAGACGTTCTTCCGAGTAGCGGTCGGTGCGTTGCAGCCAGACATTTTGAAGCACGCCGAGCAGCGTGTCATCGCTGGCCCCACCACGCAGCAGAACTTTGAGATTGTGGCCGGTATTGGCAAACAGACAGGTGACGAGTTTGCCGTCCGCGGTGAGCCGCGCGCGCGTACAAGACGAACAGAAGGGCTCAGTGACCGAGGCGATCACCCCAATATCACCACTGCCGTCCGCACACTGATAATCCACCGACGGGGCGCTGCCGGCCTGACGCCCGATTTCCCGTAAGGAGAAACGGGCGTTGATGCGATCCAGGATTTCCTGCTTGGAGACGATTTTGTCCGACTGCCAGTGGTTGGCGTTGCCGACATCCATGAACTCGATGAAACGGATGGCAAAGCCGTGCTCAAGCGAGAAAGTCACAAGATCGATAATCTCGTCGTCATTCACCCCGCGCTCGATGACGGCGTTGAGCTTGATGGGAGAGAAGCCGTGCGCTTTGGCGGCAAACAGGCCGGCCAGGACTTTCCGCAAATCGCCGCGCTTGGTGATCTGTCGAAAGCGCTCCGGTTTGAGGCTGTCAAGGCTGACATTGATGCGCCGCAGGCCGGCCGCCCTGAGCGCCTCGGCTTTTTCAGCCAGGGTTGACGCATTGGTCGTTAGGCAAATGTCGCGCAGACCGTCGATGGCGGACAGGCCGGCGATCAGTTGCTCAAGGTCCCGCCGTGCCAGGGGTTCGCCCCCTGTCAAACGAATCTTTTCAACTCCAAGCTGAACAAACAGGCCGGCCAGACGAATGATTTCTTCAAACGTCAGCACTTCGCTTTTTTCGAGCCAGTCATAGTCGTCCAGCGGCATGCAATAGGTGCAGCGGAAATTACACCGGTCGGTGACGGAAATACGCAGGTCCTTGAGCGGGCGTTGCAGTGTATCGAGCAGCATGCAATCTCCTTAAGGCTGCTTATTATAACGATTTTGTGGGCTGAGCCAAGGTGATATGAGTGGGAAAATCATATTTGACATATTGATGTTTGATTAATATGTATTGATGCATGCGTACAACTGTCCGACTCGACGATGAACTGCTTGCCTCAACCAAGCAACTCGCCCTCCAAACAGGGCGAACCCTTACCGCGGTCATTGAAGATGCTCTGCGGGAAGTATTGGCCCGACATCAAAACCGGAAGAAAAAAGAACGTGTCCGACTCACAACCATCAAGGGAAAAGGGCTTTTGCCAGGCGTTGATCTTGATGACTCTGCCGCGCTGGCCGACTTGATGGAGCAGGAAGATGCTTCTCACTGATGTGAATGTGCTGGTATACGCCCACCGAGAGGATGCGCCCGACCATACAAAATATCGAGCGTGGCTTGAAGACCTCCTCAATAGTGACCAAGCCTATGGGATGGCGGATCTTGTCCTCAGCGGTTTCCTGAGGATTGTTACCCACTCTCGAATTTTTAATCCACCCAGCCGGCTTGCCTCGGCGTTACAATTCGTTGATGAGATCAGACAGCCGGCGAACTGTGTCATCGTTCGTCCAGGTCCACGCCATTGGGAGATTTTTACCCGTCTGTGCCAGACCGTGAACGCGAAAGGGAATCTTGTTCCTGATGCCTATTTCGCGGCACTCGCCCTTGAGTCAGGCAGCGAATGGATCACAACAGATCGAGACTTCAGCCGCTTCCCCCAGCTTCGGTGGCGGCACCCTTTTGACTAGATTCCTACCAGGAATACCGGTGAGAGTGCGCGTTGCTGCTGGCCGCGGGCGTAGGCTAAGATAGCGCGGCTTTTCAGAGGAGGAATACATGCGAATCAAAGATAAGGTTGCGCTGGTGACCGGCGGCAGTCGAGGGATAGGCCGGGCGATTTGTTTGCGCCTGGCCGAGGAGGGCGCGAAAGTGGCGATTGCCGATATCTTGGAAGACGAATCCCGGAAAACGGCACAGGACATCCTGGCCGCAGGCGGGCAGGCACAGGTGGTGACAACCGATGTGACCCAACTCGATCAGGTCCAAGCCTGCGTGAGACAGGTGACGGATACCTGGGGACCGATTGACGTGCTGGTGAATAATGCCGGTTGGGACAAGATGGAGCCTTTTCTGCAAAGCCAGCCCGAGACCTGGGATAAGGTGATTGCGATTAATCTGCGCGGCCCGATTAATTTTTGCCATACGGTGGCCGCCCAAATGGCTGAGCGCGGCCAGGGCAAAATCATTTCGATCAGCTCGGACGCCGGACGGGTCGGTTCGACCGGAGAGGCGGTCTATTCGGCCTGCAAAGCCGGGATTATCGGCTTTTCCAAAACCCTGGCACGGGAACTGGCCCGCGCTCAGGTCAATGTCAACGTGGTGTGTCCCGGTCCCACGGATACGGCCTTGCTACAGCAGGTCTCGTCGGGTGAAAAAGGGGCCAAGATCATCAACGCCATGACCCGCGCGGTCCCGTTTCGGCGTCTGGGCCAACCCGAAGAGATTGCGAACGCAGTTGCGTTTTTTGCCTCGCCGGATGCGGATTTTGTGACCGGCCAGGTCTTGTCTGTCAGCGGTGGGCTGACTATGGCAGGCTAAGGTCGAAACGATACAGGCGTATCTCTGAGGCCGGGGGAACCCACCCCGCCGCTACGCGGCACCCCTCCCGTAGAGGGGATTATCCTGCACTGGAACCCGAAATATATCCCCTCGTCCGCGGGACGTACTCCGGTAGGGGCAATTCATGAATTGCCCCTACACCGGTCAGGTGGGGCTGCCACCAGCCTCGTGAAGGCCCCTTCCAGGAGGAGAGTAGAGCGATCTCCCCTCTTGGGAGGGGTGGCCGAAGGCCGGGGTGGGTTGCCTTCTTCCTCCCCCATCCCCTCCGAGGAGTGAATTTGGTATGGAAAAAAGGAGGAGGGCGGTATGCAATTTGAAGACGTTCTGTATGAGAAGAAAGACGGCATTGCGACCATAACCATTAATCGGCCACAGGTGCGGAATGCCTTTCGGACATTAACTGTTGATGAGCTGATTGTGGCATTTCAGGATGCCTGGTGGGATCACTCGATTGGCGTGGTGATCTTTACTGGTGCAGGGGATAAGGCTTTTTGCGCTGGCGGCGATCAAAGCGAGCGGAGTGCCGAAGGCTATGATACGAGCTCGGCCGGCCATGAGATGAACGTTGAGGGGCTGCATAATATTATTCGGAATATCCCCAAGCCTGTCATCGCTGCGGTCAACGGCTTTGCCATTGGTGGGGGTCATGTCCTGCACGTGCTGTGTGATATCTCACTTGCTGCTGAGACTGCCCGCTTTGGCCAGACCGGTCCTCGGGTGGGGAGCTTTGATGCTGGCTATGGCAGTGCGTATTTAGCCCGTATTGTGGGGGAAAAGAAGGCACGTGAGATATGGTATTTCTGCCGTCAGTATACGGCTGAGGAAGCCCAGGAGATGGGCTTGGTCAACGCAGTCTTTCCGGCAGACACATTGATGGACGAAGCCCGTTCGTGGGCGAACGAACTCTTGCAGAAAAGCCCGACCGCCCTCAAGTTCCTCAAATACTCGTTTAATGCCGATACCGCCCATATTGGAGGGATCTCCAATATGGCCATGAGTGCGTTGGAGCTGTACTACAATACGGAGGAAGCAGTTGAAGGGGTGAATGCCTTCAACGAGCGGCGACCGGTCGATTTTTCCAAGTTTCGGAAGTAATGCGGAAGGAACACTCGCGTGCGTTTCTCAAACAAAGTGGCTCTTATCACCGGCTCTTCGCGGGGCATTGGCCGGGCGATTGCCTTGCGGCTGGCGTCCGAAGGAGCAAAGATCGTTGTGAATTACCGCCGCAATGTGGCTGAAGCGGAAGCGGTCGCCGACGAGATCAAACAGCATGGCTCTGAGGCGCTACTGCTCCAGGCCGATTTGAGTGACAGCGCGGCGGTGCGGGCGATGTTTCAGCAGGTGCAGGAGGCGTTCGGCTATCTGGATATCTTTGTCGCCAACGCCGCGGCCACCGCCTTTCGGCCGCTCCTGCGTCAAGGAGAACACAATGTGACCCGGACGTTTGAGCTCACCATCACCGGCACCTTGGTTGCCGTGCAGGAAGCGGTGCCCTTGATGGCCGGCCGCAAGGGGAAAATCGTCACGATATCCGGCATTGATTCCTTACGCATGCTGGCCGGCCACGGCTTGCTGGGTGCGGCCAAAGCCGCATTGGAAAATATGACGATGTATCTGGCCCACGAACTCGGCCCGCGCGGGATTGCCGTCAACGGCATTAACCCCGGCCTGATTCAAACCGACTCGGCCAAAATGTACGCTGGCGGGGAGGATGCCTACGCGCAGTATGAACGCGATGTCATTCCCCAAACACCGGCCGGTCGGACCGGCAGGCCGGAAGATATTGCCGCGGTGACCGCCTTTCTGTGCTCCGAGGATGCCGATTTTATTCGTGGCCAGACCTTGCTTGTGGATGGTGGCTTGCTGTCATCATCTATTGCGAGTAGGGAGCATGAATAGTAAGGAAAGACAGAAAACTTCGCCCGAGTGATACGCATGGAGAAAGAGGAGGGACGCTCTATGGCTGACCATGTTAAAGTAAAAATCAAACCGCTGACCGCCGAGGCATTTGCGCCGTACGGTACAGTCCTGGAACAGAAAAAGCTGGTCTATCCCGAGGTCGAAGAAGGCAGAGTAGCCATGGAAATGCTGTCGTTTCAGTATCGACCCAACGCCAGAATCATGGATCAAATGGCCATCCATTTTTCCTACAACCAGACCTTTATTCCGGTGCAGGGTTCTTTGATTTTAGTCGTCGCCCCTCCCCCCGGCAGCCGCGAGGGCGGCCCTGGAGAGTATGCGTTTGATTATGACAAAGTGGCTGCTTTTAATGTAGACCCCGGTCAGGCCGCCTTCATCTATAAAGGTACGTGGCATAACGCGCTGACACTGGGCAAAGAGTGCTCTTTTATTAATGTGACCCGCAAAAACGAGGGCGAAGGCATCAGTCCTGCCGGTGAGCTGGAAGGCAAGATCGAGCAGGCCCACGCCGTGCGCTCGTATGTCGAATTCGTGGACATGCAGAAGCGAGACGGGCGGGTGATTGAACTCGAAGTATAAGGAGGGCTGCCCGTGATGTATAAGATCATCTCTGCCGACTCCCATATGTGCGAGCCGCCTACCTTATGGGTAGATCGCATAGAGAAACGGTTTTGCGACCAAGCACCTCGGGTGGTCAAAGATCCTGGCGATAAAAAAGGCCACTTCTTTATGTGTGCAGACCTGCCGCCGTTGCGCATCTCCGGTGCGTTTGCCGCTGGTCAGACATTTAATAAAGACTTTATGGAAGCTGGCCCGGAAGACGCCTTGCCCGGTGGCTGGGACCCGGCGGCCCGGCTGAAAGACATGGAGCTGGACGGTGTTCAGGCTGAAGTCCTGTATACCACCTGTGCCTTTGTCCTTTTCTGGCTGGAAGACGCCGCGCTGCAAGAAGCCTGCTTCCGTGTCTACAACGACTGGCTGGCCGAGTTTTGCAGCTATGATCCCAAGAAGTTCGCCGGCCTGGGTCTGATCTCTCTGTTTGATATTGAGCAGGGCTGTGCCGAGCTTGAGCGCTGTAAAAAGATGGGTCTCAAAGGTGCCATGATCTGGGCCTCGCCGCCCGATGACCAGCCGTATGGCTCACCGGCCTATGAGCGCTTCTGGGCGACGGCCCAGGAACTTGATATGCCACTGTCGCTGCATCTGGCGACCGGACGCAGTAAAGACAGCCAACAGGACGAGTCCGACATTGCCGAGCTGTATGTGCGCATGATTATTCGACCCAGTGAAATGCAGCATTCCTTTTTGCGGCTGGTCTTTACCGGCGTGCTGGAACGCTTCCCGAATCTCAAGTTTGTCTCAGCCGAGGGCGACATCGCCTGGGTGCCGCATCTGCTGGAGCGCGCGGATAAATACTATCGGCGCTTTAAGGCAGGCTATGGGGTGCAACTGTCGCTCAAACCGAGCGAGTACTTCCAGCGCCAAATGTATGCCACTTTTATTGATGACCCCATGGGTCTCAAAACGTATACCCTGGCCGGCGGGGCGGATAACTTTATGTGGTCCACCGATTATCCGCATCAAGCCTCAACCTTTCCACACACCCAGGAGGCATTGGAGAAAGCCTTTCAGGATGTGCCGGAAACGGATAAACACAAGATTACACGCGATAATGCGTCGAAGTTATATGGATTGCCAGTGGAGTAGAGCGTATGCAAACACAACACAACGGAAACGGCAGCAATGGAACCACTCTTTCTTGGCCAACACAAGGCGGCGCGCGGGTGCCGTATCAGGTCTTTTATGATTCTGACATTTACGCCCAGGAGCAGGCCAAGCTCTTTCGCGGCCCCATCTGGAATTATGTCGGGCTGGAAGCGGAAGTTGCCAAGCCGGGTGACTTCAAATCAACCTTTATCGGCGATACGTCTATTGTTGTCACGCGCGACAAAGAGGGCGGGCTGAATGCGTTCGTGAATCGCTGCGCGCATCGTGGGGCTATGGTCTGCCGCGAACTGACCGGCAACCGTCCAACCCATACCTGCATCTACCATCAGTGGAGCTATGATCTCAAAGGCAATCTGACCGGAGTGCCGTTCAAGAAAGGCATCGGTGGCGTGGGCGGCTATGGTGAGGATTTTGATCGGTCCGAACATGGGCTGCACAAACTCCGCGTGGCCGCGTATCGCGGTCTGATCTTTGCCTCGTTCAGCCCGGACGTTGAACCGCTGGAGGACTATCTCAGTCCGCCCATGCGGGAGTGGCTGGACCGTCTTTTCAATCGTCCCATCCAGGTCCTGGGGTATACCCGCCAATGGGTGAATGCCAACTGGAAGCTGTATTTTGAAAACGTCAAAGACCCGTATCATGCCAGCCTGCTGCATATGTTCCACGCCACGTTTGGCCTGTACCGTTCGTCGCAGGAAGGCGGGGTGATTATGGACTCCCACTCGCGGCATGATGTGCTGCACGCCAAGCCGCGGGCCGAGGAAGATTTATCGGCCTATGAATCCGGCCTGCGCAGTTATCAAAAAGACTATCAGCTCGCTGACCCGTCCGTGCTCAAGGGTCGGCCCGAGTTTGAGGGCCTGTTTATTCAGACCATCTTCCCCTGCCTTATTGTGCAGCAGATTGCTAATACGCTGGCCGTCCGGCAGGTCTTGCCCAAAGCGCCGGACCGGTTTGAGCTGATTTTTACGTATTTCGGCTATGAGGACGACGATGAGGAAATGCGTGAGATTCGTTTGAAACAGGCCAATTTGGTCGGTCCGGCCGGCCTGATTTCCATGGAAGACGGCTATGCGGCCGAGATTGTCCAGCAATCGGTGAGCGGCGACCACAGCGCGACTTCATTTGTTGAAATGGGCGGAACCGAGGTCGCCAACGAACACAACCTGATTACGGAAACCGCCATTCGTGGGTTTTGGGGCTATTATCGCGACACCATGGGCTTTCAGGCCGGCGCGTAAGCGGGGAAGGTGAGTGCCATGAGTGGAATGAGTGCCATTGAAACCCGCTTTGCGGTCGAAGACCTGCTACACGCCTATGTGGCCTGTCTGGATCATGACGAGCTCGAAGACTGGCCGAACTTTTTTGTTGAAGACTGTTTGTATCAAATCATCCCGTATGAGAATGCGTCGCAGGACCTGCCCATCTCGCTGATCTATTGTGATAGCCGAGGCATGTTGCAGGACCGGGTGACCGCCTACCGCAAGGCCAATTATTATGCGCCCCATCTGTACCGCCACGTGGTCAGTGGGGTACGGATCATCGGTGAAGACAACGGCCTGATTACGGCCCAGGCCAACTACGTGGTGCTCCAGACCCACCTTGATCCGGTCGATTACGGCAGCACCGAGGTGTATAGCGCCGGCGAGTACCGGGACAAGGTGATTATCAACGATGGGGTCGCCAAGCTGAAAGAGAAAATTGTTGTTGTCGACACCAGTCGGATTTCGTCTCTGTTAGCGACGCCGTTGTAACGGGTCTGCCCGCCATGAAAAAAGCGGTGCACGAACCGCCCCCTACTCTTCATGAGACGCCGGCGGCGTATAGCGCACTGCCCGCTTGCCTGCTCCCCAGACGATTGCCAGTGAGAGTACGCTCCATATCCCGGCCCAGATAAAGGCCGGGACGGCAGTCATCTCTGCCAAAATAACAGCGTCCGTCCGTGCGCCGATAAACAGGAAATCCGTGAGGTCATACACGGCATACAGCGAACTCGTGACCGCCAGGATGTCCACAATGTAATGCGTACCGGGGAAAGGCCGGCGCGAGAGCAGGGCGAAGACGAGCGTGGTCCCACACCCAAAAACCAGCCCAAAGCCGTTGCGGACAAAAAAGAAGGTGACGAGTCCAAAGAAGACAGCCAGCCCAAAGAAGATAGTTGAAGCCCATTCATCTCGGGTTGAGAGCACTAACAGCAAGCCGCCAAAAAGAGCACTGCCGATATAGCCGGCCGCGGCAATGAACAGCGAGTTGCCGCCTACGTGCTGGACATAGCCCGACTGCCACGGTGTCACCACCATAGAGACCACCTGTCCGCCGGTGAGCACCGTGGTGAACGCATGGCCCGCTTCGTGGATAAAGACTACGAAAATTTTAATGGGATAGAGAAACGGCGTATGCCAGAAGATCAGTGACACAAAACCGATGGTGAGGAACACCAGCAGTTGGCGTATATTCAGTGGTCGGAGGTGGTGACTGTCCGGCATCGGAATGTCGTTTCCAAGCGGTTCTCATACAGAGAGCTCCTCTGATATAGCCCTGGGAGAGGTCTGCCGCTAGTGATGGAGACACGACACGGAATCCAGCTTCGCTGTCGCCTGAGAGTGCAGTGTGCAGCAAGGGAGGTCGATAATGGATGTGCTCATACGCCCGGCAACGCCTGCTGACGCCGAAACCTGCGGGCGCATTTTATACGAGGCTTTCAAAGGGATCGCCGAATACCATCAATTTCCAGCGGAATATACGTCTGCGCGCGCCTCCACAGCGCTGGCCACTTTTTTTATCCGGCATGCCGCGGTTTTTAGTGTTGTGGCGGAGAAAGACGGACAAGTCATAGGCGTCAATTTTCTGGATGAACGCGATGCGATTCGTGGGCTCGGTCCCGTTGCCGTTGATCCGGCCAGCCAGGAGCGCGGCGTGGGCAGACGCCTGATGCAGGCTGTCATAGAACGGGGCAAAGCTGCGCCGGGTATTCGTCTCACTCAAGACGCCTATAACACGCTCGCCATGTCCCTCTACGCTTCCCTTGATTTTGATATCAAAGAACCACTGGGCACGCTGAAGGGGAAGCCGAACAGTAGACGCCGAACCGATGTTGCCGTGCGGCCGCTGACGAGTGATGATCTCGAAGCGTGCGCGGCGCTGTGTCAGCGCGTTCATGGCCTTCAGCGTACAGGCGAGATGCAGGATGCGGTCACATACTCCGCCTGCTTTGGCGTCATCCGGGATAACCGGATCGTTGCCTATACGTATTCCTATACGGCGAAAAGCGAAGAATGGATCCTGGCTCACGGGGTTGCGGAGACCGATGAAGATATGCAGGCCCTCCTCCTCGGGCTGGGCGAAATCAGCGGCCGACCGCTGTCCTTTTTGCTCCCTACACGCCAGGCTCGTTTGTTTCGGTGGTGTCTCAGCGAAGGCTTCCGGGTTGCCAAACCAGGCTCGCTCATGACCAGGGGAGCGTATCACGAACCTCAGGGCTGCTACTTCCCGTCGGGATTATACTAGAACGCAGCTCATCAAGAGACATGTAGCCTGGATGGAACGCAGTGCAATCCGGGCCACTGGACCTCCCGGATGCCGTTGCCACTCCATCCAGGCTACATAAGCAAGAAGGAGAACGCAGCTCATCAAGAGGCGAGTCGCCACTGGTGTCGAGGATCGACGGCCTATAGAGCACCCGTCAAACATTTATGAGAGAGCTGCTAGCTGCTCTCCGCCCGGAGATCGACTTTGCGCTATGACACAGATATATCAAGGAAATCTTGAGGACGGCAGAAAGGACCAGTATGGACTACGGAATCATTTTGCCTCACTTCAGCGCCTTTGCACATGAAAATCCGGCCCAGCGTATTTTGACTGCGGCCACAACCGCGGAAGAGCTTGGCTATGGGACGCTGTGGGTAGCGGACCACATTATCTTTCCATCCAAAATTGAAGGGAGTTATGCCTTTAATCCCGAAGATCCCTTCCTCGATCCGCTCACCGTCCTGGCGGCCCTGGCGTATAAGACGACAAAAGTCAAACTCGGCACGGCCGTCCTGATTCTTCCCTACCGGCATCCCTTAGCCGCAGCAAAGGCACTTGCCACCATCGATGTCCTCTCTGGCGGGCGGACGGTTGTCGGCGTTGGGGCGGGTTGGTTGGAGCAGGAATTTACGGCCCTGGGCACGTCGATCACAGAGCGTGGAGCCCGCACGAATGAGACTATGGACATCTTCAAGGCGGTCTGGACGCAGGAAACGCCAGAGTTTTTCGGGAAGCATTTTCAGTTTGCAGATATTAAATTCATTCCCAAGCCGATTCAGCAGCCGCATCCGCCTATCCTTGTCGGGGGGATGACCACCGGTGCACTGCGACGGGTTGCGCGTCGCGGCGACGGTTGGATTGCCATGGGCAAGGGACCGGCTGACATCCAAGCGCCTTTGGAAACGCTGCGTGAATTGACCTCCAAAGAAGGCCGGAATCCGGACGATTTGCAGATTTGCATGCTGCCACTCGGCGCGCCGAGCGTGGACCAATTGATCCGGGACATTCCGCGCTACGCCGACCTGGGAGTGCATCATGTGTATCTGTCGTTCCGCGCCTGGACGGATGAGTTTTCCGAACTCATGCGCCTCATGGAACACTTTGCTACGGAAATGAAGCTGGCCTAGTACGGATAAGGAGGCCCTATGAGTGACAAGAAGTGGCCCATTGAACACCCTGACCGCATTCAACTCTATTCGCTGGCAACCCCGAACGGCCAGAAGGCAGGCATCGCCCTGGAAGAATTGGGGCTGGCGTATGAAGCCCATAAGGTGAATATCCTGGAGAACGATCAGTTCACCGAAGAGTTCATCGCGGTGTGTCCGAACTCGAAAATTCCAGCCATGGTTGACCCCAACGGTCCAGGTGGCAAACCGCTTTCCATCTTTGAGTCCGGGGCCATGCTGCTCTACCTGGCGGAGAAGACGGGCAAGCTGCTGCCGTCCGACCCGCACCAACGCAGCGAATGTATCCAGTGGTTGTTCTTTCAGATGGCCGGGGTCGGCCCATGTTTGGGCAGTTCGGCCACTTCTACAAATTCGCCAAAGAGCGCATTCCGTATCCGACCGAGCGCTATACCAATGAAGCCCGCCGACTCCTCGGCGTGTTGGAAAAGCGTTTGGAGGGCCGGGACTATCTGATGGGTGACGCATACACGATTGCCGACATCGCAACCTTCCCCTGGGTCGGCTGTCTCGACTGGGGCTATGGCGCGCGCGAAGATCTGAAGCTCGACGCGGATTTCCCCAATGTTGTGGCCTGGTATACCCGCTGCACCGGCAAGCCGGCTTCGGTGCGCGGGGCCAAGGTGTGCGGCTTTTCGGACGACTAGTACTATGGAAACAGACAGCGGACCCGACCTGGTGGTTGATATCTTTATTGACGGACGGCTAGTAAACCCGAGTGATATTCCGGCTGTTGCTGTCCGCAAGATTGAAACGTCCGCCTTAGCCTCCGAGTCCGGCACGCTGATGTATGAAGGCGTGGTGTATCTGTGGTCTACGCGGCCCTGTGTGTACCCGTAGATGTCGCGCGGTGAGGAAGAGTCATGCGAAAAAATCTACGCCTCGAAGACCTGGGAGACTTCCTGGATCAACCCAAATGCGCAACCCTGGCGACCCATTTCAAAGACGGCACGATCCTGATGTCGCCCGTCTGGCACGAGTGGAAAGACGGCGGATTTACGGTCGCGGTCGCGAGCGAGGATATTAAGACGCGTCATATTCGGCGTGATGCAAAGGTGAGTATCAGCGTGGCCGAAGATGTCGCTCCCTATCGGGGTATTGAGGTACGCGGGGAGGCGACCATTGAGCGGGACGGCGCGTTTGAGACAATCCGCCGGATTGCGGTACGTTATCTGGGAGCCAAGCAGGGACGAGCCTATGTTGAGGCGTTCCGCGAGGCCGAGCTTGCCCTTATCCGGGTCAAACCCGGCACCCTCCGAGCCTGGGATTTTGCTGACGAAGCGGAGTTAAGCGGAAACCCGTAGACACCTCATGCTTCCCTACTTTGCCACCGCCGCACCGACTGTTGCGGGACTGCTCGACACGTGCTGGCCCACACCATTACGTGTGTCTAAAAGCGTTTGTCTGTGCATTGCCGCGGGATGCGGCTTGCTGAGCCCTGGACCTTTGCCGTACAGCTTCTCGCGCAACGTGCCTTCCTGATAGTCCTTTTGCATACGACCGCGCTTTTGCAGCACGGGCACAACGCCGTCGACAAACTCCTCGAATGAACCCGGCGTGGTGGCATAGGCCAGGTTAAACCCATCAACGCCCGCGTCGATCCAGTCCTCGAACTGATCGGCAATGCTCTCCGGCGTACCGACCAGAACCGGACCGGCCCCACCAATACCGACATAGCGGGCAAGGTCGCGCAGGGTCCATTTGCGAGTGGGATCCCCCTCCGTAAAGCTGTGGACGAGGGTTCGAATGGCATTGGTCTCGATATACTCAAGCGGCTGATCGGGTTCAAACTGCCCGAAGTCTATGCCGCTCCAGCCGCTCAATAAGGCCAGCCCGCCGTCATAGCTGCACTGCTCAAAATACTCTTCATAGCGTCGTTTGGCCGCGGCTTCGGTCTCCCCTGTAATCACCTTCATATAGGCAAAACACAGGATGTCCTCCGGGTTTCTGCCGTTCTGGCGGGCGATTTTACGGATGTCGCGGATATACTGTCCATCGACCTCAGGCTTTGAACCGATGACAAAAACGGCCTCCGCGTGCCGAGCCGCAAACTCACGGCCGCGGGGTGAAGCGCCGGCCTGGAAGAGGACCGGGGTACGTTGCGGAGAGGGTTCGGCTAGGTGGCAGCCTTGGACCTTATAGTATTGGCCTTCATGGATGACATCGTGGACTTTCGCCGGATCGGCGTATATCCCGCGCTCAACATCTTTGAGCACAGCGTCATCTTCCCAGCTCGTTTCCCACAGCTTGTAACACACGTCGCAATACTCATCCGCCATATCGTAGCGATCATCATGATCTGCTAAACCGGCCTGGCCGTAGTTTCGGCCGGCGCTTTCGAGATAGGAAGTCACGATATTCCAGGCGACCCGGCCTTTGGTGAGATGGTCCAGGGTGGAAATGAGGCGAGCAAAAGTGAACGGGTGGTTTTGGATGATGGAGCTCGTAAAACCAAATCCGATATGCTCGGTGGCATACGCCATGGCCGGGATGAGCAGCATGGGATCGTTGACCGGTATCTGGGCGGCTTCGGTCAGCGCGGCCTCCCGGTTGCCGCGAAACACATCGTACACGCCGAGCACGTCGGCCAGGAAAATGGCATCGAACTTTCCCCGCTCGACTATCTGAGCGAATTCGACCCACTGATTGAGATCGGTGTAGTCGGTCATATGGTCATCGTCGCGCACCCATAGACCAGGGGACTGATGGACCACACAGTTCATATGAAAGGCGTTGAAATAGATGCGTCTCTTCATGGATTCTCTCCTCATAGAAAGCCGGAAAGCTGGACGGCGGGCTTCTCGCTCAGACTCCCGGATAGCAGAATACAAAAGCAGAGGAAGGACGGGAGTGTCAAGTAGAGGAAGACGCCTTGCCATATGAGGCGGGTGGGCGATATGATCTGCAATCAAATCTGGGGCGGCACCTGCTCACAGCTTGGAAGGAAAACGCATGACGAGAGTTACAGCACCGGCTACCGGTGACACTGGCAGTTTGGGCCGGCTCAACTACCTCGATTCATCTCTTCACAGTTCGCTCTACCGCAACGGCAAAGTGCTCCTCCGCCGCGATGCGGACGGCAGCGACAGCGGCATGGAGGGGGTAGTCTTTGATGAGCGGCAGATGACGGTCCATAATGCCCGACTGCTAGCGGAAAAGGGTGGGCAGAACGGACACGCGCCTCGCAGCCTTGAGGCTAACGGCTTTGAACTGCTGAGCCGCCCCCTTGTGCGTCCAGACCTCGACTTCTTCGATCACCAGGAAGTCATTCAGGACTACTACCACGAATGTGAACAGGTAGTCCGAGAGGCGACTGATGCTCCCTCTGTCTTTGCCTTTGACCACAACGTCCGCTCGGCGTCCGGAAAGCAAAGCAAACGCCGCATTCGCGGCGGGCAGGAGGTGCAAGGCCCGGCCTCCATCGCGCATGGGGACTACACGCTCCGAAGCGCTCCGGAGCGGCTACAACAACTCGCGCAACCTCCCGGCGGCAACGATACGCTGCGCTCGATGATTGACCAGGGACAATCGCTCCAATCTCTTTTGGAGCCCGGGCAGGTGGACCGGACGCTCGACACCGGCGGACGCTTCGCAATCATTAATGTATGGCGCAATATCGACGCGGAGCCGGTCGCGACTTATCCCCTCGCGTTATGCGATGCGCAGAGCGTAAATCTCGAAGACTTGGTGGTATTCGAGATTCACTATCAGGACCGAGTGGGCGAGAACTATTTTTCTAAGCACGCAGCACGCCACCAGTGGTACTACTACCCGGCGATGACCCGCGATGAGGCCCTGCTGATAAAGCAGTGGGACTCGGCCGGGCCGCTCGCCCGTTCAGAGGGCCGTCAGGCCGATAGTGACGACGCCCAAACGCCGTGTACCTTCAGCTTTCACACTGCCTTCCAGGACCCAGCTACACCTCCCGATGCGCCCGAGCGATGGAGCATTGAGGTCCGATGTGTCGTCATGTACGAATGAGCGAATTGTGAAGATACGGGCCGCCCTCATTGCGTCTGACGAAAATATGCCCGCGCCCGGTCTTCGGCTTGTGTTTGGATAAGAAAGGTCAGCAGCAGACTGCTGCCGAGGGTTGAGGCGACAAGCGCATAGGACAGGGCGGAGTAGCCAATATGTGCCACCGCCAGTCCCCCGATAGCAGCCCCAACCGCATAACTGGCGTAGCCGCTACCGGATAACACTCCGGTCAACGTTCCTCTCGCTGTTCCACCTACCTCTATGCCGACGACAAAGAGGAGTGTTGCCAGCGGCATAGTGAGCAGCATAAACACGCTGGTGAGAGCAACGGTAAGCCACAGGCTGTCGTCTAATAAAAAAGTGGTCAGGCCAGGCAGGGTAGCGATGAGGGCCGTGACCGCTGCTATGGACAAACGCCGCTGGCTCTTGCCCATTTTTCCGCCCAGAAAGAGTCCGCAGGTTGTGCCGACGGCGACAATGGAAACAGGCAGGGCGAGTTCTGCGGTGCTGAGGTTATACGTCACTTGGAGAAAAGGCGGAAAGAAGGTCATGATGAGCCCGTAGGCAGTCCGCACGGTGAGGTTGGTGAAGGCCAGCAGCCAGGTCACCGAAAAACGTCCGACCTGTCTGAGGCGGCTGCCGAGAATGAGCAGGTGCCGCTTTGTGTTGCGCTCCGGCGTGTAGAGAAACACCATCAACGTGCATACCAACAAGGCCCCGCCGACGGCCCAGAACGCCGCTCGCCAGCCGGCATACGCGGCGATGAGCGTGACGAACGGGACACCCAGCACGCTGCTCAGACCCGGTTGGGTCGTCACCACGGCAACCCCCAGCGCCCGTTTTTCAGAGGGCAGGAGGTCGCCGAGTAAGGCAATACAGGTGGGTGGTACCATGCCTCCGCCCACGCCGGCGAGGATGCGGAATACGGCCGCGCTGGGGAGATTCGGAGCCAGGGCCGTGCCGATTGAAGCCAGGCCGACCAGTAATGCGCCCACCAGTAAAATCGGTTTCCTGCCATAGGCGTCGGAAAACGGACCCACGACAATGGCCGTTGCCGCCCAGGCTACAGCGGCCGAGGTAACGAGCTGGGCCACGGCCGGAACGGTAGTGTGCCAATCGTGCGCCATGGCGACCAACAGCGGTCCCAACATGCTGAGCGCGGTCAAGACGGCAAAGACCGTACAGCCGATTGTGATAAGAAATAGGGGCGTATTGACGGGGCGGGTTGGTGCTGACGAAGTTGGCATGGATACGTGTGACGAATCGCGCTATCAGTTTGCTGTAGATAGAGCAACAATCAGTATGCCTGAGGCAAGATTCAACGATTGCGGTTCCCTTTGTCGAACAAGGAGAAGAGCGTTTTTTGAAGACCATTATTCCTGGCCGAAAACTCACGAAACAATATCTCAGGTGATCTATGCAAAAATATTATCTGGATGACGAAGAAAAAGAACTCATTGAGTCTATTGAGAAGGGTGAGTGGCAATCGGTCAAAAAGGTCAAACAAGAGATCAAGAAGCATCAGACGTATGCTGCGAATACGCTTCGAAAAGACAAGCGAGTAAACATTAGGATTTCTTCTCAGGATTTAGAACAACTCCAGGCCAGAGCAGTAGAAGAGGGAATTCCATACCAGACGCTCATGGCGAGTGTCCTCCATAAATTTATTTCTGGCCGTCTCGTGGAACGGCCTCGATAACGTGCATGACAAGAGCATCCTGGGAAGAGGGCCGACATGACAGAAAAAGTCTGTATTGTCACTGGTGTTGGACAGGGAACAGGACGGGGTGTCGTGCGTCGGTTTGCCGAGGGTGGCTACCGGGTTGCCATGCTGGCCCGCAATAAGGAACACCTCACGCAGTTTGAGCAGGAGATTGCAGGGACTACCGCATATCCGTGTGACATCAGCAATGAAGCGGAAGTGAACGCCACGCTTGCGGCCATTGCCGAGCAGCTTGGACCGCCGACCGTCCTGGTTCATAACGCCGTCAGTTTTGATGCGATCTTTGGCACCTTCCTGGAGATTGACCCTGCTGGTCTTCAGCACAACTTTCAGGTCAACACCATGGGGCTGCTATATATGGCGCGGGCGGTCACACCGTATATGCTCGCAGCCGGGCAGGGCGCGATTATGGTGACGGGCAATACGGCTTCGAGACGGGGCAGGCCGCAGTTTGCCGCGTTTGCGCCCACCAAAACAGCCCAGCGTATTCTGACCGAATCCATCGCCCGCACCCTGGGCCCACAAGGCATCCATGTGTCTTTCCTGGTGATTGACGGCGGCATTGATATGCCGTTTGCCCGCGCCCTCTTACATGACAAACCGGACGACTTTTTCATTCAAACATCGGCGATTGCCGACACCATTTGGAACATCGTCCACCAGGACCGCTCAGGCTGGACCTTTGAGCTTGATATCCGCCCGTTTGGGGAGGAGTGGTAGCGGGGATTATAAATGGTTACCATTGAAAGGCCGTAAAATTTTCTGGAGTTCCACCATGATTGTCAGTCATCTGGCAGTGAAAAACTGGCGCAATTTTCAGCGCGTTGCCGTCGATCTTCGTGAACGCCAGTTTATAGTTGGAGCGAATGCTTCCGGGAAATCTAACCTCCTGGATGTGTTCCGTTTCTTTCGTGACATTGCGAAACCCGAAGGGGGCGGGCTCCAAAAGGCCGTCAAAGATCGGGGAGGGGTGTCGAAGATTCGGAGCTTGGCCGCACGGCGTGACCCGGAAATCGAGCTGGAGGTCCACCTTGCCGAGTCCGCCGGCGCACCGCCGACATGGCAGTACGCGCTTGGCCTGCGTCAAGAAACGCGGGGCTATCGAAACCCGTATCTCACCCATGAACGGGTCTGGAAGGGAGACCAGCAGATCCTTGATAGACCCGATACAGAGGACAAAAAGGATCAGGACCGACTCACTCAGACGTTTCTTGAACAGATCAATGTCAACGGAGATTTCCGCGCTGTGGTCCGCTTCTTTCAATCGACCACCTACCTGCACCTGGTTCCCCAACTCCTGCGCTTTGCCGATTCCATACAGGGGCGTGTTCTCGAAGACGACCCTTTCGGCCAAGGGCTTCTGGAACGCATGGCAAAAACAAACGAGAAGACCCGCCGCTCTCGTCTGTCAAAAATTGAGAAAGCGCTGAAGGTCGCCGTGCCGCAGATCGAGCAACTCCAATTTGTCCGAGACTCGGTAACGGGCCGCCCGCATATTCAGGCCCTGTACTCTCACTGGCGACCGAGGGCAGGTTTGCAGCAGGAAGACCAGTTTTCGGATGGGACGCTGCGCCTTATTGGTTTTCTGTGGTCATTATTGGAAGGCGACTCGCTCCTCTTACTGGAGGAACCGGAGCTCTCGTTGAATGCAGCTATTGTGGCACAACTTGCTCCTCTTATCTCCAGAATGCAGCGCAACCGCCGTAGGCAAGTGCTGGTTAGCACCCACAGCGACGTCCTGCTGACGGAGCAGGGTATCGACGGTCATGAGGTCCTTTTGCTCACTCCCGCGAAAGAAGGAACCGAGGTCAAACCGGCGGCAGATATTGACGCGGTCCGTACCTTGCTTGCATCAGGTTTTACGGTTGGAGAAGTTGTCCTCCCCCGGACGAGACCGGCCGATGCTGAGCAGTTGAGCTTCTTCGGATGAGCAGGAAAAGCGCTATCCTGGCAGTTGAAGATGTGCTGAGCGAGGCAGTTTCGAGACGAATTCTTACAAGTCTGGGTATCGTTGTCAGCCAGCGTCTTGGCTTGAAAGGAAAAGGCTATCTTCAAAACAAGGCGGACAGCCTGAACAGAACGGCCAAGGGATTTCCGGTCTTTATGCTGACCGACCAGGATTCTCCCAATCCGTGTCCGCCGCGACTCATCCAATCTTGGATCAAAGGGGTACAGCACCCGCATTTCTTCCTCCGTATCGCCGTCATGGAAGTCGAGTCCTGGATTATGGCAGACCGGAGAGGGGTCGCGGACTTGCTGGCAATTCCGTTGAGTCGAATCCCGGGCGATACAGACACGATACCGCACCCAAAAGAATTCCTCGTTGCTCTCGCACGGCGGAGTAAGAAGACAAGTCTGCGAGAAGAGCTTGTTCCGAGACCCGGAGCAACTAGTAAAGTAGGCCCGGAATATAACAGCCGCCTTGGGGAATTTGTCCGTAGCGACTGGAATATCGAACGCGCGCGCGCTGCCTCCAACAGCTTGAAACGAACCGTACACCGTTTGGGGACTTTTCGTACGACATGATGTGACCACTTGGGCTGGACGTTTGGGGAGGAGTGGTAAGCCGGCAAGCCGGAGAAGAGAGACTGTTACATTGCAAGATAGGTATTGATCGCCTTCTTGCCGTCCACGACGAGGGCAATCTCAACGCTCTCGATTGCCGGCTGGGTCGTCAGCTCTAAGGTCGTCCGAATATCGTTGACCGCATGTTCGGTGACATCTGCAATGACGTAGAGTTTCCGTTTACCGAGATCGGCCACTGTGTTGACGATGGTCACACCGGGAAAGGGATTCATGAGCCGTTCCTGGACGACCTGGGCCGCGGCCCTATTTTCGGCCTGACTCGCGCCTGCGCGCCATGTGACGGTAATGAGTACATCCATATACGCCCCCCGTGTGAAAGAGTGCTCTCTTGTGGCCTGCCTGTTGTACTGCTTTTTGATGACGCTGCAAACCTTCCGCGCTATATTGTCCTCTCTTCAGGAGTGGTATGAAACTGGAAAGGGCTGCCGGCGCTGGCGGCCACGTAAGTGAGAGAAAGGGTTTTCCTCCTGTATGACGACACAATCACACAACGACAGGGACGCAGGCATGAACGGCACAGTCTGGCACGACGCTTACCCTGAGCTTGGAACTGGGCCGATTCCGATTGAGCCGTGTGTTTCACAGGAATATTTCGAGCTGGAGCGCGAACGTATTTATAAGAAGACCTGGCTCAATGTGGGCCGCATTGAGCAGCTTCCTCAGCCTGGAGATTATTTTGTCACAGACCTCCCCATATGTGAGACGTCGGTTATTCTGACACGCGGCAGGGACGGCGACATCTATGCGTTCCATAATATGTGTTCCCACCGGGGCAATAAAATTGTGTGGGATACGGGTGGAAGCTGTCAGAACTTCACCTGCAAGTTTCATGGCTGGAGTTATGGGCTGGATGGGCAGTTGAAGTTCGTCCCGGATGAAGGGCGCTTTTTTGGTCTCAAAAAAGACCGGCTCGGTTTGACGCCGATTATGGTCGATGTGTGGGAGGGGTTTATTTTTATCAACCTCAACCTGACGCCGACCGAAACCCTCAGCGAACATCTCGGAGAGCTCGGGGCCGGGCTGGTGGGGTATCCGTTTGAGCAACTGACGACCTGCTACGCCTGGCATACGGAACTCAAGGCCAACTGGAAGGTACTCAAAGACGCGTTTCACGAAGCCTATCATGTGCCCTTCCTGCATAAGCGTTCCCTCCCGGATTCGTTTACCAGCCCGGACAATCCGTATGCCCACGCTTTTGCGTTCAAGCTGTATGACCGCAATCAGCGGATGTCAGTCTTCGGCAATCCCGGCCATCAGCCCAGCCGGGTCGAAGGCCTGGCCCATCGCTTCGGATCGTCGATTGTCAAACGTGACTGGGAGATGAATGCGTTACCGCCGGGGGTGAATCCGACCCGGAGCCAGTTTTGGGCTTTTGATGCCAATATGATTTTCCCCAATTTTGATGTATTTGTTTTTGACGGAACATATTTGACGCATAACTTTTGGCCGCTCACACCGGACCGCACCATCTGGGAAGTAAAGACGTATTTCTCAGACGCCCAAAACGCCGCGCAGCGTTTCAGCCAGGAGTACAGTAAGGTTCTCTTACGCGAAGCTCTGCTGGAGGATGCCAGTACCTTGGAAGCAACCCAATCCATGCTTGCCTCAGGCGCGAAAAAAGAATTCGTGCTCCAAGACCAGGAACTCTTGGTCCGGCACGGGCATCAAGTGATAGAAGATATGGTCGGTTTCTATCGAGCCGCTCCATAAGCGCTGGTTGTGTGTTATTGACCAAAGAACGCTAACGTGTTTTAGGTTCGTGCTTTACCATGCGGAGTGAGAGACACATACCGCTGGACGGCCGAACACAAAACTGAACTACGGAATACGAAAACCAACACAGGGAGGAAGCGCAATGAGTACGACAACAAACGGAACTATGGCAAACGGGAACGGTTTGGCCAGCGGCTATAAGTGGCACAATAAATATCCCCACCTCGGGACCGGTCCGATTCCTGCGGATGTGTTCATCTCGCAAGAGCAGTTTGAACTGGAACGTGAGCGCATTTTCAAGAAAGTCTGGCTGAACGTCGGGCGGGTGGAACGAATTCCGAACGCCGGAGACTATTTTGTCCAAGACCTGGCCGTGTGTAACACCTCGGTCATTGTCGTCCGGGGCAAAGACGGTGCGGTGCGTGCCTTTCATAATATGTGCTCGCACCGGGGGAATAAAATTGCGTGGGATCAGGGCGGGACGTGCCAGAATTTTACCTGCAAGTTTCACGGCTGGAGTTACGGCGTGGATGGGAAGTTGAAGTTCGTCCCGGATGAAGAGAGATTTTTTGATCTGAAGAAAGAGACCTTGGGACTCACACGGATGGCGGTGGACGTGTGGGAAGGCTTTATCTTCATCAATGTCGATCCCCAGCCGACCGAGACCTTGCAGGACTACCTGGGCGACGTGGCGACCGGGCTGAAGGGCTATCCGTTTGCCGCATTGTCCACCACCAGTACCTCGTGGACCTCAGAGGTCAAGGCTAACTGGAAGGTCATCAAGGATGCCTTTCAGGAGGTGTATCATATTGCCTTTCTGCACAAACGCTCCATCCCGGACTCGTTTACCAGCAAAGACAATCCGTACGCCCACTCCCTGGATGTCAGGCTGTATCCACGCCATGGCAGTATGTCGCTGTTTGGGAGTGCAGAGTACAAGCCGAGTCCGGTTGCAAAACTGGCGGCTCAGAATGGTGAGATTATCATTCGGAGCGACTTCTCGATGGACAGTCTGCCGACAGGGGTGAATCCGCTGCGGAGTGAAGCCTGGTCGCTGGACCTGAACGTGATCTTCCCGGCCTTCTTTGTCGATGTTTCTCAGGGGTCGTATTTTACCCATCAGTTCATACCAGTTGGCGTGGATAAGACGCTGTGGACCTCAACGCAGTACTATACCAAGGCGACCACGCCGGGTCAGCGTTTCAGCCAGGAATATGGCAACGTGATCTTTCGCGATATTATTCTGGAGGACGGCCGGACATTTGAAGAAACCCAATCCATGCTCTCGTCCGGCGCGAAAAAAGAATTTTACCTGCACGACGAAGAGATTCTTGTCCGACACAGCCATGATGCCATTGACAAGATGCTCACGGGTCAACCCGTTGATAGCGCGTTTGCTCCGAATGGAAAGGAGGCGGCTGCCCATGCCTGAGGCACGTTTACCCGAACAGTTCCACGACTTGGAAAAATGGCTCGCCTGGTCGTTGGAAACCGAAGGCGAGCGGAGCGACCAACGTCAAGCCAGCACCATGGAAGACATCACGGCTTTCTATGGGGCCATGCTGGCTCGCATGGAAGAGGTGCTGCCCTACCTGGAGCAGTTCAGCCTGGAGGAACTCCCGGACGATGCCAAGCGGCTGTTTTATCTGACCCTGTCTTTGGCGGAAGTTGCGCCGGCTGTCGAGCAGTTCGGCCAACCCAGTGTGGTGGACGGCTACGACATCAAACGTTTTGTCGCCACCCACAGATGAAGGCCGCAGGGCCGCCCGGACCACGCGTGTTCAATTTGGCATCGCGGTCGTAGTGTTGCCGTGGCACGACCCTGTGCGCGTCGCCGATCAGATCGCCCTGATTCCCTGATTCGAGGAGGGGTAACCTATGCTCCTCTTTTGTTGTGGCGCTATGTCGTCTCATGCTCAGCAGCTCATGGCCATGACCCTCTCGCTCGCCGAGATTGCTCCGCTCGTTGAGCTGTTTTGACAGCCGCGAGAAGATGATACATTTGATCCGTTTCGATTTGTTCCACACCATACACAAAGGAGGTTGATATGATTCGCCCCGAACGGATGGCCCACGTTGTGATTACGGTCCGCGACGTTGAACGCTCAACGAAGTTTTATACCGAAGTGCTGGGGATGCAGGTCATGAAAGACGTGCCTGAAATTGGCGCAGTCTTTTTGGCCAATCATACCCGCGACCACCACGAGATTGCGCTGTTTCAGATCGGCCCCGACGCCGAGTCGCCTAAGCCTGGCCAAATCGGACTCGCCCACATTGCCTTTCGTCTGCGGAGCGAAGAGGAACTCAAGGTGGCGTATGAAGAACTCAAGGCGAAAGAGGTGCCGGTGAGCTTCACCGTGAACCACGGCGTGACCAAAAGCGTCTATTTTCGTGACCCGGACGGTCACGAGCTCGAAGTCTACTGCGACAACCCCATAGAAGAATATGCCGGGATGCCCAACGCCTATCTGGGTATGGATAAGCTGGAATTCGCGCCGGACGAGCGGGGCCTGGCGGATGTGATTGCTTCGCTGAGACAGTAATTTTGGAGCACGCATGGGCATTCGGACCGGCGCACAATACCGAGAGAGTTTGCGAGATGGGCGGAGCATTTATGTGAATGGCGAACGGGTCAAAGATGTCACGACCTATCCGCCGTTCCAGGGTGTGGTGGAGACCCTTGCCTCTCTGTACGACCTCCAACACGAGTCTGCGCATCAGCCCCCATTGACCTATCCTTCACCCAAGGATGGCCAACCGGTCGGACTCTCTTTTTTGATGGCGGACAGTGTCGAAGATGTCGAGCGTCGCGTCCAAGCGGAGGAATTTCGCGCTGAGACTACGTGTGGCTTGATGGGCCGTATGCCGGACTTCATGAACGCCTTGGTGACGGACGCCGCGATTGCGGCACCGTTTATTGGTCAACGTGAGCCGCGTTTTGGTGAGAATGCGCTCCACTATTACGAAGAATGTCGGGATGAGGATTGGTGCCTGACCCATACCTTGGTTGATCCCCAGATCGACCGCTCAAAAGGGCCGGCGGAACAGCACGACCCTGATGCGGCTCTGCACTTGGTACGCGAGACGGACAACGGCATTGTGGTCAGCGGCGCCCGGATGCTTTCCACGCTCGCGCCCTTTTCCAACGAGTTATGGGTAGGACCGTTCTATCCACGCAAACCGGGAGAAGAAGCCTATACCTTATGCTTCGCTGTCCCCATGGATACCCCGGGCCTGAAGTTTATCTGCCGCGAGGCGTACAACACAGGCAGGAGTCGGTTTGATCGCCCGTTGTCGTATCGGTTTGATGAAGAAGATGCCTTAGCAATTTTTGATACGGTCGAGGTGCCCTGGGAGCGTGTTTTCATTAACGGCGATATTGAGGCATCCAACTACATTCTTGGACAGGCGCCCGGCTATGCGCTGCTCCAGGCGGTCATTCGCGGAACCGTCAAGCTGCGTTTCATGGCCGGGCTGGCCTGTTCCGTAGCAGAGGCAATCGGCCGGACCAAGGCGCAGCATGTACAGGCCCAGCTTGGTGAGTTGGTTGCCAATGTTGAAATTGCCAACGGTCTGCTGCAAGCCGCGGCGCATAATGTTGTCACAAACCGCAGGGAAGGCGGTTCGCTGCGATCGCTGGCGGCCTCGCTGTGGGTGTTTATTCCCCAGGCCCAGATGCGGGCGGCTGAAGTGATCCGCCAGGTCAGCGGCAGCGGATTGATTATGACTCCAACGGAAGGGGATCTGCAAAACCCGGAGATTGCTCCCTATCTCGAACGCTATCTCCAGGGCAAAAACCTGCCGGCCCGCAATCGGGTGCAGCTTTTTAAGCTGGCCTGGGACATGTTGGGTGAGCAATTCGGTAGCCGTCAGTTGCAGTACGAATGGTTCTACGCGGGTGATCCCACATTTACCCGGTCGCGTTTTTATCACTCACCAGCGGTGAAAGAGTATAAGGCGATGGTGGAGCGGATGTTGGACGAGGGGAGAAGCGCCGGCTAGACGGTCGGGGCAACACAGGGGTTACCCCGACGCACTGAATGCTCCGGGAGATTAGCTCGGCGGATTGGTTGAGACGATATCCGGCGTCTCTTCCAAACCAAGCGCGGCAATGGGCGCTTCGAAACGCTCCGTCATCACAGCATCGTCAGCGTTAAAGTCGCGGGTGAAGCAGCAGTATTCCATCTGCATGCCGTTGGGGTCTTTGAAATAAATCGACTTGGCCCAGTCATGGTCCACGACGGCCGAGACTTCAACCCCTTTGTCCTGCAACTCTTGCCGCTTTTCTTCGAGCGCGGCTTCCGTGCCTGCCTCAAAAGCGAAGTGATAGAATGCACTCGGCACGCCCAACCCCCGGTTGATGCCGGCGTCATACTCGACCGGAACACCAGGAATACTCTTGGCTTCCATAAACGCGAGCAACTGGTCACGGCCCGTGTCAAAAAAGATATGGCGAATGTGGCCGCCCTCTTTGATCTTGATGGTGTCGCAGCGAACCGGCTTGAAGCCGAGAATATCTTCGTAAAATTCGCGCGTCTTATCTAAGTCGAGAGTTGATAGTCCAATATGGGAAAAGCCTTTCTTTGTCATGATTGAGCCCTCCTTTTTCGAGTCTTTGGCTTGCTGTCTCTACTTGCTCTACCACAGCTTCTGCAGGAAAGAAACCGAGAAAACAGCGCTCTTCGCGCTTCTCATTGACATACTGTGAGGATGCCGAGTAGGCTTCCCTGTCCGGATAATGAGGAGGAAGCTATGGATTTTGGCGTACTCGTATTTCCCAAACCGGACCGCTGTGTAGAGCATGCCAAGCTGGCTGAGGCGCATGGCTTCAGCCATGTGTGGGTTGAAGACTCGCCCATGATGGCCGGTGATGCATACCTGTGCCTGGGCCTGATAGCGCGGCACACCACGCGAGTCACACTCGGAACCGGGGTGGCAGTGGTCGGAACGCGCAGCGCGCCCGTGACTGCCCAGGCCATTGCCACAGTCAATCAACTCGCCCCTGGGCGCGTCATCTTTGGGGTGGGGACGGGCAATAGCGCAAGGCGGGCGATGGGGCTGCCACCCTGCTCTCTGCGCGAGTTACGCGATTATATAGAGACCATGCGCGGCCTGCTGAGCAACCAGGAGGTGACCTACCACGAGGGAGCGGAGACGCGCCGGATCAAATTTTTTCATCAAGACTACGCATTTATTAACACGCGTGATCCGATTCCCATTTATGTGGCAGCCAACGCCCCGCGGGCCATGCTGCTGGCTGGGGAGTTGGGCGATGGCTGGATGACCTCACGGACCAATACGGTCGAAGGCTTTCAGGCTGCCTGGCGCCAGGTCAACACAGGTATTGAGCACGCTGGAAAAAATTCGGACAGTGTAGACCGCATACTCTTTACCACGGCCTGTCTGCTGCGGCCGAACGAAGGACTGGATTCCGAACGAGTGAAAATACAGGCCGGTCCGTGGGTAACCGTAGCCCTGCACTCCCTGTATGAAACGCTCAAAGATCCCGACGCCGCTCCAGCACCCCTACGCTCTACCTTTGCTCAATACAAAACCTTCATGGAGCAACGCCTCCAAGCCAAAGATGATTACTATTTTGACCTGCACGACGGCCACTGTTTATACGTCCGTGATGAAGAAGCCCAGTTTGTGACACCTGAAGCCATTCAGGCGACAACCATGACGGCTCAGCCCGACGCCTTGCTGGAACGGCTGCGCAGTCTGGAGCGGGCCGGCGTCCGCCAAGTCACCTTTATTCCGACCTTTGACGCATTTGAAGAATTTGTAAAAACATTCGGAGAACAGATTATTGCTCGTTGGTAGAGATACGTTCCCACCACCTGCTTGCTCTGGCAGTCGCCCTCCGATACAGCAGAGACAGGTTTGAGGCTTCTCTCGTACCTCTGAGTCGTGAGAGAACAGACAAGACTATGGCCCATTTTGACCCCAGAACCCTTGAAGAAAAAGGCCAGCAGCAGTTTCAGGCCGCTTTGGAGGGACTCTCCCCGACGCACTCTTCGACCTTACTCAACGCGCTGACGCAGCTCGAACATCCCGTTGTCCAGGCATGGTTACAGGAAGAACTCCTCCAGGAATGGGTCCAACAGGGCCGGCACGTGAGTGAAACGCTGGGCGCGCGTGGGGAAACGCTTACCTCAGCCATGTTTGCGGCAACTTCTGAACTTTTGCCGGTATTATCCCGGCTGGAGATGCTCGAATGGGTCCGTTTTCTGCTGGATATTGAAGCGGTCAACGGAGCAACCGATTTTGCACGTTTCCCAGATGGCCTGACCGCCCTGGACCGCTCGGAACGGATCAGCGTCTATCGTCTGGGCCGGTCAGCCGTGTATCACTCGCGTGAGGCTGCCGCGGGTATTTACCATGTCCTGCCCCACACCCTGGTCAATCTTCCGGAGTCGCTGCGGAACGTGTTGCTGCGTTGCCTCCAACCGGTGGCTGCCTTTGACCCGGAACCGCTGCCGGCCGTGATTCCGTTTCTTGAGCCCACGCTGAGGAGTTTAGCGCCAGACCGACAGCTCTCCGTATTGGAGCGGATCGCCGAACTCGCCCGTATTTTCCCCGCCGGGATTGCCCGTCTCTTTCGGACGCTGTCCCGCGCGTATGAAGAAGTCGGAGCCGAGGGAGTGTTGACCTGGATTCAAACTGGAGAAGAGATCGCGCAGCGCAATCCGCACGCCGCGGAAGCATTTTTCACCTTAGAGTCCCGCACCAGTTTCCAGGTCTTGCGGCATGAGTCGTCGGCCGTGCTGCTATCCGAGGTGCATAGTGCCTTGGTGAAGTTCATGCATATGCTGTGCGGGGAAGCGGTCAGTATCCAGGAAATCGGGGAGGTCTCCTTCCCACCCCCGTTGGCGATTGTTGACGACGAAGACGAGTTTCTACCCTTGCCGGCCAGTATTGATCTGTTTTCGACTCTTGAGGAAAACTTTCGGCTGTACTGCATGTTCGCGGCCCATCAGGCGGGACGGATCGAGTTTGGGACCTACGATCTCTCCATTCCCGACATCTGGTCCCAGGTGCCGCCATTTGTACGGGAACGGGCCGATGCGAATGCGCACCCGCCACAAGGTCTGGCTGCCTATTGCAAGCTCTTTCCCAAGCCCGAACAGATTGAGGCGCTGTTTATGTTTGTCGAAGGCCAGCGGATTAGTGCCTGTCTGGCAGAGACGTATCGTGGGCTGCAAAAAGATCTGGCCTGGGTGGCGTCGCACACCCGTATCCTGCCACCGCTGATTCAGTCGATCTTGCCGTATTTGAACGCCACGCTGAAACCCGGCTGGGAGCACGACGCCACGGTGGCGGGCTGCCTGCTCATGGCCACCGAGCTGTATGCGTCACTGCCCGAATACGCGTCGCAGCTAGCGCGGGAGCAAAAGGACGAAGATGGCATGGCCGGCGCACCGGACGCGATGATGCAAGGGGCGCGCGAGCCCGAGCTGTCTGAGCGCGAGCAGGCCGTCCTGCAGCGGATTCTTTTGACGCTGCGTCAGCATCAAAAAAAGAAAAAGATTCGCCAGACCCGGCCGGCCTCCATCCACGGGACGCCGCTGGATGCGCTGGACACCGAGGAAGACGAAACCGGACAGGAAGAATCCAAAAAGGAGCAACTGCGTCGCCGGCATTCCGTTGTGGGCGTCCGCTATGTCTATGACGAGTGGGATTTTCTGATCGAGGACTACCGCGCCCGCTGGTGCGAACTGCACGAAGTCCCCCTGGCCGGCGACCGGGGCGGCTTCTTTGAGAGCACGCTCACCCGCTATGGCGAGGTCATCCCAAACATTAAGCGTGAGTTCCAACAGTTGCGGCCCAAGATGTTCCGTTTGGTCAAGGGGCTGGAAGATGGAGAAGTGATAGACCTGGACGCGGCCGTGGCGGCTCGGGTTGATCTGCACACCGGGGTGGCGCCGTCCACGCGGTTGTACGCGGCCAGGCAGCCCCTGGAGCGTGATGTTGCCGCGCTTTTTCTCCTGGACCTGAGTGCTTCGACCGATGCCAGGATTCAGCAGGAAACGGACAACGGACCCAGCGAAACGAGCGGTATCCGGGTGATTGACGTCCTCAAAGAGGCGGTCGTGGTATTGTCTGCCGCATTAGAGGAAATTGGTGATGCGTACGCCATCTACGGCTTTTCAAGCGCCGGACGGTATAACATAGAGTTCTATCCGGTCAAAGCCTTTGGCGAGAAGCTGTCGGATGACGTCAAAGGCCGCATCAGCGGTCTGGAGCCTCAGCGCAGTACGCGTATGGGCGCCGCCGTCCGGCATGCGACCCGCAAACTCAAAGACGTTGCCAGCCGCGCGAAAATTCTGGTCCTGCTCAGCGACGGATTCCCCGAAGACGCGGACTATGGCCGAGACGAAAACGCACCGATGTATGGCCTGCGCGATACCATGATGGCCCTGCGTGAGGCCGAGCGCGAGCATATCCTGTCGTTCTGTCTGACGATTGATAAGGGCGGTCATGATTACCTGCGCGAGATGTGTCCGCCGTCACGCTATATGGTCCTGGAAGACATCCCGTCCCTGCCGTTAGAGTTGCCCAAGATCTACCAACGCCATATCCGGATGCAATTGTCCGAGTGACCCTCCCATGCCGCGCCGTACGGTGTGCCCGCAGTCGAGGGGAAATACATGGTGCGTATGAAGAAAAGGGATTGGAAAGCCGGAGAAAACGGTCAAAAAATTCTTTCCCCACGTCTTGTAACTTGCAAATTTTAGCAGTATGGGTTTGGTAAGTTCCGACCCGATCGACAGGGTCGCGAGCAAAAATATCAGCTCCTAAGGAGGGACGCTATGCCGGAAT
Organism: uncultured Binatia bacterium (SeqCode); assembly: GCA_965247985.1. Lineage (GTDB taxonomy): Bacteria > Desulfobacterota > Binatia > Bin18 > Bin18 > Bin18. The sequence goes on along the minus strand of OZ252051.1, from coordinate 687,280 downwards.
ATGATCTGGTGATCAAAGACGGAATGGTAATCGATGGCACGCGGCTACCGCGGTACAGAGGGGACATTGGGGTCAAGGATGGCAAGATTGCCAAGATTGGCCGGCTGCAAGCGCATCAGGGGACGAAAGTCCTGGATGCGGCAGGGCACATGGTGGTGCCGGGCTTTATTGATCTGCATACCCACTACGACGCCCAGTTGTTTTGGGACCCGTATCTGACGATTTCAGGCTGGCATGGCATTACCTCCGTAGTGATCGGTAACTGTGGCTTCGGCTTTGCACCGGTACCGCCCGAAGATCAGGAACGGGCGATGCTGACGATGACGCGCACGGAAGCGATTCCGTACGATTCGATGAAGGCGGGGATGCCGTGGGATTGGGTGACGTTCCCGGAGTTTCTGGACAGTGTCGAGCGCACGCCCAAAGGCTTGAACATCCTGCCGTATATGCCGATTGCGCCGTTGATGGTGTGGGTCATGGGCCGCGAAGAGGCGAAGTCCGGGCGGATGCCGACGGACGATGAACACAAGGAGATGGTGCGATTGCTGCATGAGGGGATGGACGCGGGCGGCTGTGGCTGGTCAGCCCAACGTTTTGGGGAAGACAGTGTACAGTGTGACTATGATGGTACGCCCATGCCGACCGATATCATGCACAATGAAACCTGTTTGGAACTAGCCAAGGTTCTGGGGGATCGGAATGAAGGCTTCATTCAGATGTCGCTCATCCCCAGTGTGGCGCCGATGGAAGTCATTGAGAGCCACTACGAAGAACTGGCCCAGGTGAGTGGCCGGCCGATTCTGTATAACGTCATCCAGGTCCAGGACGCCGACCCCAGCCGTCACCGGAATCTGTTAGCCTGGATCGAACGCTGCCGCCAAAAGGGTTTACGCATCTACGGCCAAACGATCTCAACCGACGCCGGCTTCACCTTTACCTTTACCGACTGGAACCTGTGGGACGATGATCCGGCCTGGCGGGAAGCGACGCTGGGCACGGTGGAAGAACGCAAGTCGAAGTTGGCCGACCCGACCCGCCGACCGGCCTTAAAGAACGATCCCACCGGCGCGGTCACCAGCTCGTTTGACGACGTCATTATTCTTGAGGTCAAACGCGAAGACATGAAGTACCTAGAGAATCTGACCCTGCGTGAAGCGGGTGAGAAGGAAGGCAAGCATCCCGTGGATGCGATGCTCGACTTGGCCTTGGCTGACAACATGGAGACGACCTTCTATACCCCGTCCGTGGGCGAGAAGAATGAATACCTCCAGGAACTCGTCACTCCAGACTCCTCGCTGCTGGGGGTCTCGGATGGTGGCGCCCACACTAAGTTCTTTTGCGGCGGACGCTATTCCACGGAAGCGATTACGCGGATAGTCCGTGACTTGAACATGATGAGCTTGGAAGAGGTCCACTGGCGGTTGAGTGCGATGCCGGCGGCCTGCGCGGGCTTTAAGGACCGCGGCGTGCTACGGGAAGGCGCACCGGCCGATATCGTGGTCTACGACTACGACAACCTGGAAACCTTGCCGATGGAAGTGGCCCACGATCTGCCGGGCAAGGAATGGCGGCGGGTGCAAAGGGCCAAAGGCTACCGGGCGGTCCTGGTGAACGGCGAGATGACGCTGGAGAATGACCAGAACACGGGTAACATTCCTGGCAAGTTGCTCCGGCATGGTGGCTAAGAGAGAAAGACCAGCCTAGGGCTGCGGTCCTAGTGCTTGCAGTTGGACAAGAAAGGGCGCTGGCAGCAGCGCCCTTTCTTTTTGCGGAAACTCTAAAGGGTAGTGTCAATCTATTGCTTCCTCCCAATACTTCCTGCGCAAAAGCCTTGCGATAAACCGCTTTTCACCGTATATACTTAGCAAGCTGCGGTTCAATCCACCGGATCGCGAGCAAAAATTTCAAGCCTTTAAGGAGGGGCTCTATGCCAGAATATGATCTCGTGATCAAAGACGGAATGGTAATCGACGGAACGCGACTGCCGCGTTACCGAGGCGATATTGGTGTCAAAGACGGCAAAATTGCGAAGATTGGTCGCATTCAGACACACGAAGGAACCAAGACGCTGGATGCCGAAGGGCATATGGTGGTGCCAGGCTTTATTGATCTGCACACTCACTATGATGCGCAACTATTCTGGGATCCGTATCTGACGATTTCAGGCTGGCATGGCATCACGTCCGTGGTGATCGGTAACTGTGGCTTCGGCTTTGCGCCGGTGCCGCCCGAAGATCAGGAACGGGCGATGCTGACGATGACGCGCACGGAAGCGATTCCGTACGATTCGATGAAGGCGGGGATGCCGTGGGATTGGGTGACGTTCCCGGAGTTTCTGGACAGTGTCGAGCGCACGCCCAAAGGCTTGAACATCCTGCCGTATATGCCGATTGCACCCCTGATGGTGTGGGTCATGGGTCGTGAGGGGGCGAAGTCCGGGCGGATGCCGACGGACGATGAACATAAGGAGATGGTGCGATTGCTGCATGAAGGCATGGAAGCGGGTGGCTGTGGCTGGTCCGCCCAGCGTTTTGGGGAAGACAGCGTACAGTGTGACTATGATGGCACGCCCATGCCGACCGATATCATGCACCAGGAAACCTGTGTCGAACTTGCAAAAGTCTTAGCAGAACGGAATGAGGGCTTCATTCAGATGTCCCTTATCCCAAGTGTGGCCGGCTTTGAAGAAATCGAGAAGAACTATGAAGAGTTGGCTTTGGCCAGTGGTCGGCCGATTCTGTATAATGCCATTCAAGCCCTGGATTCCGATCCCAGCCGCCACCGGAATCTGTTAGCTTGGATCGAACGTTGCCGCCAAAAGGGCTTACGCATCTACGGTCAGTTGGTCTCGACCAGCGCTGGCTTTACCTTCACCTTTCATGACTGGAATTTATGGGATGATGATCCGGCCTGGCGGGAGGCGACCATGGGGACGGTGGAAGAACGCAAGTCGAAGTTAGCCGACCCGACCCGGCGCGCAAGCTTAAAGAATGACCCGACTGGTGCGGTCACGGCCTCGTTTGACGACGTTATTATTCTCGAAGTGAAGCGTGCAGACATGAAGCACCTGGAGAATCTGACCTTACGTGAAGCTGGCGAGAAAGAAGGCAAGCATCCCGTGGATGCCATGCTTGATCTCGCGGTTGCTGATGATATGGCCACGACCTTCTATTCGCCGTCCGTTGGTGAGAAGAATGAATATCTCGAAGAGCTCGTGAACGACTCGACGCTGTTGGGCGTGTCGGATGGTGGTGCGCATACCAAGTTCTTCTGCGGCGGACGCTATTCCACGGAATCGATTACGCGGATGGTTCGTGAGATGAATATGATGAGTCTGGAAGAGGCCCATTGGCGGCTGAGTGCTCAGCCGGCAGCCTGTGCCGGCTTCAAGGATCGCGGGGTGCTGCGGGAAGGTGCGCCAGCCGATATTGTGGTCTACGACTACGACAATCTGGAAACCTTGCCGGTGGAAGTGGTGCACGATCTGCCGGGCAAAGAATGGCGGCGGGTGCAAAAGGCCAAAGGCTACCGCGCAGTCCTGGTGAACGGCGAGATGACGCTGGAGAACGACAAGAACACCGGCAACATCCCTGGCAAGCTGCTCCGGCACGGTGGCTAAGATGAGGAAAGCCTAGGGCTGCGGTCCTAGTGCTTGCAGTTGGACAGATAGAGAAGGGCGCTATTACCGGCGCCCTTCTTTTTTGGGGACAGGCACGAAAGAGGAGGTGCTGGAGACACGTCAACCTCCGGATACATCTGTCCATGTCCCCTGCTTGTCCTTACTGCATATCTGTGGACGTTGCGTGAGGAGGGAGGTGGATGGCTGAATCCCGAGGCGTGTTGGAGCACGATCTCAAACGTATCGATGGACGCCCCTATGGGTTTTATAAAGACCTACGCGGACAATCGTATGCGCTGGGACCGTATCGGTTGAGGTTTGACCATATCCAGGGCGATCCCTTTGCGTCGCCCAGCCGTGTGCGGATCGATATTCCGGCCAGCCAAGCCAAACTTCCCGACTGGTCATGTGATGGGACTGTGGCACGACGGGCGAGCGCCGACTTGGTGCACCGGGCCTTTCTCCGCAAACTCTCAGCCGTCCGAGGCAAAAGCGGCTCAGGCAAAAGCGGCCTGCTCGCAATCATGCCAGTGGGTCAACACGTGCTTGAGCGGACTGCCGTTCTCGTGCACCCTGATGGTGCTGTCCGCGTGCGGCTGAGCGTGGGCCTTCCCGCCGCGGGCCGACGCATTCTGGGGCGTGAAGCGGCCCAACTGCTGAGCCGTCGATTACCCGAAGTCCTTGAGCGTGTCTTTGATGAATTAGATCCCGACGCTTTACAACGTCACGTTCAGTGTGTCGAAGACCAAGTGACGCTGCGGAAACAACTGCCTGACAATGGCTTGGTCGCCTTCTTGGCTGAAGGCAGCATTTTGCCCCGCCGGAGTGGAGTGGATGACCGTCCCCTGGACACAGCTATTCCGCTCGACGTACCTCAAGCTCTCGCGTATGAACTCCACGCCCCCCATGCCGGGCGGCTGCGTGGCCTTGGTCTCCGGGCTGGGGTGACCCTGATCGCCGGGGGTGGCTATCATGGCAAATCGACTCTGCTCTCGGCGCTGGCCCACGGTGTGTATGACCATGTTCCGGGTGATGGCCGAGACCAATGTGTTTCCGTAGCGAGTGCGGTGAGTATCCGAGCCGAGGACGGCCGTTCGGTGCGGGGGGTTGATCTGCGGCCGTTTATCAACTCTCTCCCCCTCGGGCGCCGAACGGATTGGTTCGATACCGATGATGCCTCTGGGAGTACTTCTCAAGCTGCAGCCATTGTTGAGGCGCTGGAAGCCGGGGCAAGCGCGCTTCTTATTGATGAAGACATCGCGGCGACGAATTTCATGATCCGCGACGCGCGTATGCGTCGCCTTGTGCCGAGTGAAAAAGAACCTATTACTCCCTATCTCGATCGGGTGCGTCAGTTGTGGGAAGAAAAACAGGTCTCGTCGGTCCTGGTTGTTGGCGGATCTGGCGACTATCTCGATGTGGCTGACACGGTTATCCAGATGGATGCATACCGACCAAAAGATGTAACGCAGCGTGCGCGAGCAATTGCGCACGAGTTGCCACAAAAAACCTCTCGTCCCCAAGCCCCAGGACCGTGGCTTGAATCACACCCGCGCCGGCCCGCCCCACGCAGCCTTGATCCGAGCCGCGGACGCAAACAAGAGCGTGTCCGAAGCGTCAAAACCCGGGCGATTGAGTTTGGCAGTGAAGAGATCGATGTCTCACTCCTGTCTCAACTCGTCGATGCCGCCCAATGCCGCATGATCGGTGATGTGTTGCTGCAATGTTCGCGCGGGCTGTGCGATGGGAAAAGAAGTATCCCTGAGCTGCTTGATCGGATTGAGGCCGAGATCGAAAAAGACGGTCTGGACGCCCTCACAGACCGAGACTTCGGTGACCGTGCCCGCGCCCGACGCTTCGAAATCGTAGCGGCGCTCAATCGGCTGCGGAGTCTGCGTTTGGTGGAAGGAGTCCAATAACCATCAAATGGACTTCCGCACGGAAGTGGACCTCCTACAGAAGGATAGAACTCTGTCTCTCCAGCCCCCATTCCGCCTTGCCCCTACTCCGGCTACACTCCTGCCCTCATGCCTGCTTCAGTGACACCACAATCTGCCCAGGTCCGATTTTCCACAAAACTCTTCTACGGTATCGGGTCAGTTTCCGAAGGTACGAAAAATACGGTCTTCAATGTTTTTCTCCTCTTTTACTACAATCAGGTCCTCGGCCTCTCGGGGACGTTGAGCGGGAGTGCGATCTTCATAGCCCTGTGCGTAGACGCGATCACTGACCCGCTGGTTGGTTCGATTTCCGACAACTTTCATTCACGCTGGGGACGGCGACATCCGTTTATGTATATGGCCGCCCTGCCTATGGCTGTGTGTTTCTTCCTCTTGTTTAACCCGCCAGAGCTGAGTCAGACCGGACTTTTTGTGTGGTTATGCACGTTTGCCATGGGGGTGCGTGTCGCGATGACGTTCTATGCAGTCCCGAGCGGAGCCATGCTGCCGGAGATCTCCCCCGACTATGATGAACGCACTTCTCTGGTGAGCTATCGGATGTTGTTTGGCTGGCTCGGCGGCCTGACCGCATCAGTGACGGGCTATTTCTATTTTTTTGCTCCATCCGAGGCGTTTGCCGATGGCCGGCTGAATCCTGGAGCGTATGAAGCCTTTGCCCTTTTTTGTGCAGGGATGATTGTGACGACAATTTTGGCATGCTCGCTTGGGACGCATGGGCTTATTCCAAGTCTGAGATTGCCTCCTGCAAAACAAAAATTCGCGCTTCGTCGATTTGCCGGCGAGCTGCGTGAGGCGTTCTCCAATCGTTCCTATCGGATGCTTGTCCTTGGCTCGGTGTTTTCTGCTGGGGGGCGGGGGTTTAATGATGTGGTGTGGCTGTATATGAACACCTACTTCTGGGGCTTCTCGACCAATGAGATTGGCCTCCTGACCTTTGGCCTTTTTCTCTCTGCCATCATTGCCTTTTTCCTAACTCGTCCCTTGACTGAGCGGTTTGATAAAAGACAGGCAGTGCTTGGTCTGGCTACCTTTGCTATCTTTTTTGGGCCCTTGTTGGTTTTTTTGCGCCTCCTCGGCCTGCTGCCTGAAAACGGACATCCAAGCCTGCTGCCCCTCATCGCCGGCCAGGTCATCCTCCTGGTGACTGCCGTGGTCGCCATCGACATCCTGATTCCTTCCATGATCGCGGATAGTGTGGATGAGAATGAGATTGCGACCGGAAAACGCCAGGAAGGAATCTTTTTCTCATCTATCACATTTAGTGCCAAAGCAGCATCTGGTGTTGGTGGTTTTCTGGCAGGAGTGATGCTCGATCTCATCCAGTTCCCGACTATGGCAGCACCGGGAACGGTTGCGGCTTCTAAAATTTTCACCTTGGGTCTCGCCGTTGGTCCGGGTTTAATGCTGCTCTTTCTGTGCGCTCTTGTATTTCTCTCTCGGTATCGGATGACACGCGCACAACACCGTGAAATCCTGACGGAGCTGGATCGACGCCGGAAAGACACGGTGGGGGGCAAGCCAGAGGCTGTCTCTGAGATCAGCTAAGACTCTTTTTCTCCCTTTTTCTCTTGCATTTCTCCCTCAAAGGAGCCACAAAGAGAAAAATATAGAAGTGCTTCTCCCCCTGGACATGAGGGAGGAAGCGAAGGAGGACTGTGATGAAAGTCGGTATGTCGGTTTTTATGCAGAACACTGGGGAGCGGTGGTCTGACTACGAGGTCTATAAAAATGATCTGCGTTTGGCGGACCAGGCCGAAGACCTGGGCTTTGACTCGTTATGGAGTGTTGAGCACCATTTTACGCCGTATACCATGGTGCCCAATGTGACCCAGTTCCTGACCTATATGGCGGGTCGAACGAAGAAGATTGAATTGGGGACGATGGTGATTGTCTTGCCGTGGCACGACCCGGTGCGTGTTGCAGAAGAGATTGCCATGCTGGACCTCTTATCTGATGGCCGTATCATCATAGGCTTTGGCCGTGGCGCCGCAACGGTGGAGTATGACGGCTTCCGCGTTCCCATGGAAGAATCTCGGGATCGTTTTGTCGAAGCCGCCGAGGTTGTAGTCAAAGCATTATCCAATGAGCGTTTTTCGCACCAGGGCAAGTTTTTTCAAATTCCTGAGACCAGTATTCGACCCCGTCCTTTTTCCCACCCGGAACAACGCCTCTATGGTGCGGCGGTCAGCCCGGATACGGCTGAGCGTATGGCCCAATTAGGATTAGGCGTGCTGGTTGCGGTTCCGCTGCATGGATGGGATGCGGTAGCGAAAGACGTTCAGCGGCATGACGAGATCATTCGGGCGGCGGGTAAAGAGCCTGTCCCGCCTATCGTCGCCAGCTTTGTCTATGTTGGGGAGACCGAGAAAGAGGCCCGTAAAGGCGCAACCCAACACATGGGTGGTTACTGGGGGTCGGCCGATGCCCACTATAATTTTTCAGACGGGCACCTGAAGCAGGTCAAGGGCTATGAGCACTATGGAGTGATTGCCGATAATGCAAAGACCACAACCCCGGAGCAAGGGGTACAAGATTTTATCAATCTCCAAGTGGCTGGAACCCCGGATCAGTGCATAGCACAAATTCATGCCATGCAAGAAAAAGTCGGCTTCGATCATTTGATTGCAGTCTTCAGCTATGGGGGGATGCCGCCTGAACAGACCGAGCGGAATATGAAGCTGTTTGCATCCGAAGTACTGCCCAAGCTCCAAAGCCAAGGGGCCCCTGTCACGGTTGATGGTACCGCGTCCCAAATCCCGGCCAAGTAGCAACGATCTTGTTGCATCCGGTATTATAAAAGGGAGCCTCAGTGCAGGCTCCCTTTATTTTTGTGTATACAGGAGGCGTCGTGGGATTCGCCAAGGATATTCTATGTATTGGGGCGGGCTATGTGGGAGGGCCAACCATGGCCATGATTGCCGCCCGCTGCCCACACTACAAGGTCACCGTTGCTGACATCAACCCCGCCCGTATTGATGCCTGGCAGAGTGACCAACTGCCGATCTATGAGCCTGGTCTCGACGAGGTGGTGAAGCAAACGCGGGACCGCAACCTCTTTTTTTCGACTCAAGTAGATCAAGGCATTCATGCCGCCGATATCATCTTTGTCTCGGTCAATACCCCAACGAAAACCTTTGGCCAGGGGGCAGGGAGAGCGGCAGATTTGCAATACTGGGAGAGAACGGCACGCCAGATTCTTGAACATTCTGATCGGAACAAGATTGTTGTAGAAAAGTCGACGCTGCCGGTCAGAACGGCAGAGGCTATGGAGCGTATTCTAAACGCCAATACCAAGAATATTCGTTTTGAGGTGCTCTCCAACCCAGAATTTCTGGCCGAAGGAAGCGCCATCACCGACCTGGAAACCCCCGATCGCGTCTTAATCGGCTCGAAGGAAACGCCTGAAGGGATCGAAGCCAGGAAAGCCATTGTCGATATTTACGCCAACTGGGTTCCGAGAGAGAATATTATTGAGTCGAACGTCTGGAGTGCTGAGCTTTCGAAGCTCGCCGCGAACGCATTCTTAGCCCAGCGTATTTCTTCCATCAATACGATTTCCGCCTTGTGCGAGAAAACAGAGGCTGACGTGGATGAAGTCGCCTACGCGATTGGAAAAGATTCGCGTATTGGACCAAAGTTTTTGAAGGCGAGTGTAGGCTTTGGCGGATCGTGCTTTAAGAAGGACATTCTCAATCTTGTCTACATCTGTCAAAGCTACGGTCTCAACGAGGTTGCCGAGTACTGGGAGTCGGTCGTCACAATTAACGAGTGGCAGGAGAGCCGCTTTGTTCGGACTATCCTCGAAAGTATGTTTAATACGGTGGCCGGTAAACGTATCGCTCTACTGGGCTTTGCCTTTAAGGCCAACACCGGAGACACGCGTGAATCTCCGGCCATTTATATTGCGCGTGGTCTGGCCGAAGAGCGGGCCGAGGTCGTGGTGACAGACCCGAAAGCGCTCGATAACGCACGGGATGATCTCGCGGATATGAGAGACAGAGTCACTCTGGAACCCGACCCCTATACGGCGGCAGAGGGGGCGCACGCCATTGCAATTCTGACCGAGTGGGATGTCTATCGCACTCTCGATTACGCACGTATTCTTGCGTCCATGCAGCACCCGGCCTTTCTCTTCGACGGACGCAACATCCTGGACCATCAACGGCTCTTTGAGCTGGGTTTCAACGTCTTTCCGATTGGCAAGTCCGCGCTCAAGCATTTCTAGCATTTACGTCCGATAGGTGGCCCTTCTGCATCCCAGTGTTTCGGTAGGGGGTTTTTATTTTGTGAGGTATTCTTCTGGCGGTGGAGCTGGGGACCCATCCTACGGAACTCTAGACCAGCCATTTCTCGGTCCGATAAGCCTGTTCCCAAAAGAGATATTCATAGCGGCTGCTCTGGATAAAGTACTCTTCCCACTGTTTTTGTTCACCTGTGGAACTGTCCTGGGCAAGACGGTCCATCAGCGTAAGCTGTTGCTGGACGTGGGCGCCAAACCCCTCGCCGCTATAGGCTTGGGTCCATTCTGCGTAGAGCGGGTCAGGTGGCGACGTTGCGTTTAGCTTTTTTCCGACTTCCCAATAGATCCAATAACAAGGCAGAACGGCGGCAACGATTTCAGCCAGGCTGCCACTATGCGCGACTGCAAGCAGATGCCGGGTGTAGGCTTGGGTGACTGGGGCGCGCTCTGTTTGGGCCAAGTCTTGTGGTGTGAGGCCGAGCTTATCGCTCCAGTTGGTGTGCAGATTGCGTTCCACCTGGACGACAGTAGCCGCGTGTTCGGCGAACATGTGGAGCGTGTCCAACGTATCGGCCTTTGCTCCGCCCAGGCACAGGGCACGGGCAAAATCCTGTAAATACAGATAATCCTGCTGAACAAAGAAAAGAAAGCGTTCGCGACTCAGCGTGCCGGCTCCGAGTTCTTTGATAAAAGGATGGGAAAAAATGGCATCCCAGATAGGTCGCGCGGCGGCGCGTAAGGTGTGATGAAAGGTCTGCGACATGAAGAACTGTTCCCTTCCGTTGTAGCGAACTAGGCCGAGAGCTGCTTCAACGCTGGCAAGACTTCAGTGTTAAAGAGTTCGTCGTGGAGTGTCAGATGAAAGCACTCGACCCCAAGCTGATGAAACTCTCGCATGCGTTGCAAAATAGTATCCGGACTGCCTATTAAGCCGCTGGCATAGCCTTCGTTGGAATCAAGCATGGCGAGCTTATTCTGCCGGTCTGCCCACATGCCTTGCGCGCCACTCACCCGCTTCCCTCGGCGTTCCAGTAAGGTCTCATCGACCGCATTTATCATCGCCGTGATTTCTGCTTCTGCTTCTGCATCGGTGCGACGACACAGGGGGATTGAGTATAAGGCAAAACGGAGCTGGCGTCCGGTTTTTGCTGTCCGTTTGCGAACGGCTTCAATGATGCCGGCTATTTTTTCCGGCGGCCCACCGTTTAAGAACATCCAGTCCGAATGGTGGGCCGCCATAGTCATCGCCGCTTCAGATTGTCCACCCTGAAACACCTCAAGCGAGCTGATTGGGCGCGGTTCAAGTCGAAGCCCATCGACCCGATAAAAGCGCCCGGCAAACGAAAACTCTTCGTGCGTCCAGGCACCCCGCAGGATTTGGATAAACTCGCTCGTCCGCGCATAGCGTTCGTCGTGTTCGATGAGTTCGGCCCCATACATCCCAAACTCGGCTTCATGCCAACCCGAGGTTACATTTATTGACCAGCGGCCATTGGTGAGGCGGTCAAGCGTGGCACTCCATTTGGCAATGGGGGCCGGCAGGAAGAATCCCGGATGAATAGCGGTAATCAAGTGGATGTGGGTGGTGTGTGCCGCATAGAAATCCGTCATCGCCAGGCAGTCGTATGAAGACCCTTCAATCTCTTCCCCCGTCCCCCACCAGCGCTGGGCAACGAGCAGGTAGTCAACGCCTAAGGCTTCAGCCCTCCGGACGGGGGAGAGTAAACGTTTCACCAGAGCAGGACCAGACCGGCCAGTCTGGGTGAGTTTGCCCGCCCTATTGGGCTTCTCCTCTCTGGCTTTCCGTGTCAGGTCGGGAGCGGCAAGGGCGGTTGGGGCCCAGGTACATGTTTTGATGGTTGCCATGGTCGATAGGATGTAAGAAGGGGGTGGGTCTCTGCGTTCAGTGGGTCACACAAATCGCAGCTCGGCATCGAGTACGCCGTCTGCATACTGGGCGACGATATACCCTCCCGCTGCAAACGGACCGGCGTTCAGTATTTTTGTGCGTCCGATCATATCGACTCCTGGGGACTCATGGATATGACCAGTGATGCACAAGTGGGGCTGCTTTTCCGCGATGAATTGGCGGACGGCTGGACTGCCAACTGGTCTTCCGTCAGTGAGCCGATCGAGCTTGGTCGCATAGGGTGGCGTATGACAGACCATAATATGACATGTGGCCGGCGGAACATCGGCGACTGCTTGTTGCAGGACGTGCCAGAGTACTTCATCCGTATACTCTAACGGTGTCTGGAACGGAGTCAGATTTGACCCGCCGCAGCCATAGATGGCAACGTCGCCATAGCACCGATGTTCCCCATGCAAGCTCACCTGTTCAGTCTGGAGAAACGGGATAGTCTCTGGTTGGTCCAGGTTGCCGGGTAGTGCCCGGACTGTTGGGCAGTATGTTTGAGCGGTCCGAATCACCTGCCGGACGGCGTATGGCCCTCCAAAGTTTGTCAGATCACCCGAGAGAAGAACCACATCAGCGCTCGTTAACTCCGCGCTGATTGTTTCCATTTGCGCGGTGGCCATATGTATATCGCCAAACGACACGATTTTCATGCAGGTCGCCTTGAGGAAAGAAAAGAGAGAGGTTCTTTTGGATTTGTAATGGATTCCGGTATGAGGGTCAACGCGTGGGCGAGAGGGTCTGCGCTGACCCTGGTCTTGCAAAAGCCATCAGAATAAGGAAATACTACTGGGGCCTCTGGAATATGGTGTGTTCATGCCGAAAAATATCCGATCGAAAGTGCTCGCTATTGGTCGTCCATTGCGAGTGGAGATTGAGCTTGATGGTGAATGGCTCGAACGCCTCCGTGGGATATTGCAGGGGATGGAGGAAGGAGAGGGGTCCTACCCACTCCATCGTTATCTCGAAGAACTACTTGAAGCGGATATCGTCTATCGGGAAGGCGATGTGCGGCATCGTAGACGGTTTGTAGAACGAGAAGCGCTTATCCGCTGGGTCCGTGAACAACGGCTGTATGGCCAGACTCCACGAGCCTCTGCGAATAAGCGTTAGTGGCGAGGGATAGTGACCGTTTCCTTGCCACGCTCGACACCTAGGCTTCCCGAGTAGGATTGACATAACGCCCCATAGGCGGTCAATCACTCTCCGTGTATGAGCTTGGCCAATCTGCGTATAGTTCTTGTCCGGCCGAAATATTCCGGCAATATCGGCGCGACCGCACGGGCTATGCGGAACTGCGGGATTGATGAGTTACACCTCGTAAACCCGGACCCAATACAGCAGGATGTGGCTGCCGCGCTCGCAGTCCACGCCAAAGACGTTCTGGATACTATGCAGATACACCAGTCCCTGCGTGCGGCCGTCAGCCCCTGCGGGCTTGTTGTTGGGACAACGTGCCGAGCCGGTTTGTATCGAGAGGGGGCGGACGCTCTTGAAGTCCGTGTGCCTGAAATTGTCACCAGCCTCAAAAGCAATCGTGTTGCGCTCGTTTTCGGCCCGGAAGACAGCGGATTGACCAATGAGGATTTACGCTGTTGCCATACGTTACTGACGATCCCAACTGATCCTACGTTTGCCTCACTGAATATCGCTCAGGCTGTCCTGCTGTGTTGCCATGCGATTTTCCGCAGGGCACGGCATACAGAGGATGCTGTGCCACCTGTATTAGCTTCTGCTGAGCGCCAGGAATTGATGTACGAAAAGCTCAAAGCTGCTCTCTTACAGGTCGGCTTTCTGCCCCAGGATAACCCTGATCATATCATGCTCGCCCTCCGTCGCATTTTTGGCAAAGCCGGCTTAGAAGATCGCGACGTCCGTATCCTGCTCGGCATTGCCCATCAAATTGAGTGGTATGCCAAAGGGGGATGGCAGCGCCGGGCGCATGCCGAGCATGTGTCGTCATGAGGCGAAACGGCACAACACGTTGAGCGAAGATTGAGCGAAGACAGTGGCTGAGATCATTTACTTACGGAAGATTATGCAGGCTCGCCGTCGTGAGCAGCAACAAGAGTCCGCCACTCGTTGTGTGAAGATTTTGGAGAAGAGTCTGCACCATCACATTGAGGAGTTTGCGCACGCCCCGCCACAGGAGTGGGCGGTCCGGGCTACAAAGATTCGCAAGCTCGGGGAAATATTGGAGTATTCAACAAACATGGTCTAGACCATGTTTCTTTAGGGATATTCACCTGTCCGCCTATTTTTGTGTGAACGACAAGAAAGGAAAGGCATGGCAAAAGCAGCCTCACAATCTACGAGCAGAACAGTGGCAAAAAAGACGACCGGAGCGAAAAAAACGACAAGCCGTACGCGAAAAAGTCCAGCCAAGAAAACTGCTGTCACGAATGCTCCGTCGGCCCATGAAGCGATTCTGACATTACAGCAACGGCTCGAAACGTTAGAGGACAAGCTCTCGCAGGGCTTGTCCGCGCTCGTAGCTGAGGTCGAGAAACTCCGTTCTGCAACCGCGGTCGATCCTCCTCAACCCGGCTTGACCGAGGAAGCTATGGGATCTCTCTTACAAGAGACGCTGCAGAAGAATATCGAGGAGCAGATAGAACCAGTCACGACCACACTCCGACGCATTGAAGAGCGGGTTGGTTTTATTGGGAATCGTTTGAAATCGTCAGGCGGAGGAGGGAAGAATAAGGCGTGGCGCCGGGAGCAGTCACCAAATGCTCGTTCCAAAGGGCCGAATACTCCCCGCTCAGGACAGAGCCAAGGACAGAATTGGACGCCTCCATCTGCAGCATCGGTCCAAGGGCATTTTGCACCGCGTCCAATGAGTCTGGATCACCTGGCCCGGGAAGATGACGAATAGGGCATGGTGCCGGCTGCGGAGAATACCGGAATGCTAGTCAACAGCGTGTGGGTCCGCTCGGAGCGCAATATCACGTAGAAAAGCGTTCAGCCTGCGTTTGTCTTTCTCCAGGGAAAGAAAGAACTGGGTGGCTTCGGGAAGATCCGGATCCCAATAAATCGCCTGCTCGTTATACCGTTGGGCCAGGGCTTGGCTCTCCTCAAGATCGTGAATAACCCGGGACCAGTGATTGTGCCCTCCTTTTGGTGCGGCCTCTTCTTCACTACACTCGCCCTCCAGCTGTGCGATTTTATTCTGAATACGTTGTGTAATGCGCTCCTGCTCTTCTGCTGCGGTACGAAGTTGATCCGTGCCGGCCTGATGGGGCGCAAGCTCTGCATGCGCGAGGATTTGCTGGGCGAGCTGTTTTTCCGCCCGATAGCTCGTCACGAGTACTGGTAATAACCGTTGCGGATCTTTATGTTGTGGCTCTTCGGAGCCAACAAAACGTTGCCAAAAACCCATAGTTTTCTCCCGGACCGGAAGTACCGTGCCGGGTATGACTTGTCAAGGTCGGAAACCGTCCGGTTTCTTGCTTCCTTCTTTTTCGATGATAAGCTAGTATAATATATCACTGTGGTAGGCATAAGAAGGAGTCACAATGGCACGCATTACGATTGAAGACTGTCTCGCTCGGATCCCGAATCGATTTGAACTCGTCGTCGTTGCGACCCACAGAGCGAAAGATCTCCTCAAGGGAGCGCCGCGGCTGGTTGACTCAGACAATAAAGAAGTAGTGACTGCCTTGCGTGAAGTTGCTGCTGGAAAAGTGTGGAAGGAAGAAGCCCAAGAAGCGATTGAAGAGGGGTAACGGAGTACTCTTCGCTGCCTTTTTCTGTGCGGTATACCACGCTCTTCCCCTATTATCCGTAGTGTATCTTATACGCGTGAGCCCAGCGTGGGTCCAACGTGGTGGGTGAGACACACGGCGCAGTCGGGACCATCCACTTTGTTTTTCGTTTTACGATAGAGTTCCCATGAAACGTGTGGCAAAAGATAACAACGAGACCGTGGCCGTTCCTGTTCTTGCCGAACCTGAACTCGCAGAATCTGTGTCGGTCGAGCAGACAGGAAAGTCAGAGCCACCCATCGAAATCAGTGTCACCCCAGCCGACGAGACTGATAAGATGGAGACGGCTCTCATCCCCACGGATTCTCTCAGTCGTTACATGGCAGAGATCCGTCGCTATGCCCTGCTCTCCCCTGAGGAGGAGCACGAACTGGCGGTCCAGTACAAGGAGTATGGAGATGTTCAAGCTGCCTACCGGCTCGTCACCGCAAACTTACGCTTAGTAGTCATGATTGCCCGGAGATATCAGCGGGCGTTTCAAAATCTGCTCGATTTGATTCAAGAGGGCAACGTTGGGCTTATGGATGCGGTTCGGCACTTTGACCCGTATCGAGGCGTACGGTTTCCGTCCTATGCGGTCTGGTGGGTGCGGGCGTATATCATTCGCTACATTATGAACAATTGGCGCATGGTGAAGCTGGGTACGACCCAAGCCCAGCGAAAACTCTTTTTTAATCTGCAAAAGGAAAAAGAACGTCTGGAAGCCGAGGGGTTCTCTCCCGAGCCAAAGTTGCTCGCCCAAAACCTGGGCGTGAAAGAACGTGAGGTCGTGGAGATGGAGCAGCGCATGGCCGCCCGGGACGTGTCTGTTGATGCGCCGCTTAACGCGGGGGACGAGTCTGCAACCTTTCTCGATTTCCTGGCCGACCAGAGCTTCAATACGGAGGAAGCAGTCTCAACGACAGAATACCAGCAGTTGATTCGTCACAAGCTCGCTGACTTTGCCCGGACGTTGGAAGGCAAAGAGGAGGTGATATTTAATCAACGCCTCCTTGCCGAAGAGCCCCTGACGCTTCAGGACATTGGCGACCAGTACGGCATCAGTCGTGAGCGCGTGCGCCAACTCGAAAGCCGGCTCAAGAAAAAGTTGAAGGAATATTTAGTCCGCGAACTCCCGGATTTGACGGATTTCGATATTGGTCTGACGGACGCAGGGTAATTTTTCATATTGCCAGACAACGGACAATCGGTTTATACTGAAAGCTGTGCAAGAACTGGATGCCGGTATCGTCATCATTGGCAACGAGATACTGTCCGGGAAGACAGTCGATACCAATTCGTCCTTCTTAGCAAAGGAGCTCCGACAGGTTGGAGTGACCCTGAAGCGGATCGTCGTGATTCCAGACGAACTCGATATTATTACCGAGACGGTGCGCGATTTTCACCACCAGTTTGATATCGTCTTTACGTCAGGCGGTGTTGGCCCAACGCATGACGACATCACTATTGAAGGGGTTGCGCGAGCCTTGGACCGAAAGGTCATTCGCCATCCTGTGCTAGAGGGGAAATTACGAGCCTATCTCAATGGCCGGCCTGCAAATACCGCCTATCTCAAGATGGCGGAAGCGCCTCAAGGGGCTGAGCTGATTGAAGACGGAGCGGTTCGCTTCCCTACTATCAAAGCAGAAAATGTGTATGTCCTGCCTGGTATCCCGGATATTTTTCAGCAGAAATTCTTCGCCCTCAAGAGTCGCTTCGCCGCTGCTCCCTACTATCTCAAAGTGCTCTACACGCATGAATATGAAAGCGTGATTGCGGGGTTCCTGAATGAAACATTACGGGCGTATCCGGACTTGATGCTCGGGTCGTATCCGAAGAATAATGATCCTGAGTATCGGGTGAAAATTACCCTTGAATCGAAAGATAAAAACTATGTTGACCGGGCGTTTCAACATTTGATCACGTTGCTCCCCGAGGGGTGTGTGGTGAAAACAGAAGGATGAGGAGGATGTTATGGGAAAAACGTTATCTGTCATACTGTGTGGAAGTGTGCTGGGACTGGTGCTGAACGCTCCGCCGGCCGCGTCGGCCAACCCCGACTATCTCGAAGATGCCGGCATCGGCACGGCGACTGTCGCTGCCAATGTGTTCTACATCCCGGCCAAGCTGACGTATGCCACCCTGGGCGGTATTACCGGCGGCCTGGCCTATCTGCTGACCGGGACCAACCGCGAGGTTGCCGAACGGGTGTGGAAGCCGTCCATGGGCGGGGACTATGTTGTGAAGTGGCAACACATCCAGAGAAAGGAAACCCTCTACTTCAGCGCGCCTCACCCCCGGACGGCTGAGGGGGGCCTCACCTCAGAGTCGCTCCCGGCACCGTACTGACCCGTCCTGAAGAGTGTCGTATGAGCAAGATGCGACTGGGCCTCGGCATTGGCGTGCTGGTGCTGCTTGGCCTGGGCGTGTGGGCAGGCGTCTCTTTCCAGCGGATGCGTACCGCGGCGCTTAAGTGGGAGGGGCCGGTCGCAGAAATCCTCAGCGAACGGCTCGACAAGCGCGTCGATACCATGACGATGGAGTTCACCTCCCGGCTCGATACCCCGTTGGCCGACATCTGGCAAGCATTCTCCGAGCCGGAACGGAGCGCGGAGTTCAGTGAGACGATCCGGGTGTCTCGCCTTCTTCAGGCCCAGGGCAATAGGAAGCTCATACTCTTTGAGATGGTCATGCTTGGCCAGCCACAGCGGCTGAGCATGCAGTTCACCTTCCTGCCCGCAGAAAACCGGGTCCGCATCCAGAGCGTCGAAAGCCAGCTCAGCGACATTCGGGGCGAATACCACTTCACGCCTTCGCCGGACGGGACCAAAACCCTGCTGACCTACACCGGCACACTCAAGGACAAGGTCAGCCTGCCGATTCCCCTGGCCCTGCAAAAGAACGCCGCCCGTGAAAGCTTTGTGTCCACCGTGCGCGCCTTGAAGCAGGGCGTGGCAAGTCGGAACGCGGCCGATTCATAGCCCGGTCGCCCCACTGACGGATGCGTGGAGTGGAGACGTGACGATTCGTTCAAAAAAAGGGCCGCTATCAAAAGAGCGGCCCTTTTTGTTTTTTGATGCGTTCCGGGCGTACCCAGAGTCAAGTGATCTCGACCAGTTGAAGATTAAAAGTCAGGTCCTTGCCGGCCAGGGGATGGTTGGCATCCAGCGTGACGGTAGAGTTAGAGAGCCCACGGACCGAGACCGCAATCGACTGCCCGTTTTTCTGCTTGATTTGGAGCCGCTGGCCAACTTTCAGTTCAACAGTATTCGGAAATTGACTGCGCTGGACTCGGGTGGTCATCTCATCCCGATGTGGGCCGTAGGCTGACTCGGCCGGAATGAGGACCGTTTTCGATTCCTTTGGACGCATGCCGATGACGGCCCGCTCAAACCCTTGGAGCACTTGGCCTTTCCCAATGGTAAATTCCAGGGCATCATGCTTTATGGACGAGTCAAAGACTGATCCATCTTTAAGCTTGCCGGTATACTGAACGCGAACCGTATCACCGTCTTTTGCCTTGGCCATGGGTGTTTTCCTTAGAGGGTGATCATTGTGGCTGCCGCACGGTGTTGGATTCTGAGGAAGCCGTTTCCCGTACTCACAGACGTATGGCAAACACTTCCTATTATCCTGAAGCTCTTCTATCCTCCTACCAGTCCCGGTCGCCGCTCTCCCTCCTGGGGCCGCTTGAGCGTTCTCTTTGCGGGCGGGCCTCGTTGACGGTCAGCGGTCGCCCCTGGAGGTCACTTCCGTTTAGGCGCTCTATCGCCGCCTGCGCCTCCTCCTGGTTCTCCATTTCGACAAAGCCAAATCCACGAGATTTGCCGGAAAACCGATCAGTAATAACATTGACCGACGCAACTGCTCCCGATTCGCCAAAGAGCGCTTCAAGGTCTTCTTGAGTCGTGCTGAAGGGAAGATTGCCAACAAAGAGTTTCATACTATGGGACCTCCTGACAAATAAAAAAGCCCTGGGGACCACATGAGGAGGTCCCCAGGGCTTATGATCGTGTGAACCAACTCAAAACCGACAGACGTGAGAAACACTCTGCGATACTTTTCCTTACTGGAGAACTGTATTGTTTTTTTGAGCTAAACGCAACCGGACGAATGTGGCCGGCTCCGCTCAGAGAGGCAAAAGCGACAGAAGACCGTCCGAGGGCAGAGCCCTCGGACGGTAATGCGTAAACGTGCCAACATCTGCATGTCCGTTGGCGGGCGCGTTTACCCATTGTGGCGCTTTCATCTCTTTTGCAACTCTTTTACACTGGAGAGAATACACTCTATCTGCCGCGGAGGAGAACATCCTATGTTTGTTGTCACAAACCGTATTCCCGTTGCTGAGGGACATGAGGGAGAGTTTGAAGATCGTTTTCGTAATCGGGCCCATCTGATTGACCAGTCCCCTGGATTTGTCAAAAACCTGGTGATGCGGCCGGTCCAGCGTCGATTCAGCCACCAAACGGGCGAGTGGGAAGAGAAGGAAGAGCAGGGATTTTATTTAGTCCAAACGTACTGGGAAAGCGAACAGGCGTTCTGGGACTGGACGAAAAGCGAGTCCTTTCGCATCGCCCATAGTAACCGTCCGCCGGCAGAAATGTTTGCCGGCGCGAATGTTCTGGAGATCCATGAGATCATTCTCAACACGGAAAAAAACGCCTCGGCCTAAGGCGGGCAAGCGCGGAAGAGACCAAGCCGTATGGACGACCCGCACAAACAGGTAGCCGACCGCTTCCGGCGAATCCTGCGCATTCTGCCCGGCGTCGAGTTCTGTTCGCTCCGGGTGGTGCGGGAACGCTCAGAGGCGTTGTCGGTTCGTCAAAATATCCTACAGCCGGTGTCGAACGGGGACGACCTGGGTGTCATGCTGACGGTCATACAGCAGGGCGGCTTAGGCTATGCCGGGACGAGCGACCTGACGGAAGCGGGGCTGCGTCGAGCGTTCGAACAAGCCGTGGATTGGGCGCGGCGCAGTGCGGCGTGTAGCGTGACGGATTTCTCTCAGGTGGCCTTTGCCCATCCCCAGGGCGAGTATGAGACGCCAGTCGCCCGCGCGTGGAGTTCCGTGTCCCTCGCGGATAAAATTGAGCTACTCCAGCAGGAGAGTGCCCGCCTCAAAACGGATGAGCGGGTTGTCGATTGGGAAGCCAGCCTGTGGCATACGGAGCACGACTCGCTCTATATCACAAATAGTGGTGGCCATGCCCGCCAGCGGCTCTCCTATACCGTGCCTATGCTGAGCGTAACCGCCAACGCCGGCACAGAGACGCATACGCGGACGTTCGGCGGACGTGGCTATTGCCGCCAGGGCGGGCTGGAGGTATTGGACCAGACCGGATTTCAGGTTGCGGCTCCACAGTTAAGCGCCGAGGCGGTCCAGCTTCTCAGCGCCCCCGATTGTCCCGCCGGGCATCTGGATGTGCTCCTCGCTCCGGATCAAATGATTCTTCAGATTCATGAGTCTATCGGCCACCCGCTTGAGCTTGACCGTATTCTCGGCGATGAACGCAATTACGCCGGCACCAGCTTTGTGACGCCCGACATGTTCGGCTCGTATCAGTATGGCTCGGAATTATTGAACATTACGTTTGACCCGACCCGACCCGAACAGTACGCCAGTTATCAGTTTGACGACGACGGCCAGCCCGCCCGGAAAGAATATCTGATCAAGGACGGACGCCTGCTACGCGGCCTGGGCGGCGTGGTATCACAAGCGCGGCTGGGGCTGCCCGGCGTCGCCAACGCCCGCGCAAACACGTGGAATAGGCCGGCGATTGACCGCATGGCGAATCTCAACCTGGAACCGGGTCAGTCGGATTTTCAGTCCATGCTCGGCGCAATTGAGCGCGGCGTCTATATGAAAACCAATTGTTCCTGGTCCATTGATGATTCGCGCAACAAGTTCCAATTTGGCTGCGAGTGGGGCCAACTGATTGAAAACGGCCACCTGACAACGGTTGTCAAAAAACCGAACTACCGGGGTGTGTCGGCAACCTTCTGGCGCAACCTTGCCAGGGTCGGCAACCTGGACAGTTATGAAGTGCTCGGCACCCCATTTTGTGGCAAGGGCGAGCCCAATCAAGTCATCCGCGTCGGCCATGCCGCTCCGGCCTGTGTGTTCTCGGACGTTGAGGTCTTTGGTGGAGAGTAGGCTATGCAGGAGTATTTTCACCAACTCTCCGACTCTGTGATGGCCGGTCTGAGCGGGCAGGAACAGGCGCTGTGTAATTTTACAGCCGAGGACTCGGACTTCGTTCGTTTCAATCACAGCGCCATGCGCCAGGCGGGAACAGTGGTGCAGCGTTCCATCGAGGTGAAACTCATGGTCGGCCAACGCCACGTCGCCGGAGACCTGACCCTGTGCGGCGACTTCTCCGTAGACTGGGGGCGCGTAGCCGCCCTGCTGGACCGGCTGCGCAGCCAGCTTCCGTATCTGCCTGAAGACCCACATTTATTATACGCGACAGAAGTCCAATCGAGCGAATATAACGGCGAAAACCGCCTCCCGGAAGAACGCGGAGCGATCGTCGACGCTATCCTTCAGGCCGGACAGGGACGAGACCTGGTTGGATTCTACGCGGCAGGAGGCATACACGCTGGTTTTGCCAATTCCTTTGGCCAACGCAACTGGTTCTCCACCTACACCTATAATATAGACTGGAGCTTCTATCTCAGTGGCGATAAAGCGGTGAAAACGGCTGATGCCGGCTTTGTGTGGAATCCGAGCGTTTTCCAACACAAGGTAGACAGCGCGGCCCAACAGTTGGCAGCGCTGTCTACGCCAGCCAAGACCATCCCGCCTGGCCACTACCGGGTGTATCTCGCGCCCTCGGCCGTCTTTGAAATTATGGAGCTGCTGAACTGGGGTGGATTTGGCCTCAAGGGGCAGCGCACCAAACACACGCCGCTGATCAAAATGACGGAGGAGGAGGCACAATTGCACTCCGGTATCTCTCTGACTGAAAACACCCGAGACGGGGTAGCTCCGAACTTCCAGGAGGACGGCTTTGGGAAGCCGGACCAGGTCCGACTCATTACAAACGGTCGCCTGGGGGACTGTCTGGTGTCTCCCCGGTCTGCCAAGGAATACGGTGTGGCAACTAATGGAGCATCGGGCTGGGAGTCTGCCGAATCCATTGAGATGGCAGCTGGTGAGCTGACTCAAGAGACGTTGCTGACTCAACTCGACACCGGCATTTATATGAATAATTTGTGGTATCTGAACTATTCGGACCGTGCCGCCTGCCGCATGACCGGCATGACCCGGTTTGCCACATTTTGGGTGGAAAATGGCGAGATTCAGGCACCGCTCAATGTGATGCGGTTTGACGAATCGCTCTACCGTATGCTGGGGACAAACCTGGCCGGGATCACGGCGGAACGCGAGTATATTCTCGACCCCGATACCTACCACGCCCGCTCAACAAGCAGCAGCCGACTGCCGGGGCTATTGATCGAAGACTTCACGTTGACCTTGTGAGGAGGGGGGCTGGGGGCCGGGCAGCCACAGGGGGCCGGGCAGCCACAGGGGGCCGGGCAGCCACAGGGGGCCGGGCAGCCACAGGGGGCCGGGCAGCCACAGGGGGCTGCCCCTACGATGGGGTTCCGGTTCATTTGAAAGGAAGAAAGGTGGGCGATACCCTCACTGTGAGCGTAAAAATCTTCACAATCCTGTTGGGGGTGTGGGCTGTCTGTGCTCCGCCGGCCGAAGCCCAACATTGAACTGGACGGGACCCCACTGCAAGCGGCCTACGGAACCGTGCGAGAAGATACCCGTGGCGCCTGTGGTGATATGGACAACAGCTTCAGTCTGTTGTGGAACTGGAACAAATTAGGGCCTGGGGAGCACACGATTCGATCCCTTGTTGATGGGGTGGAGTTTGCCACTACCGCCGTGCGGGTGACGACCTTCGGGGTGGAGTTCTTGCGGGAGGTGAGTGGCACGTTTGTCATATCGGACTTCCCCCATCCTGGCGAAGAAACCACGCTCCGGTGGGAACAGGCCCTCCAGGACTTTGTGATTATTCCCTAACGGCGTTCTGTGTTGTCGTGTACCGGATCGTCACTAATTATCAATGGATAAGCAGGCTCTTTGCGTTTCTTGTCCAGGAGTGCGGGCTTCCAGCCCGCAAAAATGAGAAGCAGGTTGCGGCCAGGATGGCCACGCTCCCAGAGGTGGGACCGATGTGTGCGGCGGGGGCGGTGGGGTTACTGAAACGGGGCGTCGTTATCTACGCCCAACAGGTGTTTGCCCACTAATTCTGACACCCGGTCGGGATGCGCGTTGATGTGCAGGGGCATGGCCTGAAAGTCGCGATAGCGGCGCTCGAAAGAGCCACCTTCGCGCAAACCATTCCCACCCTGGACGCGCAGCAGTAGCCGCATGGCTTCATCACACAGCCGAATCGCCGTCATACTATAGCCAAGCTGGCGCAGATAATCCGTCTCCGTGGGGATAATCCCCGCTTCGATGCGCGCGTCCGTTTCCGCACAGCCCGTCAGCACCGCGGCACGGGCCGCGTCTCGCAATTGCACCCGAAAATCGAAGGGAAAGGTTCGGATCAAGGAGGCCGGAACCGCTACTGCCTCATAATTAATGTGATCGGTTGCCGAGGCACGCAAGCTCATTGAGAGCCAGGTTGGGTCAATTGATACGCCCTGAGTATCCGTGCGGATAACGGTAAAGCGCAGGTCCGGTTTTTCGCCAGACTGCTGCGTACTCCGATCCAGCGCAAACAGGCAGGCGGCCCACTCGCCATAGCGGGAGCCCGAGGCAAAACTGGCGCGGCCGTTGAGAATCAGCTTGTCGCCGTCAATTTTTCCACGCACGTTGGTGCCGGCGCCGGCAGGAAAACTGACCCATTCGCGCTGAGCGACTATTTGCTGCCGGCCGGGCCGAGTTGGCCGCAGATAAAGTGAAACACGCACAAGTGGTTCCACAGACACCAGGCGGTTGAGGCACAGGCCCCTGCCACGGCTTCAAGCTCCTGGGCTATCGCCCCAATACTGGCCTCTATCCCACCAATATTGCGAGTGGCTGACGCCCGGATAAGGTCGGTGTTTTTAATGGCTTGAATAACAGCCGGGTCAACGCTGCGAGTTTGATCCGCTTGGGCGGCCTGGGCCGCAATAGCGGACAGCATTGGGGCACACATCAGGTCGTAATCATTGTTGAGAAAGGTGTGGACAGAATTCATCGGAAAACTCTCTGGGTGCGGTGCGCCGCTGAGCTACCGGATATGCTCCAAGGCCCACAGAATCAGGTCGGCAGTCCCGGCATCACCCCAGCGGCTGGAATCGATCGTCAGATTGTAATGGCTCGGGTCACGCCAATCGTCGTGGTAGAAGGTGTGGACGTAATCTGCCCGGAGTTTGTCCATGCCGGTAATACGCTGCTGGGCTTTGGCTCGGTCCATGCCTTCGGCTCGCGTCACGCGCTCTATACGGGCTTCGAGCGGAGCATGGATGAAGATGTGCAGGGCGTTTGGGTGGTGCTCAAGGATGCGATTGCCACCTCGGCCCACAAGAATGGCGTTCCCCCTTTGGGCAACCTCTTCGACTATAGTTTTGGTCATGCGGACAAGTTGGGCATCGTTGAGCCAGAGCGGCGGCGGAATATCGTAGGCGGACTCGAAGCCGCCCAGGCCGAACAGACCGACCATGCGTTCAATAAACGAGTCAACCCGCTCGTCTTTTGCCTCAATATAGTCTTCCGAGACTTGATACTGCGAGGCGATCTGCCGCACGATCTCTTTTTCCCAGACCGTCCAGTTCAAGCGCCGGCCTACATCGCGGGCAATCAGGCTGCCGCCGCTACCGTATAAGTGAGATAAGGTCAGGATGGACTTCCCCATGGTCGCCTCCTTTTGCTCACGCTACGGGGGGTAGGCGTGAGCGCATTCTAGGAACCTGGACGCTCTTTTGTCAATTCGTTCCGTCTGCTTTAGCGTTTGGACACAAACAGAAAGGCGCGGCCAACGGCCGGCTTATCTCTGATGTGTTGGCCTGGCGCACCAAAAACGAACTCCGGGATATGGTCGGCGTTAATATCGCCGGGCGAGGCCAGAGAATAGCCAAACATTGAGCCCTGGTGCGGGTAGGGATTGTCAAAAGTAATCAAATGTCGTCCGTCTCGGCCGTTATACAGAAAGACTTCTCCCTGTACGTGAAACTGATCGACAGTCTGAAATGGCGCACTGACCAGGATCTCCGGGATTTCATCCATGTTCACGTCCGTTATGGCAGAAACCATCCAGCCAAACCCGGCATGGGGGCGTGGGACTGGATCGCGTAAGGTCATGAGCAGGCTGCCGTCTGTTCCGCTAAAGGCAAAGGCCTCCCCTTGCGAAGCGACTGCTCCGACATCTTGATAGGGCGCACCAATGAGCAGGTCCGGGACCGCGTCCTGATTGAGATCTCCAGCCGGGGTGACCCGCCAACCGAACGCCGCGCCTGCCTGCGGTTGGGGATTATCGATGTGGTACAGCAGGCTACCATCTGTGCCGCTATAGACGTAGACACGACCCTGAGTGCTCCTGCCCCCGACGGTAGAGTAGGGCGCACCGACAACAATATCCGGGATGCCATCCTGGTTGAGGTCGCCCCCAGCCGAGTCCACCACCCAGCCAAAGCCTTCCGCACCGGAATCCGGCGGCGGGGCGAGTGTCCGGAGTGTAGTCCCATCTTTACCATTAAAGAGAAACGCTCGGCCTTCACCGTCCTGGCTGTGCGCGCCGGCAATGAATTCTGGAATGCCGTCTCCGTTCAGATCTCCGGCAGAAGCGACAGACCAGCCAAAGCCTGCGCCGGCGCTTTGTTGCGGCGCTTCGAGAGAGTGGAGGAGCTGCCCATCACTGCCGCTAAAGACAAAGGCTTGTCCGCTGCCGACTTTCTTGCTCACATTGTGTTCACTGCCGTCCTCAGCGGTCCAGCCAAAGACCAGCGCCTCAGCGCTGCCAGCTTCTCCTTGGCCGAACGCGCCAATGATACAGTCCGGTACGCCGTCCTGATTCACATCTCCAGCCGCGGCAACGGAAAATCCAAACGCGGCATCCGGCTGGGGCCTCGGGTTGTCCAGTTCCCGCAAGAGCTTGCCCGTCTGACCGTCGAACACAAAGGCCCGGCCCTGGTGGTCATTCTCGTCCCAGGTTTGCTCGTACGCTCCGACAATATAGTCGGGGATAGTGTCGCCATTCACATCGCCCAGCGTCGATAAAGCGGAAGAGAAACCTGAAAAGAGCAGTCGATTAGGTGTGTCCAGGGTACGAATCTCCGGGCCGGCCCAAGCTGGACCGGTCGGACTGGTCGGACCGCACAGGAAGAGAAAAACGCTCAGACAGAGAAACAGGTATTGCCACATAGCGGTTGTCCTTGGGTGATGCTGGGAGATGGGTTTTCATTCCAGAAGGGGTGAGGGAAAGGCCCCTGTGTCCCTGCTCTTGGGCAGAAACGCTCGCAAGTCATATCGTAGCCCCGAAAGACTGTCAAACCATTTTTTTCCTGCCTGTCGCCAGCAGGTAGACTTCCGCTGAGCCTTTCCGCGTCGCTGCCGGACGGGATGTTTTGACAGTCTTGAAGGCAGAGCGTACCGCTGCCACAAAAGGCTGATAGCCTTCGTTCATAAAAGCTTTGAGGCATAACACCCCCCCTGGCTTCAGCAGCGGGTCGCAGCAGGTCAGCGCGGTCTGGCATAACGCGTTGACGCGGGTGTCATCTGCTTCACGCACCCCGCTCAGCTTGGGCGCCATGTCCGAGAGAATAACGTCGGCCGGGCGGCCTAAAGCGGACAGCAGGACCTGCTGCTGCTCCGGGTCGGTGGCGTCACCCTGAACCAGGGTGACGTTCGCAAGGGGCAGGGGCTCCAGCTTGACCAGGTCAATGCCAAGAACCCGCCCGGATGGCCCAACCGCCTTGGCCGCGACCTGCACCCAACCACCCGGCCAGGAGCCGAGATCAATGACCCGGCTACCCGACCGCAAAAAGCGCCAGGCGCGGTTGAGTTCGAGGAGTTTATACGCTGCGCGGGAGCGATAGCCTTCCTGCTTGGCCTTTTTATAGAAGGCGTCCTTGCGTGTATAAGCCACGAAACACGTGCCGGCTATTTGGGCGCCATCCGAATAGCGCCGTCGAGCCGAATGGTTTCACCGTTCAGCATCGAGTTCTGTATAATCTGGCAGGCCAGGGCTGCGTATTCCGCGGGACGGCCCAGGCGTTGCGGAAAGGGTACGCTGGCCCCGAGCGCCTGACGGGCCGGCTCGGGCAGTCCCATCAGCATCGGCGTCTCAAAGATACCCGGCGCGATAGTACAGCAGCGAATCCCGGTCCGGGACAAGTCCCGCGCAATGGGTAAGGTCATACCCACCACGCCGCCCTTTGAGGCCGAGTAGGCCGCCTGACCGATCTGCCCATCAAAGGCGGCCACCGAGGCGGTGTTAATGATAACGCCCCGCTCGCCATCCTCAGATGGGGTGTTTTGGGCCATTTGCGCGGCAGCAAAACGGATCACATTAAACGTTCCGATGAGGTTGACCTCAATGGTTTTTCGGAACGGCCCTATGTTCAGCGGTTCGTTGCCTTTGCCCAGGGTCTTGCCGGCGGTGGCAATGCCGGCGCAATTGACCGCGACATGAATCGCGCCCAAGCGTTCAGTCACCTGGCTAATGGCTGCTGCCAGTTGATCGTCATTGGTGACATCCGCTTCGAGAAATATAGCATTGGTCCCGAGTTCTTCGGCAATGGCGGCTCCATTCGATTTGCTCAGATCAAGCACCGCCACGCTGGCCCCTTTTGTAGACAGCGTCCGCGCGGTTGCTTCGCCCAGGCCGGAACCGCCACCGGTGATGACTGCTACACTATTCTGAATATCCATGTCTGCCCTCCTGCGTTATACCTGCTCTGTGTGATCTCGGCTTTCTTTTTCCTGTGGCTCAGGTCTGCCAAGGACGGATGTAGCGTTGATATACTTTTGGCAATTCCGTGGGAAGAGATGCCACGTCTTCGAGTACCATATACCGGGACGGCGCACACATCTCGCGTAAATAGTCATGGCCGGCCTTATCTATGGTCAGACAGAACGTCAGCACTCCGGCCTGGTCGGCCTCACGCAGCGCCATCATGGTGTCCTGAATGCCGTAGGTGGCTGAACGCCGGTCATTGCCATAGTCCATGTCCTGGGGAAAGCCATCGCTGAGCAGGACTAAGAGCTTGATCCGACAGGCGATATCTTTCAGCTTTTCCAGCGAGTGGCGAATGGCCGGCCCCATCCGGGTCGAACGCTTGGGTTCAATCGCTCCAATCCGGCCCTTAATGGTGGGCGAGAGTGCCTCGGTGAATGATTTGACGTGATAGAACTCGACATTGTCACGACCCTGCCCCGAAAAGCCATAGACCGCGTAGGCATCGCCGATCTCTTCCAGCGCTTCAGCCATGAGGACCAGGGCTTCTTTAGTGACATCAATAATGCGGCGGGGCTTGGGCTGAGGCGGTCCGGGTTTTTGCTTCCACATCGCCAGACTCTCGTCAGGGTCGTCATCACCATACCTGACTGGAACCGGCACGACGGGTTCGTCTGTTGACGCACTCATATCAAGCAGAAACAGGGCCGCAACATCCCGCTCGGTCTGCCGTTTGGTCGTGTAGACTTTGGGCGAGGGCGCAAGCCGCGCCCGGCGGTCGCTGACTGCGGTAATCACCGCGTTCAGATCAAACTCTTCGCCGTCCTCAAGGCCGCGCACGAGTCGATACTGCTCGGGGCGGATGCGTTGAAACTCTGCCTTAATCGCCGGAGTGAGGGCCACATAGTCGCCCAGCGTCTTGGCAAAAAACTCGCCGGCATCACCGCCGAGAATAATTTCACGCAGCCGACACCAGCGCGAACGATAATCGGCAATAAGATAATCCCACTCGTCATAGAAAAAGGTCAGGGCTTCTTTTCGCTCCCTGCGGCGTCCGGCGCTCACCAGCCCGCCGTTTTCGGGCAGGAGGGCGTCCGGGTCGGTGTGGGCCGGCAGCTTACCGTCCAAATCAGTAATATACAGTCCTTGCGGAGTCAGACTATCCGGCTTGCCTTGCCGAATCTGCAACTCCACTCCCGCCTCGATGAGGGCTTTGAGTTCTTCAGGCGAGAGTGCTGCCCCGCCACTATCGTCGTCTGCCTCGGGCTCCAGGACGAGCGGGGGTAGTTCCGGCGCGTCGGGTGGTGGCGGGCTGTCATCGTCCATGTCCGGGTCGATGAGCGCATCGCCGGTCATTTTTTCAAACAGCACGGCTTCAAACGCCGCCGGGTCCTGATCCTGGCGTTGCAGCATGACCAGAGAGGACACTATGCGCTGATACGTTTCCGCTGCCCAGCGGGCCGAATCATAGACGGTGTGAGACGGCTGTGAGGGAATGGTCAGCGTGGCAAAGAGCGTCCGTAGGGTTTCGGGTAAGAGCGAAGGCAGCGACAGGCTGTTCAACCATTCGAGCTCCTCCCGCAGCCCTCGGTAGGACTGGCCGACCCGGTGCGCAATGCGCTGCGTCTCCGCCAGCAGAAAAAGGCCTTCGACCACATGCGGGTGCGGAAAACAGGAGAAGAAAGCGGGCAGACCGCCAGTCGGCTGATTGTGCGGCGGCTCTCCTTCTTCTCTGAGCTGACGTACCTCCTCGGAGAGCTGGGGCCACAAGCGTTCCAGGTGAAAGGCGTAGGTGCCAAACTCACGCCGGCCGGCCTGCAACACAGCCAGGGCACGAAAGAGTCTGAAATTCTCCTCATAGGTTGAAAAGAGGTCGATCCGAGCCGGCAGGGGAATGGCGTCGCCGGGAACAGGAAATTCTTCCAGCGCGGGTGGATAGGAGAAAAATTCCTGACGCTCGATACCGGCCGCCAGGCCGGACAACATCTGGATATATTTGCGCAGCACCTCTTGGACTTCTTCCAAATCGATCCCAGTGTCGTCGTGTCGCAGGACGCGCAGGCTGGTCCGGGATTCCAGGGCAAAAAACGCCACGCCGGCTTCCGTGCCGGCTCGGCCTATCGCCCGTCCTTTAGTTATCCATTCCAGCAGACGCTGCTCACCGGCTTCCTCATACGCCCTGGGCAAGGTGCGCAGGGCGGGTGGAATGCCTGGCGCGAAATCCTGAGCCAGTCCGACTAATGCGTTGCGGAGTGCCGGGCGCCGCTCGCTCTCAATAGCCTTGAGGCAGGGGCCCATGAGCGCAAAGAGCGGGGGCAGGGCCGTAGGGTCGGAGCGGATAACCGGGGCCAGGATGGTCAGGAGAAAAGCCCGGAGGGGTGTTGGCAACCCAGCCAGAACAGCCGGTAGCTGAACAAAGATGGCTTCTGCCGCTTTGGGCGAATGGCTGGCCGCAGTCTGGCAGTCCACTAATAATTGGAGGCGTATCTTTTCAGCCAACTCGGCAAAGCCATTCGGCAAGGTCGTGTAAAACTTCCACGGTCCGGAATCCTGGACGAGAACGCCCAATGCGGCCCACTCCCGCATCTCTTGCGGGCTCAGAATGGGCAAGGCTACTGGGGCGGCGGAAAAGTAGGAGACCGCCAGAAACTCGCCCCTCCAGCCCTTTTCTCCGAGCAACGCACTGCCGTGCTTTGCCCAGGCGTGCAGACGGGACTCGATAGGAGTCGGCAGGCTGGCGAGCAATGGAGCTGAGGTGTGTAAAAATTGAGAGCCTAAGCGACGTGAAATACAGAGGACTTCACGACCGATTGCGGCCCAGGCTTCGGCTTGATCCAAGCCGAGCTGGGCGAGCTCGTCGGGGGGAATGGAAAAATACGCAGTCGCGCCTTCACGCGAGGTCGGCTCGTGCCGGATAAATTGTTCGCCGACCTGCACCCAACGAGGAAATACGTCCGCCCCAAACGCTCGCCAGGAAGCCGGCGCATTGCGGCAAAACACTTGGGCTAGGGTGAGCGAGCTGTCGGCAAGCCGATCACCAGCCGCAAGAATGGTTTCCCGTGCGGACTCCGGCAGGGCGTTGAGTTCCACCAACAAGGCGTGGCCGCGTGCATCGCCGAGCAAATGGCGCGTATCAAACCACAGGTTTCGAATGGATGACATGAAGAGGAGGATTGGGGGTTAGGGGGTAGGGGTTGGGGGAAGAACAGAGAGCCAGCCCCTAATCCCCAACCCCCAATCCCCAATTTTATACATAGGTCAGCCAATCCTTGTACTTTGGATCGGCTCCTGTAATGACGGCATCGAAACGGGCTTTGAGCTCTCGTGTCACCGCTCCGGGTGTTTCTCCCCGGATTTTGCGGTCATCCAGCTCGCGAATCGGCGTCACCTCTGCCGCGGTACCGGTAAAAAAGACCTCGTCGGCAAGATAGACCTCGTCCCGGGTGATCCGGTCCTCCTCCAGCGGGACGGCCATATCTCGCAGCAAGGTGAGGGCGGTATCGCGGGTAATGCCGGGTAGGAGTGAAGACGACAGCGGTGGCGTTTTAACCTGTCCGCGGCGCACGACAAAGATATTTTCTCCCGGTCCTTCAGCCACGTAGCCGTCGGTATCGAGCAGCAGGGCCTCGTCATAGCCAAGTGCCCAGACCTCTTGACCGGCCAGAATGGAATTCAAATAGGCACCGACCGCCTTGGCCTTGGTCATCAGGGTGTTGACGTGGAAGCGTTGAAACGACGAAGTCTTGACCCGAATACCCTTGAGGAGCCCTTCTTCGCCGAGATAGGCCCCCCAGGCCCAGGCCGCAATGGACACGCGAATCGGATTGGTCTTGGCGTGTAGACCACGGTCCCCTTCGCCAACAAAGACCAGCGGGCGGATATAGCATTCCTTGAGTTCGTTGGCACGAACGGTTTCAAGACAGGCCTGGATAACATCATCTTGAGAAAAGGGGATAGTGAGCCCCAGGATATGGGCCGAGTCGAACAGACGCTCGATATGTTCGGGTAAACGGAAAACGCCTGACCGGCCGTCTTCACCCGCATAGCAGCGAATGCCTTCAAATACGCCTACACCGTAGTGGAGTGTATGGGTGAGGACGTGGACTTTTGCCTCGTCCCAGGGAACGAGTTCACCGTCCATCCAGATTGTGCCGTTTTCCACAAAAGCCTCCTTACAAAAAGAGGTTTTTTGCAAATCAGAAGCCCTGGGGAAAGTCAACTGGTGGGGAGAGAAAAGCTATGCTTCACAGGTGTCGTCTTGCGGCCTCCAGACGACGTGCCGGACTGCGGGAAGCTGTAGCGCTTACCAACTTTGCCAGACGGTTTGATTCCGTTTCGCCTCCCGCAGGGTGCTGAGAGACAAGACGCTGAGAGATATGTCCGGTGTCTTGTACATGTCCAGGGGGAAGCCTATATCTGCACCATACATCAAATATGCGGAGGAAAAATGCGTACCGTATCCTTTACAGAGGCCCGCAACAGGATGAAAGCGGTTTTGGATCAGGTGGTGAACGACGCCGACTGTATTGTGATCACTCGTCGGGACAGTGAGGATGCTGTCGTCATGTCTTTGGACTACTACAACAGCCTCATAGAAACGGTGTATCTGCTCAAGTCTCCAGCCAATGCTACGCATCTCAGCAAATCCATTGAACAGTTCCGCACCGGCCAAGCCAAGGTCCGAGTCGCCTAAAAGGGTAGCTCGGTGGGCATGAACTCTCCCCGATCAAGGACAATAGTAAGTAGGTCAGATTAGCGGAGCGTAATCCGACAAGTACGGGATGTCGGGTTACGCCTACGGCTAACCCGACCTACAAGGCTATGGTTGAGTCGGGCAGTACGGAAGAAAAACGGAAAAGGCCCGAGTCGCCTAAAAAGGCAGCTCGGTGCGAATGAATTCTTCCCTATCAAGAACAAGGGCGGTCGCGGTAGTGCCCTTCTTGAGCATATCGGTCCCGGGCGGCCCGATCACCAGGCTCTCTCCGAGTGACAACGAACTCAGGACGCCGGAACTCTGGGTGCCGGTCGAACGCGCTTCATACCCGGTGCCGTTCCGGGTCAACTGACAGCGGACGAATTCGGTCAGTCCCTTGGCCTTGGGAATATCTTCACCCAGCGTGACCTGGACAGTAGGAAAAAAGAGCTTGGGGTAGCCGGCCATGCGTCGCAGCGCCGCCCAGGTGTAGAGATAGAAACACACCAGAGCGGAGACCGGATTGCCCGGCAGCCCAAAATACGGTCGTCCGCGGAGCAGACCGAACGTCAGTGGCTTGCCCGGCTTCTGGGCAACCCGCCAGAACAGGCGGGCAATACCGATTTCGTCCATGGCCGCTTTGACAAAATCAAAATCTCCAACCGACACACCCCCTGTAGACAATACGACATCATGGCGCACGGCCTCTTCGAGCGCGGCGCGCGTTTCTTCCAGGCTATCGCGGGCAATGGCTAAGGGAACGGGCTGACCGCCGGCCTCACGCACGGCCGCGGCCAGGGTATAGGCGTTGGAGTTCACAATCTGACCCGGTTGCAGCGGGACATCGACTTCGGCCAGTTCATTGCCCGTACTTAAAATTGCGACCCGAGGCTGCTGATGCACGAGCACAAAGCTGCGTCCGACTGAGGCCAGCAGACCGATATCCGCTGGACGGAGGACCCGGCCCTGCTTGAGAATCGTCTGGCCGGATTGGATGTCCTCACCACTCGAACGGATATTATTTCCTTTGGGACCGGCCTGGTGAATGAGAACCTGGCCCTGTTGTTCTTGGGTATCTTCGACCTTGATGACGGTATCTGCGCCCGGTGGCAGGACGGCGCCGGTCATAATTTTACTCGCCGTCTTTTGTCCGACCGTTTTGGTTGGAACGGCGCCGGCTTGAATAACCTCCAAGACGGACAGAGAAACGGGCTGGTCGGCCCGGGCGGACTGAATGTCGTCATGCCGGACGGCATAGCCATCCATGGCTGAGTTGGTGAACGGCGGGACCTCGCGGATAGAGTGGACATCCTCGGCCAGGACGCGTCCACTTGCTTCAAACAAACTGATACGTTCACCGGCCAGCGGAGAGACCGTCTCCAAAATCTGGGTCAGTGCCTCGTGTACGGAGATCATAAGAATACCCTCAGAAATGTAGGGGCAACCACAGGGGGTTGCCCCTACAGCCCACCCGCCTTTACGCGCTCCTGCAAGCGCCGGTCCTTGTCTCGCGTCTTTTCAACGAGTTCGGCTTTGAAGGCCTGAAAACGTTCCAGCAGACCGGCGTTGCTCGTCGCCAGGATTTGAATAGCCAGTAGGCCGGCGTTGCGTGCGCCATCGATAGCAACCGTGGCAACCGGCACGCCAGCCGGCATTTGGACAATAGACAGCAGTGAGTCCTGTCCGTTTAAGGCCGCGCTTTTGATCGGCACGCCAATAACCGGCAGGGGGGTATGTCCGGCAACCACCCCCGCCAGATGGGCGGCTCCTCCAGCCCCGGCAATAATGACCTTGAGGCCTCTTTCGTGGGCCTGACTCGCATAGCTGGCGGCATCATGCGGGGTGCGATGGGCGGACAGGACGCGGATTTCATACCCAACGTCAAACTCCCCGCAGACTGCGGCTGCCTGTTTCATCGTATCCAGGTCTGAATCACTTCCCATAATGATGCCGACTTGAGGGGTCATGCTTGCTCCTTCTCATTCCTGCTCATTCCTGCTCAGGCCTGTACTGGGATTTGCTCAACGACCGATTCCAACACCTGCTCCAAGTGAACACCTCGGGAACCTTTGACTAACATCAGCTGTGGCCCCTGAGCTTGCAGCAGCAGAGATCGGACAAAAGGTGC
Source organism: uncultured Binatia bacterium (SeqCode) (assembly GCA_965247985.1). GTDB lineage: Bacteria > Desulfobacterota > Binatia > Bin18 > Bin18 > Bin18. The sequence continues at coordinate 652,082 of OZ252051.1, read as the reverse complement.
CGCCGCTGTTGCGTCAGGGAAGACGTGGGCAGGGAGCCCCGCCTGCACTGCTGCTTCGGCAAGCTGCGGGGCGTATTGACCAACCGTCACCAGGGCGTCCGGTGCTGGTTTGAGCTGGGCGACAGAGGTCCCGACCTCCCGGTGCCGCAGCTCACTGACTGCACCCAACTCAAGCATATCACCCAAGACAAGCAGCAGGCGCTCGCCGGCATTCCGAATCGTATGGGCTGTCTGTATGGCGTGCTGCATGGAGGCCGGGTTGGCATTATAGCAGTCGTCCAGCACGGTCAGTTGATAGGCTGGAACGGTGAGCGCGGCAAGACGACGTGGCGCGCCCTGGGCCGTCCGCAGCGTTGCGCAGGCCGTCTCAAGGTCCAAACTATTTTCCAGAGCCGCCGCAATCGTCGCCAGGGCGGCAAGGACACAATGACTGCCAATGAGGGAGAGCTGAACCTGTCGGCTGTGTCCTGGGGCATGAAGCTGAAAACTCGTCCCCGTGCGCGAAACCTGAATATGCGACGCCCGAACCTGATTGGTGGGCTGTTCACCAAATGTGACAATCCGACACTGTGTTCGGTGCCGGACGACGGCCAGGAGCGCTCGATCGTCGCCATTGACAATGGCCACGCCGTCAGACGGCAGGGCCGCGAGTAATTCGGTTTCGGCTGCCAGCACGCCTGCCAGGTCGCCGAGCGTTTCGGTGTGTTCTTCGCTGATAGTGGTAATGACGCCAATATGGGGCCGGGCAAAACCGCACAGCGTGGTGAGTTCTCCAGGGCCGCTGGTCCCCATTTCCAAGACCAGGAAGGCGTCTTCCGGCGCTGCCCGCAGCAGGGTCAGGGGCAGGCCGATGTGATTATTCAGATTCCCCTGGGTTGCCAGGGTGGGCCGCTGGGCGCTGAAGACCTGGGCCATCAGCTCTTTGGTCGTTGTTTTGCCATTGCTGCCGGCAATGCCAATGACCCGCGCGGCAAGCTGCTGGCGGTGCCACGTGGCGAGGTCTTGGAGCGCCCTCAGAGGATCTGCCACCCCGATCCCGGCTGCTCCGTCCGGCGGCGCGATCTGGAAATCCTGAGAAGAATCCAGAGAAAAAAGAAAGCCGGCCGCTCCGCGCTCCAGCGCCGCCGGGATATAGTGGTGGCCATTGACCCGAGCCCCGGCCAGCGGGACGAATAATGCCTGGGGAGCGATGTGGCGCGAATCAATACCGACCGAGGTAAAGAGCGTGTCTGGGCGACCCCATCTCAGGGTTCCTTTGGTGGCTGTACAGACATCGTGCGCGCGTAGTGTAATTTCCACAATAGTCCAACTCTATCGAGGCTGCATATGAGTCGCAAGCGTGCCTGTCCAGGACGTGTGTCCGGAATACGGCGTGCTCCATTGCTCTGCTGTGTGTCGCGTGTCACCATGGTCGTATGATCCAGCAGGAACGACATGCCAGGACGATTGTCCAGACGCTGCGCCGCCAGGGCTATACTGCCTATTTTGCCGGTGGCTGTGTGCGGGATCGACTCCTTGGCCTGCAAGCCAAAGATTTCGATATCGCAACGGACGCCCGGACCGCCGAGGTCCAGGCCTTATTCCCGCACACGATCCCGGTTGGTGCCCAGTTCGGCGTCAGCCTTGTTGTCCTGGATGACATGCCCTATGAGGTGGCGACATTTCGGGCCGATGGCGCCTATCTTGATGGCCGTCACCCTGTGGCTGTTCGCTTCAGCGATGCCCGTGAGGACGCACTGCGGCGGGATTTCACAATCAATGGCATGTTCTTTGACCCAGTGACGGACGCCGTCATTGATTATGTTGGGGGGCAGGCGGATCTCACCAATCATATCATTCGCGCCATTGGAGACCCGCCGGCACGCTTTCACGAAGATCGCGTACGCCTGCTGCGAGCCGTGCGCCTTGCCGCCCGGCTGGGCTTCGCTATCGAGCCCGAGACCTGGCGCGCTGTGCGCCGGCTCGCCCCGACGCTGACCGAGATGGCCTGGGAGCGGATCGGCGACGAGGTGGTGAAAATACTGACCGAAGGGAGCGCGCAGCCGGGGATGGCGCTACTGGCCGAGTCCGGTCTCCTGGAGATCATTCTGCCCGAGATCATGGCGCTGCGCGGCGTTGCCCAGTCTCCCGATTTTCACCCCGAGGGCGATGTCTTTGTTCACACCCTGTTAGTGCTGCACCATCTCGACGGCATGGAGCAACCGAGCGAGACGCTGGCCTTGGGCGCGCTGCTCCACGATGTGGCCAAACCGGTGTGTCGGGGGCAGAAAGGAGAGCGGGTGACGTTTTATGGGCACTGCGAACAAGGCGCGGACATGGCGGTGGACATCTGTCAACGCCTGAAACGCTCACGCCCGACCTGGGAGCGGGTGGCCTTTCTGGTCAAAAACCACCTGCGTCTCCTTGACGCCCCACGCATGCGCCCGGCCAAGCTCAAGCGCTTCTTACGCCTTGACGGTATGGAAGAACTCCTGGCCCTGGCCCGCCTGGACGCCCTGGCGTCAAACGGCAATCTCGAAGCGTATACATTCTGCCGTCAGAAACTCAGCGCGCTCGGACCTGAGGAGCTGCGCCCGCCTCGTCTGTTAAGCGGACGCGACCTTATCCAACTCGGATTTCAACCCGGCCCCCAGTTCTCCACCATCCTTGATGCGCTGGAGGAGGCACAGCTCGAAGGCAGGCTGCTCACCCGGCAGGCTGCACTCTCTTGGGTACAGCGGTATATGGAGAAATGCTGAAAGGTCGTCCTTCGACTTGCGACTTGCACCCCTACGACGGCGGGATAAGCGGCAGGGCGACACGGACCGTTGTGCCGTGATTGATCTTGCTCTCTATCCGCAGCGCGCCGCCATGAGCCAGGACAATGTGTTTGACAATGGCCAGCCCTAATCCCGTTCCTCCCAGCTCGCGTGAACGGGCTTTATCCACCCGGTAAAAACGCTGGGTCAGACGTGGGATATCCGCTTCCGGGATGCCGCAGCCGGTGTCGGCTATGGCGATCTCCAGCCAGTCCGACCCGCCGTTTCCGCCGCCAGCGCGAGCTTGCTCCGCTCCGGCCGATATCTCCCACAATTCAGGCGGCTCTCCTCTGTCGGCACGCTGGGTATACATCTGGGCGGAGACGCTGACCTGACCCTGAGCGGAGGTATATTTGACGGCGTTATCAATCAGGTTGATCAGGACTTGATGCAGGCGATCACGATCTCCTCTCACTGTCGGGAGGGCAGGCGGGATATGCTGAGAGAGCGTCACTTGCCCACGTTGCGCTTTCTCCTGTACCACATCAAACGCTTCCTGGACTAACTCGGAGATGAGCAGTTCTTTGGGGTGGAGCTCGGCCCGTCCGAGTTCCAGGTTGGACAAGGTGAGGAGGTCGTCTATGAGACGGCTGAGGCGTTCCGAGTGCCGGTCAATAATCGTGAGAAAGCGGGTCGCATGCTCGGGGTCCTGGAGTGCCCCCGTGAGGAGTGTTTCCGCATAGCCTTTGATCGCGGTGAGCGGGGTGCGGAGTTCGTGTGAAACATTGGCAACAAAGTCTGCCCGGATTGATTCAAGCCGTTTGATTGGGGTCAAGTCGTGACAGCTTAACACATACCCGTTGGCCGTCGGGCGGCTTCCTCGGTACGTTCCATCTCCTCCGGTCTGTGACAAGCGCAAGACACTCACGGCGAGTTGGCGTGGCTCCCGCCCTTCCACTTCGATTTCCTGGGTGACGCCCTCAGCCGAGTCCGCGGCCAAAAGCTGGTGCAGCACAGGGTGGCGGGAAAATTCGTGGAAGGGTCTTCCCCGCCAGTCTTCCGCCGGGTCCAGACCAAACAGGTGCAAAGCGGCCGGGTTGCAGCGTACGATACTGCCACTCAAGTCAATCACGACAATGCCTTCGGCCATTGCGTGGAGGAGGGCTTCGAGTTCTTTCTTCTCGTCTTGGAGCTGTTGGAGCTGTTGGTTCTGGGTATTGAGGAGTCGGTAGAGCTGGTGCTCGATATTGCCCAACTCGTCGTCTTTGCGGATTGGGAGGGGGGGCAGCGGGGTTCGATCCGGGGTCACAGTCAGAAAGGTACCGAGATCACTCACGCGTTGTCGGAGCTGTGTACGCTGACCGAACGCACTGCCCAGCGCGGCAAGGGCGCAGACAAGGGCCGCATACCAGACCCACAACGGGCGCGCTTCCGCAGGAAAGAGAAAAAAGAGCTGGAGGAGGAGCAGGGCCAGCAGAGCCAGGCCAACCGGAAACAGAATGGAAAAGGTAATGCTGTTTTTCACACGCAGGTGCTGTTCTTTGTCCGGTGTCAGCGCTGCGACGCGTCAAGCGCTTCCGGGTTAAATTTATACCCAACCCCACGCACAGTAAGGAGCAGGTTGGGGTTGGCATCGTCCTGCTCAATGCGCTGCCGTAAGCGGCGGATATGGACGTCAACCGTGCGGGGCTCAATATAGACGTTCTGTCCCCACACCAGATCAAGAATTTGGGTCCGGCTGAAGACCCGATTGGGGGACTGCACGAAAAATTTGAGTAATTCAAACTCGCGCAGACCAAGTTCCAGGGGCTGGCCATCGAGCATAATTTCGTAGGTATCGTAATCGATCTGCAGCCGGCCACGCTCATACATTTGATGCGGTTGGTCCACCGCTGGACCATAGGTCCGCCGCAGGACGGCTTTGACCCGCGCGACGAGTTCGCGCGGACTAAAGGGTTTGGTGACGTAATCGTCCGCTCCCATTTCGAGGCCCAGGACTTTATCGACCTCGGAGGCGCGGGCGGTCAGGATCAGGATCGGGACGGTGGCCGTCTTGTCTTTTGAGCGTAAGATGCGACACACCTCAAGGCCGGACAGGCCGGGCAGCATGAGGTCGAGAATAACAAGCGCCGGCCGTTCAGCGGAAGCAAGATGCAGACTCACCTCGCCATCACTGGCTTCGAGGACGGCAAAGCCTTCGGTTTCCAGATTATACCGAATCAGGTCGCGAATATCTTTTTCATCCTCAACAATGAGAATTTTCCGTTTGGTCTCCACCACCATCCCGGCTGCCTGTTGTACTGTCATAGCCTCCCCTGTTTTAGACCGAATCGGGTAAAGGCGAGACGTGGCGTATACTCTTGCCCTTCGCCAGATATATCACCATCTCGGCAATATTCGTCGCGTGGTCAGCAACCCGCTCAAGGTATTTTGCGACAAACAATATCCGGGTTGCGCGGCTGGCGTATTCAGGTTCCTGCCGCATCTGAGAGAGCATCGCGTTGAATATCTGGGCGGTTAAAGCATCAATCCGGTCATCTCGCTGACACACGCTGAGAGCCAGGGCGGGAGCCTCACGCACAAACTCGTCAAGACTCTCTCGAAGCGTGGCGCGCGTGTTGGGGGAGGCTGTGACATCGGAGGAGGACTGCAAAAAAGCGTCGAGACTATCCCGTAGCATGGCGCGTGATCCCTCAGCCATTTCGGGTAATTCAGGCCGCGGTTTGAACGGTGGCTCCTGATTGAGCTCGATCGCCCGCTCACAGATATTCTCGGCAATATCGCCGATGCGCTCAAGATCGGTTGAAATCCGCAGACTGGTGGTAATAAAGCGCAAATCCCGAGCGGCGGGCTGATGCAGGGCCAGTAAACGGATGCAGGCCTCGTCAATGGCCACATCGAGATAGTTGACCATATGGTCGCGTTCTATGACCTCGCGGGCCATTGCCGAATTGCGCTGTATGAGCGAGGTGACTGCGTCACCAATCTGTTTTTCAACCAGGCCGCCCATTTCCAATACCTTGGCCCGGAGTTGCTGAAGTTCTTCTTCGTACTGGCTATCCGTATGGAGTGGCATACTGCCTCCGTTTCGCGCCGACCGTGCTGCTCTAACCGAACCGGCCCGTAATATAATCTTCCGTTGCCTTTTTTTCCGGGGTGGTAAATAGTTTTTCGGTCTGCCCGAATTCTATCAACTCACCCAAATACATAAAAGCTGTGGCGTCGGAGACACGCGCGGCCTGCTGCATATTATGGGTAACGATGACAATGGTGTACTGCTTTTTGAGCTCATGAATCAGCTCTTCGATTTTTGTTGTGGCAATCGGGTCAAGCGCGGAACAGGGCTCATCCATCAGGACGACTTCCGGCTCAACCGCAATGGTCCGGGCAATACACAGGCGTTGATGCTGACCGCCGGATAGACCCAGCGCATTGTCATGCAGACGATCCTTGGCCTCATCCCAGAGGGCCGCGCTCCGCAGGCTCTGCTCAACAATGTCATCCAGCTGAGCCTTGTTGTGAATGCCGAGGACCCGCGGCCCGTAGGCAACATTTTCATAGATGGTCTTGGGAAAAGGATTCGGCTTTTGGAACACCATGCCGACCCGTTTGCGCAGCGCTGTCACATCAAGCGTTTGGTCAAGGATTTGGAGGCCACCCATGGTAATGCTGCCGCTCATCGTACACCCATCGACTAAATCGTTGAGGCGATTCAGGCAGCGCAGCAGGGTTGACTTCCCACAGCCCGAAGGACCGATGAACGCCGTCACCTGTCCTTTTGTAATGTCCATATTGATATGCTTGAGAGCCTGCGTCGTGCCGTCGTAACTGAGACACACGTCCCGGATCTCGACCTCTATTGTGCCATGCGTTCCGAGGGCCGTTGGGTCATGACCGTTACCCGACTCCGGTCGCGGCGGCAGGGTGACGGCATGCCCGACGGGTGATTGTTCTCTTGACCTTTCCATAGCAAAACTCCCTGTTAGAAGGCTCCAAAGCGTAAGCGGCTGCGTAAGCGGTTGCGAATGGCAATCGCGGCCAGGTTCAGGGCAATGACGATCACAATCAGGAGCAGGGTGGTCATAAATACCATGGGCTTTGCCGCCTCGACATTCGGCGACTGAAAACCAACATCGTAAATATGAAACCCGAGGTGCATGAATTTACGTTCCAGATGAAAGAACGGCCAGTGGCCGTCAACGGGTAATGTTGGGGCAAGTTTGACAACCCCGGTAATCATCAGCGGGGCGACTTCCCCAGCGCCGCGTGCCATAGCCAGAATAGTCCCAGTCAATATCCCTGGCAACGCACCTGGAATAACGATTTTTCGCAGCGTCTCCCACTTGGTCGCGCCCAGGGCCAAGGAGCCCTCCCGCCACTCTTGGGGGATGGCGGACAACGATTCTTCGGTTGCGACAATAACCACCGGAACGGTCAGCAAGGCCAAGGTCAACGAAGCCCACAGAATCCCGCCGGTGCCATACGTCGGAGTTGGCAGGGAATCCTGGTAGAAGAGCTGGTCCAGCGACCCGCCAATAACATACACAAAAAACCCCAGGCCAAAGACGCCAAAAACAATGGAGGGCACCCCAGCCAGGTTGTTGACCGCGATCCGGACGACGCGCACGAAGGGGCCTTGCTTGGCATATTCGCGGAGATACAGGGCGGCGACCACGCCAAAGGGGACCACAACAATGCTCATGATGATGACCATCATGACGGTGCCAAAAATGGCGGGGAACACGCCTCCTTCGGTATTTGCCTCGCGCGGATCTTCCCAAAAGAATTCCCAGAACCGGGTGACATACAGACCCAGGCGTTCCAGCCCATTCATATCATTGGGCAGAAAGCCGTGCACGACACCGGCGATAGGCAGCTCTTTCTCTTTGCCATTAATGTCCCGCACAACAATGTGGTAGCGCGCGTTTTCTTCGTACAGAGCCGCCAGCTCTCGGGCCTTCTCCTCATAGGTCTGTTGCCAGGCTGCTATGGTGCGCTCAAGGCCGGCAATGCTTTCGGCGGCCTGGGTCGGGTCAGCTTCTCTGCGTTGGGCGCGCTTGACGGCAATGCGCAGCTGTTCGAGTTCATAGTTGATATTCCCGATGTCTTTCTTTTCGATGGCGTGAATATCATCCAGCGTGGCCTGAGTCTTGGCGTGGAGGGCGAGGAATTTCGGCCAGGCTTGGACAAAGCCCTCGGCCACGGTTTCGCCATCCTGCCGCACCGTGCTGAGAAAGCCAAAAAAGGGCCCCCATTCATACCGCTCCAGATACATCGCCTGCTCCGGAAACGAGTGTCCGGTCATCTGGCTGTCATCGACCCAGCGAAAGTCGGCGCCATACAGGTCGCGGTTGGCGACCTGGAACTGCGTCCGATACCGTTCCAGGTCGTCTCCAGTCTGTTGCGGGATAGCCTCCTGGGCCCGGACCGCTCCCAGGAGCTTGCGTCCGTCCTGAAGGTCGACGGCTGTGAGCCGGTCGGGCCAGAAGAACCCCAGCGCATTGGCCCCGACAATCCAGATCAAGGCGGCAATCATGAGCAGGCTGAAGGCCAGGGTTCCCCCCGTCATCCAGATGAAAGGGTCGCCGCTGCGTAGAAAACCTTTGAACATGCGGCCTCCCGATGAGTGCGGCGCTGAAGAATTAGATGCGTCCATAGCGTTCCCGTAAACGCTGGCGGACAACTTCCGCCGCGGTATTGATCAAAAACGTTAAAATGAAAAGGAGCAGGGCGGCTAAGAAGAGCACTCGGTAGAGGGTCCCGCCGTGGGGGGCCTCAGGGATTTCCACGGCGATATTAGCCGATAAGGCTCGGAAGCCAGTAAAGGGATCAAAGTCCATGATGGGCGTGTTGCCGGTGGCCATGAGGACAATCATGGTTTCGCCAACCGCTCGACCAAAGCCGATCATAATCGCAGAGAACACACCCGGGCTGGCCGTTGGTAGCACGACCCGCAGGGCGGTTTGCCAGCGCGTCGCACCCAGGGCTAAAGAGCCTGAAATAAGATGCTGCGGAACATTGGAAAACGCGTCTTCACAGATGGTGTAAATAATGGGGATCACGGCAAAGCCCATGGCAAAACCCACAATAAGGGAGTTGCGCGGGTCATACCGAACCCCGGTGGTGTCATACAGCCACTGGGGAAAATCACCGCCGAAGAGGGCGGCTTCGAGCGGATTGTCGAGCAACATGCAGACATAGATCGTACCCATCAGTAACGGCACCAGAAAAAAGAGTTCGGTACCGGGTTTCAAGCTGCTACGAAACGCAAGCGGGAGCAGACGCCAGGCAAATGAGGCGCCCAGGGTCACAAGTGGCAGCGCAACAAACACCAGCAACAGCGCCGGCACCATGTCCGCCACAAGGGGTGCCAGCCACAGACCGGCAAAAAAGCCAAGCACCACACTGGGCAGAGCCGCCATGACCTCAACCGAGGGCTTGACGATATTGCGCAGGCGCGGGTGCATGAACTGGGAGGTGTACAGCGCACTGCACAGACTGAGGGGAATGGCCAACAGCAGGGCGTAGAACGTTCCTTTCAACGTCCCGTAGGCCAGCGGAGAAAGACTGAATTTCGGCTCAAAATCATCCGTTCCGCTACTGGATTGCCAGGTATAATCCGGGGCGTCATAGCCTTCGTACCAGACCTTCCCGAACAGAGTGGAGAGGGTAATCTCCGGATGGGGATTGTCGATTGCCCAGTTATACAGCTGACCCCGTTGATTGAGGGCCAGGATGCCATTAGTGCGTGGGGCATAGGTCAGATGCGTAATCGGACTGCCGCTGGTGGCGCGGCTCAACATGGTGGCTTCGGTGGTGGCGTACTGCACCCGAACCGCGCCGGTCGTATCGCCCGTGACAAAGCCTTTATTGCGGGGAGAGGCAGAGATGGCAGTAATGGCTGCTTGGTGAGACTGCATCACATGAATTTCACGAAATGGGAGTTCGGCTGGATTCTCCTGATCGCGGACTTGGAACCAGACACTCACCCCCCCGGCTTCATCGCCCATGACGAGAGAACGATCGCCAATCAACCAGGCCAGTGTCCGAACCGGAGCCCGCTTCTGACTCCCGCCCCGCAGGCGTTGGGCGACCCGAGGCGAAGCCGCAGCACGAATGTCCCAGTGTATGACCTCACCGGTCTCCAGCGCGGCAAATAAATTGCGCTGTTCGGCATCTATTGTGACTGCGGTGGCCGCCGCGTCCAGAGCGGCTGAAAGTTCTGTCCGGTGCTCTGTTATTTCAGGCTCACCTAAAAATGATTCTTGGGTTGTTTGGGTCATCAAGAGCAGGGTGTGGGGGCCGAGCAGGGCCGCCAGCGCCAACTGCTCCTCATCCTCATCCGTGTACTGATAGGCCAGCGCGCTAATAGCGCGGCCGTGTGGGTCCAGGACAATCGCATCTTTTTCTATGACCTGAGGCGCGGTAATGCGCGTTTTACCCTCAAATGAGATGGGAAAGGAAATCGTCAGGGGAATAACGACACCGTCGGCGGTTCCGAGAGCCGCGGTGTGGGTCAGGTTGTGATAGTGCAGCGCAGTGATCCGGCGTCCCTGAAGGGCCTGGACCTCATAGCGCTGAAGGAGTCGATTGTCCGTGAGGGAAATAAAATCGACGCTGCCCGCCTGGGTAATGGTGTAGGCGATCTCTCGATATTCATCGATGCCCAGCGCAAGAACGTCCGCGGAGTGCGCACTGCCCACCAGGTCGGCCAGCGGAGTTGGCGGAGTCTCAAGCTCGGCGGTTGGCGCGTTCCAGAGCGGTAGGGTTTCTGCCACGATCACAAAAAGAATCGCCGCGATGCTCAGAATAACGGCAAAGCCGCCACAGGTGATCAGGATGGTCGCGGCCTTATCCGCCAGCTTTTTGCGCCGCATCCGGCTTTTATCTTCAGTCGCCGAGAGACGGACCTCAACCGAACGCTCTCCGTTTGCGGTCGGCAGCGACGACGGTTGGGATGTGTGTTCCTGCATCTCCGGCATCATAGACCTACCTTCGACTTTTGACCTTCGACCTTCGAACGAAGAAGGGCGAGGTTTCCCCCGTCCTTGGTTACTCCCGATACGAACGCATATGTGAGCCGCGCGATTATTCCAGCGCTGCTCGGTCGGCAGCCACCAGCTGGGCGGACAGCGGGTAGTAGCCGTCCTTGACCACAATCTCTTGTCCTTCTTTACTCAGGACAAACTTGAGAAATTCCTTGGTCAGGGGATCAAGCGCCTTGTTCGGCTCCTTATTCACATAGACATACAGGAAACGGGACAAGGGATATTTCCCGCTGGCGACGTTTTCGTAGGTCGGCTCGACATAGTCACTGCCTGCCTTGACCAGAGGGATAGGCCGCACACCGGAGGTCGTGTAGCCAATACCGCTATAGCCGGCGCCATTGCGGTCTTCACTCACGCCCTGGACCACAGAGGCCGAACCCGGCTGCTCTTTCACCGTGTCTTTGTAGTCGCCCTTGCACAGCGCTTTTTTCTTAAAAAAGCCGTAGGTACCCGAGGCGGAATTACGACCGTACAGACTGATAGGCGCTGAGGCCCAGGTGCCGTTCAGACCCAGGTTGCCCCAGGTGGTGGCGTCGGCGATTGCGCCGCATGTCCGGTTTTTTGAGAACAGGGCATCGACCTGCTGAAGATTGAGGCCCATGATCGGATTGTCCTTATTGACAAAGACGGCCAATGAGTCAAGCGAGGTCCGGATCGGGGTCGGTTTGTAGCCGAACTTATTCTCAAAGGCGTCTTGCTCTTTGCTCTTCATGGCGCGCGACATGGGACCAAGCTGGGTCGTGGCTTCAATCAGAGCCGGGGGAGCCGTGCTTGAGCCCTTGCCCTCGATCTGGACGTTCACGTTGGGGTAGACTTTCTTAAACCCTTCCGCCCACAGGGTCATCAGATTGTTGAACGTGTCTGAACCGATACTGTTCAGGTTGCCCGAGACACCGCTGACCTTTGCGTAGCGTGGCAGATCGGCATCGACCTCAATCGTCTGGGCGCTCGCCAGAGAAGTGCTGAGAGCCACGGCTCCGCAGGCTGCCAGTATTTTCTTTATTCGCATAGCGTTATCCTCCATTATGGATGGGTGAGTGTTGCACTAGTGTTACAGGGTGATGACGTGAACATTAAAAATCGACTTGAAACCGCGCCTGAATGATGTCGGTGTCGCTGCAGTGATCGCCTTTGCTGCCCTCGTAGTAGCAGTCATCCTCGTCCAGCATCGCCCGCACGTAGTTGAGCATGAAGCGCACATTGGGGTTGAGATACCAGTTGAGGCCGAGGGTGAAGTTGGCCATCTCACCGCCGTTCATATCTTCGTCATTCAGGTCCAGCATGGAATAGCGGGCCGCGAGCTCCAGAGCGCCCCAGCCGCCTTTCCCGTCGAAGTTGTTCTTGGGCTTAACCCGATCAAAGGCAGCGCTGGACATCTTGTACGGGCGGTGCTCGCCGGTCAGGAAGAAGCTGCCGAAGATGTAGTAGCCATTATATTGGATATCGTCGCCCATGGGTCGGTCAACCAATGCGCTCATCCACTCGAACTGCAACGAGGCCGGGCCGTACACCAAAGCCACCTCAGGGTTGAAGGAGTCAATGTCCTCGACCTGGAACCGCGGTGTTGCAACGAACCGGGGGCCGAGGTGGGCCTCGGGTCGCTGGCGGAACCGAATCATGTTGGTTTTGTCGTGAAACGCGTGTCTGTATGACAGCCCGAGGTGTAGGAGCTGTCGTCCCTTTTCCTGATACCAGGGTAGGAAGGTCAGCCGGGTCGTGGCGTTATAGGTCCCACTGTTGCCGAAGGTCGTGCTGGTATCGTCCGGGTTGCCCTCGCGGAAAAAACCGAACGCCGCGGTGGCACGTTCATCCATAAAGCTTCTATTAAACCGCACCCCGAGATTACGGTCGCTGGAGAATACGTTGGGCAGCGAGCGTTCCATAAAGGTAAGGTATTTGCTGCTGGTCAGCTCTTCGAGCGAGAACGGCTCCTTGTAGTGGCCGACCGTAAAGTTCCCGACCAGGGGCAGCTTCTTGACCTGAATATAGGCGTCCTTGAACGGGTCGGAGCTGGCGAAGTCGTACTGCATTTTGTACTTGATGTTGCCGTACACACTGCCTTCCATGAACAGGCGGGCACGTCGGAACTCCGTGCCGTCACCGATCCGACCGAACTGCCTGCGGAGCTTTTTGCGCGTACTGTAGACGCTCCAGTCGTTCTGAATACGACCGCCGATTTTGAGCTTGAACTCACCGTCGGCCGAGTCGAGCCGCAGGCCGCTCTTCCAGTAGGCGGCCAGGAAGTTTTTCTTACCGACGCTCTTTTCGATCTTTTCGATCTTTTTCGTCAGGCCAGGACCGACCTCTGCCGCGGCGGTCGCCTTCTCGTCCTCGGCCTGCGCCTTAATCATCAGATCGCGGTACTGCTGATCGCTGATCTGTCCGTTGGCCTTCAGAATATCAAGAATTTCCGCGGCCACATTTTTTGCTTGCACTGGCTGTGCCATGAGCAGCCCTGCAGCAACAAGGCCGGCACAGAACGCTAATCCCAATCTTCTCATAGAGTGTTTCTCCTCCTCAAGGTTGAACAGGTTGAATCCTTTGTTGAACTCTATTCTCTGAATTCCTTCCAGCTACATAGAGTGATGCATCTATACTGTCGCCGTGAATCACCTCCTCTCAAACAGACGGGCGGGAGCAGGGTAAATCCGTGCTGTTACGAGAACATGACAGCAGCGTTATGAGTGTGTGAAAATCCGGCAGCGAAGAAGCTAGCCGGTTACCCGCTGGGCAGCCGGGAGCGGCTTATGAAGAGCAGGGTAGGTCTGCTGGTGGACAAGCCGGCAGAGTTCGGCAATGGAAAATGGCTTGCTGAGACAGTATTACACGCCGTTATGTTTCAGTTCCTGGTGCTGCTTCTGAGAAGCAAGGGCGCTCACCACAATAATCGGCACCTGACGGATATGCGCATCCGCCTGCTGACGGATACATTCCAGCACCTGCCAGCCGCTTTTGAGCGGCAGCAGCAGGTCCTGGGTCACCAGATCGGGTCTGAATGATTCAAGACGCGCACAGGCTTGCTCTCCATCTTCGGCAGTTTCGACACAGTAGCCGGCCTGCTCAAGATTATACGCGATCAGGCTGGCAATACTGGCCTCATCCTCTACGACAAGAATTTTTTTCAACAGTGAGTCCCCTTCTGACGCAATGGTCCGACACATACTCGCCCATACTCGGCGTCTTGAACGGACGGCTGGGTGTTATTGAAGATGCAGGACCAATAGCTTGACCATGGCGTGGATAAAGGACTGAGAAAGTTGCTCCACGGCTCTTTATCCTTCCGGCTTTGATATATGTCGTTTTTTGACCATATCCGGCCATATATACACACCCTGGGACTGTTTTTTATGACGAAAAAATAAATTCTGTGTGACAGTGGCCCGAATCGCCGCTGAGGCAAAATGTCAGCACCAGCCCGCATCGGGAGGGCACCCACCCCGCCGCTGACGCGCCACCCCGGCCAAGAGGAGACTGCATCCCCGTAGGGTGCGCCCTGCGCACCAGCCGGCTACATGACCGGCAGATCGGCTGAGGGGCAGCCGGGACGCTGAGGGCGGGGTGGGTTGCTTTTGGCAGCACACGGGTCAAGGGAGAGACAGGGGGGTGCTGTCCTCCACTGGCCACCAAGACGCGGGCCTAGCGTGAAACGCTCTAGTGTGGTGTGAACTGTCCTTCCGGGCGCGGCATTTCCTGAGCCGTGTGTCGGGGGGTGGGCGCGGCCGCTGCAAACCAGCCCTCGGTTCGTTGGCAAAAGCGAACCAGCATCAACATAACCGGGACCTCAATCAGTACGCCCACAACCGTTGCCAAGGCAGCTCCGGAGGACAGCCCAAACAGCATGGTTGCCGTGGCAATGGCAACCTCAAAATGGTTTGAGGCACCAATCAGCGCGGTTGGGGCTGCGTTTTGGTAAGACAGCCGCAGGGCTCTCGCCAGTCCATACGCCAGCGCGAAAACAAGAACCGTTTGAATAAAGAGGGGAATCGCAATCCAGCCTATCATCAGCGGATTGGACAGAATCATTGCGCCTTTGAGGGAGAACAAGAGGACCAGGGTGATGAGCAGCGCGCTAATGGTGACAGGCGTGAGAAAGTGGAGAAAACGCTCCCGAAACCAGCGTTCGCCTTTGGTCCGCATAATCCACTGACGAGACACATAGCCTGCCGCCAGTGGAAGCGCGACATACACGCCTATGGACAGCAGCAGGGCTTGCCAGGGGACGGGTAGACGGCCGATACCGAGCAGCACATCGCCTAACACGCCATACAGGACCAGCATGGTCAGGGAGTTGATAGCGACCATGACAAGCGTCAGACTGTCATTCCCCTTGGCCAGATAGCCCCAGACCAGGACCATGGCCGTACAGGGCGCTATGCCCAGCAGAATACAGCCGGCCAGATAGCTGCGCCACAGCGGCACCTCCAACATCTTGATGCCGTCAATCAACACGACGGTCCCGGAGCCGTGAGACGACCCGACCGGCAGATTGAGACCGAGCGGCATTTTGACGTGGTCAACCGCCTCCGGGCCGATCAGATCGAGAAAGACGCCACCGAGAAAAAAAACGGCAATCGCATACATCGTGAAGGGCTTAATGGCCCAATTGACAAAGAGGGTGAGTCCAACCGGGCGGACGCTTTTCCCCGCTCGAATGACCTCGGCAAAGTCTATTTTAACCATGATGGGGTACATCATGAAGAACAAACAGATCGCAATCGGAATCGAGACAACCGGCGCGTCGCCGACAGACAGCGAAAGCCCGTCAAGAAAGGTCGCGAGCCCTGGGGCGACACTCCCGAGACCGATGCCCACGCCAATACACAGCAGGACCCAGACGGTGAGGTAGCGCTCAAAAACACTCAACCCCTGCGACGGCTTAAACGGAGATGGTGTGGTCGTCATTCTCGTGATCTCTCCTGAAAAGAAGGATTCAGCATACGCCGTCCAAGCTAAAGGAATATGACACGAATGTTACAAATCAAAAACATCTGCATGAATTGGGGGTATTCCCCCCGGCTCTCAGCATGAGAGAACGCCTGGGTTTCAGTCTTCGTGTTCAGGCGCAGCACGCGAGGTCCTCCTCGCGACATTCCGTTGGTCCACAACAGGCTGTTCCAGATTGTTTTTTCGCGAGCTGGCCGAGGTAGGTCGTGTCCGCTAAATAAAACGCGGTGAAGCGGCTCTCAAAATCCTCAGCAACGGACTGTTCGGCAATCTCTCTTGCAAGCACAGCTTTCTGCCATTGCTTCACTTGTGGAAATGCTCCGAGAAAGTCAAAGTCCGTATAGCGTTCAATAATCGCGGCGCGATGGAGCAACGGCAGCCAGGCGATATCCACCATGCCCAGGCTGTCTCCGTCGAAGTAGGGGCCTTCCCCCAGCCGCGCTTCTAGTCTTGCTTCCATTTTGGCGAAGGCCGTGCCTAGTCGTGCTCGGCCCTCCTCCAGCGTCTGTTCATCCGTGCTGCGTTGCGCGCTGCACTGCACTAAGTAATGCTTTGACGCCAGATAAGACCAGGCGCGGTCTTGGGCTTTCTGTACCGGGTCGTTGGCGGAAATTGGGTCTCCTGTCGTTTCGTCGAGGTATTCAACAATAGCATCAGATTCGAACAGGACCTGGTCCGTGTCTGTTATCAGGATCGGAACTTGGCCGTTGGGAGAGGCTTCGAGAAACCATGCCGGCTTATTGCTGAGGTCGATATATTCGATATCGTACGGGACGTGCTTGGCCTCCAGCAGGGCCGTGACACGTTGGACAAAAGGACAAATTTTAAAGCTGATAATTTTCATCTGCCGCTCCTTCGCTGTGAGAGATATGCTCTGTCTGTTTATACAGACGGCTGAGGCGAGTCAAAGGACGCACAGTGGGGGGCTCGGCCGTTATGTTAAAGAAAGGCCCGTGGGAAAAAGGAGGGGAAACCCACGGGCCTTGATACATGCCGAGTCGGGGAGAACTCAGCTATGTATACATTTATAAGCGAGATGGAATCTGTATAACATGGATATACGGGTTTGAGAAGATAGGTTGACCTAAATTATACAAATCTCAATTATTAGAAAGACTAATACCCATCCTCACAGGCAGAGCCACTGTCAGGCAAATTGTAAAAACAGTGTCAGAATACCCAAAAAAAACAAAAAGCCACAGATATCGGTACACGCCGTCACAAACACATTTGAGGCCACCGCCGGATCAACGCCCAGGCGACGGAGAGTCAGCGGGACCATACTCCCGACAAACGCCGCAATAATCAGGTTGGCCAGCAGCGCCAGCGCCAGCACAACGCCCAGCGTGGCATCGCCTTTCCACAGGTAGGCAACAATGCCGGCCGCACAGCCCAGGGCAAGACCATTGCCCAGGGCTATGGTCAGTTCCTTGACCAACACGCGCTTGGTTTGTGTCAGGGGGACTTCTCCTAAAGCAATACCCCGCACGATGACGGTAAGCGTTTGGACGCCGGCATTCCCCCCTTGGGCCGCCACAATCGTCATAAAGGCTGCGGCAATGGCAATTTGCTGAATCGTGCCTTCAAAAAAGGCAATGACCAGGGCGCTCAGCGTGGTGGTCACCAAATTGAGTGCCAGCCAGGGCAGACGCAGACGGATAGACTGCCAAGGGGAGTCCAGCACTTCTTCCTCTTCATCCAGACCGGCGAGCTTGTAAATGTCTTCCGTGGCCTCCTCTTCCATCACATCAACCACATCATCGACCGTAATACGCCCGAGTAAGCGACCCTCGATATCGACCACGGGCAGGGAAATCAGGTCGTATTTTTTAAACATCTGGGCGACTTGTTCCTGGTCCAGATCCGCACGAACCGAAATGACCTGCTGGTCCATGACGGTTTCGACGAGATCGGTCGGGTGGGCGAGAATAAATTTTCGGAGGGGTAAAACGCCAACCAGGTGATTGGTGGGATCGACGATAAAGACGATATGGATGTCTGGGATTTCATCGCTCCGACTGCGAATCATCTCAATGGCTTGGCCGATACGCGTGCCTTGGGACACCGCCATATATTCGACCTGCATGATCCCGCCGGCCGTATCCTCGGGATAGCGTAAGAGTTGCGTGACTTCGTCGGACAGGTCCGGCGGCACCTCGTCGAGCACCGCTCTGGCGCGTCGGGCCGATAGGGAGGCCAGCAGGTCAGTGGCATCATCAGAGTCAAGATATTCGACCAGATCTCCCAGCCCGTCATCCGACAGGCGTTCGACCAGGGCGTCTTTGGTGTGTGCGGAAACGAGGCTTAAGACTTCGGCTGCTTGCGGTCTGGCCAGGAAGCCAAACACCTTGTGTTTCACCTCGGGCTCTTCCAACACATTCAACAACTCTGCCGTGTCCGCCGGATGCAGGGCGGCGATTCCTGCCCGGACACGCTCGTCCTGACCCAGCTCGGCCTGAATGACGAGATGTTCCAATGAAGGCGCTTGCGCCGGCGCCTGAGGAGAGGCGGCGGAGGGTGCTGAATATGTCGTATGCGTTTCCATGCGTCGGGTTGCTGCTCGTTCTGACTGACGTTGGTGAGCAGGGGCTGTGCGTACAATAGCGTTGGATTCAGGGTTGGATCAAGTTGGGCTGGAGGGAAGCGGCAAAATGGACATCCGAAGTCACACACTTTTCATCGTCGAGTCACAATGCTGTCATGTAAGAGGAAGTATAAAGACACAAGACGCTATCCCTACCCCCTAGCGTTGCTAGGCGCGCTGTAGACCTCCCTCTCCCAGGGTCTCACGCCCTAGCAGCGTCCCTCCCTCCCTCCTGCTGCTGGCGTAAACTTCTCCAGATCGCCCTGCTGTCAAAGAAGGTCTATACGTCCCGTCGACCCGGTCAGCGGGTGGGCGATGACTTTGCTACTCGGTCTGCGTTGTCCAGAGCGGTAATGCCGGTCAGCGTGATGGGCGGACGATCGGGGAATTCCGCCACCAGGCTCAACTTTCCCCCCATCGCTTCGACGTAGCTGCTGAGCGTCGATATAAGCAGATCGCTACGCTTCTCGATACGCGAGACGTTTTCCTGGTTGATTCCGAGCTTCTTGGCTACCCGCACCTGGGTCTGTTTTCGCGCTTTGCGCAGGTCTTGCAAGGACATCTCTTCGGCGATCAACGCCTTCGCCCGTTGCGCCACTTTCTTCCGGCGCGCCAGGGGGAGTTGGTCCAGTCTCTCCGTTAGAGTCGTCATCTTGTCCTCCTTTCATCCTTCAGCCGGTCGAGATGCGTATCGAACCTGCCATCCGCCTTCTTGATCAACTGTCTGTAAAAGCGTCTTTCACTGATGCCCGATTTGTCGCCAGCGACAAGCAGGATGGCCTTCCGCTCGGGGTCAAAGGCAAAAGCGACCCGCCACACGCCGTCCGCGGCCTGAAAGCGGAGCTCCTTCATGTTGGCGTGGCGTGATCCATTCAGGGTGCCCACCCTAGGGCGGCCCAGTGCCGGCCCGAATGCCTCAAGAAGTTTGGCTTGCGCAAGCAACTCATCCTGCACTGCGACGGGCAGGGCATCGAATTCCGGGTCGAAGGCCGGCTCGAATTGAACTTCCCAGTCCACGTTCGCACTATGATCTAAGAGGCATATGTCGTCAAGAGCATGAAGTGAGATTCGCTCTGGACCGCATGGCTTGATGTCCATCCGACACGTTCGAACAGCCTGCGGGTCGCGCATGCGGTAGCGGCCCTCGCTCGCCGTCTCCTCCCGAATTGCCTGGGAACACAGGGTGTCCGAGATGCCGGCAGCGGCGTCTCGACCTGACGTTTCGGGCCTCCTGCGTTTGAGGAGGCCATGAGTCCGCGAAGGGGAAAACCGTCACACTCAGGCCGAAAGAAAGCCTCATGCCTGCTATTGCCTCACATTGCTTACTTTATTGCCTGAAGTAAGGACTTTCTATATATTGCAAGGCGAATTGAGGTGCCGCTATGCTCGAATCTTCCATCACCAAGAAGGGCCAGACCACCCTCCCCAAGCCCGTGCGGGAGACGCTCGGCATACAGGCTGGGGATCGGGTGCGCTACGTTATTTTCGACGGTGAGGTGCGCATTCTGCCTGTGCGCCCCATCAGTCGGCTGTTCGGCGTACTACAGCACGACGGCCCCGCCATCACGGTGGACGAAATGGAGCAGGCCGTAGCCGAGGGGGCGGCTGAGGAATGATCGCACTCGATACCAACGTCCTCGCCCGCTATCTGGTAGGCGACGACGCCAAACAGGCGGAGGCCGCGCGGGAATTGCTGGAGTCGTTTACGGCGGACCGTCCCGGCTATGTCTGCCGCGAGGTGACCGTCGAGTTGGTCTGGGTGCTGCAACGGGCTTACGGCTTTGCCCGTGACCAGATTGCGACGATATTGGAAGCACTCGTGGCGACGGAGGGTCTCGTCATCGAGGCCGCCGACGATGTGGCGCGGGCGGCGCTCCGCTACCGGACGGGTGGCGTCGGCTTTTCCGACCTGATGATCCTGGCCGCGGCCGAACGATTCGGAGCCCAGCCCCTGTACACCTTCGATCAGAAGGCTGCACGGCTTGAGGCGGTCACGCTGCTGTAAGGCCCAGTGTGTTGGGGAGGGAGACGCCATGCCGATGAAGAATCCACCGCATCTTGGCCGTAACATCAAAGAGAACTGCCTGACCCCGCTTGGTCTGAACGTTCCCGAGGCGACGGGTGGTGGGCGTCGCCCGTCACACGCTTTCGCGCGTGCTGAACGGCCACGCGGCCATATCGCCAGAGATGGCCATAGCCGCCTGCGTCTGCTCGTTGCGATCCTCCCATCTCCATAACCTCCCCCTCGCCAGACCCAAGGGGTTCGACGCGTGGAGTGTTGAGAGGATTCGCGCTGTGCTATACCATCGGCGGACGCAGGCCACTGATACGGCCGGCGAGCGGCGAGTAGAACCACTTGACTGTTAGCGAGAGGCGACCATGACCGACGGCCCATCCACCTTCAGCGCCGGCAACTCCGGCACGGCTCACACCAACACCACCGAACACTCCCATACCCCGGCGCGGGGTCGAATCGGCGCAGATCACAAGGCAGTTTCTCTGAGAACTTTCTCAAGGCTGACATTCATCGGCGCAGTCCTCGCCGCCGCGCTGCTGCTCGGCTTCACGGTACCGGCGCACGCGGACTCGGGCGCCTCGAGAACGTTCACCTGGATCCTCGCGCCCGAATATGAGAAGATCGCCTATTACGAATACGGCCTCTCCACCGACAACGGCATCACGTGGGATCCGGACTGGACCGTAATAGCCGGTAGCGACGCGAACACCACCTCGTTCCTCCTTACCGGCCTGACCTACGGCATCACGTACAAGTTCCAGTTACGTGCGGTGAACATTTATAACACAAAGGGCGCTTCAGCCGAAGTGACCTTCACGCCGCTGTTTGCCGCGCCGAGCAATTTGGTGGCTCTTCCGAACTCCGGCTGGGTCGGCCTGGAGTGGGACACGCATTCCGAGGTTACCAGTTACCGGGTCGACACCAAGGTCACCAGCACCGACGCGTTCCAGGAGTCTTCGCTGATCCCGGCCCGATCGGGGCCGACGACGACCGCTACCGTTCTCAAGTTGATCGACGGCACCGCATACACCTTCACGGTGGTGGCGGTGCAAGGCTCCTTGGACACCAGTGAGCCATCCAACGTAATCGCCACGCCGGCGGTCGCCCTCTCCGCCGATGTGACGGTCTCGCCGCAGAAAATATCGGCGCCGGAGGGCGGCTCGGAGGGCTACGCGGTGGCGCTCAACACCCCGCCGACCGCGGAGGTCACGATCATGGTGAGGCGGGGGTCCGGGGGCGACACGGATCTGACGGCGAGCCCGGAGACGTTGACCTTCACGAACTTGAACTGGAATACGCTGCAGACGGTGACGGTCTCGGCGGCCGAGGACGCCGACAGCTTGAACGGTACTGCGACCTTCAGCCACAGCTTCTTGGGCGGCGATGACCCAGACTACAACAACGACGACCTCACTCCCCCTCCGGTAACGGCGACCGAGGCCGACAACGACAAGGACCGGACCCGCCCGCGGGTCACGATTACGAGTGCGGCCGCGGCCCCGGTAACGGGCGCGTTCGAGGTGACAATCCGCTTCTCCGAGAGCGTGTACGGCTTCCGCCTCACGGATATTGACGTGCACAACGGGACGGCGGCGCATTTCAAGAAGAGATCCTCACGCACGTACACCGTGACAATCACGCCGGCAGCCAGCGGAGAGGTGAGAGTCGAGGTGGGCGCGAACGTGGCCCGGGACCGGGCCGGCAACGGCAACCAGCCGGCGGTGCCCTTCGTCATCGCGGCGGCCTTGGAGGCGGCGGCCCTGCAAAGCCGTTTCGAGAGCCCGGCGGCCGGCGCCACCGTGTCCGGCATTGACCTCATCCGGGGCTGGACGTTTGCCGAAGCGGCCGGCGTCGAGATTGCGGAAGTGGTGGTGTATATCGACGGGCAGCGCGAGACCCCCATCCCGTGTTGTTCCGAGCGCCCGGACGTGCAAGCCGCCTATCCTGCCTTTCCTGCGGCGAACACCGTGGCGAGCGGTTGGGGGCTGACCTACAACTGGGGCGAGCTGGCCGCGGGGACCCATACCCTACGGGTGGTGGCCACGAGCAGCCAAGGGGACACGTGGGAGTCCGCCGACCACACGATCCACGTGCTGAAGCCAGGCGAGGTAGTGTTTGCGGACCGCTTCAGCCTGGCCACGGCAGAAGTCTGGCTCGAGGCCGAGGAGCTGGTACTGGACGGGGTGGTGATTCGGGACAAAGCGAGCCAGGAGGCACAGGAGATTGAAGCCCGCTATGGGTGGCAGACGGCGGTGCAGGGGCTCCAGCTGGTGGAGACCACACCGATTGAGCCCGCGCCGGTGGAGAGCGTCCGGGCCGGGGTAGCGCGGCTGCTGGCCGGGCTGGCGGCCTGGGGGCGGTGGCTGCTGAGCCCGGGGCAGGTGACGGCGGCGGCGGGGCTCACGGCGGCGTATGAAGCGCCGGCCGACCAGACCGTCGTGGTGGGCATCGGGCTCATCCGGGGGTGGGCCTTTGCCGACATGGGGAGGGAGCTGGCCACGGTGAGCCTCCACATTGACGAGGCTGCTAGCGGGCCCGTGCCGTGTTGTTCGCGGCGGCCGGATGTAGCCGCGGCCTATCCGGATGAGGGGGGCGCGCTGGACAGCGGCTGGGGGCTGGTGGTCAACTATGGCAACCTAGCGGTCGGGGCGCATACGATCGGGGTCCGGATTACGACCGAGGCGGGCGACGTGGAGACCACCGAGCATACGGTCAGGGTGGTCCAACTGGGCGGGTATGCGTTTGTGGACGTGTTTGACGTGTCCGGGGCTGAGGTCTGGATTGAGGGGGAAGAGATTGTGTTGAGCGGGGTGGAGGTGCGGGACAAGGCGACGCAGGCGACGCAGCTGGTGGAGGTGCGGTTGCGCTGGTCGTCGGTCACCCAGGGATTGACCATTGTGGGCAGTGAGCCGGTGCCCTAGGGTGGTGGCCGGCCCGGCGGCACGACTTTGATGCGACCTTCGCAGGTGCGGGTCGCCGAGAAACTCGGGATCAACCAGGAAAACGTCTCCCGTATCGAGAAGCGTAGCGATCTACTGCTCTCCACGCTCAGCGGCTCCGTTGAAGCGATGGGTGGAAAATTGAGCCTGGTGGCGGAGTTTCCTGACCGTCCGCCCATTACGCTGAAGCGTACCCTTCTCCGGATTGTCACTGACCTGTCATCACTGTGTAAAATTTCCCGGATGGAGTGCTTCCACTCGTGTCCGAACTTATTGTGCCCTTAGATACTGACTCCAACGTAGCGCGTTTTGCCCTCGTCCGGGCTCTGGTCAATATGCTGCTGGCTGTGCGGCGCCGGCCGCGCCGGCCGCCCCACGGGGTTGCTATTCAGCGCTCTGCGCTTGTATCATTTTGGGGGTGGTCCGATACCCGGCGGTAAGCACAATGGAAGACAAGCCGTTTATTAACCGCGAGTTGTCCTGGCTCGAATTTAACCGACGCGTGCTTGAAGAAGCGTTCGATGAAAGTGTCCCCCTGCTCGAACGCGTCAAGTTCATGGCTATATTCAGCGCCAATATGGACGAATTCTTTATGGTCCGGGTGGCTCGGCTCAAGCGTCGCATTGTGCAGGGCGACCTGGAGGCTGGTCCGGATGGCATGACGCCGGCCCAGACACTGAAAGCGATTTCAAAACGAGTCCATGAGCTTGCCGAGGAACAACACCGCGGCTTTCTGGAGACCATCCAGCCGCAGTTGGAGGCCGAGGGGATTCATATCACCCGTCTGGAAGAGTTGAATGCCGAGCAACGCCATTTTCTGGAAGAATTCTTTCGTCGGACTTTGCTGCCGGTTGTCACGCCGCTGGCGATTGACCCCGGCCATCCCTTTCCCCACCTGGGCAATCGCTCTCTGTGCCTAGTCGCCGCCTTGCGCTCAGCCGGGCCCTCCCGTCTGCCCCAGACCAAACTGGCCGTTGTGCATGTGCCCAGCCAAGTCGTCCAACGCTTTATCGCTCTTCCGGCCCCAACCGGCAAGCACATCTTTATCTTGCTTGAAGATGTCGTTCGGCTGTATTTACCCCGCCCGTATCACGGCTATGAGATCCTGTCGTGTCATGCCGTCCGGGTGACGCGGGACGCTGACTCTGCCCTGTTTCTAGGACGGACGGAAGATTTACTCACGAGCATCGAAGAGAGCGTGCGAGAGCGGCGCATGGGGACTGCGGTTCGGCTGCAATACGACCCTGATCTTCCTCAGGGCGTCCTCAATATGTTTATTGATGAGCTCGATCTGCAACCCGAAGACCTGTATGCCGGTGAGGGGTTCACCGCTTTTACCGACTTGTTGCAACTCTATGGAGCGGTTGACCTGCCGCAGCACAAAGACCAGCCGTGGACGCCCCTCCCGATCCCAGCCTGTGAGCAAAAGCCCGATATGTGGAGTGCTATTCGAGAGGGTGACATCCTGGCGCATCATCCCTACCAATCTTTCGATGTGGTCACGCGCTTTGTGGAAGAGGCGGCCACCGACCCGAATGTCCTTGCCATTAAAATGACCCTCTATCGGGTCAGCCCGACTTCGCCTATTGCCCAGGCGCTCACCAGGGCAGCAGAAGCCGGCAAAGAAGTGGCCGTGCTGGTCGAGCTGCGGGCCCGTTTTGATGAGGAAGCCAATATCACCTGGGCGCGCGCGCTCGAAGAAGTCGGTGCCCATGTGGTGTATGGTCTGGTCGGCTATAAGACGCACTGCAAGGCGTGTCTGGTGGTGCGGCGTGAGAATGATGGTATCCGCCGCTACTGTCACCTGGCAACCGGCAACTATAACGTGAATACGAGTGGTATATACGGCGACCTGGGTCTCTTTACCTGCCGTGAGTCCTTTGGCGACGATCTCACGGATCTGTTTAATCTGTTAACCGGCTATACCCGCCCGCAAGCGTTTCAGCATCTCCTGATCGCCCCCACGAGTATGCGTGAGGGCATGATTGAGCGTATCCGGCGCGAAGCGGAACATGCCCTGGAGGGGAAACCCGCCAGAATCATTGCCAAGATCAACAGTCTGGTTGATGCGGCAATGATTGAGGAGTTGTACACCGCCAGCCAGGCGGGGGTAGAGATTGATCTTATCGTGCGTGGCATCTGTTGCTTACGGCCCGGCCTGCCGGGGATATCCGAACGTATCCGGGTGATTTCGATTATTGACCGCTACCTCGAACATGCCCGTATCTTTTACTTTCATAATGCCGGCAACGCAGAATACTTCTTAGCTTCCGCGGATTGGATGCCGCGTAATCTGGACCGCCGAGTCGAAGTGGCCTTCCCCATCCTTGACCCCCATATTCAGGAGCAGCTGTTTGAAATGCTCAGCATTCAACTGGCAGATACGGTCAAGGCACGCCTCATCTTACCCGACGGACGCTCCAAGCGGGTGGAGCCTGACCCGCTCCAACCCGTCCGCTCTCAGCAACGCCTGTATGAATTCACTAAGGCCCAGTCCGAGGCACAGATGCCAGTCGAGGAAGAGCCCGACCTTGACGGGTTGCAGCCATTTGAAGGCTAGCGCGTCTGTGCGGCCAGCCCGCGCCTAATCGCCGGACAGCTTCGGTAGCGCCTCCCCGCCGAAGCGCTCGGTGGCCGCTAGGGTCTCACGCACATCATCCCAGCTCGTGGTGGGGTTAAGGATGCACAGCCTCAGAGAGAATGTCCCCCGGAGACTCGTCGACGAGATGAACGCGGGATCTTCCCAAAAGACACGGGCGAGCACATTTTTGTTGATCTCTTCCAGAGCGTCTTCGTTGAGGGCGGTGGCCGTCGGGTTGACCCGGAAACACACGATCCCCAGCGACGCCGGGTTCACCATCTCTAGGATCGGGCTCGCCCGGACGTACTCCTCGGCCTGGGCCGCCAACTCCATCCCCTGCGACACGGCCCGCCGGAACGCGGCCATGCCAAAGGTCTGGATCGACATCCAGACTTTCAAGGCCCGAAACGAGCGGCTCAGTTGCAGGCCGCGGTCCGCGAAGTTGGGATGATTCGCACCCCATACTGTGTCCTGGAGAACATCGTGATGCAGCTCGAAGGCGCTCTCCAGGCTGCTTAGGTCCTTCACCAGCAGGCAGCCCGCCTCGTAGGGCTGGAAGAGCCATTTGTGCGCGTCCAGCCCGATCGAATCGGCACGCTCAATCCCGCGTAAGCGCCTTTTGCCCTCCTCGGTCACGACTGCGAAGCCGCCGTACGCGGCATCGACGTGCAGCCAGATGCCTTCCGCCTCGCAGTAGTCCGCCATCGCTCCCAGCGGATCGACGGCTCCGGTGCTGCTCGCCCCGGCGTTGGCGCATACCGCGATGGGATTGAAGCCCGCCGCGCGGTCGTCGGCCACGGCACGCGCGAGCGCCTCCATGTCCAAGCGGAAGTCCCCGTCGCTCCGAACCTTGCGCACGCACTCCGGGCGCACGCCGATAATCATCGCCGCGCGGCTGAGCACGCTATGGCTCTGGTCGCTCATGTACACGGTCGCGCGCTCGGGATGGCCGGCCGCTTCCCGCGCAGCGACGAGGGCGTCGAGACCGGCAGCCGAGCCTCCACTCGTGAAGAGTCCGCCGGCGCTCTCCGGATAGTCGAGCCAGCGTCGGAACCAGTCAATCACCACCAGTTCGACCTGACTCGGGCCGCTCGCGACCAGCCAAGTGACGGTGTTGATGTTGTACCCCGCGGCCATGAAGTCGGCCAGCACACTCGGCCAAGTAGGCGCCGACGGAATGAATCCGAAGAAACGCGGGTGATCGTGCTGCACCGCTACCGGGAGGATCTCGCGGGCCGCCTGCTCCAGGACTTCTACCGCGGGTCGGCCGGCCTCGGGCGGCTCCTCCAGCAGTTGATCCTCGAGCCCCTGCCGGAAATCGCCTTCCCAGGCATCTCTTCCGGGCAGGCGCTCGATCCGCTCTACCAAGAGCTCCACGGCCTTGCGGGCAAGGGCAAGCATCTGCTCGGGCGCCATCTGGAGGTCACTGCCCGCCCCCTCCTCCGACTCGGTCTCGCCCTCCGTTGAAATTGAAGTGGAATGGGTTTCCCCGCTTCTCTCGGAGTCTCCCGGCATCGATAAGCTCCCTATCTATTGCGTGGAACCCTGTGTGGCCGCACGCAAACGTAACAGGCTCTAGCCTCTGCCAACCTTGGCGTTTTCCGCCCACTCCTGCATGGATATGGTGCCGCCTGCTCTTTCCGTCCGACCCTGATCTTTCGGTGGCAGGACGTCCTGGAGCATATCGATACGTTTCCATTCTGCGAGCGGAGTTTCACACACCGCTCGCGGAACGTACCGGGAGGGGTCAACTTTCTGGTAGCGGTGGACATAGCGTGGGCAGTTCGTCCAGATTTCGGACACCTGGACGCGGACGAGCAGCTCGGCTTCTTTGTAGTCCGCAATCAACGGATCATCTGCTGAGACGGTTGCTGTGCCCTGTACACGGACCCGGTTCGGCGTCTCAAAGTCGATAAACAACAGGCCAACTTCCGCATTGCCGGCGATATTGCCCATCGAGAAAAACATGCCGTTGCCGTCATAGCTGGGGAATACGACCGTCTGCTCGTCAAGCACTTTGACAAAGCCCGGATCACCGCCTTTATACGAGACCGTCGGGCGGCCCTGATGGTCGATGCTTGAGAGGAAAAACATATCCCGCGACTCGATAAAGGCTTTGTCGCCCTTGCCAACCGTAGTCTTGACCACAGCCTCTTCCACCCGGTCGGCCAGCTTGCGCGTTTCAAATTGGTCTTGCAGGGTGCGATGCCGGTCGCCATACAGTCGGCTCATTATGCTGCTCCTCTCAACGGCAGTCGGTCGGTTACAGGTCAGCGGCCGGTACGACGATCTGCTCGGCCAGTTTTTCGATATCGCCTTTGACCGCAGCCGCGTTTTCGGAAAAACCGCCCACAATGATCTGATGTACGCCCAGGTCGCGGAAGCGTTTGACCTCATCCAATGTAATTGGCATGCCAATCCCGGTGGAGACAGAATAGTGGAACTGACTGGAGTCACGGCCGGCGGCTTCGGCATAGCCTTTCATCCGCTCGATGTGCTCTTTGGTTGATTCGGGCGTGACATTCACCCCGAACCAGCCGTCACCGACCTCGCCCACCCGACGCAGGGCCGGCTTGCTTTCGCCCCCAAAGATAATCGGCGGATGCGGGTTCTGGACCGGTTTGGGATACGAACGGACTTTGGGGAAGCTGCAAAACTCTCCGCTGAATTCGGACTCTTCCTCGGTCCACAGCATTTTCATGACCTTGAGATATTCACGTGTGCGTTGCGCCCGGCGCTCCCAGGGGACGCCCACCGCGCTGAACTCTTCGGCCAGCCAGCCCACGCCGACACCGAAATCAAAACGCCCGCCCGAAAGCTTATCCAAACTGGCGACTTCTTTTGCGGTGACCACCGGGTTCCGCTCGGGCAGCAGGCAAATGCCGGTTCCGAGACGGATGGTTGTGGTTTGCGCGGCGGCATAGGTTAAGGCGGTGAATGGATCGAGAATATCGATCTGCGTGGTCGGCATGGGCAATCGACCATCTGGTGAATACGGGTATTTTGAGGTGTACTGGTCGAGCAACACCACGTGTTCGGGTGCCCAGAGTGAATGAAAGCCTGATTGCTCAGCCGTTTGCGCCGTAATGCCGACCACCTCGGGGTCGGCCCCTATGCCAATGCCAATCGCAAAATATCCAACTTGCATATGCGTTGTCCTCCTTCGTGAAATTAAGCACCATGCTATACGAGGCAGTTCATCAGGTGCAAGGCAGGCGCTCAGACCAGAGTGGGGAGGGGATCAATTCAGTATACTCCCCTCCCAAGAGGGCCTTCACGGTGCTGGTAGCAGCCTCACTTCGCCGTGCCTGTGGGGGGGCATGCCTCTACGGAGAACGCCCCGCTTTGGAGAGAGCCGTCCTTCTGGCCGTTTGTCGGTCGTGCTACGGCTTCATATCCGAACGGAGAAGACTGGTGGTCGGCGTGTACGGCAAGAACCTGCTGGGCACTGTCGCGTTCGGCAGTGATACGCAATTTCCGCCGGCACTCGGCGGCGGTACCTTTTCACCCTTGGCTCCAGGCCGCATCTTCGGCCTGGAGTTAACCTGTAATTTTGTCGGCATCTGAGCGAGGGACGGCAGACGGCTGCGGCTAGGCTTTGTCGGCCAGTTCCCGACCCTTGTCCGGCGTCGGGTCCTTGACCTCGCCGTAAATCTGCCGGCCCTCGTGATCTGCCGGCAGGTATTCGGTAATGGGCATGCCCTCGGGTGTCACGAACAACAGACAGTGGCAGTACTTCCACTTCTTCATTTCGTCACAGGCGCAGACCCATTCGCGGCTGCGTTCGACCTCGGCTTTTTTGTCAGGATAAAAATTACACGGACACAGCGGGCGGCCAACCTCGTCGATATTATTGGCCAGGCCCAGAATCACCGCTTCGGTCACCTCGGACTCCGGATGGCCTGAGGTCCCGGTCTTCTGCATGTATTTGTCTACATAGATGCGCATGCGTTTGATACTTTTCTCTGAGGGCTGGTCCATTGCTTGACTCCTCGACTCTTTGATTCCTGTCGTCTCCAATCTAGTATTTCAATCGCGCTTATGCCACCCTCTCCGTGCTTTGGATATATGAGGGAAGGGTCATGTCTCAGCAACCACCAAAAATTTATGTTACCCGCCAGCTTCCTGAAGAAGCACTGGCACCCTTACGGACCTGCGGCGAGGTGCATGTCTGGGAGTCAGATCAAGCTATTCCGCGTGAGACCCTGCTGCAAGAGATTATCAATACCGTTGCCCTGCTGGGCATGGTCACGGAACGCATTGATGCCGACCTGCTCAACCATGCGCCACAGCTCAAGATCGTTGCCAATATGGCGGTCGGGTATGACAATGTGGATCTCCCGGCGCTAACACGTCGCGGCGTCTTACTGACCAACACGCCAGGCGTTTTAACCGAAACCACCGCCGACCTCACCTTTGCCCTCATTCTGGGCATCGCCCGCCGAATCGGCGAAGGCGAACGCCGCGTACGCGCCGGCCAGTGGCCGGTGTGGAGTCCGTTTGTCTTTCTTGGGACGGACGTTCATCATGCCACGCTGGGCATTATTGGCCTGGGTCGTATTGGAACCGAAGTCGCCAAGCGGGCGCAAGGCTTTGATATGCGCGTGCTCTACCATAATCGGAGTCGGAACAAAGCCGCTGAGGAGCAGCTCGGGTGTACCCGTGTCGATATGGATACCCTCCTGAGCGAGTCGGACTTTGTGGTCGTTCTGGTTCCGCTCGGTTCGCAAACGCGCCACCTCATCTCGACACCTCAGCTCAAAAAGATGAAGCCGACCGCTTTTCTGGTGAACGCCGCACGCGGGCCGATTGTTGATACGCACGCTCTGTATGAAGCCTTGCGAGACAACGTAATCGCTGGTGCTGCGCTTGACGTGACTGACCCAGAACCGCTGCCCGCGGACGATCCGTTGCTGACGCTCGACAACTGCCTGGTTGTTCCCCACGTTGGCAGCGCCAGTATTGCCACCCGGACGCGCATGGCCAGGCTGGCGGCAGAAAACATCGCGGCCTTTCTCAGCGGCCAGCGTCCGCCCACACCGGTGAATCCGGAGATCCTGTGAAAAGATTATCGTTACATGCTTATGGCCGGAAATACGGGACCACATATTTCCCAAACAGGCGGATTGAATCCATAATGTTTTGGTGTGGAATACCACCGAACTGCATAAAGCACAGCACCTGATCAACCCCAGCTTCTTCATATTTCTTGAGCGTCCGAATACAGCTATCCGGATCGCCCATGCAAAACATACCGCCTTCAATGAGTTCGTCCAACGTCTTGCCCGATCGCTCCCCACGGACTGAGTCGACTGCAAATTTGTATGAATCAGGCACCTTCGTCCCCTGTTCTTGCCAGGGCCGATAGAGTTGGAGTGTTTTATTGAGGAACCATTCGCCAGCCGGACCCCCCACTTCTCGGGCCTGTTTGTCGCTCTCAGCACAGTGGACGATGCCGAGGGCAGCAACCTGGTTATTGACAAATGCGCCAACGGGCTCGGCCTGTTCTATTCCTTCCCGGTAGAGTTGCACCCGGCGGGTGAGTTCCTCTGGTTGGCCGATATTAAAACACAGCGCGCCAATGCCTTTCTTACCGGCAGCCGTAAAACTATCGGGCTGGGCACAGGCCACCCACAGTGGAGGATGGGGTTTCTGGACTGGTTTGGGAATGACCGAGCGGGGCGGGATCTTGAAATATTTCCCTTCGTGCGAAAAGGGATCTTCGAGCCACATCCGCGGGATGATCGAGATCGCTTCCTCCCACATGGGCTTGGTATCTTCCGGATCAATACCGAATCCTTCCATCTCAATCAGCGTGGTAGAGCGTCCCGTGCCGAGTTCGACCCGCCCGTCACTTAACAGGTCGAGGACCGCAGCGCGCTCCGCCACACGGATCGGATGATTGTACTGGGGCGGCAGCAGGGCAACAGCATGACCGATCCGGATTGTCTTGGTCCGCTGTGAGATCGCACCATACAATACCTCCGGAGCGGGACAGTAGGAAAACTCGGTTAAAAAATGATGCTCGACCGTCCAGAAATACTCGAAGCCCATCTCCTCGGCCAACATGACCTGGGCAATGACTTGCTTATAGGTGTCTTGCACAATATTCGGGGTATGGGGCTCGGGGATCTGGATCTCATACATCATGCCGAACTTCATAGGACAGCTCCCTTTTCTGTGTAAAATCAGGACTCTTCGTGCTGTTGAAAAATGGCATAGTGTGGAAAAGTCTGCAACCTTGCCCACAATTCGCACCCTATCCGCAATCCTCTAGTTTGTGAGATTGATATGATGCGCTCGCCACACTGCACTCATTCCACACTATGCCCCTGTTTTTTCTTTCCTTGACGAGGAGACTGTATATAGTCATGGTAAGGCCATGAAACGGGCAATGGTATCGGAGTTGAAGGCGAAGCTCAGTGCCTATCTGTCGGAGGTCCGAAAGGGAGAGACGGTGGTTGTGTGTGATCGTAAAATGCCCATTGCCCGCCTGATTCCATACGTTCCTGATTCGGGAGAGGCGGATGACTTGGTGATCGAAGAGCCCGTTATAACGGACCGCGGGCACGCGTGGCCAAAACCCGTCCGGCTCCTTAAAAAGGTCGATGTGGTAAAGCTGCTCAGAGAGGAGTTTTCGCCAAATTCGACGCACCAGAGTGAGAGAAAGCCGGTCTAACTCCCGTTCCGCCCTGGGCTTGAGTCAGATGGTGTAAGCCATCACTTACGAGATTTTGCCCGATTTTTCTCTTGCCGTTCTCGCTCTGCAATATAGTCCCTTAGCGGTCTTGACCGTTCATCCCGCCCTTCCTCGATAGCAAGACGATCAGAGATATCCTCTAAGATTCGATGCAGCTTCTTGTCGAGCGCAATCCGAGTAAGAATACTCTCTTGTTCTTGTTTCGAGAGCGACTTCAATGCAGTAAAAAATACTTCCGCTGTTGCCTGTTGGGCAGTCATACTTGGCCCCTCTCTTCTCTGGACTACTATAGGGTCTTGGCGTCTGCGATACGATATCGCTCAGCAGTTACCGAGGCTCAGGTCGGGCCCAATTGAACCAACTCGGCTAAAGTCCCTTCCACGTCAGTCGCATCAAGCACACAATTACTCACCAGCGCGGCATCGACCGTGCCGAAGAGCGCGGCGGCGTCCTCGGCTGTCGTCAGTTCATCCAGCGAGATAAGAGTTGTCCGTGGCGGAACCTGAGCGGCTAGCGCTGCGACGTGGGCAACGTCAAGTTTGCCGTTCGGAGCGGCAAGCCCGATGATAAAAGCCTCAGCCGCCAGTGCCTGGCTGAGTTCGTCGGGTGTCTGGGCCATGACAACGGGGACAACGTGGATGGAATGTGCGGTGATGATCAAACGCTCTAGGGTCGGCGCATCGACCGCGCCGACCCACAGCAAAATCGCATCAGCCCCGCATAACCGGGCATAATGAATCTGACTTTCGTGCAGGACGAGATCAAGTGCAAACAGCGGGGTGGTGACTCGATCCGAAATCGCGCGCATATCCTTACTCGACGTGCCGAATATGCTCGGTTCGGTATACACACCAATGGCCCCGGCTTCCGTAGCGTCGCACTCCTGGGCAAGAGCAACCACGTCCAGATCAGGCCAGGATTGACCCGTATCCGGGTCCATCCGTTTGAGCGCGGGGATGAGGGCGAGTTCTTGTTTCTGCGTCATCACAAACTGTGTAAAGTCACGAATGCTCGGTGTGACCTCGCTCAAGCGTGTGGCCGCGAGCCGCTGGATTTCCGCTTCTTTTGCGACTCTCAGGGCTGTCCAGTCCACACGCGCTCCTTATGCTGAGCCTTTTTGGATATGCAGCATATTCGGCAGGCCGGTATGAGCGGTGATTCCGCCGTCCACGGCGAGCGCCTGACCCGTGATGAACGAGGCTGCATCAGACGCCAGGAACAGCACCGTGTCGGCAATTTCTTCTGGCTCTCCCATGCGTCCGAGCGGATGGGCCTGACCTTGCATACGCCGGAATTCGTCGGCTCGATCGCCACCTAAAAGTTGAGCTGCACGAGTGTTAATCGCTCCGGGGCAGACACAATTCACCCGGATATTATGTTTGGCGTTCTCGATTGCTGCCGAGCGGCTGAGGTTGATAACACCGGCCTTGGCCGCATTATACGCCGACATGCCGTAGTCGCCGCCTATGCCGGACACCGACGCGGTGTTGACGATAGCGCCTTTTGCCTGCTTCCGCATAATCGGCAGGCAGTATTTCATGCCCAGAAATGTCCCGGTCAGGGTAACGGCAATCGTCCGATTCCAGCTTTCGAGAGAGGTGTCCTCGAGCAGGGCCAACTCCCCCAGCCCGGCATTATTGAACATGACATCGAGCCGACCATAGGTATCGAGCGCAAGCTGAATGGTGGCTTGGATGCCTTCCGGGTCGGACACATCCATTTTTATCATGGTCGCTTTCCCACCTGCGTCATTAATCTGGGCGGTGACCGCCTCGGCCCGTTTCCCACTCAAATCCGCGACAATCACCGCCGCGCCTTCCTGGGCAAAGCGGACTGCTGAGGCCGCGCCAATCCCGGAGCCTCCAGCCGTGATAATCGCTACCTGTCCGTCGAGTTTCCCGGCCATAGATATTCTCCCCTGGCTTTTCTCTCTTTTCTCTTTGGATAGCACAGTGTGAAAATGAGTAAACGTGTCCTCCAGCAGACATGCAGATATTGACACGTTTACTCATTTGGGGCGACGTAGCCTCGGCCTTATGGTACGCGCAGGGAGCCTTGGGTCACAATAGGCTCGAACGGCAGTTGTGCTTTAATTTGGACACCAATCTCGTGGGCGCTCTGCGCTGAAGAAAATGGGCCAATACTCACCCGATGCCAATCTTGCTCCCCACCTGCCCCCTCGGCAACGGCGGACGGATAGCCTTCCCGGCGTAAGAGTTGGGCCGTCTGTTGTGCGTCGTCAGGTAAGCGAAAGGCCGCCACTTGAACGCGGTAGATGTGGGCTTGTCCTGCAGGACGAACCGGAGCCGCACTCGCTCTGCCGTCTCTAGCGGGCAGATCGGGTACAAGGGCGGCGAGGTTACGACTCAGGTCGTCAATGGCCCGTACAAACTGCGTATCGCTGAAGGTTCGTAAAGTACGGATCAGACTGGTGGCCAGACTCAGCGGGGATAACGGCATACCCATGTCGTGCAAACGCGTGGTATAGGTCTCGTGGACGAGGGTGCGACCGGTGGCCGATTCTACAATTTGGAGCGTTCCTTCAAGGGCCAGTTGGGAATAGACCCCCAGGTAAATCCGGTTTGGCTTCGAGACCCGGCCATACACCAAAGCATCACACTTGAGTTTCCGGCCAAGTATGTGTGACGCCAGTCTGCGCCAATTGTCTACGCCAGCAAGCGCTGCGTCTATTTCGTGCAGCTCAGTATCGGTAAAACGCTTGATACTCAGATGACCCGCGACACCTTGGCGCACCTTTTCTGCCAGCCCATCAACACCGCTTGTGTTTTCAAAGGGGAGGACGCAGAGCTGTTTTTTGTGTTGAGGAGCTTGTGTGCTCCAGGTCGCAAAATTTTGGGTTGGTATTGGTGGCTGGTGTGACGAACAGGCAGGCAAGAGGAGACACAGCATCACCCCGCATATCCGGGCCCTTACTCCCCACATCCCCATCTCCTTCCACACTCAGGCCCGTTTCGGCTTGCTACACTCCTGATGTGCGCTCTACATACCCTGTATAGCAAATTTCCAGGCAAAGGAAAAACGGGCGACACTTTTGTCGGATGCAGTTCACGCATTGCCCGCACCCTCGGGAATCCTTGTCGATTCCCAGGAAAGCCGCTACAGTCCGGGCGATACGAGTCGGTAAAGGGGGGAGGCGTTATGCAATACGACCTGCTGATTAAAAATGGATTTCTGGTCGATGGCTCAGGCCAACCCGGCTATTACGGAGATGTGGCGGTTGCAGATGGCAGCATTGCTGCAATGGGCAAAGTCGACGGCCCGGCGACAGAAGTCATTGACGCCAAAGGTCTGGTCGTCTCTCCTGGATTCATCGACGTTCATACCCACTATGATGCCCAGCTTTTCTGGGACCCGCTGGCAACGCCAAGCTCCTGGCACGGCTTCACCAGCGTCTTCATGACCAACTGCGGCTTTGGCCTTGCGCCGTGCAAACCGGAGGATCGCGACTATATCACCCGCATGCTGGGCAAGGTCGAAGGCATGCCCCTGGGTAGCCTCAAGGCCGGGGTACCCTGGACGTGGGAATCGTATGGCGAATATCTCGACGCCCTCGACCATCAGTTGGGGGTGAATGTCATGGCCTTAGCCCCGCATTCAACCATACGCTACAACGTGATGGGCGATGACGCTCGTAAACGACCGGCCACCCAAGACGAAATTATGGCTATGCAGGCGGTGGTAAAAAACTGTGTCGAAGTGGGCGCGTTCGGCTTCTCTTCGTCCTATGGACCCGTCCATTTTGACGGGGACGGCATCCCCGTGCCAAGCCGCTTTGCCGAAGAAGACGAAACCGTTGCCCTAGCCAGTACACTGAAAGATTTTCATCGTGGGACGGTGTGCGTCATCCCACCGGGTATTCCAACAGTCGGCCCCCAGGATATGGACTATCTGGCCCGCTTATCACGAGAAAGCGGCCGCCCGGTGCTGTGGAATCTGTTGTCTCAGACCTGGGCCGCGCCCGACCATTGGAAACAAGTCCTGGAGTGGACCGAAGACGCTTTTCGTGAAGGTGCGCGCGTTCATCCGTTGTCTTTATGTGAACGTTTTGATCTTACTTTCTCACTACGGGGTGCTGTGTTCGAGGACCTGCCGGCGTGGAAAGAAGCCATTCGGGGCCGGCGTCCTGAAAAGATAGCCAACCTCTCGGACCCGGCCCACCGGGCAGCCATGCAGCGTGACCTGGACGACCCATCCCCGAAGGTTTTCTCGAAGCGTATGCAGGACATCTGTGTCGATAGCGTCCGCCAAGACGAGCACCAGCACTTGGTTGGCAAAGACTTGGTGACCATTGGCCGAGAGCAGGGCAAAACGCCGCTTGAAGCTATGCTCGACCTGGCGGTTGCCGAAAACTTGGATACGCAGTTTCTGATCACGGGCTTTCAGAATGGCGACGAAGAGGCCGTGCGCAATCTCGCCACGAATCCCTACGTGTTGACGGGCGGCTCTGACGGTGGGGCCCATATTTCGTTTTTGTGCCAGGTGACCTACCCCAGCTTTCTGTTGAGTCACTGGGTCAGGGAGAAAAAGGCGCTCAGTCTGGAACACGCGGTCAGTCGGCTGACTTTTACGCCAGCCCAACTACTCGGCATCCCCAAGCGAGGTCTCCTCAGGCAAGGCATGGCCGCAGACCTGACCATTTTTGATCCTGATACCGTCAAGGCCAAGCCCAAGGAATTCGTCCAAGACTTCCCCGGCGGTGCCTCGCGCCTGGTCGCTCGCTCTGAGGGCTATCGGTATACCGTTGTCAACGGACAGGTCCTATTGCGCGATGGCGAACCGACCACAGCCCGGCCCGGACGCGTGCTGCGGAGCTTTGAACAGTAAAACCAGCAGGGCACGGCCGGTCGTGCCCTGCTAAGAACAGCTCCCATCCTTCCTGAACGCTCGTCATGCTGAAACACACCTTCCGCCACATCCAGGGTATTGGCGAGAAAACTGAGAAGCGGTTGTGGAAAGCCGGCGTCACCAGTTGGGAACAATTTCTGGACAACCCGACACTTAGCTGGCTGCCCCGATGGCTGCACGATGAAGCGCGTTTTGAGCTTGAACGCTCATTGGCTGCGCTCGAAAAACGGGACGCGCAATACTTCATCACGCGCCTTCCGCATCAGCTCCACTGGCGGCTCTACCCGGAGTTTTCCGAACGGGTAGCCTATCTTGATATTGAAACAACCGGCCTCGGCGCTGAGGAGTCCATGATTACCGTTATCGGCATCTACGACGGCGAGCGGCCGCGGGTCTATGTGCACGGTAACAATCTGGAACAGTTTGTGACGGATATTGAAGACTTTACCCTCTTGGTGACGTATAACGGCCAGCAATTTGACCTGCCGTTTCTACGCCGCAAGCTCGGTATTCCACTCAATCAGGCCCATATCGACCTGCGCTATCCACTCGCTACTCTGGGTTATAAAGGCGGTCTGAAAAAAATTGAAAAGCTGCTGGGTCTTGAACGTGCGGGCCTGGTCTCCCATTTGGATGGCTGGTGCGCGGTCGTGCTGTGGCACTATCACGAGCGGGGTGAGACCGGTGCGCTGGACACCCTCCTCCACTACAATCTTGAAGACGTTATTCATCTCCCGGCGTTATTGGCCGAGGTGTATAATACGTCGATTCAAGGTCTCCCGTTTCCGGTCGAGCCGGTGATTATTCCAGACCCCCCACCCATTCCGTTTTACCCTGACGAATCCATCATGCTGCGCGTCCTTGCAGATACGGGTCGTTTGCCTGACGCCTGGGAGCACACGCGGTCGGTCGCGTGATTCATGCGCCAACCTCAATCCAGCCTTCGCTGACCAGGACACACGCTCCACCGATCCAGGTAGCCGTGACAACGCCCTCGCGTTTCTCAGCCCGAGCCTCAAGCGTACTGGG
The DNA here is from genome assembly GCA_965247985.1 of uncultured Binatia bacterium (SeqCode). Classification (GTDB taxonomy): domain Bacteria; phylum Desulfobacterota; class Binatia; order Bin18; family Bin18; genus Bin18. The sequence continues at coordinate 613,636 of OZ252051.1, read as the reverse complement.
GCGTCCCAGCTCCACTCCTTGCGCAATGCGCCAGTTGAATATGCCATGAGGACTCTCCTCATAGTAACTGAGCAGGCCGGCTAAGGCGCAGTTTGCGCTCCCTGTGGCCGGGTCTTCAGGCACGCCAAACAGGGGAGCGAACATTCGGGCTCGGATATCAAAAGTGACAGCATTGGCGGCGGCAGGCTTTTTATCACTTTTGGTGTACACATGAACGAGGGATGGAACACCGTCGGTTGCGAGCGGCTCCAGCTTGTCTCTCTTCATCCGCACCCGCGCCAGCGTAGCCCGGTCCCGTACTTCAACGAACAGGAACGGCAGGCCGACTGAAGCGACTTGAGGCAGATGTGTCCTGGTCACGATCTCGTCCGCGGGAAGGGACAGAACCGCGGCCACCGTCTGCGCGGGGACGGTCTTCCCAAGAGAAAGGCGTTCCGGGGCGGCGAGTTCACACCAGAGTGCATTGTCCGGACGCTTGCGGATCGTTATCGGGACCAGTCCTGCCCGCTCTTCAAATGTAATGGAGAGAGAGGCGTCGATTGCACCCAGGCTGCCTGTCGTGGCTAAGACAAACGCAGTGCCGATATTGGGATGCCCAGCAAAGGGCACCTCCGCGGCCGGCGTGAAGATACGCACCTTCCCCGTATGGCCCGCTTCCGGTGGGAACACGAAGGTCGTCTCAGAGAAATTAAACTCGCGTGCAACCCGCTGCATTTGCTCGCTCGAAAGACCCTCGGCCTGGGGTAAAACAGCTAATTGATTACCGCCAAAGCGCGTATCAGTAAAAACGTCACACATGTAATAGCGATAACGCATGGCTGGTTCGGTCCTCCTGCCTTCTCACCACTGAAAGGATTTCCCGAGCTTTGACTGTGAGGCGCATATCACGAAGCCGCAGGCAGTCCAGCTCGTGCTCCACGCCATCAACAAGTACGCCTTTGTCCGTAATCCGCCCAATGTCGGTCTTGCGACAATCAATCAGGGTCACATTGGACCGATTAGCCGTGAATGCGGCCATGCCCTTTTTCGCTCAGTTCGCTCAGGTTGTGGCCTGGACCTCATAGGCATCACCGTCCGGCTGCGTCGTCCGCGCGGTGAACTCGTCCATGGAATGGGGCCAGTTGGTCACGAAACGGCCGGACCGGGAGCGATAGTAAAAATCGTTACCACAATCCGCCTGCCAGACATCTACGGCGCTGATGTCGCGCTGGAGTTGAGCGTTAAAATCCTGCATGACATCCGGGCGAATATCCATCCAGGCGAGGTGTTCGGCGTCAATCCGCTTGAGCTGACGCATGATGTAGTCACACTGACGCTCCAGCATGAACAGAATCGAGCCCTGGTTGGTATTCGGACCATACAGCATGAAGAGATTCGGAAAGCCAGCGGTCGTCATACCGAGGTAGGCTTGGGCGCCATCGCTCCACGCCTCGTTGAGGCGGAGGCCGTCACGCCCGATGACATCAAGGGCGGTCAGATAGGTGGTGGTCTCAAAACCGGTTGAGTAGATGATCGTGTCGAGTTCGCGCGCTTGACCGTCTGCCGTGACAATCGCGTTGGGGGTGATCTTCTCAATGGTTTCAGTCAGGAGTTCGACGTTCGAGCGATTGAAAACGGGGTAGTATACGTCGGAAAATAAGGGGCGTTTGCAGCCGAAGGGATGGTTCGGCGTCAGTTTGCGGCGCACGTCGGGATCTTCGACAACGGCGAGCTGCTCCAGGCCGGCCCGTTCGATCTCGGCCAGCACTTTTTTATCGTCAAATGTGCAGAGCGTATTCCAGGCCTGATAGATTTCCGCTCGATTCTCCCGGACCGCGCTCGGATTTTGACGAAAGTGTACGAGCTGTTCTTGCGTGTACGGCGTGTTGCCTTTGGGCACAACCCAGTTTGCGGTGCGTTGAAACAAACACAGCTGTTCGACCTGGGGAGCGATTTCAGGGACAAATTGAATCGCACTGGCGGCAATGCCGATCACGCCCACCCGTTTGCCGGTTAGATCATGGCTGTGATCCCAACACGCCGAATGAAAGGCCGTGCCCTGAAAGTCGTCTCTGCCGGGAATGGACGGCCACACCAAATTGTTGAACATGCCCAGGGCACTGACCACGACGTGGGCTTCAAAGTCCTCGCCGGACTCTGTGCCAATCTGCCAGCGCGCGCTTTCTCCCTGCCAGTGGACCGACTGCACCAGGGTATTGAGTTGGATATGCGCCCGCAGGCCGTAGGTGTCGGCAATGCGGTTGAGATATTCCAGTATCTCGGCCTGCCCGGCAAAGGGTTTGGACCAGTCGTTTTTTTGTGCAAACGAAAACGAGTACAGGTGTGATTGGACATCACACTCGGCACCGGGGTAGGAGTTGCGCCACCAGGTGCCACCTATGCCAGCGCCTTTTTCCAGGATGACAAAATCGTCGATACCGGCTTTTTTCAACTGCACGCCCATGCACAGGCCGGCTGAGCCAGCACCAATAATGATAATGCGTTTCCGCGTTCTTTGCTTCACCATGACCTCCCGTTTCAGGTTTCTCCGACACGTTCAAATGGCTGTTCTGAGGAACGCTGCAACGTATGGTAATCAACGGGCTTGGGCAAGTCAGGTTTTTCCCCTTCCTCCCGAAGGATGAAGAGAAAACAGGTTTGAGTATTGTCCGCTATCGCTGTATGTTGGCCGGACTATAGGAGAACGATTGTGGGAGCGTGCTGAAGTTCTTGATACCAATAGCCTAAAGGAGGGAATGTATGCCGACCCAGAAATTCACACCAATGACAAAGGATTTTCCGACCTTTGACTGCGATGCTCACGTCACAGAGCCGCCCTGGATATGGGAGCAGGCCGAGGACTGGCTGACAAAAGATGAGTTGGCAGCGCTCAAGACCACCATGTGGTTTGACCAGGACACCAAACAGCTCATCGTCAATGGCCATGCCGGCGCCGGCCTGGGCTCGCAACGCATCGGCGGGACGCCGGGAGTAGTCAATATCCTCTCTCTGGCCGGGCCGGGACTCAAACATGACATCCAACGCGCCCTCAATGTGCGCAACCTACATCCCGAGACTGCAATCTCTCAGGAGCAGGCCAACTACCTGGACCATAAGGGCTCTTACGAGCCCAAGGCCCGATTACGGGACATGGACATGCAAGGCATTGACCAGGTGATGATTATCCCGACTGACATCGATACCTATCCGTGGTTGCAAAATGCAGTCGGGGCCAAGGCCATGTGCAAGGCGTATAACGAATGGGCGTATGAGTATTGCCAGGCCGATCCTGAGCGGATCTTTTTTGCCGCCCTGCTGCCCATGCAGGACCCGGTCTTTGCCGCTCAGGAAGTCTATCGGGTGGCGGCCAAGGGCTGTCGGGTCGGCTTGGTTCGTCCTATTGACGCCATGGGCAATTATCCGATTCAGCCCAAATACGAGCCCGTCTGGCAGGCCATGGAGGAGACCGGCGTGGTGTACGGCATGCACCCCTTCCCGGCCTTTGGCGCGCTCAAGCCGCCGGGCTATACGGCGCAGCATTCCGGGGCGGAGTTGATTGCCCGCACGGTGGTCAGCTCGACCCTGCCGCATCAATTTTTGACCAACGTCCAGAACTTCCAGTCCGAGGCGGCGCTGTGGGTGGTCATGGTGCTCATGTCGGGCTTTTTTGAGCAATATCCCAAGCTCAATGCCGCGGTGTTTGAGGCCTCCTCCACGTGGCTGAGTTTTCTTCTGGACGAGTGCGATAAAAATTACCGGCTGTATCGCAATGAGCGTGAACTGCCGCCGCTCAAACGTCTCCCCAGCGAGACCTTTTTCGAGCATTGTGTGACGGGCTTTGAAGGGGATGAAGCCCCGCCGTCGCGCTTGCCTGAGTTCTACGGCGATATTCTGGCCTGGTCTTCCGATGTCTACCATCATGATGGCGATGATGCCTGGCGGGCGATTGAGATGATGCGCGAGTGCAATTTGCCGGAGTCCCATCAGACGAAGTTTCTCGGAGAAAACGCCCGCAAGCTGTACAACATCGCAACCCCGCAGACCTTCATCCGCGAACGGGTGACGAAAATCGAACGACCGGACTGGTGGCCGTCCGAGGCGGAAATTCAGCGCGCCCTTGAACCCGAAGCATCGGTTGTCCACCCATACGGAGAAGGCGGCCAACGCGTCAACGGGCATGCGCTTGAAGGAGACCGGGCATGACCAAGTCTTTTGCCGTCTTTGATAGCGACAGCCACGTGGTCGAGCCGCGGGCAGTCTGGGAGGAGTATCTGGACCCGGAGTTCCGCCGGCTGGGCAAAACTGCCCTATGGCGCGAAGAAGGACAGTACGGCTCGTACCTCAAAGTCAACGGCAAGATGTTTCGAGACCCCATGAATCCGAACATCCCGCGTCATGCCATTTGGAAGCCGGGCATGACCTGGGACCACGTCGGCGACCTCGACCCCAATACCCCACACGCCCAGAGTGCCGGTGCGTCAGAGCCACACGCCAGACTTGCCGACATGGACGCCATGGGGGTGGATCAAGCCTTTCTGTATCCCACCTGGTTCGCCGAGGGCTTTCATCTGGTCGAAGAGCCTGATGTGGCCGCTGCGCTGGCGCGGGCCTACAACAACTGGATGACTGATTTTTGCCGGGCCGCGCCGGAGCGACTCTATGCCGCGGCTATGCTGCCGCTCCAAAATATGGATTTTGCCCTGGAAGAACTGCGCCGGGTTGCCGAGTTGCCCCATTTCCGGGGGGCCTTTATCCGGCCCATGTTTATTGAAGGGCATTATTTCACCCATCCGTATTACGACCCACTCTGGGCGGAGTTGGAAAACCTGGGCGTGGCCGCGGTGGTCCATCCGACACCGGGGCTGTGGAACCCCGAGTGGACGTCGCACGGGCCGTTTATTGAGAAGATCAAAAATCGCTTGAACCAGCACGCCCTCGTCAGCGATGCCGGCGGCGGTCCCACTGCCGGCGGCGGCAATGGCCTTGCGCATTTTTCCTTCTTTGCCTCCCCCGCGGTCGGTCATCCGGTCTCTCCGATTCTCTCCGGCTGGCTCGATAACCACATGTTCGTGGCCTCCACCCTGATCGGCTTTACCGTGATGCAGCGCTTTCCCAATATGAAAGTGGTGGTCGCGCATGGCAAGGCGTCGTGGATGGAGGAAGTATTAGAGAAGATGGAGGCCTCGACCAAGACGATTCCTCTGCTCAACTACTATCCGGTCCGGACCGACCCCGAAGCCTTGTGGGAAGAAGGTCGGGTGATGCTCGGCTTTGATGCGGAAGAGCGTATGATCCAGCAATTACCCCACGACTTTGCAGAAAAGATCGTCTGGGGCTCGCGCTACCCCCATCACGATACGACAAGTGCCTGGGATGCCATCGATACCCTGACGCAGGCCGATGTGGAAAAACCGCTTATTGCCCGGATGTTGGGCGAGAACGCCGCAGCGCAGTTTGGTATTCAGTTAACGCAGCACGTGTAATGAGTAAACGCGCCCTCCAACAGACATGGACAGACATGGAGATATTGGCGCGTTTACTCATTGGGGCCTAAGCGCTGTTGCTTGCAAGCTGTTCAGGCTCCTCCCACTCCGGCTCTTCTTCATCCGGCGGGTGGCGCCGGAGGATTTGGTGGGGGCGGTACTGCGCTTTGTACGCCATCGAAGCGCTGCGGGCGACCCAGTAACCCAAATAGTGGTAACGCAGGCCGTGCTGCTGTGCATAAGCGGCCTGCTGCAAAATCGAAAAGACTCCGGGTGCGGCAGGTCGCCAGGCTGGGTCGTGAAAGAAATAGACGCTCGATAGCGCCTCATGGGTCACATCCGCCAGGCCCACCCCAACCAGACGCTCTTGGTCGTAGTACAGGAATTCGCGGGCAAAGCTCCGGTTGCCTAAGAGAAAGCTGCGGAAATACGTCCGTTCATGTGTCGTCTGGGGGGGCCAGCCGCGCTGGGTGTGCATATACGCATGGTAGGCGTTAAAGAGCTGGAGGTGAGCACCGGTCAGGGTCGGTTTTTGCACAACGACCTTAATCTCCGCATTCCGACGCAGGGTACGTTTTTGACTTCGAGACAGTCGAAACTCAGCGAGCGGCAGACGCAGACTCCGACATTGGACACACTGCGGACAGGCGGGACGAAAGAATTCACAGCCAAAGCGCCGCCAGCCTCGTCTGAGGAGTTCATTATACTGTTGGGGCGTCAGGTCTTGGATAATGCGGTAGGCGAGAGAGGCTGTTTCCGTCGGGAGGTACAGGCAGCGATAGGGGGGCGTGGAAAAGCGGTGCAACTCGTCAATACCGCGAGGAGGAAACGTATCAGCTGCTCGGCGTGTATTGGAGGATATGTTTCCTCCTTGGGTCCGCTGTACGTCCGATGCCACTCGTGTTGAGCCTTTCTGTCTGAACATCTATGCGTTGGGGGGCGCACTTAATTTTCGAATCGAGTGAAGCACTTCACCCCGACCACTGCCATGATTTTACATTCAAGGACGCGGGTCTGGTTGCTGGGCGGAATCTGAATGACATAGGTTTTGCCACCGGAGCATTCGGCATTCCAATAGGCGGCCTGATTTTCTTCATCTATGCCTTGCAGAAACGAGCGCGAGACCGTTGCGCAGGTTTTTCCACTCGCCTGGAGAATACCCGCCAGCGTGGTGGCACGCTCGGCTTTACTCTGGCTGAGCAAGAGTTGATGGCCTTCATTGGCAAAGGCGGCTACCGCGACAGCCAGACCGATCAGACATATCCCTACCATCTTCACCATCTTCATCTCTCCAACTCCGCTTCTGTGAATGCATGCTTATAAAAGATCAATACCTCTTCTCTATCTAAACTGGCCGGTAACGGCTAGCGAGCACTCTATTCAGGCTAGGTGTACTCGTTCTGCTTGCAAGACAGAAGAGAGCAAGGTGTAGGGCAGGACTGCCCGGGTTAGGCTTCACATCTGATGAAGGGGAAGTGAAACGGACACAGTCCGAGTTAAGCCGGACGGTCCTCTTGGTGGACACTCTCGTGTACTTTCACTTCCCGCTCAAGTCGTTCGGATAGTGTATCGGTGGCCATATCCAGTTCATAATCAAGCTGGAGTCCGAGCCAAAACTGTGCGGACATTCCAAAATACCGGGCGAGTCGAAGAGCAGTATCAGCCGTCACCCCACGTTTTCCAAGGACGATTTCATTAATACGTCGGGCAGGAACGCTAATGTCTAAAGCTAACCGGTTCTGACTCAGGCCCATCGGCTTCAGAAACTCTTCCTGCAACACTTCCCCAGGGTGAACAGGATGCAATTTCGTCTTACTCATTTTCATGTGCTCCTTAGTTGTTCTTTAAGGGGTCTGGTGTGAAAGATGAGCTTACCAAGAACCTCGGTGAGGCGATACGAATCCTGCTCGTCCTGTCCGGGCATCCTTGCCAGCGAGAGACAGTAGGACTAGGCTATGCCGCACCAAGTGAGGTCCGATTGGGAGGACAGGTATGAAACATCTCAGAACAAGACTGACCCGACGCGAATTTGTGGTGTCCACCCTGGCTACAGGATTTGCACTGGCCGTTCGTCCGGTTTCAGCCCAAACAATAACAACGGATACCAGCGGCCTGGAAGCGCGGGAAGTCATGATACCGGTTGGCGATATCACTATTCCCGCCTACCAGGCTTGCCCGCAAACAGGCGGCCCCTTCCCAGTCGTGCTGGTCGTCCAGGAAATCTTCGGTGTGCATGAGCATATCAAAGACGTGTGTCGCCGCTTCGCCAAGCAAGGCTATTTCGCCATTGCCCCAGAACTCTATGTCAGACAGGGCGATGTGTCGCAGATGACGGATATCGGTCAGATTGTTCGGACCGTGGTCGCCAAGGTCCCGGATGCTCAGGTCATGTCCGACCTGGACGCAACCGTGGCCTGGGTCAAGTCGTCCGGCAAGGGCGATGTGGCCCGGCTCGGCATCACCGGCTTTTGTTGGGGCGGACGCATCGTCTGGATGTATGCCGCCCACAGTCCGCAGGTCAAAGCCGGGGCGGCCTGGTATGGGCGTCTGGTCGGGCAGGCATCCGAACGCATCCCAAGCCATCCGGTCGATATTGCCGCGCAGCTCCACGCTCCCGTACTCGGTCTGTACGGCGCCGCCGATAGCGGTATTCCGAACGAAACGGTTGAACAGATGCGCGCCGCGTTACAGGCAGCGGAAAGCTCCTCAGAGATTATTCTGTATCCCGATACACCCCACGGTTTTCACGCCGACTATCGGGCCAGCTATCGCCAGGAAGCGGCCCAGGACGGCTGGCAACGGCTGCTGGCCTGGTTTAAACACAACGGGGTAGCCTAAGAGCGTCCGACAGAGCGAATGCGGAGGACGGCCAAGCAGAAGCGGAACGGAAGACGGGGCAGTGCGGCCTGTTCTGCACGCCGGTCCTACGCGGTCTGCGGTTCTATCAACGCAAGCACAGCGGGCCACAACTCGCGGTCGTGGACATTATAGCGATACTCCGCATCAAGCTTTTCCAGGAGTCGGACAATCTGGGGGGATGATTCACGGTCCCCGTTCCAGTCGCCGGCCTGTTCGATAATCTCTTCGAGAAAGCCGTGGAGAATACCCAGAAGCCCGCTGTGTTCTTCTGTCAGCACCTTGAGGAAAAATGCATGATTGAGCACGAATCCAGGCCCATCGATGAGCCAGCCAGTAAACCCGGGCTCCTCTTCTGAGGACTGCTGCCACCAGTGGAGCCAGGCAAAAGCCAAAAGCACCTGTTCCGTATGGGGCAACATATAGAACGTTGCAGCCCAACTCGACGGCAGCCCGCCCTCGTGCGACACCTGCGGCAGCCCCGCATGCACCTGGGGATCATGCTCGGTCACCAATTGTCTCCAGTGCTGCCGGGCTTGCGCCAATAAGGCGTCAGCCTGCGCATGATCGGTGAGCCGGGTCAGGAGATAGTGCATGTCTCTTTCCTGGCAGGGACGACAGATTATGTGTGGGTGCTGCTCGCGTTCTATGCCGGGCTCAGAGCGTCTGAGACGCGTTGCAGGGCAATCTCGACATTCTCTCGACTGTTGAACGCACTCAGTCGCACATAGCCCTCGCCACATTTACCGAACCCGGCTCCCGGCGTGCAGACGACTCCGGCTTTTTGCAGTAAGCGGTCAAAAAACTCCCAGGAGTCGGCATTGGTTTTAATCCACACATAGGGCGAATGCTCTCCGCCAACACAGTGATATCCCAAGCCGGTTATGGCCTCGCGGATCAGGGCGGCATTATCGAGATAGTAATTACTCAGGTCTCGGATCTGTTTTTTTCCAGCAGGCGAGAAGGCGGCTTCAGCCGCACGCTGAACCGGATAGGAGACACTGTTGAATTTTGTGGACTGGCGCCGGTCCCAGAGCGAGTGGAGCGCATGGGCGTTACCCTGAGAGTCATACACCTGACACTCTTTGGGCACGATGGTGTAGGCACAGCGCGTGCCGGTAAAGCCAGCCGTCTTTGACAGGCTCCGAAATTCTACGGCAACCTCTTTTGCGCCGTCGATCTCGTAAATACTCTGCGGCAGGCTGTCGTCACGGATAAACTCGACATAGGCGGCATCATACAGAATGAGCGCTTTGTTCTCCCGCGCATAGTCCACCCAGGGGCGCAACTGGTCTGTGGTAATCATGCTGCCCGTTGGATTATTGGGAAAACACAGATAAATGAGATCAACCTTTTCCTGCGGCAGGGCCGGGATATACTGATTGGCGTCGGTCGATTCCAGATAGACCAGCCCCTCATAGCGTCCGTCTTGCCAGGCGGCGGTCCGGCCGGCCATGACGTTGGTATCGACATACACCGGGTAGACGGGATCGGGCACCGCCACCCGCGTGTCCGGGGCAAAGAGCTCCTGAAAATTGCCGGAGTCGCACTTCGCGCCGTCACTCACAAAGACTTCGTCGGGCGTGAGCGTCACCCCGCGCGGCTGAAAATCTCCGGCCACAATAGCTTCTTGTAAAAAATCATAGCCCAGTTCCGGGCCATAGCCACGAAAGGTCGCATCGTCTGCCATCTCATCAACGGCTCGATGAAAGGCGCTGATGCACGCCTCGGGCAGCGCCCGCGTCACATCGCCAATCCCCAACCGAATAATAATTTGCTCCGGATTGTCGGCCTGATACGCATTCACCCGCCTGGCAATATCGGAAAACAGATACGAGGCCTGGAGCTTCAGATAGTGTTCATTCATCGTAATCATGCGAGCTGTGTCTCCTTCTGATCCCTAGAGCGCAGGGATAATCTCTTTTGCGCAAATCTCCAGATGTTCCATGTCATCAAAGGCCGGGTTGAGCAGGAGGTGTTCGGCCCCGGCTCGGACGATCTCGCCGATCTTATTGCGGCATTCGTCCAGACTGCCCCAGACGGCAACCTTTGAGGCCATATCCGCGTTTCTATACCGGACGCCAAACCACTCCCGCAGCCGACGTTCTGCCCGGTCTCGATCATTGTCCACAGCGATATAGACCCGTTTGGAGAGCGTAAAGGTTGCCGGGTCACGGTCGGCTTCGTCCAGAAACCGACGAATCAGACCCGCCTGTTTAATGAAATCTGCGGTTGAGGACGACCCCGCACCCATCCAGCCATCGCCGTGCCGGACGGCCCGACGGAGCGGTTTTTCCTCGCGTGCGCCAAACCAGATAGGCGGATGTGGTTTTTGAAGCGGCTTGGGTTCCATCGCCACATTCTCGAAGTTCCAGAACGTCCCGCTGACCGTAGCTTTGGGTTCTGTCCACAGCGCCTTTATTGTTTGAATGCCCTCCACAAAACGTCGAGCGCGGAGTTCGCTGGAGTAGCCGAAGATGGACTCGGGCACATGTCCGCCGATGCCCAGACCAAAGATGAGGCGGCCCTGACTCATCTGATCGAGGCTCGACAAACTCTTGGCCAGTTGCACAGGATTGCGCAGCACCGTCAGCAGGACTGAGGTGCCAAGGCGCGCTTTTGAAGTAATGGCGGCGATATAGTTGAGGAGTGCCACAGGTTCGAGAATGGCAAAATCACTGACAATACTCTCTTGAACCCACAGGCTTTCATAATCGAGCGCTTCTGCGCGTTGAACAAAATCCCGGATGAACGGCATATCAACCGGAGTATTGAGAAACACTTGGGGAACGGAAATACCACACGGAATAGCCATGTCTTGGGCCTCCTTATACGCGCTGTCTGTTTGGTTCCTATATGCCATAGCATGCCATACGAAGAGGAGGGACAGAAGAAGAGTGGTTAGTGGCGAGCAGGAAAACTAATCACTCCCTCCACTTATCCCCCGGCAATTTCGGCGCGTACAAGCTGCGCTCCTTCGACCATGGCGCGCAGTTTATTGTAGGCACAGAAACGGGGCAGGGCGCGCAGGCCGCAGTCTGTGGTCAGAGTTACACGCTCCGGCTCGATGAACTTGAGCACTTTGCGAATACGTTCCGCGACCTGCTCAGGTGTTTCGACTTGCAGATTGCGCACATCAATCACCCCGACGGCGACTTCCTTATCTGAAGGAAGGTCTTTCAGAATATGCGCGTCTTCCATTTCTCGGACGGCAAAATCGAGCACATACTGTTCAATCCTGGTGTCGTGCAGATGGGGCAGGATGGAACCATAGCCCGCCCCCGACGGAAACAAGCCTTGTGAGGCATTCCCCCAGGCTGCGCCAAAGCAGAAATGCCAGGCGAGCTTCGCCTCAACGCCATCAACGGCCTGGTTGATCACATCAACAACCCAACCGAAATCGTCCGGATTGCCGCTTAATAACGGCAGCCACGCCCCGAGGTCTTCTAACTGAAGGAATGAGGCCCCACTCGCCACCATTTCCTTCATCTCAGCATTAAAGATAGGAGCCAGAGCGTAGGCCAGATCTTTCTGGGTTTTGTAGTATTCGAGATGGACGTGGTAGGTCAGGTTGATCGGTCCGGCTCCAACGCTGCACCGCACCGGCTTCTTGGTATTACGTTGGGCGATATTATACAGGTCAGCCAACCGCAACGGCCCGCGTTTGACGCTATCTGTTACGGACGTTGCGCCCCAGTCGGTCAGCCAGGCAGCATCAGTGTGTGAGGCCTGCCCGCCTTCAACAAGCGGATGGCCGTGTTTAATAGGCACAAAGCCGTGAATACGCTCATACCAATACCAGACAAAGGACCCGATGCAGCCGCCATAGTCGTCGAACCACATCTGACCGTCAGTCAGGATATCCAGCCCGGCTTGGGTCTGGTCTTGCAGCACGGTGCGGACCGCATCTTCAAACGCCTCGGCGTGGTTGACATCCTTGAACGCATCCCAAATATCCCGCCCGTGCAGCTGGTAGGTAAACCAGTGTGGGCAGGGATACGAGCCCACCATGGTCGTGGGCAGGAGCGTATCGACGATGGTTTGAGACATGGCTGCTTCCTCCTCATACCGAGAGAGATAGAGAATGGAGACAGAGAGGAGTCCATTTCCCCGATCTCTCTCTTCTCTCTATCTCTTTTCGGCAAGCAGTGCCCGCCCTTTTTCTGAGAGCGTCAGAGCCCGCTCCCATATGCCCTGCCCGCGAATATAGCCGAGTTGATCGAGACGATTGACCATGACGCTCAGGGGTGAAGCCGCCACCCCGGTTGCCGTACTGAGATCGTGCAGACTTTTCTCTCCCGCCTCAAGCTGCTCCAAAATTGAGCGACTTTCCGCATCCAGGCCGGCAAAGCCGACAAAGTCCGTAGGCGAGTTGGGCAAGTCTGAGAGCGCGCGATCTCCCTGAGGCGTGAGGGCAAAAGTGAAATAGTCGAGCCCACTCGCGCCCCAGCGCTGGACGAGTCCGGCCCGTTCGAGCTCTTGGATGAGACGGTGACACTCGGCGGAATTGAGCATGGTGAAATCACTCAGTTCAACCATGGTCGTATAGCCGGTCCGAATCAGGACCAACAGACGTTCCTGCTCTGGAACGAGGCTCAGTGTTTCAGGCTGGTCTGTGCTAGCGCCTTCCGGCTGTGGCTGCGTGAGGCAGGACAGGCCGAGCACGGTCGGGAAGGTGATGATTGAGCCAACCACAACCGTATGCATTGAGCCCAGTGGGACGTCCATAAATTTGAGGATTTCGTACACGAGCATCGATACTGCCCCAATTAATGTGCCCCAAAACGCACCCGTCGAGGTGATATAGGCCCAACGGTGTCCAAGCAGAAAGACACAGGCCGCGGGACCGAGCATGGCACAACTCACAGCCAGCAGATAATACGGCCCGCCAGGATAAAAACTCAGCAGCCAAATGGCAAAACCGGTCAGCAGGGTGAGCATGCGGCTCATGCGTAATACCGCTTCCGGGGGGGCGTCCGGGCGGATAAAGCGCTGGTAGATGTCACGCGAGAGCGAGGAGGTGATGCCCATATGCGCATTGCTCGTCGTTGAGATCGTCGCGGCCAGGGCCGCCACGAGACCCACTAAGGCCATCGCCGCGGGAAAGTCTCGCATGAGCAGGCCATACGCGCCCATGGGGTTGGCCGGATTCGCGGGATCCAGAAAAGCAGCGCGGTGTACACTACCGGCATACAGGCCGAGTACGCCCATAGAGCCGTGGATCACCAGGACGAGCAGGCCGCCAATAATAAATTGCCAGCGGGCAATAGGTTCGGTCCGCGCGGCCGCGGCTCGGAGCCAGTAGTAGTTGCCGCCCCACTGAATAAAAAAGCCGATTACGAGCGAAACCGTCAGCACACTCGGATAGCTCAACTGAAACCAGGGGAAAGAGCCGAGGACACCGGATGTGAGGGGCGTCGCCGTCACAAAACTCGTTTCAATCAGGTCCCAGCCGCCGTAGCTGACAAGACAATATACCGCCAGAGCCGGGAGGAAGAGAAAACCCAGCAAGACCTGAACGACGTCGGTGAGCGTCAGCGCCCACATGCCACCCAGAAAAATAAACGTCAGGTGTCCGCCCAGGACAATGGTAATCATGAGCCACACCGGAGCACCAAGGAAACCCTGCATGATAAGCGCCATGGCCACAACATTCATGGCGACGATGCCAGTCACTCCAAGCAGGGTGGCAATGCTGACCACCACCCGAGTACGTGTGTCAAAGCGCATCTCCAGCCATTCGGGGATGGTGTACGCGCCACAGCGCCGAATATACGGGCCGGCAAAGACGCCATACGCAATATAGCCAATCACCAAGGGCAGGCTGCCGCCCAATATCCAGCCCAGAAAGCCGTACTGTATGGTTAGGCCAGGGACGATGCTGGTCATGCTGCCGGCAAACGCAATACCACAAATGCTGGCAATCCCCGGAATGAGACTGACCTGTCTGCCGGCCAGCAAAAAGTCACTGTCGGTGCGAACCCAGCGTTTGGCATACCAGCCCAGCGCCCAGAGGATGAGAATTAAGGCGAGAACGGAGGCAATAAAGATCGTCATAGGCTGGCTCGGTCATTCCGCAAGATTAGATTAGACGAGACGCCCGCGTCGTCCAAACACGAGCAGACCAAGAATCTGGAGCGCATGAATGAGAACCATCAGACACATGAGGAGCATCACAAAATCGGACATTGTGTCGTACTGCGCGTACACAGATACCTCAAAACCGGATACGCCTACGAGGCCGAGGGCAATGGAGAGGTTTTTAGCTTGCGCCAGAAAGAGACTGAGCGCGAGGAGCATAAGGCAATCGACAAACGGACTCCCAATCCAGAAAAAGCCAGTGAAATTTTTCGTATGCAGGCTACCGTCGATATCAATAAAACTTGGAATTGATAAAAAGAACAGGGTGAGGCCGGCCACAATGATATAGGCCACTATCATCTGCACCGTCCGCTCTATGAACCGGGTAGCTTTCTCAGGATTGTTGAGTTCTTCGGTTGATATCCCGGCCAGGAGACGCAGGAGTTTTTCCCCAATAGCGTTGACCGCTGGCGTATTCGCGTCTTTCTGTCCGCGCTGTTGGTGCTCTGGCATGGAAACAGGCTGGATACCGAACCAGTATAGTGGCAACTGTACGTGGTGTTGCGTCTCAACGCAAATACCGGAGAGAGACACACAGAGTGGATACCACGACCCTTTCATAGTAGCCCGGGACCCGTCACAATACACACAGGAGGCGCATGACATGACAATACGGAATCGTAAAAAGTATCTACTCTGGCTTGCTCTCAGTCTCACCATCGTCGGACTGACGTTTGGTTTTTCGCCACACACTAGAGCCCAAGATAGAGCTCAAGACGGGCCTTCCGCTGTTCCGGAAGGAAGCGGAAGCATTATCCAACCGGTCTCGTGGCAATTGACCGGCGAGAACGCTGCTGAACTGACTGAGCAGGTCCGAACGGCCATTCAACAATTTGAGGGCGCGATCCTGGTCAAAGATGAAAAAGAACTCCTGGTTCTTTCTCTTCCCTCAGCGAAACTGACCGAGCTGCATCAAAAGCTGTCCGCTATTGGAACGATTACAGTCCCGGAACCTTCAGGAGAATACCAAGCGCCCACCACCCTGCTGCGCCTGACGCTGGGACCCGTCCCTGAGTAGGAGAGTGGACAAACTGCAGGGACGGGCAGGATGCCCGCGCTCCTCGGAATCCACCCGTGCAGGGGCGATGGACACACGAGCGTGGTCGCGGCTATACTCACCGCACTTTTCCGAACGAGGAGTATACCATGAGTCTGCGTACCCCAGAGCAATATAAAGAGAGCCTGAAAGACGGACGAGAAGTCTATTATCGCGGCGAAAAGGTTGAAGATGTCACCACCCACCCGGTTATCGGCAAAGCCGTCGAACACGCCTGCATCGACTACCGGATGGCCGAAGACCCGCGCTACCGCGACCTGGCCGTTGTCACCGACCCGCAGACCGGCCAGGAGTATTCCCGGTATTACCACCTGCCTCAAAATGCCGAAGACCTGCTCAAGCGCAGCCGTCTCATTGAAGCCAGTACCCGTGAGGGGGCGACGCTGGTCATTTTGATCAAAGAAATTGGGACAGACGCACTCCTGGCGCTGCATATTGTCGCCGAAGAAATGGCCAAGCATGGCGCGGCCCAATACCGCGAGCGGGTCCAAAAATATTATGCAATGTGTCGGGACAATGATTACGCGGTTGCCGTGGCCCAGAGCGACGTCAAAGGCGATCGGAGCATGGGTCCTCAGGGGCAGGAACATCCGGATTATTATGTGCGTATTGTTGACCGGCGTGACGATGGCATCGTCGTCCGTGGAGCCAAAATTCACACCTCGGTCTCCACCAATACGGACGAAATTATTGTCCTGCCGACCCGCGCAATGCGCGAGGGCGATGAAGACTACGCCGTGGCCTTCGCTATCCCGGCGGCCACCAAAGGGCTGAAACTCCTGGCCAGTTCCTACGGCGGTTTCCCAAGAAATGACTTTGAGTATCCGATCAGCGCCAAACATAAGATGATGGAGACGCTGACCGTTTTCGACGACGTGTTTGTCCCCTGGGAGCGCGTTTTCCTGGCCGGCGAGATAGCCGCAGCGGGTTTGATGGCCCTGACCTTTGTGAAGTTTCACCGTTTCACTGCCGTTTCCTACAAACTGCCACTCTTGGAGCTCATGGCCGGGGCGTCACAGGCGATTGCGGAATACAACGGGATTGAGCGAGCCGGCCATATTCGCGAGAAACTGACCAAGCTGGCCAGTTATCATGCCACCGTCCAAGGCTTGATTCTGGCCGCGGCCCAGCAACACAGCGTTGTCCCGCCGGGCATTGCGATTCCCAATACGCTGATGACAAACGTGGCCAAATATCAATTTGCCTCAAATTACCACCAGGCTGTGCAGATGGTACAGGATGTGAGCGGCGGCCTGCTGGTGACAGGGCCAAGCCTTGAGGACTGGCGGAGCGAAGCGACCGGACCCTACGTCCAGAAGTATCTGGGTGGCAAGAAAGGCACCTCAACCGAGCACCGGTTGCGGCTGATGAATCTGATTTCAGACCTGACGGCTGGTGACTTTGGCGGCTATCAGGAAGTGCTCGCCGTGCACGCCGAGGGCTCCCTCGAAGCCGAAAAGCTCCAGACCTATCGGGAGTATGATTTTGCTGCGGCGGCAGAGTATGCCCGCGAATTGGCGGGTATTAAAGAGGGATAGGACGAGGGGATTAGGGGTTGGGGACTGGGGGTTGGATGTCACTCACCGCGGTCCTCCTGCCCGAACATCTGTGCATAGCGCTCCTTAAACTTCTCAAACAGTTCGAGTTCCTGGGCGGTATACGTCCGGTGGGTCTGGCTGGCGTGGGGGAAATAGAAGCGTAAAACCGTATTCCCCTCTGCGTCATCAAGACTGACGAACACGCTGACGGAATCGTCATGCCCCGACGCTTCGGCAAAGCGCACCCGGGTAATGGTGTCGAGGTTGGCGTGGATATGCCAGCCGCTGTACTCGACCGTGGCCCACGGGTCAGTAAACTCGACCTTCTGGACTGTCTCGTCAAGAAAAAGTTCGCTGACAACGCCATCCCGCCCGACAGTACAGACAAGCGAGGAGGTACGCGCCAGATCTTCAACCAACTGTTTCACGCCGGAAATTATAAGCCCCTCTCGATCTTCCTTTCCCCTGGAGACAGTGCCGGCTAGAGCAATGCACGATTCCGTATAGCCAGCCGGTCCCTACCGTCATTCCGGCGAAAGCCGGAATCCAGGCTCTTGGCCTCCGACCGCTGGATGCCGGATCACGTCCGGCATGACGAGAGCGGAACGACATGGCTACAGCCTCGCGTGAAACGCGCTAGAGGGAGTCAGCGGCATAAGACAAGGCAGCTTGAACATCTTCCCGGACGAGACGCGGATATGCGTCTAATAAATCCGTCTCCGTTGCCCCTTCGCCCAGCTTGCGGAGGATCACTTCTACTGGAATACGAGTACCACGGATCACCGGCTTCCCTAACATCACTGTCGGGTTAATCTCAATGCGGCCTGTTGTCATGGTGCACTCCTTTGGATACGTCCCCTCCTGTCCATGCCGAACCGCAAACGGGCGGTGGTCGTGTACGGCGTTGGTAAGACACAGCACTCAGGCCGCATAGCGAAGCACCTCTAATTCTGCGCTACTGTCGGCGCGCCCGAGTCGTGCCTCAACCCGCGCCATAACGGCATTCTCTCCTGGGCGCAGCATATCTACTCCACGGTCACGCTCTTTGCCAAGTTGCGGGGCTGGTCAACATCGGTCCCGCGATACACGGCCACATGATAGGCCAAGAGCTGGAGCGGGATGCTGAGCAGAATCGGCATGAGCAAATGATGGGTGGTCGGGACCTGGATAATCTCCCAGGCAATTTCCTCAAGCTCGGCTGACGGCGCATCGGTCAGGGCGATAATGCGCCCACCGCGCGCCTCTACTTCTTTCATATTGCTCAATGTTTTTTCGTACACCGGGTCTTTGGGAATCAGCACGACCACCGGCATTTGCTCGTCGATCAACGCAATCGGACCGTGCTTCATCTCCCCGGCCGGATAGCCCTCAGCGTGAATATAGGAAAGTTCCTTGAGCTTGAGCGCGCCCTCAAGCGCAATGGGATAGTTGATGCCCCGCCCGAGATACAAGAAGTCGCTGGCATGACCGTATTTCTTGGCGATCTTTTCAATCGCTTTGGCCGTCTTCAATATCGCTTGGACTAATGCCGGCAGGGTGACGATATCTTCGATGAGTTTCCGGCTTTGTTCTTTGCCCAGGACGCCGCGGCGTTGTCCCAGATAGATGGCTAACAGGTAGAGTGCGGTCAGCTGCGTCGTAAACGCTTTGGTTGAGGCCACACTGATCTCAGGTCCGGCATGGGTATACACCACCATGTCGGATTTGCGCGAAATGGACGAGTCCACCACATTACACAGGGCCAGAGTACTGGCGCCCTTGTCTTTGCCCCCTGCAAGCGCGGCGAGCGTATCCGCAGTCTCGCCGGACTGAGAAACCGCCAGGACCAGGGTATCCGCATCGAGCGGCGTGGGGCGATACCGGAATTCACTGCCATAGTCAACTTCTGTCGGCAATCCGGCCAGTTCTTCGAAAAGGAATTTCCCAACCAAACAGGCGTGCCAGGCCGTGCCACACGCAACCAGGGTCGCGCGCTTGACCGCATCCAGCAGGGGAAGCTGATCCGCAAGCTCACCTATGGCGATCTGGCCGGATTCTTCAAGTATGCGACTCCGCATGGTATCGATAATGGCTTGGGGTTGTTCATGGATTTCTTTCAGCAGGAAATGCTTATAGCCACTTTTCTGAGCCGTAATCGGGTCCCAGGTGATGTGGCGTGGCTCGCGCTCAATCGGCCGTCCGGAAAAGTCTGAGATCGATACGCCTTTGCAACTCACCTCGGCCATCTCGCCATCATCCAGGAACAGCACGCGACGGGTGTAATCGAGCAGGGCCGGAATATCGGAGGCAACGAAGCTTTCTTCTTGCCCTAATCCAATCACAATGGGCGTAGCATTTTTGGCCGTCAGGATAATCCCTGGATTTCTCTCGCTCAGGGCCACAAGGGCGAACGACCCGGAAAGATGCCGCACAGCGGCCCGGGTCGCTTCGGGGAACGATTTTCCCTCTTGCAGGTATTGGTCGATCAAGTGGGCGATAACTTCGGTATCCGTCTCCGAGCTAAACATCCGCCCTTTGGCCATTAACTCGTGGCGCAGGTCAAGATAGTTCTCGATAATGCCATTATGGATGACCACCACGTCGCCGGCCCGGTGGGGGTGGGCATTCTCTTCGGATGGAGGGCCGTGGGTCGCCCAGCGGGTGTGGCCAATGCCAACTGAGCCAGGCAGGGGTTCTGCCTGCAATAACTGCTCAAGATTGGTGAGCTTCCCGACCGTCCGCCGTATGGCAATATGCCCATTTGTGAATGAGGCGATACCCGCAGAGTCATAGCCGCGATATTCAAGCCGCTTGAGCCCTTGGAGGAGCAACGGGGCTGCTTCACGCTGGCCAACATAACCCATAATACCGCACATGATTGAGTCCTTTGGGTCGGTTGGAGGGGCAACTCATGAATTGCCTCTACGGGCGCTGGGGAACCCACCCCGGCGCTTTACGCCACCCCTCCCAGGAGGGGAACTTTTATTCGCCCCTGTTCATTCTTTCTTTTCCCTGGCACGTTTGGCCGCGGTCCAGCCTTTACGGGTTTCTTCCTGACGCCGATTAAAGACCAGCGCGCCGGCGGGAACATCGTGCCGAACGGTGGTCGCAGTGGCAATATACACATCGTCGTTGATCGTGATCGGGGCAACCAAAGTCGTATCAGAGCCGATTTGGACGCGGTCTCCAATCTTGGTTTTATGCTTGCGGAAGCCATCATAGTTACACGTGATGGTTCCAGCTCCGATATTAGCCTCCCGCCCAATCTCTGCGTCGCCAATATAGGCAAGATGTTTGGCTTTGGTGTGCTCTCCGATGGTGGATTTTTTCACTTCAACGAAATTTCCGACCTCGGCGTGAGGGGCAAGCATGGCACCGCCACGCATATGCGAAAACGGCCCAGCCGAGGAGTCATCGCTCAGCTGGCTGTCACTGAGCACCACCGAGAAATAGATCCGGACATTATTGCCGATTGTACAGTTCTCAATATAGGCGTTACCGTCAATCCTACAGTTCGAGCCGATAATAGTCCTGCCTTTGATATGGGTATTCGGGCCAATGATCGTGTCTTGGCCTATGGTCGCTTCATCACTCAGATAGACCGTCTGCGCATCCTCAAAGGTGACACCGGCGTCCATCCACTGACGGCGGAGTTGTTCCTGGCGTGTTGTTTCCATACGAGCGAGCTCCTGTCGAGAATTCACCCCCTCGACTTCGTGAAAGTCAGGAGTGAGCACAGCACGGGTCGGCAGTCCGGCCTGGACGGCCGAAGCAACGAGGTCGGTCAGATAGTATTCGCCTTGCGCATTGGTTGGTTGGAGACGATCGAGCGCAGAGAAGAGAAAGTCTGCCGGAACACAGTATATACCGGTGTTGATTTCCTGGACGCTGCGTTCTTGGGCCGAGGCGTCACGCGCCTCAACAATGCGGACTACCTGCCCGTCGGACCGGCGAATAACACGTCCGTACTGAGCCGGGTCAGCGCGCTGCGCGGTCAGGACAGAGAGGGTCGCCCGGTGCGCTTGGTGCTCCGCGACAAACTGCGCCAGCGTCTGAGTGGTGAGGAGTGGAACGTCGCCGGAGACAATCAGAATATCACCCCGAAAGCCTGCAAACTGTTCTGTGGCCGCGCGTACCGCGTCGCCCGTGCCACGCTGCTCTTTTTGGAGGGCGAAGCGTACGCCCTCTCCTCCACACCCGGCTTGAACCGCGGCCTGAACCGCAGCAGCCTGATGGCCGACCACGACAACCAGGCGGCTGGGGTGCAGACTGTGGCTGGTCTGGAGAACATGGCTGAGGAGCGGTTTGCCGGCCAGATGATGCAGCACCTTGGCCCGGTCGGAACGCATGCGCGTCCCCTTGCCGGCGGCAAGAATGATAATGCCCAGTTGTTGGTCTTGTCGGCCGTTTGGTGGTGTGTCAACCACGTCAGCACGCCCAGTACTTTTTCATTGTACTGTCCTCGCTTACGCAATTCAAAACGCTTAGCTCTTATCAGCCGCGTGCAGTCGATCCGGGAGTTTTTCAAACCAGGGCAGGACAAGTGTCTCATTGATGGAATACGTGTAGGCGTGCCCCCAGTCGGGCAGCTCCGTATACGTGACGTTGGCAAACTCCTGTCCTTCCAGAAAGTCCCGGGCCATGCGCGCTGAAGAGACGGGGAAAATAAAATCCTTTGCCCCGTGGACAATAAAGATGGGCAGGGCAGTTGCCTGTTTATAATCGAGCCGGGGCAGGAGGACACCAGCAATGGGGGCGATGCCAACGAAGAGCTTCGGGCAACTGATGCCGAGCGCATACGAAAACGTCCCGCCGTCGGACAGACCACTGACCAGAATACGACTCGTGTTCACCGCGTATTCATCCATGACTTCTTCAAGCATGGACAGGATAGAGCGTACATCGAGCCCTGGCTGCTCAATGGACCAGGTTCGACCTAAGGATTTGGGCGAGAGGAGGAGAAAGCCGCGACTCTTCGCGGCTCTGAGCCAGGTGAGAAGATAGTCATCGCCGCGCCCATGGCCTCCATGGAGAGTGATGACAAGGGGCCAGCGTTTGCCGGGATCGTAGTTCTCGGGAACATATAATGAATACTCGGCGTGCTTGTTGGTTTGCTCCCGATGCATCACCCCGGTGGGTGCACTATTGTCTTTGGCTGGTGTTTCAAGCTCGGTCCGGCGTGGGAAATCATCCGGCAAAAACCAATACGGCTGAATAGGCGGAAGCTCAGCGCGTACGCTGTACAACAGATATTTACCCAATGAGAATGCCTGCCGGCTCTGCATATAGGCGACAATGAAATTATGCGCTGAACCGGTGCGAAAGGACGTATACGCATCTTCAAGATGTTCAAGGGCTGCCAGCCATTTTTCATGCAAGGCGGCCCGTTCCGGCGGGACTTCCAGGTGTTCGTTCTCCGTATTGATGGTAGAAAAGAGGTCACCCACTTTTTCAACGAGCTCGGCCTGATGCTGGTTGATTTTTCCCAGATGAATCTGCTCTTGAAGCGTCTCGAAGGTCCGTAAGAACGAAAGAATCTGTTCAGCCTGGCGGATCGTCGTCTCGTGATAGTGCTCCGCAACGCTTTCCATAGTCCGCCTCCCTTGTATGCAATGAGTAAACGTGCCCTCAACAGACATGCCGATGTTGGCACGTTTACTCATTAGGGCGAGGCTAGCAGTTCGGCTTTCGCAGTTGCAAGGGGGAAGGCCGTGTGACAAGCTGGGAGCGGGTATGACAACACCAGGAGCTACACCTCAGACCCTCCTTCGGGCGCTCCCATCCGTGGAAAGACTGCTGGGCGCTCACGCGCTTCAGCCCATTCTGGCACGCTACAACCGAACGTATATCACCGACCTCATTCGTCAGGTATTGGAGACGCTCCGTCAGGACATTACGGCTGGAGCACACACCACACAGATTGCCGAGCAAGACCTTATCCGACGTATTGCAACACGCCTCCAGCGCGAGGACCAATCCCCCCTGCGTTCGGTCATCAATGCCACCGGCACGGTGTTGCATACCAACCTCGGGCGCGCCCTGCTAGCGCAAGAGGCCGTAGACGCAATGGTCCGGGCGGCATCAACACCCGTGACCCTGGAGTATGATATGTCTCAGGCCGGCCGCGGCGACCGGGATGATCTGGTCGAGGCAGACTTGATTGCACTGACCGGTGCTGAAGCGGCAACGGTTGTGAATAACAATGCGGCCGCGGTGTTATTGGCACTGAATACGCTCGCGGAGGGGAAGGAAGGGATTGTTTCCCGCGGGGAGCTGATTGAGATTGGAGGCTCTTTCCGTATCCCGGATGTCATGCGCAAGAGCGGCGTCGTGTTGCGCGAGGTCGGCACAACCAACCGCACCCATCCGCACGATTATGCCAGCGCCATCTCAGCCCAGACGGGTGTCTTGCTCAAAGTACATACGAGTAATTATCGGGTCATTGGCTTTACCTCGGAAGTTGGGCTGGAAGAGCTAGTTGCCATAGGTAAGGAGCATCATGTCCCGGTCATGGAGGACCTGGGGGCCGGCGCGCTGATTGATCTGTCGCCCTACGGCTTGCCGAAGGAGCCGGTCGTGGCAGAGCGGATTGCCAAGGGCGCGGATGTGGTCACCTTTAGCGGAGACAAACTCCTCGGCGGGCCACAAGCAGGTCTCATTGTCGGTCGTAAAGAATGGGTAGACAAGATCAAAAAAAACCCGCTCAAACGGGCGCTACGTCTCGGCAAGCTGACGCTGGCTGCGTTGAGTGCCACCCTGCGCCTGTACCGTCGTTCACCAGATTTACAGCAGGATTTACCCACTCTGCGTTGGCTGACTCGACCGTTGAAGGAAATGGAGGCCCTTGCGGCGCAAGCCGTTCCGCTTGTACAGCAGACGCTTGGCAATGAATTCTCTGTGAGCGTCGAAGACGCACTGGCCCAGATCGGCAGTGGGGCCCTGCCCGAGGAGGAACTCCCAAGCAAGGTCATTGCGATTCGACATCCCGGACTGTCCGCAGAAAAAATCGCGCAGCGTTTTCGGCAGGCAGATTCACCCATCCTGGGCCGTATTCACGACGGTACGTTCTTACTCGATCTGCGCGGTATTTTTGATCCGCACGACCTTGTGCCGTGATTGGAGAGGATTTGGCGGAGAAGGGATGGAGTCGAACCATCCGCGCAACTTACGCCACGCAACTCGGTTTTGAAGACCGGTACAGCCACCGGGCCGTATCCTTCCCCCCAGCCAGCCTCAGCGCTTACCATGGCAGACGGGGTGAGTCCAGCAATGGCAATTGTTGGCTATGCAAACGCCTGGCTGCATTTCACCGACCAAAAAACGATACCTGAGAAAATAGTCTTGACTAAAATACGATGCTGTCGAAAATAGTCAGACATAGAGGCAAAGCCACGTATCTACGACGCTTTGCTGGTTGAGCACTTGACGAATAACCGGCAGATGGCATTTGTCAGCGGTCCGCGGCAAGTCGGCAAGACCACCACCTGTCGGCGCCACACGGACGCCTACTGCAACTGGGATAACCTTGACGACCGGGAACTTGTCCTGGCGGGTCCGGCCAACCTCGCCGCCAGGTTCGGAGCGAATCGGCTGTCCGAGACGATTCCGGTGGCGCTCTTCGATGAGCTTCCTTTTTCTCGTTTTGGAAAAGACGAGTATGTGATCAACGTGCCGTATCTAACTATAAAAGAGATGCGTCATCTAAATGCTCAGCTCCCAAAAATGGAAGAGGCCGACCTGGATATTCCAGGTGTTCCACCCTCAGATGTAAAAGCTTACGCAGAACTGTACAGATACTTTCCAACATTCGCCGAAGCGATTTTTACGTAGAGCTCACAAGATGAAGGATCACCTCTTCCGGCAGACGTGACAGTCCAGCAGGTTGAAGCAGCGGCCTGATGAAGCCAACTCCTAAACCTGGGGAAATCTCCCCAGAAATCTGTTGATTCATGCTCAGAAGTATCCGATAGTGTCCGGTGAATTACCGGATATTACCGGACACTATCGGACACTAAGGGAACAATGCTGTAACTCCTGAGTGCATTGGATAATGTTGAGAGAAGGGATACGCTATACTGCAATTCCTGAATCAGAAAAGGATGAGGGTATGAATGCATTAGAACAACTTGAGCAACAGGTCTTACAGCTCTCATCAGAGGACTTAGCGAAGTTTCGGGCGTGGTTTCTTGAACTTGACCATCAGCTTTGGGACAAACAGATTGAAGCCGACGCCAAGGCTGGAAAGCTGGACCGCCTCATCAACGAAGCGCGAGCCGAGTTCAGGGCGGGAAAGACCCGTGAGCTTTGAGACATTTTGCGTCCTCAAAATTTTGGGCACGCTATCAAGCGTTGCCACAAGCAATTCGTGATCTCGCCGACAAAAACTATCAACTGCTCAAAAACAATCCCCGGCATCCTTCGCTTCACTTCAAAAAATTGGCGAACTATGGTCAGTCCGCATTGGAGAACATTATCGGGCGTTAGGGATTGAAGAAGTCGGCGATATCACTTGGATATGGATTGGCACACACGCCGAGTATGACAGATTGGTCTCCTAGCCTTGAGGTCACACAAACCCTTGTCCGCCTACACCAAACACGCTAGAACTCAGGCCAAGAGCGGCTCGAAGGGCGAGTGTGGAGAGACGGAGGTTCCCTCCGTTTTTCTTTTTGGGAGGCCGCCGCTCTTGGCAGTGCGAGGAAAGGCATGCGGGTAACAGTACTCGGCGCGGGCGATGCGTTCTGTAACGGGGGACGGCGCCACAGTGGCTATCTGGTTGAGGCCGCCGAAGCCTGCTTTCTGCTCGATTGTGGCGCGACGACGCTACTCGCGCTCAAGTCTCTTGGCATTCCGGCGGAACGGATAGATTTTGTGGCCATCAGCCATCTGCACGGCGACCATTTTGGTGGCCTGCCGTTTCTCTTTATCGAATATCTCTATGAAAGCCAGCGCTCCCGACCCCTCACCATCGTCGGGCCGCCAGGGACCGAAGAGCGCGTCCGCACCCTCTACGCCACCATGTACCGAGAGGTGTCGCAACGGCCGTGCTGCTTCGATATGCGCTTCCAGGAATTGACGCCGGGACAGAAGGCGGCCCTCTTTGGCGTTCAGTTGTTTCCTTTCCGTGTGCCGCACCAGGAGCGAGATATCTCGTTTGGCTATCGTGTCGAAACCGCCGACCGGGTGCTGCTGTATTCCGGCGACTGTGGCTGGAATGAGGATTTGGTCCGGTATTCGCAGGGGACCGACCTGTTTATCTGTGAGTGTTGCTATTTTCAGACCGAGACCGCGTTCCATATCAGCTATCCCAGAATCGCTCAGGAGCAGCACCGCCTGGGCTGTAAACGCCTGCTGCTCAGCCATATTGGTCGGGAAGTCCTTGAACGGCTGGGCGAGGTCTCGCTGGAATGTGCCCACGACGGCATGGTGATTGAGGTCTAGTGGAGATTTCTCTCGACGCTATTCACGCTGGGCTCAGGCAGTGCCACTACCTGACTGTTCCCAAAGTCGAAACCGCGCTCTACCTCTCCCTGATCCTGGAAAAACCGCTACTCATCGAAGGACCGGCTGGGGTGGGGAAAACCGAGATTGCCAAAGTCCTGGCCGAGCTGCTCCGGACCGAGCTCATCCGCCTGCAATGCTACGAAGGGCTGGATGAGGCCCGCGCCTTATACGAGTGGAACTACCAGAAACAGTTGCTCAGAATTCAGACGGATACGGCCCAGGACCTGAGCTGGGAGGAGAGCTCGGCGCATATCTTTTCTCGCGACTATCTGCTGGAGCGGCCCCTGCTGCGGGCGATCAGTACGCCCCACAAAGTTGTGCTGTTAATCGACGAGGTTGATAAAGCGGATGAAGAGTTCGAGGCGTTCTTGCTTGAGGTGCTGAGCGATTTCCAGGTGAGTATCCCAGAGCTGGGCACAGTACGGGCAACCCAGCGGCCAGCGGTCATTCTGACCTCCAACCGCGTCAGAGAACTCTCAGAAGCGCTCAAACGTCGCTGCCTCCACCTCTATATCGATTTTCCAGGCGTTGAGTTGGAAGCGCAGATTGTCGCGCTGAAGGTGCCGGGGGTAGACGAGCAACTGCAACGCCAGATTGCGCGCTTTGTGAGCGGTCTGCGCAAGCTCGATATCAAGAAAGCACCGAGCATAGCAGAAACACTGGACTGGGCGCGCGCCCTGCTGGCTCTTGGTGTGCAGGAATTGGATGCGCCGGCAGTCAAACGGACGCTCAACCTGTTGCTGAAATATGAAGACGATATCCGCAAAGCGGAAGGGCGCGTCGGTGATTTCTTACGCCGGGCTTCTGCCTGATTCCTCTTCCTCGGAGTCGGGCTAACACCTTGACGCTATTACTGTTTGTCCCTACACTTGCCCCTTCCTGAGCTATACCAATGCGTATCCTTATCTTACACGGTCCGAACCTGAATATGCTGGGTCTGCGCGAGCCCGAAATTTATGGGACCACGACCTTGGCTGACGTGAATGCCCGGATTGCGGCCTTGGCCCAGGAGCTCGGCGTTGAGATTGAGACCTTCCAGTCGAATCACGAGGGGGAATTGGTCGATAAAATCCAGGCGGCACGCGGGCAGTGTGATGCGCTCATGATCAATGCCGGAGCCTACACCCATACGAGTGTCGCCCTGCTGGACGCGATTTTATCTGTCGAACTCCCGACTATCGAGGTGCATCTCTCGAATTTGTATAAACGCGAAGCGTTTCGCCACCACTCCTATATCGCGCGCGCAGCGGTCGGACAGATTTGTGGCTTTGGCGTGGACAGCTATCTGCTGGGCTTACGGGCGGCGGTTGCAATCATACAGAATTGATCCCGCTCTCAGACCTGCAAGGCCGATGTCAGTGCGACGCAGGAGGCAGGGCATGCTAGAGAGCAGGTCGCCCTAGGATACTACTGAGTAAGGACAAAGAACGACTATGGAGATTGACGAGATCCGGAAGCTCATTGAGCTGATGGAAGAAAAAGACGTGACGGAGCTGGAGCTCAAAAATCGCGCGGGAGAGGTCCGCTTGGTTCGTGGTGGACCGGCTACCATGCCGGCGACTGTGCAACCTCAGCCTGCTGCCCCCCAAGTCTCGCCTTCAACACAAACGAAAGCCGCGCCACAAGAACAGGATGGTATCGACCCGAACTTGACCATAACCTCGCCTATGGTGGGGACATTCTACTGTGGGCCCAACCCCGACGCTCCTCCCTTTGCCGCAGTGGGGGGGATGGTGGAAACAGGCGATGTGGTATGCATCATTGAGGCCATGAAAATGATGAATGAAATCGAGGCTGAGCTGCGTGGTCGGGTGCGTCGGGTTTTGGTCGAGAACGGCCAACCGGTCGAATATGGCCAAGCCCTGTTTCTCCTTGAGCCCGTCTAGGGCTACCAATTGGGGTCTTTGGGTCTTCATAAAAATCCTGCATAATCATAAAAACTCTGCATAATCATAAAAACTCTACATAATCATAAAAATCCTAGCCACGTGTTTAAGAAAGTACTCATTGCCAATCGTGGTGAGATTGCGGTCCGCATCCTTCGGGCCTGCCGCACCATGGAGATTGCCACGGTTGCCGTATATTCGACGGCCGACCGTGACGCCCTGCATGTCCGGTTGGCGGATGAGAGCGTGTGCATTGGGCCGCCGAGTCCGCTCGAAAGTTATCTCAATATTCCCGCGATTGTCAGTGCCGCGCTGGCCTTTGGGGCCGATGCGGTTCATCCGGGCTATGGTTTTCTGTCTGAGAACGGCGACTTTGCCGAGGCGTGTCAACGTTCGGGCCTGACCTTTATCGGGCCGCGTGTCCGTAATATCCGTCTGATGGGAGACAAGCCGCGAGCGCGTCGGATTATGGAGCGCGCCGGCGTACCGGTTTTATCTGGAACCTCGTCCGGGATCACGGATGTCAAAGAGGCCCAGGCGGTAGCGTCTCAGATCGGCTTCCCCATTCTGATTAAAGCCGCGGGAGGCGGCGGCGGGCGCGGACTGCGGGTTGCCCAGAATCACGCTGAGCTCTCGCCCCTGTTTGCCGTTGCCCGAGAAGAGGGAGAACGCGCCTTTGGGAATGGGACGCTGTATGTAGAGAAATATCTGGAGCGCGCGCGCCATATTGAATTTCAAATAGTCGGCGATCAACACCGCAACGTCATTCATCTTGGGGAACGTGAGTGTTCGATCCAGCGTCGGTATCAAAAACTCATTGAGGAAGCGCCCTCGCCAGCCCTGACCAAACGCCTGCGCGAACGGATGGGCGCCGTGGCCGTCAAGGCCGCCCAAGCGGTCGGCTATACCAACGTCGGGACGATTGAATTTCTGCTCGACCCCCAGGGCTACTTCTACTTTATTGAAATGAATACTCGGGTCCAAGTGGAACACCCAGTGACAGAGATGAGGACGGGCATTGACGTGGTGCAAGCCGGCATGCGCTCGGCAGTGGGCGAGCCGTTACCCTGGCGCCAGAAGGATGTGGATTTTTCAGGGCATGCCATAGAATGCCGTATTGTGGCTGAAGATCCTGTCACGCTGTTGCCTTCACCCGGTACGATTCGGGCGTATCATCCCCCTGGTGGGATTGGCGTCCGGGTGGAAGCCGGTGTGATGGAAAACAGTATCGTTTCCATTCACTATGACTCTTTAATCGCAAAAGTCATTGTGAGCGCTCAGACCCGCGCCGAGGCCATACAACGGATGCGCGCCGCCCTGTCGGAATACCGTATTGAAGGCATTAAAACCAATATCGCCTTGCACCAAAGAGTCCTGCGTGACCAGGATTTTTTAGCCGGCAAGGTACACACCCGTTATCTTGATAAATTTTTGGCCCACTCAAACAGCGCGAACAATGGCACGGAAAATCGAAGGGTGAAAGTCGAAGGTCGGAAAGTCAAAAGTCAGAAAGTCGAAGATTGAAAGTCGAAGGTCGGTGTAGCCATGTTTGGAACTCACCACTCACCACTCACCACTCGTCACTATCCGCTGGTAGTGCTTACGGCTATCTTCTCTATTGCGTTCCTCAGTGTCGTACCATGCGCGTACGCCGCGTCTACGCCGCCTCCGGCCGGACAGTCGGAGGGCGCGGCAAGCAGCGTACCCCCTGATACGGTTGCCTTTATCGGACCTCGGCTGCACTTTGACGCACCCGTGTTTGACTTTGGTCAGGTCGAACAAGGAGAAAAAGTGACGCATGCTTTTCGGTTTACCAATCAGGGCAATCGGGATTTGCATGTCCAATCCGTCAAAACGTCCTGTGGCTGTACTGCCGCGGTGATTGCCGCGGACACCATCCCACCCGGCACGGAGGGGAGCATTGAGGCCACGTTCGACACAAAACGGTTTGCCGGCCAAAAGGCCAAAAATATTCGCGTCCACACCAATGATCCACTCAGCCCGGTCACGACACTGACGATACAGGGAGAGATTACCATCGAGGTGCAGGTTCAACCCGCCCAGCTGTATCTGGGCCGGCTCCAACGCGGCGTACAGACCACCCGCACGGTCACTATCCTGTACGATCAAAACAAACCCTTTGAAATCACCCATATCACCCATGCCAATCCTGCAATCAGCGTTCGGACTGAAGACGCACGGATCGACGGCAAGAAGGGAAAAACGCTTCAAAGAGTAAACGCGCCCTCCAATAGACGTGCCGATGTTGGCACGTTTACTCTTCAGGTGAGTGTCTCCGAAACGGCGGAACTTGGCCGTCTCGATGATACCATTACGATTACCACGACGAGCCCGAAGAAGCCGACCATTACCATTCCAATTTTTGGGAGTGTCGAAGGCGATATCATCGTCTTGCCGTCCCAGGTCTCGTTTGGTGTCGTCCGCCAGGGAGTCGGCAAGACGCAGACTGTTCGCATCAAGAACCGCTCCGCTCAGCCTCTCAGCATTATACAGGTGCAGAGCTCGCTCGACACGGTTATACCCGAGCTTGACGAGGTCACGCCGGGAAAAGAGTTTCAGCTGCGTTTGCACGTCACAGCTGACGGCGAGCCGGGAAAGATTCGTGGCAGCATTGAGGTGCTGACCGACCATCCTGAAGAAAAACAGCTCACCATTCCCCTATTCGGTATTGTCGCTGCTCCGCAGCAGGCCAGCCGGTAACACGCCACTGTCACGCCCTGCGTATGGATGTGGGTCTATCTCGCACTGCTCCCCAGCCACTCTCAATTGCCCTTGAGACAACGGCCCGGTTCATCTCTTCCGAGCCAGCGCAAAACGTCGTCCGGCTAGCAGGACTCAAGGGGGCTGCGCGGGCGTTTTTTGTGGCTCGTCATCTGCAACACACCCCACAACCAACGCTGTGTGTGTTGCCGTCTGATAAACAGGCTGAGACGTTCGCCGATGATCTGCGCTTCTTTGTCGGGGAGAGTCTCGCCCAGCGCGTGCGCTATTACCCGGCATGGGACGTGTCGGTGGCCGACGGGCTGTCTCCAAATAGTGAGGTCGTCGCCGCCCAGATCGAGGGACTGTACGATGTGCTCTCAGTCACAACGCCCATTCTCGTCACCTCGGCACTGGCCTTGCTCCAACGGCTCCTGCCCCAAGAAGAGTTCATCACCGCAACATTCCGGCTGCGCATCGGGGATGAACTTCCGCTGTCAGCATTGGTCGACTACTGCCTGCAGTGGGGGTACCGGCGTGTCCCTCTGGTTGAAGAAAAAGGCGAGATCAGTGTGCGGGGCGGGATCGTTGATCTCTTCCCGCCGCTCGCCCACCAGCCGCTGCGTATTGAGTTCGTTGGGGACACGATTGAGACCCTGCGCTCGTTTGATCCGGCCTCGCAGCGTTCGACGGACACTGGGCTTGATGCCCGCGATGAGATCATGCTTTTACCCATGCGCTTCTTTTCTGTCGCGCGTCTCCAAGCCGCGTGGCGCACGATTGAAGAAGCCTTGGATGCCGGCGACATCCCCCATCGGGAACAGAAACGTATCATCGAGAACCTCAAGAGTGGGCTGCCTTTTCCCGGTGTCGAATTCTTCCTGCCGTATCTCTATCCCGACTTGGAGCACGTGGGGGAGTATCTGCCACGTGGAACTGTCGTGTGGGCCATTGACCCGGCTGAACAGAAAACGGCGAGTGAGACGTTTTGGACACAGATCGAGTCACGGGTGGACACGGCTCGTGAAGCGGGCCGGTTTGTTCCAGCGCCCGAGCACTATTATCTGACAGCGAAACAGGCGTTGGATGGGCGGGCGACCTTCTTATGCGTTGAGGTACGTGGTTTGGAAACCGTCGATGCCGACTGCACCGTCGCTTCGACGCTGCATACGGGGCTGAGTTGGAAAGTCGAGAGGCACGAGTCACAGGTCACAAGTCACAGGTCTGCGGAAATAGGCGCAGACAAAAGCCTTGCGCCCCTGGTCGAGCGTATCTGGCGCTGGCAAGACGAGCACAGGCAGGTCTCTCTGACTGTTTCGAGTCAAGGCCAAGCCGGCCATCTCCAGCATCTCTTGCACGGCTACGAGCTGGAACTCCCCATTGAACAAGGGTGGCAGGGGAAAGAGACACAGCGACCTGAGGCCGCGATTGTGGTCGGGCATTTGTCCCAAGGTTTTGCTTTGCCGGCAGATGGTCTGGTCTTCCTTTCTGAAGAGGAGATTTTCGGCGAACGCCGCCACAGACGGCGTTCTCGGCCGCGGCCGGTTGCCGACTATCTCACCGGTCTCAGCCAATTGGCTGCCGGAGACTATGTGGTCCACACCGACCACGGCATTGCCCGATATCACGGGCTCCAGCACCTGAGTGTCGCAGATACCGTAGGAGATTATCTCCACCTCGAATATGCCGGTGGCGACAAATTGTATGTGCCGGTTGAGCGCATCAATCTGGTCCAGAAGTATACGGGGGCAGACGGAAAAGCACCGGCCCCGGACCGCTTGGGCGGTCAAGTCTGGGAGCGCGTCAAGCGAAAGACACGTGAAGCAATTCAGGCCATGGCCCGCGAGCTGCTCGAAATGCATGCGGTCCGGGAAAGCGCACACCGTCCCGCCCTGGCCACAGACACCAACGACTATGAGGAGTTTGTGGCTCGTTTTCCGTTTGAAGAAACACCTGGCCAACGCGCGGCGATAGAAGACGTGGTATCCGATCTACAGAGTCCCAAGCCCATGGATCGCCTCGTCTGCGGTGATGTAGGCTATGGCAAGACGGAGGTGGCGCTCCGGGCGGCCTATCTGGCGGTTGAAAATGGGAAGCAAGCGGCTGTCCTGGTGCCCACAACCGTGCTCGCCCAACAGCACGCCGAGACCTTTGGCCGGCGATTTGCCGACTATCCCATCCGGGTCGAGCTGCTCAGTCGATTTCGATCAGCGCAAGAAGCCAAAGCCGTGGTACACGGCTTAGCCGCCGGAGCGGTGGACATCGTCATTGGCACCCACCGTCTCTTACAACGAGACATTGTGTTCAAAGAGCTCGGACTGATCGTGATCGACGAAGAGCATCGGTTCGGGGTGACGCATAAAGAAAAAATAAAACGCCTGCGCCATGAGGTTGATGTCCTGACGCTATCGGCCACGCCGATCCCGCGTTCGCTCAATATGGGCATGATGGGCCTACGAGACTTAAGCGTGATTGAAACGCCGCCCGTGGATCGCCAGGCCATCCGGACCTATGTTGCTCGATTTGATGAAGACCTCATCCGCTCGGCGATGCTGCAAGAACTGTCCAGGGGAGGACAGATATTTTTTGTCCATAACCGTGTTGAGACCATTGAAAAAATGGCCGTCCAGTTGCGTGATCTCGTGCCCGAAGCGGTCTTGGCGATTGCGCACGGCCAGATGGAGGAACGTAAGCTGGAAACCGTGATGCTCGACTTCATGCACCACCGGGTGAACGTGTTGCTGTGCTCGGCCATTATCGAGTCCGGGCTGGATATCCCGACCGCGAACACGATTATCATTAACCGGGCGGATCGTTTTGGTCTGGCACAACTGTATCAACTGCGCGGTCGGGTCGGACGGTCCGCTATGCGCGCCTATGCCTATTTACTCATTCCGGGCGAACAGGCGCTCACCCGAGACGCCCAGCGTCGTCTGGAGGTCCTCCAGGAGCTGGACGATCTCGGGGGGGGGTTCCGTTTGGCTGCGCATGATTTGGAGATCCGTGGGGCAGGCAATCTCTTAGGCAAAGAACAGTCTGGCCGGGTAGCGGCTGTGGGCTACGAACTCTACGCCGACATGCTGGAAGAAACGGTCCGCGAGCTGCGGGGGGGCGAGATTGAGATTGCTATTGAACCCGAAATTCATATTGGCCTGCCCGCCTATTTGCCAGAGGCGTACATCCCGGATGTCAATCAGCGCCTGGTCTTCTACAAAAAACTGGCCAATGTGAAAGAACGCAGCGACCTGGAAGACCTGGCCTATGAAATGGAAGACCGTTTTGGAACCCTGCCCGAGTTAGTCCTTCGTTTTATTGAAGTCATGGACCTCCGCCGGGTACTGCGCCACTATTTGGTGACAGCCGTCTACTGCAAGGACAAGAAAGTCACGCTGCATTTCCACCCTGACTCGTCCATACAAGGCGAGCGGTTGGTGGAGTTTGTGCAGAGTCAAAAGTCGAAGGTTATAAGTCACAAGTCACAAGTCACAGGTCACAGGAGCGAAAACCATGACCGGGAGGCACGGCTCAGCCCGGACTTGCGTTTATCGTTTTCGCTTGCGCCAGAGGAAGACGTGATGGAGGCAGTCAAGAATCTCTTGCACAGCCTCAACGAATCATGTTAGCCGGTGAAGCATTGGGAGGGGAACCCACCCCGCCCCTTCGACGAGCTCAGGAGCACCCCTCCCAGGAGGGGATGAGAAGGACGGCACAATGAACAGGACGAAACGGACGCTCAGAAACGGCATACTGGCCAGCGCGCTGGTCTACGCACTGGTGCCGGTCTTCGACTTTCGACTTTTGACTTTTGACCTTCGACTTCCTTCGACTGTCCACGCCGAGGTCATCAACCGTATTGTGGCGGCAGTTGATGGCACGCCGATTACCTCATACGAGATGCAAGGCTTCCGG
The DNA here is from genome assembly GCA_965247985.1 of uncultured Binatia bacterium (SeqCode). Classification (GTDB taxonomy): domain Bacteria; phylum Desulfobacterota; class Binatia; order Bin18; family Bin18; genus Bin18. The sequence goes on along the minus strand of OZ252051.1, from coordinate 578,583 downwards.
GCAGTGGCGGGAGCGAGTCCACTGGCACCAAACGGTGGGGCAGCAGGGATGTCGGATAAGGAGGTCCTGGACGCGCTCGTCATGCAGAAGTTGGTCAGGAAGGAAGTGGAAAAACAGGGCTTGAAAGCCAAAAAGGCGGATATTGACGGCTATATTGCGCGCATCCAGGCCCAGAGCAACTTAAATGATGAAGAATTTGAAGCCGCCCTGCGTGAGCAGGGTATGGGCATGGAGGAATACCGCAAACGGGTTTCGAGTGAGGTGGAACAAGCAATTTTAATGAGCCGCGAGATTGGCGCTAAGGTGAATGTCACGCCCGAGGACATACAACGCTACTATGATGAGTATATTGATGAGTACACCCAACCCGCGCAGATTCGTATCCGACATATTTTTCGTCCGTTATCACCCTCTGCGAGCGAGGCAGAGGAGCGGGAGACGGTTGAGGTGGTGTATCAAATCCGTCAGCGCGCGCTGGCAGGAGAAAATTTCGGCAATTTGGCAGACCAATACTCCCTTGGGCCAGGCGCGGGCAGTGGGGGTGACCTTGGCTATTTTGAGCTCGGACAAATGCCTGAAGGTATCGAACAGGTCGCCTTTTCCCTGGAAAATGGAGATCTGAGTCAGCCGTTCCGCACCAATTCCGGGATGCATCTCCTCAAAGTAGAAGACAAACGGAACGCTGGCCTGCAACCCCTTGAGACCGTCTCGGAGGAGATCAAAACCAAGCTCTATAACGAGGCCTTACGTGATCGGTATGCGCGTTGGTTTAATGAAGATCTCCGCTTCCGGCATCACGTGGAAAACTTCCTCGAAGCCCCGGAAGACTTTGGCTCGGGTATCACACAGACGAGTTCCGTTTTGGATGCCGAGGTGGAAGACGTTGCTCCGGACCGCCTGGAGACCGCAAAGAAAAAGGGTGTGCTCGGCTGGCTCTGGCCGTTCTGATTATTGTTTGCAGTACTGGTTGTGAGGATTGGCCCTCCCCCGGTATGTTGCGCCACCCCTCCAAGGAGGGGAAATGCTGTCATTCCTATGAAACCGGTGAGAAGAGGAAACGTATCCTCCAATACACGCCGAGCGGGTGATACGTTCCCTCTTCTTGGTGTGACCCTGGGCGATCCCAGCGGGATTGGGCCGGAGGTCATCGTGAAGGCGCTCCAGTCGCCGCTGCCGGCATGTCGGGTGATCGTCCTTGGCGATCTGACGGTTGTACAGGAGACAGCGACCCGTCTGGCGTCCTCCCTCGTCCCGTATGCGTGGCAGGCTGGCGATGCTTTGCCAACGGACTCGCGGCATGTCCCCGTCCTGGCTCTTTCCCAGCTCACACCGGATGAGCGCGTACCAGGCCAACCCACTCCCGCCGGAGGTGACGCCTCATATCGCTACGTAGAAAGCGGCGTTCGGTTCACCCTGGAAAAAACGCTCGACGGGCTGGTCACCGCGCCGATCAGCAAAGCCATGTGGCACGCGGCCGGCCATCCCTACCCCGGTCATACAGAACTCCTGGCCGCGTTGACGGACACGGCCGAAGTCCGGATGATGCTGGTAGGAAAGCGGCTTCGCGTTATTCTGGTCACAACGCATATGCCCTTGGCCCAGGTCCCACACACCCTCTCGTGTGAGCGGATTGAAAAAACCATCACGTTAGCGGCCGCGCATTTGAACCGTTTTCACGGCCTGCACCATCCACGTTTAGCGGTAGCCGGCCTCAATCCGCACGCGGGAGAAGCGGGCGCGTTCGGAGATGAAGAACAGCGGCTTATTCGACCGGCCATCGAGCGTGCCCGAACCGAAGGATTCAACGTTACAGGGCCGCTGCCGGCGGATACTGTTTTTGTGCGGGCGGTGAATGGCGAATTTGACGCAGTGATCTGTCAGTATCACGATCAAGCCTTAATCCCGCTCAAACTGTTATCCTGGGAAGACGGGGTGAACATCACGCTGGGTTTGCCCATCGTTCGCACTTCCCCCGATCATGGCACGGCGCTTGACATTGCCGGCCACAACAAAGCCAGTCCGCGCAGTATGCAGGCGGCACTGACGCTTGCAGCAGCAATGGCTCAACTGACTCAGACGGCTCAGTAGGAGCGGCGATGCGGCGCCCCTACTTCTAGCCCGCAAAAGAAAGCTGCGGGCAAGATGCCCGCGCTCCCAGGAAAGAAAAAGGAGCAGGAGTAAGAACGATGCAGGTAGCACGGCCAGCACGGATAGGCGAGCGGCTGAGACAGGAATATGGGGAGCGTGGGCAGCACGCGCATGAACGCCTCCAGAGCTGGTTAGCCAGTCAGGTTCCGTATGCCTATCCCGAAATTCTGGCCCAGCATCTTGATGAAGACCATCTGGCGTTAGTGTTTGACGCCTTCTGGCAGGTCCTCCCGTTTGGGACGGGTGGTCGACGCGGCCGGGTTGGCTACGGGCCGAATCGCATGAATCCGACCACAGTGGCCATGACTGTCCAGGGGCATTGTCACTATCTCAAGTCAGTCTTTACCGACCGGACTGGTCTGGCTGTGGCCGTTGCGAACGATGTCCGTGTGTTTCATGACATAGCTGGCGTATATGATTTTCTGGGTAATAACCATCCACTCTTGGGCATGTCGTCTCGATCGCTGGGCAAATTGGCGTGTGAGATTTATGCCGGCAACGGTATTGTCACGTATTTCGCCGAGCCGGAAAACGAGACGGCAGTGCTGACCACGCCGGAACTGTCCTATCTGATTGGCAAGCTGGGCGCGGTTGGTGGCATCAATCTGTCAGCCTCGCATAATCCGCCTGACGATAACGGCATTAAGGTCTATGACCACTATGGCAGCCAGCCGGTGGCTCCAGACGACCAACGCCTGGTTGATATGATGGGCCAGGCCACGGACATTCGCGCTATCCCATTCGATCAAGCCCTGAGCCAGGACCTGATTCGTGGTATTCCGCGCCAGTTGCATGAGGAATACATAGCGACCTATGTACGGCTCTATGGCGGGATTCATACGCCGTTGCCAGCGTATCCGGTGGTGTTTACCCCGCTGGGTGGCTGTGGGCTGACGACGGTTGGAGAGGTGCTGGGACGACTCGATTTTCCGGTTCGAATCCCGCCCGATCAAGGTCCGGATGGGACTTTTTCTGTCATTCCTTTTAGGGCTCCCAACCCCGAAGTCCCACAAGCCACTGGGCCGGCAAAAGCCTTTGCCGATGAGCACGGGATAGGCGTTGTCCTCTCCAGCGATCCTGACGCAGATAGGGTTGGTCTTGAGGCCAAATTGCCCGATAGCACCTGGTATCATTTTGATGGTAACCAGATTGCTTCCATGCTGTGCTATTTCCTGATGCTTGACCCCAGAGGTCCGCAACGGAGAGGATTGGTCATTGAGACTGTGGTGACCACGCGGCTGCTGGGCAAGATTGTGGCCCGGGCCGGCGCTTCATGGCTCGTTGACGACTTGCTCGTAGGATTCAAATATGTTGCCGCGGTCTTAAAGGCGTTAGAGCAAACTGGACACTATCACCACGTGCAGTGTGCGCCCGAGCAACTGGTCTTAGCGGTCGAGGAAAGCCATGGTGGCATGCTCGTCCCGGACATTAAGGATAAAGATGCCGCGCCGGCCTGCCTGTACCTGGCAACGCTCTACCAACAGCTCCGCCAAGAGGGAAAGACGCTGCTCGACTACTATATCTACATCCTGGAAGAGTTGGGCGGGTATGCGGATATCAATCGATCCATCATGCTGGCCGGAGCGGAGGGGGTAGTACGCCGAGACCGGATTATGCAATCTCTGCGTGAAACACCGCCACAGCAGCTTGGTGGCTTTGCCGTCAAGCAGTGTATTGATTACTGGGACGAGCAACGCTTCGGACCCTTTGTGAGCGAAACGGAGAGGCTCCCCCGGAATGTCTTACGGATCGTGACTGACGGCGGTGTTGTGCTCATCCGTCCGTCAGGCACGGAGCCGAAACTCAAATTTTACTGCCAGCTTGTGCCACACGGAGGAGGGGCGCCTGCGGCGCCCCTCCTCCGAGGGAAAGCGCTCTTGAATGATGTGCAGACCAAAGCCGAGGCCGTGGCCGGACAGGTCTATAACGATCTCCTGACGCGGCTCGACTGTCGCCTGAGCGAGGCGAGTTTACGCCTTCCCGATATTATTGATCTCGACCAAAAACAGGCGTTTGATGACACCACGATCGCCCAGCTTCGGCAGGCGCTTCTGTCCGGCTCGTTGCGGAGCCTGGATAAAACGCTCGCCTGGCTGCGAGAGGAGACGGCCGGGATGACACCAGGGGCAGATCCGTTACCCGCCCTAAAAGCCCCGCTTGCCGTGCTGTGCGAGCAGTGGCAGGGTGAGGAGTTTCCGAGTCCTGCCTTGGGGGTGCTGAGGCGGTGGGCTCAGCAACAGACCCAATAGACCCGACAGGCCCAACGGATATGGCTATACGACGCAGAGTGAGCGTTATTGGAGGCGGGACCGGGTCGTTTAACGTCCTGTCAGGTCTGCGAGCGGATGCGGACCTGTGGATACAATCCATCGTGACCATGATGGATTCGGGCGGTGACTCGGGGCGTCTCCGAGATGAATTTGGTGTGCTGCCACCAGGTGATATGCGTCGCTGTCTGGTTGCCTTGTCGGAAGAGACCCAGCTCTTACGCGATCTGTTTTCTTTTCGTTTTGTGGATGCCCCTCTTGAGGGCCGCAGCTTTGGAAATCTCTTTTTTCTGGCCCTGACAAAAATTCTGGAATCCGAGCAACAGGCGATCGAAGCGATCAGCCGGATACTCAAAATTCGGGGGCGCGTATTGGCCGTGACCTGGGACCATGCGCATCTGTACGCGGAGTTGGCGGATGGTAGCCTGGTCGAGGGGGAGGCCAATATTGACGTGCCCAAGCATAACGCAGCCATCCCGATCCGACGGGTGTATCTCAAGCCCGAGGCGCGGGCCAACCCCGAGGCCCTGCAGGCCCTGCAAGAGAGTGATTTCATTATCTTTGCGCCGGGGAATCTGTACACTTCAACCATTCCCAATTTGTTGGTCACGGGAATTCCCGAAGCGCTCCAAAACACGCCGGCGCCGATCATTTACATTCTCAACTTAATGACCCGACATGGAGAAACTGACGGCTATTCAGCCTCTCAACATGTGGCAAAGCTGGCTGAGTATGCCGGCCGGCTCCCCGATGCGGTGGTGGTCCACCGGGGCGAGGTGCCCAAAGAACTGGCCCGCAAATATCAAGAAGAACAGGCGGCGCAAGTGAGGCTCGATGTTGGGGCGCTGTATGACCTTGGGGTGAAAGTGGTGAAATTCGGGAATGTCATGTCTGCCCACTCTCTGGTGCGGCACGACCCGGCCCGGACGGCCCAGGTGGTGGGCGAACTGTTTGAGGAGCTTGGCGGAGGTCCGCACCGCTAATACGACAGGACGCGGTGTGTACAGTGGACGAACCACAAAAATTTGAGCGGATCAGGGAACTCATACGCCTCGCTGATCAAATGGCCAGAGACCAGTATGGCCAGAGTTCGAGTGCGCTCAAACCTGATGGCTCATGGGTCACACCCGCGGATGGAGCAATTGAGCGCTTTCTGAGACAAGAGCTAGCGGTGATTTTTCAAGGGGACGTAGGTATTTTTGGGGAAGAGCAGGGTTGGTCTGGAAACCGTTCAGCTTCTTACATTGCCATACTCGATCCGATCGACGGGACCTCGGCCTTCCGTAGCCGCATTCCTGTTTGGGGCATTTCCCTGGCGGTGTTTCAGCAACAAGCGGAGACCGACCTGTGGCAGCCGTTCATCGGCATTTTCAGTATGCCGGCAGCGAACCATGTTTTTATGAGCGCATACGGAAAGAGCGCCCAGTGGAATGCAACCCCGCTCACCATCCCGGACGTACAGCCGGCCGTCAGGATGTCCGACTATCTCGGGGTATCATCGGACGCGCAGCACTGGAATCTCAGTCAATATACCGGCAAGATTCGGAGCCTCGGCGTCTCCGGCTATGAGGTCATCCTGGTCGCCACAGGAGCCCTCCAGGCAACCTTTCTCACACGTTTCCACTTTTATGATATTGCGGCGGCGGCAATGGTTTTATGGGCGGCTGGGGGCGGACTGTATCGGCTTTCTGGCGAGCCGGTTACGCCCACGGAAATGGTGCGGAAGACGAGAGCACATCCAGACGCCGCGGAAGAGCCTATTTTAGCCTGTCATCCGGCCCATCTCGAAGAGCTGCTTAGGATGGATTTCCGGCCCTTATAATGGCATACCCCCTCTTTCTCCTGGTATAAGTATCCGAGAGAAGACGGGACGGTCTGTCAGTAAAGAATTGTGAGGGGACTATTATGGCTACTGAGAGAGAAACATTACGGGCACTTGAGGGTCTCTCGCCAACAGCATTAGAGCGAGTGAAGGAACTGGCCCTCTCCCTTAAGGCAGAACAGGGAAGCAAACACCCTTCTTCCTCAGAAAGGGAGATTGCGAGAAAACAGATGTCAGCTATCAAGAAATGGGAAGGGAAAGGAAGAGGGAAAGGGTTCTACGGGAGAGAGCATGATCAGATCCTGTATGGAGGGGTTCAGTGATCTTTGTAGACACTGGAGCATGGTTTGCGCTGGTAGATTGTACCAGTTTTGCCGTTATGGAACGGCTCAATGTGAATCAGGCGTTTGCCTTTGATCATCACTTTGACGAATATCCCCATATCAATAGGGAACCTCGGAGCGTGTGAGATGATCACTTCTCACGAGGGCGACGTTTTCTTTTCTACCATTTGCTTCAACATTTCGACTTCCTCTGACAGCTCACGCTGGCGGCGGGAGATCGAGAGCGTATACAGAAAAATAACGATCCACACGATGCTGAACGCAGCAAACAAATACGACATATCCTTTCCTTTTCTATGAGGAGGCCACTACATACTGACGCAGGGCTCTAATTTCGTCGCGCAGATGCAGACTGCGTAGTCTGAGTCGCAACAGCCACGTAAACATACACACAAACGCCCCGGTACACACCAGTAGCGTCCAGGCCATTTCCGGCGCCATTTGTTCGACCTTGGGGTGGATGCCCCGCCACAGACGAATGGAAATATAGAGCAGGGGGATGTCGATCACGCCAATAATACCCAGGACGGCGGCATAGCGCGCGGCCGTCTCATTATCCCCGGCAAAAACACGCAGCAGAACATAGGCGGCATAAATCAGCCATAATACCAGCGTCATGGTCAGACGTGGGTCCCAGGTCCACCACACCCCCCAGATAGGCCGCGCCCAGAGTGGGCCGGTCAGCAGGACAAGGGAACAGAACACCATACCAATTTCAGCCGCGGCCTGAGCCAGTAAGTCGGCCGACCGCTTGCCCTGCCACAAGAAGGCCGCACTCGCCCCGGCCACGATAAAGAAGCCCAGAAAAGCCATCCAGGCTGACGGCAGATGAAAATAAAAAATGCGCTGCACCGCGCCTTGCACCCGTTCATTGGGCACATACAGAAAGACCAGAGCCAGGGCTGCCAACATGGCCGCGCCGGTGAGCCACGCCAGGATGGTGTCAGACAGATGTGAACTGGACGTCACGTGTTTCATACGAATTCCATTATACCCGTATACGGGCCTCCTATTCTTGCACAACAAAACCAAACGTCAGCCAACCGGTCGCCACAAAAATAACATCAAACGCGACCAGGACCCGGAACCACATCCCTGTCCACACTTCTCCTGCCAGGAGTGCTCCAGTGACGTTCACCGCCGCAAGGAACAGCGGGACCAGCAGGGGCAGGAGCAGCAACGGCAGAATAATTTCTCGCGCTCGCGTTCGAACGGCAATCGCAGCACACAGCGTCCCCAGGGCTGAAAAGCCGACAATACCGAATAGCAGAACCAGAGGCAGGGCAAGCAGAGAGAACGTGAAAGACATGCCGAGCAGCGCAAGCGTGAGTGGTGCAACAACTGCTTCAACCACAGTCAGAAAGAAGACGTTGCTCAGAAACTTTGCAAAAAATATCTGGCCGGGATCAATGGGACAGAGTAAGAGACCGGTAAAGCAGTTGCGTTCCTGTTCAAGGATGAAGGCTCGCTGGATGCTCAACATACCGGCAAAGACGAGCCCGACCCAGAGGAGGGCAGAACCAAAGGCAGGCTGTTTCAATTGCTCCGGCGTGAGGGCAAAGACAAACACCAGGATGATGAGAAGGGCCAGGACCAACAGAGACGACACTCGTTCTTTGGTCCGCAGCTCTAAGAGAATATCTTTCCACAGAATCGCCCACATGGGACAGCCTAGCGCGTGCACGCAGTATAGAATTCGACAAACTCTTGCGGAGACGGGAGTGTCTCCTCCGATTGCCAGCTAATCCGGCCCCGGTGCAGGATGAGGGCGCGGGTACACAGCTCCCTGCTCCGCTCAAAATCGTGCGAGGTCAGAATGACGGTTTTTCCCTGGTCCTTTGCCTGAGCCAGGGTGGTATGGAGGGTCGAGATGGCCCTGGGATCAAGGCCGGTGTCGGGCTCGTCGAGCAGGAAGAGGTCAGGGTCGTGTAAGAGGGCTCTGGCTAAACTGAGGCGCTGTTCCATCCCACGTGAAAAATGACGGACCGGCGTTGTCCGCCAGTCTTGTAAGCCGACGTGTTCCAATTGTCTGGCAATACGCTCTTTGAGGTCGGTGAGCTGATAGGCTTTGCCGTAGAATGTTAAGTTCTCTTCTGGCGTGAGATCCGGATACAGGCAGCTCTCATGTCCGAGAAAGCCGATTTTTCGACGGACCGTAAGATCGGAAGAGGCTGCGTCAAACAGGCTCAGCGTTCCTGCGGTTGGTCTCAGCAGCGTAGCAAAGAGTCGTAACAGCGTCGTCTTGCCCGCCCCATTCGGACCAAATATGCCGACCACCTCGGCAGGGGCAATACGGCACGATATGTCGGTGAGGACTGGGGTCCACGCAAAGGTCTTGCGGAGATTGCGCGCCTCAACAACCCAATGACTCATTATGCGTGCACACCTGAGCGCACCACAAGACGCTGCCTAGCCCTGCCCTTTCCGGGCAAGCTGATCGAGTTGGGTGAGCGCTTCAACTGCTCGCGTTTCGTATTTCTGACGAATAAATTGATAATCTTCGTCTGTGAGCTTTCCCATTTGTTTATCAAATTCTGCTTCTTTCAGAGCAGCGTAGGCATTCGCTTTTTGTTTTTCCCAGCGTCCGGCCTGGTCCGCTGTTGGGATAGGCCGGAGAAATTCTGTTGGTACAGAGAGCAAGGGCCAGGCAACCAGGAGGGCAATCAGCCCAACCAGAACAATACCGGCAGCATACAGCACAAAGGTCATGGCGCTCCTTTTAGCTCTCGAACGTCTCAAGCTCTTTTTTGAGGCGTTCCTGATAGGGATTCGGGGTTGCTGGGGGAGTGGCCGGGGCGGCCACGGCATTGGCCTGGGGACGACGTTTTGTCCAGCGGAGGGCAATAAACCCAATACTGACCGCGCCAATCACAACTACCAGAAAGGGCATGATCCAGGCGACCAGATTAAAGCCGGCCGCGGTTGGTGCGGACAGCACTTTTTCTCCATACCGCGCAACAAAAGAGGCAAGAATAGCTGCGCGTGATTTGCCCTGTTCAAGCTGCTCAGCAATCTGCTCTTTAGCTGGAATCGCAAAGCCACACTGCAAATGATTACAGTTATGAACAGTCAGACCACAGCCACATTGACAGGTGAGCGAGGCTTCCACCGCCTGATTCGTCGGAGGCGCGGCCTGGGCCACGCAGACGCCCCAGACGATCAGCGCCACAAAAACGGGCAGGCACACCCGGAACAGGAGTCTATTCCGCAACGGCTTGCCCTCGTATGTCCGCCGATGTACGCGCCAAGGCAAAGGCTTGTCGCTCAGCCGGATTCGGGGCCATGATGACACAGGTGCCAAGAATCAGGATGAACCCGCCGATCCAAATCCAGGATACGAGCGGATTAATAAAGACCTGGAAGGTTGCCAGGCCCGACGGCGCATCGTAGCTGCCCAGGACGAGATAGAGGTCCTCAAGGAGGGTCGGCCGAATATCGACCTCGGTGGTGGGCTGGTTTTGTTTTTTATAGAAGCGTTTCTCCGGATACATGGTATCGATCTGCTGGCCGTCAACCACAACCTGCACGGTAGCGATCTGTGCGGCAATATGCGCGTCTTCGCTTTCGGTGATCCCGGTGTAGAGGAGGGTGTAGCGGCCAACGTCAAAGGATTGCTCCGCGCTCACTGTAATCTGTTTTTCAATGGTGAAAAACGCGCCTGCCACTCCAAAGAAAATCAGGATCACGCCAATATGAACGATATAGCCGCCGTACCGGCGCGGATTTTTGCCGACCAAACGACTCAGGGCCTGAGGCGGGCTTTCCTGCAGCATCGCCTGCCGGGCGCGTGTCCCGCGAGAGAACTCGGCCAGGATACCAGTCAGGACAAATCCGACTAAAGAAAAGATGACAACCGCGTAATAGTTGCGGTAGCCAAACACAAAAAACCCGACCCCCATTGTCAGTCCCACGAGAAGGGGGATCGCAAACTGCCGTCTGAGGCTGATCCAGCTTGCCCGGCGCCAGGCAATAATGGGCCCAATCCCGGTTAAGAACAATAACAGCACCCCCAGCGGGCCGTTCACCTGATTAAAGAAAGGCGGACCGACAGTGATCTTTACTCCACGGACCCACTCGGACAGGATCGGGAAAATGGTTCCCCAAAACGTGGCAAAGGCAAGACCCACGAGGACGAGATTGTTAAACAGGAATGCCGATTCGCGGGACAACAGAGAGTCGAACTCATTCGCACTCTTCAAGTCCGGCACACGATAGATGAGAAGCCCGATTGAAACGATCAGGATAAAGGCCAGGAACGTCAGAAAATATGGTCCCAAGCCGGACTGGGTAAAAGAGTGGACTGAGGAGATAACACCGCTGCGCGTCAGGAATGTTCCGAAAATCGTCAGTACAAAGGTCAGGATGACCAAGGTCATATTCCATACCTTGAGCATGTCTTTCTTCTCTTGGATCATGACCGAGTGGAGATAGGCGGTTGCGGTAAACCAGGGCATAATCGCCGCGTTCTCAACCGGGTCCCACGCCCAGTAGCCACCCCAGCCCAGCACTTCATAGGCCCAGCGGCCGCCCAGTAAATTACCCAAAGACAGAAAAAACCAGGAGGTCAAGGCCCAACGGCGCGTGGTCCGGATCCATACGTCGCCCAGTTTCCCTGTGGCCAGGGCAGCCATCGCAAAAGCGAATGGGACGGACGCACTGATAAAGCCCAAATACAGGGCCGGGGGATGAATGGTCATCCAGTAATTCTGGAGTAAGGGATTGAGATCCGAGCCTTCGTTTGGGATGAAAGACAGGCGTTCAAACGGGGGAGTAATGAAACACAACAGGCCGAGGAAAAATAAGGCAATGATCATAAGCGTCGCCGTCACATACGGCATCAGCTCTTGGTTTTTGGTGCGATTCTGGAAGAGGACGACCGAAGAAAACAGGCAGTGAATCAACGCCCAGAACAGGAGCGAGCCTTTTTGCCCACCCCAAAACGCGGCGACCGTGTACTGGAGAGGTAAGGTGGAGCTGGAGTAGCTCGCAACGTATTCGACATTAAAATCCCGCGTCAGCAGAGCGTGCAGAAGAGCGACGGACGCAACCACCACGCAACCGCATACCGCGTGGGCGGCCTGGGTTCCGCTTGCAATCCAGGCCGTCCGCCGCGTCCGAACGCCCCAGAGGTTCGTTATAATCGCGTACACGGACAACAAGCTCGCAAGGTAGAGGGCGAGGGTACCAAGATGTGTCATAGGTAAACTGCTCTATAGTGTGCCTGGCTGAGAGTGGAAAAATCGGGACCGGGGTCGCTCGCCTAGTCCTTGGCTGAGGACGTGCTCAGCCATTAGCTTTTTTGGAGTCGCTGTTCGATTTCGGGCTCATATTTTGACGGACAGCTCGTCATAATGGTCGAAGCAACCAAGCGTTGTTCCGGCGTGTACACCCCTTCGACAATAACGTCCCGACCCTCTGCAAACATGTCCGGCAAAATTCCCTGGTACGAGACCGGGACCTCTGCCGGGACCTCTGTTTGGACCACTTCAACAGGAATGGTTCCCGGCTCAATGGGGGTGAGCATAAACGTCAGCTTGAGCGTCGCCGGGTCCCACTGGATAGAGCCAGCCCGCACTCGACCGGCGACCCGGACGTCTTCATTGGTCAGCGCCGCCCTTTTCAGGAGAAACTCGTCTATGGTGAAGTAATAGACTTTTGTTTCCTGTATGCTCGTATAGATCAGATAGCCGACCGCGCTGACGATGAGCAGGGCCCCCACCAGGAATTTGCTTTGCTTGGCTCCCATGCCTCACAGCTAACCGATTTCGAGACGCTACGCAAGCAAAGCTACACTCGGCGAAATGGACGTGGGAGGCGCGCAGCAGGCCGGCAGTGCCTCACGTTCAAACCACTCCCCCCCGTCCGAAAAGGCCGTCATTAAGTCCCAATTGATTGACTTTCTAGCCCTGTTTCTGTATGTGGGGAAGGTTCGACAAAACTGTGAGAAACGGCATGTTTGAGGCTCTAGGAGAAAAGCTGGATGGGGTGTTGCGCCGTGTGCGTGGACACACCAGACTGACCGAGAAAAACGTTGATGAGGCCCTGCGCGAAGTGCGTCTGGCACTGCTGGAGGCGGATGTCAATTTTCGCGTAGTAAAAGACTTTGTCGAACGGATTAAGACCCAGGCACTCGGGCAGGACGTGTTGGCCAGCCTCTCGCCTGGCCAACAGCTCATTAAAGTTGTCAATGCAGAGCTGGTAGCGCTCTTGGGTGGAGAGCAGACCGAGTTGGACCTGTCGGCTCAGCCCCCCGTCGTCATTCTGCTCGTTGGCCTGAACGGTTCCGGAAAAACGACGACTGCGGGTAAGCTCGCTCGCTATCTGACAATAGAACGGCAACGCACCCCCTACCTTATTCCGGCAGATACGTTTCGTCCGGCGGCCATTGATCAGCTCACCATTCTCGCCCAAGAGATTGGCGTTCCGGTCTATCCGACCCCGAATGACGGCTCGGCGCCCGACCCGGTTGTGGTCGCCCAAGCCGGGATTGCCGAAGCGCAAAAGCAGGGCTGTGACGTTGCTGTGGTTGATACAGCCGGTCGTCTGCAAGTCGATGCCGAGTTGATGGCCGACCTGGAGCGGATGAAAACTGTGCTCCAGCCGCACCAAACCCTGCTTGTGGCAGATGCCATGACCGGCCAGGAAGCGGTGAATGTCGCGCAGGGCTTTCACACTCGTCTCTCCATTGACGGCGTCGTGCTGACCAAAATTGAAGGCGATGCCCGGGGCGGGGCAGCGTTGTCCTTACGCTCCGTCACCGGCAAACCCATTCTGTTTGCCGGTATTGGGGAAAAACTCGATGCCTTGGAGCCCTTTCACCCGGACCGCATTGCCTCGCGCATCCTCGGCATGGGTGATGTATTGTCGTTAATCGAAAAGGCCGAAAAGGTTTACGACCAGCAGCAGGCTGATGTACTTGAAAAGAAGCTCAGGAAGAATCAGTTTAGCCTGGAAGACTTTCAAGAGCAGATGCGCATGGTCAAACAAATGGGCTCAATCACAGATTTGGTGGCACTGCTTCCGGGGGCGAAGAAAATGCTCAAGGGCGCTGATATGGAGGGGACGGAAAAAGAGTTTAAACACATCGAGGCAATCATTAGCTCAATGACAAAAGAAGAGCGACGGAAACCGGAGCTGCTGAACGGCGGCCGGCGAAAACGGATTGCCAGGGGCAGCGGAACCTCGGTGGTTGCAGTGAATCGGTTTCTCAAGCAATATCTCGAAGCAAAGAAGATGATGAGGAGGCTTTCCGGGGCGGGTGGAGGAAAGAAAATGAAAAAGAGTTTTTCTCTCCCAGCCTGGGGACACTAAAGGATTATGGTAAAAATTCGACTGGCTCGACACGGGGCGAAAAAGCGCCCCTTCTATCGTATCGTTGCTACAGACTCACGCTCGCCACGAGATGGGCGATTTCTCGAACGGCTCGGCTCGTATGATCCGACTCAGGAGCCAGCCCTGATCGAGATCAAGCGGGACAAGCTCGCAAAATGGCTGAAGAACGGGGCGCAGCCGACCGAGACAGTCGCTCGACTCATCAAAAAGGCAGGGAACGCACCGGAATCCTGATCTGGTATGGGGAGAATACTATGAAAGAGCTTGTTGCCTACCTGGCCAAGGCGCTGGTGAATAACCCGGATGAAGTTGAGGTCTCGGAAATCCAAGGGGAAACAGCCGCCATCCTTGAGCTTCGCGTGGCCAAGGAGGACCTGGGGCGTATTATCGGCAAACAGGGGCGCACGGCGAAGTCGATCCGTACCCTGCTCAATGCGGCGGCTTCCCGCACAAACCGTAAAGTTGTCCTCGAGATTGTTGAAGAAAAATAACCTTCCAGGCGTGGCCACGCTGATTGAACTTGGTCGGGTGGTCAATACGCATGGTATTCGGGGAGAAGTTCGTCTGCTCCCCCACTCTGCCCCGTGTCCGACCTTACAGCCGGGTCTCTGCGTCACGCTCCGAAAGAAAGACGCCTCGGAAGAGACGTTCGAGCTCATACAGGTCCGACCGCACGCGGCTTTCGTCCTCCTCAAATTTGCCGGGATAGACTCCCGCGACCGGGCTGAGGCGCTGCGAGGTACTCTCCTGCTTGTGGAAGAGACAGCCTTACCCCAACTCCAAGCCGGCGAGTTTTACCACTACCAGATGATCGGGTTGCCCATCCGGACTATGACAAAAGAGCCTATCGGGACTATTGCCGAGGTCCTCACCACCCCGGGACATGATGTGTTCGTGGTTCGGAATGGGGAAAAAGAATATCTGATCCCGGTTGTTGAGGAGGTGGTACGGACGATTGCCCTCGAAGACCGACTGGTGATTATCGATCCCCCTGAAGGACTGCTCGAAAATGAGTAAACGTGCCAACATCTGCATGTCTATATGGAGGGCACGTTTACTCATTTAGCCACACCTCCATGCAGTTTCACATTATTACGATTTTCCCGGAGTGGTTTACCTCGCCACTCTCTACCGGTCTGTTACAAAAGGCCCAGGACAAGGCTATCCTTTCGTTTCACGTCCACAATCTGCGCGACCATGCACCGGGCAAACATCGTTCAACAGACGATACGCCCTATGGTGGGGGCTGGGGCATGGTGATGACCCCCGAACCCCTGGTCAACGCGCTCGAAGCAGTAAGTCTGCCGCTACACAATGCGCGGCGTATTTTCCTCTCTCCGCAAGGACAGCCACTCTCCCAGGCCAAAACGGCCGAGCTGGCGGCTTACGAAGCATTGATCCTTGTGTGCGGGCGCTATGAAGGGGTGGATGAACGTGTGCGGGCGTTTGTTGATGAGGAGATTTCCATTGGAGACTATATTGTCAGCGGGGGAGAAGTGGCCGCCCTGGTCCTGCTGGATGCCGTTGCCCGGCTGGTGCCTGGTGTGGTCGGCAGGCAAGAGTCCATCGAAGACGAGTCTTTCAGTACCGGCTTGCTTGAATATCCACACTATACCCGCCCGGAAGCGTTCCGTGGGATACCGGTTCCTCAAGTACTTTTATCCGGTCATCATGCCGAGATTGCCGCTTGGCGACGCAGACAATCACTTATACGGACCCAAAAACGTCGGCCCGACCTGCTCAAAAAGGCTGACCTGAGCCCCGAAGAAAAGCGCTGGCTTGAGCAGATTCAGGAGAAAGACGAATAGAGACCGGGCCGGCAGAGTCCCTGTTTGTGACGCGAAGCAAAGGCGCTCAAAAGACACGCATGGCCGACGTCTATATCGCACTGATTCATCATCCGGTGTACGACAAAGAGCATAAAGTCGTGACCACCTCCATTACCAATATGGATATCCACGATATTGCCCGGTCGGCATTCACCTATGGCGTCAAACGCTACTTCGTCGTCAATCCGGTGCGCACTCTCCGGGCCTTGGCGGAAAAAATCCTTGACCATTGGCAGAGCGGGCATGGGAGCGTGTATAATGAAACCCGCAGAGACGCACTTTCCATTGTCTCTTTGGCTGACTCGCTTGAGGAGGTTCGGACGGCCATTACCCGTACAGCAGGTCAGCCGCCGCGCGTCATTGCCACATCGGCAAAGGGCGGGGGAGAGCGGCTGACCTTTGCCGAAATGCGCGCAAGTATGCAACAAGAGCATTGCCCCATCCTCTTACTTTTGGGAACCGGCTGGGGGCTGACGGAGGAGGTTTTCGCCCAGGCAGAGGCAATTCTTGAGCCGATTCAAGGGCGCGGGGCGTATAACCACCTGTCCGTTCGTGCAGCAGCGGCTATTATGCTTGATCGTCTGCTGGGGACGCCTGCTTGACCGCCTGTCAGGGGCAGGGTAATACAAGGAAGGCAGGCAGTCTTCGCCGGCCCTACTTAGCACACACACGGCAATAAAGAGTAAACGTGTCCAGCTTTGTATGATATGGTTGGAGGACACATTTACTCTATTAGTAACACTGCACCTCTCTGTTTCAGGTGAGGCAAAATCGTACACGCTTTATCTTGAGGCCCATTGGCTGCACAAGTGCACACGAAAAAACTTCAGAGGAGAACATCATCATGAGCAACCTACTCGCTGCCATTGAGGCCAAACAGCAGAAGACTGATATTCCAGAGTTTAAGGCCGGAGATACCGTTCGCGTCCATGCCAAGATCATTGAGGGCGACAAAGAGCGGGTTCAGATCTTTGAAGGAGCGGTCATCAGCCGTTCGAATGGCAAGGGCAACCGGGCGACGTTTACGGTCCGGAAAGTGTCGTACGGGGTCGGGGTCGAGCGTATTTTCCCCTTGCATTCTCCGCGCATTGAGAAGATCGAAATCATCGCTCGGGGAAAAGTCCGGCGTGCCAAGTTGTACTACTTACGTAAACGCTCCGGTAAGGCAGCCCGCATCAAGGGCACCCGTCTCCAAATTCCAGAGGTCGGCGCTACCAGCCAGGTCATTGCCCTGGCTGAAAAGGCTAAGACAGCGGAGCAATCTGAAGAAGCCGTAGCAGCCGAAGAAGCCGGGGAATAATCGCCTGTCTTGCTATTTTGTCCCTTCAGTAGGCGGGGCCTTGATATCCGTCTGAAAAAATCGCCGCTGCCACCATACGAGCCCTCCCGTTACGACTCCTAGTAGCGCGATCGTCGCATATCCATACTCCGGCGCCGCATACACAATCAGCTCGTCAAACCGACCGATGAGCAGCGACATGCGGGCCATGACGGTGTAACCAAAGGCGGCACCGAACGAGATCATGAGAAAACAGATCCCAACTCGTGCCACGCGACGAACGCTACCAGTGTGTTCAATAGAGAAGAAAAAATAGACGAGGACACTGACGACGCCAATAAGAATAAGGAGAGTGTTCAGTTCAGCAAGGCCGAAGCTCACTCCGCCTATAGGATCAACAGTGAGGAGTGGCTTCAAAGTGCCTTGGACTTGCTGCAAAATAAATGAGGACAGTTGGCGCGGAATTGCTACCCCTGAGCTCACACCTAAAATAAAGGCAAACGTAATGCGGCTGCTCCAGGCCAGGCGAGGTAAAAACCGAGCTAACAGCAGTAGGCCGAGGATAAGCGGAATAATCAGACGCCATTCGTGCTGCTCGATAAGAGGCACGGCGAGCTTTTTGAGTATGACTTCATGGTACGTGATGACCAAAAGATAGCCGACCGAAGCACCGACAAAGATATGCTCACCCAGCTTAAAGAACGGATTATCCTTATACAGAAACGAATAGATAAACAGGCTTAAGCCCGTGGCAACCCATGCACCAAAGATAGTCTCCGGACTCATAAGCGCCCTCGCCTACGTCCACTCAGCACGTAGCATACGTTGCAGACGATAATCAGACCGATAATAAGAAAATGGGTGGCTGATTGCGCGTCCATACCGGCGGTCGCTTTGCCGGCCTGATTGAGGAGCGTTTCATATTCGGCCGCACCGCGGAGTCCGCCCAGCAAACCATTGATTTGTCCAGTCTGCAGAAGCGGATAAAACTTGGGCGCACTGACTGCGGTGCAGCCCCCGCCAAGCTCAAAGCCATACTTTTCTTTGCCATACACATACCAGGTGTCGAGGCCGGGAAAGCCGGCGCTGAGACTGATGGCATAATCAATATCGCGTAAGCTGCGGACTCCTGCGAGCACCGGCAGCGTTTCGGTTTTCCGGCCGGCGTAATCGGTTGGAAATGCGTCGGTCAGACTCTGCCCCATACTGATAATGGCATTGGCTTCCCCAGGCCCGTAGCCGAGGAAGACATAGTCCGTCCCATCTTTCTTTCCGGCTTCTTCGGCAAATTGCACGACCGCGGACTCAGCCATACTCGTTCCTGCCGGCCAGAGGGTCAGCGTCACAACACGCAGGTTTCTGGCAAAAGCGTGGCGTAAGAGGGAAACAGTCATAGGGTAGAGTTCGGGTTTTGAGGCCGGGTCAAAATCAAGCGACACGAGCAACACCGAACGCTCAGGCAGTTGCTCAAGCGTGTCATAGACTTTGTGCGCTTCCGGCGAAACGCGTACCGGCAGGCCAAGCGGGTAGAGCAAAGGAAGCAACGTCACCAGGCTCATCAGCACAAAGATGAAACGCCGGTCCAATTGCAACAGACGCAGGGCAAACTCACGCACTATCGTCTCCTCCCCCCAGATAGGCGCGTTCGATACCAAAAATAATTTTGATCGAGGTGGCAATACCACCCAGGCTCACACCAATCAGAATCCCGCGTTGGGCCGCGGTGTTCGGTACATTCATAATCCAGTCGGAAATATATCCAACCCCAGGCAGCACATACTCACCCAGGGGAACCCGGCCAGCCATAACCAGGACCGCTGCGCCCAACAGAATCGCCGCCTCCAGCGTCCGCGCCCGAAAAGCCCGGTAGGCCGCAGACGCAACAAAAAAAGCCAGTAGTGAGAACATCGTTCCCTGAAGCGCCACCAGGACATAATCGTACAGCCAACCAAAGAAAGTCCCTTCGGCTTTTCCCTCCGCCCACAGCCCGGCCCCGAACACGGTGAACAGTGACACGAACAGCACCGCACTATAGCCCCAGCCGGCTTCGTGGCGCTTGATTTTCAGGTAATGGGTTGAAAGCAAGCTCCCGACGCCAAGCACAATAGCGAACCCGGCAATAATTTGATTCCAGAGCGAAACCTCCTGCAGAAAACTTTCCGAGGCGGGATGGGGCACATAGTATTGCAGGACAAGCGCCACCCCAAACACAAAAGTAATCAGGATTGGTAAGGTGCGTTGCCAAAAAAGCACTTTTTCCTCCTGCCCATCGCTCCTACCGAAAATCGTGAAAAACCTGAACGGCAGTCTCAAAGACAGTCAGCCCAGTCAGTTCGCCAATGGAGACAAGCACAGTTCCCAACACAAGACCCACGAGTAAGAAGCCTTTCCCCAAATCTTGGGCGCGGAGCGTGCCGACCAGCGCCGGGTCGCGCGACAGGTACGCACTGGCGGCATAGAGTTCCTCACCTATCAGGGTGTAATCACAGGCAGTAATAAAAAACGGCAACTGATGCTCGGCATCCGTGCCGGCAATCTGAATCGCTCCGGTTGTGGCGCCCGTCTCGGCTAAGAGCAGCGACTCGGCGTAGTAATAGCCGATGAAAAAATTCGCTGCCGGCCGTTCGCGCAGCATGATGCCGTCAACCGCCGCGGTATAGGCGAATTGGTCTGCGGCAATAAAAAAATTGCTGTCGTCAGAATAGGCTTCTGGCCGACCAGCGGTGAGATAAGCTTCTTTGACCATTTCCTGGGAAATAGCCATCACAATGGCCGAACGATGCGGTACTCGTATTGCCGTCCCATACACGGCCGCACGCTTCGCCACCTCTCCCAGAATAACGGTGGCCGCAATAGTAGACAGATTGGACGCATCGCCGCTGCCGGTTAACTCGCCACTACCGGTCAGATATAAAATCGGCCGGCCCATTTCCGTTGCCCGGCCAACCGCCTCTTCGACCGCATCAATACCAGGGATACGACGGAGAAAGATATTGGGATTCGTCCGTGCCGAGCGAATCGAGAGCAACACGCCCGTACTAAACGCGAGTATAAAAAGAAAGTTATTGAGCTTGGCCCACCGAAACCAGTTCGGCTGAGGCAGCGCGGAGAACACCGGACTCTCAAATCGTTCTCCCCCAATAAGAGCAACAATTTTCACGAAATATCGCGCCCCATTCACCAGTGGGGCATCTGCGCCAGTACTGACTTGAAAGAAATGTGCGCGCGGTTGCGGAGTGCCAACAATCCACCTCAGCCACCATGGAGCCGTACGGTCTTTTTCATACTGGGTATTGGCGGGAAACGTCGCGACCACTCGAAACTCCCCCTGCTCCCGGTCACTGAGCAAAATCTGGTAGCGTGCCGCTCCCGTCTCTTCAAAATGCCCTTCCCAGCGTAGGCCAATACTGCCACCCGCGTCTCCCGGCATATCGAAGGCTTCGCCAGTCAGGGGATAATCGGAGGCGAGAGCCCTCACGTGCAAAAGAAAGGAGAGGCTAATAGTCAGCCCAAGGAGCACAACCCAGCACGTCGAGGGCCGGCACGCCACACCCGTATCTGGATGTAGACGGCGTTCTTCAATAAGAAGAGCTAACCCCCACCCCCTAATCCTTAGTCCCATCTTCCTCCCCCTCAATCATCTCCACATTCGCCCGAGGAATAGTGACCTCTCTGCCATCCGGTAGCTCTGCAATAAGCACCCGGACCGTACTTTCGGTTGGAATCTGCCGGAGCGCGGAGGGTAGCGCCCTGACCCGAGCAAGGCTACCAAAGTATGGGTCCCGAATGATGCGTACCAAGTCATTCACTTGAATGCCTGCCTCCGCACCTTCCCTTCCTTTTGTGGCAACTTCCGTATTGGAGGTCTTGTGAGCGTTGCGTCTTGGAATAACAATCTCGGGACGAATCACCCCGGCGCGAATCTGTGTTGCTCCACTACACGAGGCCGGCTGACCACTATGAGCAGCGAACAGTTCAAACGTACGCCGGGCCATAGGAATCCGACCAAAGCCCTCAGTCAG
This sequence comes from uncultured Binatia bacterium (SeqCode), assembly GCA_965247985.1. GTDB lineage: Bacteria > Desulfobacterota > Binatia > Bin18 > Bin18 > Bin18. The sequence goes on along the minus strand of OZ252051.1, from coordinate 557,540 downwards.
AATAAGGGTAAATCCAATCTGCTCCGTGCCAGTAATAGCAACCCCTAGGTCATAGCCGAGCAGCGCTTTGAGGTCTGCGTCGTCTACCCCGCCAACGATGAGGGCGTGGACGCCGAGCTCACGGGCACGTGTAAAGGCTTCAGGCTGAGCAAACGCGCCCCCAATGACAATATGGCCCCGATGTTCAGGGGTCAGATGCGCAGCAGCAAGCGTCTCTTCAGGTGTTTCAACACCCAAGCTCAGAGGGCCATGCGTCTCACCACCAACTCCGCAGATGCCTTGCACGAGCGCCCCCTGTGACTCAATAACCACCCCGTGTTGCGGCATGACCGTCGTGACCTGCCCATCTATATAGGCCCCAAGATCAAGCGCTTGCGGCGGTTCGCGTAAGAAGACCTGGCCGGTCCGGTGTGAGACCGTTTCAATGCTCCCTGTGACAGGCGCACGGACTTGTGTTTGGAACCACTTGAGCCATGGGTGGTTCTCAGCCACGACCTGGCCTTGGGTCACACGCTCGTCTTCATGGGCCAGTAGATAACGAGAAACATCGCTGGGAGAGATGCTCAAGCGATTGGCAATATTAATAGGATACACCCGCCCGGGCAGCTCGGTCCGCGCCACCACAGTTGTTGCGGAGACGGTGTCCCCTTCGGATACCACGACTTCTCCGGGAAGAGGCAGGAGCCGTGTCTTTTGAATGGTCGTGTCAGGTATGACACTCAGGCCCGGAGTATATGTGTGAGCCATAATCTCAAGAATAGGTCATGCGTGAGGCGTACTAGGGATACATATCCACGGCGTGGTTCCACTCTCGGACCTGCTGCGCTCGCGTATATTCGTCCATTTCGTCCATGAGGAACGGCAGTGGCCGGCCCCGAGCATCGAGTAAAAGGCCAACCTCTCCGCCAGTGACTCTCCCCGTGAGAGTCTTTCCTCGGCCAGCGCCAAAGTCAAATTTTCGAGAGGGTCTCAGTTCAATATCCGCATGCTGCTCTCTTGCCAGGGGAATATGTATCAGGCTGCTACAGGTCACCTCTCCTGCTTGTCTCGTCCCATCGGGGAACTGAAGAGCATAAGAAAAGCACGGCTCCCCCGGATTCCCTACACCGTTCGGGGCGATACAGCTACCAAGCGGGATCAGACAATCTTTATGAAACACCTCGGTGGCCGCCTGTTCATGCACCGTCGAAAGCACGCCTAGGTGGGGCATCATAAAAATGCTGTCAACGGCAATCTGCGTCAGACCCAACGGGAGATAGGCATCGACCAGCATTTGCATAGCTTGGACGCGACGCGGCGCGTGGGACAAAACACCGCCACTGCCAATCACGAGATCCAGGGCGAACATCTCAATCAGGCTTTGTCCTGAGGGTGCTTGTTCAAATGCGTCGGACACAGAGCGTTCTTGTTGTACGCCTTTCAAACCAACGGCTAACTGTTTGTGTTGCTCCAAGGCCAAACGCAGGGCTTCGCGTGCAATAGCGTGCTCAATATGCAGGTCTTCGACTGTCTGCGGTATGGTTGTTGGTCGGATCATTTTATTTTTAATCTGATTCCGAAGCCGTGACTCTTCATAGGAAAATGGCAGCCAGCGTTGGATATGCTCCAGTCCGGCTTCGGCGACGACATTCGCGACGCTATAACTCATGCCCAGATTGGCACTCACGGTCCGGTTGAAAATCCCATCAAAGACCGAAAAGACATCGGTCGTGGCGCCACCAATATCGACCCCAATGACATTCAGCCCTTCACGTCGGGCAACCGTTTCTATGAGCGTGCCGACGGCCGCTGGGGTTGGAAGAATAGGAGCGCCCACCCACGAAATAAGCCTTTTATATCCAGGCGCCTGCGCCATGACATGCTCAAGAAAAAGGTCATGGCTTTGCTGTCGGGCGGGCATGAGGTTTTCCTGCTCAAGCACAGGCCGAATATTCTCAGTAATGGACAGCGCAACCTTGTCTCCTAAGATGTCCTGAACGTCAGGCCGGACGTCTCGATTGCCCGCATAGATAACCGGGAGTTTATACTCACTCCCCAAACGTGGCTTTGGGTCCGCGGCGGCAATATACTCGGCCACCTCAACCACATGGGAGACTGTGCCCCCATCCGTCCCACCGGCAAACAAAATCATATCAGGCCGAAGTTGACGTATCCGCTCGATTTTTTCATAGCTCGGGCGACCATCATTTGCGGCCAGCACATCCATGACAATAGCCCCAGCCCCTAATGCGCAGCGCTGAGCGCTCTCCGCGGACATGGCCTGGACAACCCCGGTGACAACCATCTGGAGGCCGCCGCCGGCACTGCTGGTCGAAATATAAATATCAACACCCGTCGAACCATGTGCCGGAGTACGGATTGTTTCTCCATCCAAAATAGTCCGCCCGGACAGTTCCTCAACCTCTTGTATGGCGTTCAGCACGCCACGTGTCACATCTTCAAAGGGAGCCTCAACCGTCGTTGGCGCCTCGCCCCGGTGCGTTTGTCGATACTCGTCGTTTTGATATTGGATCAGGATGGCCTTGGTTGTGGTACTGCCACAATCCGTCGCCAGGATGACACGCAGGTCTTCAGGGTTCATACCGGAGAAGAAGATATCGCTTTATCGTGCTGCGCGTGGATGAGCTGGACAAGCCGGGATACTGCATCTCTTCGCTCCAGAATACCGGCCAACCGTTCGGTTTCTGCTGGCGCACACACGAGATCGAGAAAAGGCCGAAGCCCTTGAATGATCTGGCTGCCGAGAAAATTGAGCGGTTCGCTGGATTCGAGCAATAAGACCGCTGGCGTGTCGAGTCTCCGGCTCACAATGGCGTTGGCCACTTTTTCAAGAAGCTGAAGGTCTTGCGGAGAGAGTTGGGTTGATACAGGGCCAACGGCAAAGGCATGCGCCACAGCACGCCGCAAGCGGTCCGAAATCAGGAAGCGCAGTAAGTCAGGCATGCCCTTTCATATGGCAAATTTGGGATAGGCGGGCAATCCCTGAGGCTATGCAATCCTATGGATACAGGCACAGAGACTCTCAGGAAAAGTCCAACGCATCAGAACACCGCACAAGGGTGAATAGCTAGTTGGGGGACAAGGCGGCCGATAGCTGAACGCCGAGCGCTCAGCTATGATGTTCACTACCTTTTCAACCGCGACACTTGAGGATCAACCCATGTCACACCCCTACGACATCATTATCATTGGCGGCGGCGCTGCCGGATTTACCGCTGGCTTATATGCTGCGCGGGACCGCTGTCGGGCGCTCTTGCTCGAACGCTTTTCTGCCGGCGGGCAGGTGCTTAACTGCGAGCATATTGAAAACTATCCGGGTTTCCCGGATGGCGTCGCCGGCTATAGCCTGGGGCCACTGCTGCAACAGCAGGCAACCAGCCTCGGGCTGGAGATGCAACTGACAGAGGTCAGCGCAGTACAGCGGGACGGCGAGGGGCTCTTGTTGCAAACGGATAGCGGTCCCTTTCACACCAAAGCGCTGATCATTGCGACCGGCTCACGTTTTTCAACCCTCGGCATTCCGGGCGAAGAAGAGTTTTTTGGCAAAGGCGTCTCGCACTGTGCGGCGTGTGACGGCGCGTTTTTTATGGATCAGCCGGTCGCCGTTGTCGGGGGGGGTGATGCTGCGCTGGATGAAGGGCTCCATCTCACCCAGTATGCCTCGCACGTCACGGTTGTGCATCGACGTGATGCTCTGCGCGCCTGTCAGCTTTTGCAAGAACGGGCGCAGGCAAACGACAAGCTCTCCTTTTGTTGGAATACCGTTGTGCGGGCGATCGAAGGCGACGACGGGGTCAAACAGATACAGCTTGAAGATAGCACGACTGGGAACCCATCCACACTGGAGGTGGCTGGCGTATTTCTCTATATCGGTCTGACCGCCAATACCCAATTTCTGGGAGACCTGGTGCCGCTCAATGAGAATGGGCAGATTGTAACCGACCTGTGGATGCGGACCGCAACGCCCGGCGTCCTGGCCGCCGGTGATGTCCGCAACGATTCCTCACGGCAGCTCGTGTCCGCGGCCGGCGATGGAGCCACAGCCGCCCTTGCAGCAATTCGTTATGTGAGAATGGGAGAATGGCAGGAGTAGAGAAGCCTGCTGCGCCCCCGTCACCCGACCCTTGGGTCCGATGCTACGACCGGGTGCTGATAAGTTCTTCCTGTACGATGAACGGTCGTTTTTCGAGCAGCGCAAGAAGCACACGTGCCGGCCCATCCGGGCGGCGGCGGCCCTGCTCCCAATTCTTGAGAGTGCCGAGCGGAACGCCGATACTCTTGGCAAAGGCCGGTTGCGACAGTCCCGTCTTGCTTCGAATGGTAGCCACGTTAGGCTCGGGCACCTTGACCTCATGCACCACAAAACCGTCGATCTCGTCGTTCAAGTAAGCGCGGGCATCCTTCAGCCCGGCCATAACCTTGTCGAATGCCTCGCTCATTTACCCCTCCTGTAACCTTCGACCATCTGTTTCGCGGCCCTGATCAACGCTACTCGTTCCCTTGCGCTGAGATTTGTCTTCTGGTTCTTGGCAAAGACGGTGAGCAGGAACACCGGCATATCTTCGCCGGAGGATAAAAACACCACACGTGCCCCGCTACTCTTGCCGCGTCCCGGCCGGGCGATCCGCACTTTTCGGATACCGCCCCCGAGCGGCACACCCACCTCGGGATTCTCGGCCACCATATTGACAAACTCAACCCGCTCGGCATCTGAGAGAATACCCTTGGCTGCCGCGAGATATGCCGGTGTCTCAACAACAGTTTGCAGACGGATACTCATGGCAGAAAAATAGGCGCCAATGGTGCCGGCGTCAATGGCGTCCTCAACTTGGTATCAATACGCGCTGACTAGAGCAGATTACGATTCTGTGTAGCCACCCGCTGGATGCCGGATCACGTCCGGCATGACGAGAGCGGAACAACATGGCTACAGCCTAGCGTGAAACGCTCTAGCCGATGGCTTTGCCTTTGATTTTGATAGGGAAGTTGCTCTGACACCCATAAATGATTAGGATGCGTCTATTATGAATTATGTACCCTACGTTATCGAACAGACCGGTCGTGGTGAGCGCACCTATGATATTTATTCCCGCTTGCTGAAAGACCGTATTATTTTTCTCGGCTCCGAGGTCAACGATGCGGTCGCTGATGTGATCGCAGCGCAACTCCTCTTCCTCGAATCTGAAGATCCTGAGAAGGACATTCACTTGTATATTAACTCGCCAGGGGGCTCGGTGACTGCCGGGTTGGCTATTTACGACACCATGCAATACGTCACCCCCGACGTCTCTACCATGTGCGTTGGACAGGCGGCCAGCATGGGCGCGGTGCTCCTGACCGCAGGTGCAAGGGAGAAACGTTTTGCCCTACCGCATTCTCGGATTATGCTCCACCAACCGCTCGGTGGTATGCAGGGGCAAGCTACCGATATCGACATTCATGCCAGAGAAATTCTACGCGTCCGGGAAGAACTGAACGGCATCCTCATGCAACATACCGGTCAGACCATGAAGAAGATTGAAAAAGATACCGACCGGGATATGTTCATGACCTCCAAGCAGGCGTTGGATTACGGCGTGATCGATCAGGTTATTTCCAGCCGAAAGAAAGACACTGACGAGGAAGAGAAGAAGAAAGGCAAGTAATCCCACCAGTGGGAGCCCTGCCGGAGTCGGGAACCCACCCCGGCCTTCGGCCACCCCTCCAAGGAGGGGAGCGCAACTCGACGGCCGGCTACCCGGCTGTCTCTTCTTCATACAAATGACACCACACCCTATGCTCAGCCGTCCCCTGCCCAGTGCGGACAAGCGGCGGGGGTGTGGTCCTGCAGCGCTCCATAGCCTGAGGACAGCGGGTGTGAAACGGACAACCTGCCGGTGGATTCAAGGGTGAAGGCACATCGCCAGTCAGGACGGTCCGTTGTGTCTGTAGCGTCGGATCAGGAATGGGATTAGCCGACATGAGCGCTACGGTGTATGGATGCTGAGGGTTGCGAAAGAGTTCGTCCACCGGCGCGACTTCAACCAGCTTGCCGAGATACATCACGGCCACCCGGTCGGCGATATGTTCCACCACGTTCAAGTCGTGTGAAATAAATAAATACGAGAGCCCCAGATCGTTTTGCAGGTCCTGGAGCAGATTCAGAATCTGGGCTTGAATGGAAACGTCCAGCGCAGAGACCGGCTCGTCACACACGATAAATTGCGGGTTCAGGGCTAACGCCCGCGCAATGCCAATCCGTTGCCGTTGCCCACCTGAAAATTCGTGCGGATAGCGTGACCGATACGTTAGTGAGAGGCCAACCCGCTCTAACAGAGTGCTGACCCGACGATCTAACGCATCTCCCTGCGCAAGGCCATGCACTTTGAGCGCCTCGCCAATCATCGCGCCAACCGTCATACGCGGATTCAGTGAGCTGTACGGGTCTTGAAAGATCATCTGCATCTGTCGCCGCGTCTGACGCACCTGGGCGGCAGTGAGCTGACACAAGTCCTGGCCTTGAAAAAACACCGCCCCGTCAGTTGGCTCGATCAACCGCAGGAGAGTCCGGCCTACCGTGGTTTTTCCACAGCCTGACTCGCCGACTAATCCAAACGTTTCCCGCGCTTGAATCGCAAATGACACATCGTCAACCGCTTTGACCCAAGCAGAGACGCGCGAGAAGACACCGCTGCGGACCGGGAAGTATTTCTTGAGGTTGCGAAGCTCTACAAGAGGGGGTTGGGGAGGAGCAGGCGGAGCAGTGATATCAGTTTTCATGGCTCTCTTTCCGTTCCCCCAATCCCTAATCCCAAACCCCTAATCCCTAACCCCTGTTTTCTCATGCAACCAGCATGACGCTTCATGGCCGGGTTCAACCGCAGTCAGCGGCGGCTGTTTGTTCGCACAGAAATCGAGCACCGCCGGGCAGCGAGCGGCAAAGGCACAGCCCGGAGGATACTGCAACGGGGAAGGCACCGTTCCTGTGATCGCGGCCAGACGTTCGGCGCGGTGGCCGCGACGCGGTACGGCTTGGAGCAAGGCCTGGGTGTAGGGATGCAGCGGGTTTTTAAACAACGGGCGAACCTGAGTGCGTTCGATGATTTTTCCCGCATACATGACCGCCACGTCCTGGGCGAACTGGGCCACCACACCGAGGTTATGCGTAATCAGCAAAATCGCCATACCTATCTCATCCTGGAGTCGTTTGAGCAAATCGAGAATCTGGGCCTGGACCGTGACATCCAGGGCTGTGGTCGGTTCGTCGGCAATTAACAAATCCGGACGGCAGGCCAGCGCCATGGCGATCATCACTCGTTGTTTCATCCCGCCGGACAGCTCATGCGGGTATTGTTCGAGCCGTTGCACCGGAGAGGGAATCCCAACCGTTTCAAGCAACCGCAGGGCTTCTTGGCCGGCCTCACGTTCAGACAGTCCTTGATGGAGTTGCAGCACTTCGCCGATCTGATTGCCAATGCTGAAGACTGGGTTCAGCGAGGTCATTGGCTCTTGGAAGATCATCCCAATGGACTTGCCACGAATGGAGCGCAGCTCTGCCTCGGATAGCTGAGCGAGGTCTCGACCATTGTACGAAAGGGAGCCGTTGACGATACGCCCGGGAGATTCAAGGAGACGCATAATCGCCAGGGCGGTTGCAGACTTGCCACAGCCCGACTCACCGACGAGCGCCAGGGTCTGTCCTGGCCGAACCTCAAGATCAATACCACGCACAGCTCTGACTTCGCCTTTATCTGTGAAGAATGAGACGTGCAGGTCGGAAATAGTGAGAAGAGGCTCTGCCATGTACTGATTCTGTTTAGCGATTCCGCAGCCGTGGGTTGAGCGCCTCGCGCAGGCCCTCGCCAACAAGGTTAAACGCCAGGACGACGACAAAAATGGCGAGGCCGGGAATAAAGAACAACCACGGCGCATCAAAGATGAATCCTCTGCCGCTGGCAAGAATATTGCCCCAGGTCGCATACGGCGGCTGCACCCCAAATCCGAGAAAGCTGAGGCCAGATTCGGTCAGAATGGCGCCGGCCACCCCAATAGTAGCCGAGACCAGCACCGGGGCGATTGCATTGGGGACCATGTGCCGAAAGATAATCCGGCTCTCCGGTAAGCCAAGGGCTTGCGCGGCGACTACAAAGTCCTGCTCACGCAGGGTGAGAAACTCGGCGCGGACAAAACGCGCAGTCGCCATCCAGCTGGTCAAACCAATCACAATCATGATGTTATAAATGCTCGGCGGGAGGAGGGCTACGACCGTCAGGATAAGAAAGAATGTTGGAAAGCACAGCATGATGTCGGTAAAGCGCATGATGAGCGTATCGACCGAGATCAGGCCGAGCTTGACGTTACCATAGAAGCCGGATAGGCCACCGAGAATAATGCCGATCGTGACCGAGATGCCGACCGCAATAAATCCGATCGATAAGGACACAAACGAGCCCTGCAACATGCGCGCAAACACATCCCTGCCCAGTTCGTCCGTCCCGAGCAGATAGAGGCCCCCAAGCGGGTGGTGTGCGGCTGGAATGAGAGCAGAGGAGACAGAGGAAAGAGGCGGCAAAAACTTATCCGGCAGGCGAACGGTGGCTGGATCAAAAATAATAATCCATTCGGTCAACACTTTGCCTGCAACGGCCATGGCTACCAGAAGTGCAAGAACAACCAGGCCACTGAGGGCGAGCCGATCTTGCTGAAAGATACGCCAGGCTTCCTGAATCGGGGTTTCCGGTTTCGGCAGCGCAGACTCCCCGTCAAGCGCTATGGTATGAGCAATATGAGTAAATTCAGCCATGCTTATTGCAACCGAATGCGTGGATCAACAACCGCATAGAGTACGTCTGAAACCAGGGTGCCGACCAGAGTCAGCGCTGCGGCAATAAAGTTGATAGTCAGGATGACGGGGAAATCCCGGGCGAGAATGGCTTCGTAGCCCAGCCGCCCGAGCCCCGGCCAGGCAAAGATCTGTTCAAAAATCACCGAGCCGCCGATGAGTCCTGGCAACAAAAAACCAAACATCGTCACAAACGGCAGCAAGGCGTTACGCAAGGCATGGCGGTAAATCACGCTCTCTTCTGTCAGACCTTTTGCCCGCGCGGTCCGGACATAGTCCTGACGGACCACTTCGAGCATTTGAGAACGGACATAGCGGGAAAGAATGGCAATACCGGCAATCGCTGACATTAAGGAGGGAACAACGAGATGCCACAGCCGGTCCATCCAGCGAAAGGCCGGCTGTGCGTTTTCCATCCCAAACGTGCGCATGCCGATGATGGGCACGTTAAAGATGTCCACCACCCATTGAATGGCGAGATAGGACAGAAAGAAGCCTGGGATGGAGATAAAGGCATACGCAACAAATGTCGTAGAGCGATCAAATGGAGACCCCCGCTGGACGGCAGCCTGAATGCCGGTCGGAAAGGACAAACTCCACACAATCAGCGTGGCACAGATGAAGAGCGGGAGAGAGTTGAGAAACCGGCCCCAAATTTTTGGCAGGACAGGCTGGCTGTCCTTAAACGATTTCAGCTCGCCGGTTGCTAGGTCACGCAGCCAATAGGTGTACTGCAAATAGAGCGGTTCGTCCAAATGGAACGCGGCGCGAATGCGCGCAATGTCCTCGGGCTTCATGCGCGGATTGGCCGGGTCTACTTCGCTGGGTTCACCCGGAGCAAGGTGGACGATCGAGAAGGCGATCATCGAAATAATGACTAATAAAACAAGACGCTGGAGAATCGCGCGAAAGAGAAAAGCCCACATGAGTTAGCCGTTTGCAGCAGTCCGTCTTACCAGTCAGGCGTTAATTCAAGCTTGCGCCACTTGTTGAAGTAAAAGGAAATACTACCGCTCTTGGTTGGATAAATTTTCTCATAGCGCTCACGCCCGTCGTCCTCTCTCTCGACCAGGACAATTTTTTTGTCCAGGACGCTCGTGGCCAGCCCAACATACAGAAAGGTATAGGGTTGGTCTTGTGCGATGACTTCATGCAGGCGATGGGCTAAGGCGCGTTGTTGGTCGCGGTCATATTCTTGGCGAATACGGACGATCAGCTCATCCGCCTCCGGGCTGTTATAGCCGACAAAATTTAACTGCTGAGGTCCGGCCTGACTGGAATGAAAAATTTGATACAGGTCCGGATCTATGCCCATACTCCAGCCTAGGACAACCGCATCAAACGAACCGGTATTGACGAAGTCCTTCAGAAAGACCGCCCACTCAAAGACCTGGGTATTACATTTGACCCCGATCTTTTTCCAGGCGTCCTGAGCGATGGTCATGATATTGGAACGGATCAAGTTGCCGTTGTTCGTAATCAGGTTGAACTCAAAAACCTGCCCATCCTTCTCCAACCAGCCGTCGGCGTTGTGTTGCCAACCAACTTCTTCGAGCAGGCGTTGGGCGCCGTCCGGGTCATACGGGAGAGGATTGATCGTCGGGTTATACCACTCGGTTTGGCGCGGGTATGGCCCGGTGATCTGTTCGCCTTCTCCGTACAACAGATAGGTAATGATCTCATCGACATTAATAGCCATACCCAGCGCGCGACGCACCCGCTTATCTGCAAACAGGGGACTGCGATTGTTATAGCCGATGTAGGAATAGCCAAAACCCGAGCTGGAAAAAGACTGATACGCCTCCTCCTGTTTGTAGCGAGCGACTTGATGGGGTTGAACGCCATAGGTGTCGATAGCGCCACTCTTGAATTCAACCTCTTGGGTCAGCAGCTCAGGAATGACGCGGAAATAATAATGTTCATACTCAGGGATGCGTTCCCAATAGTCTGCATTGCGAGTCAGATGGATAAATTCGTCCCCCTGCCATTCGACAAACCGGAATGGACCCGCCCCGACCGGCCGACGGTTAAACTGGCTGTCGCGCATGCCAAAACTCGCCCGTGCCGCGTCCGACAACCCTCGATCATCCATTTCTTTTTCGAGCGCAGCGGCATTCAGTAAATGCTCGGGCAGAATGCCCATGGTCCAGGCGTTAATGGCTGGCGAATACAGGCGCTTATACGTAACTTGGACAGTATGGGGGTCAAGAATGTCAATCTGCTTGATTGGCTCATAGTCCGACGTGCGGGGCGAGATATTACGCGGGTTCATAATGGCTTCATACGTAAATTTGACAGCGCCGGCGTCGAACGCATGCCCATCATGAAAGCGTACATCCTGGCGCAAATGAAACAGGATAATCGGGTTATGCTCTGCCACGGGTAATAAGGCTGGAAACTGCGGCTGTACTTTTTCAATCTGCTGGGCCGCGTCCGTAATCGTGATGTGAGCGGCGTAGGGAAAATCCCGGAAATAGGCTTCCCCCAACAGCGGGGTCAACCGGGTAAACAAATCCTGATCGACGCTGTGTAAGGTGAACTCAACCCGCTCGGGAACGCGCAGGGCAACGTTAATCGTCGTGTGTTGGGGACGGCCCTGCTCGTCCGGTTCTACTATGGTCACGGTTTCTGCTTTTTCTTCAGCCGGCAGCAGCCGGACGGAAAGCAGTATGCCGTCCAGTTCGGACAGGTCGCCATTCGCCTGGGCACGAGAGATGACCTCGACCAGCCGCTCCCCAGTCGCCCGGCTACCGTCCGGCAGCATGAGTTCAGGCCGGGCAAGGAGATAAGCTTTTTCAGTAATCGACCAATCAGTCGCCAGCCGTCCGCGCAGGTTCAGGTTCTCGTCCATATCGAGCAGGCCGTCGAATATGAAATCCGTAATACGACTGCTGGCTCCATCTGCGTTCAGAATAGGGTTAAGAATCTTGGCATCGGCAATGGAACCCTCGATATAGGTGCGCAGCCGGGCCGGGTTGCCCACGGACTGCTTTTCATAGCTCGGCACCCAGAAGTACGACTGCAACAACAGCACAATCAGGACCAGGGGAGTCAGAATCAAGGCGCGTTTGACATTCATAATCGGAGACTGGAAGTATTATTCTTTGCCCTAAGGAGTAAACGTATCAACAGCTCAGCGTGTCTTGGAGGATACGTTTACTCCTTGTTTCCAATACGGCTCGGTATCGAGCGGCGGTTTGGTGTCACTGAGCTGAAACAGGACGCCACAGGCGCTTTTCGGCGAGATAAAGGCATCCCGAAAATCTGCATCGTCCAGATGCTTATCAACCACGCGCACGCCCTTGCCTTCAAGAAAAGAGATTTTTTCTTTGAGGTCCGGGGTTTGGAGCGTAATATGGTGCACGCCCTCGCCACGCTTTTCGAGGAATTTGGCCAGAAACCCGTCTTGAGCAATCGGCTCCAGGAGTTCGATCGTAAAGCCCTGGAGATCAAAAACCGTAAAGCGAAATGTGCCACCCCGATCAACTCGTTCAAACTGAAACCGTGCCCCAAGTATGCCTTCAAAAAACGTCCGAGCTTGTTCAATGCTGCGCACGGCAATACCGACATGATCGAGTCGGCCAACCGGTCGGCTGTCCTCTGTGCTGTCCTGTGCCATGACGCTCCTCCTTCACGCCTGCCTCACTCGGGGAGGGTGTAGCGTGTTTGGACGGCTGAAGGCAAGAGAGGTAACGCAAAATCCTCGCTTTTCCCCCTTTACTGTTTCCCCCCGGCTGGTCCATAATCGGCGCGAAAGGAGACCTGTATGGCTATGGAACACGCCCTGCCGAGCGGTCCGGCCCCCAGCCGAGTCAAAGTATGGATTGAAGCCTCTCGCCCCTTTTCGTTTACTGCTTCCGTGACGCCGGTGCTTATCGGCTCGGTCCTGGGCGCTCTGGATGGTCTCTTTTCCTGGGGACGTTTCTTTTTGGCGCTGTTTGGGGCGCTCTTCATCCATATTGGGACAAATATGGTCAACGACTATTACGACCATAAAAGCGGCGTGGATACGCTGGAATCCCAGAGTGGGAGTCAGGTCCTGCCGCGGCAGTTGCTCTCGCCAAATGAAATCTATTGGGGCGGGATAATCGCCTTTGTCATTGGGAGTGTCTTTGGCCTGGTGCTGGTCGGGCTGTGTGGCTGGCCCATTCTCGTGCTGGGCGTCGCCAGCGTGTTGGCCGGCTATTTTTATACTGCCAATCCACTCTCACTCGCCTATATTGCGCTGGGTGAAGCAACCGTCTTTCTCTTCATGGGAACGGTTATTATTATGGGGGCCTATTATGTGCAGCGTGAAGTGTTTGCCCTGGCTCCTATCCTGATCTCTCTCCCGGTTGGCTGTCTGGTTGCGGCTATTTTGCAAGCCAATAATATCCGCGACATTGAGGCCGACACCTCCCGCGGCAAAAATACCTTGGCCACGGTTGTTGGTCGCCGCGCGGCCAACTGGGAACTCGCGGCTTTGATCTATGGCGCGTTCGTCCTGACCGGACTACTCGTCTTTTTCGGTTATGCAGCGTGGCCGATTCTGCTGACTTTTGTGTCTATTCGGCTGGCGATTCCTGCGGTGCGGCGCGTGTTTCAAGAGGACGACCTGTACGGCATTGACGAGCAGACGGCAAAATTGCACCTCGAATACGGCGTCCTGCTGATTGTTGGTCTATTGATAAGCCGTTTCGTGGGCCAGTAGGGGCAGCCCGATGTGGCTGCCCGATGTAGTAGCCCTATGTGGCTGCCCTTTTCTTGTTCTGGCCCTTTCAACATTGACATCACCCCTGGGCAGACTTAGCGTATACCCATAGTCGATGAGACGATGTACGAGTACTCGCCTCGACTTGAATTGAGCGCGTAGGGGGTGACAGCTGTGTTACGAACAACGCTTTTACTCGGGGCCATGACCGGCCTGATTATGCTGATCGGGCAGTATTTCGGCGGCTCTCAGGGGCTGACCATTGCTTTTATCTTTGCCATCATCATGAACTTTGGCAGCTATTGGTTTTCGGACAAGATCGTCCTCAAAATGTACGGCGGTCAGCAAGTCTCGGAAGCCGACGCGCCTCAACTCCACCGCATTGTTCACGCCTTAACCGTTCGGGCCGGGCTGCCCATGCCCAAGCTGTATATTCTCCCCTCCGAAGGGGCGAATGCCTTTGCAACAGGCCGTAATCCCGAAAACGCGGCCGTGGCAGTCACTGAAGGTATTCTTCGTTTGATGAATGAGCGCGAGCTGACCGGCGTCCTGGCGCATGAACTCGCCCATGTGAAGAACCGGGACATCCTCATTAGTTCCATTGCTGCGACCTTGGCTGGAGTCATCATGATGATTGCCAACATGGCGCAGTGGGCCGCGATTTTTGGTGGGTTCAGCCGCAGCGATGACGATGAAGGCGGTGGTGGCATGCTGGGGCTTATTCTGATGACCATCCTTGCGCCTCTGGCGGCCACGATTATCCAAATGGCCATCTCCCGCACGCGCGAATACGCCGCGGACCGGGTCGGCGCCCGGATGAGCGGCGACCCGGAAGGCTTAGCCTCGGCTTTAGAAAAACTCGGCTTCGCTTCTGAGCGGATTCCTATGAATGCCTCGCCTCAGACGGCCCACTTCTTTATCGTCAATCCGCTCTCTGGACGCTCAATGGCGGGTCTGTTTACCACCCATCCGCCCCTGGAAGAGCGCATCGCCCGGCTGCGCGGCATGTCTGGACGAATGGCGTAACGGCCCGATTTTCACGGGATTGTGTGTCGGGGCAGCCCGGTGTGGCTGCCCGTCCGAATGGGAATATGCTTGGCAGGCAAGGCCGGTATTCGCTTCCGCGCAGGTGGGGAACCGAAGCGCGCACGCCGTGTTTGGCGAGGCGATCCAGTTCGTGTTGGCTCGCGGCCCGCAAACTACAAAGATAATCCAGCAAGAGTTGAGGCAGCTTCTGCCAGCCCTCTGTGACGATCGCGAAGACTTAATTATCAAGGGCGAGCGGTACGGTAAGGCTTGGAAGCGTCGGATGCGCCATGCGCAACTGAACCTCAAACGTAGGGGTATCATCGTCTACAATGTCAACGCAAAGACTTGGATGCTCGCGGGCCGTTAAAACGGCGAGAAGAAAGCGATTTTCTCAGGACTGACGACAACGCGGAAGAAGTCAAAGAGCTTGCAAGAAAGCATCGTTTCGCGGCTAAGCCGATAACCATGAAAAATACGCACCGCGCAGCAATGACTGAACTCGTCATCGGAAGAGATCTAGCGTAGATGATAAGGATCGACAGAGTACTGGAGACTCGGGCGGAATACAGTTGCGGGTTCAGCGGACTGCCGACTGTATTCGGATGGACAAGTCGGAAAGCAAAGGTTCGAGGAACGCCTATTGCCTCTGAGGGGGACTCACTCAAACCCTCTCACGCTGCCCCTGCGTGCAATGCCTTCTCCAATATCTCCTGGATATAGGTATCGATGCTCACCTGACGGCGGGCCGCTTCCAAAGCGAGCCGCCGATGAAGTTCAGGACTTGTCTGGAACGCCAGCTTTCCCGAGCACGGTGGTTCGGGTGCCCGTCCCTGTTCTCGGCAGAAGGCAAGATATTCCTCTACCGATCTCTGCATTTCTTCTCGGAGTTCATTGACGGAGACACCGTAGAACGTAATCACGTCATTTGTGTTGATGACCGTTCCGTGAAAGGAGTCGATTGCAGAGTCAAACTCGAAGATACCGATATAGCCTTTGTACTCAATCATGGCCTGATCCCCATGCTTGCGAGAAAACGCCGGACAGCTCTCACTGCGCCTTTAATCCATATTCGGACTCGGATGCGGACGATGAAACACTGCAACACGCTCGTTTAGCAAAACAGCCACTCTCGACCCGGCACGCTCGCTCATGACAGCACCTAAGGATTCCAACAGTGATTCAACTTCCTGCCATTTGATATTACCCGATATGGGCTGGGCGAAAATCGCGTTGAGTGTCCTTCTGTGCCGCTTTATCATAAGCGCATCGTTGTACCGTTTCGCGGTTTCCAACCCAGGATAACGAAGAGACTCTTGTTGCGCTACGACTGGACGACGGTTTCGTATCCAGTCATGGCGTGGCTCTCGTTGCCTTCATCTTATTTTCATGAAGCATTCCCTGCAGAGGGCGGACGTAACGCCCACCCTCTGCCTTACTTCACTGCCAACGGGTTCAAAGGACTCCCAACCGCGTTGGGGATATTGAGCGGCGGAGCGACCCACAGGAATTCATACACGCCATCATCAGCGCAGTCTTTTGCTAATGCTTCGAACGTAAATATCTCACCCAGCGAGAGGCCGAGGTCTCGGATGGCAACCTGGTGAAAGGGAATAAATTCGTCATCGACTTCGGACGGCAGGCGTTCGACTGCGATATTATCTACGGCAATACAGGCAATCTCTTTGCGATGAATCCACTCTGCGGTTGCCACCGACATGCCCGGCTGAGCATGAAAATACACATCTTTTTCCTCGGCGGTCGTGAGGGTGTACCAGTGCGGCACCCAGCCGGTTCGGACACATAAGGCGTCCCCGCTCTTCACTTCGACATTCTGGGCCTGGCAGCAGTCGTCCAGGTCTTCGACCGTAATCGGATAGTCAGACGGGAGATGCCCAGCGGCTTCGCAGCCTTTGTAGCGGACCATGTCGAGCAGTACGCCTCGGGTCACAAACGACTGGTACAGCTTGCCAATGTCGTTCTTGGACGCCCCGCCGTGGGCCGTAATAGCGCTGGTCGGCACGTCGTTGTAATACTTGCCGTCGTAGCCCACATGGGCCAGGCTGTCCCATTGGGTCGAGCCTTGCAGATACATGGTGATATAGTCGTCATTGGCAATCGCCGAGCCGGCCAGGCCGACTTCTTTGACCGGCACGTTGAGAATCGACATAAAGCGTTGGGGTGGGGTGCGGGTGGGAAAGACCGGCCCGTTCTGGTCAATCGGAATGCAACAGCAGAAGACCTGCCCCTTTCGGACGAGTCTGGCCGCGGCGACAATCACCTCCGGCGTAATGAAATTGGCCGTCCCCTTTTCATCGTCCGTTCCCCACCGACCCCAATTTGAGACTTTTGGTATGGCTTCGCGTCCGGGCATTAGCGTCCCTCCTTTTTTGGATATGGAATATGCCGTTGTTATAGCTGAGCAGACGAAGAGCTTGTAGAGGCGGCTTGACGCTAGAGAGCGCCTACCGTACAAGCGGCTCAATTCGGCAGCATAAGAAAAGGGAGGACACCATGCCCGGACCACTCGACGGCGTGACCGTGATTGAGATCGCCCAGGAAATCCAGGGGCCATACGCTGGCTTGTTTTTGGCTGACATGGGGGCGGATGTCATTAAAATTGAAATGCGAGACGTGGGGGATTTGAGTCGTTTTCTGGTTGTCCAGTTGGTGGCCGGAGCGGACGCTCAGAATGCGAATTTCAGCCCCTACTTCCTGGCAATGAACCGGGGCAAGCGCAGTTTGACACTTGATTTGAAAACGCCCGAGGCCAAAGAGATTCTCGCCCGTCTGCTCGATTCCGCGGACGTGCTGCTGAGCAATTATCGACCCGGCGTGCTGGACCGGCTCGGCTTTGGCTATGAAGCATTGTCAAAACGCAATCCGCGTCTCATCTACGCTCTGGGGTCGTCATGGGGCCCCCAAGGACCGTGGGTGACACGCCCGAGCCGTGACACGCTCGCCCAAGCCGCCGGCGGTATCATGGCAAAAAACGGCATGCCGGCTGACCGCCCGCTCCCCTGCGGCGCTCTGGTCGCCGATCACTCCGGGGCGTTTATGCTGATGAGCGGCATTCTGGCCGCGTTATACGCCCGCGAGAAAACCGGCACAGGCCAAAAAGTCGATGCCTGCATCTATGGCACTGTCATCGCCATGCAGCCCATGGAAATCAACTTTACCTCCGTCAGCGGGGTTGAGACGCGCAAGGCCGGCCGCGGGCATCAATTCCTGCAGGGCGTGTGGGGCTCGTTTCCGACCAAAGACGGCTGGCTGTGTTTGGCTGGTGTTGACGACAAACGCTGGCCGGACTTCTGCCGAGCGATGGGGATCGAGCACGTGCTGTCCGACCCGGAATACAGTGACAACGTGATCCGTAATTTTCGCGGCATTAAAATCGAGCAACTCCTGGACGAGGTCTTTCCCACCAAAACGACTGACGAATGGCTGGAGATTTTAACCGGTGTCGATATTCTTGCCACCCCGGTCCAGGATTACCAGGACATTCTGAACAGCGAGCAGGCCTTGGCAAACGGCTATATTACCGAGCTGGAGCATCCTCAGCTCGGGACGGTCCGCGTAGCCGGCACGCCCATTACGCTGAGTGATACGCCCTTGGATACATCCAATCCTCCGCCTGAACTCGGCCAGCATAGCGAAGAGATTTTGCTTGAAGCCGGCTATTCGTGGGAAGATATTGCCGGCTTTCGGGACAAGGAAGCGGTGTAAACACGCTCAGGGGCAGTCGCCCCCAGACTGCCCCTATAGGGACTCAAGCAGCGTGAGCAGCCCGTCCAAACGACTGACGACGAGAGAGTCTTCCGTGCTCTGCGTACGAGCAGCACGATCAAGCAGCACAGCTGTCAATCCAGCATTCCGCGCCCCAACAACATCCATGTCATAGCTGTCACCAATATGCAGGGCTTCTTGAGGTCTCAGACCGTGAGCGGAGAGCGCGTGCTGAAAGATAGCGGGCTCGGGCTTTGCCGCCCCCGCGTGAGTCGAGGCGACTATCGGGTCGAAGAAGTGGCCGATGTCCAGTCCGTCGAGCAAGCCAAACAAACGAGAGTCGAAATTTGAAATCACTCCAAGCTGATATTCGCGCCCGTGCAAGGCGGTCAACGTGTGGCGCGTTTCCGGATATAACTGCCACGCCTGCGGTTCGGCAAAGAAATCATACAGGGCGTTGAAATACGCTTCAAAGCGAGGAAAGGGACCGAGCGGGGCAAAGACCTGTTGGACCACATCATACCACCACGCTTTCTCAAGGTGTGGAATACGCTCGGCTGCCACACCAGGAAAGGCCATGGGCGGAGCGGTGGCAAAGCAGCGCCGAAAGCCGGCTTCAAGCTCTTGTACGCTGACGTCTTTGCCATACTCGTGGGCCAGACGGGCGTAACGCTCACCCACCGAGCCATTCACACGGAACAGCGTACCCGCGGCATCGAAGAATATCGCGCGCATATTCATCTCTCTACGATAGGCCGTCCTTCTTCAGAAGCTCATCCAGCGCGGCCAACAACGCTTCGAGATCCTCTCGACTCGTATAGTAATGAATCGAAATCCGCAGCCCACCAACGCCGGAACAATAGCGGACGGTCGGATAAATTTTCCGGGCTTCTAAAGCACGGTCAAGCTGATGGACCCGTTCCGCATCCGGAAAAGGCTCACACGTGACAATGCCGGACCGAAGCGCATGCGCCTCTTGGGTCCAGACTGTGATGTCGCGGCGCTTCAGCTCTTCTATGAGAAAGTCCCCCAGCGACAGAATATGTTCGGTCACTGCTGCCGAGTCGAGTGCATTCACATAGGCCAGCGACTCCGCTAGGCCGGCCGTCCCGAGATTTTTCGGCATGCCATGGACCTCAAAACGCCGCGCGTCCGAGGCCAGGGGAAGAGACAAGAAGGGCGTCAGCCCTGGGTCGCCAAGATAGCGCACCCACCCTTCTTGCGGCTCGGCAAGCGCAAACAGACCGTGGGCCAATCCCGGTTCGACCTGATCTTGGACTCCTGAACGGATATATAGGAGCCCAATATTAAACGGCGCGTTCAGCCATTTCTGGGCACCCGCAGCCAGAAAGTCAACGCGCAGGTTCGACACATCAAGCGGAATGGCGCCAAGCTGCTGAATGGCGTCCACCACGAGAAAACACCCCCGCTCTTCAGCCAACTGTGAAAACGCGGCCAGGTCCATGCGTAGGCCATTGATCCATTGCACCGAGCTGACGACAAGCGCGCGGGTGTGTTGATCCATCAACTGTGCATAATCATCAACACCAATACTACCCTCACGATGCCGAGCCACCCGGACTTCAACCGCCCGATGCTTTTGGGGGTGGGCGGCGCTGATGGCCACTTGTGGATACTCCAAGTCGCACAGCACAATATTGTCACCCGGAGTAAAGGGAATAGCAGCCAGGGCGGTATTCAGCCCCATAGTCGTATCGTCGGTAAAGGCGATTTCTGTGGGCTGCGCCCTTATCAGCCGAGCGGCTTCCCGTCTGGCCTGAACGCTGGATTTCTCTAAAGCCTGATAATAGGCTGTGTAACCCATCTCAGCCGGTCCCTGGCCGAGCAGGGTCGCCGCGTGTTGGACGGCCCGGGTGGCAGACCGCGGTGGCAAACCAATCCCAGCGGAATTCAGATAGACCTGTTGGGTCGTTCCTGGAAAATCCGCGCGTACAGCGTCGATGTCAAACATGATCCCTCCCAAAGCGCTAGCTTCGTCAGACTCCGCCCGATTTGGCGTTAATGATACACGACTCGCTCTGTACCAGACGAGGTAATCTCACTCAGGAGGTGGTCAACGGCAATCCGAATCTGCTGCTCGTTCTCTTTGAGACGTAGCTCCGTGGGAGGAATTGGACTGCCTTCTCCAGCCCGCTCCCGGAAGTAGTCGAGCTGGATTTCAAGACGCTCGGCAAGTAAACGGTCAGTGTCGGCCAAGGAGGGAAGGCGGGGGCGTCCGGTATCCATTTCATCCGCAACAGTCAGCAGACGATTGAGTAAGCCGGTATGGTATTTGCCGACTGCTGTCAGCAATGACGAATCTTGACGAATGGGCTTGAGAAAAAAGGCACCCCCAAACGCCTGGGCAGCCCCAGCGAGATCGCCTTGTTCAAGTAACTCATCGCCGCGCTGACAGCGCAGACTCTGGCGGCGAAAAGCCGAGCGTTCAAACAGGCCGCCAAAGGAAACGCTGAATCCCGACAGAAAGACTTTGACCACGAGATAAATAATGCCAATACCAATAACGAGAAAGAAGAGACTCGAGAGCAGCGTTATAGGCGATACATCCAGCATACCGTTACCTTACCACCTCATGCAAAGAACGGGAGTGGGCAGAGCCGCGCTGGGAATAATATGAGGACTCAGCGTGGCCGCGCCGGACGGGAATGTCATCATAGCGCTCAATGCAAGGACGATCTCATGTTGGAGGAATCTCCCTCGGAGCGCAGACTTTTCCTGGCGAGGAGACTTTCTTTTGCCGTCGTCCTGGAGCATTGTAGACTGAAGTAGCGTTGTTATGATTCCGCTCCGCGACACTATTCCATCCCAATCGTTTCCACTTGTTACCCTCACATGTATTGGTCTTAATGTTCTCGTCTTTCTGTATGAGCTTGAGCTTGGTACGGGGCTGGAGCGATTTTTCGCCTTGTATGGCTTTGTGCCCGCCCATTACCTCTCCATCTCTGAAACTGAACCGTGGAATCTCTTGACACGCTTTGGCCCTATGTTCAGCTCCATGTTTGTACACGGCGGTTGGTTGCACCTGATTGGCAATATGTGGATTCTTTGGATCTTTGGTGACAACGTTGAAGATCGCCTGGGAAAAGGACGCTATCTGGCGTACTACCTTGGCTGCGGCGTGGCTGCGACCTATTTGCACTATCTGACCGGACCGTACTCTCACATTCCTGTTGTTGGCGCGAGCGGTGCGATTGCAGGCGTCATGGGCGGCTATTTCGTCCTCTTCCCCCATGCCCGTGTTGTGACCCTCATTCCCATTTTTTTCTTCTTCCAAGTCATCTCGGTTCCGGCTGTCATTTTTCTCGCGCTGTGGTTCCTGTTCCAATTTGTGAATGGTCTGACCGCCTCGACAGTGAATATGGGAGGCGGTGTGGCCTGGTGGGCCCACGTCGGCGGTTTTGTTGCAGGGGCACTCTTGCTTCTGCCTCTGCGGCGTTCTCAGCCCCGTTATGAGTTTCCATAACGCACCGTCGCGGTGTGGCTGTCCTGCCTGAATACTCTGCCAGAGAGACCCACCAATTCTCGGCTTGGCCTGGACGGTGGCCCCTATTCAATTCCTTGCTCAATATACTCACGTGAAAACCTGACATAATTATTCGCCGAGCGGTGGAGCGATTCGACCTCCTCGGGTTTGAGCGAGCGAATCACCTTGCCTGGGTTCCCAAGCACCAGCGAATGGGGAGGGATCTTCGTCCGTGGAGTGACGACCGCACCTGCGCCAATGAGACATTCTCTCTCCACTTCAGCCCCATCCAGGACAATAGCCCCCATGCCGATCTAAAGTGAAATCACCAATGCTACACGCATGCACCACAACATTATGAGCTACAGACACACCGTCGCCGAGGATGGTTGGGATTCCACCACTAAAGACGTGAATAGTGGAATTGTCCTGGATATTGACCCGCGCTCCAAGCCGGATAGAGCACACGTCGCCGCGGACGACCGCATTAAACCACACACTGGATTCCGGACCGATCTGAACATCGCCAATAATCTGAGCGCTCCTCTGGATATACGCGCTGGGATCAATCTGAGGAGTCATCCCATGATGCGTAATAATCATCGCTCTCTCCGTTCCGTCGGACCGTCATAAGCACTCGCTTTCCTCGGGTCAAGGAGACTGGTTCAAGACGCTCTGGTCGCCCCATACTCAATTCCCTCTTGTTCCCGTGTAGAGAAGCGTTTAAGGTCGGACACAGAGGCGACTATCATGCGTATCCTGCGTATCCTGCGCCAGACTCCCCTTTTTGCTGGCATCGTGCTTGGGATAGGACTTGTCCTCCTAAGTGTGACCCCTGTTTTGACCCAGGATGTGGCTCAGGATGTGGCTCAGGATGTGACTCAGGAAAGGGCGCTTCAAACCGAAGGCTGGCAAGGCAAGAGACCCACGCCTCCGGAGCAGCGGAGCATCACTCCAGCCCCCCAACGGCCGGGTCCCTCCGGCAAGCAGGTGCTTGAAATTCCCGTCCAACCCCAACGTCCCGCTCTTCCTCCTCCGAGTCAGCAAGCGAGTATTCCGCCTCTCCCCCAGTCCATTCGCCCGCGTCCCAAGCAACTCGTGACAGTCACCGTGACGGATCAAAACGGCGGCTATATCCCCGGGCTGCGACCCGGCGATTTTGTGGTGTATGAAGGCGAGACTCGCCAGGATATTACGTATTTCAATACCGGCGAGAATGAGCCGGTCAGTCTGGGCTTAATCGTGGATTCGAGTGGCAGCATGCAGAATAAGATTAGGCATGCTCGCCACGCCCTGCGTCGGTTTATTCATTCGATTAAGCCGCAGGATGAGGTCTTCCTGGCCGGATTCAGCGCGCAACCATTTTTGGTGCAAGACTTCACTGACAGTCGGATGCTCCTGGCACAGGGCATAGGCTTACTCCATCCACGGGGCGGGACCTCCCTGTACGATGCGATTCTCACCGGCCTGCGTCGGATGCATCGGGGCAAACACCCGAAGAGAGCCCTCATTGTGATTACGGACGGCATGGATACCGCCAGCTTGTCTTCCCTCCAGCAAACGATTAACGTCTCGCGGCGTTCCGGTGTTCTGATTTATACGATTGGGATTGGCAATCCCTACCATCGCTACGCGCAAAGTGGAGGCGGGTTCACCATCGGCCCATTTGGCGTTGTCGTTGGTGGGCGAGATGATCGCGTTGATTCAAAAACGCTTCAGCGGATGAGTGATGAAACGGGCGGGCGACACTTCCTGCTCAATACCCGGGACGTGGTCAGCAGCCAAGCCGTGCTTGATACGGCGACCCAGACGATCTCGCGCGAGCTGCGCTCCCAATACAGTATCGGCTATGCGTCTTCGGGGGGTGGAAATCAGTACCGGAGTGTTCGCGTGGAAAGCACGCGGCCTGACGTCGTGGTCCGCACCCAAAAGGGCTACGCGGCTGAGTAGGACGGCGTGGACGCGCCGCTCAGTCCTGTTATTTCTTCTTCAGAAGATTTTCGCGGACCTTTTCGCGATCAAGCGGTACTGTGGCCAGGGTGTCAAACACGCTGGCAATGGCCTGAATACAACGGACGAAATCCGGCCAGACCGCTTGGGGACTGCTAAAGGTCAAGTGGGTAGAATGCGCGCCCTCGTGGGTATGCGCCTCTCCACCATCACGGGTACTTTTGACATCAAATGGACGAGCCGTTGTTGTAATATTGAGATGGAAAACATCCGAGTCCTCCTCGCCAACGGGACGACGCAGCTCCATGGATAAACCACCATCGCCGCCATCCACCTCAACAATATACCATTCGCCCGGATAGGCGCTGGAGACCTTTATCTTGGGAACCTTTTCGGTCGGGTCAGTTGCCATGGGTTTCTACCTGAAAAATAGAGAGGCCCTTCACAGGGCCTCTCTTCTCTTGAATTTGCTCGCCTGCGGATCAACTCCTGTGTCGATCCTGTCTACTTCATAGTAGCGTCCGCGTCCAGAGTGTGTGGAAAGTTGAAAGAGAACCCGGGCAAGCACAGTGGCCGCTCACGCTCATTTTCAACGATTTCCATTCTCGGTTGGGAACCCCATTCCTGACCGTGAACCCTAGGCAGAGCTCATTCCGAAACAGTTTTTTACCAAAATGGCAAAAAAGCGTCAATAGCCAAATAGCATTTTGGAAAAGGCTTTTTCAAAAAAAGTCCTTTTGGAACAGGGAGTTCGTCAACTTAAAATGGTGTTGCTAAAAATAAGAATTCCAAAATAACAGAATGTTCTAAATTCCTTCAGCAGTTCTTTCAAAATTCGACAGAAATAGCGCTTTTTGTGATGCCTCAGGTATTGACCCTAGGGGTGGAGTTCGCTAGGCTGCTAGGTGCGTAGAGACGTCCGGAGTGTGGGAACCCTGTCGTCTTGAACCCTAGGCCCGGATGCAAGCATCCGGGCCTTTTTTTGACCTTTCCCATGTTTTTCAGATACTTAGAAGTTTTTTGGATTTGGTATACAGTTTCAGAGGAAGACTATGAAGACGATTTTTGTCTCACCCCACTATGCTCGTGCTGATACGCGCTCGCTCTCAGATGCACTCCAACAGGCACAGCCGAGCGATGTTGTCCTTGTCGGGCCGGGACGTTACTCTCCGTCTCTGACTGGAGAACGCTTCCCGTTAACTCTTCCGCCTGGCATCTGTGTGCAAGGCGCTGACAGGGAGGAATGCATTATTGACGGAGAAGGGTACTTCGCCCCCTCCTTTCATCCTATCCGACCAGAGCAGTCGATTGTCGTCCTCAAAGATGGGGCGAGTCTCAGTGGAGTGACCGTCACGCAGGGCGGAGGACACGGCATTGGTGTTCCCCCGTCCGCATCGGTCACGATCCGATCGTGCGCAATTAGTGAACACGGAGATCACGGGATTTTCTTATGCGGCGTGACCGAAGCAGTCATAACAGACTGTGATTTTTCAGACAATGGACTGAAACGGTTTGAGCCAAGCTTGCCCCGTGGAACGGGCGCACGCCAAGGCCATCATATTTTTGCGGAAGCCCGGTTCGGACAACGCAACCATCTCTCCATTACCGACAATAGCATGCGCCGCTGCTTTGCCGATGGTCTCGCCTTTATCTGTTTCTTCCCCGAACAGGACGCGGTATCCTTTGATGCAACGATCCTCCGCAATACGATTGAGGACTGTGAACGGGGCGGCCTGCTGTTTTCGTGTTCTTTTGGACCTTCGTCCAATCAGCAGGCGCTGACCGTCGCAGACAATACGCTCCGAGGCAACAAACAGTTTGGTATCAATATCCTGACTGCCATTCCCCTCGCGGAGAAGGTGCCTCAGCACAGCCAGCTGACTGGCTTTATTTCAAGAAATACGATCTCCAACAGCCCGCTTGGCATCGCAGTCCACGGAGCGCTGGGAGAGGCCCGGCATAACACCTGTAGCGTCGTGATTGATCAGAATGAGATTTCAGATTGGAAAACAAACGCGATTCGTTTGGTCGGTGGGGCCGGCCTGGACGACGTAGAGACCAAGGAAAATGTGGTCGTTGCGACACTCTCTCGGAATGTTCTCAATGGGAAGTCGCCGGCCATTGTGATTCAGGCAGCAGGCGGGACGGAGAAAAGTCAAATGAGCCAGAATAGGGTCACAGCCCGCGTGCTTGCCAATGATCTCAAGAAAGCTGGCGACCAGCCAATTCTGGTGAGCAACGGCCGGCCCAATAATCACGCCGAGGTCCAGGTCGAAGTCAATGCAGAGGGAGATCCATACAGCGTGAGCGATGCAGACCTGCTGGGTTGAGTCGGGCTCGCCCAACGCTTTACGGCATAGGTCCGCCGCGCTATGACGACGGTTGGACAACGGGCCCCACAGGTGACTGCTCATCAGACGGGGAAGACTCAGCGCTCCGCTGTCATTACCGGGGAAAAAGGAGGTGCCCTATGATTCGCTTAACCTTTGTACTGCGTCGCAAACCGGATATGTCACGGGCCGAATTCCAACAATACTGGCGGGAAGTCCATGGCCCTTTGGTGGCAAAGAGTTCCACCGCTCTGAATATGCTGCGCTATGTGCAGGTTCACACCTTGGACGATCCCATTAACGACCAACTTGCCGAAGCCCGAGGCGGCATGGAGGAACCCTATGATGGCGTGGCGGAAGTGTGGTGGCCCAATCGGGAGGCACTCACCTCCACCTTTGGGAACGCTGCCGGTCAAGCTGCGGCAAAAGAGCTCGTCGAGGATGAAGCTCGGTTCATCGATCTGGCCCATTCGCCGCTGTGGTTCAACTACGAATACCCGCAAGTCAACCCTACGCCGGAAGAAATGGTGGCGCGGGAATCCAGTCCCTTAGTGAAAATTTTCTTTTGTCTCCGCCATCCAGAGCATCTCAGCCTCGAACAGGCGCAACTGTACTGGCGCACCAACCACGGTCCGGTTATTCGGGGAGTGGCGCAGGGCATGGGCATGCAACGCTATCTCCAAGTCCACTACTACGAAGATGAACTTGAAGACCAGTTGCGGGCCAGCCGTGGGACAACGACCCCACCCTATACCGGCCATGCCGAAGCCTGGTTCAACCGCGCGGACTTAGCAACGCTGGCCAACATCCCGGAAGCACAGCGCGCAATGGAGATCGCGGTGGAGGATGAGTCCCACTTTATTGATTTTCCACGCTCAGCCATGTGGATAGCCAAAGAGCGTGTGTTCATTGATCGAAGATAGGGGTCGAGAGCTCGCTAAGAGAGTATGCAGGCTGACATCCCTCCATACTCTCGCTTCTCCCTTCATACGTCCGGTTGAAAGGCATAGGTTCTTGCATATGCATACAGCAGTCTTATGTATTGCGTTGAGTGCTCTGGTGATGTCGTCCACGCTCTTGGCTGACGAGCGCGTATCCCCTCAGGAAGAAAATACAACAACCTTCGCGGTGGTCGGCGGGCATATCGTGGGCCACGGGAAAGCAACGCTGGTTGTTCGGGCCGGCCGAATCGAACAGATTACATCGGCCGCGCCGAGCAATACCCTACGCAGCGTGAACGCAAACGGCCGTTATCTTGTGTCCGCCTTTATCGACAGCCACGTACATTTAGCCTACCGCTTCAGTGCTCCTGAGCTCGCTCGCGGTGGGATCTCGGCAGCGGTTGATTTGGCCGCGCCGGTTTCGTTTCTGACAAAAGATCTGAGGCCGCTCCAAACAATTCTTGCTGGTCCGATGGTGACAGCCCTAACCGGCTACCCAACCCGGAGCTGGGGAAGCGATGGATACGGATTGGAAATTAGTGGTGTGCAGGCTGCCCGAGAAGGAGTGGACCGCCTGTATGCAGCAGGGGCTCGGGTTATCAAGATTCCAGTTGGCGACGCAACAGGTGGGGGAGCCCTTTCAATGGCTAAAAACCCTTCCATACTAAGCGGTCAGGAAATGAAGGCCATTGCCGATCAAGCTCATTCATATGGCATGCGCGTTGTCGCGCATGCTCTCAATGATATTGATGTCCAGCGGGCTGCGGTGGCTGGAGTTGATGTTCTTGCGCATACACCAACCGAACCCCTCAGCGATATGGCAGTGCAAGCGTGGTCCGGACGCGCGGTCATTTCTACCCTGGCCGCGTTCCCCGATTTAGCCGAGCCGGCGGAGAACCTGCGTCGTTTGCGAGCCGGCGGCGCCACAGTGCTGTACGGTACCGACATGGGCTATACGACCTTCATCGGGATTAATCCGCAGGAACTCGAACTCTTGGGTAAGGCCGGTCTTGATAGTAAAGCAATTCTCGCTGCCGGGACGACGATACCAGCACAATTTTGGGGTTTCGGGGACGGTCTTGGAACACTAGCCCCTGGGCATGCCGCAAGCTTCCTCATTCTCGATGCAGATCCTGAACGCGACCTCCTGACGCTTTCCCGACCAGTGGCAGTCTATCTGAATGGTGTACACCTACCCCCAATCACTCGACAATCAGAATCCGAACGAGAAGCAGACTCGCCGAACTGAGGTGTTCAACGGCCTCGTTTGAGAATCTGACAGCGCCACTTTATTTCAACACAAACCCTGCATAGTCCTGGGCTGCAACCTCATCACACTTTTGCCGGTAGGCCGGGGAGCCGCCGGCATACATTAAGAAGGTCCGCTTCTTGCCGGGAATATTCGCGCCCACAAACCAGGAGGGGGTATCGAGCAAAAGGGTGCCTTCAGCCACTTTATTGACGTGAGCCGTCCAGTCGTCTTCGGCTTCCGGTGTCGCAACAATCTGGGCATAGTTGTGCTCACGCATATGGCGCAGGCAATCGGTCACCCACTCAACATTCTGCTCGATACAGCGCGGAATATTGCAGAAGGTGGCACCGTTATGAGGACCGACAACGGTGAACAGGTTCGGGAAACCGGCAGTCTGCAGGCCGAGATAGGTGCGCGGCCCGTCGGCCCACTTGTCCTTGAGCGCTCGGCCACCTGCACCGCGAATATCGATCTTAGTAAACGCCCCGGTGACCGCATCGAACCCGGTGGCATAAATGATGACGTCGCATTCATATTCGGCAGCGCTGGTCTTGATTCCCTTCGGGGTGATGCGTTCGATCGGGGTCTCGTTGAGGTCGATCAGGACGACATTGTCCCGATTATATGCCTCGTAGTAGCCACTCTCTAAGGGGACGCGCTTGGTCCCCCACGGATGGTCCTTGGGCACCAGCTTTTCGGCTACCACCGGATCGTTGACGCGCTCGCGGATCTTATTGCGGACGAACTCCGTCATTGTGGCATTGGCCTCCAGGTTCGACATGGTGTCGCCGAAGTTGCCAAACCATTTTGCGAAACCAGGTTGGGCCCATAACTCTTCGTACCGCGCCAACCGCTCTTCCTCAGACACTTCAAGTGCCGAGCGCGTATCAAAGTCGTGCAGGAAGCCGGCAAAGGTTGTACGACATCTTTTGAAAATCTCAGGATAGCTGGCTTTGATTTTCTGCTGGGTTTCGGGATCTATCGGTCCATTTCTGAGCGGCGCGCAGTAATTTGGCGTGCGTTGGAACACGGTCAGCTGACCCACATCCTTGGCGACTTCGGTAATGAGTTGGACGGCGGTTGCACCGGTACCGATGACACCCACCCGCTTAGCGCTGAAGTCCAGCCGTTCTTTTGGCCAATACGCCGTATGGAAACTAGCGCCCTCGAAGCTGTCACGCCCCGCAAAGTCGGGAATATACGGCGCAGACAGGACTCCAATCGCGGTAATCAGAAATCGCGCCTGGGCGCGGTCGCCGGTGTTGGTTCGGATCTGCCAGCACTGCTTGGCCTCATCATACGTTGCCGAGGTGACGCGGGTGCTGAACTGGATGTCGCGACGGAGGTCGAATTTATCCGCCACATGATTGAGATAGCGCTCAGTCTCCGGTTGGCCGGCAAAGTGTTCGCTCCAGTCCCATTCCTGCAAGAGTTCCTCCGAGAACGAATACCCATAAGTATAACTCTCGGAATCGAAACGCGCGCCCGGATAGCGGTTCCAATACCAGGTGCCGCCCACTCCCGTGCCGGCCTCATATACTCTGACCGAGAGTCCTAACTCCCGGAGACGATATAACTGGTACAGACCGGCCACCCCGGCCCCGATAACAATCGTGTCAAATTGCGCGTCGCCTCGATCAATCGGTTCCGTACCGGCTGTCTGCGTACTCTGTGCCATATGTTCCTCGTTCCATCTCTGTTGGAAAGGAGCATACAAGGGAGAGGGCTTGGAGAGCTTTGGAGAGCTCTTGCCTAGGCGGCTTTTCTCCGGCTCCGAGTGGTTTTGGCGGCTGTCGCGCGTTTTTTCGTACTCCGCCTCGTCTTCGCCGTTGCCCGCTTCTTTTTGGCCTCATCGACCATCAGTTGAATCGCCCGCCAGTCGAGCACCTGGGCGATATTGCCCTTCTCATCGTGGAAACCGACCGGGCCATAGACATTAGCCAGATAGACGGTATCAACAGGATGTGAGGTTGCTTCATGCACCGCACCGGCCGGTTCGTAGACCCAATCCCCGGCCCGAGCAGACCCACCCCGATAGTCAAAGCCCCCGGAGATGACATAGAAATCAGCCGCGCCCAAATGCGTATGGGGTGGATTCACCTGGCCCTTTCCGGCTTTGATAAGCGCGCTCCAGGCACCCGTCTCTTTACTGATACGCAGCACCTTGAACTGATTCCCGTCTCCGCTCTGAATCCAGTCTTCCTTATCCGTGCGCACCAGGGCCGCATCCAGCGGGTCAAATACTTGTCCAACTTTAGCCATTCCGAGGTCCTCCTTTACTACTCAATTCGGTCAACTATTGTAGTCAGGCCGGACGAAAGTGTGCAAGGGGTCCGGCAACGAAACACACCTCACAGTCGATATTGAGTGCGCGCTGAACGAGGATTATAGTAGCGCTCCTGAAATGGTCCTAAAAAACGTGCTCTGCAACTCACAGCGCGAGCACCTGACGATTCGATGGCAACGCCCACTATTGAACGCCACCGCACCGCAATCACGCGGACCGCCCTCTCCCGTCCGGTCCGGCTCGCCCTTGAGGCTGGCCTTATCACCCAAGAGACAAGCGTCTTTGACTATGGGTGCGGGCGTTAAATGGCCCCCAAGGACAAGCCCGCCATCCCGGCAACGCGAATATCCGGTTCGTTGAGTTTTCGGCGTATGACATCCTCAGCACCTTACAGCCGCACCTCGCAGCATCCACCGGTTCTGCCTGTACCTCGGGTATCCCCGAGCCGTCGCATGTTCTGAGAGCTATCGATTTGAGTGGTGAGGAGGCTGAATCCTCAATCCGTTTCAGCCTCGGTTTTGGCACAGCCGACGCAGACGTTGAGGAGGCGGTGAATCTGATTACGGAGGCGTTGGCACGGCTGACGCGGGCCGGGCTGTGTTTTGGATCGTAGGGAACCCACCCCGCCTTCGGCACCCCTCCCAAGAGGGGATTAGAAGGGGATATCACAGGGTAGGAGAGCTGGCGCCGGCAAATTCAGACGCCGGGGCGCCGGCTATTCGGGCGTGGTACATCACCCGCGCTTCGGTCATATCCCACGAGCAAGCCCGGTGCAGCAGGCGACGGTTATCCCACAGCACCGCGTCTCCTGCGATCCAACTGTGGTGATAGACGCGCGGGGGCTGGCAGGTGTGGTCAACTAGCGCCTGGAGCAATTGTTCAGATTCGGCCGGGTCCAGGCCCGGAATGCCGTACGCATGGCGACCAATCAGCAGGGACTTCCGCCCGGTCTCGGGATGCGTTTTCACCAAGGGTCTCAGCGGTGGGTCCTGAACATCTAAACCATAGCCGTTATAGTCGCCCCCTTTTTTAGCCGAATATCCAGCCTTTTTCTGTGAATACCGGAGGGAATGGTAGGCCGATAGAGTGGCAATTCTCTCTTGCGTGGCTGTGTCAAGCGCGTCATATCCAGCCCGCAAATCAGCCCAGCCGGTTTCACCCCGAGAGGAAGGTACAATATGCGCTGTAAACACCGTCCCCTTTGCCTGAACCGGCATATAGGTACTGTCACAATGCCAGCCCATATTGCCTTTGAGGACTTGAATCATTTCGTCTGAATCGTCTTCTACGCGGATGCTGCCATCTTTTTTCACGTTGCTGATCGGCACCAGATCAAACTCCAGTTCACCAAAGCGTGTGGCAAATGCAACCTGCTGTTCATTCGAGAGATGCTGATCCGGGAAGATGAGCAGCGCGTATTCAAGCCAGGTGTCGTACAGCCGGCTGAAGGTTGTGGCGTCAATTTCGGCCAGCTTGAGTCCGGTTACAGTCGCGCCAAAGCTCGTGTCGAGAGGCTCGACATGAAAATCTGTCATCTGTGTGCTTCCTCCTCAGTTGCCTCAGAATGACGCTCGAAAGGAAACCTGTCAATCCATTCCATGTTTCGATTGTCTGACTAAGCAGCTTTCGCTTCGATCTCGAACCGGACACGCAAGCCAGCCCTGGTCTTGAATGTATTGCCGTATGTCGAGCATGAGGTCGGCACGGATTTTCAAATTGGCCGCCTCTTCTGCATCAAAGCCCAGATCCTCAAAGACGTTGTCTTTACCTCGTGTGATGCTCATAGCCTTACCCCCGTGGTCGGTTCTGTCGATGCTGCCGCACGATACGATACCGCTACTGGCCGATTTCGATATCTTGCTTCACCGTCTTTTGCGTTTTTTTCTGAAACGCATGCAGCACATAGATTACTTCCTCAAACTTTGCCACGTAAAACACGCGGTACGCACCTCCAGCGCGGATCCGAATCTCTCGCACTCCAGGTCCAACTGTCGGCATGGGCCGAAAATCCGTTGGCGCTTGTCCACGCTGAATTGCACGTAATTCGAGACCGGCTTTCCGCCTAGCCTCTTGTGGAAACCGACGAAGGTCCTCCCGTGTCGATCCAACCCAGGCGAGCGGTTTGTCATTCGTACATACCTAATATGGCATATCGAACACCGGAAAGTATTGTCAAGTTATCAGGCCAACGCAAGGGGCGCCGTACAGTCGAGTTGTCACAGGGAGCAAAAAGTTTCGTTCAACCTACTGATTACGAATTTCCCACGAGTTGTGTAAATTCGATGACTTAGCGGACTTAGGTGTACAGGATCGCGCATAATGGCGCACGGTGCGCAACCTATCCGCAACCAACAACCTGTGATATTAGTCGTGTGTGTCCTGGTCGAGGCCGGTTCGGGGAGGTCCGACGGTACTCTCAAGATATCGTAGGGGGGGGGCAAAGAAAGGAAGGGAACAAAAATGAGCGAGAATATGTGGCAAGAAATCGACCATAAACTGTGTGGTGGTGAGATGTTTGCCAACGAGGACGAGTTCTATGGCGTGTTCAGAAAAATGCGCCTGGAAGAGCCCGTGCATTGGACAGTCGGTCCCGACGGCACGGCTTTCTGGTCGCTGTTCAAGCACGCCGACATCAAAAGAGTCGTCAACGACCCGGACCTGTTCAGCTCCCAAGCCAACGGTCAGATGCCGTTCTTCAACAAGGATTTTGAAATCGTTGCCCAGGAAGCGTTCGGCATCGGTGAAAATCTCCTGGTCACTGACCCGCCACGTCATACCGAACTCCGCAATGTGATCGAACCCCAGTTACGACCTCAAGCCCTCCATGCCTACTCGGAACGCTGCCACCGCCTCATTAAAGAAATCTTCGATGCAATTCCGGAAAACGGCGAAGTCGATCTCGTCGCCGATGTGGCGGCAAAAATACCCATGGCGGTCATCTGCGACCTCATGGACGTGCCTGAAGAAGACCGGGAGCAGCTCCATATCTGGGGCAAGATGACCCTGGCGGCGACTGATCCCGACTACACCACTGAAGGCACACCGCTTGAGACCATGTTGGCCGGTTTTCGTAGGATGCGCGCATACTTCGGCAGGCTCGGCGCGGCTGTCCGCATCAGGATTTTATCTCGCGCATGGCGAACACTGAAATCAAGGGACAGCCGATGACACCTTCAGAGCTCGCTTATAATAGCCTGCAACTGGCGATTGCCGGATTTGAAACCACTCGCAACGCTTTTTCCGGTGGCGTGCTGGCCCTCTTGCAGTACCCACGGGAAATGGCGAAGCTGCGCGAGAACCCCAAGCGCATCCGTCTCGCCGTGGACGAAGTCCCGCGCTGGGCGAACGCCCTCCTGTGTTCCATGCGGACGGCAACCGCCGATACTGAGATTGGCGGCAAACGCATCAAGGCCGGCGATCTCATCGTCTTCTGGCTTGCGTCAGCCAATCGCGACGAAGACGTGTTCGATAATCCTGATGAATTCAATGTCAGCCGCCAGCCCAACCAGCATATCTCCTTAGGCGGGGGGCCACACTTCTGCCTGGGCGGACCGCTCGGAAAAATGGAACTTGGGTTTGCGCTTGAAGAGCTGCTGGAGCGCTACGATGGCATCGGGATTATTGGCGCATACGAGCGCCTCCAGACGAATTTCGTCGCCGGCTTGAAACGTTTACCAGTGCGGCTGATCGCACGCTCAACTGAGCCAGCAGAAGCCTAGCAAGAAAAAAGCCCTTGCAGAAACAAGGGCTTAGTGAAAGCCACCCATCGGAGTCGAACCGACGACCTACTGATTACGAATCAGTTGCTCTACCAACTGAGCTAGGGTGGCGTATAGCGGCGGTTGTTGTGGAGATTCTACCAGTGAGGTGAACTGCTGGGCAAGCCCGATGTGTTTCAATCAATCTGCTGCAATACATCTCGCGCGGCTTGAGCAGGGTCGGGCGCCGCGCTCAGCGCCGAAATCATGGCAATTCCATGAGCGCCGGTCTCCAATACTTCGGGGACGCGCTCCGGCTTGATACCACCGATGGCAAAAACAGGAATCGCACTTTGAGATACAGCCTCCCGTAAGCGGTCGAGCCCCTGTGGCTCGCCATAGGCGGCTTTTGAGGGCGTGTAATAGACCGGTCCGAAGACGATAAAGTCGGCCTCTCGGGCCGCGGTAATTTCTTGCTGAGAATGGGTTGAAACGCCGATGAGTTTCTCGGTTCCCAGCAGACGGCGCGCGTCTTTCACCGAGAAAGAGTTATGTCCGAGATGGACGCCGTCTGCCTCAACGGCGAGGGCGACGTCTATGCGATCGTTAATCAGCAGTTGCGCCTGGTAGCGCACTGTCGACGCCCGCAGCTGCTCGGCTAGCTCGTACAGCTCGCGTCCTTCGAGATCCTTTTCTCGCAGCTGAACGGCCCCTACCCCACCGTCGAGGGCAGCGTGCACGACATCGATGAGTGGCCGGTTGGCGGTTTGTTTGCGGTCGGTGACGAAATACAGGCGGAAGTTGAGCAAAGGAAGCTCTCACTTGAGGGGAGGTGGAATCCAATGACAGGAATTCACCCTCACCCTAGCCCTCTCCCTGAGGGAGAGGGGACTTTAGGCGTATTAGGCGATCATTCCGTCGAGCGGGCTGGAGGCTGTTGCATACAGCTTTTTGCCCATGCGCCCGGCCCGATACGCCTTGCGGCCGGCCTCCACGCCTTGGCGCATGGCATCAGCCATCAGAATCGGATCTTTTGCCGCAGCAATAGCCGTGTTCATCAGCACCGCGTCACAGCCCATTTCCAGGGCAACTGCGGCGTCCGAGGCCGTACCCACGCCGGCGTCAACAATCACCGGCACGGTACTGTGTTCGAGAATGATACGGATGTTATAGGGATTGCGGATGCCCAGCCCGGAACCAATGGGCGCAGCCAGCGGCATGACGGCTGCGCAGCCCATGTCTTCGAGCTTTTGGCATGAAATCGGATCATCATGAATATACGGCAGGACAATAAAGCCATCGTCAACCAAGGTCTTGGCCGCCTCAAGCGTGCCCGGAATGTCGGGGAAGAGGGTCTTGTCATCTCCAATGACTTCCAGCTTGACCATATTGCCCACACCAGCATCGCGGGCCAGTCGGCAGGTTCGCACCGCGTCTTCGGCGTTATAGCACCCGGCGGTGTTGGGCAGGATGGTGTATTGCTTTGGATCAATGTAGTCGAGCAGATTCTCCTGGTTAGGATCAGTAATATTCACGCGACGGACCGCAACGGTCACAATATCAGCGCCCGAGGCTTCAATCGCCCGCTTGGTTTCCGAAAAATCCTTATACTTTCCCGTGCCGACAATAAGCCTGGAATGGTATTCCTTGCCTGCGAGTATAAATGGGTCGTGCATGGTCTCCTCGCTTTAGCGATCTAATTCCAATCTGATTCCGCTCTCATTGCCTTAGCCGCCGCCGACAAAGTGTACGATTTCAACCTCATCATCCGGTTTCAGTCCGCAGTTGGCGTACTCGTCGCGGGGGATAATATCCCGGTTGACTTCAACGGCAATCCGCTTGTTTCCAAGGCCGAGTTCTTCGACTAAGTCTGCAATAGTTATGCCCTCTTGGCACTCCCGCACATCGCCGTTGAGCCGCAATGTCATTGCGGCTTACCATATGCCCACGGGTTTCCCTTTACAACCCAGGAGGCTTCTGGTATCTCCGTCTGCCTACCCAGATGGAGAGCTTTCCAACCCGTTATAATCAAGGAGTACGACATGGCTACCGTCACCCGCGCCCTTATTAGCGTGAGCGACAAACGTGGCATCGTTGACCTGGCTCGCGGCCTGGCTGAACTTGGTATCGAAATTCTCTCAACCGGCGGTACGGCAAAGGCGCTGACCGAAGCCGGGATTGCGGTCACGCCGGTCGAAGATTTCACCGGCTTTCCTGAAATGCTCGATGGCCGAGTGAAGACCCTACACCCCAGGATACACGCCGGGATTCTGCATCGCCGGAGTGACCCAAGCCATCTTCAGGCCATGACCGCACATGACCTCAAACCCATTGATCTGGTTGTGGTCAACCTCTACCCGTTTGAACAAACCGTTGCCAAGCCGGATTGTAGCTTTGCCGATGCGATTGAAAATATCGATATTGGCGGGCCGTCTCTCTTACGCGCTTCAGCCAAGAATCACGCCGATGTTGGCGTCGTCGTTGAGCCGGACGATTATCCGGCCATTCTGGCCGCGCTCAAAGAGCACGGCGCACTATCCGCCGCGCAAAAGCTCGACTTAGCCAAGAAAGCGTTCCAATTGACGGCCCGCTACGATGGGGCCATTGCAGATTACTTGGGCAGCCTCAACGGACTCGATGGAGAAGAGCGACTGCCCTTTGGCGAAACGCTCCACCTGCAGTACATCAAGGCCCAAGATCTCCGGTATGGAGAAAATCCGCACCAGTCCGCGGCTTTTTACCGCAGCCCGGTTATCCGGGAGCCGTGTATTGCCAACGCCAGACAGCTCCAGGGCAAAGAGCTGTCGTATAATAATATCGTTGATGCCAATGCGGCGTTTGCTCTGCTCAAAGAGTTCGATGAAATTGCTGCGGTTGCCATTAAGCATACCAACCCGTGTGGCGTGGCAACGTCGGCGGAGTCCCTGGCCGACGCCTTTCGTAAGACGCGGGCGTGCGATCCGGTTTCTATTTTTGGCGGTATTGTTGGTTTGAATCGCGACGTTGATGAGGCGACTGCGCAAGAAATCCTGAATCTGTATGAGCAGGGCTTTCTTGAGATTCTGATTGCCCCGAGCTATTCAGCCCCGGCCCTGGATATGCTGGCCTCGTCCAAGCGACTCCAGAACATCCGTTTGCTGGAAATCCCGGAGATCACAGACTCGCACCCAGCCCGCTATGAGGCCAAGCCGATTACTGGAGGATTGCTGTATCAGGAACGCGATACCGGCCAGGTCAATGTGAGGGACTGCGAGGTCGTGACACAACGCCAGCCTACCGACGCCGAGTACCGGGCCCTGGCCTTTGCCTGGCGGGTGTGTAAACACGTCAAGTCCAACGCCATTGTGCTCACCGCAAGCGCTCAGGTCATTGGCGTGGGCGCCGGACAGATGAGCCGGGTTGACTCCGCCAAAATTGCCGTATCCCGAGCGCAAGACCTGGGATTGGAAACACATGGGGCAGTGGTCGGCTCGGATGCGTTTTTTCCCTTTCGCGACGGGCTCGACGTGGTGGCCCAAGCCGGCGCGACCGCCGCGATTCAGCCCGGCGGCAGTATGCGGGACAAGGACGTTATTGCCGCCGCGGATGAGCACGGCATGGCCATGATTGTCACCGGCATGCGGCATTTTCGGCATTAGCGATGAAAGTGCTTGTGATTGGCAGTGGCGGACGGGAACACGCCCTAGTGTGGAAAATCCGTCAGAGTCCGCGCGTCTCGAAAATCTACAGCGCCCCCGGGAATGCCGGGATTGCTGACCACGCCGAGTTGGTTGCGCTGGCCGCGGATGATATTGACGGGCTGTGCGCGTTTGCTGAAAACAAACAGATTGATTTAACTCTTGTCGGTCCTGAGTTGCCGTTGAGTCTGGGCATCGTCGATCTGTTCGAAGCCCGCGGGCTGCGCGTGTTCGGTCCGAATCGGGCCGCCGCTCAACTCGAAGGCAGTAAAGCCTTTAGCAAAGCACTCATGCAGCAGCAGGGCGTACCAACGGCAGCCTGTGGTGTTTTCCGCGACCCGGACGAAGCCAGCCGCTATATCGAAAAAGTTGGAGCGCCAATTGTAGTCAAGGCCGACGGACTTGCCGCGGGCAAAGGCGTCCTGTTGTGCGCAACCCAGGCCCAAGCCCAAAGCGCCATCACAACAATAATGCGCGAGCGTCAGTTTGGCGAAGCTGGCGACCAAGTGGTGATTGAAGAGTTCCTGCAAG
Organism: uncultured Binatia bacterium (SeqCode); assembly: GCA_965247985.1. Lineage (GTDB taxonomy): Bacteria > Desulfobacterota > Binatia > Bin18 > Bin18 > Bin18. The sequence continues at coordinate 519,127 of OZ252051.1, read as the reverse complement.
GCGAAGAGGCCTCGTTTCTCGCTTTTACAGACGGGACACATATCCTTCCCCTGGCCTCTTCCCAGGATCATAAGCAAGTCTTTGACAGAGACCGGGGGCCGAATACCGGCGGTATGGGAGCCTATTCGCCAGCGCCGGTTGTCACCCCAGCGTTGACTGCTCAGATTGTTCAGGACGTGCTCACGCCGGTCGTCCAGGGACTTAGACAACGCAATATTGTGTATAAAGGCGTCCTGTACGCCGGCCTGATGATCCACGCCGGCCAGGCGAAAGTGCTCGAATTCAACGTTCGCTTTGGTGACCCGGAATGTCAGCCCCTCATGCTCCGCCTCAAGTCAGATCTCGTAGAGGTCATGGATGCCGTGATTGATGAACGCCTCGACCAGGTGACCCTCGACTGGGATGACCGCCCCGCGGTGTGTGTCGTGCTCACGGCCGAAGGCTATCCTGGCAGCTATGAGAAGGGCCGAGAGATTGCCGGGGTGGAGCAGTTCGCGGCCTGGAAAGACGGTGCGGTTTTTCATGCCGGCACAAAACGACAGGCGGACGCACTTGTCACAAATGGTGGCCGCGTTCTGGGCGTGACTGCGACCGGTACGAATATTAACCAGGCAATTTCTGCGACGTATCAGGCGGTGCAACGCATTTCGTGGCCGGGCATGCACTATCGTCGGGATATTGGCCAGCGAGCAAAATAATAATCAGGATTTTCAGGATTACCTAGATTCTCCTGAAAATCCTGGAAATCCTGATCGGACAATACATGGCACAGATTCGTCCCTTTCGCGCTCTTCGTTATAATCCGGACGTTGTTGGAGATTTGAAAAAAGTCGTCTCCCCACCGTATGACGTGATCAGTCCGGAACAACAAACGCTCTTACATCTTCAGAGTCCCTATAATGCAACCCATCTCGATTTCAATACGGCAGAAGACCCCTATACCACAGCGGCCCGGACTTTTCAGACCTGGCTGTCTCAGCGAGTTGTGCAGCCCGACCCGGAGCCAGGCTTCTACTGCTATACGCAGGAGTTTACACTCAAGGACGGCCAGCCCCGTCGCCGCACCGGTATTTTTGCCGCGCTGCGGGTTGAAAATTTCGAGTCCGGGGTCATCCGTCCACACGAGCGTACATTTGAGCGCGCCAAAAAAGATCGTCTCGCCCTCCTGCGGGCCTGCCAGGCGCATCTGAGCTCGATATTCTGTTTATACGCCGGTTCGGGCTGGTCTCTCGAACACACCCTCCGAGATGTACTTGCCCAGCCGGCTGCGGTTGAGATAGTGGACGCCGCCAGCGTCACCCATCGGCTGTGGCCCGTTACCGACCCGGCAGCCATTGCAGACATTACGGCCCAATTTGCAGACGAACCGTTGATTATCGCTGACGGCCACCACCGCTATGAAACCGCGCTGCAATACAGCCGCGAGCGGACCGCAGAAACCGGCGCGAGCGAAGACCAGCCCTTTCATTACGTCCTGGCGTATTTGACGAATGCCGAGGATAGGGGCCTCGCTATCCTCCCGACGCATAGACTGCTCCAGCAGACCCGTCTCCCCAGTCCGACCAGTCTGCAAGCTGTCTTAAAGCGCGACTTTCGACTGGCCCGGTATGCTCCTGCCCAACGCCAGGCATTTCTCAACGCTCTCTCAGCACCCGGCCCGGAGCGACGCATCGGTTGCATCATGGCAGGAGCCGAGCATTACTGGCTCTTATCCTTTGATGAGCGTGTGACGCATGGCCTGCCCGCCTCCGAAGCACTGCGAGCACTCGATGTCACGGTGTTACACGATGTGCTCTTCGAGCGTTTCCTCGGCTTATCGCCTGACGTCCAAAAGCAGACTGTCTCGTATACGAGCGATACTGACGAGGCGCTGCAACACGTTGCCACAGGAGAATCTCAGGCCGCTTTTCTCCTCCGGTCAACAACGTTTGAGCAGATTCAACAGGTCTGTGAAGGAAACGAGACGATGCCGCAGAAGTCAACCTATTTCTACCCGAAGTTGCTGACTGGTCTGGTGTTCTACCATCTGGGACAGGATTAGGGATTGGGGGTTGGAGGTAGGGGCAATTCATGAATTGCCCCCACGGAGAACTCGCTTGGGGGAGAACCAGAGGGTGAGGGTGGAGTCGCTTAGAATCGCCGGCCGCCACCACCGCCACCAAACCGACGTCGTTCCGGTGGACGCGCGGCATTGACCTTCAAGATCCGACCAAGGACTTCTTGGCCGTTGAATTTTTCAATAACCGCGTCAGCCTCTTCTTTCGAGCCCATTTCAACAAACGCGAAGCCCTTCGATTGCCCGGAGAATCGGTCAGTCACAACGCTGACCGAACTGACCGTACCGACCTCGGCAAAAGCTTTTTCCAAGTCGGTATTTCCAGCGGAATAGGGCAGGTTGCCGACAAAGAGCCGTGTGCCGGATGGAGAGCGGGGTTGCGAGGGTGGGCGGCCCCCCGCAGAGGGGAAAGATCTCCCACGGGCGGGCATGGGACCACCGCGGCCGGGTTTTACCTCATTGACAGTTACGGCTTGTCCTTCGACTTCTTTGCCATTCAGTCCTGTGATTGCCGCCTGAGCGGATGCTTCCGTCTCCATTTCGATAAAACCGAATCCCCGAGACAAACCAGTGGCGGGATCGGTGATGAGTTCGGCAGACTGAAGGCTGCCAAATGGAGTGAATAAGTCTTCAAGCTCAGGGAAGCAGAGCAAGGGGGATAGATTACCAATGTACAGTTTAACAGCCAAAAATGAATCTCCTCTCTTCTCGTTCCGTCTCGCCTCGCCCTATCCGCCCCGTCGCTCCTGAGGTTTTGCCTCATTGACGGTCAATGGTCGGCCTTGGAGTTCATATTCATTAAATCGCCCAATCGCGGACTGGGCTTCTTCTTCGCTGCTCATTTCAACAAAGCCGAACCCTCGCGAGTGACCCGAAAAGCGATCCATAATAATAGTCGTTGAAGTGACTGAACCAACCTCGGCGAAGAGCGCTTCCAGCTCCTCTTGGCTCGTCTTAAACGAAAGGTTACCAACAAAAAGTCTTTTCGCCAACTTTCACCTCCAGGAGACATATACAAAGGCCCCGTAAACCCAGGGATGGGCTCTCGGGGCCTCGAACAATGCCCGGACCAGTTCTCTTGCTACAGTATTCACAGGCGAAAAGGAAGGTAGCAAATTCTCGTTTTGATTACAATGAAAGAAAAAAAGGAAACCGAGGAATTCATTGTCCCCATACCCGTGAGATGCTAACATTCTTATTTCCGGTAGAACAATGCGCTTTGGTATAGCATGGACACGCAGGCCCCAACCTATAGCCCCGCACTCTCGGCGGTTATCCTGAGCGGTGGAAAAAGCTCCCGCATGGGGAGGGCGAAGGCCCTTCTCCCATTTGACGAAAAGCCTCTTATCGCCCACCTGGTCCGACGTCTGTCCCAACGCTTTTCCGATATCGTTGTGGTCGCCGCACCGGACCAGACCCTGCCGCCCTTACCGGTCACCGTCGTTCATGATGACGTGGCCCATCAGGGACCGGTCGGAGGCCTGTACTACGGCCTGCGAGCGATACGCGGTACGGCAGCCTTTGTCACGTCGTGCGATGTCCCCTTTCTCCAGTTGCCGTTCATCGACTACCTCATCTCGCAGCTTGATCATAACAACCACGTCTATGATGTGGTCGTACCCTTTTGGCAAGACCGGCTTCAGCCGCTTCACGCCGTGTATCGCCGGCGCGTCGTCTCCCATTTACAAGAACAACTCGCCACCCACCGCCTCCGTCCGGTCTATTTGTACGACACGGTGCCAACCCGAAAAGTGGTCCCGGAGGAGATCAAACGCTTTGACCCCGAGGGGCTCAGTTTCTTCAATATGAATACCGAGGCTGACTACCAAGCGGCGCTGGTCCGTTGGCGTCATCTGCATACTCGCATCTCCTGCACAGTTGAGTTATTCGGCGTTGCGCGCCTCACAGCCCACACTCCGCACGTCTCGCTGACGCTCTCGGCCGGGGCAACGCTCGGGGATGCACTGACGGTATTAGGCGCGGAATGTCCGGCTCTCCTGGGTGCGGTGCTGTCTGCGGATGACACTGGACACACCAGCTTACAGAGCGGATATGCGTGTAATATCAATGGGAAAGATTTTGTTCGAGACGCGCAGACCCGCATCCGGGAGGGTGACAAGCTGCTGCTCTTGTCGAGCGATGCGGGCGGATAAACCATGTACGGATTCCACGGCCGCCTGCTCCATATAGACCTTACGACGCAGTCGTACACCTGGCAAGATATCGCAGCGTCTCGTCTCACAGCAGTGCTGGGCGGTGTCGGCCTGGGCGCGTCTTTGCTGTACGACTTCGCACCACCTCAAGTGGAGCCGCTCTCTGCAGACAATCCGCTCATTTTCACAAGCGCTCCGCTTGTCGGAACGGGCCTCACCACAACCGCCAAGTATGCAGTTGTCACCAAGTCTCCCCTGACTGGCTTTATTGCGGATTCACTCTCTTCCAGTTTTTTTGCCCTGGAACTCAAGCGGACTGGAGTCGATGCGCTTGTGATTACTGGCGCGGCCGAGCAGCCCACGTATCTCCAGATAACGGACCGCGGCGTTCAATTTAGAGATGCGGCTCATCTCTGGGGAACGAGTGCAGGTGAAACGGAAGTCACCGTTCAGAGAGAACTCAAGAATGAAGAGGATGTAGAAGTCCGCGTGGCCGCCATTGGTCGGGCAGGGGAGAACCTCGTTCGTTTTGCAACCCTCAGCAACGAAGGCCGGCATGCCGGACGGGGCGGCATCGGAGCAGTTTTCGGTGCCAAGAAGCTCAAGGCCGTTGCCCTGCGTGGCCATCACCGCGTTGCGGTGGCTGATAAAAATGAGGTGGAAAAGATCGCGGCCACATTACGCCAGCGGAGTGTTGGGCCCCACACGGCGAAGTATCGCGAAATTGGGACGGTAGCCAATCTGGCCGTCTTTAATCGCTTGGGCAGTCTCCCTACCCATAACTTTCAACACGCAACGTTCTCGCAGGCAGAATCACTGAGTGGAGAAGCGCTCATCACTAACAGCTTCAGCCGCACGCATGGCTGTGCCGCGTGCACGATCCGCTGTGAGCGCCTGTTCCGGTCCCTCAGCGGAGAAGAACAACGGCTTGAATATGAAACCCTCTTTGCATTCGGGCCGCTGTGTGGCATCGGCAAGCCGGACGATGTGCTGCGTGCTGCCCGGCTGTGCGATCAGTACGGCCTGGATACCATCAGTACCGGCGGCACCATTGCCTGGGCAGCGGAATGCGCGGAAAAGGGGCTCTGGCCCGAGGCACACGAGGCCGGACTGGCCTTTGGCAATGCAAAGGCAATTCTTGCCCTTATTCCTGATATTGCGTACAGACGGGGGGTTGGCGCGTTATTGGCCGAGGGCTCACAGCGGGCCGCGGCCGCCCTCGGAGCCGAAGCAGAGGCCATCGCCATCCACGTTAAAGGCATGGAACTGCCGGGCTACGAGCCACGCAGCCTCAAGACCATGGCGCTCGGGTTGGCGGTCAGCCCACGCGGAGCCTGCCATAACCGCTCAGGGGCGTATGAGGCAGATTTCTCGGGACAGGTCGACCGTCTGCAAGCCGATGCCGGCCGCGGGGCGCTGGTTACCGCGTCTGAAGATTTCTCCGCGGTGCTAGACTCACTGATTGTGTGCAAATTTTTACGCAAGTGTTTTGATGATTTTTACGCTGAAGCAGCCCAGCTTGTGGGCGCGGTGACGGGGTGGGAGTGTACCGCCACGAACCTGCGACAGGTTGGCGAACGTATCAATACGCTCAAGAAACTTTTTAATATACGTGAGGGCTGGCAACCTGAGGACGACTGGCTACCGCCCCGCCTCTTAACGGAGCCGCTGTCCAGCGGTATTGCCCAGGGTGTGAGTCTGACACCGGATGAGCTACGCCTGATGATTCAGAGCTATTATGCAGCCCGAGGCTGGACCGGGCAGGGATTGGTCGGAGAAGAGAAAAAACGCGCCTTAGGGCTCTGAGACAATGTCAAAAGCAGAGAAACTGAAGGGAGAAATCGGCTGGCTCATTGCGTATCGAAAGATTGACGAACTGGAGGACCTGTAATGGACTGGCTTGTTATCCTTGCTTTTACTGTCTTTCTGACCGGTCTTGGCATCGTGGCCGGCGAGGCGATTTCCCACGCTCGCAAATCATCCTCGCAGAAACCGACGAAACCAACGCAATAGTAGCGTCACAGAGAAAGACGTTTACTCACGTAGCGCAGGAGTGAGTTCTTATTATGTACGAATCAAAAAATGTCTTAGGCGAAACCCTTCAGGTGTGCAGCTCGCGGCCGTTAACCGGTTTTTACCGGGACGGCTGCTGTAATACCGGCAGGGAAGATGTCGGGCTGCATACCGTGTGTACACAAGTCACCACAGAGTTTTTGGCCTTCTCCAAGGCCAAGGGCAACGATCTGAGTACGCCCCGCCCGGAACTCGGCTTTGACGGACTCCAGCCCGGAGATTGTTGGTGTCTGTGTGCGCTACGCTGGAAAGAAGCCTATGAGGCCGGGGCCGCGCCCATAGTGATCCTGGCATCCACCCACGCGACCACCCTGGAATACATTCCCTTAGCCCTACTGAAAGAACACGCCCGCGACCTCCATTAAAACGGCCCCTGCCCCCTTATCCCCTCTCGGGAGGGGTGGCGCGTAGCGCCGGGGTGGGTTCCCCCGGTGTAGTATCCGGCGGGAAAGAAAAGGCCACTACCATGCCGAAAATCTCCGATTGGGAAGAGCGGTTCCACAAAAATATAGAAAAAATTGATGAAACCAAGAGACAAATGGCGGGTGCTCTGTTGCCGGTCATTCCTGACCGCGAAGATTGGAGCGAATTTCTCGGCTTGATGGAAACATTTTGGAGGAGAGCTTCAGACGATTTTCCGCGCGCTGCGGGAAGGGAAGGTGCTCTATACCGGGCTACGCAACCGCCGTCTGTTCCACTCTGGGGTAAGACTTACCCAAACAGCCGCCTTACCGCATACCGAAAGCCCGGTAGCACGTCCTCTCCACTCAACTCATCTTCTTCCCCCAGCACCCGAACGTCATGCGCCGAGCGATAGACGTAGACGGTTCGGGTGGCGGGTTCGACAACCCACGCCAAACGAGTCCCGGCCGAGAAATACTCCGCGATTTTGGTTTGCACGGCGCTGAAACGATCTGAAGGAGAGGTGACCTCGACTGCCAGGTCTGGCGCGAACGGCCAATAGGTTTTGGGGATACCGGTCTCGGGAATACGTGCCTTGGCAATAAAGGCGGCGTCCGGAGCGCGGACGATATCGGGGCCGCGCTGTAAGATAAAACCGGTTTCCGCGCCGCTGACAATGCCGAGATCATTCTCTTGTACGTATGCGTGGAGGACATAGGCCACGCGGACTGTCAACACTCCATGCTCTCCGCCGGTCGGTGCCATACGAATCAGCTCTCCTTCGACGAGTTCATATTTGTAGTCGTCATCGGGAAGGTCAAACAGCTCTTCGGCGGTCATAAGTGATTGCTGAGCTGGAACGGCCATCGACTTCTCCTTATTGCACGCCCTCTCCACTCAACTCATCGTCTTCCCCCAGCACCTGAACGTCATGCGACGAGTGGTAGAGGTCATGCTTCCGCGGTTTGGTTGACGCTCACCCGAACCGCGCAGTACTTGAACTCGGGAATTTTCCCGTAGGGGTCCAGCGCTTCGTTGGTCAGCAGGTTTGCGGCGGCTTCCTGATAACAAAACGGAATGAAAATCTCGCCGCGCCGCAGGCCATCATCTGCGCGGGCGTAGGTCGTGATCTCACCACGACGTGAGGCAATGGTCAGCAGATCCCCTTCTGCTCCATCCAGCGCAGCCAGATCTTCAGGATGAATGCTAATCACCGGCTGTGGTTCTATGGCATTCAGGACGCTCGCCCGGCGGGTCATTGCCCCGGTATGCCAGTGCTCCAACTGACGACCGGTAATAAGAACAAACGGAAACTCGGTATCGGGCAGTTCGTCGGCACGAATCAGACGCGCCGGAACAAACCGGGCCAGGCCGTCCGGGGTCGGGAAATCTTCCTTAAAGACAACAGGCTGGCCAGGGTCGTCTTCGCTCAGGCAGGGGTAAGTCACTGAGTCCTGCTGTTCGAGCCGCTGCCAGCTGATGCCACCGATAGTGGGCATGGCCTGGCGCATCTCCTCAAAGACCGTGGCTACATCTGGGTACTGCCAGTCGAGACCTAACCGCTGTGCAATCTCTTGAATAATGTCTATATCCTGGCGCGCTTCACCTGGCATGTCGAGCGCTTTCCGACCGAGCTGTACGCGCCGGTCGGTATTGGTAAAGGTCCCGGTCTTCTCCGGGAACGCGGAAGCCGGCAGAATAATGTCGGCAAACATCGCTGTTTCAGTCAAGAACAAGTCTTGTACGACCAGGTGATCGAGAGCAGCCAAAGCCTGTCTGGCGTGATGCAAATTCGGGTCAGACATAGCCGGGTTCTCACCCATGATGTACATACCATGTAAGCTGCCATCGAGGATGGCATTCATAATCTCGACCACGGTTAAGCCAGGCTGCGGGTCCAGGGGGACGCCCCATAACTCCTCAAATCGTTTGCGCACCGCTTCGTTGTCGACCCGCTGGTAGTCAGGGAACACCATAGGAATCAGGCCGGCGTCAGAAGCACCTTGGACGTTGTTTTGGCCGCGCAACGGATGGAGTCCTGTCCCAGGCCGACCGATCTGTCCGGTCATCAGAGCAAGCGCAATGAGACACCGCGCATTGTCCGTACCATGGATATGCTGCGAGATGCCCATGCCCCAGAAGATCATGGAAGCGGACGCCGTTGCATAGCGACGAGCAACCTCTCGGATGGTCTCGGCGGCAATACCGCAAATGGGTTCCATCTCCTCAGGGCTAAAGCCAACCACGTTTTGTTTGATGAGGTCAAAGCCTTCGGTGCGCTGCTCGATAAATTCCCGATGAACCAAACCTTCCTCAATGATAGTGTGCATCATGGCGTTGAGCAGAGCCACATCGGTGTCTGGCTGAAACTGGAGATAATATGTGGCGTGGCGGGCCAGCTCTGTGCGACGTGGGTCCATGACCACCAGCGTCTTGCCGGCTTTGGCCGCATTCTTCATAAAGGTTGCCGCAACCGGATGGTTCTCCGGCGTGTTGGAACCGATGATCAGAATGCACTCCGCCTCCGCGACGTCTTCGACCTGATTGGACACCGCACCGGACCCAATGCCTTCTAAGAGGGCGGCGACCGACGAGGCATGACACAGCCGGGTGCAGTGGTCTACGTTGTTCGTGCCAAATCCGGTCCGAATGAGCTTTTGAAAGAGATAGGCTTCTTCGTTACTGCCTTTTGCCGAGCCAAATCCGGCCAGCGCCCGGCCACCTTTTTCGTCGCGGATTTTTTTGAGGCCACTCGCAGCAAGGTCGAGCGCTTCTTCCCAGGAGGCTTCGCGAAACACCTCCGAGGGATCGGCGGGATCGAGAGTGACTCCGGTGGACTTGGGCACCCCTGGTTTTCGGATCAACGGTTTTGTGAGCCGGTGCGGATGGGTGACATAGTCAAAGCCGTAACGGCCTTTCACGCACAGCCGGCTGTGATTCGCCGGACCGTTACGACCTTTGACATACAAAATTTTGTTGTCTTTGACGTGATAGGTGAGCAGACAGCCCACCCCGCAATAGGGACAGACGGAATCCACCGTTTTGTCCGGCTCGACCAGCCCGATCTCCTTGGCTGGCATGAGCGCGCCGGTGGGACAGGCCTGGACACATTCACCACAGCCGACGCACGAGCTGGCACCCATCGGGTCGTCCACATCAAAGACGATCTTGGCCTGACTGCCACGCAGCGCGTAGCCAATGACATCATTCACCTGCTCTTCACGACAGGCACGCTGACAGCGGGTGCACTGAATACAGGCGTCAAGATTCACCGCAATGGCCGGATGCGACCCATCCGAGGCTGGCTGCCGGCGCGGTGCGAAGCGCGGCTTTTCGACTGCGAGAGCACGCGCCCAGGTGTCCAATTCCGAGCCACGCGTATAGGTGGTCTCGACCACGTCTGAAAGCAGTAATTCGAGGACCATCTTTTGGGAATGGCGGGCTCGCTCACTCGTGGTTGAAACGTCCATACCCGCCTGTGGCATACGGCAGCATGAGGCGGCAAGGGGACGCTCGCCCTTCACTTCCACCACACAGGCGCGGCAATTGCCGTCCGGTCGCAGTCCGTCTTTGTAACACAGATGAGGAATGTCAATACCGTGACGTCGGGCGGCCTGTAAAATTGTTTCACCGGGAAGCGCGTCAACCGCCTGCCCATCTAAAAGAAAGGACGTAGGGCCTTCGATTTCAGGAATGGCAACCATTAGGCAAGCTCCTCTGGAAAGTATTGAATGATACAGCGCAGTGAGTTAGGCGCTGCTTGGCCTAAGCCACAAATCGAGGCGTCACCCATAACCTGGGCAAGTTCCTCAAGCAGGGGAACGTCCCAGTGATTTTGCGCCATCAGTCCGGCTGCTTTCTGGGTGCCCACGCGGCACGGCGTACATTTTCCGCATGACTCATGCGCAAAGAAGCGCATCGCATTGAGCGCGGCGGCCTTGGCGCTGTCTTTATCCGATAAAACGATAATCGCCGCGGAACCAATGAAACACCCGTGGGGTTGAAGGGTGTCGAAATCGAGCGGCACATTGGCAAGCGACGCCGGCAAAATGCCGCCGGACGCGCCACCGGGAAAGTAGGCGTACAGTTCGTGTCCGGGGAGCATTCCCCCGCAATACTCGTCAATAAGCTCACGCAGCCTGATACCGGCCGGGGCCAGATGGACGCCTGGCTTTTGTACGCGGCCACTGACGGAAAACGAACGGAGCCCCTTGCGGCCATGCCGGCCATGACCGGTAAACCAGGCCGACCCTTTCTGCACAATATCGCGTACCCAGTACAGGGTTTCAAAATTATGTTCCAAGGTCGGACGCCCGAACAAGCCGACCTCGGCCACATACGGCGGGCGCAGCCGCGGCATCCCCCGCTTGCCTTCGATGGACTCCATCATGCCCGACTCTTCGCCACAGATATACGCGCCTGCCCCGCGGCGGAGGTGGATAGCCGGGAGCGACATTGGCGGGTCAGCCTCCAGAGCGGCAACCGCGTTCTTGAGAATCTGGAGACAAGCCGGATATTCATCCCGGATATAGATATAGACTTCGCTGATCTCAGCCGCCCAGGCGGCGATCAACATCCCTTCCAGAAAACGATGCGGGTCACGTTCAAGATAATAGCGGTCCTTAAAGGTGCCCGGCTCGCCTTCATCGATATTCACCGCTAAGAGGCGCGGACCTTCATAGCCACGCACGATGCGCCACTTGCGCCCGGCCGGAAAGCCCGCGCCGCCAAGGCCACGCAAGCCGGAATCTTCCAGCGCTTGCACGACTGAATCGATAGCACGTATCCCGTTTATACACTCACCCAGGAGCTGATATCCGCTGTCCGCTCGATAGGATTGATAATCAACAGTTCCGGCTGGCAGGCGGGCTTGAGTATCATTGTGTTCGACCGCTTGTCTCACCCGCTCGACGCTGGCCGGCCCGATTGGATTCTGGCCGACAACGGCAACCGGCGCGGTTTCACAGCGCCCCACGCACGGAACGCGCTGGACCCGTACCGTTGTTCCAATCCCTTGCTCTAAAGCTGGAATCAACTGCTCCGCTCCGGCTAGCTCGCAACTGACAGAGTCACACACCCGCACGGTGATTGCCGGTGGCGGGGTTTCGCCTTCTTTCACGACATCAAAGTGGTGGTAAAAACTGGCAACCTCATACACTTCTACTGGAGCGAGCTGCATTTCGTGGGCGAGGGCAACCAGGTGGGCCGCGGACAGATGGCCATAGTGATCCTGGATGGTATGCAGATGTTCAATGAGGAGATCCTGACGGCGCGGGGCGTCGGCGAGCAGCGTTTGCACTTCCTGGAGCGCCCGGGGGTCAACGCTGCGCCCTTTTGGCCGAGTGCGGAGGCCCTTTGGCCGTTTTCTGCCGCGCTCCCCGTTCTGTTTCATCATGCGTCCTTCCAGCCAAAGGCTCTCTCACACAAGGATTGGAGTAAAGAAAGGAGGATAGCGCATTTATCGGCTATGGCTCAAGGGTCCTTTCCCGACCGGATATCCTCTGCACCCTTGACACGTGTGGTTTCGACTCTTACTTTTCCGCATCAGAGACGTTCAGTCTCAGACAAACAAAAGCATGAAATCAATGAAGAAAGTCGATCTTGTCAACGTCTATTACCGTCTACGGCTTGCTCCCTACAGCCAAGACTAAGGAGAAGATTCAGATCCTATGGATAGAGACATTTCGGCGCTGAACGAACGGGTGAAAGAAGAAGCCACGGCGCTGGCCCGCTTACGAGACGCTATTGGCCAGGTCATTATCGGCCAGCATTATCTCGTGGACCGCCTGATTGTCGGTCTGTTGGCGAACGGCCACGTGCTGCTGGAAGGCGTGCCCGGCTTAGCCAAGACCCTTTCAGTTAAGACGCTGGCCCAGACCATCAGCGCCCGCTTTCAGCGCCTCCAATTTACCCCGGACCTCTTGCCCGCAGACCTCATCGGCACCCTGATCTACAATCCTCGCGAGGGCAGCTTTACTACCAAGAAGGGGCCGATTTTTGCCAATATTATTCTGGCGGATGAGATTAACCGGGCGCCGGCCAAGGTCCAAAGCGCTCTGCTGGAGGCCATGCAGGAACGTCAGGTGACAATAGGTGAGGAGACCCATCTCCTGCCGGATCCCTTCCTGGTTTTGGCTACCCAGAACCCAATTGAGCAGGAAGGCACCTATCCCTTGCCCGAGGCCCAGGTCGATCGCTTTATGTTGAAGCTTTGGGTGACCTATCCTTCAAAGGCAGAAGAGCGGCAGATCTTGGATCGCATGGCATCCACTGCTCCGCACGCTGCCGCCAGTCCGGTGCTGAGCACGGCTGATATTATGCGGCTGCGCAGCCTGACCGACCAGATTTATCTGGACGATAAAATTAAGGATTATATTATTGATCTGGTCTTTGCCACGCGCGATCCCGCAGCCTACAATATTGATGTCCAGCGCTTTATTCAGTACGGCGCTTCACCCCGGGCAACCCTGTCACTGACCGTTGCCGCCAAAGCCTACGCCCTGCTCCAGGGACGCGGGTATGTGACGCCTCAAGATGTGAAATCCATTGGACCGGACATTCTGCGGCACCGGGTCATTATTACGTATGAGGCCGAGGCCGAAGAACTGACCGCAGATGCTGTCCTGAAAGACATCTTTGATGGCGTGCCCGTGCCCTAGGCTATGCTCACTTCGGAACAACTCAAAGCGGTCCGGAAAATTCATATCCGAACCAGCCATCTGGTCAGCGATGTATTTGCCGGCCAATACCAGAGTGCGTTCAAAGGCCACGGCATGGAGTTTGCCGAGGTACGGCAATACTTCCCTGGCGATGATGTCCGCAGCATTGATTGGAACGTGACCGCCCGGACGGGCATCCCCCACGTCAAACGGTTTAGTGAAGAGCGTGAACTCACGGTGATGCTCTTAGTGGATGCCAGCGCCTCGACTCGGTTTGGGACCGTTTCTCAGTTGAAGAGTACAATGGCGGCGGAAATGGCGGCCCTGTTTGCATTTTCGGCCATCACCAATAATGACAAGGTCGGCCTGGTGATGTTCAGTAACGAAGTCGAATTGGCGCTCCCACCGAAGAAGGGCACGCGGCATGTCCTGCGTGTTATCCGCGAGGTGCTCTCATTTCAGAGTCAACAGCGCGGAACAAATATTACCGCCGCCCTGGAACATCTGAGTCATGTCAGTAAGCGACGGGCCGTTGTCTTTCTCATCTCTGACCTGCTCGACCCGCACGCAGCCTTGGCGCTGAACATTGCCAACCATCGACATGACGTGATTGCCATTGTGTTGGACGACCCGCGTGAGCTGAGCCTGCCAAACATCGGACTGATTGCGCTACAGGATGCGGAAACGGGAGAGCGCGAGTTGGTCGATACCGGTGACCGACGGGTCCGGGAAGAGTTCACCCGGCGGGCCGCAGCGGCCCGCAACGACAGAGCTCGCATGTTGCGTCGAGCCAACGCGGACACCATTACGGTGCGCACCGACCAGCCGTATGTAGAGGCTTTACTGCGCTTCTTTCGTATGCGCGAGAAGCGGCATTAATTGCTGAAGTTTCTCATGAAAAGCACGCCTCTTGGAGCCCTCAAGACGTCGCTGGCCTTGCTGCTCGCCACGTGGCAGCTCCTCAGCCTCCCTGCCGCGGCCCTGGCCCAGACTGCTGCGGACGGCGAAGAGCCGGCGGGTCCGGTCCACATCCGGACCAGCGTCGATCGGGCTGAAATCACTATCGGTGATTACATCCGCTATACTATTACGATCAGCGCGGAGGCGGGGGTCGACGTCTCCGTCCCGCTGCTGCACAACCGCATCGGCGATTTTGACATTATCGACTTTGGTCAGGAGCCAGTGCAGGCACAAGCTGAGCGCACCACACTCACGCAGTGGTATACGCTCACCATTTTCACCACGGGCTACCACCTTGTCCCCGCACCAAGCCTGCCCTATACCACGCCGGACGGAACCCGGCACGAGGCCGCCGGCGAGGCGCTCCGTATCCATGTGGCCAGCTTGTTCGCGCAGGAAGGGCAACCGACCGACATTCGCGATATTAAACCACCGGAAGACGTCCCCTTTAACTGGCGACCCTTCCTCCTGGGCGGAGCCGTCCTGGCCGCTTTGCTCGGCATGGGGATCGCCCTCTCCTCTTTTCTCAAGCGCTTTCGTCATGCGGCTCCTGCTCCACCCCGGCCAGCCTATGAGGTCGCGCGTGAGGCCCTGTCGCAATTACGGGCCAAGCAATTACCTCAAGCCGGTCAGTTCGAGGCGTATTATGTTGCGCTGTCCGCTATCGTCCGGACCTATCTGGAAGATGGACTCAACGTGCGCGCCCCGGAAATGACAACGGAAGAATTCCTCTCGGCAGTCACGCGCGATGCTCGCCTCAGCCGTCTTCCCGTGATCCAACAGCGCCTGCTCGGTGCATTCTTGGCCCAGGCGGATTTGGTCAAATTCGCGCGACATATACCGAGCCTGGATGATAGTGAGGCAGCCCATGCAGCGGCCAAACGGTTTGTGGACGAAACACGTCCACGGCAATCCGATACGCTCTCTGACGAGGAAGAGCGGCCGCAGGAGGATCACCATGCGGCTGCATGACCCCTGGCTGCTACTCGCCCTGCTCTTTATCCCGCTTGTCTTTTGGCTCCAACACAGGCGGAGAAATGAGGCGGCAGTCCGTTATTCCAGCCTGGTTCTCGTGCGTTCCCTGACGCATACGGGTAAACGACACTGGCGTTGGATTTTGCCTGTTTTCCGGGGGACGGCTCTCTTTCTGCTCGTCCTCGCTCTGGCCCGCCCGCAGCTTGGCAAAGCCGAGGGCCAGTATTACGCGGAAGGCATCGATATTGTGCTGGCCGTTGATATTTCGAGCAGCATGTTGTCCGAAGATTTCAGCCTGGACGATGGTCGAGCCAACCGGCTGGAGGTTGTGAAGTCTGTAGTCAAAGACTTTGTGGCCACCCGCAGTGGAGATCGGATTGGCCTCGTCCTGTTCAGCGCTCGTCCGTATACCCAGTGTCCGCTCACACTCGATCATGGCTGGCTGTTGCAAAATTTGGAGCGGGCCGAGATCGGGATGATTGAGGATGGCACGGCTATTGGCTCTGCGCTGGCAACAGCGGCTGGTCGATTGGAGCACTCGGACGCGGACAGCAAGATCGTGATTCTGCTCACCGACGGTCAGAACAATGCGGGCAGAATCTCTCCCCTCACCGTGGCGGATGCGGCAACCGCCCTGGGTATCAAGGTGTACACCATTGGTGCAGGGACGCGCGGTATGGCTCCCTATCCGACCCGGGATATGTTTGGCAATATGGTCTATCGTCCAATACGGGTTGACATTGACGAAGAGACGCTGTCGAAAATTGCGCAGATAACTGGAGGGCGCTATTTCCGCGCAACAGACACGGCCAGCCTCCAGTCCATTTACGAGACTATTGACCAGTTGGAGCGAACGACTTTTCGCGCGCCCCAGTATCTCGATTATTATGAATTCTACCCCTGGTGCATCTTGTGTGCCCTTGCTCTGGTCGGTCTGGAAACAGGTCTGAGTCACACCATCCTCCGAAAGCTGCCCTAATGGTTTGGCGTACCCCCCAATTTCTCTGGCTGTTGTTGGCTGTTCCTCTTGTTGCCGGCCTTCTGGTATGGGCACTTCGGCAGCGCCGGCGTGCGTTAGAACAGTTTGCCCAAGCCAATCTCTTAGCTGTTCTTGTGTCTGATACGGCTCAGCGTGGTCAATACTGGCGGGCTGGCCTCTTGGTGGTGACGCTGGCCCTCCTGATTATTGCCCTGGCAGGACCACGCTGGGGGTTTCAATGGGAAGAGGTACGACGTGAGGGGGTGGATATCGTTATCGCGCTTGACACCTCCCGCAGTATGCTCGCCACGGACGTCACCCCGACTCGGTTGGACCGGGCTAAACTGGCCCTCCAGGAGTTCGTACAGCAGCTTCAGGGGGACCGGATTGGACTCATCGCCTTTGCCGGTTCCGCTTTTGTCCAATGTCCATTGACGCTGGATTACGGTGCATTTTTGGAAAGCCTGCGTTCCGTCACGGTCGGCATTATCCCCAAGGGCGGGACCGCCTTAGGCGAGGCAATCCGTACTGGGCTGTCGGCCTTTGAAAACCAGCCCGGCAAACATCACGCGCTTATTATTATCACCGATGGTGAAGACCATGACGGCCACGTTCGGAAGGCCAGTCAGCCGGCCGCGGCCAGGGGTATCAAAGTGTATACGATCGGGGTCGGCACCCCGGAAGGCGAACTGATTCCTCTCAGCGTTGATGGCAGACGGACCTTTCTGAAAGACCGACAGGGGCAGGTCGTCAAGTCGCGTTTGGACACGGAAACCTTACAGCATATTGCGCTGACAACCGGCGGTGCCTATGTCTACGATTCCGGACCAAGTCTGGGCCTTGGGGAAGTCTATACGCGCTATATCAGTCAGCTTGAAAAGCGAGCCCTCACCTCAACGCTGGAACGGCGCCATACAGATCGCTTTCAACTCCCCCTGGCTGTGGCCCTCCTCCTACTCGCCGTGGAGCCATTCGTGCGCGGGTGGCGCTGTCAAAGAAAGCCGGGACGATTCTTCCGCCAAACGAGAAAGCGAGAAACGGAGTATAACGCATGACAACGCGACACCGCCTCCTGCTTATGATCGCTCTCCTGCCGTGTCTGGCCTGGACGGATATTCCCCGCAGCCAGGTTGTTGAAGGGAACCGGTCATTCCACGCAGGCAAATTTACCGACGCGATCGAACACTATGGTCAGGCATTAGTTGATTACCCCGATTCTCCAGTGCTCAATTTCAATATGGGAGCTGCGCACTATAAAGCCGGGCAGTACACGGAAGCCCTCTCCTCTTTCTCACGCGTACAGCCGAGCAATGAAGACTCCGCCCAAGATTCCGGGCGTACCGCGAAAACCGCCTATAATACCGGGAATGCACAGTATAAAATGGGCGTCAATGCAGAGGAGCAGAATCCTCAAGCGGCCCTGGCGGCCTATACCAATGCCTTGGCCTCGTATCGCTGGGCGCTCGGCGCTGACCCAACCGATCAAGATGCAAAGTTCAACTATGAGTTTGTGACCAAGAAGATCGAAGAGCTGCAAGACAAACTTGAGCAGCAACCTCAGCAGAACCAACAGAACCGGCAAAACCAACAAGAGCAACGGCAGCCACAAGGTCAACAACAAGCCGAACAGGACCGCGGACAAAATCAGCAAAATCAGCAGGACGCGCAGCAGGAGCAGCAACCCGCCAGGGAACCGGCAGAGGAATCCCCTCAGGCAGAGCAGGAAAGGCACGCCAGCCAATCGCCACAAGACCAACACAACGAGATGTCGGCAGACGAAGCGCGGTCTGTCATCGATACGGCCCGCAACGAGGAACTCAGCCCGGAGGAGTTTGCCCGGCAGGCCCAACGCGGCACTGTGGCTGAGGCGTTACGAGATTGGTAGGGAAGACGGATGGAAAAGAGCGCGTTTATTCTCCCCCTGTTCCTGGTGTTCGGACTCCTCTGGCCCGCTCCGTCTGGCGCATCGGATGTGAGTGCACTGGCCTCCGTCCGCCCGCAGCGCGCAACAGTCGGTGAGACCTTGACGCTGTCCATTGATATAAGAGGAACCCAAAAAGCTCCTGCTCCTCCTCTCAATATTGACGGATTCGAGAGTCGTTATCTTGGCCCCTCAACTCAAGTATCTATCACGAATGGACAAATCACAGCGTCTGTCCAGCATCGCTACTCTCTCGTACCGCTCAAGCCGGGACAATTCACCCTGGGTCCATTTAGCGTGGAACACCAGGGGCAGCAGTATCACACCGACCCGCTGAGCGTCACGATTGCAGCCGCACAACGCTCACCCCGGTCAGCCGCTCCATCTCCTTCCGCCAGACAGTCCTCTCCCGCTCAACAACTTGCTCAAGAAGCGGACGGCCAAAACGGGCTGAGTCTTCAGCTCTCAGTCCCGCGCCAAGAAGTCTACCTGCATGAACGTGTCCCCGTTGAGGTCAAGCTCTCTGTTGGGGTCGCCCGTGTATCCGATGTCCAGTATCCGACATTCAGCTCGGATGGGTTTTCGGTTGAGCCTTTCCCGGAACCTGTACAGGATCAGCAGACGCGCAACGGTCGGACATTCACCGTTCTTCATTTTGACACAGAGGTCGTTCCACTCCGCTCCGGGAGCCTCGCGCTCGGTCCGGCCAGCCTTCAGCTCAACGTCCTCACGCGTCGCCGGGGCGGCTCGCCCTTGAACGACCCGTTCTTTGATCGTTTTTTCCAGAATGACTTCTTTTCGACACTTTCTTCTGAGCGGCAGCAGCTCACGCTGCGTTCCGCCCCCCTCACCCTCACAGTGCTTCCACTTCCGGAGGGGGGAAAACCGCGCAATTTCTCAGGCGCGGTCGGCTCGTTTGACTTGGATGTGACAGCGCTGCCCCAGGACCTCCCGGTCGGGGACCCGATTACCGTCCATATGCGTATTAACGGAACGGGCCATCTTGCCGATGCTGCCGCACCCACGTTTGTGAATACCGACGGGTTCCGCACGTATGCGCCGCTGGCCGGGAAAACGAACGGCGCGACAAAATCCTTTGAGCAAGTTCTCATTCCACAGGCTCAGACGCTAGCCGCCATTCCCGCGGTTCAGTTCAGTTATTTCGATCCTCAGACCCGGCGCTATCGGACACTCGAAAGCCAGCCTATTGCCCTCGTCGTTCGCCCACCGAAAACCACCACGCGAAAAACAGTCATCACTGGCGCTACAGATACACCCACGGCACGCGGTCAGGACGATCAGGAAGCGCTGGGTCAGGACATTGTCTATATCAAAGATGAGCCCGGCCTCCTCGTTCCGCACGCCGGGCCGTGGTATCGCAGCGTTGGTTTTCTGTTGTGGCAACCCCTCCCGGTGCTGCTCTTTCTCTGTGCGTGGTGGTACGACCAGCGGCGGCAACGGCTGAGTGGCGATAGTCGCTATGCACGCTTTACGGCAGCGGGGAAACAGGCCCGCCAGGGCTTGGCGAAAGCAGAGCGCCACTTGGCACAAGGAGAGCATCAAGCCTTTTACGCCACGATTGCTCGCATGCTTCAGGCCTATATGTCCGCCAAGCTCGGGCTGCCACCTGGTGGTATTGAATCGGAGGCGCTGCGGAGGCGCGGCGTCTCTCAGGCGTGCATTCAGCAGATTGAGGTGGTGAGGGAGACGTGTGAACACATGCGTTTCGCTCAAGGGACGACAGAATTAATGAGAGAAAAAAGTCACGAGACCCTGTCCTTCGTCCGTACTATTATTGACCAGCTTGAACGCGACCACCGTCAGTTTCAGACTCTCGCCGCTTAGCACCCCAGGATCATGAGACCGCCCCGATTTCGCCGACTTCGGCAGTTTCGACGCTTGCGATTTTCTCTCCTTCTGCCCAGCTTTGTCTGTATTTTCTGGGCAGTTTCGATTTCTCTGGCGGCCACTGTTCCAACAACGCCGCAGACCGCCTTTTTCCACGCCAATAGCCTTTACGCACAAGGACAGTACGCCGAGGCGGTCGAGGCATACGAAGTCGTGCTTCAGGCCGGCCTCGCCAGCGGCAATGTGTATTTCAATCTCGGCAACGCCTATTTCAAGGCAGGACAAGCGGGCAGAGCCATTCTGAATTATGAGCGGGCACGGCACTTCCTCCCCAGTGATCCGGACGTGGCGGCCAATCTGCAATTCGCCCGCTCGCTCACGGGCGCTGCGATGTGCCACCCGCTACTCTGGCAGCGCCTTCTCTTTCCGCTTGCCCATACCCTCGCAACAGACCAATTGGTATGGCTCACCAGTGCTGCGTATAGCCTGCTCTTCGTGGTTTTTGCCGCGTACCGTCTATGGCTGCGTCGGCCGCTCCTGTACGCAGGCTGGGGATTAGTTGCATTCCTTGTTGTGCTGACGCCCTCGCTTGTGCAGCAACTCTGGACGAGCGATTGGCAGAGACACGCAATAGTCCTCACACAAGAGGACCATCCGGTGCGTTTCGAGCCGGCTACTAGTGGTACGGTTCATTTCTCCGTCACCCAGGGCACGTTGGTGCAAGTGCTCGATGTCCGAGAAGACTGGTGGCAAGTCGCCCGCTGCGATGGGCGGCGCGGCTGGATTGAGAAAGACGCACTCGAAGAGCTATAACGGTTGTGAAAACGGGAATGCAGGAGGAAACCTCCTCCTACCCCCATATCCGTCCGTCTTGCCCCTCACTGTTCGGGCCGGAACTTGACCAGGGTCATTTCAGCGCTCACATCCTCAAAGGATGCCACGACCGGCATTCCAATCGCCACTTGGTCGGGCTGGCAGCCGACGAGGTTTGTCGTGATATGCGGGCCTTCTGCCAGCTCAACAATGGCGATGACGTAGGGCACATCATCGGCGAAGGCCGGGTGGGTCGGAGCCTGAGCAATGGTGTAGGAATACAAGCTGCCTTTGCCGGATACGGGAATCCATATGAGGTCTGCGGCTAAGCACTCTGAGCAGGCTTCACGTGGGTAAAAGATGTGGGTCCCACACGCATTGCAGCGTTGGATCTGGAGTTCATGCCGTT
This sequence comes from uncultured Binatia bacterium (SeqCode), assembly GCA_965247985.1. GTDB lineage: Bacteria > Desulfobacterota > Binatia > Bin18 > Bin18 > Bin18. The sequence goes on along the minus strand of OZ252051.1, from coordinate 497,879 downwards.
TGGCCGCATCCCAAAAGGGTTGAGAGACTTCATTTGGATGGGGCAGTGGTTTTTTATAGTCACTCATGGTTGTCCTCTCCGTCCGCTAGGCAGCCAATACCAGGCTGCACTGTTCGGCCATAATCCCGCCGTTGCCGTTCACATAGCCGATGGAGGCATCTTTGACCTGCCGCTCTCCTCCGCGTCCCATGAGCTGCCGGGCCCCCTCAATGACATGACTCATGCCACCGGCGAGACCTGGTTGCCCAAAAGACAGTTGGCCTCCGTGGGTATTGCAGGGAAAGTCACCCGCGTAGGACAGGTCGTGCGCCTCAACAAAACGACCACCTTCGCCTTTTTCACAGAAGCCGGCATCTTCGAGGGTGACGATAACGGTGATGGTGTAACAGTCGTAGGGCTGCACAAAGTCCATGTCCTGGGGTGTGGCGTCGGCCATGTGAAAGGCGGCTTCCGCAGCCGGTTTGACTAACGACGTGGTCAGGCTGCGCGCATGAGTAATGCTCGAATGGCCGCCGGCCTCACCGGCTCCGAGTAATACGACCGGCTTGTTCGGACCATCTTTGGCTCGTTCGGTGCTCGTGACAATAAACGCTCCGCCACCTGTACATGGACTGACAATCTCAAGCAGGTGTAAGGGGTCAACAATCATGCGCGAGTTCAGGACATCATCAATTTCGATTTCTTTGCTCCCAAACAATGCGCTCGGGTTTTTACAGGCGCTCTTGCGTTGATCGACCGCAACCTTGGCCATGTGTTCGGCAGTGGTGCCATATTCATACTTATGGCGTTGGGCAATCAACGCATAGCCGGGGTTGGCTGCAATCAAGCCATAGGGGGCATCGAATTCGGCCTCAATACTCGGGAAGGGCGGCATTTGCCGCGCACGGGCGCGCCGGTCACCCAATACGCACAGCACGCTAGTGCACATCCCGGCTTCAATGGCCGCGGCGGCCCGCCAGACCATACCGGCAGCGGAGGCACCGCCAAGTTCGACTTGGTTGAAATAGCGAGGGCGGATTTGCAGATAATCGGCCACCACCGACGGCCACAGCACGCTATAGTCACTCAGCGCCCAGCCGGTCAGCAGGCCGTCAATATCGCTCTTTTCCAGACCGGCATCGGCAATGGCCTCGCGGGCCATATTGGCGATAATTCCCAGCGGGGTAATATCGCCCGCACCTTTTTGTGGAGCCATTTCGGCAAACCCGGAGATTGCAGCTTTTCCTTTTATGCTCATACGTCTCCTCCTGTACGTCACAAACGCCCATCCTTATAGCGCAGCGGATAGGCTGGGGAAAGGAAAGGGTCGGATTGAACGTATTTCGGATATCCTGATCTGTACGTTCTACAGAATGAGGAATTGTGTTTCAATTTTTACAAGGACATTGTTTGTCTGCCTCGCTTTGGGGAATTTCTCCTTGGTCTTAGTTGTCCAGAGGCTAGACTAGACTTACAATTATTAAATTAGCAGTTGGGTTGACGAGGGGTATTATGGGCAAATGTGTATACTTGGATGCGAACGTTATTGGACATCTTGTCGGCCATTCGGATGGGCTGAGCCAGGAGGATGCCGACAAGTTAGTAATGCTCTGCTCGTCAGGAAAAGTGGAGCCGGTCTTTAATATCCTTGGATTAGAGGAACAGCTTGCTGCTGGACCCATAGTGGCTAACCGTCTCCTCGATTATTCCTTGCGGATACTGAATTTTGATAAAATCGTGAAAGAGCCGAAAGGTCTACTTGGTGATGATATTAGGTCTTACGCCTATAATGGCTGCGCCGATACGCCTTACTATTCTGGTGAGAAACTTGCAAATCTACAGCGGAATATTAAGGATGTCCTTGTGAGCTATACTCCAGAAAAGTATTCTGAGCTATGTTCTAGCGTAGGCGATTCGTCCCAACAGCAATCCATTAACATGAAAAATGTATTAGTCACTGCGATAAGGAGGTTTGACGAAGAAGGGGCGTCTAAAGGGCTTAGGGGAGGTTTGACAGATTGGCGTAAAGAAACCACATTCTCGCATTTTTGGGAGATACAGGCCGAAAGCTGGGCCGAATGTTTTGCTGACCGTTCGGGTGTCTTAGCAAAATGCAAAAAGCGTGGCATTCAGGGCTTGTTGGAGATCCGCAGTGTACGTATGGGTGTTGGGATAATTATTGCGCATCTCTATAACTACATCATTGAAAAGAAAAATCCGGAGCGCTCAGATTCAACAGATTGGCTGCACGCAAGTGCGGCGGCTGCAACAACCGACCGATTCGTATGCCACGATAAAAGACTTAGACGGTTGTGTGGATGCGTTCCATTAGATGGTTTTCGGGCACTTCGCTTACCCGACTTCATGGAAGAAATGGCAGTGTCCCAGTCTGAAAATAGCGTGATTTGACAACACGGGCTCCCGCCCTACGTCCTTGGCACGGAGTAGCGTCTCGTACCTTGTGGAAATGCGGAGTCCCTAGCTAAGCACGAAACCGCTCAGTGCGGAACCGGACAGCGAGCTTCCGGTGATCCGATGGGTTGCACTTCTGCGGAGTGAGGCAGGTGACGCGGTGTTTTGTGTGGAATGTAGCTCCGGCGCCGGTATTGGACCCGACACGGACTGGCTGGCCATTTCGTCTTTGCTCCAGCTACCGATTGGGGCTTGGGGTCAAGTAACGTGAATTCATACTGCTGGAGTAAGAGTGAGAGGACGATTTTCATCTCAAGATAGGCAAAATGAACCCCAACGCAACGGTGCATACCCCCTCCAAACCCGATGAGACTATGTGGCTGGCGAGACTCATCATGTTCCGGGGAGAAGCGCTCCGGACGATACTGGTCTGGGTCTGGGAACACAGCCGGCATCCGATGCGAGACAGTCGGCGCGACAAACACCATTGTACCCTGAGGAATGTGGAAGCCTTGCCAGGCAAAGGTCTCAGCCGCCTTGCGCAGCAGGACATACGCGACAGGATGGAGTCGCTCGGTTTCTTTGAGAGCCCAATCAATACGCTGTAGCTGGCGCACGTCTGTCATAGACAGGTCCCGACCATCGCCAAGAACATCAGCCTGTTCATCCCGCACAGACTGCAAATAGGTCGGGTGTTGGAGCAGGTCAATGAGGCCCCAGCTAATATGCCCGGCCGTGGTTTCATGTCCGGCCCACACAAGCAGGAGGATCAGATTGATAATCAAAACATCGTCAATCGGCCGACCGTCGGAGGAGTGTGTCGCAATAAGCGTCTGTAAGAAATCAGGTGGATCAACTGGGTCCCGGCGGCGCTCTGCTATGAGTTCGCCAAGGATTTTATGCAATTTTCTTTTCGCCTTTTGACTCCGAATCAGTTTGGGCAGAGGCAGCCACAAGGGTAAAACCGGCTCCATCCCTCCGGAAAACAAGCGGAAGTCTGAGAAAAACTGACCCCCCAGACGATCCCGAAAATCATGACCAAGAAAGGCGTGCGCGGCAATGTGCATCACTAATGGACCCAGGGTCGGAACAAGATCAAATGTCCCACCCTCGCCCATGCGTTCCATGAGGGCAAACGTTTCGCTGGCCATGGTTGTCACATACTGATGCATCTGCTGACCCTGAAAACGTGGCATGATAATGGCCCGCTGTTCAAGGTATTCCTCGAACTCAGCGAAGAAATAAAAGCGTTCATGGAACATTTTGATGAAGAAGGGGTATCCCTCGCGGATGGAGAGCAGCTTGTCAGTCTCACTGAAAAAGAAGCGATTATTCTCCGGTCCGAGCAGCACAACCGCTCGCTTATGCGCAAGTTGTAGAGAGAAAACAGGGCCGTGCTCGCGATAGCCCCGTTCCATTAAAGAAATAGGATCGCGTAGGAATTGAATCGTATGTCCAAAAACGGGAATGCCGCTGCTTGCCATGGGAGGAAATGGATGGTCAGCCATAAGCGCTCTCCACGAAGAAACGTGTGGGCCTTCTCAGAACGATTCTAGCGCGGGGAAGAGGCAGGTGCAAACAGGGGTATAGAAATATTTTCTAAGCCTCAGGCTTGTGGTAGAATTCAACGTAAAATCGCACTGCACCTTCGGGCTGGACATAATGGACAATTTCGGGCGCAATAATCCCGACATGAGTAGAATCCAGGATGAATACTTCGTTGATGGGCTCTGCAACGACGTACCTGAGTTGCCCGGCCAAGACCCGAATCTTTGCCCACACACCAGTTTTAGTAGCGTGGGATGATGTGAGTCCGGCCGGAACGGACTCAGTATGAAAGACAGCCGTTCTCTTGTAAGGCATGAAGTCGTCGGGCAGTTCGAGCTCGGCACACCGGATGCAATTGAGCATCACTCCAAGCTTTGATGCCCGCCCGTCTTCGGTGACGACCCAGGGACGGTTTTCAAAAGGCGGGTTATGTCGCACATGTTGCCCATGACCACAAGCTAAGGCGGCGACCCAACCATTTTTCGGATCACGCTGAAAGCCTATGATTTTTCTATCCATAGAGAATGAACGCTCTAGTTGTGGATAATCGCCCGCTGCGCTCGGAGGAAAAACCGGAGTCGCAGGCCCATTGCGAGCAGCAGATAGCTGAACCACAAGAAGAGCAAAGCCTGCTCAAGAGGGCAGGGGAGAAGTTGCTGCCGGAGCGCGGCGTGGAATGCCATCATACCGGTACCGATGTAATTCAGCACTCCAGCCCAGTGCCCGATTGGATTGGACACGAGGATGATAGACGTTTCTCGTCCGGATAACCACCACGAGTCAAGCGTATACTGACCAAAGGCGCACCCAACTGCACACGGGATCCACCACGGAACCATCCCGCTATACGCCAAGTAGGTCAGGGTCACGAGGAGGAAGGTAATATCCGCCAAATTATCGAGAATTTTGCCCCAGTCAGAGCTCAGCCCTAAAGCCCGCGCAACCGGGCCGTCATAGTAATCACTCGCGCAGATAACCAGAAAGAGCCCACCAACACATCCCGCGCGTAACAGCGTTGGTTGCTGTAGGCTGCATTCAATGGCAAGGAGAAATACCGGGGTCAGGACGAGTCGAACACTGGTGAGGACGTGGGCAAAATTAAATGGCCGGTGGTCTTCAATAAACAGCGTGGCCATATGCGTACTCCCTCTTCCAGGAGGATAGGCTAGGCCGCATAGAGGAGCGATCTAGCTTATGGGCGCTCTGACACTGAGTATGAAGTAGTATACCGACATTTTCATACGGATGGGTACAGGCGTGGCGTCGGAATGCCGAGGGGCACTCAGACCGAACACAGAGGCGGGTAAGATGCCCGCACTCCCAGAGGCGAAGTCGAAGTACGCTCAGGGTGATTGGCGGGATGTCCATACCAGTCGAACGCAGATGCGGGTGGGGCGAGGGAATCTCTACGGTTGCGCTTCCGGCGCTGTCCCCGGCAGCTCGACCTTTTGCGCCTCACCTTTTTCAATATTGAGGACTTTGATGTCAAAGAAGAGTTTCTTTCCCGCTAGCGGATGGTTCAGATCAACAATAACGGTTTTCTCCTTCACCTCCGTGACTTGGGCAAACATCATCTGGCCGTCCGGGCTGCGGCCTTGGAGTTTTTTCCCCACGCCACGAGCCTCTTCGGGAATATTCTCTTTGGGCACTTCCTGGAAGCGATTCGGGTCAACCTCGCCGTACCCTTCCCCAGGCGAGACTTCTACTTTCTTTGTGTCACCGGCTTTTAAGCCTGCGAGCTGTTTCTCCAGGCCCGGAACGATTTGACTGGTGCCATGTGTATAGACTAATGGGGTTTCCCCCACATTACTGTCAATAACAGTCTTATCTTCGAGGGTGAGCGTATATTCGAGCGAAACACGTTTTCCGTCGCCGACCGAGTCTTGCGCGTAGCCTGAGGTCACCGACATGAGTCCAAGACTCAGCGTAATAATAAAAATTCCCCGTTTCCTCTGCCGATAGCGTATCGTTCCCATCGAGATCATCCTTATATAGTCCCCATTGAGTTCCACACTGGATTCATTGCCATGTAGCAGAGGCCTCACTGTTGCTGAGGCACTTTCTCAACCTTTAATATCTTCACATCGAAGAATAATTTTTCTCCAGCCAGCGGATGGTTGGTGTCGATCCTCACCGTCTCGGCCTTCACCTTCAGAACCTCTGCATAGAGTGGCCGGCCCTTCGGGTCTCTTCCCTCAAGCTTCTCACCAACCTTCCGCCGGTCTTCAGGAATCCTGTCTTTCGGAATTTCGATAATCCGCTCAGGGTCGTCCTGGCCATAGACGTCTTCAGGCGGCATTTCAAACTTTTTCGTTTCTTTCGCCTTGAGCCCGGTCAGGTGCTTTGAGAAGAGAGGGACCCGTTCCTTTGCGCCATGGATATAAACCAAAGGCTCCTTTCCGACGTTCGAATCAAAAATCGTCTTATCCTCAAGTGTCACGGTGTATTCAAGCGAAACACGTTTCCCGTCAGCAACCGTCTCTTCTGCATATCCAGGTGCAGGCCCAAGGACGGTAAGCATGAGCATGAGACTCAACGGCGCGAAGAAAATCTGCCACTTCTCGCCCCCGTACAGTGTCGTCTGCATGTCTTTCCCTTCTCAAAAAAAGGGCACGAGGATACGTCCGCTTGATCCTCATGCCCTGACTTTGTGTCATTCCATCCGCGGGGGCTTCAGATTGGAACCCAGCGTCCCCTTAAAAACTTTGAAGAGTTGGTCCAAATCCCATGGCCCCTGACTGTAAATCGTCTTTTCGGGCTTGAGATGTGAATACAGAGAAATTTTATAGCCACTCGCCCCAAACGCCTGCCCGTTGACATACTGGGCTTCATCACTGGCCAGGAAAATAACAATCGGGGCTACATTGCCGGGATCAAGCGGACTCCCCTGGGCGGAACCACTGCTCTCCGACAAGCCCATTTCCTGCGCAAAGTTGGCCGGAATCGTATCGGTCATGCGGGTTGCCGCACCGGGCAGTATGGCATTGCAGGTAATATTGTACTTGGCCAAGGCATTGGCGCTGCTATACGTCAGTCCCAGGATACCGGCTTTTGCCGCAGCGTAGTTCGGCTGTCCTGGAGCGCCCAGGGCAGACCCGGAAGAGAAGTTGATAATCCGTCCGCTCTTCTGGCGGCGCATCAGGGCCGATGCCGGACGAATCGTACAGTAATGACCCTTCAGATGGACCGCCACAACAGCGTCCCATTCTTCTTCTGTCATATTGAAAATCATACGGTCGCGCAGAATGCCGGCACAGTTGACCAAGATGTCGAGTTTGCCGAACGCGTCGACTGCGGTCTGAATCAGGTTTTCTCCACCCTGCACCGTTGCAATATTGTCCGTGCTGGCAACGGCTTGCCCACCCGCAGCCTGGATTTTCTCAACCACTTGCTGCGCCGGAGTTTTATCTTCACCTTCGCCATCAACACTGCTGCCCAGGTCGTTCACGACGACCTTCGCGCCTTCTCGGGCCATGAGCTGTATAATCCCCCGCCCAATGCCTCGGCCCGATCCTGTGACGACTGCAACTTTTCCGTCAAGTTTTCCCATTGTGATGCCTCCTTGTGTACTGGTTTACGGCTCTGCCCGGCGACCCTCAGCCCTTTGGAAGTCCGAGCACCCGATCGCCCAAAATATTCTTTTGTATTTCCGAGGTCCCCCCCCCAATCGTCAGTAAGCGGTGCCATAACGCGGCGCGTGGCCAGCGGCCATTATCGATAGTGTATGGCGAGCCTTGCGTCAGTTGCGCATACGGCCCGAGCAACTCGGTGGCAAACCGGGCCAGCCGCATATTGAGTTCCGAGCCGGCGAGCTTATTCACCGAGCCTTCCGGTCCGGGCGGGTTGCCTTTCAGGCGTTTGCTGAAGCTGCGGAACATATTGTAGGTGATGGCTTTGCATTCAATAGCAAACTGCGCCAACTGCTGACGCACGGCCGGGTCTTCGCAGGCTGGCCGGTCGTTGATTTCCACTTCTCTGCTCACCTTGAGTAACTCAGAGAACTGACGGTGGACGGGCAATCCAGAGCCAATCCCGGCCCGTTCGTGCATCAACGTGGTGACCAGAACCTTCCAGCCTTCATTTTTTGGCCCAAGCAGATTTGTTTTTGGAACGCGCACCTCCTCAAAAAAAACTTCATTAAACTCAGCATCGCCTGTAATCTGGACCAGCGGGCGCACCGTGATGCCGGGCGTCTTCATATCGACAACCAGACAGCTAATCCCACGGTGCTTTGGAGCGTCCGGGTCGGTCCGCACAAAGAGTTGAATGAAATCCGCGCGGTGGGCATAACTGGTCCAGACCTTCTGGCCGTTAATCACAAAATAGTCGCCGTCTTCCACTGCGCGCGTTTGCATTGAAGCCAGGTCAGAGCCTGCCCCAGGCTCTGACAGCCCTTCACACCAGATTTCGTCAGCAGCCAAAATCCGGGGCAGATAGCGTTGCTTCTGCTCCTCGGTCCCCCAATGAATCAGGGTTGGACCTGACATCATGAGTCCAAGCGTGTTGGCAAAGCGTGGCGCATGAGCCTGCTGCATCTCCTGGTTGAAGATGAACATTTCCATCAGGCTGGCGCTCCGCCCGCCATATTCCTCCGGCCAGTGGATACCCACCCAGCGGTTTTTATACGCGGTCTGCTGCCAGGTGCGCTGGTATTCAAAACGCGAGTCTTCGTCAATGTCATCAAAATGCGTGGGGTCGTAGCCTTCAGGTAAGTTGTCTTGGAGCCACGAACGTAGCTCTTGACGGAAGGCGTCCTCTTCCGGGGTGAAGTTAAAATCCATTCCAGTCTCCTTGGCGGCCCCACCTTAACCGCTTCATATCTGAGGGTAAAGAGAGCGGGGATACACGCGGGTTTTCTGATGAGGACGGACCGGCCCTTCGACTTCGCTCCGCTCAGGGTGAACGGAGGGCTGAACGCAGATGCCGGCAGGCTGCCCGCGCTCCCTGGATGGAACTGGATGGAACTCCTCCAGGCAGGGCTAGTCTTCGGGATACATCTTCTCCAGTTGAGCAATGAGGGCAGACTGCGTGCCGGGCTGAGGCCCTTCTCCTCTGGGGCTGGATATATCCTCAGCGTCCTGAGCGGGCTTTGCAGTGGCGAGCTGTTTCAGCCGAGCGATTTCCTGTTCCCTGGCAGCCAGTTGCCGGCGCAAACCATACACCAGCGCCACCAACTCGCCGTGCGATAATGCTGTTATGTCAGACTCAGATTCCACTTCTTTTTTCCATCACAGGCCTAGGGTATTTGCAACGGAGCCTTCTCGGCGCGCGCTCATTTTTGACAAGCCACCACACGCTTGCTACCTCGTCAGGTATGGATGCAGAACTTCGACATGCACTTGATGCTGCCGTCGCTGAAAAGTGGGGACAAGAGACGCGGATGACTCATGTTGAGTCATTGGCTGGAGACGCTTCAAGCCGCAGCTATGCCCGCCTGTCTCTCAGCGGTAGCGGACCGGCTTCAGCCGTGGTCATGATTCTAGCCGGAAGCGGACTCGCTATATCATCAGACGAGCTAGCTGTCTTCGATAAACCCCTCAAGGAATTACCGTATCTCAATCTGCATTATTTCCTTGAACCGCTTGGGGTGCGTGTTCCTCAGCTCTATGTGGATGGACATCAGGATGGCTTTCTCCTCCTCGAAGATATTGGTGATGTACCGTTGCGGGACGCAGTCCAAGACGTACCACACGCCGAGGTCGAACAGTGGTATCGGCGCGCTATTGACCAATTGCTCCTGATTCAAATTAAAGGCACCCGTCAGAAAAACGAGCAGTACATTGCCTTTCAGCAGCGCTTTGATAAGCGCCTCTTCCTGTGGGAGTTTGAGCACTTTGTTGAGTGGGGCCTGGACAAGCCTAGCAACAAAGCCCTCTCACACACAGAGATGCAAACTCTCACCGCGATGTTTGAGGCTATTTCGACTCGTCTCGGTCAAGCCACCTTTTTTCTCAATCACCGCGATTATCACAGTTGGAATTTATTCGTGCAGCACGACGGCATTCGGGTGATCGATTTCCAGGATGCCCTACTCGCCCCAGCACCATACGATCTCGCCACCCTGCTGAATGACCGCGATACACCGGAAGTGGTCTCCCCGGATTTGGAAGAGTCTCTGGTCAATTACTACCACGAGGCGTGGAACCAGAATGGCGGTGACACACTGTCATCTGAATTAGTGTGGGAAGAGTATAATCTGTGCTTGCTCCAAAAAGCCTGCAAGGTTGTCGGCCGTTTCTATTATTTGGAGCTGGAAAAAGGCAAGAGCGGCTATATGCGCTATATTCCGCCGACACTGGCAACGATCCACCGGGTGTTGGCCCGTCTGCCGCAGTATCGGCACCTGCAAGATATTCTTGCGGATCATTTTCCAGAGCATTTCTCCGCCTCATAATGCGCGCGATGATCCTCGCAGCCGGCCTCGGCACCCGGATGCGGCCGCTGACGGATACGCTGCCCAAAGCGCTGGTGCCGGTCGCCGGCCGACCGTTGATCGAGTATGCCTTACTGTTTATAAAATCCCACGGCATTGAAGAGGTCGTGATTAACCTTCACCATCTTGGAAGCAAGCTTACAGAAGCGTTAGGCGACGGGAGTTCCTACGGCCTACGGATCACCTATTCTCCAGAAGACCCAATCCTGGACACTGGCGGAGGGATTAAGAAAGCCCAGCCGTTTCTCGACGGCGAACCGTTCCTGGTTTTGAATGCAGATACGATTCTCGATTTCGACCTCACCGCATTCCTCACGGCACACCGGCAGACCAATACTATTGGAACGTTGCTGCTCAGACCGAATCCCGATGAGGAGCAGTATGGTCTGATTGAAACGGACCAGAATGGTAGGGTCCGTCGCATTCGAGGCGAACCGAGCGAGATTGAGGTCAACGAGCCTCTGTCCACTTTTATGTTTACTGGCTGCCAAGTCCTGGAGCCACGTATTTTTAATGCTATGCCGGCAGGCCGCGCGTTCAGTACAACCCATGAGCTGTATCCCCAGCTCATCCGAACCGGCGAAACTCTGCACGGCGTGATGCACGCCGGCCCCTGGCTGGTTGTTGATGACACGCAGGGTATAGCGCGTGCGACCAAAGCGGTTGTCTCCGGCCAACTGCGCTTATCCTACTTACGCCCGTAATGAGTAAACGCGCCCTCCAACAGACATGCAGATGGTGGCAGGTTTACTCATTAAACCGTTCTGTGACCAGCGCGGCAAAGTTCGTCAGGCAGCGCTGCGCTGCGGGCGCGTTTTGAACAGTCTTAAGAAGCCAGCCTTGAAGCGACTGCTCCGCAGACGGCCAGCGCGGGAAGGATTCAGGGGGCAAAACGGCTGCCAGCGAGGCAATCAGTCCCGCCATAATCGCGGAAGTGAATTCCGGGTGGAATTGGGTTCCCCATATGTGCTCTTCAAGAGAGAATGCTTGATAGGTGCAGTACTCATTCCGGGCTAGGGCAATCGCGCCCGGAGGCAGTTCGGTCACCAGTTCCCCGTGACTCTCCTGAGCCAAAAATGACTCGGGGACGGTCGAGAAGAGGGCGTTCCGTTGTCCGTCTGTAGTCAAGGTGACAGTCGCCGTACCGAGCTCCCAGCCATGAGGATTTTTTTCAATCGTACCGCCAAACGCGCGGGCAACGTGCTGATGACCGAAACAGATACCATAGATGGGGACCGACTGATCCGCGGCCCGTTTCAGAAAATCTTCACTCTTGGCCACCCAGGGGTCAGGGTCGTTCGCCGAAGCAGGTGAGCCGGTGACAATGATGCCGGCCCAGTCCGGTTCGGGGAGCGTTTCCTTGCGCGCATCAACCACAGCACAACGCGATGCGCCAAGGACATTGAAGAACGCCTGCTCGTACCGACCACACTGCGCTGTCACAACGCGGGGTAATTCGCCCGTTTTCAGAATGAGCAGTGGTTTCATCATACGTGCGTCTCTTCAGCCTCTTCTTGCGTACACTGAAATATAAAATGCACAGCCAAGCTTGGGAACCCGGTCTGGAAACCCGGTAGAGGAGGGGTACCAATAAGAAAGGGAAGGGGTAGGCGATACACCCCTGCTACGCTATTCCTGTGTGTAGCTGTTGACCCGTACCATCGAGAGGGCCTTTACCTGTTTGTATCAATTTGTATCAAGAGGAGGGAAGATTATGCGTGACTATACAGTAGACAATATCACCGAAGCGGTTGTGAAAGAATATGCGAGCAAGACCTCGGACCCACGTATGCAGCACATCATCACCAGCCTCATCAAGCATATGCACGCCTTCGTTAAGGACGTTGAACTGACGGAGGCAGAATGGTTTGAGGGCATTCAGTTTCTGACCGCAACGGGCAAAATGTGCGACGACAAACGGCAGGAGTATATCCTGCTATCCGACACGCTCGGGGTGTCCATGCTGGTCGATGCTATTAATCACCCTAAAGATGGTTTGGGGACCGAATCGACTGTCCTGGGTCCATTCTATGTCGAGGGGGCGCCGGAGCATAAGAATGGCGAATCTGTCATCCGAAAAGACATTGGAGCGCGGCCCACGTTAATAAGGGGCAAAGTCACCGACGCTGAGGGCGCACCAATTGTAGGAGCAACAGTTGATGTGTGGCAGACCTCGGCCAACGGCCTGTATGACATTCAGGACAAGGACGCGCCGGAGTGGAATCTGCGCGGCAGGTTCAAGACTGAGGCCGACGGCAGTTATGCGCTCATCTCTGAAACCCCGGTGAGCTATTCGATTCCGACCGATGGCCCGGTCGGCCGCATGCTGGACGCAACCGGACGGCATGGGATGCGCCCGGCGCATGTGCATTTCATGCTATCCGCGGACGGCTACAGACCCCTGACAACACACGTATTCGTCAAGGGTGACGACTATCTTGACTCTGACGCGGTGTTCGCCACCAAGCACTCGCTCGTGGCCGACTTCAAGGAATGCGAGGACGCCCCCCTGGCCGAGCGCTATGGCCTCAAGACGCCGTTCACTCTGCTGGAATACGATTTCGGACTGATGCCGACCACGGGATAATGACCCGCGTCCGTTACCTCTCCCGGTGATCCCGCTCCTGGCCCGGCTCCTTGGGGTGCGCATACGGATGCGGACGGTCCATTTGGACGTCAAAGGGGATAGCGGCGACACGCTGCATACTGTCCTGATACGCGGCGATGAGGCGGTCTTCGGCCTCATAGTTAAACGGGTCTTGCAGGCGTTTCTCAATCTCCCCACCCCGTTCAGGCTGGTTGGCCAGATACCACTCGACCGTTTTTGCTATGGCCTCTTCAACCGGATAAAGGTCCGCGTAACCCAGTTGGTTTTTGATCTTGGTGAGGTCAACAACGCGGTGGTGCGAGGTTTCCTGCATGGTGTAGGGACGCGCGGGGCGTGCCAGGTCGTTGGGCATACTGATAATGTCCCACTCATAATTCATGGCTTTGGCAATCACTTCGATCACCTGATGGACCGTGAGCTGACTTTCATCGCCGCAATTGTACAATTGCCCGGCTGATGCCTCGGGCTGCTCAACCGCCAGCAACACAGCATGGGCGAGATTTGCAGCATAGCCATGCGTAAAAAGCGTCAGCCCACCGTCGGCAACAATCATATGCGGACGCTTGTCAAGAATACGCCGCATCACACACCACTCGCGCGGAATGAGCTGATAGGGGCCGTAGACGTAAGGATAACGGAAGTAGGCCGCAGTGGGATGGCAGTCCAGCACGGCCTGTTCGGTTTGGGCGATCAGATAGGCAAAGCGGAGTTCTGCTTCACTCTCAACAACGGGTGCGTCTTCGGCAACCGCGACCTGGAGGCCAACCGGTGAGAGGACCGCGGGGTCCATATAACCCCGATAACTGGCCACGCCGCCTACGCCAACAAAACGTCCGATTTTGCCGACCAGCGCTTCGGCAATAAAGCGAATACGTCCGTAGGTGACGACCGCAAGATCAAACGTGCGGCCAGTCAGGGCTGCGTCTATGGTTTCCCGAAAATGTGGGTCGCCATGAATATGCTCGACTTCTGGAGGGATCTCGGGAATCTCGTGCGTCCCGCGATGAAAAATTGTGACCTCATAGCCCCGCGCAATCAGGCCATTCACAATAAACGGTCCGGTCGGCCCCGTTCCCCCAACAACCAGTGCTTTCATAGCGCTCCTTTGCCCTCTCTCAGAATCACTCAGCGTATCATATGGAGAGCATATACTTATGACGCCCGCCCCCTCGCACTTAGTGCAGCCCCAATTTCCTTTGCTCGCGCTCGTATTCCTGGTTTATCCGTTTCCAATGCTGCGGATGGACGTCCGGTCCCATGGGCCGCTCGTCAGCTGTAAACCAGCCTTTTACGCTCTGGGCCATTCTTGCATACAACGACGCCGGCCCCTTTCTCGTTTTTTTTGTTTTGTGTGACGGCTGCCAGCCAAACTCACGTTTCACTTCAGCCCATACACCTTCATCTTGCTGCGCCATGTGCGGACGGTACGGCAAGCGTTCTGTGTGTGAGACACACCCCGGGGAGAGGAGCACGCCGAGTAGTAAAAAGACGAGTCCCTTAGAAACGTTCATTATTATAGCGAGGCAGCCTACCACATGAGCCAGTGCGAACAAAAGGCTCAAGCTGCCTCATACATCGGGCAGCACTGCCGCAGACTAGAGAGCCACACGTGCCGGACTAGACGCTAAACCAGTTCATGGAGGATTTCAGCTTTCTGTCTTGTTTTAACACATACCCTCTGCATTAAGGTGTTACTTTTTATGGCATTTTGAACAGATAGATTGTCTTGCAGAGCCCTATATATCGAATAATACTCATCTTTCTGTTCTATCTGCTGCTGGCATGCTTTCTGCTGGTGTATGGTGAATCAGGAAGGCAGGAGGCGCAGGAGGCATTGCCTTCCTGAGCAGACGGAAGGGAGAGTCATGGCCACAGAAGATCACTTTACATCAGCACTCGAAGCAGACATTATCGTTCCCTCACAGTATTTTGATCGGGTTCGGTCCGAGGAGTCCGCCCAGCCTGAGAAGCGCTTGATGCTCGCTGTCATGGAAAACGCGATTGCGACCTTCCAGAAGTCGATTTATGGCGCAACCCGCCGCCAGCGGCGTTTACTCAAAGAGACAGAAGAGTGGATGTACTCAGACGATACCAGTTGGCCATTCTCGTTTGAGAATATTTGCGCCTCGCTCGATATTGAGGCTGATTATCTCCGAGGCGGGCTTGCCGGGTGGAAAAATACACAGATGGCGCACTATAGAACGCAGGGAGAACCGGTCGCCCGCTCACCACTCCGCCGCATGAGTGGTCGGCGCCACGCCTTGTCGACCTATACGGCCTCTGCACAGGCGCGGGCAGCCTAAGAGTCCGCTGACGAGGGAGCCGGGGGCTGAGTCTCCGCTGGGTCCTGGACTTCGTCCTGGAGAAAAGAAGCGGACTGTTCGGCAGCCGCGTCGTACTGCTGCTGGGTAATTCGCCCGCGCATGAGTTCGACGCGCAGAAAAAGAAAATACGTCTGGATAACATCAGTCCGGCAATAGCGGTGAATGTCATCCAAACGTCCGTCTTCCCATAATTGCTGGACCATTGACCCGTCAATGTCGGTTTTGCCCGGCAGTCCGATCAGCTTGGCTAAGGCGTTAAAGCCACCCCGCAGACGGTGGACTCCGTAGTTGGTCAAAAAATCGTACAGATCATAGTGGCCGTCGTCAGAGAAACGGTAGCGGGCCTTGCCGCTGAAATAGTGCGGAATACGGCAGCCATACTTGAGCGCGTGCAGTTCCAATACGGGCAGGTCAAAGCTGCGCCCATTGAAACTCACCACGCTGCCCGCGAAGCGTTCCAGCCGGTCCCAGAACGTGCGGACCAGGGCCTCCTCGGTCTCGGCTGCCTCGGTTGCTTGGTGGCTGTGCTCGGCGTTGAGCGTCTCGACCGCGGTCAGCACCCGCGCCTCATTCACCTGGCCCACGGCAATGGAGATGGGCACATGAAAAGACAGCGGGAAAAAATCGTTGCCCTGCTCCTCACGCAGCCGGTGTTGCATCCGGCGATAGGCGTCGTCGTCGGAGAGGCCCTCTTCTTCCGCCCGAGGGAAGAAGACGGCCCGCACCAGACCCTTGTCTATGCGGGTCTCAATGTCGAAAATCGTGTAGCGCATACAAAAGACACACCTTGTGATATCCGCCGCGGGGCTCACTCCGGGGAACCACGTCCAGCCGATTCCGCCTCAGGCGATAAAGCGGATGGTTGGTTCGTCCTCGACCCGCCGAACCTTGCCCTCATACATGAGCAAGTGCAGATGGGCCAAGGTCTCAAACGTGGCTGCAAACACGTGGAAGATAGGCAGGTCGGCATTCAAATCAAACACCTTGGACGCGACTTCGTATGCAGAATGCGCGTTCCCGCGAATGACGTCGTACATCTCATCCAAACGGTATTTGTGATGCTGAATAATCTGCTTGGCACGGTAACGGTGATCCTTAAACACTCCACCGTGCGCGGGCAGAACGAGCTCAACGTCAAAGCCCTGAATCTTCTCCTGGGAGTCGAGAAAATCTCGTAAGGGATTGTCCGGCCCGGCGTAGTACACCCCGACGTGGGGCGTAATCCTGGGCAGGAGATGATCGCCCACGATCATGACCTTATCCTCGGGCAGGTAGATACAGCAGTGGCCCTGCGTATGGCCAGGCGTCCAGACGACCCGCAGTTCACGTTTTCCTACGTACACGGATTCGCCGTCACGAATAAAATGATCCGGCTTGGCCGGCATATAGCGAGAGCCGTAGAAGCTGCCTGGGGTTGGCAGCTGCTCAGGCGAGTCCAACGGGATGCCGTGTTGCTGAAAAAAAGCAAAGGCTTCGGGCTGGCGTTCGGTCGACTGGAGTCGTTCGACTCGGGACAGTTCCAGTTCATTCAGGTAGACTTCAGCACCAGTCAATTCCTGGTATGTCCGCGACGTGCCAAAGTGATCGGCGTGATGGTGAGTCGAGATGAGGGTGCGGATAGAGGCGGGCTGACAGCCGACCTCGGCGAGAGCGGATTTGAGCGTGGCAATACTGTCTTCCGTGTGCATCCCCGTATCGATCAACGCCCATTCATCATCGTCTCTGACAAGATAGACATTGACAATGCTCGGACGCATCGGCAGAGGCAAAAACAGTTGGTATACGCCTGAAGCAACTTCGCGGATCTTGGCTTCAGTCTTGGCTTCGGTAGGTTTCATTCGTGTATGCTGTCCTTAATGGGAAACGTTGCTTTTATTTTTACCTTCCAGCGGGCCACCGTTCCGTCTTCGACAACCGCGGTAATGTCTGAGACCTGCACCTCGTAGATCCCGCTAACCGTGACTGCTGCCCGGGAGACGGCAAGGGATACCGCGTCTTCAATACTGGTTGACGACAGGCCTGTCAGTTCAATAGTTTTCTCGACCATATACCCTCCTTGTGTCAGGCTCACTGCTGGCTATCGCTCCACGGCAGAGCGCGCGGCATCAACACGACTACAGGCTGCTGTGCGGACCGCAGGCGTCTGCGCCTCGGGCGCATAGAGCCGGCTGCGGAGCGTCTCTTTGAAGCGTGCCAGCAGCTGGTGTGCCTGGATGCCGCTTCTCGCATCAACAAGCTGCTGGATCAGCAATCCGTTCAAGGTTGCCATAATCAAGGCCGCGTCTTCAGCCGGCTGAATATCAGACACAAATACCTGCGTTTTTCGGCCCTGATGCAGAATAGAGGTCAGAAGCTGCTGATACACGTGGTAGAGGTCGCTGACATGGTCAATGACCTCTTTTGCATTCTCTTCCTCGCGGACGACTTGGCCCAGGACAAATTTGACTGATGCGAAATGGTCAGTAATAAATATATAATAGTCATCAATCAGTTTTTCACATTGTTCCCGTTCACTCAGCCCGTGCAAGCCGGTAGCGTCGATAGAATAGGGAGACAGAAAGTTCTGCAGGGCAGTCCGAAAGAGGTCATCCTTGCTGTTGAAATGCCACAGGATGAGGGCTTTACTCACCTCCGCAGACCGGGCAACTTGAGCCAATGATGTATCGGCATAGCCCTGCGTGGCAAACAGTCGGCCGGCAACGTCGAGGATTTTTTCGCGCGTGCTCACACGGGCACGGTAAGTAAAAAGTGTGAGACTGTCAAACACGCCGGAGTCACGGATTCACACCAACGAAAAAGAGAAAAGGACATCTTTCGCCTGTATGCGTGACAGTGGCCTTCGTTTGAGTATCCTCGTCCTGGTTCTGAGCAGCGTGCTGAGCGGGAGGCTGCTCTGGTCTCCGCCCTCCACGCCTGCTCCGCCTGCTCCGTCTGCCGTTCCCGTCCTGTATATTCAGCGTCCAACCGTCGCCGATATACAACAGCGGGGCGTGCTTACGGTCCTCATGCACCATGATGCAACGTCCTATTTTCTCTACCGGGGTGGGGAGCATGGGTTTGAATATGAACTGGCGCTCGGCTTTGCGCAGCGGCTCGGCGTCACCCTCCAGGTCCGCACCCCTCCCCCAGGCGTTGCGCTCACGCGCTGGCTCGTTGAGGGGAAGGGCGATATAGCAGCCGGGGTCCTTGTCACAGCTGAGGACGCGTCCGCTCGCCTGCGTTACTCTCAGGCCTATCTTGCGACGGATATCCAGGTCATTACCCATGCAGACCAGCCGCATCTGCCGGCGCTGCCTACCAGTTCCGGTCCTCCTGCTGCGTCTGCCCGGCCTGATGGCGGACTGCAAGAGGCGCCGCCCCCATTCCAAGCCCTGCTGTCCGATGGCTTGTCCGGCCTGACCTTATCGGCAACGGTGAAAAAGCAGGCTCCTTTTGCTCCAGCCCTGACCCCAGTCGTCGAGCTGGTTCACAGGGTCTATCCGGACAGGCTGCATAGTGTGTACACCCTCCCGGAGCCGGCCCGCATCGGCTGGGCTGTCCGGCCGGAACAAGTGGAACTCTTAGCTGCGGTGAATCAGTACCACGCCTGGGCCAAGCAGTCCGGCCTGCGGAAAATATTGTACGAAAAATACTTTACCAGCACGCGCTTTCTCCGCTCGAACGAATCCACCGTATTCGCCAACCGTTTGTCGCGGCACGACCCGCTCATCGCCCACTATGCCGAGCCGGCCGGCTTTGACTGGCGTCTTATCGCTGCGCTTATTTTTGAGGAATCGCGGTTTGATCACAGCCGGGTCAGTCCGCGCGGGGCGCGGGGCCTCATGCAAGTCACGCGGATTGCCGCGCGTGAGGTGGGCGTCGAGGATTTTCAGACTGTCCGGGGCAATCTTGAAGCCGGCGTCAAGTATTTACGTTTGCTCCTGACCCAATTTCCCGACGGCCAGACCCAGGACCGCCTCGCCTTTGCCCTGAGTAGCTATATCCTCGGCCCGAGTCGCGTCAGAGCGGCCCAACAGCTCGCCCAGGTCCTTGGCTACGACCCGCACTGTTGGAAAGACTCGGTTGAGTACGTTTTTCCGCTCTTGGAAGACGCCAAGTATTATCGGCAGATCAACGCCGCTTTTGCTCCCGGCAGTGAGGCCGTGCGGTATGCGAACGCCATTCTCAAGCGCTATGAATTGTATACGCGTTATATCCCGCGGGTGCTGCCGGCCGCCCAACCAGCGCAACGACCGCTGCACTCGGCCGCTGTGCCGACGGACTAGGCAGGTCCGTCGGCTGTCTGACGGATGCGCGCCAATACACTCACGTGACGTGATTGTTGAAGCGGTCGTTGACCTCTCGATGAATATAGAAAATGGCTCTCCCGATCTGATCCGCGGTCCAGGTAATGCACGGGAAGTCCGGATAGGTCATATACCCACCTGAGAAGACTTCATTCCGATTGCCGTTTGGCCCTAAGAAATAAATCGTTGTGCCGCGGGTGATCCCATGCCGAGCTGGGCCGAAATCGATATCCACATTATTCCGCCCCAGGATATCGCCGGCCCGTAGGATATCATTCCAGCTATCCAGCCAGAAGGCGAAGTGGTGCAGCTTGCCGTTTGGGCCTTTGACAAACGCAATATCGTGCGCCTTGTTCGAGCAAAACAAAAACGCCCCCAAAAGTTCTTCGTTGTTCGGACCGGGGATAATCCGCTCACTCATCCGAAAGCCCAGGACCTGGGTGAAGAAATCCACGTTGGTCTGCACATCGTCGGCCGTCAATAACATATGGTCCAGCCGGTCCGGCCCGATGCCGCCGGCCGGCTTGTCAATCGGCCACGGGTCAGGATTAAGCACACCCACCTGTGTGCCGCTCTGCTCGGCCTCAGCGTACAGTTCCAAGACATGCTCAGAAGGGAGCGTACAGCGGACCGCTTGTCCAATCCCCAGATTCTCGCCTGCCGAGACCCGACTGACGCTCAGACCGAACTGTTCTGCCCCTTTCTCAATCTGGGACAGCTCGTCCTGAGTAGCGACTTTATAGCCCATCTTCACCAGGCCCAGTCCTCCATTTTCAACCACTAGGCTGTGATGGTCATATTCGTCCCAACATTTGAAATAATGTTTTCCATCCTGGCAGGCGACTTCCTGTAGCCCCAGGACATTGGTGTAATAGTCAACCGCTTTCTCCAGGTCCGATTCGCGGGCATGCACATACCCGAGTCGCATCACACTCATAGGTCTCCCTCCTGCGTAGCGTTCATCTCAGCTTTATATCGCTCATCTCTTACTGTCCAGCACAAATAGAGAAGTAGAGGGGCGTATGGCCCTCCAGTTGTTCCCCTCCGGACGAACCGTTAGGCTGGTGGCAATGAAATGCTCATACTGCCGGGAGCGCGTAGGGTGGTTCAAACGGATGTGTGAAGACTGCCAACGCTTACACGAGATGTATACCCAGCAGCGCGGACAGCTCAGCTTGCTGCAATTCCTTGACTTATGTATCGCAACTGGTCTGCCGCGCGAAAGAATTGAAGCCTTTCTGAACGCCGACCCGCACGGCAACGGCAGCGTCAAGGACCAGATTACCGCGGATATGAGCAGCGAACTCCTGGGCGCAATGGGCATCCGGGTGCAACAAACGGCCCAGGATGTCAAACACCTGCGGGAGAAAGGCACGTGGCAGCGGATGGACGAAAAGCCAGAGGGGTAAGCCGCGAATAGGAACGGACTAGGGACGCACTCGGCTCGGCTTGATTCCTTTCCACGTTCACAGCTATGAGAGAACATCACTTCGGTAGGAGGACGTATGGGAGATGTTGAATTTGGGACGGCTTTGCCAGCAATGGACCATATTGGGGAATTTGCCCAGCGTGCAGAACACTTGGGTTTTGATTTCCTGGGCTGTGGCGAACACGTCATGTTTCACGGTCCGGTCGGCAATACATTTATTTCGCTTTCGGTTGCGGCCGGCGCAACCCAAAAAATAAAACTGCTCAGCTCCATCGTCCTCCTGCCGTTATATCCAGCCGCACTTGTGGCAAAAATGGGGGCCGCGCTCGATGTGGCCTCCAATGGCCGGTACAATTTTGGCGTGGGCATTGGCGGAGAGTTTCCCAAGGAGTTTGAAGCCTGTGGCGTGCCGGTCAATCAGCGTGGCTCACGTACCAATGAGGCCCTCGAAGTGATCCGTCGCTTATGGACCGAGAAAACCGTGTCCTTCGAAGGGAAGTATACTACGCTGAATGAAGTCAGTATTGAGCCAGCGCCCGTTCAGAAGCCGCGTCCACCAATTTGGGTTGCGGGCCGGAAGGAACCGGCCATGCAGCGCACGGCAAAATATGCTGACGGCTGGCTGCCGTATATGTATACGCCCGAACAATTGCACGACAGCATTGAGAAGATCAAAAGTCTGCGCACAGAGTATGGGCGGGATGTCGAATCGTTTAATCCTGGGGTGTTTATCTTCACGGCCACCCATGCGAATGGAGAAAAAGGTCGGGAGATGGCGGCAAACCGGCTGGGCAAACAGTATGCTCAGGATTTTTCCAAACTGATAGGAAAATACGCGCTGGCCGGAACTCCCGAAGAGTGTCGTCAACGTCTTCAGGAGTATATTGACGCAGGAGCGAAAACGGTCATCCTGCCCTCGGCCTGCCCAACGGACTATATTGACGAAAATACACGCCTGATCGGGGAAGAGATCATTCCGGCCTTTCGGTAAGGGTCAGGGCGCGGCCTTATGCCGCCTTATAGGCGGCGCGGCACTCTTCACTACAGAAATAGAGCGTTTGGGACCGACCGCGCCGTGACACCACAATCGCTTCGTTCTGCGGAATAAAACGGCCACACTGAGGGTCTTGGACTAAAGGCACGCCATCCGGGTCCGTAGTGGGTGCCTGCCCGGCTTGCTTCTGGCTCGACGCGGCAACCGGCAAAAAGAGTCGCCGGATGCCTGAAACAATCAGGTATCCAATCCCGAGAAAGAGCAGCAGCCGAAGAAGTCCGGACATGTCCCCCGACTCGCCTATTCGCTCAGGCCCTGCCCACTGCCCGGCCCCTGCAAATAGTTCAGGAGTTCCGAGTCCGGATTCAGGACCAAGGTCGTGTCATTGCTCAGAATTTTCTCATACGCCTGGAGCCGACGCGTAAAGGCGTAGAACTCTGCGTCCTTCCCAAACGCCTGAGCATACGTACTCGTTGCCTCGGCATCGCCCGTGCCTTTCAGCTTTTCGCTCGACTCATACGCCGTGGCCAGGATGACTTCACGCTCCCGGTCAGCGGTCGCTCGGAGCTGCTGGGCCTGCTCTTCCCCTTCGGCCCGATAGCGCTTGGCAATCCGTTCCCGCTCGGCTCGCATCCGGGCAAACACGCTGGCCTGCACTTCTTCGGGCAGGTCGAGCCGCTTAATCCTGACATCGGTGACTTCAATCCCGAACGACTTGGCGGTCTCGCGCGTATCCTTGGTGACAATAGCCATAATGTCTTCGCGTTTCTCGCGAATCAGATCCAGAAAATTATGCGTGGCAATTTCCTGCCGGAGACGAGCGGAAATAATATCATCCAGCCGGGCCATGGCCCGGATGCGATCGCGCACGCTCCGGTAGAATTGGAGGGGGTCTTCGATGCGCCAGCGGGAAACATGGTCCACCAGCACCCGCTTTTTGTCGAGCGTGATGTATTCGGACTCGCGGGCATCTGTTGTGAGGATACGTTTTTCAAAGCGGACCAGATTTTGGGCCAGCGGCAGCTTAAAGTATAAACCGGGCTCCTGAATGATACGCTTGGGATTCCCGAACTGCACGACCATGCCCTGCTCCCACTCGCCAATAGTGAACGCCGCTTGGGCAGCGACAAAGACAAGGACCAAGCCCAGCCCGACAACTAATCGTAGTACCATTTTATCTCGCCTCCTGACTTGCCACAGCACCAGCCGCGGTCCCGCCCGCGCCAAGATCCTTCAGCGGCAACAGGGGCACAACACCCCCACTGTTTTGGGCGTCCAGAATGAATTTTTCCATAGTGGGCATAATCCGCTCGATACTTTCCAAGTAGAGCCGGTCGCGTGTCACCGACTTGGCTTTCTCATATTCGGCCAGGATGCGCAGAAAACGCTCGGCGTCGCCTTGGGCGCGGATGACCCGCTGCGCCTTGTACGCTTCGGCTTGCTGTATCATCTGGGCCGCCTTACCCCGCGCCTTGGGCACGACGTCTTCCTGATACCCCTCAGCCTCCTGACGCAGGCGGTCCCGGTCTTCCAGGGCCCGGACGACATCGTTGAAGGCATCCCGCACTTCATTGGGAGGATCGACGGCCAGCAGGCGGGCCTCGGTGACGAACAGGCCGGTTTGATACACGTCCAGAAGTCCCTGGAGCGCGCGCTTGGCCTGCTCCTGCACCTCAAGCCGTCCGTCGGTCATCGTGTAGTCAATCGTATTCCCGCCAACCGCGCTGCGCAGGGCGACCTCTGCCGATGAGTGCAGCATTCCCTCCGGCTCATACGCCCCAAAAAGATATCTGACCGGGTCCTGAATGCGATACTGCACCACCAGGTTGACCTCAACGATGTTTTCGTCTCCGGTCAACATCAAGGCTTCTTGGGGAATGATGCGGGTACTGCTCCCACCACTCCGTCCCGGTGTTGTCGACGGACGATAGCCGACTTGGGCGCTACGCACCCGCGCAATATCCACCACAATATGTCTTTCAATCGGCCACGGAAAATGGAAGCGCAAGCCAGGGCCGGTTTCATTCACCACTGCGCCAAAACGCAGCACGATACCCTGTTCGCTCGGGCCGACCACATAGAAGCCGGAGCCGACCCACAGCAGCGCGAGGGCGGCGATGATCAGCCAGACACCCGCCCCTTTGGTAAAACGTTGTATAGTCCGTTTCAGGTCTTGAAGACCTTGGAGGAGTTCTTCGCCGGGCGAAGAGCCTCCTTGGTTTTGCCAGCCATCTGCCATGTTTCCCCCCTGTGTTTCCTGCCGCTGAAATTACGCAACGTGTGTCACTACGGCAGGGGGTCGTATGAAGTTTGTGTAAGAAGATTTCTGCTAGAGAAAGGTCGCTTTGAAAGTCAATCTCTTTTGTCGTGATAATACACTCAATAGAGAAGGAATACCAGGCAGCCAGAACATTCCGCGTGCGATCGAGCGAAGAGACACAGCAATAGACAACACCCTAGCGAGAGCGCTATGGTTGGCAGACGCAAGCGTACAAAAGAGAAAACACAGGAGCGCGCGATGTCAGACACACTCCTTCTTCGCAAAGAGCCGCCTTTAGCCTGGATTGTCTTCAACAAGCCCGAGCGTCGCAACGCGGTTGACCTTGACATGTGGCACAGCCTGCCACAACTCGTCGCCGAGGTCGCCGCAGATGATGATCTGCGCGTCCTCCTCCTGCGCGGCGCGGGCGAGGAAGCCTTTGTCTCAGGCGCCGATATTTCGCAGTTTGGCAAGGCCCGCTCCGGACCTGAGACCACTCGGGGCTATGACCAAGCCGTAGACGGAGCGCTGAAATCGCTCGCAGGCCTAGAAAAGCCGGTCATCACTATGATTCATGGCTTCTGCATGGGCGGGGGCTGTTCGGTGGCCGTCACGTGCGACCTCCGGCTGTGTGCCGATGATGCCCGCTTTGGGATTCCGGCGGCCCGTTTGGGTATTGCCTATCCCCTTGAGCGTGGGGTTGAGCGGCTCGTCCATATCGTCGGGGTCTCCAATGCGGCTGAGATTCTTATGACCGCACGGGTCTATAACGCAGAAGAGGCGGCCCATATGGGTCTGGTCAATCGCGTCCTGCCCAAGGCCGAGCTTGAATCCTATACCCGAGAATATGCGCTCAAGATGGCTGATAACGCTCCCTTGAGTGTGGCGGCCCACAAGTTTTTCGTCCGGGAAAGTGCGAAAGCTGCAACCCTGCGCGACGTGAAAAAAGTCAAGGCTTGGTCAAGCCGTTGCTTTAACAGCGACGATTACCAAGAAGGGGTGAACGCGTTTATGGAAAAACGCCGCCCCCAATTCCAGGGGAAATAGCACCACCGGGCGTGTCCCCGCCCGCGCATTCAAACACGGCCTTGCCATACGAACTGGGTCCAGGTGAGGAAGAAGGCAAAGCGGACCTGAGCTATTCTCCGCTGCCTACCTACGCGCTTCCTACGTCATGGCACCCTTCACGCACTGTTCGCCTGATAGGCCGGGCCGGTTTCACGACGGCACGTTTGGCGCGTTCTATGCCGCGAACAGTTTTGAAACGGCCGTCGCAGAAACAGTCCATCATGCTGCAAAATTTCTGGCCGCTACCGATGAAGAGCCCGGTTGGATTGCTGATATGCACGAACTGATGGGCACGCTTGATGCCGTTCTCAGTGACATTCGCGGGGGTGGTTTTGGTGCGCTCTTAGATCCGAGCAGCTACGCCGTATCGCAAGCCTTCGCTCGCGAACGACGGGGCGAAAATGCCAACGGCATCGTCTATCCAAGCGTCCGCCAAGCCGGGGGAGAATGTTTTGCGACGTTCTGGCCCGATGTCATGGCGACTCCGGTTCAGGGCCGACATATCAGTTATCATTGGGACGGGACGAGTATCGATTTGATCCGCGAGCTGACCTTGAGGGGTAACGGCCCTGTGTATCGGCTGGAACGATGAAGGCGGCCACGGTCGCCGGCGGCATGACGAGAATGGGAGAAACAGCGCATGGCACGAGGACGACCGAAGCAGCCGCACTCCGACCCTGGCGCGAAGCCGGATGACCAAGGCGTCACGACCCCGGCTATGAGGCCGAGAAGGCGGTGGAGACGGTCGGCATAATCCGCGTCGCCGTCAATCCTGATCTTCTGTGCTGGGTCCGTGAGCCCGTGGCCTTGGCACCGGAAGAATTGCCCGTCAACTTTGGGAACGTACTAGAATCTGGAACAGCCCTACGGGCTGCCCGACGGACAAACTACGCACTGCATCAATGAGTGTGGAGCATATGATGAGTTTTAAATCTGATCTGGTCCGCATTATTAAACAGCAGTTCGATAACGTAGGCGTCCTCTATGAGGACACATTGGACACCTGCGCTCTCGCAGCAAGTTATTTGGAAATGCTGAACAGAAGGGTAGTACTGATTCCTAGAACGGTTCATTACTCCAAAGAAATACATGAGTCTTTGGGCGACCTCAAGCGGAAAGCTGACATGCCACAAGGGAGGGCGCAAGGGGACGCTTGGACGGCCGTTTTCCTGATACGCTGCCTTCTTGCAGAGGGCAAGAATGTTAATCGCTTCTTGAGCACGAGGATTGACTCCGCTACGGGAAAAAAGAGCAGAGACGGGCTTTTGTGGGATTACGGTATGCACCATTTCCATCTTAGTACAACATTTGAAGAATCTGGGTTTGTAAAACGGTCGGACTATTTGCTGTTTGCAATTATAACTCAGGAGCACGCATACTTCGTGGACGTGAGACTACACCGAGACCCTCAGAACCTTGGATGGGTTCGGCAGGAGTTGCTCAAAATCGTACATTCGAACTGGCCGGAATTGATAGAATCCAACATTCTTCAAGGCGTGAAGGGCACCGTGTTGGCGGACGAGGAAAAGGCGGAACTCAGAAGGAAGAACATCAATCACGTCCCCGAACTTGGCGGTAACCCGGTCGCGCCGCTTGGCGGCGGGACCATGGCGGATGGTTCGAGCGCTTTATGCAGGGTTTCGGCAATGAAGCTGCTGCATGAAATTCGCCGTCACCAAACTTACTTCGATGCCCAACCTTCCGACCTTCGGTCTGCGCTCGAGGACAAGGGGGTGAAAATAGCGGGTGGAATGGAATTCGAGCTTGTCTTACAGGACGGCTTGAACCCATCGGAAGAATTGATTGACTCCTTGAGATCAGAACGGTGTTTGAGTAGAGACCGTTGTGGAATGGGTTTCGCCGTTGTGGAACGAACAACGCGTTTGCCCATCGTGGTTTCCCTCGAAGAGGAACCTTGATTGCCGTCACCGAATCCGCCGTCGAGGAAACCGGCCTCGAATGGCTTGAGGGCCTCGACTGGACCGTCACTAACAGGCCCGAAGCTGCCTCGTGTGGACCCGACGTAGTGCACTACAACTGGCCCCTGGACATTTCCTTTCAATCGACAGATAGCCAAC
The DNA here is from genome assembly GCA_965247985.1 of uncultured Binatia bacterium (SeqCode). Taxonomy (GTDB): domain Bacteria; phylum Desulfobacterota; class Binatia; order Bin18; family Bin18; genus Bin18. The sequence continues at coordinate 470,460 of OZ252051.1, read as the reverse complement.
CTTTCATATAACCGCCCCTCAACCTTACAATCAGCCGGTCTGAGACCTCTTGATTCAACATTCAATATGGACCATATTGGACTACTATAAACCGATTGGAGGGCATATGACTACCAGACATGCCAAGCCCAACCGAACTTGGACCGTTGCCGAGGCCAAGGCGCGACTGTCCGAAATTCTGCGTCTCGCCGAAGAGGAGGGTCCGCAGCATATCGGCAGGAGAAACACTTTCGTCGTGGTGCCCCAACGGCTGTGGCAGAGGCAATCGCCGCCGCGCAAGCCGTTGGGCCAGTGGCTGATCGAGAACATGCCGCGCGGGATAGAACTCGAGATCCCGGACCGCAGCTCAAATCGGAAAATCCCGTTTGTCGACGAGGAAGACGAATGAGTGGCTATCTCCTGGATACTAACGTGGTCTCAGAGGTCATACGAAGCACTCCTCACTTACACGTCGTCACGTTCCTCATGGAACACGACGACCTATGGCTCTCATCGATTGTGATACATGAGCTGGAATATGGGTTGCAGCGCATGGCACACGGACAACGGCAGGCCAGTCTGCAAGATGGTCTGCTGGGGTTCATAGCTGAATACGAGGATCGCATCCTGCCCTTGGAGAGGATAGGGGCAGGGTGGGCAGCCCGATTTCGGGCACAAGCACAACGTTCCGGACGTACGCTGGACTTGGGCGATGCGCTTATCGCGGGAACGGCGAAAACCCATGACTTAGCCGTAGCAACCCGCAACGTCAGGGATTTTGGCGACTTGGGCGTCGAGGTTATCAACCCCTGGGAATTCTCGTGACCACCTTCACCGAATCCGAAGTCGAAGACGCCGCCCTGGAGTGGCTTGACGGCCTCGGCTGGAGCGTCGCCCACGGTCCCGACATCGCGCCGTTGAAGCCGCACAGGTGATCGAGGAGTTGATCCAGCTTGCCCGAGATATGCGCGAGGCGAACGCCCGGGGCGAAAAGCTCGACCTATCGGAGGACGAGGTCGCTTTCTACGACGCGCTGGAGACCAGCGACAGCGCAGTCCAGGTGCTCGACGACGAAACGCTTCGCACCATCGCCCGCGAGTTGGTTGAGACCGTGCGCGGCAACGTCACTATTGACTGGACGCTATGCGAAAACGTGCGGGCACAACTGCGTGTGCTGGTCAAACGCATTCTGCGCAAATACGGCTACCCGCCCGACAAGCAGGAACGGGCGACGCGGACCGTCCTGGAGCAGGCCGAGGTGCTGTCCGCCGGCTGGGCGGCCTGAGCTCATGTGATGCAAAAAGACACCCACCCCGGCCTTCGGCCACCCCTCCAAGGAGGGGAGTAGAGAAGAGGAAATCGGCGTCAACATCCCCTCTTGGGAGGGGTGCCGCGTCAGCGGCAGGGTGGGTTCCCCCCGGCCTAGAGTGCTTCACGATTCTGCGCAGCCCTAAGGCAGGAGCCTCGCCGACAAGACACTCGACCCTTCCATCCGGAGGCGACCCCTTCGTGCGGTATTGTGTTACGTAATAATGACTGTATAGTCAGTCATATGACTAAAAAATCAGCCACAAAAAAAGAAGACGTACTCCGCGAGTTCCGAGTCCGTGAAATTTTGGATGCTGCGTGCCGGGTTGTGGCACGGCACGGGTTTCAGGGAGCCACGGTTGAACGAGTAGCTGAGGAAGCTGATATCGCCAAGGGGACCGTCTATCTGTATTTCCAGAACAAAGGTGAGCTCTTCACTGCTGCTGTGGAGCAAGGCATGCAGAATTTTACCAGTCAGGTACGCGATCAAGTCGTCGAGGCGCTGACCCCGATTGAAAAGCTCCAACGTCTGATTGAAGCCAGCCTTGCACTGAGCGATACCTATCGTGATTTTTTCAAGACCCTGCTGCTGGAGCGGAACTTTCTGGCTGCTTCACCGAATCATCCGGAAGCGGCGCATATGCTCGACCTGTATCTTGCCTATATCCATTTTATCGAAGAAATCATTCAAGACGGCGTTCGCGTGGGTATCTTTCGTCCCCATAATGTTGAAGCCTCAGCCTTTGCCTTGAACGAGGCCATCCGGGGCTGCTTTCAGCAACGCGCCTTGGGACTGACGGCGCGACCGGTCGCGGAAGACGCCGGTATTTTGCTCGATCTGTTTTTCAACGGGGTGCTGAATCAGAACCATAAGGAGCCAGTATCGTGAAGCAGTGCGTATTTATGTTCGGCCAGGTGTCTCTTCTGCTGAGCCTGTGTGTCTTGCCCGGCTGTCAATCATTCGGCTCGGAAGCGGCCAAAACACCGGAAGACGCCGCGGCTGCCCGGCCACCGGCCTTGACCGTGCAGGTGACTCAGCCCGTCATGCGCACCGTCCAGCGCACCGGACAGGGACAGGGGGCGCTGTTCGCCAAGGAGAGCATCATTCTGTCAAATAAGAAGGGAAGGAAGGCTATGTCCAGCGGGTCCACGTTGACTTTGGTGACAAGGTCGAAGAGGGACAACTGCTCGCGGAGATGGAGCGGGAAGAACTTGCCCTGCAGGTCGAAGTGCAGGAAAGTGCGCTCAAACAAGCGGAAGCCAATTTCATCCGTGCACGGGCTGAATATGCACGCGTAAAGGAGTTAGCCGCGGAAAAACTTATTCCCGAGCAACGGCTGGATACCAGTGAGGCTGACTATGCAGTAGCGGAGGCAAAAGTACGGACCGCAGAAAAGATTCTTGCTTTGGCTCGGAAACGCCTGCGCGATACCCGTATTGTTTCGCCAGTCAACGGCTTTATCCAAGAACGCTTTATCAATCCCGGCGAATACAAGCAGGATGCCTCACCCCTGCTTGAATTAGTCGTCGTTCATCCCCTCAAGCTGCGTTCCCCTGTTCCGGAACGATTTGCGGCGGTGGCCGAGACTGGCATGTCGCTGCGTGTTGAAGTCGAAGCCCTGCCTGGACAAGTTTTTGAAGGGATACTCACCCGCATGGCCGCCGGGGTGGACCACAAGACACGTTCACTCCTGATTGAAGCCGAGATCCCAAATCCGGATGGAAAACTCCGCCCTGGATATTTTGCGCGTATTACCGGCGTGCTCGGAGAAGAAGACGCGCTCTTCATTCCCCGCACCGGCCTAGCGCGCTTTGCCGGTGTTGAGCGCGTGTTTATCGTCCAGGATAACGTCGTGACCTCACGCGAGGTCACCTCAGGCATGGAGGATGGGGAGTGGATAGAAATTGCCAAAGGGCTGTCTGACGGAGAAACGGTAGCCGTCAGCGCCCTCAACCGTTTGGCTGATGGGATGACCGTTCAAGCTCAGGCCGTGCAAACTCAGACCGTGCAAACCCAGGCCGTTCAAGCCCAGTAAGTCCTGCGGAGAGCGTATGATTCTTGCCGATGTCTGTGTTCGCCGGCCCGTCTTTGCCACCATGCTTATTGGAGTGCTGGTGGTGGCCGGCTGGTTTTCCTACAAGAGTCTCACCCTGGAATTGATGCCCAAGGTCGAAATGCCGGTGGTGACGGTGACAACGACCCTACCCGGTGCCGGACCGGAGGAGATTGAAGCCCAGGTGACCAAGGTCATTGAGGAAGCCATCAACACGGTCAGCGGGATTGATGAGCTGCGGTCAGTCACCCGTGAGGGGTTATCCCAAGTTATTGTGCAGTTCGTCCTGGAGAAAGACCTCGGCATTGCCGCTCAGGAAGTTCGCGACAAGGTGGGCACCGTCCTGGCCGACCTGCCCGAAGATGCCGACCCGCCGATTGTCGAGAAGTTCGATATTGATGCCACGCCTATTGCAACCATTACCGTCTCAGGCTTTCGCGGTCTGAAAGAACTGACCGAAATCGCAGAGAATCAGGTCAAAGAGCCCCCGGAGTCCGTGACCGGGGTCGGCGCCATCGATGTAGTAGGCGGGCGGAAACGGGAAATTCATATCCTGGTTGATCCCAACCGTCTCAAGGCCTACGGGCTGGCAATCCGGACCGTCGCCGAGGCCCTGGCCAAACAAAATGTCGAATTTCCGGGCGGGCGTATCACCCAAGAGAGCGGCGAGACCATCCTGCGGACGCTCGGACGGGTCAAATCGGTCCGCGAGTTCGAAGATATCGTGGTCGCCACCAATAATAGTGTTCCCATTACCCTTGCAGATATTGGACGGGTCGAAGACGGCGTAGAAGAGCCACGCTCAATGTCGCGCTACGACGGCAAGAACGCCGTGTCTCTTATCATTCGCAAGCAGTCGGGGTCGAACACCGTTGCCGCAGTCGCAGCGGTTCAGGAGCGCCTGGTTGATATTCGTCAACTCCTCCCGCCGGGTGTCGAAGCGCTGGTGACACGCGATCAGTCGGATTTCGTCAAAGCCTCGGTGCACGAAGTCGAGCAGCACCTCATCTTAGGCTCGCTGTTTGCCAGTATTATTGTGTATTTCTTTCTCGGCAATCTGCGTTCGACCCTCATTGCTGCCGTCGCTATTCCGGTTTCCATTATCTCGACCTACACCCTGCTGGCCGCGGCCGGGTATTCCCTCAATCGCGTCACCTTGCTGGGGCTCACCTTAGCCGTCGGTATTGTCATTGATGATGCGATTGTCGTGTTGGAAAACATTTATCGCTATATCGAAGAAAAGGGCATGAACGCCTTTGAAGCCGCACGCGCAGCCACGGCCGAGGTCGGCTTGGCCGACAGCGCCAGATTACGATTACCGGCAACCTGGCCAAAGACAAGGCGCTCGGTGACGCGATTGCCGACATTGATGCCGAGGTCGAGGAAATGGGCTTGCCGCTGGGCTATACCACCGGGGTGACCGGCATGGGCAAGATGTTTGAAGAGATGATAGAAAGCTTTCAGCTTGCTTTTTTGTTGTCTCTCATCGGCATGTATATGGTCCTGGCGGCGCAGTTTGAGAGTTTTCTTCACCCCATTACCATTATGCTGTCCTTGCCCCTGGCCGTGCCCTTTGCCTTGCTGGCGCTGTATATCGCCGGCCAGCATTTAGGTTTGTTCGCGATTCTGGGCATGCTCTTGTTGTTTGGGATTGTGAAGAAAAATTCGATTCTGCAAATTGACCATACGATCAATTTGCGGGCCGAGGGTCTGCCGCGCTATGAGGCTATTCTGCGGGCCAACAAAGAACGGCTGCGTCCGATTCTGATGACGACCTTGGCCCTGGTGGCCGGCATGATCCCGATTCTACTCGGCCAGGGCCCGGCCGCGGAAAGTCATCGTGGCATTGCTGTTGTCGTGATTGGCGGGCAAAGTTTGTGTTTGCTCATCACCTTGCTAGTGACTCCTGTTGCCTATTCGTTGTTCGACGACCTTGAGACATGGCTGGGCCGCACGGTTCCATCGATTCGCAACTGGCTCACACGCCTATGGCGCCGAAAACTGGCCCACGCAGCGCCCACCCACGCAGCAGTCGAAGAGAAGGCGTTTGGGGATTAAGCGGAATCAGCTTACACCCCCGAATTTCCCGGATGCCCCCCAAACCATTATTCACCATTCGACTCGTCGGACGGCTCAAAAGGGTAGACTTTCAGGCTCCGCCAGCGACGCAGCAGCACCTTGCCGGGCAGAAAGCCGCGAGGTTTGGACACATCCGCAGCCTGACAGACATGCACTTCAACCTTTCTTCGGCTGCCCTCGGCCTTGGAGTAGTGGGCGGCCAGCCGGGCCGCCCGAATCAATACCGAGGGCGGCAGTTCGGCCAGTTGGTCGGGATTGCGTACCACAACATGGCTGCCGGGGACGTTGACCACATGCAGCCAGAAGTCTTCAGGCTCTGCAATGTCGAAGGTCAGCCGGTCGTTCTGCACGTCCCCTTTCCCCACCAGAATCTCAAATCCCTCAAAAGAAATCGTTCGAAAAGGCCGGCCTTGACTTGCCATGGTGGGTACTCGACTTCCGCGCTCGGTTTCATAGAGCGTGCCCTTCTCAGGCTACATCACGTGTGGAATATAGGAAGAGCACCCCATCCACCCCATCATGCGTTGCAGTGTAAATAGATGTGTGTCATGGCCGATCATGATACGTCTCTTCCAGGTGGAGCGGTAATACGAAAACGTCTTGGGGCCGCTAAGAAGAATTTCTTGAAGCGTAGAAAGGTCAACACATGGGCGCAACTCACGTGACCGTCACTATATTCGAAACCCGGCTGAGCCGGACAGAACCTGGGAAGGGTTGTTTCTGGTCGATACGGCGGCGGTCGATTCTCTCGTCCCCGGACCGCATTTGGAGGCAATCGGCCTCGGCCCCAAAGGACAACGGGTGTATGAGCTGGCGGACGGTAGTGAGGTCAAAATGGACATCACTACCGCGGACATCGAATTCATGGGAGATATCGTCGGCGGCACGATTATATTTGGAGACGCAGGGGCAGAGCCGCTCCTCGGGGTCACCGCCTTGGAGTCCGTGGGCATTGAGGTAGACCCGCATAACCAGCGGCTGAAAAAGCTCCCCGCCACACGCCTCAAGCGCCTTCAAACAAGAGCTTCATGACGGCAAAATGGCTCGGGGGAAGACGCATAGAGAAGCCGTCTTTGGAGCAGCCTGGGGAGACAGTTGCACTCAAAGAAAAGAGCCGAAAGGGCTTGCCATTTTCTTTTCTCAATCTGGCGTTTCAGCATTTGCACATTTTAGAGGATATGTGGTACAGGACTGATATTCCATACATAGCATTACTATCGCTCCGGGGTTGTTCGATACAGAGATCGTGTACAGAGGCCCTGGGCTGAGCAGCACCTTACAGGGAGGGACCTGTAATGGCAGCAACACAGGCAGCAACAGTAGAAAGCCCAGCGGTCGAAACGAAGCTGCTGACGCTGACGATGCAGGACGCCATCTGGGAAACGGATCGATTCATTGAGTTCGATCAGCCTCAGATTACCGCGGCCGGCGTGCTCGTCTTCACCGATGCCCAACCGCTTGCCGTCGAGGACCTGCAACCCATCATGATGGGCAACAGCCGCGAAGGCCTAGGCGTGCCGTGGGAGCACATCTCCAGCCTGAACGAGGTCTATTCCAACATCCAGATTGATTTTGGACGCATGGGCAGTCAGGCCCCTCTCTAAGTCCTTATCTGCGCCAGTAGCGCCCTCACAGTTTGTACAAACTCGCCCGGACGCTGAATCGTTATCGTGGCAGAGGACGGATGGTAATGGCGTATATTAAACGTCAGAAGAGAAGAACACTTTTCCCGCATAGCAGCGACCAGAATTGGCAAGTCTTTCGGGTCAGCTTGTCCCGTATACGGATGTAATTCTTTCAGCTGAGGGTCCGAGACAACACGTAGACTTCGACTCATGATCAGTCGAAATTCCGACAACTTGCTTGGCAGTTTATCCGCGAGATTGCGTTCAACCTCGGTGATCGCTTGGGTAGAGGTCACACAGTCGATGAGGGTCACTTCTCCGAGTTGGAGAACGATGTGGCTTGCGCTATGGGCCGTCGGGGCGGCTGATCCGGCAAAGATAACGTCGGCATCAAGAAAGACCGACAGCTTGCTCATGGATACTTTTTGCCATACCTCTCTTGAACGTATCGGGTCCGCTGACCGCGCAGGGAATCAAGCATATCCTCAACGCTGAGGTCAGCCTCGACCCGAGCGCGTTCTATCTCTCGCGCCAATTCAGGCACCATGGGGACCATGGGAGTCAGGACTAAGATACCGTCAAGATCGACAATTCTGAACGTATCCCCCGGCTTAATGTTGTACCGTTCTCGCAAGCTGGCCGGTAACGTCAGCGTGCCCCTCTGTCGGACTTGTACGGTTGTGTCCATAACACATCTCTTTCCATTGGCTGTTTTTCTGACAATACTGATTTTCTGCCAGAAGAACAACAATAGCAGCTATGACGATTATAATGGCGAGAGATCGAATTCGCTCTCAGCGGCAACCGCTATCGCAACCGCCTGATCCAGGTGTTGGTGGGTGACCCCCAGCGGCTATCGGAGGACGATATTCGGTGGATACTTCATTTACCTGTGTGGGGACCGAGCTATACCCCGCCGTAGGGTGCTGCCGCAAGGCTATCGCTTGATACATGCAAGCCGATAACGCCGGAACAGCATCCAGCCCCAAAACTAGGGGACGAGCACGACCTTACCGTAGGCTTTGCCTGCGCCGCTTACGGCGCGGTGGGCCTGGGCGGCTTCGGCCAGGGGGAGTTCCTGGCCGATCACGGGCCGCAGCGTGCCGTTTGCCAGGCCGGCAACCAGGGCCGCATGGATGCGGACATGATCTTGCGGCGTGGCGTTGCGTAAGGTCATGCCGATGATGGAGGCATCACGCATCATGGCCGCACGGGGATTGATCTCGATTGTGCCCTGATTCTTCTCGCCTCGATTACCAATAACGACCACCCGTCCACGCATGGCCAGCAGGTCTATATCCTTGGCGAGATTGACGTTGGCCAGCATCTCCAAAATAATATCAACGCCCCGCTCACCCGTCAGGGTCTTCACTTCTTCCACATACGCCGAGGCACTGTGGTCGAGGACGTGCTGCGCGCCTTGTTCGGCAACGAGCTGACGGCCACGTTCCGTACTGGCGGTTCCAATCACCGTCATGCCGGCGGCCCGACCGAGCTGCACCCCAGCGATACCCACACCACCACTGGCCCCATGCACAAAAAGCGTTTCGCCAGGTGAGGCATGACCGCAGTGAAACAGGGCCTGATAGGCGGTTGCATATGGCACAAACACCGCCGCCCCTTGGGCAAACGACGCCTGTTCGCCCAGCGGATGCACCTGCTCCTGTTTGCATAACGCCTGCTCCGCATACGTGCCGCTCAGCGAACCGGCCAGATACACCCGGTCGCCTACGGCAACCCGGTCCACACCCTCGCCCGCAGCCTCAATCACGCCGGCCCCGTCCGAGCCCGGCGTGAACGGGGTAGGCGGCTTGGGATAAATACCGGACCGAATATAGGTCTCAACCGGATTGACTCCGACCGCGTGCATGCGCACCACGACTTGACCTACCCCAGGGGTCAGGTCCGCGACCTCTTCGAGCTGCAACACCTCCGGATCACCAAACTCGTGTATACGAATAGCTTTCATAGCGGGTACTCACTTCCATGGCAGTTCGCCATTATTCAGCAGCTTACGAATTCTGAGCATTGAGCGCGGCCAGCATCTCCGCGACGGTCGTCATCTTCTCACGCGGCTTGCCCACTTTTTTTCCGTTCTCGACTTCTATCTGATCCAGATATTTCCAGTCAGCAAAAGAGACGTACCAAACGCCCTTCTCAGCCAGCAGAGCAGAAATTGCCTCTTCGCTGGCGTGTATAGTATTGGGCACTTTGCCCTGTTGCAGGTCTTCCAGCATGAGCCCGACGGTTTCAATCGCGTCCGGCTTATTCGTCCCCACCACTCCGGACGGACCACGCTTGATCCAGCCGGCAACATACAGCCGCTCAAGAGGCGCCTTTGTTTCCGGATCGATGACCCGGCCGGTTTGATTCGGAATAATCCCTGCGCGCTCGTCAAACGGGACGTCTTTCAGCGGATGGCCTTTATAGCCGATGGACCGAAAGACCATCTGAATATTCGGTAGTTCTTCGTATTCTCCGGTTCCACGCGCGCGCAGCGTCTCGCTATCATCCTTCACCAGGCGGTTTTTTTCGAGCCTCATGCCCTCAACGTGGTCGGTGCCGTAGAGTTCAACCGGAGAAACAAAAAAGCGTGCCCGAATCTTCCTTGGGGCCGTTCCCTCGCCCTTGGGAATCTGCGCCGTCAGGATATCCATATTCCGCTGATGCACCGGCTCTGTGGCCTGCGCAAGGAACTCGGCATTCGCCTCATCGAGTTCGAGGTCTTTCGGCTCGACGACCAGATCGGTGATCGGCATTTCGGTCAGTTCGCGAATCTCGGGATTGGTAAAGGCCGCTTGCGCCGGCCCCCGGCGGCCCAACAGATAGATCTCCTTGACCGCGCTTTTCTTGAGCGCTTCGAGCGCATAGTCGGCGATATCCGTTTTTGAGAGTTCTTCAATAGAGCGGGCCAGAATACGGGCGACATCCATGGCCACGTTGCCGTTTCCGATCACGGCGACGCGTTCAACCTTGCTCAGATCGTAGTTGAGATCGCGATAATCGGGATGCCCGTTATACCAGCCGACAAAGATCGTCGCCGGATCGCTACCGGCCAGGTCTTCACCCGGAATGCCGAGCTGCCGGTCGGATTCCGCGCCGGTTGAAAACAACACCTGATGATAGTGGGCCAGGGTATCGGCAAGCCGGAGATCTTCACCAAAGGTCACGTTTCCAAAAAAGCGAAAGCCGGGCCGACCGGCAAATTTCTCGTACTGTCGAATGACCGCTTTAATTTTTTGATGATCCGGTGCCACTCCGCCCCGAACCAGCCCATAGGGGGTCGGCAAGCGGTCAAACAGGTCAACCCGAGTAGCAATCTCTTTTTGCCGGAGCAGTTCGCCAACCGCGTAGAATCCAGCCGGTCCCGAGCCAAAAATAGCGACGCGGAGGGGGTTTGTTTCAGAGCCAATCTGGTCCGTCATGCCATACCTTTCCCAAGGAGAGATACCCTGTTCTCTCCAATACTCTTCTCGTGTGAAACCCGTTCGCTATACATAGAACCCCGCGACCCGTCAACTAGGCGGGAAGGCTCAGGATTCCTCAGGGTGAAGGGTGCCGCCCGCTGCCTGACGAATCAGGCTTGGCAGAGTCCGCTTTTCATTTTCAAACCGAGACCATAAGATACACAGCCGATTGTAAAGGAGGACAGTCCCATGAGTGAGAATGGAAACCCGAAAATTCGCTTTGGCATGTGGTATGACTTTCGTAATCCGCCCGTCTGGAAGCGTCCCTATGACCAGCTCTACAACGAAATCATCGACCAAATCGTGTGGGGAGAGCAGAACGGCTTTGACGATATCTGGCTGTCCGAGCACCATTTTATCGAGGATGGCTATTCTCCCGCGCTGATGCCGATTGCCGCCGCGATTGCCTCTCGGACCAGGAAAATCCATATCGGGACGAGCGTGGTGCTCCTGCCTTTTCACAACCCGGTTCGGCTGGCTGAAGATGCGGCCACTGTGGACGTGATTTCAGGTGGACGGTTCGAGTTGGGCGTGGGTGTTGGGTATAAAGTCGAGGAGTTTGAGAGCTTCGCTGTTTCGAGCAAAGAACGCGGCGCGCGCACGAATGAGGGCCTCGAAATCATCCGTCGGCTGTGGGAGGGTGAGACCCTGACGTTTGAGGGCAAATACTACACGGTGACCAAAGCCAAGCTCACCCCGGAGCCGATTCAGCAACCCCGGCCACCGATTTGGGTCGGCGGATTCACCCCGCCGGCACTCCGGCGGGCGGCGAAATATGGTGATGGCTATATCGGCGTTGGACCTTTGAAAGAAGCCTATGAACGCTATGTGACGGCATTGGAGAAAATTGGCAAACCCACAACAGATATCCGCCTCGCCGGTGGCTATTTTTGGCTGATTCCGTCAGAAGACCCGGACAAGACCTGGAACGAAGCAGCCGAACACGTCCGCTATCAGGTCAATGCCTATGCCGAGTGGTCGGAAAAGGCCGGCATGCCACTGTTTCCAAAGGTGCCGGATACAGCGGCATTACGTGAATCGGGCCTGTTTCAGGTGGTAGACGTAGACACCTGCATTCAGATGATCCGCGACTATGCGTTAGAGACTCCGCTGACTCATTATTATTCGTGGACGCTGCCGCCGGGCCTGCCGGCGAGCTGGATACAACCGCATTTGGAGCTGTTTACCAGTAAGGTTATTCCGGCCTTTCGATAGTCCACAGGAGGAGTGTATGAACCTCCAACAACTCGGCGTTTTTACTTTTCTGGATGGCCTCAGCGGCGAGCAAACCGGCCAGCTCGCCCACAGAGTCGAACAGCTCGGCTATAGCGCCCTGTGGTTTCCCGAAACCCTGGGCCGCGAGAGCTTTTCGTTTGCCTCGTATTTGCTGAGCCAAACCGAGCGTCTGGTCATTGCCACCGGCATTGTGGTGACCTATGCGTATGAGCCGATTGCGATTGCCAATGCCGCCCGGACGCTGGCCGAGTTATACGGCGACCGCCTTGTGCTCGGCCTGGGCGTGAGTAATGCGCAAGGCAACGCCCGGCGCGGCATTCCGTATGGCAAGCCACTCAGCTTCATGCGCAAGTATCTGACCAGGATGAAAACCGCACCCTACGCCGCACCTGCCCCGCAAAACGACCCGCCTGTGGTACTGGCCGGGATGATGCCCAAGATGCTTGCCCTGGCCGCAACCCAGACCCAGGGGACGCATACCTATTTCACGGTGGTTGAGCAGATTGCGGCAACCCGGAAGGCACTGGGACCGGAACCGTGGCTGTGTGCCGAGTTGGGCGTCATGCTGGAGCCAGACGCGGATACAGCCCGCGCCGCGGCCCGCAGTTATATGCAGACCTATCTCCAAATTGATCACTACGTCCAACGCTTCAAAGAAGTCGGTTTCACCGACGCCGACATCGCCCACGGCGGCAGTGACCGGCTCGTGGACGCGGTCATTGCCTGGGGAGACGCAGCAAAGATTCGTGAGCGGATTGCTGCCTATTATGAGGCTGGTGCGTCACACGTGTGTATCATGCCGCTCAGCCCCGCAGGGGGCATGACGCCGGACGAGCGGGCAATTGAAACGTTGGCCCCGGAGACCATGCAGGTTGGCTGAGCGCAGCGGAGTCCGACACCTTTTCAGGCCAGAAGCGTTTAGCGGGGGGTGCGAAAGGTCGTAGGGTCCTGTCTGCGTATGTAACGGCCAAGAAGTGGCACGGCGAATGAATACTTCCCGTGTCTATTCTTGAAAATAAGCCCCTGGTTGCTGAGTGCCACCAGCATTTGATTTGCATGACTGCTGCCAAAGGGGTTTTCCAGAATTTCGCGCGATTTCGTCACCACCTCCTGAACGGTAAATTCATCTCCGCTGTCGCCGGTGTTCAGATGTGCGATGACAAACATCAGATCACGCTGCCGATCAGTCGCACGCGCCCATCTTCCGGCGAAGAAGTCGGTGTCAAGCTTTTGCTCAATCTCGGAAATCGGCACGCTCGCCTCTCTTCCCTTATCCAGACGCTGTATAAAGGCGTCGTACACTTCTTTGCAGATGAACTGAATGAAATACGGGTAGCCGCCTGACATCCGGATAATCGTTTCGACGGACCGCTCGCTGAGTGTTACGGCAGCCTCTGTATCTGCAATCGGCTTGAGAACTGCTTCACGACTCTCGGCCTCCGAGAGACTCTCAAGAAAAACAACCCGAAACATGCGCTCCGAGAATGTCCGGGCCGCTACCAATTTTGGAAAGAGTGTCGGCAGCCCGGTCAGGACAACCATCAGTGGCAGCCCTTTCCTCTGAAGAGACTGAAACGTATCCAAAAGCAGAGACAGCGGAAATTGTTCCTTCTTGGCATGGTCTGCAAGATTCTGAGCCTCATCATAGGCAAAGATGATTCCACGTGCGGTTCCGGCAAGAGCTGCCCATACCGTTTCAAGCACATCTTTAATCTTGTCAAGCGCCAGCCCCGGCGTGTGTTCATAAATACGGATTAGATTTTTGTAGTTGAGCGGATGCTGGACAGTTTCCTCCCTCGTCGTGAACCCTATGGCTTGATGTTGCTCGGTTGAGACGACTATTGAGGAGGTTACTGGAGACAGATCTGTGCAGAGTCGAATTGCCATGTGTTCTTCGCGCATGCTGGCGGACTCGGTGAGGTCGGTCCCGACCCAGAGCCAGCCTCTTTCAACAGCCATGGGCTTGAGCGATTCGAGCAGGACTGTCTTCCCCACACCCCGTAGACCTGTCAGAACCATGTTTGTGAGGATAGTTTTCTGATCAAGGAGTCTGGAAAACTCTTCTTTTTCCGCCTCACGACCGGCAAGGTATGGGGGTTGATGGCCTGCTCCGGGACGAAACGGGTTTGTGAATACAGACATATTCGGTGAATCCTTATTATTATTTATAGATGTAGATAAGTTTATATTAAATTATTATTTTATACAACTTTGATCTCCTTACTAAAAGTAGGCCGGCTGGATACAGCGTCACCCAGCTACTTACGCAATCTTCTGTGACAGATCGTCTCAAACACCCTCAGCCCTGACGGAGCACCCTACTCGCCCACCTTCTCACCTGCGTTGTTTCGGGGTATGTCTCTCTGCACGTGATAAAAAAAGGAGGGAAGACATGAAACTCGGACTATTTGGCATCAATATGGGACCGTGCAGTACGCCGGACGCATCGGCGCGGATGGCGCAGGCAGCCGAGGCTGCCGGGTTTGAATCCGTCTGGGCGGGCGAGCACGTGGTGTTACCGGACCCGCAGGAGCCGCCTTCGCCCTTACCCCCAACCTACCCCATGCTCGACCCCAATATCGCCTTTGCCTTTCTGGCTGGCCAGACCCAAACCATCCGCATGGGAACCGGCATTATTATCTTGCCGCAACGGAATCCGCTGGTGCTCGCAAAAGAGATGGCCAGCCTCGATGTCCTATCAGGCGGACGCCTGATCTTTGGTGTTGGCATTGGCTATCTCAAGCCGGAATTTGACGCCCTCGGAGCGCCGTTCAGTCATAAGGGACCGCGCACGCTCGATTACGTTGATGCCATGCGGGCGATTTGGAGTCAGGACAATCCAGCCCACCAGGGCCAGTTTGCTTCCTTTAGTGGAGTAAAGGCATTCCCCAAGCCGGTCCAACAGCCCGGCCCGCCGGTTGTTTTTGGAGGCATGACACCCCAGGCGTTCCAGCGGTCCGTGACGCATGGCGACGGCTGGTACGGCTTTGCCCTCGATGTAGATGGAACCAAAAAATGCCTCGACGGTTTGCAGGCTGCCGGAGAAAAAAATGAGCGTCCGAGCGGCTTGGGCAAACTGGAAATCAGTGTCACTCCAGTTGGGCGGGTCAATCTCGACATGGCCAAACGTTTCGCCGACCTGGGTGTGGATCGTCTGATTTCACTCTTTCCACCCAAAGGTGACGCACTGTTCACACTCAACGCCACTGAGACAGAAATTACGGATTACATAAAAGAGGTTGGGGATACGATTGTTGGGCGAGTCTAGGGCATGTTCACACGCATAACCCGGCCTACCTGACTCAGGATGTTTGCGTCCGGCCCCGCTGTTTCACCCCCTCTACCCTGGTGGCAATCGCCTCTGGAGTGACTCCCCGGACCTGTTCACGCCAGATGGTGGATTCGAGTTGCAGCCCGTCGCTGAGCGTCCGGGCGTAGCCTTCGTTAATCACGCGCTTTATATTGCGCAGCATTTCGGGCAGACACGACAGCATATCTTTTGCCAAGGCGTGACAGGTCGGCAGCAATTCGTCGGGAGCAACCACACGGTTCACCAGTCCCCAGGCTTCAGCTTGTTCTGCGGACAAATAGTTTCCGGTCAAAGACAACTCCCGGGCGCGGTAAATACCAATTACTCGCGAGAGTTTTTGGCTCAGGCCCCAACCTGGCATCACACCCATGCGGGCATGCGTATCGGCAAAACGCGCGTCGCTGGATGCAATCAACACATCGCAGGCCAGGGCTAACTCAAACCCGCCAGTAATGGCAAAGCCGTTAATTGCACCAATAATGGGTCGGTCGAACGCTTCCATGACCCGCACCACGTCCATGCTGCCCCTGATTGGTTCCGGTTCTTTTAAGGGCTCACTCGTCCGGCTCAGTTCCTTCAAATCCATACCCGCACAGAATGCCCGGCCGGCGCCGGTCAGAATGACGACGTGGGTATCCGAGTCGCCTTGCAACGACTCAAAGGCTTTGACAATTGCGAGCCGGAGTTCACGCGACAAGGCATTCATCGCCTTCGGGCGGTTTAAGGTCAGGGTTGCGATACCATCGCTTTTCTCAACCATGAGGACCGGTTCTGGCATGGGATCTCCTCCTAGGCTTGTTAGTATGCCCTGAGCGCGGCAAACCGCCAAGCACCGGCTTCATTGACGCTCTCTACGTTCGTGTCTACACTCCTCTTCTTTCGAGACCGAGCCCAACAGGGAGCCGCTCTGGAGTTTCCCCGATATCGAGGCTAGGCGGGTTTTTTGGAACAACGGATAGCCTATTCGTCAGCATCTGCCTTTACCTACCCCAGCTTCCAACGCTATTGGGCCGCCCGGCTGTGTGTCACGCTCGCCATTCAAATGCAGGCCGTGGCCATTGGCTGGCAGGTGTATGATCTGACGCGCCGGCCACTCGACCTTGGCCTGGTCGGTCTGGCTCAATTTCTCCCCTCGCTCGGCCTGGCGCTGATTACCGGTCACGTTGCCGACCGGTATGACCGGCGGACCGTGATGGCGCTGTGCATCATCGTTGAGGCGGTCTGCGCGGTGCTCTTTTTGACGTTTACGCTGCAAGGCGGCACAAATACGCTCTTCCTCTTTGGTGTGCTCATACTGTTCGGCACGGCCCGTGCATTTGAATTTCCGGCCTCTGTCGCCCTGATGCCCAATCTCGTACCACCGCGCCTCTTTACCAATGCCGCGGCCTGGAGTTCGTCTTCGTGGCAGGTCGCGACCATTGTCGGCCCGGCCATCGGCGGGCTGCTCTACGCCGTTGGACCGGAGGCGGTATATGGCTGCTGTGTGCTGATGTTTCTTCTTTCCGTTTTTTTAGTGAACACCATCCGTATTGAACACCGCGAGAGAGAGCAGATGGCGGCTACCTGGGAGTCTGTTGTGGCCGGGATTTCCTTTATTCGGGGCCAGCCGGTTGTCCTGGGTGCGGTATCACTCGACCTGTTTGCGGTGCTGTTGGGCGGAGCAACCGCCCTGCTGCCGGTCTATGCGCGGGATATTCTGCACGTTGGTCCCTGGGGGCTCGGACTGCTGAGAAGCGCGCCGGCGGTTGGGGCGCTGGTCATGGCGCTGCTCATCGCTCGCCGGCCGATTCAGCGTCATGCCGGCGCGATTCTTCTGGGGGCGGTCGGGGTCTTCGGTCTGTCCATCGTCGTCTTTGGGCTGTCTCACAATCTCTGGCTGTCGCTGCTGGCCCTGACGGTCCTGGGCGCGTCTGACATGATCAGCGTCGTCATTCGTCGGGTGCTGGTCTTAGTGAAAACGCCGGACGAGATGCGCGGCCGGGTCAGTGCGGTCGAATCGGTCTTTATTGGGGCGTCAAATGAGCTCGGGGAATTTGAGTCCGGAGTCACCGCGGCTTGGTTTGGGGTTGTGCCCGCAGTGGTTTTGGGCGGACTCGGCACCCTGGCCATTGTTGGCCTGTGGGCGCGTCTCTTCCCACAGTTACGCCGAGTCGGTTCTTTAGAGGAAGAGAGACCGGAAAAGCCCTAGGCGTTGATTTCCCGCCGGGGGTGTGTTTCCCATAGCGTCTCGGGCATCCTGAGGACAGAAACAGAGGAGAGATGAAACTCGACAGCTTACTGACCGCCGGCTCACTCGACGAAGCTATTGCGATTGCGCGCAATGCAGAGGACATGGGCTTTGACGGCGTGTGGAGCATGGAGAACCAGCACGACCCCTTCCTATCGCTGGCGGTTGCGGCCACTGCTACCAAGAGGCTGAAACTCGGCAGCGCGATTGCCCTGGCCTTTCCGCGCAGCCCGATGTCGCTGGCCTATACGGCCTGGGACCTGCAACGCGCCTCCGACGGGCGCTTCATTCTTGGGCTGGGCACCCAGGTGAAAGGCCATAATCAACGGCGCTACAGCGTGAAGTGGGAATCGCCAGGTCCGAAGTTGCGCGAAATTGTTCTTGCCCTGCGGGCGATTTGGGACTGCTGGCAAAACGGCACGAAGTTGGACTTTCAAGGCGAGTTTTATCAGCATACGCTTATGACTCCGGCTTTTTCGCCAGGAAAAATCGACCATCCGCATATTCCCATCTATATCGCCGGGGTGAACCCGTACATCTGCCGTTTGGCTGGCGAGCTGTGCGACGGCTTTCATGCCCATCCGTTTCATTCCGCCACGTTTCTGCGCGAGCGCGTGCTGCCGCAGATTGAAGAAGGAGCCAAAAAAGCCGGGCGGAGCCGGCAAGACGTGGTGATCTCAAGCTCATCTTTTGTGATTATGGGAGACAGCCAAAAAGAAATGGGCGCAATGCGTGAAAAGATACGCATGCAAATCGCCTTCTACGCCTCGACCCGTACCTATAAACCCGTGCTGGATGTCCATGGCTGGGGCGACGTGTGTCTCAGCCTGAACGCCAAAGCGGCCAAGGGCGAGTGGCAGGCGATGGCCAACGACGTGACCGATGAAATGCTGGACGAGTACGCGGTGACCGGCTCCCCGGATGAAGTCCCTGCCCTGCTCAGAGAAAAGTACGACGGCTTACTCGACCGGGTGGCCTTCTATCATCCCGATCGCCCGGGCGTGCATGACGCCCGATGGCGTAAAATAGTCAGAGCGTTCTACGCATAATGACATAAAAAACGAGCCAGTAAGAGGAGGGATAGCATGACAATTGCACTAGGCGATATCAGCATTGCACGCGTGGTCGAAATGGAAGGCCCGCTTATGGAGCCGCAAATGCTCCTGCCCGATGCCACAACCGAAGGGATGGCCCAGCACAATAACTGGCTGGCTCCACAGTTTGTGGCAGAAGACGGTAAGCTCATGATGAGTATCCAGACCTATGTAGTGAAAACGCGCCACCATACCATTCTGGTTGACACGTGTGTCGGCAACCACAAGCAGCGCAGCCTGTTCCCGGACTGGAGTATGATGAATGGCCCCTATCTCCAAGACCTGGCCGCGCTCGGCGTACACCCTGAGCAGGTGGATTATGTGTTGTGCACCCATCTCCATCTCGACCATGTTGGCTGGAATACGAAACTGGAAGATGGCAAGTGGGTGCCGACCTTTCCCAATGCGAAATATCTCTTTGCCAAAAAGGAGTGGGAGTTCTGGAAAAGCGAATACGAAAGTGGCTCCGAGAATGCGGCTGATGATGGCTCCATTGCCGACAGCGTGATTCCCATTGTCGAAGCCAACAAGGCCGTTTTGGTTGACGGCGACCATGCCATTGACGACGAGCTGCATCTTTCCCCCTCGCCCGGCCACACTCCGGGCCACGTCTGTCTGAACCTGGAGTCGAACGGGAAGAAGGCGGTGATGACGGGTGACATGATGCATCATCCCGTGCAGTGTTCCGAGCCACAGTGGAGTAGTGGTTTTTGTGTTGATCCTGTCGCCTCGGCAGCCACGCGACGCAGCTTCCTAGAAGACTACTGTGACCGGGATATCCTCGTTCTGGCCGCGCATTTCCTGGCGCCGAACGGTGGCCGTATTGTCCCGAATGGAGAGACCTGGAAGTTACAGGTGTAATCATTCATTTCAGGCTGAATCGGTCTATGAGTAAGGAGTCTCTGACATGCGCGCGTGGCAAATCAACCAAAAATTCGGCATTGAAAATTTAACCCTCGCGGAGCGGCCAGACCCGCAGCCCGGTCACGGTCAGATCGCCATTCGAGTCAAAGCGACTTCACTCAATTATCGTGACCTCATGACAGTCAAACACGGCGGGATGCGAGGGCTGAATCTCCCCCTCATTCCGTTGTCCGATGGTGCGGGCGAGGTGGTCGCCATTGGCGAGGGCGTAACTCGCGTCACACCGGGTGACCGGGTGGCCGGTATTTTCTTTCAGAACTGGTTGGCCGGCGGGCCGGCCGCGGCCCATGGGGCCTCAGCGCTGGGCGGGGCCTTGGACGGCATGTTCGCCGAACTGGTCGTGCTGGACGAAGACGGGGTAGTGAAGATTCCCGATTATATGAGCTATGAAGACGCCGCGACGCTCCCCTGCGCCGCGGTCACTGCCTGGCAGAGCATGGTCACGCTGGGCAATATGAAAGCCGGTGACACGGTTCTCATTCTCGGCACCGGTGGGGTGTCCATTTTTGCCTTGCAGTTTGCCAAAGCTACCGGGGTGCGCCCCATCATTACATCGAGTAGTGACGAAAAACTCGAACGCGCCATACAGCTCGGCGCATCCGCGGTGATTAATTACAAGACCACACAAGAGTGGGGCAAAAAGGTGTTGGAACTCACCGGTGGTGTGGGTGTTGATCAAGTGGTGGAAGTGGCCGGCGCTGGTACGCTGGTGCAATCAATGGAGGCCACACGGGTAGGCGGCTTTATCGGCTTGATTGGTATTCTGGCTGGCACGGATGGCGAAGTGAATCCCATTCCGGTGTTGATGAAGAGCCTCCGACTCCAAGGGGTCTATGTTGGCTCACGCGAAATGTTTGAAGATATGAATGCGGCTATGGCCGTGAATCAGATCAAGCCGGTGATTGATAAGGTGTATCCGTTTGAAGAAGCCCAAGCAGCACTGAAACTGATGGAAAGTGCCTCGCATTTTGGCAAAATTGTGATTACGGGCTAAGAGGGGAAGGGGCTATTCCACTTCCCCCACTTCAGCATACCGAAAGCAATCCAGGGTGTGATCGTTGACCATGCCGGTGGCCTGCATGAACGCATAACAAATTGTTGATCCCATAAAAGAGAAGCCGCGTTTTTTGAGGTCTTTGCTCATGGCGTCTGATGCGGCTGTGCGGGCTGGGACATCTTTAAGTGAGCGCCACGTATTCTGGTGCGTGCGGCCACCGACAAACTGCCAGATATAGGCGTCAAAACTGCCCGCCTCTTTTTGGACCTTCAGAAACGCCTGGGCGTTCTTCACCGCGGACTCGACCTTCAGCCGATTTCGCACGATACCGGGATCGGCCAGCAGCCGCTCAACTTTACGGGGCGTGTAGCGGGCGACGCGAACAGGGTCAAAGTTGTCGAACGCGGTCCGATAGTGAGTGCGCTTCTTGAGAATCGTGTCCCAACTCAGGCCGGCCTGCGCTCCTTCGAGGATGAGAAACTCGAACAGCGTCCGGTCATCGTGCACCGGCACGCCCCATTCCTGGTCATGGTACTGAATTGCCAACTCGTTTTTGGCCCACGCACAGCGTGTGAGCGATTTCATTGATGCTCCCATCTGAGGGGTTTCGCTGCTTGAGTATGGTTCTCCACAAGTGATACACTACTGCAACCACTCAGGAGACAAATGTATGCCAACCAGGAATCCACGTATCAACGTTGTTTTGGAAAAGCCCTTGTATGAGCGGGTCCAGAAGCTCGCCAAAAAAGAACACATATCCCTCTCCCTTAAAATCCGCGACCTCGTTCGAGAAGCGCTAGACGCTCAGGAAGACGAAGAGCTCGGTTGGTTCGCTGAAGAGCGGGCGCACACTTTTCAACGCGCTCAGGCCCTGACGCATCAGGCAACCTGGGATGACTGATGTCTCTCCGCCCTATCGGTTGCTCTACCATCCCGCTGTCCGCTCTGAAGATATTCCTCGGATCAATAGGAACCTTCGCAAGCGCATCGCCCGCGCCATTCAGACCAGACTGGAGATAGCGCCACAGCAGTATGGGGTACCCCTGAAACGAACACTCAAGGGCTATTGGAAGCTTCGGGTCGGAGACTATCGGGTCGTCTTTCGCGTCTTCCGAAGAGAAGTGTGGATCTACGGAGTGATTCATCGTCGTGATGTATACAAACGCATTGCAGAACGCCTTTCATCTCAATAGGGCACGCTCCGCCCCCTCACGGCAACGGTCCATCTTGGAGAAAGCCGCGAATCACATTTGCGGTCAGACGTGACACATTATTGTCATAGTTGTTGTGTGAGAGGCTGCCGCACCAGGCCATGGAACTGGCCGAGAACACCGCCCCGTCATTCGGGGTTTTGAAGTACACGATGTCCGCTCGGATATAAGGATTTTGATCGCCGGTGCCACCGGCCGCAAAATAGCCGCGGGCGTTGAACGTCGACTCCTCCGAGACGGTCACAAAAATATCGTTATGCCCCTCAGAATGGGCGAGCAGAAAGGCGTTGTGAGGCGTGCCCAGTTCCAGGTCGTAGCGGTCGAGCTCCAACCCCGCGGCCCCCCCCCCGACCAGGCCGAAGTTTCCGATCGGCTCGTCTTCGCCGATGCCTTCAAATATCCAGGTACATTCCGGGCGCAGACTGTCCGGAGCGCGGCGGTAATAGCTTGAGGCCGTCAGGCCAAACGAGGTAAAGCTGACCCCGGTGAGTTTGCTCATATTCCGGCCCCGTACCCGCCACAGGCCGCCGTGTTTTCCATCAAAGGCATTGCAATATTCCCCTGGGTTTATGGTCCAGGCCCGCGTGCCATTGTCGCCTTTGCGGACTTCGATGATGCCCGGATTATCGGGATGAAAGACCGTACACCAGTAAAAGCCGTTAGCCGCCAGGTAGAGCCAGCGACCACCCTGCTGCTGATAGGCTTCGTAGGCGTCCAACATTTCTTCCGAGCAATACTCGGGATGATGGCAGGTCAGCACGACGCGGTATTGCTTCAGCAATTCGACCCCTTCGCGTTGAAGGTCTTCATCCGTATGCACATCAAAATCAAACCCCAGGGCTTCGAGCCAGTCGGTGAGGTGTAAATCCGCATTCAGTTGCCAGACGGACGGCGACAGCACGTGGGTGTATTTGGGCCGCATATTGAGAATGGGCCGTAGTCGCGAGGAGACTTGCACCCCCCAGCCGTCGCTATGGACGGTGTAGGTGCCATAGCCGTAGCCGTCCTTTTCTTGGAGTAAGAGATCCCCTGGCTGCATCAGCGGCACGCGACCGGTCAGGAGCTGGGCGACCTGCGAATCCGCGCTGAGATTTTCGTTGGCATAGGCCATATAGCTGGCCGTGGGAATAATAACCGCGATTTTAGCTGTGGGCTGTCCGGCCGCAGGCCGGACAAAGAAGGGGATGTAGTCTTCATTGCCGGGCGCGTCCTGCCCGCCCAAACGCAGGCGGGCGGCATACACCCCGCTTTTCATACCCTCGGGAATAGTCAGCGTAAAATCAGCCTCCCAGCGCGCGTCGTCCACTGCGTCATCATGAAAATGAATCGCCCCGTACTCCTGTGGCGCGGCAGTAAAACTCATATGATTCGCTGTCCAATTATGACCGGGCATGCCACGTGACGGCATATTGATGCAGTGACCGTGCAGGCGGTGCAAGGAGTCATCGAGCACCTGGGTTGAGGCCGCGTTTGGAACAATATTGGCCGCAAAATCCCAGGACGCGGCCACGGCCGGCCGCAGGTCGGTGGGCAAGGGGCGCGGGCCACGCAGGATGCGCTCGATGTCCGCTCGGTTGAGCACGCGATTGGCAATAGCCGGGCGTTCTATGCGTCCGTTGAACTTGGCTTCGTGTTCCGGAATCTCTACCGGCGAGATCACGTGACTGAAGTGCCCACCACAAATATGCCGGCCTGAATGCGCCCGCGTGGTTGCCGCAGCAATCAGCACCGGACAGTCATTTCTGGCTGGCGCCTGGGGGGAGCCGTGCAGGTCAAGTTTTGCTGAGGTTTCTTCAATCGGATGGATGAAGCGCATCCCATGACCCGTGTTGGTACTGGTCACAAGCGGCTCTTGAAAAAGCTGGACCTGACCGCTGGCGGCATCGAAACTTGCAGCCACCAGATACCACACCTTGCGAAACAGCGGTTTGCCCGAAGGAAACCGCTCGACTGCGCCCTTCCCCCGTCCAATCCACGCGGCCAGCTCGCCTTGCGCGTCAATAAACAGGCCGTAGCCGGTTTCCTCCGGCCCGGACCATTTCGTGACTATTCCCTGAACCCCTGTGGTTGGCGTGGTGGGAAAGACAAGCGCCATAAGGGTAAAACTGCCGATATCGAACCGCGCGTCGTAGGGAACACAAATATACGAGCCGGCGTGGACGGCTTGATGCCGCCCCGGATATTCACCACTCACCCCGGTCTCAATCTCTTCTTCTTTATAGCCGGGACCATCAGGATTGGTATCGCCATGGATGAGCCGGACGATATCGGCGCGGTAGGCTTCGCTGCGTTCGGAGTGGATATAAAATTGAATAGTCTGTCCGGGCCGAACGGAAATACGGTCGCTATAACCTGTGATACCAAGTGTCGTCATGCCCCATCTCCTTACAAATGGCTGATTATTCTTGAATCCCGTAGGCTTCGAGCAAGGCCCCCAGGCGTTTCAGGAAAATCGCATGCTCAGCGTCTTCACGAGTCGGATAGGTTTCGTCGGTCATGGCCACCGGTGTCCCGCGCACGCCGGGCAGAATGCCAATGCGGTACTCTTCCCACGGGCGCGTTTCCACGATGACGTGTTTGTCCTGCTGCGGGACGACCCGCAGGCGGTCCAGCAAACGGGCAAGTTCCGGACTGTCCATGGGTGCCGGCTTGTCAGGCTGGGCGGCTTCGTAGATCGGCCGGGTGCGATGCTCGGCAATCAGCGCCGCGCGGCGCTGGGGGTCGGCCAGGACTGGGAGGAGGTACATCCGGGTGTTATAGGCATCAACCGCCCGGTAGGAGTAATCGTCCTGTAGGGCCGTTTTTTCCGGCTTGTTTTCCATGATGGTCCTCCTTGTGCATTACAAGAGCTCATAAGCAGATCATGAGCAGTCCACTAGCCTACATGCCTCCATTGCGAAAGCCAAGATTTTTTGGCAAGCACTGCTATATCTCTTGGAAAAGGAATGTCTATGTCAGATGCACCCATAAGCCGCTATCCGGTTGCGCAGCTCGAAGACTTACCCGAGGATATTCGGCGTCGTATCACCGAAGTCCAGGAAAAAGCCGGGTTTATTCCGAATGTGTTCCTGGCCCTGGCCCACCGGCCGGCGGAGTTCCGCGCGTTTTTTGAGTATCACGACGCCCTCATGCTCAAGGACAGTGGTTTATCCAAAGCGGAGCGCGAGATGATTGTGGTAGCGACCAGCGCAGCCAACGATTGTCACTATTGTGTCGTTGCGCATGGCGCTCTTCTGCGCATCTATGCCAAGAATCCGCCCATCGCCGATCAAGTCGCGGTGAATTACCGCAAGGCGGACCTCACACCCCGGCAGCGGGCCATGTTGGACTTCGCGGTCAAGATGGCGGTCCGTGCCCAGGAAGTCGAAGAGGCGGATCATGGTCGGCTTCGAGAGCACGGCTTCAGCGACGAAGATATCTGGGATATGGGCGCGATTGCCGCTTTTTTTGCCCTGTCAAATCGCATGGCCCATCTGACCGATATGCGACCCAACGACGAGTTTTACACCATGGGCCGGGGGCGGTAGACTCGGCCCTCCAACGTGCCGGCCTAGGCGGCCGGCGCGGTTGTCTTGATATCAGCCAGGAACTCGATCACAGCCTTGCTGAAGATGTCGTTTTTATCTCCGGCAACCATATGGCCGGCATCAGACACATCGATATATTTGGCATGCGGCACGGCGTCGAGAAATTCCTGGGTCGTTTCGTCGCTGATCACATCGCTGAGTTTCCCCCGGACCAACAGGGTCGGCACCCGCCGCAGTCCACGAGCCGCTGCCATGAGCCGTTCGGGATCGCGCCGAAAACGGGCCGGGCTCATAAGATTCGGGTCCCAGTGCCAGCGGTAGCGGCCATCCTCTCCCTTACGCAGGTTTTTGGCTAAACCGCTCACGTCTTTGGGGCGGGGCCGATGGGGAATATATTCGGCGATGGTATCGGCCACTTCTTCCAGACTGCCAAAGCCGTCGGGCCGGGCGGTCATGAACGACCGGATACGGTCCACGCCTTTCTGTTCAACCCGTGGCGTGACATCGACCAGGATCACCCCGGCGCTGACCGGCTGCGGCGCTTCCCCCTCGGTCAGCATGGAGGTAATGCCGCCCAGGGAGGCCCCCACCAGGACAGGGCGCTGGTCGAAATGGCCCAACACAACATGGAGATCCGCGGAAAACTTTTCGATATTGTAATTGCCGTCAGGAGCCCAGCCGCTCTCTCCATGACCACGCAGGTCCAGGGACACCGCATACCAGCCGTGCTCTGCCAGGGTCCGGGCCGTACTCCCCCAGGCAAAGCGCGTTTGGCCGCCGCCGTGCAAGAGCAGGACGGGCGGATTGTCGACGTCCCCCCAGGCGTCACCGACAATGGTGAGTTTTTCTTCGACACGATAGGTCACGCGTTGGGCTGAAATTTCTGCTTGCTGTCCAGACATGTATTGACTCCTGAATGCGTTCGAGAGTGGTAACGCTTCATTTCCTCAGGGTCCCCCACTGCCGTCTACTCCGTCTCGTTGCAGGCTTTGACTGCTCCCAGTTGCAGGCTCAGGGAGTCCTGCTTGGGAGAAAAAGAGAAGCGCGACTCAGGGGATGAACCGTATCAGAGACGGGAACCCTACCATTCCGTCAGAACAGTGACAAGGTAGGACTGTCAGAGAGGGACGTGGCTGTATTAATTTTTTCTTGTCCTGCTTGCCTCTTATGAGGAAGATTCGTACACAGGAGAGGAATTAAGGAGGGCAACATGGCGAAGCACGATATCTGCTGGCTGTCCGCAACCGAACTGGCGCAAGCGATACGACGCAAACAACTCTCTCCGGTCGAAATCACCCAAGCGATTCTTGAGCGGATTGACCAACTCAACCCACAGCTCAACGCCTTTGTCACCCTCACGGATAAAGCTGCTATGCGTGACGCGCGTAAAGCCGAGAAAATCCTGATGCAGCGTTCGGCTTCACTTGGCCCGCTCCACGGGGTTCCGTTCTCGACCAAAGACTTAGTGGTGACCAAAGGGATTCGCACGACGTTTGGCAGCCCGCTCTTTGCGGATAATGTCCCAACCGAAGATGCGCCAATGGTCTCGCGCATGAAGGCCGCGGGGGCGATTCAACTCGGCAAAACAAATACGCCGACCTTCGGCTGGCTTGGGGTCACCCACAATCTCTTGTTCGGGCCGACGCGGAATCCGTGGAATTCAGCCCTGACACCGGGCGGATCAAGTGGGGGGGCCGGGGCGGCGCTTGCAGCAGGCATGGGGCCGTTAGCCATAGGAACGGACGGGGGCGGCTCGATTCGTATCCCTTCGTCATTCAGCGGTGTGTATGGTATCAAGCCGTCTTTTGGCCGGATTCCAGTCTCTCCACCCAGCGGAGCCTGGAGTTTGTCTCATGTTGGGCCCATGACACGAACCGTGGCGGATGCCGCGCTCATGCTGAATGTCACAGCGGGGCCGGACGGGCGCGATCAATATTCCTTGCCGGCTGACACGACCGATTATGTCAAAGCCCTCAAGGGCTCACTGAAAGGGGGACGGGTGGCATGGTGTGAGAATCTCGGCTTTACCAAGGCGCTTGATCCGGAGGTCAAAGCCCTATGCGCCAAAGCAGCCCGACAGTTCAAGGACTTGGGGTGTCGGGTCGAAACCGTCAAACCCAAGTGGTCAAACCCGCAAAAGGCATGGGAGGGTCTGTTTTGTGGCGGGATTGCCGCTCGGTTAGGGCCGGCACTCAAAACGCGCCGGTCGGATATTGATCCTAATCTGGTGAAGCTGATTGAGAAAACGCACAAATGGAAAGCCAATTATTATATTGACTCGTGGTTTGAGCGCTTGGAATGGAATACAGGGGTCCAGAAATTTTTTGAGGAATACACCCTGCTGCTCACCCCGACCCTGCCTTGCCCGCCGTTTGCCGTCGGGCTCGACAATGCCAAATCAATTAACGGCACCCGGCTGGCCCCGTACGAGTGGCTCGCCTTTACATTTCCCTTCAACCTGACTGGCAACCCGGCAGCGTCCATTCCGTGCGGGTTTACCAAGGCAGGATTACCAGTTGGACTCCAAATTGTCGGGCGGCGCTTCGACGATGCCGGCGTGCTACGCGCCTCGGCAGCGTTCGAGAAGATGTGCCCCTGGCAAGCGACCAAGCCGTGCTTTGGGTAGGGGTTGGGGCACCTGTGTGTACCGCCGGCACTCCAGCCTAGCGCGATGCCTCGACCCGCACGGTCACGATGTCAATATCGTGGTATTGCTGGTGGTGTACCGAGCTTCAGCAGGCGGAGACCCGTCTGGAGGATCACATGCAGCTCCGGCCCAAACGGAAATTCTCGCTGAAGGCCTCCGCCTAGTCTTGCTCTGATTGCTCCTGTCCCTCTGCTCCCCAGGCTGCTGCGACGGTCTGGGGGGCCGGGCCTTTTTCCATTAGATTTTTGTACATACGTCTTGCTGTGTAGTATCGTTATTGATATCTTATTTTCTATGGCGGACGCGGCGATACTCCTCAAGGAGCTCCGCAACAATCCGAAAGGTATTCGGTTCGCGGACCTCGCCAAGGTGTGCGACGCATACTTCGGAGAACCGCGCCAGAAGGGCACGAGCCATCGGATCTACCGTACTCCCTGGCCGGACAACCCAAGAGTGAACATCCAGAACGCCAAAGGCATGGCAAAACCGTATCAAGTTCGCCAAGTCATCAAAGCGATTGAGAAATTGGAGGGCATGAAATGACGAACCACTACACCTACCGCATTACCTGGTCCGCCGAAGATAACGAGTACGTTGGTCTGTGCGCGGAATTCCCTTCGTTAAGCTGGCTGGCGTCCACGCCTAATAAGGCTTTGGCCGGTATCCAGCAGCTTGTGCGCGACTGTATCGCAGACATGCAAACCACCGGAGAAACACTGCCGGCGCCACTGGCTGACCGTACCTATAGCGGAAAGTTCATGGTGCGCGTGCCGCCAGAAATGCACCGTGTCCTTGCCATACGGGCAGCAGAGGAGGGTGTGAGCCTGAACCGGCTTGTGAGCGCACGACTCGCAAAAGACGTCTTTTGATCGACTCCGATCAAGCCTTGTTTCAATCTCCTACGAAGGGACAATGTCATTTCGACAATTCCGTTCTCAGCATGTGGCGTTGCCTAATCGACAACAGGATCTCGGGCGATGAATTACAACTGGAACAGCATTCACGCGCTAGATGGCTCACAGCAGAAGGCCTTCGAGGAACTGTGTGCTCAACTCGCGCGCACTAAGACTCCGGACGGGGCGACCTTCAGGCGGAAGGGCGCTCCGGACGCTGGCGTGGAATGCTATTGCACCCTGCCGGATGGAAGCGAATGGGGCTGGCAGGCCAAGTACTTCGATACGCTTGGTGCCTCCCAGTGGCAACAACTGGATGATTCGATCAAGACCGCCATTGAAAAACACCCTTCCCTCGTCCGCTATTTCATCCGTAAGAACGATCTGTCTGCGTTCAAGAGATGGGCTCAAGGAGTTGATTTTTATGGACGCTGGATGCCTGATACGCCCGGAAGTTACAACTTATTTCTTGGCGAATACGGATGGTCCCCCGCGTTTGCGTATCTTCAAAGACAGGACGAAGACGTAGACGATTGGACCACGCCGGAGCGAGACTGTCCGGTGTCGATTCGATCAGCAGCATACCAATATTACAGAGAGTCCGGCGACTTCGATTGCTCTGTCGACAGGGGCTATACATTGCAGTTGCCTCACCATGAGTTTATCGAAACTCTTAAACTAAAATGGGCCGGAAGCGGTGCCGACTATCTTGATCAGCATGGTAAGCGTGCTGCGTTTGACCCGACAGCCTATGAAGACGGATCCACCGCATTGCTGCTTCGGGAGGATTTGGTGAAGGAGTACTTAGCAGACAAGGAATTGGCGTTCTGTTGGATTGTTGTCGGCGGGAAACGAGTGATCGGGCCAGATAGGGGGCGGGAATATGACGGCGGACTGAGGATTTCGGGTGCTATTTACTATACGGAACACGGACCGGAGGATTTCGTTAGCTCCAAATACCATAGTCCCGCTGATCTGGTGCCGAAGGGAAACCTGCCTACCTAGACGAGCACATGCAGGTCAGGTCGAAACGACGCTTTTTGCCTGAGCCTACGTCCCACTGATCTCGGATTCGATCCGTTCCCGTAGACTCGGTCCCCCAGACCGCAAGCAGCCTGGGGGGTCAACACGTCGGACACACCGACGAGCTCGTGAACGCTTTTCAAGGACAATTTCCGTTTCGGCCGCACCGGCATATGGTCTGCCAGGTGGGTCTGCATGGTCGCAAAGCCTTGCTACACGGCAGTCCGGATGTCCTGGTTCGGGTGTCACTGATGGGCCGCCATCGCCTACGACTCAGTGCCCGAGGGCTTCTTGAACAATCGACGGCCGCTTTTCGATCAGCGCAAGAAGCCCTCACGCCTAGGCCTGCCGAGTCTCGCCACTGATCCGGAGAAATTCCAAAAAATCGCCTATACCCTCCGCATGACGACGGCGGCCCCCAATTACCCTACTCCATAGGCAAGCATTGCATCGGCGACTTTCACAAAACCAGCGATATTCGCGCCTTGTACATAGTTGAGATAGCCATTTTTGGTATCGCCGTATTCGACACACTGCGAGTGGATCTTGCGCATGATACCTTGTAAGCGACTATCAACCTCCTCGCGTGGCCAGGAGATCCGCAGGGCATTCTGACTTTGCTCCAGACCTGACACCGCCACTCCGCCAGCGTTGGCCGCTTTGGCTGGTCCATAGAGAACCTTGGCATCCAGGAAGGCGTGTACTCCATCCAGCTCCGTAGGCATATTGGCTCCTTCCGAGACAGCCATTACACCATTGTGAACGAGGGTTCGCGCTTCCTCAGTACTGATTTCATTTTGCGTCGCGCATGGAAATGCCAGCTCACATGGGACGCCCCACGGACGCTTATCCGGATAATATTCACAGCCGAACTTTTCGGCATATTCAGCAATCCGCCCCCGCCGGTCCTCTTTCAGATCTTTGAGCCACATGAACTTTTCAGTATCGATACCTTGGGGGTCATACATAAATCCATTTGAATCGGATGCGGTCACCACCTTGGCTCCCAACTGGAGCAGCTTTTCTATCGTGTATAAGGCCACATTCCCTGAACCAGAAACGACCGCCGTTTTACCTTCAATACCGTCGCCTCTGGTGGCCAACATATGCTGCATGAAATAGACACAGCCATAACCCGTTGCTTCCGTCCGAATCAGACTCCCTCCAAATGATAAGCCTTTGCCAGTCAGAATTCCGTTGACTTCGTTTGTCAGCCGGCGGTATTGGCCAAACAAATAGCCAATCTCACGCGCTCCGACGCCAATGTCCCCAGCCGGCACGTCGGTATAGTGCCCGATATACCGGTGCAGCCCGATCATCAGCGAATGACAAAATCGCATGAGTTCGCGATCGCTCTTGCCTTTGGGGTTAAAATTCGCCCCACCTTTTGCACCCCCTATAGGTAGGGTTGTCAGACTGTTTTTAAAGACTTGCTCAAAGCCGAGAAATTTCAGAATACTCAGTGTGACAGACGGGTGGAAACGCAACCCGCCTTTGTATGGCCCAATCGCATTATTAAACTGTACCCGCCAAGCGCGGTTGGTCCGAATATTACCCCGATCATCTTCCCAGCACACCCGAAAGATAATAGTGCGGTCTGGCTCAGTCATCCGCTCCAGGATTTGGGCGCGTTTATATTCCGGATGTTCGAGGATAAACGGCATAAGCGTTTCAACCACTTCCTGAACAGCCTGATGAAACTCGGGTTCACCAGGGTTCCGTTTAATCAAGCCAGCTATAAAGCGGGCGCATTCGCGCTGGACTTCTGCCGTCGCCGTCATAACTGTTTCCTCCTTCCCTCCATCGGCAAGTGTCGTGCCATACCCATCATAGCAGCCCCTTCTTGGCTTCAACTAGCCAAAGGGCAATGGATGAGAGGGGCAGGCAAAGCAAGAGCTCCTGTCCACTCAAACAGGTGAGTTCTAAAAATCGGATTTACAAACAACACCTAAATCGTTGCCATTTGTAAGCCAAAGGTTAGCATCTCGGCTCTAACCACAGAGCGGTTCGCCCACAGCTCTTGCTGAAACAATGAGACGCGCTGCAAACGGAGGGCCAGAATGCCGCCCACCGGCAGTCCGGCCCATAGGAGTGTTTACCACGGGTTATGGGCAAACACACTTTCTTGGGACGGACGGGAAGGACAAGGTAAAATGGGAAGACGAGGACGAAATGGGCCAGCCGAGCTAGATAGAGTAGCTGTCCGTCCGGATCTGCTCTGCGTTTTGGTGTACCCATATTGCGTTCAGGCCTGCTAATAGAGCGAGTCGCTCTGGGCATAACAGGTCAAGAGCATGGGAATGTGGTCGCGCAGGTCCACGTCACGGCCTGCGTGAGATGGGAAAAAGCCCCGAAGTTCTTGAACTCCGGGGCTTTCATAGGTTGCGGGGCTAGGATTTGAACCTAGGACCTCGAGGTTATGAGCCTCGCGAGCTACCGGACTGCTCCACCCCGCGCAGGATAAAAAACGCAGCTGGTGCTGCGTGGGACAGATGTATCGCCCTGAGCAGATGGAGTCAAGGCCGAGAGTGAAGTTAAGGCCGTGATTGCGCAGGCTTTTCGACCAGGCGCTTGAGTTGCTTGATCTCTTGTGGGGTAAGCGTACGGTACGCGCCAACCCGCACGTCCAAACTGAGCGGGCCGTACTGCACGCGGACCAGTTTTTCCACCCGATAGCCGAGGGCTTCACACATCCGGCGCACCTCGCGGTTGCGCCCTTCGCGCAGCACCAGTTCGAGCCAGGTTTTGCGGGCCGTTGCCCGGAGAATACGCGCCTCGGCAGGAGCCGCAAGTCTACCATCTTCCAATCGCACGCCGTGGCGAAGCTCAGCCAGAGCTCTTCTGGCGACAACTCCTCCCACCTTTGCCTGGTAGGTGCGAGGCACCTGAAAACGTGGATGGAGGAGACGTTCAGTCAGCGCGCCGTCATTTGTCAGCAGCAGCAGCCCGGACGAGTCATAGTCAAGACGACCAATCGGAAAGACGCGTTCACGAACGCCGGAGAGCAAATCGCGGACCGTGGGTCGGCCCTCCGGATCTTTGAGGGTGCTGACTACGCTGGGGGGTTTATGCAGCAGGAAATACAGCCAGCCGGAGGGCAGCTCGATCAACTGCCCATCAACTTCAATGTGGTCCTGGCGTGGGTTCGCCGTTGTTCCCAGACGGGTGACCGTTTGCCCATTCACCCGTATCCGTCCCGCTTGGATCAATTTCTCCGCTGCCCGGCGCGAGGAGATCCCTGCCTGACTCAAGATTTTCTGTAGCCGTTGGATCTGGGCTGTCTTCTGCATACGGATTTACCGTTGGCTCATGGATTTCAGGCAGCGGAGGAAGGTCCTTAATACTATCAAGATTGAAAATCTCAAGAAACTGCTGGCTGGTACCGTATATCCACGGCCGGCCGGGCACATCTTTGCGCCCCAGGACGCTGATGAGCTTTCGCGTTAGGAGGGAGTTTAACACACCGTCCACGTCTACCCCACGAATAGCCTCAATCTCGATCTTCGTCAAAGGTTGACGATAGGCAATGATCGCTAGGGTCTCGAGTGCGGCCCGACTCAGCTTCACCGGCTTATCCCGACCGAGCGCTTTCACATAGTCCGCATGATCAGAAACAGTCCGAAACTGATACCCGCCGGCCACTTCCATGAGCCGCATGCCTCGGTAGGGGGCCGTATACTCGGCTCGTAAGACGGCTAGGGCAGCCTTCACTTCTCCCTTGGTTGCTCCAATGACCTCGACCAAACGGCGGAGCGGCAAGGGCACACCGGACGCAAATAACAGACTCTCGGCGATCGCTTTGATTTTATCTGTTCTCATACGTGTTCGAGCGCCTCAGGTAGGGGCTCCTCTGGACTCACCGCCAGGGAGGCAACGATCGGACCAAAGGGATTCTCTTGTCGCACATGGATCATCCGATTTCGGACCAGTTCGAGGACGGCGAGGAAGGTCACAAGGACCTGAAGTCGGGTTGAATCCTGAGGAAAGAGTTGGTCGAAGAGGATCTCTCTTTTCTCCCGTAACGTGTCGAGTACAGCACACAGGTAGTCACGTAAAGAAACATGCTCAAGAATGATCTGGTGCGCTTCTTCAGAGTTTGCCCGTTTAATGACGTCTTGCAGGGCATCGAGCAGATCGCCGAGCGACAAATCATAGACCGCGTCCTCTTCGCCTTCCAGTCCATCGGACATGGGAGGGCGCGTAAAGACATCGCGGTCGAGCAGATCCCGACTCACCAGCATATCAGCCGATTCTTTGAAGCGTTGGTATTCGAGCAGTTGTCTGGCCAGCTCAGCCCGCGGGTCCTCGACATCTTCTTCTTCAGGCGTTTCCTCAACAGGCAGCAAAAGACGCGATTTGAGGTGTAGCAGGGTCGCTGCCATCACCAGGTATTCAC
Source organism: uncultured Binatia bacterium (SeqCode) (assembly GCA_965247985.1). Lineage (GTDB taxonomy): Bacteria > Desulfobacterota > Binatia > Bin18 > Bin18 > Bin18. The sequence goes on along the minus strand of OZ252051.1, from coordinate 436,463 downwards.
CCGCAATGTCCAGATCAAGCTGTTTGAGTAGATCGAGATAGGCTAAATATTGGTCGGTGATTTCAGCGACGGGGATGTCGGGTAACTCCACCTCGTTCTTTTTGACGAGATGGAGCAGTAAATCGAGCGGACCTTCAAAGACGTCGAGTTTAACGCGATAGAACATGGAGAGGGCTTTGCCGACTTTACACTCTTCGCCGTTCGTCATTTCCCATGCGGCAAAAGGCCCGGCCGACACAATCTCGCCGGCTCACCGGCTCTTGTGGCCTGACACTTCCGCCATCCTACACACCAACAACCTCCCGCACCTCCGCCATGGTTTGACGGGCGATTTCGTGAGCCTGGCGTTCCCCTTCCCGGAGGACGTCGCGCACATCGTCGCGGTGGTTTTCCCAGTACCTTCGTTTCTGGCTGAATTCTGCCAAGTCGTCAAGCACATGCTTGATCATAACCTTCTTACATTCAAGGCAGCCAATGGCCGCGGTTTTACAACCATGAGTGACAAATGCGATTTCTTCCTCAGTGCAGTAGAGCCGGTGCAGATGAAAAGCTGGGCAGTCTGCCGGGTCGCCAGGGTCACGCCGCCGCGCCCGGCGTGGGTCGGTCATCATCCGCGACAATTTGGTATCAACCTCTTCCGGCGGGTCTGACAGGACGACCGCATTGCCATAGCTCTTGCTCATTTTGCGGCCATCAACGCCAAGAATTTTTGGAATCTCAGTCAGCAGCGCCTGTGGCTCGGGAAAGATGTTGGCCGCATACACCGCATTAAAACGTCGCGCAATCTCGCGGGTCAGCTCAATATGCGGGACTTGATCTATACCGACAGGAACCCGCTGCGCCTTGTACATGAGGATGTCGGCAGCCTGGAGCACAGGATAGCCGAGCAGACCATAGTGAATCGTGGTGACCGCGGCTTCGTCATCAGAGTCGATAAAGCCCAGCTCACGCGCCTGCTCTTTGACTGTCGGGTTCCGAATCAGCCACGGCGTGGGCGTAATCATCGAAAACAAGAGGTGGAGCTCAGCGTGCTCTTTGACATCGGACTGACGGAAGATCACAGACTGGTGTGGGTCGAGCCCGACACTTAACCAGTCAATCACCATCTCTTCGGTATTGTCACGAATGCTTTCTGCATTGGTATTCCCAGTGGTCAGAGCGTGCCAATCGGCCACAAAGAAAAAACACCGATACTCGCTTTGGAGCCGAACCCAGTTGGTGAGCGTGCCGTGCAAATGTCCAAGATGAAGCTTACCGGTTGGGCGAAAGCCGCTCACAACCGTTTGTCGTACCGTTGTGTTGTCTGCCATGAATAGAATCTCACAATAGGGCGTTGAGTAAGAACGTCGTCAGCGGTCGAAGAATGTCGCCGAGAACCCCGGTTATCAACAGGAGCATCACGATCAACATGCCATACGGCTCAAGCTTGGCGAGCGCAAGAGCCGGACGCCTGGGCAGCAGGCCTGTGGCGACTCGCCCTCCGTCGAGTGGCGGTAAAGGAAACAAATTAAAAATCGCGAGCACAACATTGATCATAACACTCGCCAACAGGCTGCGGGCGACCAGTCCATCGTCGATGAGTTGTAAGGACAGCAGAAACTTCAGCGCAAAGGCAGACAGTCCTGCCAATATCAGGTTCATAATCGGGCCGGCAGCAGCAACGCGTACCATGTCTCGGCGGGGGTTATGCAGATTCGCAAAGTTCACGGGAACGGGCTTGGCATAGCCAAACAGAAACGGCGCGCCAGTCATAATAAGCATGAACGGTAACAAAACTGTTCCAAACAGATCGATATGGGCAAGAGGATTCAGCGTCAGTCGGCCCATTCGAGCCGCGGTCGGGTCGCCCAGCAGATAGGCGCTATAGCCATGCGCGAGTTCGTGCAAGACCACCGCCGTAAGGACCGGCAGTCCCCAAATAGAGAGTTGCTGTATCACGCCTGAGACATCCATTAGCTTCAGTCTATAGACTCGATTTTCATGACACAAGGCGCGAGGCTGCGGAAAAATACGCAGACTACAGCCCTCTTGTCCCGTTCAAAGCGTAGTCGAACAGGTCAAAGTTTCTGAGCCGGACCGTGTCCGCGCGTTTCCGGTACTCCTCAGAGACGGGCTCAGAAAGAATGAAGGGGACCGCCTGCTCAGCGCGCCCCCCATGAGAGCGTAGCGGCGTATCCCCTAAGCTGGACAAGTCATGCTCTCGTTCTGCCGCACCAATGGCCGTTTTTTTATCTCCAAGAACAATGAGATCAGCCTCACGGTCAGGCGGCAGGAGAAACTGCTCACACGCGGTATGCTTGTCATATACGGCTTCAATCCCGGGAATGTCCACGATCGCCGCACGCACGGCAGCCCGCTCTGCGCCAAGACAGTAGACCCGGACAAAAGACCCCAACGCGCCATGATGGGCCACATAGGGGTCGGTAATCGGACAGATCACGCGCGTCTTGCCCCGACCACAGCGTGCATTCAGAATGTCCTGGAGAAACACAACTCGCGGTTTGGCGTTCATGCCGTGGTCGGCGGTCAGGGCGACCATGGCTCCGGCCTCGGCAAACCGGCCACACAGGCGGTCAAGCGCGACATAGAAGGCATTTGCCTCAGCGCTCCCTGGCGCATGTTTATGTTGGACATAGTCGCTCAGCGAGAGATACATCAAATCCGGTCTGTGTTGTTCGAGCAGGGCCAGGCCGGCTTCCAGGACAAAGAGCGACAGCTCGGCGGAATAGACATCAGGCTGTGGACGGCCAATACGGTCGCAGACGTTCTCAATACCATGCACTGGGATGGTACACTCCGCGGATTTCTCGGAAGAGAAACATATCCCATCGACTACCCCGTGACCCAGCAAGCGACACAGTTTGTCTTTGGCGGTTATGACAATGACCTTCGCCCCAAGGTGAGAGAAACGCGCCAGCAGGGTTTCAGATCGTAGATGAGTCGGATCGGTCATCATGACCGCCTGTCCGGTTGTCGGATCGAGAAAGTAATTACCCGAAATACCATGCACAGCGGGCGGACTGCCGGTTACAATTGACAGATTATTCGGGTTGGTAAACGTCGGGACCGTAGCGTCCGCCCAGGTGCCAAAACCTCGGGCGAGAAAACGCTGGATGTTTGGTAGAATATTCTCGGCAAGACCGCTCTTGATATACGCCGGATCACAGCCGTCTATGCAGATCGCAACGACAGGACGGCGTGGGAAAGCGTATTCACGCTGATTCAGGAAAACTGTTTGATACTGTCGATTATGCCGATTCGGTCTGTGCTCTGGCATACGCCTGTCAACTACTCAAAACGGTCTGATTCAGTCCGCTGTATCTTCTTTTCTCAGCCTGGGGAAGACTGCTATGGGATTGCCGGCCAGTTGCAGGGGGCTTGCTGAGTCTTTAAGATACATGGCCTGAGTAGAGTGTTCGGGTAGAGAGGCGCTGGTAAAAAACTATTTCGTACAAGGCATCCATTGCGGGCCGGAAGCCCGCATCCCCAGATGTCATCATAAAATAGTTTGTGAGGTAGGATATTATGCAAAACGGGCAACGCCGTGTCGTCATTACTGGGCTAGGGGCTGTGACTCCACTTGGCACTGGGGTGGAGAAAAACTGGCAAGCGCTGCTTGAGGGACGCTCAGGAATCGGCCCCTTGACGCGCTTTGATGTCTCAGACTTTCCCACGCGGATTGCTGGCGAGGTCAACGACTTCTCTCCCACCGATTTTATTGAGAAGAAAGAAGTCAAAAAGATGGACCTCTTCATCCAGTATAGTGTTGCCGCGGCCCAGATGGCGATGGATGAAGCCAAGATCCCAATTACGCCGGAAAACGAGGATATGATTGGCTGTATCGTCGGGGTCGGGATTGGCGGGCTGACGAGTATTGAAGAATATCACCTGCACTTTCTTGATACGCGACTCAAGAAAGTTTCTCCGTTCTTTATCCCCAAACTGTTGGGCAACCTGGCACCCGGCCAAATCTCTATCCGCTATGGCGCCAAAGGGATCAATTATACGCCAACGAGCGCGTGCTCTTCTGGTGCGCACGCCATTGGTGAAGCGTTTCGGGCCATTCGGCTGGGCGATCAGGATGCCGTTATTGCCGGTGGCGCAGAGGCCGCCCTGACCTCGTTAGGGCTGGGTGGCTTTATTGCCATGCGGGCCGTCTCGACGCGGAACGACGAGCCCGAGAAGGCCAGTCGTCCGTTTGACAAAAACCGTGACGGATTTGTCATGGCCGAAGGCGCTGGCATTGTGGTGTTGGAGGAGCTCGAATTCGCCAAGAGTCACGGGGCAAAAATCTACGGCGAAGTGGTCGGTTACGGTGCCAACGCAGATGCGTATCATATCACCGCCCCCTCGCCCGAAGGTGAAGGCGCGGTGCGGTGCATCAAAATGGCCCTGCGGAGCGGCGGGCTTGATCCGACCGAGATCGATTATGTCAACGCGCACGGCACTTCAACGCCGTATAACGATGCGACCGAAACCCTGGCCCTGAAAAGAGTCTTTGGCGAGCACGCAGCAAAGCTCGCCATCAGTTCAACCAAGTCTATGACCGGCCATTTGCTTGGTGCTGCCGGTGGCGTCGAGGCCGTGTATTCCGCCTTAGCGCTCCACCATCAGATCATGCCGCCAACGATCAACTATGAAGAACCTGATCCGGATTGCGATTTGGACTATGTGCCTAACAAGTCCCGCTCGGCGCCAGTACGGACCATCTTATCCAATTCCTTCGGCTTTGGGGGAACCAACGCCTGCCTGGTCTTTCGCAAATGGGAAGGCGCTCAAGACGGGCAAGAAGAAATAAAGAGGTAGCGCATGGGCGCACGTATTATCGGCACGGGTTCCGCCGTCCCTTCGACCTGTCTCAGCAATGATGATCTGGCCGGGCGGGTTGACACAAATCATAAATGGATTGTCTCACGGACTGGCATAGAGGAGCGGCATGTCATACGGCAGGATGAAGCCCTGCTCGACCTCATTCATACTGCCAGTGAAACTGCGCTCACGGCGTCAGGCCTGTCCGCGCAGGACTTGGATGCCATCCTGGTCGCAACTGTCTCCGGTGAGTATGCCTTTCCTTCCACTGCCTGCCTACTCCAAACGCGCCTGGGCGTGGATAATATTCCCGCCTTTGATGTCGCGGCAGCCTGTGCGGGGTTTGTGTACGGCCTGTCGGTGGCCCATAGCTATCTCAAAAGTGGAGATTATAACCGTATCCTACTGGTTGGCGCAGATGCCCTGAGCTCCATGGTCAACTGGGGAGACCGGGCTACGTGTGTGCTGTTCGGAGATGGCGCCGGCGCAGTCGTGTTGGAAAATCAGCCGAATGATCAGGGTTTGCTCAGCACTATCGTCGAGTCCAGCGGAGCCCTGTGGCACTTGCTCCACGTTCGCTCCGGACTGCGGCAAACGTTTGATCAAGCCGGGGAACAGGAGCCCGACTGGGGTATTCAGATGAAAGGCCCTGAACTGTTCAAGGTGGCCGTGCGGGCCCTGTCCGATGTGACAAAAAAGGCCCTCGAAAAAGCCGGCCTAACACCGGAAGATATCAAGTTAATGGTCCCTCATCAGGCGAATTTACGCATTATCCAAGCGGTGGCCGACCGCCTGGGGGCAAGTATGGACAAAGTGCACTGCAATGTGCATCGCTTCGGGAATACGTCGGCAGCCTCCATTCCGATAGCTCTGGATGAAGCTGTTCGGGAAGGCAAAGTGCATGACAACGACATCGTCGTGCTCAACGGCTGTGGGGGTGGGCTCACCTGGGGGGCATCGGTCGCGCGGTGGTAGGATCGTCTGCACCGCTCGGCACTTTTATGATGACTGAGAATGGTACGTGCCTGGGTCAGTCATTGCTGGCGCCCCTCCCTGGTTGGGGTCGAGAAAGGCGAGGACACGCTCTCCTGACGCCTTATCCATCCAACGGCGCAGTCGTTGCTCAAGCACCAATCGTATCTGATAGTCGCGTTTGATGTTCGCGACGACTTCTTCAGCGCTTCTACCCGTCAGTGGTGCCGATTTCCGTTTCTCTTTTCGTGGTCCTGCCGTGGAGCGAGACTTCACAAGCAAAGGGCGATACATACCATTTTGCTTGCGATACGCCCGCCAGACGGACGCAGACCGATCGCGGACGAGACGCAGTGTCTGTTTTTCGTTTTCCCAATACTGGTGTTTACGGGTACTTCCGTAATACAGTGTCTCTTGAGTAGAAGCCGTCCGACCCATAGCACCCCCCAACGAGGTTCTCTCGCTGGTTCCTTCTCTTAGTATAAAGGGAAAGTCTTGTGGAAAGAAAGGGAAGGCCAGTCTTCTCGGAGCAGGAGAGAAGGTCACTAGCCGGTTTCGAGTCGGAGGTCTAGGGCTTGTGTCGAGTAGGGTTCGGGCAGCGTGCAACGTGGAGCCTTGGCCCAGAGCCCTTCTAAATTGTAGAATTCTCGTACTGTTTCGTAGAAAATATGGACAATCACGTCTCCGAAATCCATGAGGACCCATTGTCCATGCGAGACGCCTTCAAGGGCTAATGGGCGGTGGCCTTCCTGCCGGAGGGCATCCTCAATAGCCCGGCTAATCGTCTGGACCTGAATGTCCGACCGCCCGGTGCAGATCACAAAATAGGAGGCAATGGACGTCAGCGCTTCCACGTCAAGGACAACCAAGTCATACGCCTTTTTGTCCAGAGCGGATTGGGCGCACCGCAGGGCCTTTTGCCAGCTATCATCAACCTTCAAGGGAAAGAGCCTCTTGCCGGCGATAGAGGGCGTGTGTGGCGATGTAGTCTGCCACGACAGGCGGGAGCTGGCAGTGCGTCGGTCGACCGACGCGAGTATTGTCACGTATCGCGGAGGCCGAAATAGGGAGACCGTTCAATGTATACAGCGTCAACGTGTGCCCTGATTCGTGCTGGTATCTCTGCTTGGCCGGATCGTACCAAAAGGCGGACCGAAGAGCAACGGGAAGGAACTGGTCAATTGACGGCGTGGGAACCCCAGGCCGCGACGTCACAATCAGGTCGCATAAGCGGGGAATCTCCAGGTAGGCCTTCCACGACTCAATCTCACAAAAAGCATCCATCCCGATAAGAAACGCCAGAGAGGTAAATGTTCCGCTTTGCTGAAAAGCACGTATCGTATCAACCGAAAACGAAGGTCCTGCACGGTCCAGTTCGATACGGGAGGCACGAAAGGCGGGATTGTCGGCAACCGCAAGCTCGACCATATTGTAGCGATGTTGAGCAGGGGCGATATCCGTTTCGTGCTTGTGTGGAGGAGAGGCGGAAGGAATGAAGTATATCCGGTCGAGCGCAAACGCGGCACAGACTTCTTCCGCACTCCGCAGATGGCCTAAATGGATGGGGTTAAACGTTCCTCCGAACAGCCCTATTTTCATACGCCAGGACCTGAAAGAGTCAACGCGCCAACAGCATCCCCCCCGACCCCCCTTATCAAGGGAGGAGACGGGAGGATGGAGAGCAGGTTGACTCTTTTTCGTGTTTTATTCCCGTATCTGGCCATCTCCGTAGACAACATATTTATAAGTTGTGAGCTCACGCAACCCCATAGGTCCTCTGGCGTGGAGTCGGTTCGTCGAAATGCCGACCTCAGCCCCAAATCCGAACTCAAAGCCATCGGTGAAGCGCGTCGAAGCGTTTGCATAGACAGTCGCGGAGTCCACTTCACGCAGAAACCGCCGGACATGTGAGTAATCTTCACTCACAATACAATCGGCCAGACCTGACCCATTGGTATGAATAAAATCCAGCGCCTCATCAAGCGAGCGCACCACTTTGACCGAGAGGATTTTATCAAGATACTCGGTTTGCCAATCCGCCTCAGTCGCGACGTTCACCTGAGGCACAATCTGACGAGTCTGGTCACAGCCACGAATCTCGACGCCCTCTTGTTCGAGTCGCGTAATAAAGTCGGGTAGGAAACGGGGCGCAATGGTCTCATGCACCAGTAGATTTTCCATAGCATTGCACACCCAGGGTCTTTGCACCTTGGCATTCAGACAAACCTGGTACGCTTTTTCAAGATCAGCCGCAGCATCGACATAGGTGTGACACAAGCCAGAGAAATGTTGAATCACCGGAATAGACGACTCTCGCGTTACGGCACGGATCAATTCCTCTCCGCCGCGTGGAATAATAACATCAATACAGCGATCCTGTTGGAGGAGAAAGGTGACGGATTGTCGATCAGTCGAGCGGACCAGTTGGACCACTCCGTCCGGCAAGCCGGCTGTGGCAAAGGCTTGAGACAGAACGTCAACAATAGCGCCGTTGGTCTCGAACGCCTCCGACCCCCCTTTGAGCACAACCGCATTGCCGGCCTTGATACATAAGCCGGCGGCATCGGCTGTCACATTCGGCCGCGACTCGTAAATAATCCCAACGACACCGAGCGGGACACGGACCTGACTGATCTCCAAGCCATTTGGTCGCTTCCAGGTAGAGACCGTTTCATCTACCGGGTCCGGCAGATCGACCATAATTTCGAGCCCTTTGGCCATAGCGTGTATGCGCGCTTCGTTCAGCGTCAGTCGATCCAGCATAGCCGCAGATAAACCGTTGCCTTTTCCCCGGGCAACATCCTGTGCATTGGCAGCACGTAAGACTTCGGTCTGCTCCCGGAGGCGCTGGGCGGCGGTGAGCAGCGCACGATCTTTTGTTTGGGTTGACATTGTTGCCAATACCCGCGCAGCTTTTTTTGCGGTTTGGGCTAATTCGACCACCATATTTTCAAGACTCATCGCGTCTTCCTTTGTGTCTCTTCACTAGTCTTGCAGCAGGGCAAGGTCGTCACGATGAATCACTTCATCGCTGACCTTATAGCCGAGCGTCTGTTCAATCCGGCTCGTGTGCACGCCTTGAATCTGCATCAGAGCCGCGGCGCTATAATTTACTAGGCCGCGAGCAAATTCATCCCCGCTTTCGTCGAGACAGGTCACACAGTCCCCTTCTTCAAAGCGGCCATAGACTCCACGTACCCCGGCAGGTAACAGACTCCTCCCATCCCGCCGAATTGCCGCCGCCGCCCCGGCATCAAGACGAAGTGAGCCGGCCGGCTTCAGCGTATAGGCAATCCAATGTTTACGACTCGCAATCCTGTCCGAGACTGGCAGAAACAGCGTGCCAACTTCCTGCTGAGGGTCAAAAACCGCGCAGAGCCCGTCAGGGCTCCGACCATCTATGAGAAGGGAGGGAATGCCGGACAGCGCCGCTTTTTGAGCCGCTTCGATTTTCGAAGCCATTCCGCCGCGCCCTAACGGGCCGGCTTCACCACACCGCTGCATCAATTGTTCGTCGAACTGCTCGACCAGGGAAATACGTTTCGCTTGCTGATCCAGGCGGGGGTCTGTTTCATACAAACCCGCAACATCACTCAACATAACCAGCAGATCCGCCTCAACAAGCACGGCGACTTGGGCAGAGAGATTATCGTTGTCACCAAACTGAATTTCTTCAACCGCAACCGTGTCATTTTCGTTCACAATAGGCACGACCCCGGATTCAATCAAAGTCAGGAGGGTATGCTTGGCGTTCAAATAGCGTCTTCGGTTGGCCAGATCGTCATGGGTGAGAAGAATCTGAGCTACCCGGATAGCATGCTGTGAAAAGCATTCTTCATATAGGGCCATGAGCGTAATCTGTCCAATGGCCGCTGCCGCCTGCTTCGCCGGTATCGTCCTCGGGCGCTGTTTCATATTGAGGACGCCCATTCCAGCGGCAACGGCTCCCGAAGTAACTAAGACGACCTCTGCCTTCTGCAGGGCAGAAAGGGTCGTCGCGAGTTGGGCTACCCGTTGAGCATGTACCCCGTCTCCACTGGACAGCACACTGCTCCCGACTTTCACCACAATACGCCTCGTACTCTCAAGAATACGAGCTTTATGCGCGAGTTGGGTGTTCCCGTCACTCATGCTGGGGAAACCTCTGCCTCTCGTTCGGAAAGAGTAAACGCGCCCTCCAAACATACAAAGCTGTTGGCACGTTTACTCTTTCTCCCCTGTATCGCTCAGCCTGTGTTGTTCTTGTTCGAGCACCCGGACAATTTCCCCCACCAATTCCTGTTTCCCTTCCCCGGTTGCAGCAGAAATGAGATGTAATTTTTTCTCATGCCGTACAAAAACTTCCCGCACCTCAGGAAAACGTTCTCGGGTGGTCGTCAGGTCAGCTTTGGTCACTACCACTAGCTGTGGTCGCCGGGCCAGAGCGCAATCAAACGCCTCAAGTTCACGATTGATGACGCTATAGTCTGCATACGGATCACGTTCTGGCTCAGATATATCAAGAAGATGAACCAGAATAGAAGTCCGCGAAAGATGACGCAGAAAGCGCGCGCCAAGTCCATGTCCAGTGTGCGCGCCCTCAATGAGCCCTGGCACGTCGGCCATGACAAATGAGCCGGCATCCCCATAGCGAACAACGCCGAGGTGCGGAATGAGGGTCGTAAAGGGAAAGTCGGCAACCCGTGGACGTGCGGCAGAAACAGCAGAGATCAGCGTCGATTTCCCGACGTTGGGAAATCCAACCAGGCCAACATCGGCCAGTAAGCGGAGTTCAAGCTGGATGTGCCGTACCTCTCCGGGCAGACCCGGTTGGGCGAATCGGGGGGCCCGGTTTGTGGAGCTGGTGAAAGAGGCATTCCCCCTTCCGCCTTTTCCGCCGTGGGCGACTACGACCTGTTGGCCTGCGGTGCGGAGGTCTGCGAGTATTTCTCCACTCTCTCGGTCGCGCGCAACGGTTCCGACTGGGACCGGAAGAACTAAGGACTGGGCGTTTTTCCCGTGTTGGTCCTTACCCCGTCCATGCCCGCCCCGGGCCGCTCTGGCGTGATGCCGATGGGCGAGATCGAGCAGCGTGTTACGTTGCGGGTCAACGCGCAGAATGACGTCTCCACCGTTTCCGCCATTGCCGCCGTTCGGCCCACCCCAGGGCCGAAACTTCTCACGCAGAAAGCTGACACACCCGCGTCCGCCATCACCGGCTTTGACTGTCATGGTCACTTCGTCAACGAAGTTCATAGCACGTGTATATCAGGAATAAGCGGCTGAAGAAGACGCAATAAAAAAAGCCCCGGAGTGGGGCTTTTCCTGCGACCTGTGTGATCTCTGGTGCGTAGAGCAGATTACTGCGGATACACGCACACCCGCTTGCGCGTCTTACCCATACGTTCGAACTGAATCACCCCGTCAGTCTTCGCAAACAGGGTATAATCTCGTCCCATGCCGACATTTGTCCCTGGGTAGATGCGCGTCCCAAGTTGACGAACGATAATATTCCCTGCTTTTGCAACCTGTCCGGCAAAAAGCTTGACACCTCGGCGCTGTCCTGGGCTGTCTCGGCCATTCCGACTGGAGCCCTGTCCTTTTTTATGTGCCACGTTTATCCCCTCAGTTTATATTCCCAGGTTATATTTCCAGGTTGATCGATTTGACCTGAACAGCCGTAAAGTGCTGCCGATGGCCACGTTTGCGCCGATACCCTTTGCGCCGTTTCTTCTTAAAAACAATAATCTTTTTCTCTTTGCCATGCTCAACAACGCGAGCCGTGACTGAAGCACCAGAAACAAGCGGAGTGCCAACTTGAATAGCGCCTTCGGCTGATGTGAGCAGCACATCGGAGAACGTAATATCACTCCCCGCCTCTCCCGGTAGGGACTCTACACGCAGGAGCTCGCCCTGCGTCACTCGGTACTGTTTTCCACCCGTACGGATCACTGCGTATGACATCTTTCGTTACCTATGTGAGCGTGTTTTCCGTGTCAACTCCCGAGATCATCTTTACTCAGCGTTTAAGGCCTGTCGAATTGCTGCCGGAATAGGCTGTGGCTGTTCATCCTGATTCACCAAAACTGCTGTAATCGATCCACTGACGCAGCGTTCTCCGGCTCGATAGATTTCCCCGGCGAAGGTAATAGAGGTGGTCCCAACCCGCTCCACCCACACTTTCACCTCAATCGGTTCATCAACAAAGAGGGGAACGTAGAATGTTGCGGAGACATTCACCCGCGGCAAGCCTGATATTTTACGGTGATCGGACAGCGGGAACCCGGATTTCCGCATCAACTCCCACTCGGCTATCTCAAAATATCGGAACGCCGCGGTGTAATGAATACGGCCCGACGCGTCCGTATCGACCCAACGGACGCGGAGTTTTTCAGTATGGGAGAGCATGATGGTAGAGCGTTCTCTGAGCAGGAAGGGACGGCGGGGACAATCACGAGCGCGTGGGGCAAAAAGGGAAACAACGTCAGCGCCTACGCGCGTGGCTCAACGGCTTCGCGTGCAGCCGTCTGGACGCTTGGGATTGCCTTGTAAACGCGATTCTTGGGTTCATTCTGTACGCTCAGCGCAGCAAGATATTCTTGCAGTTTCTTTTTTATCGCAACGAGTTGCGGGTCAGGCGGCTTTGTCAGGACCTTTTTTTCCCGAGCGATCCGTACTTTTTTCAGTGGGTTGATATAGCGACCATTCTTGTGCATCTCAAAGTGCAGGTGCGGCCCGGTGGCGGCCCCTGACGACCCGACATAGCCGATAATCTGCCCTCTTTTGACCCTCGTGCCCGCTCTCACTCCTTTTTTAATCCGGTACAGATGGGCATAGGCCGAGCTATAGGGCCCGGCGTGGTCAATCTTGAGAAAACGACCATAGTTGCCTCTCCAGCCGGCATAGCTGACTCTGCCGGACGCCACCGCGCGAACCGGTGTTCCGGTTGGCGCGGCAAAATCCACACCGAGGTGGGGGCGTCTGCGTTTGTAAATGGGATGGAGGCGGGCGTCGCTGAACACCGACGAGATACGGGTGAACCGGACGGGGTAACGGAGAAACTGTCCTCCTGAGCCGTCAAATCCGTCTTCGGCTTCGAGAGAAAAAACCGTATACCGTTCTCCCTTGTTCACGATTTCCGCGGCCAGCACTCTGCCGTAATCCACGGCTTGGCCGTTGTGCTGGTTTTCCTCGTAGATGATCTTGAAAAGAGCACCCGGCTGGATTTCGTATGAGAGGTTCAGATCCCAGTCCATATCTGCCACCGCGTCAACAATACTGGCCGGGACGCCCATATTTGTGGCTGCCGAACCCAAACTGCGGGTAATGCGTCCACCAACCACGCGCCAGACCAGTGTCGTGGGGACGGTCTTGACCCGTACCTCAATACGACCGCTCTCATCTTTCTCAAGCACGAGCCTGGAACGCTTGTTGATACTGTAGGCAACGGCCCGTAGCGTGCTTGTCCCGTTGTGGTCGTAATCGTAGGAGAACGTCACGGGATGATTGATCTGCAAACGCCGCGACTCGTCCCTTTTCTGCGCTGCGGTGATCCATGCTGCGGTCTGTTCACGCGGAAGCCCCGCTTTTTTCAGAATAGTCTCAAACGTCTCATTCCGCTTGATGCGATGCTCGGTTAGAAGAGGCTTCCGTACCGCTGCGTCTTGCTGAGATGGCGAGGGAAGCGTTTCTTTGACAGACGGCGCTGCATTCTCTGTGCCAGCCGGAATCGGTTCTGACCAGAGAAAAGACGATTCCAGTTTCTGAATCGGCTCCTGAACGAGGGCAGTTTTGAGAACAGCCGTTCTGTTTTGAATCTCGTTCAAACGCTGTTGGAGTTGAACGATCACCCCATTTTTGGCAAGAGTGGGATCGACGGCTGAGCTCGCCGCCCGAACAACAAAACCAAGAAAACTGACAGCCAGGATAGGGGCAATAATCAGCGCCTGGACGTGGCCGTTCTGGCGGCCGAGAAAGATGCGGAATATTTCCTTGCAGTACTCTGTCCACCGGCCGTACATGGTCACAGAATTTGCCAGCAGAGCACACAAAAGTCAAGTAACAATGTGGAGCGACGTTGTTTCGCTCCCACACCGGTGGTAGGTTGAGCGGTAGTGAAAAAAGTCCTGATTCTTATTGCCTGTCTTTTTACTGGCGTCAGCGGACTCAGCGCCTATTACGTCTATTCTCTGCTCATTACGCCAGGTCCGTCCCTAGCTGCCCCTGCTCGGCTCTCTATCTCTCCAGGCAGTACCCTCCAAAAAACAGCGCGGCTGCTGGTTGCCGAAGGTGTTCTGGCCAGCGTGCAGCCCTTTTGTTTATGGGCGCAATTCACCGGCAAAGACCGATCCATACAAAGTGGAGAGTACGTCCTCGCAACCCCGCTGACCCCGCGGATGTTGCTTGAAACATTGACCCGGGGGCAGGTCACCCACCACGTGGTCACTATCCCGGAAGGACTGACACTCAAACAGGTGACCAAAAGACTGGAAGACCAGGGATTTGGTTCCCAAGAGCGATTCCTGTCTCTGAACATCTCCCCTCAGTTCCTGGCCAAATGGGACCTCCAAGAACACGGGCTTGAAGGCTACCTGTACCCGGACACCTATTTTTTTTCAAAGCAGAACTCTGCGGAAGACATTCTGGGACGTATGGTAGGGCGTCTGTATGAAGTCTTCAGTCCGGCCCTGCAACAGCAGGCACAGGAGTTGGGGTTCTCTCAGCATGAGGTTTTGACCTTGGCCTCGCTGGTTGAGAAAGAAACCGGGGCAGCAGAGGAACGCCCGCTGATTGCCGGCGTCTTTCACAATCGGCTCCGCCGCAAGATTCCACTCCAATGCGACCCCACCGTCATCTATGGCATCCCGAACTTTGACGGCAATCTTACCCGTCACCATCTGCGCACGCTCACGTCGTACAACACCTATCTGTTTACCGGCCTTCCGCCTGGCCCAATTGCCAACCCGGGACTCGCGGCTATGCAAGCCGTCCTCTCTCCAGCCGAAACAAACTACCTCTATTTTGTGGCTAGAGGAGACGGCACGCACGTGTTCTCTTCCCGGCTGGCGGACCATAATCGCGCGGTTCGCCGGTTTCAAAAACGTCGCTCTCGCAATGGATAGCTTGTCTCAGCTGATCACCAACACGGCCCGCCGAGCGCTCCGGCAGCGGAGCGCCAATACACTCGGTTTTTTTCTGCCCCTGGGGGCCTCGGTTTTTTTCCTTGCATATAGTCTGATACAGGCCTTTTCACTGCCGGCTTGGCTTTCTTTTCTTCCACTCGTGATCGTATGCGGTTTTCTGCTGAACGCCCTCAGACAGGAAAAAAAGAACTGTCGAGACGAGATCATTGCGAGCGTGCTGGACGAGAAGACGGATGGCCAAGAACGTTTTTTAACGCTTGCGACTCTTCCCTCCTCCTCAGACTTCTTGGCACAAATTCGGAGCGAAGCCGCTCGGAAAGCAGCCTTCTTCGTTCCTGAGCGCGATCTGCCTTTCCGACTCGATAGCCGGGTTCCTCTGGCGTGTGTCGGCGCAGCCCTGAGCGGCCTACTGTTCTTGTTTTTACCAACCGGAGGTGCTGCCTTAGCGCCAAGTGATCCATCGCCCGCCGCTCTGATCGAGACCTTGATCCGGGATATTGAAGAAATTGCCCGGGAGTTGATCCGCCCGCAGTCTCCCTCCGAAGAGCAACAGACAGAACAGCAGGCCGGAGCCCAACTCCTCGTGCTCTCTCAGGACCTTAAGAATCCGGCTCTGACACCACAAGAGAAGATGCGACTCATTGATGAGGCGCAAAAGCGCATGAATCTACCGGTCCCAATCCCGCAGATTCTCCCTATTGATCTCAAACTCTTTGGTAGCGACAGCAAGCAAGACGATAGTCCGGGCAACCAGGGCGACAGCCCACAGCCGGAGGATACGCCCCTGGCCAAAGCAAATGAAAAGCTGGAACAACTCAAGAAGTCGCTCTCTGCTCAGGGACGTGAGCCTCAGCAGGACGCGCAAAACCAGCAAAACCAGATGAATCAATCCGACAACCAACAGTCGCAAAAGCAGAACAATACGCCCCAGGAATCCGGCGGTGGCATAAAATTTGACCAGCCTCAAGACAATACGGGCAAGAAACAGGCCCGGCAGCCGCCTTCCGGTCAGCAGCAGAAATCTCCTCAACCAGGCCAAAAACCGGATGCACAGCAGCCGCCTTCCGGGATAGACCCACACAAAGCAGGACACCAGCAGCACCGCCACGCTACGCAACAAAGCAGCGAGGGAAAACAACCTCAACAGGCCGAACAACCAAATCAATCAGACCAACAGCCAGGAAAATCTGGCGGACAGGGAAAAGGCGAGCGTTTTTACAAACCAGGCGAACAGCCCGGCGGATTTCTGACCCAGGATGCCGGCTATATCAAGGTTCGTATTCCAACTGGTATCAAGGCGGAACAGGACAGCCAGGAACTGACTGAAAATACCAGTCCGGCTGTCCCAACCACGCCGTATAGTAATGCACCGCTCGCTGACCGTCCGCAAGAGAAAAATGCCCCGCAGCAGCGCATTCCCCTCGAATATCGAGCGATTTTACAGAAAGAGTAAACGTGCCCTCCACATCAGACACAGCTGTTGGCACGTTTACTCTTTAGGAGCAACATGTCAGCTTCGTCATCACCCTTATCCTCAGAACAGCGTGTTGAACACTTTCGACACATCTTTGCGATCATCGAAGAAGAGATCAGCCAGCTTATCGTTGGCCAGCGGAATATATTGCGGAAGATATTAACCGCCTTTTTTGCCGGCGGGCATGTCCTCATTGAGAGTGTGCCGGGTCTGGGCAAGACACTGATGGCCAAGTCACTCAGCCAAGCGCTGGCGCTGAGCGCCAAGCGTATCCAGTTCACCCCAGACCTCATGCCGTCTGATATCGTGGGGACCCAGGTCCTGTCTGAAGGCGCTGACGGCCGGCGCTATTTTGAATTCAAGCCCGGTCCGATCTTTGCCAATATCGTCCTGGCCGATGAAATCAACCGAGCCACGCCCAAGACCCAGTCCGCCGTCCTTGAAGCGATGGAGGAGCAGCAAGTCACCGTGTTTGGTGAGACGCATACGCTCACTCCGCCTTTTCTTGTTGTGGCAACCCAGAACCCGGTTGAGATTGAGGGGACCTACCCTCTGCCCGAGGCGCAACTGGACCGTTTTCTGCTCAAGCTGATTATCGACTCGCCAAGCGCGGCTGAGGTGGTCGAAATTCTTGAGCGCACCACAAAAGAGACCCAGTACAGCATCAATCAGGTGCTGTCGGAAGATTCTGCTCCGGCAGTCATCGCCGAGATGCAAAATATTGTACGCGAAGTCCTGCTGGCTCCTCCACTGAGTTTCTATATTGCCCGACTTATTGAAGCAGCCACGCCAAACAACCCGAATTCCCCTGTGCCTGAGGTCACACAATATCTCCGCTACGGTCCCAGCCCGCGTGGGGCTCAGGCCCTCACATTAGGGGCCAAGGTCAACGCCCTGCTCGACGGGCGGGTACATGTCAGTTTTGAGGATATCACCGATGTTGCGCTGTCTGCCCTGCGGCATCGCTGTCTGCTGAACTTTCAGGCTGAGGCAGAGGGCATCAACGCCGACCAGATCATCGAACTGCTGCTGAAACAGGTCCCGAAAAAATAAGAAAAGTCCCGCCCTGTCACTCTCTTTCTTTCCCTGCTTTTCTTGCTCCTCCACTGCTTTTCCGATAGCAGTGGCCCATCACTCCATTACTATTTGGGAGGAGCCATAGCACATGAATCTTATCCACACCGTTTTTGAGCCTGAAGGAGAAGGTCCGCATCCGACTATTCTGGCCCTGCATGGCTGGGGCGCAAATGCGCTTGACCTCCTGGGCTTAGCCCCCCATCTGTGTCGAGGCCGGTTTCTCGTGCTCTGTCCACAAGGCCCGCTTCAGGTCCCCATCGGTCCGAACATGGTTGGCCACGGCTGGTTTCCTATTACGAGTGGTGGACCGCTGGATGTCCAGGCGGTACTCTCTGCGCGCGAGACCGTTCGCACCTTTCTTGACGCAGCAGTGCAGCGCTACCCTGTTGATACCAAAAAACTGTGTGTGCTGGGTTTTAGCCAGGGCGGGGTGATGGGTTATAGCCTGGCCCTGGGCGAGCCCGAGCGCTTTGCCGGATTGGCGGCGCTCAGTTCGTGGTTGCCGAAAGATATGCTGACCGCCTTACCGGATGTGCCAGCAACCGAGCAACTTCCCGTGCTGGTCCAACACGGTAGTAAAGACGAATTGATTGATGTGGGCCGGGCGCGTCAGTCCGTCGAAATCCTGCGTGATGTCAAAGCGCCCGTGACCTACCGGGAGTATGATATGGGTCACGAAATCAATGCCCGCAGTCTGACCGACCTGTCCAACTGGCTCCAGGAAAAGGTTGTGTCGCCGATCACTCTGGCGTCCTGACTCCGCTCCGCAGTCGGTATCGCTTGTTGAAGACGGTTGGCTCGCCAATCGGACGCACCTCGCACGTGAACAGGAGACACCATGTGTAGGATAGTCAGCGCTCTGCTCGTCGCGTTCTGCCTAGCAGGACTGGCCGGGAACGCTTCGGCGCTCACACTGCCCATGTTGCAGAGCAATACCGGCCAGTGTTACGACCGGGCCGTCCAACCCCAGACCTCGGTCGTGGACAGCCATGTGCACTTCCGTCCGTTCGGCGGTCCCGCCATTCCATTCACGGAGGTGGTCTCCTACCTCGAACGGGCTGGCGTCCTGTTTGCCAATATCTACGGCATCGGCCAGATGCTGCCGGTCACGTCTGCCTGCACCTACTACCTGGACTGTCCCGGCACGCTGGTGGAACCTACGCTGAAGAACGATTTCGTGAATGCGGCCAGCTTTATTGTGGAGGCGTCGGAACACGTCCACCTGACGCTCGCCATGACCTTCCCCGACTTGTCCCGACCCGACTCCATCCTTCAGGGGATACAGCTCCTGGACGAAGAGTATCCCGGCCTGTTCACCTGGATGGGTGAGGTCAATCTGGTGAAACAGGCACTGTTCGGAAATGGGCGCCAGGCCGTGTCCCTGGCTGCGATAGACGGATGGAGCCCCTTCATGCAGGTGCTCCGCGAACGGCACATCCCGCTCGCGATTCACTCGGACCTGGGCAACGACGACGAACCAACCAAATATCTGGCCTGGATGCAAAAGGTGCTGGATTTGCATCCCGATAATGCGATCATCTGGATGCATCTCGGGCTATCTCGAGAGCTGGTCAATATGGACGCGGCGCAGCATATTCAGATTATGCAGTCGCTATTGGACCGCCATCCCAACTTGATGTTGGATATTTCCTGGCGCGTCATTGACGACCGGTATTTTTCGGACCCCGAAAAACGGGCGCTCTACGTTGCGTTCCTGAATGCCTACTCCGAGCGCGTTCTGCCCGGCACCGATTTCGTGGCCTCAGACAATAAGGACTTCGCGGTGTATCAGGAGGAGTTACAGGTCACGAGTCGCATCAATCGCTATTTGAACGACACCGCTTTTCGGAATATTGCCCTGGGACAAAACTATTTCCGTCTGCTGAACCTGGATTACACCGCGCCAGCCGTGTGTGGACATGAATGAAAAGAGTAAACGTACCCAGCTTTCGTAGGTTTGGAAGGGCACGTTTACTCTTTTGCGTACCGCTGCTCGAAACAAGCCGGCTGCACCGGCACAGCTATCCCACTGATTTGGGTGGAAGCAAAAACTCCGTGGTCACCTGCAAGAAGTGCTCTAGTTGGTCGTGGTGAACCCAGTGGCCGGCCTTTGGGATTGTCACCAGAGAGGGGTTGCTGAATGCTTTGGCGCGTTCACTATCTTTCTCCAGATCAACCGCCCACGATTCACCGCCTCGAATTAAGAGCAGCGGACACGTAATGCGTCCCCAGATTTCCTGCGCGTCAGTCATATTGAATCGATACGGCGACCGAGCGCGTACATAGTTGTCAAATTTCCAGGTATAAGTCCCGTCCTCGTTGCGGTGGGTTCCATATAACGTCAGGTGGTGGGCCTGCTCCGGGCTGAGGTGCGGATTGGCTTCACGCATCCGGTCAACCGCCTCTTCCAGCGTCTTATAGTGCTTGGGCAGGCGGCCGGCGAACCCACGCATTTCATCCACCCAGTGTTGCATCCGCTCAAACGCGCTTTTCGGCTGCTCTTTGAGCATCTGCGGAGGAGGCCCCCAGCCTTCAATGGACACGGTCTGCGTAACCTTTTCGGGATACACGCCGGTATACTGGAGCACAATGCCACCGCCGAGAGAATGTCCAATCAAAGTGACCGGAAACGAGTTGAGCTGAGCCAGAAGCTGAGCAATATCGACCACATGATCGATCATCGAATACTCACTGCCGCGGGCCCACTCCGAGTCTCCATGTCCGCGCAAATCCGGGGCAACGATGTGATAGTCCTCGCGTAGCCCCTGCGCCACCCAGTCCCAATTCCGACAATGATCCCGTCCGCCATGAATCAGAACGAGCAACGGTCTGTCAGGGTTCCCCCAATCCACATAGTGCAATTTGAGGCGTTGCGAGTAGAAATAATGAGAGGTGGGTCCAAGAATGTGTTGGCTTGGCATGATGCGTTGAAGTGTCCTTTCCACAAAGCTCAGGGAGAGAGGATGAGGCTTGGGCAGTCCTGTTGAGATAAAGTATAGAGGAGAGGAGAGAGTGGGGCTAGGTTTGGGAACGCTACCGGGAGCGGCGGGATAGTGCTATATCCGGTTGGCAGAGACAGCCCTGCTGTGAGGGGAAGAATGAGAAAGTAAAAGGAGAGCACCGATGGAGACGCGCTACGGAGATGTTGAAGTAACGTTGGCCGATCATGTGGCAACCGCTGAGATTCAACGACCGCCGAACAATTTCTTTGATACGGCACTCATTCAGGCCCTGGCCGAGGCGTTTGAAGATCTGGATAAAGAAATGGATTGTCGGGCTATCGTACTCGCGGCGGACGGCAAACATTTTTGTGCCGGGGCAAATTTTCACAGTGGCCAGGCCGAGCGTGATCTGCGCGATGTCGAAACGGGCAATCCGCTCTACGCCCAAGCCGTGCGTCTGTTTTCCTGCAAAAAGCCGGTTGTTGGCGCGATCCAGGGGGCTGCTATTGGTGGAGGCTTTGGACTCGCACTGGTGCCGGATTTCCGCGTACTCTGCCCGGAAACGCGCTTTGCGGCGAACTTCGTCAAGCTCGGCTTTCATCCGGGCTTTGGCCTGACCTATACCTTGCCCCGTCTGATCGGCGAACCACGCGCCAACCTGATTTTTCAAACAGGACGACGCATCGGCGGCCAGGAGGCCTACGCCTGGGGTCTGGGAGAAGTCCTGACGGAGAAGGACAATGTGCGTGCGGCTGCGCTCGGATTAGCCAGGGAAATTGCTGAGAGCGCACCTCTGGCTGTTCAGTCCGTGCGAGCGACTATGCGGAACGGCGTGGCCGCGGCGGTCAAAGCCGCCACCGACCACGAGTTCAGAGAGCAGCATCGCCTCCAGCAAACAGAAGATCATAAAGAGGGTATCAAAGCCGTGGCTGAGCGCCGGCCCGGAAATTTTGTGGGAAGATAGTCTCAGACTGGAAGCTGAAGGGGAATTGGAGTTTGCCTCTTTTGCATACGCATCTCACAACTGGAGGGTTGGGGGTTAAAGTGTCCCAATCCCTAACCCCCCTCCTCACCACGTATCAATACACGGCCGCTTTTTCTCCGTGCGCGGGGCCGGGGGAGGCGAGGAGCGCAGAGCGGCCATAATCCAGCGCCGAGACTCGGCCGGATCGATCACATCATCAATCTCAAAATATGTGGCAGTGCTGAGCGCTTTGCCGCTTTCGTACATCTTGGCGACGAGCTGTTCGTAGAGTTCTTTGCGCTTATACGGGTCGGTCTCAGCCTCCAACTCTTTGCGGAAGCCCAGCTTCACCGCACCCTCCAGCCCCATCCCGCCAAACTCGCCGGTTGGCCAGGACACGGCAAAGGCCGGGGCTTTGAAACTCCCGCCGGCCATGCCTTGCGCTCCGAGTCCATACGACTTTCGCAACACAATGGTGAAGAACGGCACGGTCAGGCTGGCACCGGTCACAAACATGCGACAGCAGTGACGCACCAGAGCCGTTTTTTCGTGCTCAGGGCCAACCATATTGCCGGGTGTGTCGCACAGCATGAGAATGGGAATGTCAAAGGCGTCACACAACTGCATAAACCGCGTGGCTTTGTCCGCAGCGTCAGAATCAATGGCTCCACCCAGATGTTTGGGGTTATTGGCAATCACACCAAGCGGGCGGCCTTCAATCCGCACAAAGGACGTCACCATACCGATGCCAAAGTGCTTGCGGATTTCCAGCACAGAACCGGTGTCGGCCAACGTATCGATCACATCCCGGACTTCATACACCCGCAAGCGGTTCTCCGGCACGATATAACGCAACGAGCGTTGGTCGGCACATTCCCACTCGGCGACTGGTCCTTGAAAATAGGAGAGATATTGCTTGGCCACCCGGACCGCCTCGGCTTCATCTTTGACCGGGATATCCACCACGCCATTCGGCACCTGTTCTTCCATGGGCCCAACCTCTTCCGGCCGGAAGACACCCAGTCCGCCGCCCTCAATCATGGCCGGGCCACCCATGCCGATATTTGATCCTTGTGTCGCAATAATCACATCACAGCAGCCCAGAATAACCGCGTTCCCGGCAAAACAACGGCCTGAGGTAATGCCGACCAGGGGAACCATGCCGCTCAGTTTGCCCCAGAGGTAAAAGGCCGGCACATCCAACCCGGATGGACTCGACCAGTCGGTATCGCCCGGACGCCCGCCGCCGCCTTCGGCAAAGAAGACAACCGGTAGCTTCCAGCGTTCGGCCAACTCAAACATGCGGTCTTTTTTGTAGTGATTCTTAAACCCCTGCGTTCCGGCCAGCACGGTATAATCGTAGGAGATGACAATGCACTGGGCTGCTTTTTCGTTAAACAAATCGCCATTGACGCTGCCAACGCCAGCGATCATGCCGTCCGCCGGGGTGCGTCGCACCAGATCGTCCAGCGCCCGACGCTGGCGTTGGGCCGCAATAACCATCGGCCCATACTCGACATAGGTATCCGGGTCGCAGATGTCGTACACGTTTTCCCGTGCGGTGCGTTGGCCAGTCTTGCGCCGGCGGGCAACCGCCTCGGGCCGGGCGGCATCCATGCCAAGTTCATGCCGTTCGACAATCTCGGCCAGGTCCGGACGGATATAGTCCAGGTCGGTGGCTGCTGCTTTTTCTAGTGCCGTGACCTCAACCTCAGTCTCTTCGATAAAGGCCAGCGGGTGGCCCTCAAAAACCGCGTCTCCCGGACTGACGGTCAGTTGGCGGATAACGCCGCTCGTTTCGGCTGAGATCACATGCTCCATTTTCATGGATTCCATAATGAGGAGTTGCTGCCCGACATGGACAATGTCGCCGGCGCTGACCTCAAGGCTGACAATAGTCCCCTGGAGAGGAGCCGGGACTGCGACTGTCCCATCAGGACCGATCACCTCGACGGCCGGTGTTTGTACGGCAGGAGCCGTAGCAACACCAGCCGCCGGGCCCTCAGACTTGCCGTGCTCAAGCACGGCTAAAGGATCAATGGTGTCAACTTTCACGCCAGCCAGGGCTGGGGCTCCTGACTGGGCTGTGTCCGTATGAAAAAAGAAGCGCTGGTGATCATCCGAGTGAACCAGCTCAGCAATGTGGTCTTCGACAAAGCGGGTATAGAGCTGATTATTCACGAATGCCGGATGCTGTAAGAGGCTCTGTAAGAATGGGATGTTCGTTGCAACGCCTTCGATCTTAAATTCACACAGCGCACGGTAGGTCCTGGTCACAACGTCGGAAAAATCCGACGAGGGTGAAGAGCCAATCAATTTGGCCAGGAGGGAATCGAAACTCGGGCTGGTGGTATAGCCAACATAGCCGAATGCATCTGTTCGTAGACCAGGACCCGACGGCACTTCAAATGCGGATAAGGTCCCGCCCGACGGTCGCGGCGTGCCATCAGGGGCCATGGTCTCCATATTGATACGGACCTGCATGGCAAAGCCGCGCGGCGCGGGAATACGCGCCTGGGTGAGTCCAAGGTCAGCCAGCGAGCTGCCGCCGGCTATGCGTAATTGCGCCTTGACGAGATCCACGCCGGTTACTTCTTCGGTGACGGTATGCTCGACTTGTAGCCGCGCATTGGCTTCAATAAATGCAAATGGCGCGTTGTCGCCGCCATGTTCAGCATCAACCAGAAACTCGAACGTGCCCAGGCTGGCGTATTGCACTTCCTGGGCGAGTCGGACCGCGGCGGTGCTCAAGCGCTCTCTGAGCTCAGACGACAGCCCAGGAGAGGGTGCGATTTCTACCAGCTTCTGGTTGCGGCGCTGGATACTACACTCACGCTCGCCGAGATGGCTGACCGCGCCAGATCCATCACCAACGATCTGGACCTCAATATGCCGAGCCCGGGGAATGAGTTGCTCAACATACACGTCACCATTGCCAAACGCAGCGTTTGCTTCGGACTGACAGCGGGTGTAGGCCGCTTCAAGATCATCGACCGCATGCACCGCACGCATCCCACGGCCACCACCACCGGCCAGGGCTTTGATCATCACGGCTCCGTCAGCACCTAGTGAGGCCAGGAACTCTTTGGCCTCGTCCACACTCGTCGCCCCTGACGTCCCAGGCAGGACAGGAACGCCGCATCTTTCAGCCAGTGTTCGTGCCTGTCCTTTGTCGCCAAACAGGGCCAGCGTCTCGACTTGAGGTCCCACAAAAGTAATCCCGGCCTCGGCGCAATGCCTGGCGAACTCCGCGTTCTCGCTCAAAAACCCATAGCCTGGATGAATCGCGTCGCAGCCGGCGTGTATGGCAACAGCAAGAGTCTGCTCAATGTCGAGGTAGGCGGCGGCACCATGGCCTTGGAGCGGCAGCGCTTCGTCCGTCTTTTGGGTATGGAGCGACTGCGCATCATCTTCAGAGAAAACGGCGACAGTCCGAATGCCGAGTTCGGCAGCCGCGCGTGCAATGCGAATGGCGATTTCACCACGATTGGCGATCAAAAGACTCGTCAGACTCATGCAACCTACCTTCTGATTGGGCTGATTATATAGAAAAGGCTGGGGGCGCTTCGCCGCTTCACATCCTGGCCGTTGGAGGGAGACCCGCTGTCTGGGCGAGCGCGTACAATGTCAAAATGGACGGTCTGGAAGGGCACTCCCCCCCCACCGTCCACGTTCTTTACACTCTTACCTATGCCTTGGCCTTTTTTACCGCCTCGGTCAACTCGGGAACGGCCTTGAACAGGTCGGCGACTAAGCCATAGTCAGCGACGTTGAAAATCGGTGCGTCCGGGTCTTTATTCACTGCCACAATGACTTTCGAGTCTTTCATACCGGCTAGGTGCTGAATCGCGCCGGAAATCCCAACCGCAATATACAATTCAGGCGCCACGACTTTCCCGGTTTGCCCAACTTGCAGATCGTTGGGGACAAAGCCCGCATCAACCGCAGCCCGACTGGCACCCATGGCAGCATTCAGCTCGTTCACCAAAGGCTCCAGATAGGTTGTAAAATTCTCGCCCGACTTCAGCCCACGTCCGCCAGACACCACAATACTGGCCTCCGTCAGGTTGGGCCGATCAGATTTGGTTTCATTAAACGCAACAAACTGCATTTTGGTTGCGTCTGCGTCGAGGCTGACGCTGACCTGTTCAACCGCAGACTGATCTCCCCTTTGGGCGGCATCAAACGCGGTGCTGCGGATAGACACGACTTTGATCTCATCGGCAAGCGCGACCGTTGCCACCGTATTGCCAGCATACATGGGCCGCTGCAAGGTGCCATCTGCATTAAATTGCACCACATCGCTGGCCATGCCCACCCCAAGTCGGGCCGCCACGCGCGGCAGCAGATCCTTGCCCACCGCAGTAGAGGCAGCTACCAACAGCGTCACGGCATTGGCCTGCATCACCTGTTCGAGCGCGGCAGCGTAGGCATCGGCCAGATAGTTTTCCAATGCCGCAGCACTGACAGCCAGGACCTTTGCTGCCCCGTATGCTGCCGCTTCGTGCGCGGCAGCCGCGCTGTCTGAGCCCAATACTGTCACCAGCACATCGCCGCCGAGTGTACTCGCCGCGTCTTTGCCGGCTTGAATGGCAATCAGCGAACTCTTGGGCAGGCGGCCTTTTTGAGTTTCTGCAAAAACAAGTATATTTCCCATTATTCCAGTCTCCAGATGTCATCGCCTGGCGTCAGACCGCGCCATAGACCGCACGGTTGCGCACAGTCCCATTAGATCACTTTCGCCTCATCATGCAGCAGACCCATTAACTCTGCCACGGTCTCAACTTTTTTGCCGGCGTCTTTCTGGGTTGGCGGTTCAAGGCTATTAATCGTCAAGTGGGGTGTCATATCAACGCCGAGGTCTGCCCCCGCAATTTCTTTGATCTCTTTTTTGCGCGCCTTCATAATGCCGGGGAGTGAAGCGTAGCGTGGTTCGTTGAGCCGTAAATCAGAGGTAATAATGCCAGGCAGGGCAAAGCCTATTGTTTCCAGTCCTCCGTCCACTTCGCGCGTGACCGTGACGGACTGGTGGTCATCAGACAGAACCACTTCAGAAGCAAATGTCGCTTGGGGCCAACCCAACAGCGCCGCCAGCATCTGGCCGGCTTGATTGGCGTCGTCGTCAATCGCCTGCTTGCCCATGAGGACGAGTTCAGGACTTTCTTCTTCAACAATTTTGGCCAAGACCCGGGCGACGGCCAAGGAGTCCAAGTCTTGGTCACAGCCAACCAGGATGGCCCGGTCGGCACCCATCGCCAGTCCAGTCCTGAGTTGCTCGGTCACCGCGCTTGCGCCAATACTGACTAACACCACCTCACCGGCGCCCAGCTTTTCCTTGATGCGGAGGGCTTCCTCAAGAGCGATCTCGTCAAATGGGTTGATGACATATTTAATATTATCTGTCTCAATTCCAGACCCATCAGATTTCACACGGATCGTTGTCTCCGGGTCAGGGACCCGTTTGACCGTCACAAGTGTTTTCACCAGTGTTTCCCTCCTGTCATAAAGTGCGAATATATGGTCTTCGTCTGTCTCGCTTCAGGCGTGACACCAGAATTGTCCTAATTCAACGCTTCACACCCTGGCTGTCAAGCGTACACGACCAAGCTGGCGGGACGGGCTGTGCGCCCTCCGACCTGCACAGCTCAAGCAATCGGATGACCAAGACGACCGGAGAGGTCTTTCCCGGCCTGAATTGTCAAAGGTATCAGTTCTTGCTCAAGCCGTTCCAGCCCAATCCGATAGGCAGGGCCGCTGACCGCTAAGCTCCCGACGACTGTACGGGTGTAATCTCGGATCGGTACGGCCACCGTCCGCACATCGGTCAGGTGCTCACCGTTTTCAAGCGCATAGCCTGTCCGAGAAACCTCATTGAGTTGGGCTTCAAGCAGCGTACGGTCTGTAATGGTTTGCTCGGTATGCGTCTGGAGCGAATCGGGCAGGGAACGCTGCGCTTCTTCCCTGGTCTCAAAGGCCAAATGTATTTTGCCGGCAGCCGTACAGTGCAGCGGCAAGCTCTCCCCAATATGAGAAACAATTCGAACGGCTTGGTCGGGTTCGACCATGTCAACCGGCACAACTTTTCCCTGCCGCATAACTGTGACATAAGCTGTCTCACGACAGGCTTTGACCACGTCAAACAGGACAGGCTTGGCTTGTTGCAACAGCCCCATGTGTTGGATATAGGTCTGCCCGAGTTGCAAACACTTTGTACCCAGACGATAGTTTTCAGTCGAACGATTTTGTTCGATATAGCCGCGTGATTCCAATGTTGCTAGGATTCGGAAGACATTGTTTTTGTGAAGCGTGAGTCGTTTGCTCAGTTCAGTCACGCCGAGTTCCGCATCAGTATGGAATTGCTCAAGAACGTCGAGGGCATGGGCGACCGCTTGGATAATATAGTTACTTTTTTCTCGTCGCACCACGATATCTCCTTAGTCGGAAACGGGGACGCTTGCTAATAGAAAAACTGTTCTAATTTAAATCCTATTCGTTTGTCAACAGAGTTATAAAATTGATTTGTAGGGAAATTCGACGTGAGCGCAGAGTCTTCCTTCACGATTCTCAACCCGAATGGAACCTTTCCAGTGGTGCTCAGCTGTGAGCACGCTTCGTACGCGCTCCCCCCGGAATACCAGACCCTCGGCGTTACTCCTGACGAGTTACGACGGCATATAGGCTGGGATATTGGCGCGCGTGCCGTTGTTCGAGAGACCATACAACATCTTGATTCCACAGCTATTTTATCTCAATACTCACGCCTCTTAATTGACTGTAATCGTGACCTGTCAGACTATGATCTCATTATTCCTGAGAGCGATGGAACATGCGTTCCTGCCAATATGAATCTGACTGAAGCGGAGCAACAGCAACGCATTACACGGTTCTACCAGCCCTATCATGACGCTATTGACCACGTTCTGACGCAAAAAGCAGCACAGCCTGTTTTTCTGCTCAGCGTTCATAGCTTTACTCCTGTCCTGGGTGAGAAGAAAAGATCGTTTGATTTAGGTGTCTTATTTGACCACTACGAAGACCTTGCTCAGGAGTTCGGACAACGACTGAGTCAGGCCGGCTATCGGGTGCGATATAACGAGCCCTACTCCGGTTATGATGGTCTCATCTTTAGCGCCCGGAGTCATGGCGAGCGTCATAATCTCGTCTATCTCGAAATCGAAATAAATAATGGCTTATTGTTGGACAGGACGGGTATTGCAGCAATGGGTCAAAAGCTGAGCCAGGTGCTCAAGGACTTGTTTTCGCCACATTAAAAACACCCAGCGAACAGACGGTCGAACGCATACTACGGAAGGGAGAACACATGCGTATTATTCTCATTGGTCAAGCCGCGTTTGCGGAAAAAACGCTCGATAAGCTCCGCGACAGGGGCCAGGACGTCCTGGCGGTGTTCTGTCCGCCGGATAGAGCCGAGGGAAAATCTGATCCTGTCAAAAAGCGGGCAGGGGAATTCGACATTCCCGTGTATCAACACCGCTCAATGAAGGGCCCTGAGGTCTTGGAGAAATTTAAAGAACTCGACGCTGACCTCGCTGTGTTGGCATTTGTGACCCAAATTGTCCCGCCCCCGGTGTTCAGCGCGCCCCGACTCGGCAGTATTTGTTTTCACCCTTCGCTCTTACCCAAATATCGCGGCGGGAGCGCTATTAACTGGACACTTATCAATGGGGAGAAAAAGACTGGTATCTCCTGGTTCTGGGT
This sequence comes from uncultured Binatia bacterium (SeqCode), assembly GCA_965247985.1. GTDB lineage: Bacteria > Desulfobacterota > Binatia > Bin18 > Bin18 > Bin18. The sequence goes on along the minus strand of OZ252051.1, from coordinate 407,384 downwards.
GGACGAAGGCATTGATACCGGCCCGTTACTGGTCCAGAAAGAAGTTAAAATCGGCCCGGAAGAGACTACGGGTACACTCTACTTCAACAAACTCTTCCCACTCGGTATCGAGGCCGCCGGCGAAGCGATTGAGCTGATTCAAGCCGGCAATCCACCCCGCGTTGTCCAAGATGAATCTCAGGCCAATTATGACCCGCTGTGTCGGGATGAGCACTCCGGCATTGACTGGTCCAAGCCGGCGCAAGCCGTCTTCGATCATCTGCGCGGCTGCGACCCACAGCCCGGCGCATCGACAACCTGGCAAGGACAGAAAATTCGCTTGTATGACTGTAGCCTACAGCCGACTGGCGGCGCGGCAACACCCGGCCAAGTGGTCTCTAGTGGGAGTGGGACGGTCAGTATTGCCCTGAACGGTGGCACCCTAGTAGCCAAAAAGATGCGCGGCGAGAGCGGTAAAATCGCCGCGGATGAACTCGCCGGTCAGATTGGGCTTCAGGTGGGTTCCCGGCTCGGCTGATGTCAAATCCAGTGTGCCTGGAAAAGGGGATTGGGAACCCTCTCCCAGCGGGAGAGGGAATAAAACCCCCAATCCTTAATCCCTAATCTTCAATTGGCTCAAGCTCGACCAGGACGTGGCCGAGTTCGACCAGGTCTCCGTCGGCCACATGAATTTTGGCCACGCGGGCTGTCCCTTCGGCAGCCAGCGCATTTTCCATTTTCATGGCTTCAAGCAGAATGAGGGTTTGGCCGTCTTCTACGGTCTCGCCTGCGACGACCTTGACGGCGAGAATCTTGCCTGGCATGGGAGAGCGGATCTCAGGCTCAAAGCTGCCACTCGTCCCCCGCTGGCGAGCCCGGTCATGCTTGGGGGGGGTGTGACTGAATTCGTAGGTGCGTCCCTCAATAGAGATGAGGCTGCGGTCACCATCCCGTACCACATACGCATGAAGAGGATGACCATTGATGAGGAAGGTGATCGTAGCATCTCGGATAGCGACAACGTGTGCCGGCTGAGTCTGTCCGTTCCAGACAACGTCGTAGAGATCGTCACTATCACCGTGTTGGTTGTATTCCAGCGTCAGTTCTTCACCCGCGGTATAGAGTAAGGTCTTCATACGGTTCGGGAGTCACGACAAAATGATTCGGGGATTAAGAACCGAGGCGCCAGCCGCCAAGCTGGAGCCATGGCGTGGGCTGCGACGGCAAAGAGAGCTGTCCACTCCCACTTCGATTTGGACTGCGATGCAGGCTGGCCGCCAAAGCAGCGGCAAGCGTATGCGGTTTCTCATCAGGCTGCCAATTCGGAAAATGCTCGGACAGAAAGCCCGTGTGTGTATCGCCAGCGGCAAAGGCAGGATGGTCCAGGAGTTCAATCAAAAAGGGCAAATTGGTCGTGAGTCCCAAAATTGCAGTTTGACGGAGAGCTCCAGCCATGCGTCTCTGGGCTTGTTCACGGTCCGCTCCCCAGGTCGAAATCTTGGCAATCATGGGATCGTAGTATATCGGCACCTCAGTCTGCGACTCGACCCCGGAATCGACTCGTACCCCTGGCCCCTGGGGCGCATGCCACGCCAGTACATGTCCGGGCGACGGCAGGAAACCGCGAGCGGCGTCTTCTGCATATAAACGGCACTCTATGGCATGGCCGGTGCAGTGCACCTCGTCTTGCTGGAAACCAAGCGCTTCCCCGGCGGCAATCCGAATTTGTTCTTGCACCAGATCCAGGCCCGTAATCCATTCGGTAATAGGATGCTCGACTTGGAGGCGGGCGTTGACTTCAAGAAAATAAAATTTCCCTTCGTCGTCGAGAATGAATTCCACGGTTCCAGCGTTGTCATAGCCGGCAGCCTTGGCCACGGTGAGCGCCGCACTCGTCATCTCCTGCCGGAGCGACTCGGAAACGGCTGGCGAGGGGGTCTCTTCGACTATTTTCTGATAGCGCCGTTGAATGGAACACTCCCGCTCACCAAGATGGACGATATTTCCGGCAGTATCACCAAGAATCTGAACTTCAACATGGCGGGGACGTTCAAGAAAACGCTCCACATACACCCGGTCTTCGGCAAAGGCCGCTTCGGCTTCGCGTTGCGCCGCGGATAACGCCTCAACCAGTTCGGCTTCCTCACGCACAATGCGTATGCCTTTGCCGCCGCCGCCCGCGGCCGCTTTAATCAATAGGGGGTAACCAAGCGCGGCGACTTGCTCACGCAGAAGCGCGGGGTCGGTGGCCGGGTCTTCAAGTGCGGGAATCACCGGAACGCCTAGCTGAGCCACGGTCCGGCGAGCAAAGATCTTGTTTCCAACCGCAGACAGGGCAGCCGGGGCCGGACCGATAAAAGTCAGGCCGGCCTCCGCCACGGCCCGCGCAAAGGTCGCGTTCTCTGATAAAAAGCCATAGCCGGGATGGACCGCGTCGGCTCCGGTGTGGCGGGCCGCGGCCAGGATAGACGCTACGTGCAGATAGCTCTCGCTGGCCTGAGCCGGCCCCACGCATACGGCCTCGTCCGCCGCATACAGATGGGGTGAAGAACGGTCGGCCTCTGAGTACACGGCCACGGTCGCAATACCCATTGCGCGACATGTCCGGACAATACGAGTGGCAATCTCACCTCGGTTTGCAATGAGTATCTTTGAGAACACGGCGCTCGGTATTTCCCCTCAATCGACGGGCATACGATAAAGAGTAAACCTGCCCTCCAAATGATACAAAGCTGCTGGCACGTTTACTCTATTTAGGCGTTGACGCCTTTTTCCTCAGCATGGATCTTTTGATACTTGCGGTAATCATATCCGGTCGCCATAGTGAGCAGCATCCGGTCCATACCACCGCTCCGTTCTCGGCGGAGAATTCTGAGACGTTCAAAGAATTCACGATAATCTTTATTCACCCGCCGTTTTTCATCCATGTGGTGAAAGAAAAAATCGCGTAGTCGGGTGAGCGTAAACCGAAAAGCGGAAAAACGGAGTTCATTCGGAAAGGCATCCCACTCGGAGAGCGAAAGCGTGCGTTCAGACTGATAGCCATCAAGGAGGGCATTGAAGCGGTCGATGTGGTAGTGTTCTTCGTGATAGCACATGGCGTTCACGGCAGTTGCCAGGTCGGAGATGAATTTCCCCGAACAGGCGGCTTCAAAGTCGAGTACGCTAACGACTTTCCCACCACGAAACAGGACATTGTCAGGGAAGAGGTCACCGTGGATCATGCCTTTTGGCAGCTTTTCCTCCCGATATTCTTCCTGATGCCCGATTTCATCATCCAGTACGTGCCCGATATGCTTCAGATGGATGGCAATACGTCCGCGTAAGTTTTGATGGATGCTGCGTACCCGATCAAAACCAAACCGGTTTCCAATCGGCGTATCATAATCCTGGCCGGTGATATGGAGCCGGGCCAGAGTCTGTCCAATCTTTTCTATATGATCATTTGTGAGAGTTGCGATAGAAAAGTCTTTACCAGACAGATGACGATAGATTGAGACCGCCTTTTTCTCGTAGCACTGTAGATAGCAACCGTTTTTATCGGCAACCGGCCGTGGGCACGGAAAAACATGTTTCCGCAGAAACAGCAGGAAGTCGATTTCGCGTTGCACGTCGTTTGCGCTCTTGACCTCATCAATCCGCAGAACGAATTTTCCCTTAGCGGACTCAAGGTAATAGTGGGTGTTCACCGAGCCGGCGGGAATTCCCTGAATGGTTGACAAACGCCCAAATCCATAGTCTTTGACGAGGCGGTTGACTGTTTTGCGGTCGAGGACAGTGTAGACGGCCATGGTGACTTCTTCGGACATATATCTCGGCCCCTTCCACCCCCCCTCCTACTGTCCAGGCGTATAGTCATACTATTGATAACCGGGTTTTGTCAAGAAAAATTGACTGAATGTCCATTCAGAATACGAGAACAGAGGGTCAAAAGATGACAAAGGTAGGTCTTCTTATGGTGCGGTTTGGATTTGCGGAGGCTGAATGTTTATAGCGGTCCGCCCCTGTTCCAATTGGTGGACAACTGTGGTGCTCGCGTCAGACAAAACGCCAATCTGGAGTCCAGCATATATTGGCGGACATGTCCTGAGAGTCTGGCAGCCGCGCGTGAGCAGTTTGAGAGCGCCCCCATACTGGGCACTGGAAAGCTTGAGGTAACCGGTGGCCAACTGCACCAGCCCCTGTACAAAACGTTTCTCTTCGCCGACCGTATCATTCCAGACGGCTTCCCATATTTCATGCGCTTCGAAGAAACGGCCCGCGTTAAAAGCCGCCACTCCTCGTAACAACAGGCTGCCAGGCATGACTTACTCCCCCCCCTTTTCTTTTTCGCTGTAGTGTTCTTCAGCACCGGGAGGATACACAAGCGCAATTTTAATATCCATCACGTTTGTGCCTGTCGATCCTGGCCTAAACAAGTCACCGAGAGCAGAAAAAAAGGTGTAGGTGTCATTATTGTGTAAATATTGCGCTGCATTGAGATTTTTTCGACGGGCTCGACCGAGCGTCTGTCCGTTCACAAAGGCTCCGGCGGCATCAGTCGGACCATCTATTCCGTCCGTTCCCGCACTCAGGAGGCTCCACCCGGCTTCTCCTGCAAGCTCCTGGGCAACACTCAGAGCAAACTCCTGATTGCGCCCCCCTCTCCCGTTTCCTCTTACCTGTACCGTTGTCTCGCCACCAGCCAGGATACACGTTGGACCAGAGCAGTGTTGACGAACCGCGCGCAGGGTGTGTGCAAAGGCACATCCTGCCCTAGTTGTGTCACCAGCGAGGGGCTCAGCAAGCAAATGAGAGCGGAGCCCTCGGTGCGTAGCAGCCTCTTGTATAGCCTGCAACGCCAAGTGATTTGATCCAATCAGAATATTGTGGACGCGAGAGAATAGAGGGTCTCCAGGTTTTGGCGTCTCGGGTATGGCCCCACAGGCTCCTTGCTGCAGATGCGTACACACGGATTGGGGGAGCCGCGTTTCGAGGTCGTACTGCTCCACAACCCGCCACGCATCCATAAACGTCGTCGGATCAGGCACGGTAGGGCCCGAGCCGATCACACTCACGTCGTCACCAATCACGTCTGAGAGAATCAGACTGACCACCGTCGCTGGCTGAGCGTGGTGAGCGAGCCAGCCGCCTTTCACCTGGGATACATGCTTGCGCACGATGTTCAGCGCGAGGATGTCTGCCCCGCATTCTAATAAAACGGCATTGGTCACGGTCTTATCTGAAAGCGTCAGCCCGACCGCGGGGCTGACCATGAGACTGGAGGCTCCGCCGGTCAGGCAGAAGAGCACGATATCGTGGGGCCGGAGTTGAGAGAGACTGGCCAGCAGCATGTGGGCACCGGCCAGACTGCCAGGTCCGGGCAATGGATGCTCACCTCGCACCACCCGCACTCCAGGCAGCGACAGGGCAGACTCAGATTGTTCGCTCGGAATGATGACGCATCCACCAAAAAGAGTAGACGTGCCCAGCTTTTTTGTATGATTAGAGGGCACGTTTACTCTTTCTCCCCTCCTACCGAGTACAGACATCAAAGCCTGGGCCATGCTCCCGGCCCCCTTGCCGGCCCCAATCAGGAAGATACGGCCATGCAGAGCAAGCTTAAACGCCTGAGCGGCCTCGTCCCGTGGCTGGACGATCAGGTGCTCATTTTCAATCGCAACAGTCTGCGAGATCAAATGGCGCGGATGGACCGCGTCAATGGCTGTCTGAAAGAGAGCCGTGAGAAGAGCATGTCGGTCGTCGGGTCGCATCTCACTACAGGAGTCCGACAGACGGAGCGTCTTGAGCAGTCAACCAGAATGAACCGAGGAAAGGGGTGGCGATGAGCTTACCCGTCGTCAAGATCGACCAGGTTTGACCGACCGGGTCCACCCCCATCACCAATACGGCGCTGAAAGCGCGCTTCCTTTTCGCGTTCCTCTTGGCACGCAACACACAGCCTGGTGAACGGCAATGCTTCGAGCCGTGCTTGGGCAATCTCTTCTTCGCAGTCTTCGCAAATCCCGTATTCGCCCTCTTCGATCCGATCAAGCGCGTTTTCTACGGCTTGCAGTTTACCCCGGTCGCGATCACTCAGGATCAAATTGATCTCCCGATCACGCTCCTCGCTGGCGAGGTCGTAGGTGTCCATCCCTTCGTCGAGTTTGCTCTCTTTTCCTTCGCGGATTTCTTCGCCAAGCTGCTGCAGTATTTGTTGTTTCTGGCCAGCTAGCGTTGTTCGCATTTTTTTGAGAAACGTTTTTCTCATGACCCTTCCCCCTCAGCACGGTCGGGATAAAAAAAGAGGGGTATACTAGAGAGAAGCGGCTCTCAAGTCAATAGCTGACCGATTTTGAAGCGGCCCTTCAGGGAGACACAGAGCCCGCACATCGTACCCGGACACACCGGTAATCCGGGCCGAGACCATGTCGCCACTGTCAGTCTGACAGTGGTCCAGGAAGACGATTCCATCGATATCCGGGGCCTGGCCTTGGGTCCGCCCCCACCAGCGGCCGTGATCGTCCTGACCACAGACTAATACTGCTCGCTCCTCACCCACCAGCGTGATATTTTTTTTACGCACGACCTCGGCCTGGCAGGCCATCAACCTGTGCCAGCGGTCCTCTTTGATCTCTTCGCTGACCTGGTCGGCCATTGTGCCAGCGGTTGTGCCTTCCTCCTGGGAATAGCGAAACACGCCAACGTGATCGAGCGCCGCTTCAGTCACGAAAGCACACAGTTGTTGAAAATCGTCCTCTTGCTCACCAGGGAAGCCAACAATAAAAGACGAGCGTAAGACCACGTCGGGAATAGCGGTCCGAATGCGGTCCAGCAGGCGTCGAACGCCGTCTCCACTTTTTTCACGCTTCATCCGCCGCAACATCCGGTCGCTGATGTGCTGGAGTGGCATATCGATATAGGAACAGACCTTGTCCTCCTCGGCTATGAAGCCCAGCAAGTGGTCGTCGAGGTAATTCGGATAGCAGTACAGCAAGCGCATCCAGTCCAGGCCCTCCACCCGACGCAAGGCTTTCAGCAGGGCTAACAGGGTCGGCCCATCGCGTCGCTCTCGTCCGTACGCAGTCAAGTCCTGGGCAATGAGATTGATTTCTCTTACCCCTTGCGCAACCAGCCCTTTGGCTTCAGCCACCAGAGAAGCGATAGGCCGACTTTCCTGTACGCCGCGAATTTTCGGAATAATACAAAAGGCGCATTTGTGATTGCATCCCTCAGCGACCTTGAGATAGGCGGAGTAAAAATACGTTGTTGGAATACGAGGGACGGTATGATCCGGCAGGATATGGGAAGCCCCTATATACGTGGTGGGACCATCAAGCCGGCGACGCTTCTGTTCTAAGATCTCGGTGATCCGAAGAAACTCTCCCGTTCCCACAAAAACGTCAACTTCGGGTAGCTCCGCTCGCAGCTCTTGGCCATACCGCTGGGCTAAACAACCAGTCACAATGAGCTGTTTCTCGGAGTCCTGCGCTTTATAGGCGGCCAGGTCCAAGATTGTGTCAATCGACTCTTCCTTCGCCTCGTTAATAAAGCTGCACGTATTGACCATAAGGATATCGGCCTGTTCCGGGTCGAGGCTCAGCGTGTAGCCTGTGGCCGCCAACAGTCCCAGCATGACCTCGCCATCCACGAGATTTTTGGGACAGCCCAGATTCACCAGATAGACGGACTTGTCCGGGCCGGACTTATCTGGGTCGGACTTGGGCTTACTCGTCATCTTTGCGATCCTTACGCTGCTGCAAAAAACGCTGGAGTTCTTCGGCCATGTCTTTGCCATTGGCATGTCCATTGCCGTTGCCGGCTTTGTCCTGGGCAGCGGTCTCCATTTCTAATCCTTCTTCCTGCTCCTGCTCTTCCAGTTGTTTGACATACGCGGCCAAGTTTGGATTCTCAGCAATCGCCTTTGTAACCTGCGTATCAAATTCTGCCGCGCCCGTGACCAACTCGGTTGTATCGAGGGCAATGTGGAGAAAGGACTCGAGACGAGTCACAAGGGCGAGGGCTGCCTTCGGGTTTGGAGCGGCAGAAATATAGTGCGGGACGTTGGCCCAGAAACTGATGGATGTCAATTCGGCTTGGCGGCAGGCATCGTTCAGCACCCCGACGATTCCCGTTGGTCCCTCATAACGGGACGGGGTGAGCTGGAGTTGCGTCGCAATATCGGGGTCACTACTGAATCCGACCACGCGCACCGGTCTGGAGTAGGCTACATCGGCCAACAGTGCGCCAAGGGTAATCACAAGCCGCACCCCACACTGCTTGGCAACATCCAGAAAAGCCGCTGAATACGCTTTCCAGCGTAGATGCGGCTCAATGCCCAGACCAAGCACCATGCTGCGCTTGAGATTGGCTGAGCTACTCGCAAAGAATTCATTCGCCGGCCAACGAATCTCACGGTAGAGCCCATCTCGCAGACGCACGTGGGGCCGGACCTCACTGAAATTATAAAATTCTTCAGGATCGATATGCGCAAAACGATCTGCCTGGAGTCGTTTGATGAGAAATTGGGTGGCATGAGTCGCCGCACTGCCAGCATCGTTCCAGCCGGCAAATGCGACAATCAGTACGGGGTCGTTCAGTTCTGGAATTCGTTCAATAGTCAACGTGTTCATGGTTTTTCCCCTTGATCTCAGGTAAGGACAAGCGTCGCAGGAGTGTACCTGCTTCCCGAATGATTGCCAAGAGATTGAGCTCATCTCGTGACAAGACCCAAAAACACAAGCCGGCTCAAACCAAGGGAAGACAACCGGGAGAGACCGTTATGCCGCTGAAGTCGAGTATTGGAGCAAATAGGCTTCAATGAACTGATCGATATCGCCATCCAGAACAGCGTCGGTGTTCCCGATCTCAACACCAGTGCGATGGTCTTTGACCATCCGGTATGGGTGCAAGACGTACGAGCGAATCTGACTTCCCCAGGCAATATCCCTTTTATTTTTGTGCAGGCCCTCCATCTTCTCCTTTTGTTTCTCCATCTCCAGCTCATACAAACGAGCGCGCAGAATTTTCATCGCCATCGTTCGATTCCGATGTTGGGAACGTTCGTTCTGACACGCCACCACGATCCCAGTAGACAAGTGCGTCAGTCGGATCGCTGAGTCAGTTTTGTTGACGTGCTGTCCCCCTGCCCCGCTTGCCCGGTAGGTATCAACGCGCAAATCTTCAGGGCGGATATCGACTTCAACGACCTCGTCAATATCCGGGTAGACAAAGAGAGAAGCAAAGGAGGTATGCCGCCGGGCATTGGCATCAAACGGCGAAATCCGAACGAGCCGATGAATGCCGGCCTCTGCCCGGAGATAGCCATAGGCATAGGCACCCTCAACGGTGAAGGTGGCACTTTTTACTCCCCCACCTTCGCCAGGCAGGTGTTCGGCCATCTCTACGTTATAGCCCCGGCGTTCCGCCCAGCGCAGATACAGTCGGAGGAGCATATCGGCCCAGTCTTGGGCTTCGAGACCACCAGCACCAGGATGGAGATTGACTATCGCGCTCTGCGCATCGTGTTCCCCACCCAGCATCCGCTGGAGCTCGGCCCGACTCACAGCGGCCTCAAGCTCGGGAACCGTCCGCTCCACTTCTTCAGTCGCCTCTGTATCTCCGGCTTCAGCCAGTTCCAAAAAGATCAGCGCGTCAGCCGCGGCCTGCGCCTGCCTTTTCCACTCCGTAACAGTATCAAGTAAGGTTGCTCGCTCTTTGAGAATGGCTTGCGCCTTCTCCTGGTCCTGCCAAAATTCGTTGGCAAGCGTTTGTTCTTCTAGCTCTGCGGCGCGTGCCTTTTTGCCTGGGACGTCAAAGATACCTCCCAAGACTTTCAATGCGTGCGCTCAATTCATTCAGCTTCTCTTTTATTTCTACGAGCATTCCCGCTTCCTCCGTTTCGCCCCACGGACGAGGGCATATATGCTGTCACCCATGAGTAGCCTAGCATAACCAGGACACTCACGACGCACAACGTTACAAACCAGTCTCCATATTGAGTATAGACAGATGTCACCTGCGGCCAGGCAAGCTGTTCGGCGATAAAGGTGGTCTCCAAAAGGTCCGTTTGGGCCTGAATCTGTCCATCAATGTTCACAATGGCCGAAATCCCGGTATTTGCGGATCGCACCAGGGGCACTCGATTCTCGACTGCTCGCATGGCCTCCATTGCCAGATGTTGATACGGGGCTGAGGTCTCTCCAAACCAGGCATCGTTGGTGACGTTTATGAGAAGAGTCGCTCCATTGTGAACGAAGCGACGCGCGAAGTCCGGGAATACGCCTTCATAGCAAATGAGCACACCAAAGGTCCCAAAGGGTAGCGAAAAAACAGTCGGCGTTGTGCCTGGCGCAAAGTCTCCAATCCCTTCGACCAATTTGTCCAGAAAAAAAAGCAGGCTGTCTTGAAACGGAATATATTCTCCAAAGGGGGTCAGAATCATTTTGTCATACTGCCCCAGAATGGAGGCATGCAGGGATAAGAGATAGACCCGGTTAAAGAGCGTGAATTCCCCTCTCCTGGCTCGAAAGGCCGGACTGCCGAACAGCAGCGGCGTCTTGGTCTCTTGAACCAGGTCAAGCAGGCGGCCCCGATAGGTGACATCGGATTGAAAGAAAAACGGCACGGACGCCTCCGGCCAGACGACCAGATCGACGTTCTGTTCTGCCATCTGTCGGGTCAACTGCTCATAGCGCGCAATAGCGGTCTCCTGGTAATCAGGGTCCCATTTTTTGTCCTGGGCAATATTCCCCTGGGCAATTCCGATGGTCAGCGTATGGGCCTTGGGCAGAGCAGCCAACTGATATCGACGCCAGTTCCCCCAGCCCCAGAGTCCGGCAACAATCAGCAAGAAGACCAGCAGCACACGGCCCCGGCCCGGCCCCCGACGAGAGAGCACGCTGAAGAGAACCATATTGCCACAGATCACCAGCGCCGACAGGCCATACATGCCGGTGAATTCAACAAACTGAATCAGGTTTAAGAAGTTGTATTGTGAATAGCCCAGACTGACCCAGGGGAAACCGATAAAAAAGAAAGAGCGCACCCATTCCAGAGCCACCCACAGGACAGGGCCAAACAGGATGAGCAACGGACCGCTCTGACGAGACAGGCCGGCAGCAAAGACTCCCGTGTATGCTGACAGAATGGCACACATGAGGAGCAGCGGACCAACAGCAATAACATGAGGAATATTGCTGTACAGGCCAATCGTATCCACAACCCAGTACAGCGTACATAAATAGAACCCCATGCCGGAAATCCAGCCAAGGCTAAAAGCACGCCACAGCGTCTGCCCCTGCGTAACCCAGAGCAGCGGGATAAAAGCGACCCAGGCCAGAATGTTCCAATCGACTTTCGGGAAGGCCAGAGCGAGCAGAACACCGCTGACTACGGCGAGCATAATGGGCTGCAGGCGACGCATGTATACCGCAACCTAGCTTGACTCTCCCAGCCTGGAAAGGCCGCACCAGCCTCCCTCATTATTCTATTCCATTCCAGTATCAACCAGAGTCCGGTATCTTTCATCGGCCTGAAAGAAAGGGAATGAGGCAGGGATCAGCCGCGTTGCACGCCTTCCGCTTCAGCAGCCATTCGAAGCTTCTGGTCCAGTGTAGCGAGGGGTCGCTGCTCGCGTATCGCGAGTTCAAGATACAGCGAGTCGTAGACCGTGAGACTGTGGTCCCGGGCCAACCGCAGTACCAAGGCGCTCTCCGGAGAATAATCCAGGCGGACATCCAACGCCCCGATCTCCGCCAAGGCCCTGGTTGTTCCAGCCACCGTCATGCGGCCTCGGCGTTCGTTCATCACGAGCACATTGCGCAACTCCGCCCACCAGAGAGCCGGCGCCACCGCGCCTGAGGTGACAACGCTGTCAAGGACAGCTTCGGCTTCCGGCGAGCCTTCATCCTCAAGCAACCAAGCCACAGCAACCGAGCAATCCAACACCAGGGCGCTCAACGTCTGCCCTCGTCGCGCATCTGGAGTAGCTCATTGATCGTGGCCCACCCGAACTGTTCGCGCAGCTTTCGGATGTTCTTGGCAGCCTCAGCGGCCCGGCAACGATCCGGCGCCTCGGGTGGCACCAACCGAGCCACGGGACGCCCGCGTTTAGTAATGGTGATAGTCTCACCTTGCGCAACTGCATCCAGGAGAGCCGAGAGGTTCGTTTTTGCCTCGAATGCGCCGATCTTCCGCATTTCTGCCTCCTTAAAAACCAGTTTACTATCTGGTTAGATATACCATTTGACACCTGTTATGGGAATGGTTCTCTTCGGACTCATCTGTATTTGGGAAGGGAATCAAAGAGGACAACACCCGAGTCTGCCCGCACTGCTACGCAGAGATTAATGTGATGAGATAGGAATGGCACCAATCTGTTTATTTGAGGTGCTGCAACACGACCTTCAGCTCACGTTCTTTTCGGCGCATGCGGACGGCTTCGCTGTCCGACACTTCGTGGTCGTAGCCCAGCAGGTGCAGAATCCCGTGAATGAGCAAGGCGCGCAGTTCGGCGGCAAAGGCCCGTTTGCGGTGCCGGGCCTGGCGGTGGGCGGTGTCGATCGAGATGACGACATCGCCCAAAAGAGTCGGACAAACTTCGTCGGCCAGCGGAAAAGACAGCACGTCCGTTGGCCGGTCTTTATTCCGATACTGACGGTTCAGCTCATGGATCGTCTGATCCGTCACGAAGGCCAGACTCAGCTCGGCCTGTTGCAGCTTCAGGTGACGCAGGATCGTTCGGCTCCAGCGTCTAATCCGGGTCCGGCTCAGGCTCGGGACTGTGCCGCTGATGTCTACGGTCAGACCGGACCTGGAGGCGGCTGCGGCGGCGTGCCCGGCTTTCTTGGTTGCGGAGTTCTTGGGCTTCTTGGGCGCGTTCATAGGCAGCAATAACATCTTGGACAAGACGATGGCGGACCACATCTTTTTCCGTAAAGAGCGTAAAGTTGATCCCGTCGATATCACGCAGAATATGTCGGGCCTCTTTTAATCCTGAGCGTGTCCCGGTGGGCAGATCGACTTGAGTGATATCGCCGGTGATCACGGCTTTCGAGCCATAGCCAAGCCGGGTGAGAAACATTTTCATTTGCTCACGGGTCGTATTCTGGGCTTCATCCAATATGACAAAGGAATCATTCAGCGTCCGGCCCCGCATGAATGCCAGAGGAGCGACCTCGATCACGCCGCGCTCAATCATTTTTTGGGCGCGGCCAAAGTCTACCATATCGTGTAGGGCGTCATACAAAGGCCGAAGATAGGGATTAATTTTTTCGGCCAGATCGCCCGGCAGAAACCCCAATTTCTCCCCGGCCTCAACAGCCGGCCGGGTGAGGACAACCCGGCTCACCGCACGTTTCATCAGTTCGGCCACCGCAACCGCCATGGCCAAATACGTTTTTCCCGTACCAGCCGGGCCTATGCCGAATACGATATCGTAGTTGCGAATGGCGTCGATATAGGCTTTCTGAGCGAGACTCTTGGGCGTAATGGTCCGGCGGTTGGACGACACGTAGACCGTATCGAGAAAAATGTCCTGCAAATTAGCCGTATGGTCACGGCTGAGGATACGGATCGCGTAATCCACATCACTCGGATAGACGGGATAGCCGCGTTGGATGAGATCGTACAGTTGGGTCGCCACTCGACCCGCCAAGTCGCGCTGTGGCTCGTCCCCGGTGATGATAAGGGCATTTCCTGAGGCAGAAATTTTAACGCCGAGCGCGTTCTCCATGCCGCGCAGATGCGCGTCATGCTGCCCGAGCAGATCGCGTAAAAAGCGCTGATTGCCGAACTCGATATGAGACGTTTCTGCTGTCGCCGGTTCTACGTGAGCCAAGCGGCCTCCGTCATGCACCTTTTTCAATCAGCTCATACACCTTTTGGAGGGCTTCATCCAGTCGCGCCGGGTCTTTTCCTCCAGCTTGGGCGAAATCGGGCCGACCACCCCCCCCGCCGCCAACCAGCGGGGCAATGGCTTTGATAATATTCCCGGCGTGATAGCGCGGCACGATATCTTTACTCACCGCGGCTAAGAGCGACACCTTCTCACCGTTCGTCGTCCCGAGTACGACAACCGCGGGGTGTAATGTATCGCGCAGCTTATCCGCCATCTCTCGGAGAGCTTTCTTATCCACACCCTCGACCCGACTGGCGATCACATTCACCCCATTGGTCTGGCGAACTTGGGAGGCCATAGCGTCACTTTGCGAGCCGGCGAGTTTACTCTGAAGCTGGCTGAGCTGTTTTTCGAGTTCACGCTGTTGGCTCAGCAATTTTTCCAAACGCTCCAGCGCGTCATCTTCAGAACCTTTGAGAATACGGCCCATTTCCTTGAGCACGTGTTCGCGCTGGCGTACCCAGTCGAGGGCGCCCTCGCCAGTAACCGCCTCAACCCGCCGGATACCGGACGCCACGCCGGCCTCGGCTTTGAACTTAAACAGTCCGACATCCCCAGTTCGGCTGACGTGAGTTCCGCCACACAGCTCTGTTGAGAAATCGCCCATCCGCAACACCCGTACGACCTCGCCATACTTCTCGCCAAAAAAGGCCAAGGCTCCCTTTTGTATCGCGTCGGTAAAGGACATTTCTTCACTCGTCACTGCCGCATTGTCACGAATATGGAAGTTAATCAGGTCTTCAATTTCCTCGAGTACATCGTCCTTCACCGGGCTGGTATGCGTAAAGTCGAAACGGAGTCGATCCGGTGTGACCAATGAGCCGGCCTGCCGGACATGGGGGCCTAAAATCTCGCGCAGCGCGGCATGCATGATATGCGTGGCGGAATGGTTCAAACGAATGGCCTCGCGCCGCGGGGCGTCAATACTGAGCTGTACGGCATCCCCGGTCTGCACCGCGCCTTGCACCACCCGGCCTTTATGCACAATGAGTGAGGGCTGCGGTTTGAGTGTATCAAGCACCTCGATGATATCGTCACGGCTCGTCCGGATCGTCCCCCTATCCCCGACCTGTCCACCGGACTCGCCATAAAAAGGCGTCTCCGCGGTAATCAGCTCAAGCGCTTCCCCTTCGCGCACCGCGTCGGTCCGGCGCTGTCCGTCCACCAGCAGCAGGGATATTTCCGACTCGTGTTCGGCCCGGCGATCGCCCACAAAACGGGACTGCACATCCGAATCGGTCAGCCCGGCGCTGATATAGACAGCGTCCTTTTGTCCCTCACGCGCCCGCGTCCGCTGGTCTTCCATGGCACGCTGAAATTCGCCGTGGTCGACGCTGAAGCCTTCAGACGACAGGAAATCCTCGGTCAGGTCCAGCGGGAAGCCGTACGTATCGTATAAACGAAAGGCTGTTTCTCCAGGCAAGATTGCCGCTTGACGCAAAGAGGAAACGTGTCCAGCATTTTTGGATGATTGGAGGGCACGTTCCCTCTTTTGACGCAGATCGTGGATTTCCTGTTCAAGCAGCGCCAGGCCCTTGCCCAATGTGTCCGAAAAACGCGCTTCCTCATTGCGTATGACCTCAGTCAGGTAGTCCCGCCGTTCAACCAGTTCCGGGTAGGCCGGGCCCATGAGGTGCACCACGCTACCGGCAACTTGAGAGAAAAAAGGGCCGTCGAAGCCAAGGATCCGGCCATGCCGCAGTGCACGGCGCATAATCCGCCGCAAGACATAGCCGCGGCCCTCGTTTGTCGGTACCACGCCGTCGGCAATGGCAAACGCTGCCGTACGCGCATGGTCGGCAATCACCCGAAAAGAAACATCCTGTTCACTCTCATCACCGTAGCGCTTGTCGCCTAAGCCTTCGGTAAAGGTAATGATGTCGCGCAGCAGGTCAGAGTTATAATTACCCGGAACGTCTTGGAGCACAGAGACAATCCGCTCCAACCCCATACCAGTATCGACATGCGTCTCGGGCAGATCGTCCAGAGATTGATCCGCACTCCGGTTGTATTGGATGAAAACCAGATTCCACAACTCAATATAGCGCGGGCAGCCTCCGTTGACCTCACAGCTATGACCCGGTGTATTGGCCAACGCGCAGGCCTGCGGACCACGGTCGATGTGAATTTCCGAGCATGGCCCACAGGGGCCATGCTCGCCCATTTCCCAGAAATTATCTTTTTCGGCAAAACGTAAAATCTGTTGTGGATCGATATCCGTTTGGGTGCGCCAGCATTCGTCCGCTTCGTCGTCAGTCGTATACACGGTCGCCCACAGTTTCTGTTTGGGGAGTTGCCAGACCTCGGTCAGCAGTTCCCAGGCCCAGCTGATGGCTTCCTTTTTGTAGTAATCGCCAAACGACCAATTCCCCAGCATCTCAAAGAAGGTGTGGTGGTAGGTATCGCGGCCAACTTCTTCGAGATCGTTATGCTTACCGGAGACGCGCAAACATTTTTGTGAATCAACCACCCGCGGGTGGGCCGGCCGGTCAAGCCCGAGAAAAATATTCTTGAACGGCACCATCCCGGCATTGGTAAACATCAGCGTCGGATCATTGGCTGGAATCAAAGACGCGCTCGGGACAACCTGATGGCCCCGGTCAGCAAAGAATTGAAGAAAGCTGGCGCGTATCTCGTTCCCTGTCATGACGGCTGCTCTTTCTATTCGCTAGTCGTTGTACGCATCAATGAGTAAACGCGCCAACATCTCAATGTCTGTTAAGGGCACGTTTACTCATTCCTTCCTAGCACGCTTGCAGCAACACTGGCAGAGTATCCGCGTCGTAATAATAACCGATACGCGCGGGCGCGCATCTTGGGCTCTTCAAGTGCAGCAGCAGGGAAACGTCGCTGCACAAGTCGCCGAGCGATCTCGATATCCGTCTGCTCTCCCCGCTCGCTCAGCGCAGTTGCAATCACGTCTTCCGTGAGTCCTCTGTGCTTGAGTTTGGCCCGCACCCCGCGCGGTCCAAAGCCTTGCTTCTGAAACCGCTCGGCAAGGCCAAGAGCCAACCGAGTGTCGTTCAGATGGCCTCGCTCCCGCAGCGTGTCAACAGTAGCGCTCGCCGCCTGCGCCGTGAACCCCTTGGCCCGCAATTTCTCGCGTACGCGAGCCTCACTATAGTCTCCCCGTGTCAGAAGACTATAGGCATAGTTCAGCGGTGTTTGCGCAGCAGCTTGAGCAGAACGAGTGTTACTCATAGGCGGAAGCTAGGCTTTCTCAGCAACCTCTTCCACTGCCCCCGCTTCGGCTTTGGATTGAGGAGCACCGAGACCGAACTTCTCGCGGACTTGGCGCTCTATCGTGGCCGCGGTCTCGGGATTTTCTTGCAGATATGCCTTGGCGTTCTCTCGGCCTTGGCCGATGCGATCTCCGGAAAAAGAGTACCAGGCACCGGCCTTTTCAACGATATTCTGGTCCACGCCGATGTCGATCAGCTCGCCCTCTTTGGATATCCCGGTCCCGTATAAAATATCGAATTCCGCCAGCTTGAAGGGCGGCGCGACTTTATTTTTGACTACTTTGACTCGGGTATGATTACCAACCACTTGATCGCCTTGTTTGACTGCGCCCGTGCGGCGGATGTCCATACGGACGGAGGCGTAAAATTTAAGGGCATTGCCGCCGGTTGTTGTCTCGGGACTGCCGAACATGACGCCGATCTTCATCCGAATTTGATTGACGAAAACGACTAAGGTGTGCGAGCGTGAAATCGTACTGACCAGCTTCCGCAGCGCTTGCGACATGAGTCTGGCCTGCAGGCCCATCTGCGGCTCACCCATATCGCCCTCGAGTTCAGCGCGGGGAACCAGAGCGGCAACAGAATCAATTACAATAACATCCAGCGCCCCACTTCTGACTAGCGTGTCAGTGATTTCGAGGGCTTGTTCGCCATGGTCAGGCTGAGAGAGCAGTATCTCTTCAACATTTACTCCAAGTTTCTTGGCATAACCCATGTCCAGGGCATGTTCCGCATCAATATAGGCACACGGGCCGCCGGCTTTTTGCGCCTGCGCAACAACGTGCAGGGCGAGGGTGGTTTTGCCTGACGATTCAGGTCCGTAGATCTCGACCACACGTCCACGCGGCAGACCGCCAATGCCGAGCGCCAGGTCCAAGCCCAGCGAGCCGGTCGAAATCGAGGGAATATCATGCATGATGGCGCCCTCGCCGAGCTTCATGATAGCGCCCTTGCCAAACTGCTTTTCGATCTGACTGACCGCTAAATCAAGCGCTCGTTCACGATCTCTGTCCTCTGCCATATGCGTACTCCTTACTGGGATTCAGACGGGCAACGCCGAGTGGTGTATAGACTGTTCCACCCGACTCAAGATCACTAAGATCACTCTGGTACAATGTCACTGTGTCGATGAGGCTTTCACCAAAATTGTCCTGTCGATATTCTTTGACTCGTTCCAGCACTTTGTCCCAGCCACGCTGGGAGCGGACCCGGCCAAGGGTAATATGCGGGCGAAACGTGTGGCCCTCGGCTGGGAAACCAAGTGAGCCCAGAGCCAATTCAATTTTTGCATTCAGATCTTGTAATCCTTCGCCGCTCAGACCTGCCCAGAGCACCTTCGGGCGTGCGAGTGAAGGAAAAGCGCCGAGTCCCTGCGTTCGCACTCGGAACTGAGGTTGGCGACTCGCGGTTTCTCGCAATGCGCTAAGGATAGGATCAACTTGGGTCTGCTCAATATTCCCAAGAAACTGAAACGTCAGATGAAACCCGTGCGGCTTGACCCAGCGGATATCACCGTTCGCTTTTTGTAGAGCAGACTGGACTTTTGCCATTTCTTCGCTTACTGACAACGCCAGATTAGCTGCGATGAAGGCGCGGATCAACAGGGGGACTCCTCTTTCTTTAGCGACGTATAAAGCCTGATTCTGCAATAGGAATTTCAAGTAGCGCGCGCCGCACCCAGTCGAGACACAACTGAGAGATCAAGGTTTTTATCCACTCCCGGTTGCCCCATAGTTTGTACTGCCGCGCCACAAGCGTTCCATTCATAGCAAGCGCCAGACAGGCTGTCCCAACCGGCTTGTCCGGCGTGCCGCCGTCCGGTCCGGCAATCCCTGTTACTGCCACACCAATATCGGTTCCGAGACGTGTACGAACGCCGTCAGCCATCTCCTTGACGGTCTCCTCACTGACCGCACCATGCTGACTCAGCGTGGCTGGGTTGACATCGAGAAGTTGGGTTTTCGCCCTGTCTGAATAGGCGATGATGCTGCCCAGAAAATAATCCGAGCTACCTGGCACATTCGTCAGACGATGACTGACCAAGCCACCAGAGCACGCCTCGGCAAAGCCTACTGTTTTCCCCTGCTCTTTAAGGAGCTGCCCGACGACGCCTTCCATGCTGGCATCACCCTCACCGTAGACATACGCGCCGATTTTCTCACGCAGCCGCTGGGCCAAGACTTCGACCCGCTGCTCAACCTCACCTTCTTTCCCCCGTACGGTCACGCGCATGGAAATTTGTGGAAAGTTGGCCCGAAAGGCCAGTTTTCCCTCGTCTTCGGCAATCACACCAGACACCAGTTCATCCAGGCCGGACTCACTAATGCCAAACGTCTGAAACGTCCGAGTAAGAAAGACATCGCCCCCGCCCCGCATTTCACCAATCCAGGGCATGACGCTTTCTGCCATCATAGGTTTCATCTCGCGCGGGACACCCGGCAGGACAATCAGATGCTTCCGACCCTGGGGTGTGTCTAGTTCCAGGCGATAGCCTGGCGCAGTCCCGAGATGATTCGGAATGATGATCGCTCCTGCGGGAAACTGGGCCTGCTTGAGGTTATTCTCCGGCATGGTGCGGTTGAGCGAGGCAAAGATGCGCCGGATGTTCTCTGCGACTTCTTCAGAGAAGGTCAGGCCGACTCCGGCAACTTTGGCCACCAATTCAGTCGTGAGGTCGTCCGCCGTTGGCCCAATACCACCAGTGGAAATAATCACGTCGGCGTGAACCATGGCCTGTTCCCAGGCCCATATAATCCGTTCCGAAACGTCACCAACCGTGACAATCGAGGCAACGTCCAGGCCGGCTTCAATGAGTTTATCCGCAATATAGTTGGAGTTCGTATCAACCACTTTGCCAGTAGTGATTTCATCCCCCGTGCTCAGAATAGCGACCCGTTCAATCATAATCGTCCCCTCACGCAAATTGGTTCCTGACCGGCAGCAGCGGCAAGAGATACATACAACGCCAGCAAAGGGCTGAGGGTATCAAACAGGCTAAAGAGAAAAAAGGCACGGGACGGGGAACCTGAGGTTCCGCATCCATACGCGAAATAACTCACACCGGCAAACGGGAGATTCCTAGCTCAAACGCTGTTCCAACTCAGGTCGAAAATCCGGATGGGCGATTGCGACCAGGGCTTCGGCACGCCCTCGGAGGTCTTTGCCTTTCATGCGAGCGATGCCGTATTCGGTCACAATATAGTCGGTGCAAAAGCGTGGCGTGGTGACAACGGCGCCAGTGGCCAGGCTGGCGACAATCTTTGAACGCTTACCGTCTTCGGTTGTTGACGGCAGCGCAATGATGGAGACTCCGTCTTCAGCCAGCGCGGCGGCTTCAACATAGTCGAGGCTGCCGCCTACGCCGCTGATTTGTACCGGTCCAATGGTCTCGCCATTACTCTGCCCTTGCAGGTCGATCTCCACCGCAGAATTGATTGAGACAAAACGCGGTAGCTTTGCCAAAGCCAAAATATTATGGGTGACATCGACGGTGGCCATTTCTATGAGCGGATTGCGTCCGCAAAAGTCAAAGAAATCTTGATCGCCAGCCAGCTCGCCAGTGAGAATCCTAGGCGTATGTTTCACCCTATCAAGAAACTGGATCAACCCCTGTGACAGCATGCCTGAGTAGAGATTCACCCCTTGTTTTTCTGCCAATCGACCCAACACCGCATCGGGGACAGAGCCCACACCGAGTTGGACCCAGGCCAAGTCGGGTACCAGATCGAGGACATAGTCAACGATCTTAGAGTCGCGCTCGCTTTGGTGTGGTGTACGATAGGTCCCAAGGGGCTCGGAAGACTCTATGGCCAGATCAATTTTCTCAACGGGCACCCGGCTGTTGCCATGCGTCGCCGGCATATTGGCATTAATCTCAGCGATCACCATTTTCGCGCTATCGATGAAGTCCTGATAGATGCTGACAGAAATACCCAAACTGACCGTTCCGTCCTGGTCGGGTGGCGAGACTTGGGTCACAACAACATCCGGCTTGATAATGCCGTTTTTGTTCACGATGCGGGTGATCTCACTAAACCGCATGGGAGCAAACCCAACCTTACGCGGGTCGTTTTCTTTGAACAAACGCCGCAGCTGGGGCGCAGCTTGCCAGGTCACATAGCGAAAATTTGTCCCTAAGCCCTTATCCAGAAAGGGGTACTTCCCAAACGCAAGCCCGGAATACACGGTGAGGTTATTGAATCGTTCGACCTCCTGCTGGAAAGCCGTATAGAAAGTCGTCGGTTCGACACAACTGTGGGGGAAGATAGCGATGCTACCGTCGGGGATCGCCCGCACGGCTTCGTTTGGGTTCACAATTTTCATGGGAGACGCTCGCCCTCAAGGTACGACTTCGTATTTGATCCCTTCGCCGCGCTGCATACGATCAAACGCTTGGCCTATGTCAACAAGTGGGTAGCGACCGCTAATCAAGTACTCGGTTGGAATCTGTCCGGATATGAGTAACTCGGACGCTTTGCGCACCGCTGCCGGGTTAAAGTGAAATGGACTCGACAGACGAATCTGATCGTAGTGCAGTCGCGTCGCGTCCAGCGCAACCTTGGTTCCCTGCGGACAGCCGCCAAAGAGAATGACCTGGCCTCCGGGACGGGCAAAGAACAGGGATTCTTCCCAGACGCTCGGCTGGGCCGTACACTCGACGACAAGGTCAGCACCGCGACCACCTGTGGCCTCTAAGATTTCTTGCCGGGCTTCCTCAGCCGGGCGGGCAATCACACTATACGCGCCAAGCTCTGCCGCGACTCTGGCCCGGTCCGGGTTCCTGGCCACCATGTGGACACGCTCCATCCCCAACATTTTTAAGAGTATGAGGTGCAACAGTCCAAAGCCGCCCGCACCAATAATTACTGCAGTATCTTCAGGCGTGAAGCTCGCCTGCTGTAATCCAAAGACCACACACGACACCGGCTCCAACAGCGCCGCCTCAACAAAGGGCAGGCTTTTGGGCTTCTCGAACATATTGGTTCTGACAATCCGACC
Organism: uncultured Binatia bacterium (SeqCode); assembly: GCA_965247985.1. Taxonomy (GTDB): domain Bacteria; phylum Desulfobacterota; class Binatia; order Bin18; family Bin18; genus Bin18. The sequence continues at coordinate 385,286 of OZ252051.1, read as the reverse complement.
GGGGAGACCGATATATTCCGCATAGCCGCCAAATGCCATGGTCGCCATGAGTGACGCACACAGGTTTTCCTGGTCATGTTGGCAATGAAAACAGGTACCACAGGGGCCGGTTGGAGCGAGCATAACATCGTCGCCCTCGCGGAAATTTTTGACATTCGACCCCAGCGCGGCAATCGTTCCGGAGTATTCGTGGCCAAAACGGATCGGTGGGGGCATCTTGGGATGGCCACGCAAAAAAGCCTTGAGATCCGTTCCGCACGTCAGTGCAGACTCAATCTTCAGCACAACACCTTCAGGTCCCGGTTCTGGCATGGGTAATTCTTGACAGGTAATCTTCCCTGGGCCGAGCAACAATACCGCCTGCATAGTTACAACTTCTCTCCCCAAAAGAGTAAACGTGCCCTCCAATCATACAAAGCTGTTGGCACGTTTACTCTTTTCGCCGCTCGCCTTACCATAGCAATGGGCGGACATGAAAATGATAATGATCTGGAATCTGCCGCATATTGTGGTCGAACATCCACTTCGGGAATTTCTCGGTATACTTTTGTTCGGCTACAAGATTGAGAGCCTCTTCCATAAACGCAACCTCTTCTGGATAAACATCGACTCGGTGCTTGCCAAGGACCGCAATAGGCACCTCACAAGAATCGCAGTCGAGAATGGTGAAATGGAAGGGGGCATAAAACTCGGCATACCATTGCGTGTAATGGGCCATCTCACACAGATCGCAGACCCGACCAGTTGCCATTGTTCCAACTAGGGGGGGCTGATAGTCAAGGAGTGGTGGCGGGACCTTTCCGCTCTTTTTCTGCTCTGTCACGAAATTCAGGACCTTCTCCATGTACGCAAGGTCTTCTGCACGCATATCATCAAGCGCGGTTTCCACCACCACAGTCGGCGAGGCCCCAGCTTCTGGGCCGATAATGGTAAAGGCCAGTGGATAATGAAATGTCACGAGCGGATTTGTTTCCCCCTGAGGGGCACCTTGTGAGAGCCACGCTGGGTGGTCAGCCACCGTTTGTCCTTCCTGTACGCTATATAAAGAGTAACCGTGCCTCCACACAGGTACAGCAGTTGGTACGTTTACTCTTTTCAATCACCCCGGCAGCGCTCTCCCTCTTGAGCGCCTCCCGAGCTGATGGGCTATACTACGGGGCGGAGAACCGAAGATCAACCTGACCGAACGGTCAGCCCGAATTTTTCCCATTTTTTATGAGGATGGTATGAGTGTGCAAAAGGCTCGCTACTCTGCGGTCGAAGCTATTGCTGATATCCAGGACGGAGCGAGTATTCTCATCGGAGGGTTTGGCGTTCTCCAGGGATGGCCGCATGAATTGCTCTTTGCCCTGCAAGACACAGGAGTGAGAGACCTCACCATTATCTGCAACTCCCCTGGATTTGGGCCACTTTCTCCTCAAATCCTCGCCGAAAACGGCCAAGTCTCGAAACTGATCGCCTCCTTCGGTGGTTATGCCTACCGCACAACGCCGCTGTCTGAGCAGATTGGACGGGGTGAAGTCGCATTTGAAATAGTCCCCCAGGGAACCTTGGTAGAGCGCATTCGAGCTGGTGGAGCGGGAATTCCGGCGTTTTTTACTCCCACCGGGGTTGGAACGGCCGTCGCGGAAGGAAAGGAGAAACGGATCTTTCAGGGCCAAGAATATCTCATGGAAACCGCACTCCAAGCCGACTTTGCCCTCATTCGGGCGTATCAAGCCGATGCGGCTGGCAATCTGATCTACCGGCGTACAGCGCGCAATTTTAACCCCCCGTTTGCCTCTGCGGCTGCGGTCACCATCGCTGAGGTCGATCACATTGTCGAGCCAGGTCAGCTTGATCCAGAGGCGATTGCCACCCCAGGCATATTCGTGAACCGTCTTGTCCCGCGTGCAAAACCGCTCGAACGTGAGCAGGTGTTCGAACTCATGCGTACACACGGGCGGACGATCAAAACAGCAGAACATACAGCCGGACCCGCAAGCGGCCTCACGCCGGAGCTGATGGCCCTCCGCGCTGCGCGCCTCCTGGAGTCTGGCCAGTATGTGAACCTCGGCATCGGCCTGCCCACCTTGGTCTCGGATTTTATTGCGGACGACGTGACACTCCACGCCGAGAACGGCGTGCTGGGCTATGGGCCGCTTGCCGCGACCGGGGAAGAGGACCTGGATCTCTATAATGCCAGTTCTCAACTTGTGACGCTGCAACCGGGAGCCAGCTTCTTTCATAGTGCGGATGCGTTTGGCATGGCCCGAGGGGGCCATCTGGACACGGTCATTCTGGGTGGCTTTCAGGTCGCCGCAAACGGCGACCTGGCAAACTGGAAAGCCCCGCATATGCCGGCCGGCTCAGTTGGTGGAGCCATGGATCTTGCCGCGGGAACACGCCGGCTGATTGTGATGATGCAGCACACCACAAAGGAGGGTGAGTCAAAACTCCTCCCCAGGTGTACCTATCCCCTCACCGCCCGCGCGTGTGTCTCGTGGGTGATGACAAATTTAGCCTTGATTCAAGTGACAGCCCATGGCTTTGTTCTGAAAGAACTTGCGCCCGGTGTCACACTCGACGAAGTACGGGCAGCTACTGCTGCGCCACTGCATATTGCGGAAGATGTGAAAGAGATGGAATTCTGACGTGTGAGGAATAGGGGGAATTATGACAACAACAGACCTCGGCATCGCCTTGCCCTTACGGGACTATATTGGATTTCCACGTACGCTTGAACTTGTGCAGGAAGCCGAACAGCTCGGCTATCGCTCCGTCTGGACGGCAGAAGTGAGTGGTGCCGACGCTATTTCAACCCTCGCGACCTATGCGGGAGTGACCTCGCGCGTCCAGCTCGGGACAGCAGTGGTTGCGATTCAAACCCGTACACCGGTTATGACAGCCATGAGTTTTGGCTCCGTACATAACCTGTCCGGCGGTCGAGCTATCATCGGTCTGGGCGTGGGCAGCCAAGTGATTGCCGAGCGCTGGAATGGTGTCCAATATCCGCCGCCCATTACGGCCATGCGGGAAACTGTCGCGATTATACGCCAAGTACTGAGCGGCGAGCGGACCAACTTCGAAGGCGAGCACTACCGTTCAAAAGGTTTTACGTTCGGACTGTCTTTACCGGAAGATAAGCCGGTTCCCATTTACTTGGCTGGCCTCAACCCACCCATGCTCCGCCTCGCTGGCAAAATTGCAGACGGCGTGTTGTTCAACTACTCTCCGGCCGAAGCCATTGCGCCGATGATTGCCGAGGTACGCAAAGGGGCTGAAGCAGCCGGGCGGGATCCAAATGCTATCGACTATGCCATGTATGTTCGTTGCTGTGTGACAGCGGACGTGCCGACGGCTGTGAATGCCTACAAACGTGAACTATCGTCCTACGGATTTGTCGATCCGTATGTAAAGATGTTCACTCAGTATGGCTTTGGTGAGGAAATGCAGGGCTTTCGCAAATTATGGCGAGAAGGAAAGCGGGCTGAAGCAACGGAGTGCATCTCAGATACGATGGTCCATACGCTGGCTGCTATAGGTCCAAAGGAAAAAGGCCAAGAGTACATCCGAGCCTGCCGCGTCGCCGGCCTCACCCACCCCATTCTTTTTCCTATTGGCTCGCCGAAAAAGGCGGCTGAGGAATTGCCGAGGACAATGCGAGAGTTGGCGGGAGCGTAATTCTGTATTGCTCGTGATAGTCATTTTCGACGAGATAGGCAGCGTAGGGTCCTCCGTATGAAGTATCCTTTTGAGGCTTCTCTCCGAGTGCAGGCCTACGGCACAGGAGGATGTAGGGTCAAGCAAACGCGCACTATTTGATAGAAGAGATGTTCCCCTGTCCCTCTAATGCCAAGACTGCGTGGACTCCTCATGCTCAGACAATAGCCGCTGATACTGCTCTTCTAAGAATCGCTTGTGCTGTTCTTCCGCCTGGCAGATTGTATGCAGCACACGACGGGCCAGCGGCTCGGTGATCTGTCGCTCCAGTGTATGATAATGCCCGAGCGATTCTTGCTCTTTCGCTATCGCTATCTCAAAGAGCATCTGTATGGGGTCGGAGACAGAGATATCCTGCTGACGACATAACTCTACCCAGTGCCGCACTGCATCAGTTTGGGGTGACGTATCGTACTGGAGGAGATGGACATTCTGTAAGACCGTTCGTAATTCCGGATCGTCTTCCCACTCAATCCACTCTACGAGGTCGTCAAAATGTTGCTCCTCTTCTCTGGCGAACTGCTGGGCTGCAAGTCGAGCGGCTGGAGTGGGCGCCACATCTGCGGCCAGCAGGTAAAAATCAATAGCCCGTAGCTCGTCTTTCAGAGATTCACTCACGATCTTGTAGGCCGTATCCTTCATCGCGTGTCCTTCTTCTTGTGTTGTACAGCAAAAAACTCTGTCGCTCTTTCTCGCCGCTACTGGTGAAGGGCTAATACCGGGCAGCCGGCTTCACGCATCATTTTTTCGGTCAGACTGCCGAGCAAGAGGTGAAACAGACCGGTAAACCCATGTGTCGCCATAACCAATAAATCAGCTCCGACTTCTTTTTCCATTTCAAGGAAAGTGCGGGCCGGGTCGCCGCTCACATGGACAACAGGTTCGTATCGGACGCCATCAAGATAAGTATGCGAGACTTCCGCCAATCGCTCTTTGGCCACCTTTTCCGCTTGTACAAGATTCGTTCCTTCTCCTTCCTGAAGCTTGTATACGTCACGCTGGAGGTAGATGTCTTCAGTCGGAACAACGTGCAGTGGATAGACTGTTCCCCCATCCTGTTCCGCAATCTGCCTGGCACACCTGAGGGCAGTCGCTGACCGCTCGGCGATGTCCACCGGAACAAGGATTTTCTGGAACGAAGACGTGGCTCCCTCTTCGTCTCCTTGACGAATAGTCAACACCGGACAGGCGGACTCCCGGACCACCTTTTCGGCAACGCTACCCAGAATGAGATGGGCAAGGCCGGTTCGGCCGTGCGAAGCCATAACCACGAGGTCAGCGCCTATTTCTTTTTGTGCTTCAAGAATTCCGGCAGCCGGATTACTATTGAATTGGGTCAGAATGGCATACCGAGTGTCGCTGAGATGCTCCTGAGCAACAGCCTCCAGTTGTTCACGGGCAACCCGTTCTGCCGTACTGATATCCGCCCCACCACTTTCGTCCGGCCTATAGATCTTGCGCAGCAGATGGAGCTCATCAGTTGGCACGACATGCAGGAGATAGATGGTACCATCTCCGAGTTGGGCGAAGTGGCGCGCATGCGACAACATTTGGGGCGATGTTTCATCCAAATAGACGGGACACACAATCTTGCGAAATACCTCGGCCATGGCCTTTCCTTAAGGAAACAGTGGCGGTATGTCATTCGTTCTAATGCCACGCTTCTGCCATTGCGGAATGCGCCTTCACATCACCGCGTTGTTGGTGGGCATAGTTTTGCAACTGACGTTTGGCCGCCTCAAAGGCGTCTCGGATAGCGATTTTTAAATCCTGGTTTTCGTGGTGGTTCACAACAAGCTCAGCGCCAGGCACGCTCAGGTCGATCCGAACTTTATAGGGTTTACTCTTCCAGTGATGATGCGTCGGGGATTCAATAACGACTCGACAGCGTGTAATGCGACTATAAAAGGTGTCAAGCTTGCTTGCCTTCTCATGAATGGTTGTCTCTAGATGATTGGAAAGATAAAGATCGCGAGAGACGATTTGCACTGGCAATTGCATAATTCCACTCCTCCAATTATTTGGGTTCACGAAAAAGGTATTCTCCATATTATTTCTCGTTGGAGGCGGGCGTGGCTCTAAAAGAGTAGACGTGTCAACAGCTTTGTATGATTGGAGGACACGTTTACTCTTTTCAACGATTTGGAGAGCAGAAAAGACGCCAACAGTCCGAATAGTCGGTGCTTTTCGGGGACTTAAGAGAATAGAGGGAATCGTGTCTGAATAGGAGAGTTGGGTGGATGGAGAGGACCGAATCTTTCGACTGAGAAGAACGGAGCTGAGATGTTGCTCCCGAGCTCGCATGTATGGCAGATGTCCTCCCGTCTTCAGTCTGGTGGACGATGTTGCCCTCGCCACGAGCCTCCCACAAACACTACCATTACTTACCTAGCACTCTCGCTTTGAGAGTCAAGAGCTACATTTTAATTTTAGCCTTTCTAATACATGGATATCTCAAGCGGTGATGAGAGACACACACAAAATCTCCCGGCCCGAAGAAAACCTACCAGCCAATTATATGCGAAGGCATCCGTTTGCTCTGTTCCCCGCGCACATCGGCTCCACCGTGCAGCGTGCCATGCGTGGCATCAACGCGGATACCCAGCACGTCTCCCTCGCTCCACGCCGGGTTGACTTGGAGCGTATGGCCGCGTGCTTCGAGTTCACCACGTATATCTTCAGGAATCCGGTCCTCAACTCGGAGCAGACCGGGGACACAATTATGCGGATAGAAACTCGTCGGGAAGTGGGCAGTCGAGAAGCGTGGGGCTTCTATGGCATCCTGCACTTCCAGGCCAAAATCCGCGACCGCCAGAAAGAACTGCAACGTCCACTGATCTTGCTGATCCCCACCCGGCGTACCAAAAACCATACAGGGTTTTCTATCTCGCATAACAAGGGTCGGAGTCAGGGTGGTACGCGGACGTTTCCCCGGTACCAATGCGTTGGGATGCTTTGCATCCAAGAAGAACGTCTGGACTCGTGTACCCAGGGGGAAGCCGAGTCCGTCCATCACAGGAGAGGAAGGAATCCAGGCACCGCTCGGAGTAAAAGAAGCCATATTACGCTCTGTATCGATCACCGCCACATAGACGGTCCCTGGACCCCAATTCCGCGCCGCAAAGATGTCTTGCCCTTCAAGCAACGCGGCTCCAGTCCGCGGATTACCCGGTCGCTGGTCAAACGACGCCTGGCCGCTATCGATCAGCCCACGCCGACTGGACGCATAGTCTTTGGATAGGAGTCCTTCCAGTGGAACATCTGTAAAATTCGGGTCTCCGTAGTATTGCTCACGGTCGGCAAAGGCAAGCTTGGCTGCTTCTATGACCGTATGAATATAATCCGCACTATTCAGACCCATACCCTTGAGATCAAAACCTTCAAGCAGGGCCAGTTGCTGCAGAAACACCGGGCCTTGACTCCAGGGGCCGCACTTATACACATCATAGCCACGATAATTGAGGGTCGTCGGCTCTTCGATCTGAATATGAAAGTCGGCTAAATCTTCCGCGCTCAGCAGTCCGCCCTGTTCTTTGGCATGGGCCGTTATGGTCTGAGCGATCTGCCCCTCATAAAACTCGGCCCGAGCTGCGCTGAGACCGGCGAGGCGGTCGCCACCGGCCCGTTCTTCCGCGGCCATCAAACGCCGAAAGGTCCGAGCCAGGTCTGGATTCGTAATGACTTGCCCTACCTCGGGTAATTGTCCGTCCGGCAGATAGACTTTTACCGAAGACGGCCAGTGTTTCCTGAAATACTCGGCATTCCCGGCAATCGAAAAATCCATATTCAGATAGGCCGGCGCCGGTCCACGTAAGGCGCGGTGCATGGGAAAACCGTTCTCGGCCAGTTCCAGCGCAGATTCAACCACTTGGGCAAAGCTGCAGGTCCCAAAGCGTTGCAGAACAGAAATGAAGGCGTCCGGAGCCGCACACGGCCCGGCGGCCAGGACTCCGCGGGCTGGAATGAGCGTGATGTCCTGCTGCTGAAACCACTCAAGCGTGGCCGCTTTGGGAGCGACGGTATTGCCGTTGATCGAGAAAACCTTATTCTCCGCCGCGCTGTAGGCCAGAGCGGACAGTTCGCCCCCGAAGGTATGCATATGGGGGTTGAGCACGCCTTCGGCCAGGGCTGCGGCTACGGCAGCATCAAACGCGTTACCCCCAGTCCGGAGAATATGCATGCCGGCTTCGGCGGAAAGATAGTGTTCGGTCGAAATCATACCTCGCGTGCTCATCAGAGTCGGGCGATATGCCATAGCGCACTCCTTCAGAAGTATCGAGAATCTCAAATCCAATCAGAGGTCATTCTCGATACTTCTGTTGATAATATAAACAAACATTAACCCGCGGCTTCCTCACTCAGCAGCCTCACATGCTCCTGTACCACGTCTACCGGACATAAGGAAAGAAACCAGCGGCCGGCAAGTAACATGACGGTGATATCGTCGGCAACTCCGATAAAGGGCAGGATATCGGGCAGCAGGTCGATGGGCAGCAAGACATACAAGACTGCGCCGAGCAGCACCGCCTTGGCCCGGAACGGGACACGCCGATCTCGAAACAAACGCCAGAACAGCTTCGCAAACTGAGGCAAGTGGCGGACCAGTTTCAGGATCCGCAGAGGGGACAGGCGCGGGCCAAGTCTCATAGGCATTGTCGTATGGGCATAACGGGTAGTGCGTCAGTGTGAAATCTTCAATGGGAGCGTGGCCATGTGGTCTCAGTGAGCCGCGATTACTTGCGGGCTGGAAGCCCGCACTCCTCTCTGTGATTCCCGCTGCGTCTGCTACAATACGCCCATTCAAGCCATTCGTGAACCTGAGGCAGCTGCGAGGCAGGCTCGTGCGTATCCTTGTGATTGAAGACGAAGCAAAAGTCGCCAGTTTTATCCGTCGGGGTCTTGAGGCCGAGGGTTATCGTGTTGATATCGCTCCGGATGGCGAGGTCGGGCTCGCCCAAGCGTTCGACCATGAGTACGATCTGGTTATTCTGGACATCATGCTGCCCAAGCGGGACGGATTGAGCGTCCTCCAGGAGATGCGGAGGCGCAAACTCCGCGTGCCGGTCCTGATGCTCACCGCGCGTGACACGGTTGCGGATAAAGTCGCAGGGCTGGACCACGGCGCGGATGATTATCTGACCAAACCATTTGCCTTTGAAGAACTGCTCGCCCGGATTCGCGCCTTACTGCGTCGGGGCGGCCCCCTGTCCCCCTCCACCTTGAGTGTGGCGGACCTGGAGCTCGACCTGGTTTCGCGTGAGATCAGGCGCGCGGGAGCCCGGATTGAACTGACCGCAAAAGAGTTTGCCCTGCTCGAATTCTTTTTGCGTCAACCCGGTCGTGTGCTCAGCCGCGCCATCATCGCCCAGCACGTGTGGGGCGTGGATTTCGACACCTTTACCAATGTGATTGATGTGTATGTCAATTATCTCAGGAAAAAGATTGATGCTGATTTTCCTATCAAACTGATCCACACGGTGCGCGGGGTGGGCTATGTCATCAAGGAGCCTGAGGGATAATGCACTTGCCAACCAGCCTTCGTGCCCGCCTGACGCTCTGGTATACGGCTCTCCTGACCGGGATGTTGGTCCTCCTCGGGGCAGCGGCCTTCATTCTCCTCGACCGAGGGTTGCGCGACAATATTGATGCCTCGCTGAAATCTGTCGCAGTGTCCATTGCCGATTCAGTCCGGCGGCCTCCACGGACAGGACGTGATTTAGGGGCAGCTTTAGACGCGCTGCTTGGCCCTTTTGGTCCTCTTGGTTCCGGGCCGGCCTCTCGGTTCTTTCGTTTGCTCGATCCTTTCGGTCGTCCAGACCCCCGCGTTGTGCCGCACACGCGCATGCAATTCCCACTCAGCCCGGAAGCACAGTTGAACGCCCGACACGGTCGGGAGACCTATCAGACCATCACCTTACCTCCTCCTTCTAGGGGGGAAGAGAGGGAGGGGATACCGGTCCGGCTGCTGACGCTGCCGGTTATTGAGCGCGGCCGCATGATTCATCTCGTTCAGGTCGCCATGCCCCTTGAGAGTGCGGATACGGCCCGTTCTCGCTTTCTCTTGATTCTCCTGGGACTCATCCCGCTGGCGCTCGGGGGGGCGGGAGTGGGAGGCTGGTTTCTGGCACGACACGCCCTGGCCCCTGTGGATGCAATGGTTAATACGGCCCGGGCAATAGAGGCGGAAGACCTCTCGCGCCGGATCGAGGCCGCGGACAGTACGGACGAGCTCGGCCGTCTGGCCGCGGTATTGAACGCCATGCTCGCTCGGCTGGAACACTCGTTTGCCGCAGTTAGGCACTTTAGCGCCGATGCCGCGCATGAACTGCGTACGCCGCTCACCATCTTAAAAGGCGAGCTTGAGGTTGCGCTCCGCTCTCCTCCAACACCAGATGAATATCGCCGCGTCTTAGTCAGTTGCCTCGAAGAAGTTGACCGCCTCAGCGCACTCGTCACCGACCTGCTCTTTCTGGCCCGCTCTGACAGCGGCAATATGACTATCACTCGTACGCCGGTCAATCTCACAGCGGTCCTGCGAGACGTCTGTACAGCGCTTGGTGCTCTGGCTGAAACGGCTCATATTACATTGAAGACGGACGCGCCAACGGAACTCTGGACGCGGGGCAGTGAGACCATGCTGTTCCGGCTCCTGTTTAACCTGGGTGAGAACGCTATTAAATACACACCGGAGAGCGGGACCGTGACGCTGACACTGGAGCCACGCGGGACACAGACGCAACTGTCAGTCATCGATACCGGAGCCGGCATTGCACCCGAGGAGCAGCAGCATATATTTGATCGCTTTTATCGCGCCGACCCGGCCCGGAGCCGCGGCGGCAGCGGCCTCGGCCTGGCACTCGCTCGTTCAATCGTGCTGGCGCATGGGGGACAGATCGGTGTAGAGAGCCGCCTTGGGCAAGGGAGCTGTTTCACTGTTCGGCTCCCGCTGGTGTCGGTACCGCAGCCTGCCGTCTCTCCCTGTCAGGAGGAGTCCAAACAGGGCGGCGGGCAGAGCGGCTGAGGCAGCAGGCTAGGAGGCGTATCAGACAACCAGAGGATAGGCGTCCGATGTTCAGGCAATCCCTCAAAGAGGAAACGTGTCCAGCATCTCCGGTCTGTTGGAGGACACGTTTCCTCTTTCGACACGTCAGCCTCCTGGTCTGGGTGTTCATTCCCTTGCTCGCCCTCGCCTCAGAGGCTGGCGCTGAAGGCCCTCCGCTGCAAGTCCGATTCAGCGGGAAGCTCTATTTCGTTCCGACTGGCGATCCGGGCAGACATGGCGACCTCTTGGCCTTCGGAATTTCCAAAGAAGATGAGGTCTATTTTCAGGTCGATGAATTTCACACCGCGAGTAAGGCGCAAAGCGAGTTTTCTGTGCTCCGGGATATGCGCCGGCACAAACCAAATCTGCGTATCATCAATGGGGAGATATTAGCTCCGCTCCTGACCGAGGAGCATATTCGGAAACCCGTACTGCTGGCCGGATTTTTCTACCCCATGAGTGGCCAGCTCGCTCTTGTCTTAGCCGTTCTTGAAGAGGAAGAGGAGGAAGCCACATCCGGGCAGGACCACAAACCAAAAGCGTACTCCTGGTAATAACCGACTTTCAGCGCGGCGTGTTCCTTCTGCCTCACCCTGACGCCGCCCGACGTTGTGTGGTACGCTGCCCGGCGAAAAATCGACTGTGTAAGGAGGTTGCTATGGCGGTCAAACCCGGCTGGGAAGGACGCTGCTACGAAGACTTTGAAATTGGGGATGTGTATCGCTGTCGCTTGGGACGGACGGTGACGGAGACGGATAATACCTGGTTCACCTTACTGACCTGCAATACGAATCAGATTCATTTTAATACCGAATACGGCAAGCAGACCGAATTCGGTCAATGCCTGATTAACAGTGGGCTCACCCTCGCCATTGTTGCCGGCCTCGGCGTCGCCGATGTGAGTGAGAACGGCTTTAACTTGGGCTGGGACAATATTACGCTTCCGAATCCGGTCTTTGCCGGCGATACGCTGTATTCGGAGTCCGAAGTCCTGGAGAAACGCGAATCCAATTCAAAGCCGCAATGGGGCATCGTCAAAGTTAAGACGCGGGGCGTCAAGCAGGACGGCAGTTTAGTCTGTCAGTATACGCGCAACGTGATGGTCTGGAAAAAGGCGCATGTGCCCAAACGTGATCTCTTTCCAGAGTTGAAGGCGGATGCGTAGGGGCAGCCCCCTGTGGCTGCCCGCCCCACCCCTGGGCGACCACAGGGGGTCGCCCCTACATGTTTTCCGCAGCCCCTTGCTTTGGAAACGCCTCGCCGTAGCGATTCAGCCAGGTCACTTCTTCAACCGGCCGTCTTGTCACCGGCCCGAATTTGCCTTTGGGATAGCCAATCGGAATGAGGGCATACGTGGTCAGAAAGTCTGGGAGTTCGAGGATTTTCCGCATCTCGTCTTCATACAACGTCGTAATTGTCGTGAGTGACGCCCCTAACCCCAGGGCCCGGCAGGCCAGGAGCATATTCTGTATTGCCGGATAGATACTCCCGCCCAAAATCCGCAGAAAGGTTTCTCTGTTCGGTCCCTTGAGGCGGGCTGCATGACTCTTGCGCGAGCGGAGACAAGGGATAAGCAGGACCGGAGCCTCAGCCAAGTGTTCGGCCAGATAGGCGGCGGCGCGCACGTTTGTACTATTTTCCGGCGTGAGTCCGGCTTTGGCATAGTTGGCTTCCGCGGCACGCCAGCCGCGTAGATAGAGCTCGGCAATCTGCTCCTTCACCTGCTGTTCTGTCACCACCACAAAGCGCCAGGCTTGTACACCGCCACCGCTGGGCCCCTGAGTTCCTGCTTCAATAACTTTGTGAATCAGCGCTAACGGCACCGGATCGGTCTTGAGTCGGCGCATGCTCCGACAGGAATACATAATGTCAAACAGATCAGTCTCGGCCATGATACCTCTCACTTCTTTTTCTTTGGGCTGCGCAGAACATATCGATTCCCTTCGGGTAGAACTAGGACGCAGCAGGTTGTCGAATGGCCTCGGGCTTGGCACAATTGCCCACAAAGGAGAGTTTCATATGACAATTGCAACGATTCGTGACATTCCTGTTGAACGGGCCACCCCGGAAACGGTTGCTCCATTCGGACAACTGCTCGGCATCCATGAACAGGTCAAGCCGTTACCGATTGCCTTCTATGACGGCAAGGTCAGTGTCTACGCTCCGGTGACGTTTGAGTCTGATGAAGAGACCATGCTCACCCTGGCCAGCGTTGATCGGCGCGACATGCAGGTCCAGTGGATGGAGCGTCATTTCAAGCATACGCAGACCTTCATTCCACTTGAGGGAAAACCGTTTGTCGTTGTCCTCGCCCCACCAAGTGAGGACGATATGCCGGACCTCGAACAGGTCCGGGCGCTCCTATTCGACGGTTCGTGTGGCTTTACTATGAAGGTCGGCACCTGGCATGAATTTCCGTTCGCCCTAGTCGATCAGTCAAACGTGGTAGTCATCCTCCGCCGGGAGACCACACAAAATCTTATGCCCGATAATGTCATTGACGGTGAGGCTCATGGGCCAGACCTTGATAAAAAGAATGTGGTCGCTCGGACAGGGGTGACGGTGCAGGTCAAGATGTAAGGTGAAAGAAAAAAGTGGGTTTTCCTCCACGTTGAATGGTAAATGTTGCCCCGTCAATTAGTAGTGGACCCGCCCGCCATCGATATTGAGCGTTTGCCCACTCATAAAATCACTCGCATCCGACGCCAAAAAGAGGACCGTCCCTGCCACGTCCGCCGGCTCTTCGTTCCGCTTGATAATCTGCCGCTTGACCGACTGCCGCCGGAACCGCTCAAAGGTTTCGGGATCGAGCATCGTCTTACTCGCTTCGGTCATCGTGTGGCCGGGGGTAATGGCGTTTACATTAATCCCTGTCCCAGCGAGCTCTCTCGCCAGCGCGCGCGTGAGGGAAAACACCGCCCCCTTTGAGGCGACGTAATGGAGGGCAAACGGATCACCGGCCCAGATCGTACTCGACGACACATTAATGATTTTGCCTTTGCCCTGCTCCTTCATCGTCGGCACGACCGCCTTACAGCACAGCCAGATGCCTTTGACATTCACCTCCATCATCCGATCCCAGTCGGCTTCCGCGATCTGATCGAACGGGCCGACCCACATCCCCCCGTACAAGGCCGCATTATTGACCAGAATATCGATCCGGCCAAAACGCTCGAGCGCCGCGGCGGCCATAGCTTCGGTGCTCTGGGCGCTCGTGACATCAGTGGTCACCTCCACCACCTCTCCGCCCGAGTCCCGGACTGTAGTGACGGTCTCCTCGCACGACAGAACGTCGGCCGCGACCACCCGCGCTCCCTCCCGCGCGAAGGCCCGGCAGTATTCCTGGCCGATCCCCCGCGCCGCCCCGGTCACGATAGCCACTCTCCCAGTCAGTGATGCCATACCAAGCCCTCCTTCGTCCGCTGAACGACTTGCGTCTGAGACTCCCCGTTTCCCCGAGGAGTCACGATAAAGTCTTCCTGTCCCTTATTCTTTTGACTGCGCCGCCTGAATCAGCTTCCAAATCCGCTCTGGCGTGAGCGGCAGTTCCGTGATTTTGACGCCAAAAGGTTGCAAGGCGTCCTCAAGCGCATTCGCCACCGCGGCCGGTACCATGCCGGGTGTGCCCTCGCCCTTTCCCTTGGAGCCTAACGGGGTGTGCGGGGAGGGGACGTTATGTTCGATTGTCTCGATATGCGGCAGATCGAGGGAGGAGGGGATGTGGTAGTCCAATAGCGTAGTCGTAAGTTGCTGGCCGTTTTCATCGTAGATGAACTCTTCCATACACGCATTGCCTATCCCCATGGCCACCCCACCGTGGATTTGGCCCCGGACCACCATGGGATTAATGGGTTGGCCGGCGTCATCGACCGCAACATAGCGCACAATCGTATACGCGCCTGTTTCAGGAAATACTTCGACCTGAGCCGCATGGACGTTACAGCTATGCATGCCGGCTGTCTCTGCTTCAAAATGGGACGTATGCTCAAGGCCGGCCTCCATACCGGGCGGGAGTCCGGTGGGAGAGAGCAGAGCCACCTCAGCAATCTTGGCAGTCGGCACGCGCTGGCTCTCGTCTTTGGTCAAAATGACGTGTCCGTCACGAAAGACAAAGTCGTCCTCGCCGGCTTCAATATGCAGCAGATGGGCGGCAATATTGGCCATCTTGGGCCGCAGTGCGCGGGCGGCCAGAACCGCAGCGCTGAGCGTATATGAAGCTCCGCGTGAACCAACTGTGCCGGCGGCAAAGGGGCCGGAATGGGTATCACCATACGTCACATAAATATCCTCTGGTGAGAGGCCGAGTTCGCCGGCGACGACTTGGGCAATTGTCGTCTCATGCCCCTGGCCGTGCGGCGAGTCGCCTTCGGCCACTTGGACTTTGCCATGCGCGTCAAACTGGACCGTTGCCACGCCAAAGCCGGGCTGACGTTCCATGGGGACCAGCACCTCCGAGGGCACACCGGAGATTTCTACCCCCATGCTGAAGCCGACGCCAAGATAGCGTCCGTTCTGCCACGCCTCGGCCTGTTCTTTCCGAAAATTGTCGTAATCCAGCGCGGCACACAGCTTGGCAAACGAGCCGGGAAAGTCGCCCGAGTCTACGTGTACACCAACCGCTGATACATGCGGGAAGGTCTTGATGGCATTTTTGAGACGAATCTCAACCGGGTCTATCTCCAGAGCGCGGGCCGCCAGTTCAACCGCCCGGTCAAGCGCAAAGCGTCCAGCAAACGAGCCAAACGCCCGACTCGGCGTGAGGCAGGCTTTATTGGTCACCACACAGGTGAGATCGATATCTACATTGGGAATATCGTAGCCGTTGATGAGGTACATCGCACCCAAAAAGGGCATGGCAAAGCCGACGTAAATGGCAGTCCGCGCATCGCCGCAATCGGCCAGAATTTTATCCCGTAAGCCAAGAATGGTTCCGTCCTTCTTCACGGCCAGTTCGAGCTCATGAATCTGATCCCGTCCCTGACCCACATTCATCAAACTTTCTTGACGGTTCTCGACCCATTTCACCGGACGGCGGAGTTTCATGGCCAAGTGACAGGCCAGGAGTTCTTCCCGATAGAGCGGGGCCTTGGTCCCAAACGCACCGCCCATGTCTTTGGGCATAATCACCCGCATCTGGCTGTGTGGAATCTTCAGGTATTCGGCAAGCAGGTGACGTTTGATGTGCGGGCGCTGCGTGGTCAGCCACAACGTCAGACCCTCGCCTGGGTTATACACCGCCAAGCAGCCACGCGTCTCCATGGGCTGGCCGCCGGTGCGGTGGCAACGAAAGCGTTCTTTGACAACCAAATCCGCCTGGGCAAAGGCCGCGTCGGGGTCGCCGGCGGGAATATGCTGATGGTAGAGTATATTATCGCCCCAGTCGGGATAGAGACGCGGCGCGTCGGGCTGGAGAGCGTACTCGGGGTCGAGCACGACATCGAGCGGATCGTACTCAACGTCCACCAGCTCAAGCGCGTCTTCGAGGGTGTATTTATCGCGGGCGACCACAACGGCCAGCGGGTCGCCGACATATTTCACCTCGTCAATCGATAACGGCCAAAAGACAGGCCGTTTGGTCTCGCCGGGCAGATTCGGCGTACTCATATCCGACAGCACCGGCCCAAGGTGTTTGACATCTGCGCCGGTAAGAACGGTCCGCACACCGGGCAGGGCAGCCGCGGGGGCGGTGTCGATGGACGTAATTTTTGCATGCGCGTAGATGCTGCGCACCAGGCCCATTATCACCATACGTGGCAGGACGAGGTCCGGCAGATACTGCCCGTCCCCAACTAATAAACGGCGATCTTCTTTGCGTTTAATGGATTGGCCGACCCAAACGTTCGCAGTAGCCATGACGCGCTCCTTTGTTCGCTATAGATGAGTAAACGTGCCAACATCTGCATGTCTGTCGGAGGGCGCGTTTACTCATTCCGGAAACCATTCTTTGCGCTCTTGTGGCGACAGCGCCTCGACCGTAGCGATGGCGTGCTTCACCGCCTCAACGATATGGACATAGCCCGTACAGCGGCAGATAACTCCCGACATGGCGGTGCGGATTTCTTCATCCGAGTGCTTGGGGTTCTGGAGAAATTCGTACAAGGCCATGAGCAAACCAGGCGTGCAAAACCCACATTGCAAGCCGTGCTTTTCCCAGAAGCCGTCTTGAATGGGATGGAGCGCATCGTCTCTGGCCAGACCCTCGATAGTCAGCAGGGTTGCGCCGTCGGCCTGAACCGCCAACAGCAGACACGACTTGACGGCCTTACCATTCAGAATAACCGTACACGCACCGCACCGCCCTTCAACCGAGCAACCGACATGCGTACCCGTCAGTCCCGCCACCTCACGAATGAAGTCCACCAGCAAGAGGCGCAGGTCGACCGCCTCCTCATATACTTCGCCGTTAATTGTCATGCCTATGTCACGTTTCATGCGGACCTCTCCTCTGTGCGGGCTATGGCCTGGCAGACGACGTTCGGCACGCTGACCCGGATCAGCTGGCTGCGATAGGCTGCCGATGCTCTGACATCATCCTCGGTTTCTACTTCCTCGGCCGCGGCTTCTCCGACCTGGGTCAAGAGCGCAGCGTCAATGGCCTTTCCTGTCAGTAGACCAGCAGCCTGTCCGGCTCGGCACGGCTTGGGCATCACGCCGCCGACAATGATGGTTGCCCGCTGGCATATCCCGCTCGGGTCTAGCGTGATGTGGGCCGCCACACTGATAATGGCAAAGTCACCCGCGACCTGACTGTGCTTTGCGTATACACCACCTGAGCGAACGGCTGGCATTGGAATCTCAATCCGCGTGACCAATTCATCTTCACCAATAGCACTCATCATCGGACCGGCCAGAAAATCCTCCGCGGCAACCGTTCGGGTGCTCCCGTCAGCCTTAGCTACTACCAACTGGCCATCCAGGGCTATCACAGCCGGCGGATAATCGGCCGAGGGATCGGCATGGACGAGACTCCCGGCAATCGTCCCCCGGTTTCGGATTTGCGGATCGCCGATATTCTGAGCGGCGTCCGCCAAGAGCGGATAGGACTCCTGGATAAGCGGATGGGCGGCCACCTCGGCATGACGGGCGAGCGCGCCAATATGGAGGTGACCATTCTCCTCACGAATGGCGTCGAGCGCAGCAACCTGGTTCAGATCAATAATGGTCTGTGGCTCGGCCAGCCGCAGTTTCATCAGCGGCATCAGGCTCTGGCCGCCGGCCAGGAGTTTTGCCTGCTCCCCATATTGTTGGAGGAGCGTCAGCACCTCTGCCACATCAGTCGGCGCAAAATAATTCTCGATGGCTTTAGGATACATCCTGTCCCCCCTCTCCACGCTGCCTAGCAGACCATAGTGGGAAGTCAAGCGAGAACTACTATTGTGTACGTCGCCCGCATCGTGTGCGGCGTGCACGTGGTGAACATGCTGCGTGCCGATACCGGCCGACACTCTCAAGGGCGCTGGATAGGAGCCGCGCCGCGTCCACACTATCGTTAGTCCGACGGCGCGTAGACCCGATACGATATCAGCTCGGTGACGCTCTTGACCGGCGTGCCTGCGCCTTCGCTACTAATGGCTTTGATCAAGCCCACCCCCCGGGCGTACCACTCGGTATAGTGGAGGTGGAATTCTGTGGTCTTGCGTCTTGGGTCGGCGACTCTGCTCGTTGTCATGGTTTCCACTCGCAGACAGTTGCGGAACGTTCCGGCTGGAACCTGAACCGCTACGGGATCGATCCGCGCGTGGGCTGAGGCCGTCACATGCTGACCGCCCTCAAGCGGCCACGCTTTGGTTTGGAGCCCGGCGTTCCAGCTCCGCTCTCCGGTATAGGGGCTGGGCAGGACCCGTTCGATGCCTTTACCGAGATTTGTATCCCACACGGTGTCATTCTCGGAATCGAGCCAGGGGTAGCGGAGGAGAAAGCCATCTTTTCGCAGGTAGGCGACCGTACTCTTCGCCTCAGGAGCTCTGTCGGTTAAAGGTTCATACTCCTCGGCAACAATATATGACGCTCCTTCAAGCAGCGGAAAATCATCCCGGATTACTGTCTCCGTCATATAGTAGTGGTAATCTCCCCCGGAGAATTTTACCTCATGCGTCCAGGTGTTACGCAGGGCCAGCGGAAAAAAATTTGTCCGTCCAGCAGGAGACGGCGCTGTCAGGGCGCTCGAAAGAGCGCCAAGAATGAGGAAGGCAACGATCGTTGTGGCGATGCTCTGCATAACATCTGGACTATATGGGCCAGACTGCTGTCAGGCAATAATTCTTTTCACACACAGTACCCTCCGGTGTCTTATATAGAGAACGTAAGAACAATACACGAGACGGAGGGTGTGTTGTATGTCTATCTATCGCTCATTGTTCATTGTGTGGTTTTCATTGACGTGCTCTCTCGGGATTCTTGCTCCCCTGCCAGCAGGGTTCTGGGTATGACTTCTTCAGGCGAAAGAGTGTTATAGAAAGCCTGCTCTACGTAAAATGGTACCTACTCCAGAACAACCCGGAAACACGGCGAGCGCATTTGAGGAGATCGTTGATCTCCATCAGCGCTCCGTCTATCGCTATCTCGTTCGCTGTACGGGCAAGGACGACGACGCGCAAGAGTTATTTCAAGAGACCTTCCTCCGAGCCTATCGCGCCTATGCCGACCTGCCGGCCGACGCCAACCATCGGGCCTGGCTCTTTCGGATTGCAACAAATCTCGTAAAAAATTACATCCGCGGCCGTCAGCGTTATAGAAAAGTATTTGTCACGGACGAGCCCATACCTTCTCCAAAAGTTCACCCCACAACGCCAGAACAGACGTTGCACTCGCAGGAGACAGCCCAGCTCCTCTTGAACGCGCTGCGGGCCTTACCCTTCCGACAGCGCACAGCATTGATACAGCGGCAGCTTGAAGGACTCGCTTATCTGGAGATTGCCGCAAACCTGGACTGCTCCGAAGACAGCGCCCGGGCGCATGTGTATCAAGCCCTGAAGAAACTACGGGCGTACTGGCAACGGGTCACGACAGGAGAAGAAAGGAGATACCATGCCAACCCAAAAGCGTAACACGCTCTCGTGCGGATTTGCTGAAGACGACATTATTGCCGAAGCGCTCGGAGAAAACCCACAGGAGATACGGCAGAAAGTCCGCAGTCACCTGACCGCCTGTCCTGACTGCGCTCAGCGCCTGGAACAGTACAAACAGGTCAGCTTTCAGCTTGGGTCTTTGCCCGCTTCGGAGACTGGTCTCGCCTCAGCTCGGCACGCACTCGATACACAGCTGGCACACTTGACTGAGAGCGCTCGTCCGCGCCTCGTCCTGAGCATCTGGAACTCTCCGATTGGTCCTGTGCGGATCGGCACAACGGATAAGGGGGTAGCTCTGGTTGAATTCGTTTCTCCCGACGACCCCGGAGACGAAGCAAAAAGGCTCAGAGAAAAATTTGCTATTGAGCACGCTGAAGGACATGGGGGCGATACCGCTTCTCTGACCCGGAAGCTCGAAGCGTACCTGAACGGCTCGCGCCAAGCGCTTGATTGGGTGATCGATGATGTCCTCATGCGGAGTGATTTTCAGCGTCAGGTCCTGCAGGCTGCGAGTGAGATTCCATATGGCACCCTGACGACGTATTTAGGTCTTGCTGAAAGAATCAGTCAGCCCAAAGCCGTCCGGGCGGTTGCGCAGGCCCTACGCTACAATCCGGTACCGATTCAGATTCCCTGTCACCGCATTGTTGGCAGTAATGGCAGTCTTACGGGTTATGCGGGTAATAAAATCGCGCTCAAGCGGGATATTCTTTCGGTTGAAGGCATACCGACTGTTCCATCAAAATCAGGCTTTACCATTGCCCAAGATCGGCTCTATGTCGGTCGGCAACCGGATCATATATTTTGCCGACCGAACTGTGAAACTTCGAAGGGAATTCGAGCGGGGAATCGTGTATTCATTGCTTCGCGTACACGAGCAGAAGAAATTGGTTACGCGCCGTGTGGCGTCTGCCGGCCCGACCTCCAGCCGTTACACACAGAGGCAGAGCCCGGCTTATTTTGATTTGTTCTGATTTTTGGGCCAGCGTCTCTCCCAGGCTTGTAGAGAGGCGCACTTTTCTGTACAGCCTCAAGTATGAACCGTCTCTCCCTGGTGCTCCTCGCTCTGTGTGTGGGTACAGCATGTGAACGCCCGAACGGCTTATCTAACTCAGCATTCTCCCAGTCGGCTTCCCAATCAGTTCCAAAAGATCTTCAGCAGGCCCTTGAGCAGCTCTCTCAAGGGCTGGAAGCTTTTGACCCGGAGCAGGTTCTTGCCGTCTATGCGGACGACTTCATCAGTGGCACAGGACGGTCAAAGCAAGGCGTGGGGGAGGTGCTGACGCGGCTGCGGAAGAGCAATGTGTCGCTGAGCGTTGATAAGGTTGATGTGACAGACGCGGGCGACACGCGAGCAGAAATTACGACCTATATGCGCCTGCGCTATACCGACCGTTTCCGCAATATCGGAGAGGGAGAAGTAGTCATTACTGATATTCTCTCTCATTTATTGCGGAAGCACGAAGGGCAGTGGAGGATCTACACCGACAAACGACTTGCCACGTACCGAGAGGGGCGGTTTGGTGAGTATTCACCGAATGTTACGGTTGAGGTTCCAGACCAGCTTCCGACCGGTCTGGCCTACCCGGTGTCCGTCGTAGTGCAACAGCAGCACAAGACCTATTACCGCGTGTCTATTGGTAACTATCCCGAAGACCCCGGCGCTCTTCCCCCGCCGGATATCGAGACCATGCTACCTGAGGACGGGAGGTTGGATGCGAATCTCCTCCCGAATCCCCAAGGCTTCAGTGAAATGGTCCGGGTAACCGTCATTGCCGAAGACTTTCAGGGCGGCTGGCAGGGCGCAACAACAGTGTCCAAGCTTGTGCCAGGCGTACAGCCGGCGGAGCGACGCAAACAGCGGGACGTATAAGAGCCATACACAAAGGAAGTATTTCGCACTCAATCGGAAGCATTCTCATGTCTATTGCAAAAAACAAAGACATCGTCCGTCGTTATTTTGAAGAATGTCTCAATCAGGGCAAAATGGAGACCATTGATGAGCTCATTTCTCCAACCTATGTCAGCCACTATCCCGCCGGCTATGACCTTGGCGGCGGGCCTGACGATGTCAAACAGATCGTCTCTTCTGTACGGAGGGGATTTCCGAACGTCCATTTCACGATAGAAGATTTTGTTTTGCAAGGAGAAAAAGTAGTCGCGCGCTGGACCTTCCATGGGACGCACGACGGGAATTTCATGGGCGTTGCGCCAACGAGCAAGGTGGTCTCGGTCGCGGGTGTTGCGGTGTATCGCATAGCAGACGAAAAGATTGAAGAAGTTTGGCTCTCGTGGGACGTGTTCGGGCTGCTCAAGCAGCTTGGGGTGCTGGCGCCGTAAGAGAGAGTTGACCCGCTTCCCATGGCCGACCGTTCGCCGCGTTTTTTCACCCATGTCTATCGCCTGGTCGCACGGGTTCCGCGCGGAAAAGTCGTGACCTATGGGCAGGTGGCAGCCCTGCTGGGCGCACCCCGGGCCGCGCGGGCGGTCGGCACCGCGCTCCGCCACCTGCCGCGCCCTTTGACGAAAAAAGTCCCGTGGCAGCGGGTGATTAACGCCTCGGGCGGCATCAGTCTGCGGGGCGACGTTGTGCGCGCCGAGGAACAACGCTGGCTGCTGGAGGAAGAGGGGATTGCGTTCGACCGCAATGGCAAGGTCAATCTGGAGCAGTATCGCTGGCGTGGTCCCAGGAACTGGGAAGCGCCTGCCGGGGACGTCAAGCTATAGAAGAATAAACGAACACATACCAGGAGTCCTCAAACCTGCCTTCGTTCGTGGCTCGGAAGCAGTCGAGTTCTCCTGCGCGGCGTAGGCAGGCAGATTGGCGTTCGTCAGCCTGCCGGGATTTTGGGCCTGACTCACGGGGCTACGGGGTTGCTGGTGGCATCCCCGTAGCCCCGTGAAGACGGATCAACTCAGTCGCTTGACGCGTTTTTTTTCTTTTGATCCGCACGATACATCGCAAAGGCCGCCACCAAAATAAAGCCTACTATGGCAATAGCCTCCAGCGGTACACCCAACATATTTATACCCTCCTCCGAACGCCTCACACTAACAGCTCCTCTTACGACTCGACCGGCAAGCGTCCAGGTAAGCGACACCTCCGCACGGTGAGGTATCAGAAACCGGTCAACAATGGAGGATAGATGCTTAGTGAGATGGGGAAGAGGATAAGCGTGAATCGCCCAGGGTTGGCGTATCCACCTTCCTCTCGTGCCAGAGCGATGTCAAGAGACACTCCGGCGCATGTGTCCGCAATCGGGAGCGACGGGGGGCGCACAGCCGTGCGCCCCTGAATGCCTTACGCAAACTTTGCGATATAGGGTTGATATTTATCCAGGAGGGGCAGCACGGTATCGGCACCGGCCGAGGGGAGAAACAGCACCGCCCGCTCAACGCCCAACTCTTGGTGGCTGGCCAGGGCTTCTTCCTTATCGGAAGAGCCAAAAATGGAGACCGGCACCTCGTCGACCGGGCGGCCAGCCTGCTCAGCCAGGGCGTGCAGCTCTTTTATTGACTCGGGCAACGTCGTGGTGTCGAAACCGACCGGCACCCAGCCGTCACAGTAGTTGACGACCCGCTTCAAGCCACCGTTGAAGGTGCCCAGCAGAATCGGCGGGTGGGGCTTCTGGACCGGCTTGGGGTGGGACCAGATTTTATCGAAGTTCACAAACTCACCGTGATACTCAGCCTCTTCATTGGTCCAGATTTCTTTCATGGCTTCGATGCGCTCGCGGCAGACCTTCCAGCGCCGGTTGAACGGGGTACCGTGGTTTTCCATTTCTTCCGCGTTCCAGCCCCCACCGATGCCGAACAACAGCCGCCCGTTGGAGAGTTGATCGACGGAGGCCACTTCGTTGGCCATAGTAATCGGATCGCGCTCGATGACCAGGCAAATACCGCTACCGATTTTGATCGTACTGGTGACAGCCGCGGCTGCGCCAAGTGCCACAAACAAGTCGTGCGTATGCCAATACTCCTTGGGCAGCTCGCCCCCGGCCGGCCAGGGGCTTTTGCGGCTGGCCGGAATATGGGTGTGTTCGGGAAACCAGATGGACTCGAAACCACGGTCCTCACACTCTTTGGCCAGGGTGTCAGGTCGGATGGCATAATCCGTTGCAAACATCGTAATACCAATTTTCATTGCGTCCTCCTTAGTGTGGATACGGATAGGCCCTTTTCATGACAGCTTGAACGCGCCAGGTCAATGAGGGACTTTGACAGCAGGCTCAGGCCTGTACATAAAACATCCGTTCGGCCTCTTCCCGGAGTTTGGCCCGAAAGTCCGGGTGGGCAACGCCGATCAATGCCTGGGCGCGCTGGCGCAGGCTTTTGCCGCGCAGCGTGGCGATCCCGTATTCCGTGACCAGATAGTCAACAAAGGCCCGTGGGGTAGTGACAACGGTTCCAGGGGCAAGAGTTGGCACGATACGGGAAATCCGCGAGCCATCGAGAAATGAACTCGACGGCACCGCAATAATGGATTTTCCGCCGGCCAGACAGGCCGCAATGGAGAAGGCGGTCTGGCCGCCCGTACCGGTAAACATTTGCCAGCCTATGGATTCGGACGCGACCTGTCCGGTGAGATCAACGCTCAAAGCATTATTGATGGCCGTAAAGCGCGGGTCTTTGCTCAGCAGACGAATGTCATCGGTATAATTGAAATCATACAGCTCAAAGACCGGGTTCCGGTCAATAAAGTCCAACTCTTCGGGGCTGAGCTGCGGGTGAAAGGCGGTTCCCACCACTGTGCCCGGATGAATGGCCTTGTTTTTTCCGGTCATGATCCCTGCCTGAACAAGCGCCACCACACCCGGCGGAATAATCTCGGTCTGCATCCCAAGATCACGCCGGCCATACACATAGCCAAGCAGCGGGCTGGTCATATCACCGGCCCCAATCTGAATCGTATCTCCATCTTCCAGCAGATCGTTGGCGATCTGCATACAGATAGTGTCAATCATATCCTGCTTTTCCTGAGTAAAGGTCTCAGGCGTCACAAGCGTAGCCGGCGGACTCTGACGTTCGACAAACCGGTCAATCTCAGAAATATGGATGTGGTTTGTTCCGCCGGTCCGAATGAAACCGGGATCAACCTCAGCAATAATCCGCGCAGCCTGCTGCGTCATAAGCGGCGACATGCCCACACTTGTGCCAAAACTGCAATTACCATGTTGGTCGGGTGGTGACACCGTTACGATGTATACGTCCAAGTCGTCGATACCGTAGGGCAAGGCGTCCGCACGAAAGTATGAGACCGGCACATAGTCGAGTAGGCCCTGGTGGAGCATGGGCCGCTCGCGGCGACTGAGGTACCACGATTCAAAGTGAAAATAGTCGTCCAGGCCAGGCATATTCCAGTCAAAGAGAGAGACCAGGGTATTGAGTCGCAGCCCACGCAACTCTTCTTTTTTTTCAATCAGCGCTCGACACAGCGTAAACGGCGTGCCGGTCAGACCGGCGGTGAAAACGCGGTCTGTGGGTTGGACGATTTCGAGCGCTTCAGCCGCACTCACCAACGTATCGCCACATTGAGATTGCCAGGTCATGCAACAGACTCCTTGCTCTTTCCCTATGGAACACGCCCTATGGAATAAGCACCAGTTTTCCAACCGACTGACGCGACTCCATGTGACGATGGGCCTCAGCCGCTTCAGCAAGTGGAAAGGATTTGCCAATGAGCAATCTGAGTTTGCCTTCGTCCATCAGTTGGAGAGATTGCTGAATACCCTTGTGATGGACATCCGGCATGGCCGAGACCGTGTATAAAATGAACCCACTCACCTTGATGGATTTCTGGAACAACGAAAATACATTGAGCGGGTCAGGCACGCCGCCGGCACGACCGTAGAGAATCAGATGACCGAACGGCGCGAGGCACTTCAGGCCCCTCTCCAAGGTCGGCTTTCCCACTGCATCGAGAATCAGATCAACACCTTTCCCAGCGGTCAGTTTCAGCGTCTCTTCCGAGAAGTCCTGGGTGGCATAATTAATGACTTCATCAGCGCCATACTCTTTAGCCAATGCCGCTTTCTCATCTGTCGATACTGTTCCAATAACCCGAGCCCCGGCAGCTTTGGCAATCTGAACCGCAGCCAGACCAACACCGCCCGCCGCAGAATGGACGATAACGGACTGGTCGGCGGTCAGGGTATGGGAGGTAAAGAGCATATGATACGCAGTCAGCACCTGAATCGGAAAAGCAGCGCCGTGCTCGAAACTCACCGAGTCGGGCAGGGACATGACCTGGCTTGCTGACGCGAGCGAGTACTCGGCGTATGTCTTCATGCCGATCGAGGTCACACGGTCGCCTGGTTTGATTCCATCTACGCCGTCACCAACCGCCTCAACAACTCCGGCTGCTTCAAGCCCTGGGATGTCCGGCAGCCTCGGCTGCATGGCATATTGGCCTTGGCGGAAGAGTGTGTCCGCGAAGTTGATGCCAACAGCATGGTTCTTGATCAACACCTTACCAGGCCGAACCTCAGGGTCGGGCGCATCACCGAGTTTCAAGACTTCCGGACCACCAAGCTGGTCGAAAAGAACAGCTTTCATACTCCTCTCCTTCTTGCGCAGTATCGAGAGTCGTTGTACCCCACGACCGGCCCGAAAGACAGAGGGCGTACTACATTCATGGCCGGGCACGGTCGGTCGGAATTGACATAAAGCCGTGGCAGGGTAAGCTTTGCCGGCATGTCTTTCCTTCGCCACACCCGATCTCATCAAGGAAATACCGAGAAGGGAGAAACGAGCATGAAGCGGCAGTTGGTGAGGTACGCGCAGTTGGTGAGCCTGACGGGCGCACTCCTGGCTGTTGGACAAGTGGCCGGGGCACAAAACGTACAGAATCTGTTCGACACGTATCCGACCCGAAACCCGTACGCCGGCGGGGCCGGCCAAAAATACCCCGTCATCTCACCCTATGGGTTCAGCGGCGGGTTCTACTACCTGCGAGCCGGCTTCGAGTGGTATTGAGACGCGGACTACAAAACATTCTTACATGCTTACACGAGGGAGGTAACATATGGGCACTATGCGTGGCGAAGAGCTGATCGCGCAGAGTTTTCAACGAGAAAACGTAGATACCATTTTCTTTATGATGGGAGGCCCCACCAGCGGCACTGCGGCGGCCTGTCTCGATCTGGGCATGCAGGGCATCTACGTCCGGCATGAACAGGCCGCGGCCATGATGGCCCACGCATATGCTCGGGTGACGGGCAAACCCGGCATCTGTATTACGCCGTCGGGTCCCGGCACGGCCAACGCCGTCACCGGGCTGGCTAACGCCTGGGCGGATTCCGCCCCGGTTATTGCCATTGGTGGGTCTGCTCCCATGCGGGCCACGACGCTGGACGCGTTTCAGGAGATGGACCAGGTCGCCATGATGAAGCCTGTGGTCAAGGCTGCGTATCGCATTGATATGGCCCAGCGGGTGCCCGAGTACGTCAGTATTGCCTTCCGTGAAGCCATGGACGGCAAGAAAGGTCCTGTGTATCTCGATTTACCTGGCGATATTTTGGCGCATAAAGTTGACGAAGAGAAAGTCTACTGGCCGGAGAACTATCGGGTTGAAAGCCGGCCGGCTGGAGACCCTGCTCTTGTCAAACAAGCCATTGAACTCTTGGCCCAGGCCGAGAAACCCCTCATCGTGACCGGCAGCGGCATCTTGTGGTCGGGAGCCAGTGCGGAACTGCGGCAGTTTGTCGAGGCCACCGGCGTTCCTTTTTTCACGACCCCGCAGGGGCGGGGCGTCATTCCTGAAGATCATACCCACGCTTTCCCCGCGGCCCGGTCGATGGCCTTTCGCGAGGCGGACGTTGTGTTGGTCATTGGCGCCCGGGCAAATTCCATGCTGTCGTTTCTGCGAGCGCCCCGTTTTTCTCCCACGGCAAAATTTATCAACGTCAATCTGGACGGAAGATCTATTGGTCATAATCAGGGCGTCGCCGTCGGCATTGTCGGCGACGCCAAGCTCGTCTTGCAGCAGTTGCTGGAAGAAGCCGACGGCAAGTTCGACCCCGACCGGGAAACCGCCTGGGTCGCCCAGCTTGCGGCCAAGCAACGCACCAATATGGAGCGCTCGGCTCCGCTGCTGCACTCGGACGCCACCCCGGTCCACCCGCTGCGCTTGTGTAAGGAAGTCCGAGAGACGATCAGCCGCGACACCATTATCGTGGTAGACGGACATGAAATCCTCAATTTTGCCCGCCAGTCCATTCCAGTGTATGAAGCCGGCGGCAGTCTCAATGCTGGCCCGCATGGCTGTATGGGTATTGGCGTACCGTTTGGCATTGGCGCCAAGGTCGCGGCTCCGGACAAACCCGTCCTGGTACTATCCGGTGACGGCGCATTCGGCTGGAACGGCATGGAGATGGACTCGGCCATTCGGCATAACATCCCTATCGTCGTCGTGGTCTCAAACAACGCCGGTTTCACCTCGCGTCAGACCGGCTATATGACGGCCGGGGACAAGGAGGGGAGACAAAATGTCGGCCGCGAGCTTGGCCATCAGCGCTATGACAAGCTGGTCGAAGCCCTGGGCGGCTACGGGGAGTATGTCGAGAACCCAGCCGATATCAGAGCTGCGATTGAGCGGGCGTTTGCCAGCGGCAAGCCAGCCTTAGTCAATGTCTGTACTGACCCGGACGCCCAGGCTACCACCGATATGGGGTTTGGGGGGTATTAGATGTAGCCGTCTGAACGTGCGCTGGACTCGTCCTTCAAAGGCCCCGTGGTTTGTTCATCATGCCGCGGCAAGACGTTGGTTCAGCACGCGCCAGAAGGTTGCTACTGCTTCCTTATCGGCCTCAAAGAAGTCCTCGAAAAAGCCACTACCATTCAGCGGTGGAGGATAGGCGTAGCGTTCGCTATCTTCCCCAAATTCGGTGGCCTAATCGGCCGGCTCACTTGGATTGACGACCTCAAAGAGCCGAGCCGGATACAGATACGGGCGCCCTTCATCGTTGAGGATACGAAACGCATCAGCCTCAATCCCGATCACCACATACTGCTGGTGAGGGGAGAGATCGGGATAGCGGACGTTTCGCCTACGGAGCTTGACAATCATCTTTCAGCCAACCTTTTTGCGTTTTATCTCAACGCGTCCAATACTTGTATATTCGTACCAATGGTATTCGTAGCGACTCCTTCCCATCTCGAAAGGGAGACTGCTTTTTTTGATTCATTTCGATTTTCGGCCACCATATGTCTTCATACGATTCCCCTTTGCAATAACCCGTGACTGAGCTAAGGAGCGAGGAGCCAGCACCGTCCGGGGGGTTTGTGCCACTTGGCGAAGTGTACTGAGAAAAGCACCGTTTCATAACAGACACGGAAGCGATCTTTCAGGCCCGCATAAACAACTCACCCCCCACTCTCCTCCGGCAAACCACGCACTATTTCCACCGTTTCCAGGCTGACGCGCACGACCTGACCGACAAGCCGAACGATGTATTCTTCATCGTCGGGGCGGTTGGGGTCGGAGCGGATGCCGCTACGTTTGTCGGTCTTGAGGCGGTATTGGTCTATGACCCACTCCGGGGCGCTGCGGTGAACTGCTCCCCTATAAAATCTGTACCGAGTGGAAAGCTACGGTCCGCTGGTCAGCCTCATGCATGGGGAAGTCCTCCCCAGTCCGAAATAGAATGGTATTTTCTCCAGGACGAATCCAGTCAGGCGGAAGAGGGATGGTGTATTCACGCCAGCCTCTATGCAAGAGCAGGCGCTGGGCGAACTGCCCGTTCACGATGATTTCAAGCGGGAAGCAGGTATACGCTTTTGATTTCACAAATGGCCGGGTCACGATGTGGAGGGCAGACCCCTCTCCTTGAGGGACGGTCAGGGTAATACGGGCGGCGCCCTGCCGAGCCCAGGAGATGAGGCCAATCGGCTCGTGTGAATGCTTCCCCCAATCCCCACTGAAGGCTTCCTGTGGCGCGTTTTTCCCAAAAGAGAACACCACAAATGGAGCAGTCTGAAGAGACCTGACAGACGGAAGAAGAACACGTGTCTGCGGGAAAAAATAGAACACCTGATAGCACAGTAGAGATACCAGGCCCAGGCATACGACACGTCGAGCGGACTGTAAGAAGGGAGGCGGGCGCAGGACCACACTCAGCCACGCACTCGCAATGAGGATGCTGCCCAGCACATCGCTCAGCCAATGATGCCCAAGATAGAGACGCTGCCAGATGACCACGCCGGACAGGCAGAGTGCAAGAGCACTTCCTCCCAGCTTGAGCCAGGCGGGGGTATTTTTTCGCACCAGGAAAAAAATCAACGTTCCGGTGAGTAAGACTGCACCGATCACATGGCCGCTGGGAAAGCTATTACCGACGAGTACGGAAGGCAGGGTGTTGGGGCGGGCCCGGTCAAGCCCGGTTTTCAGGAGTTCGCAGAAAAAGGCCCCGCTCAGGACGGTCAGTGAGGCGTGGACGATATCCGTCCAGCGCCGTTGCAGCCCGAGTACACCCATGGCCACACCACCGAGTACTATCAGGTAGAAGGTAAGGAATTTTTTGAAGAGCAACCCGAGGTGGTCGAGGTAGCAGGAACGACTCGATTGCAGCCATTGATGGACCAGCGCATCAAGGGAAATGGTCGCCTCCAGGCTCAAGAATTGGACAAGAGCCAAGCTGCACAACAGCAAGGGCAGTCGCCGAGTCGTTTTATTGCTCAAGGATTCGTATGGCTTCTGCGCGTGCCCATTCCACATTGTGTCGATGACGATTCGCCATCTCCTTGAGAAAGGCTGCGATATCTGGAGGAGGTTGTAAATCGAGCGCTTGCTCAACTGTGCGAGCGACCCACGCCTGACCTCGTGAGAGGAGGTCAATCTGGTCCTGGAGGTTCTCAACCTGGAGGACTTTTTGAGCAAAATCACCGGTTGCAGTTGACGGCGTGCCACCATGAAGCCGGATTAATCCCTCCAGGATAGACACATCGCTGACCTCAACTTCTGTGAAGCTGGCAAATAACGATGTGAGGCCTGAATCGACGGTTGTCTGACTCAACGTATCAAGCAACGTATGACCCGCACGTTCCGCTTCCAAAAGTCGATTGAGGAGATCTTCGAGTGCTGCTTCCATATGCTGTCGCTCCTCTCACTATAACAAAAAAGAGGGGAGGAGAAGGCACCCAGACGCAAGGGAAGGGCACCTACCCCGGAAGACGCTGGCAGAGTGGTAGTGGCTCATGATACTCTCTTTCTCCGGGCGTTGATGGTTTGTAGGCAGGTTGTACGGGACGACTCTTCGATAGGAAAATAGTATGCAAAAGCCTGTATGGTGCGTCCTCGCTGTGATCATCCTTTTCACCCTAGCATGTGGTTCGACACAGACCCCCGCCCTCTCAGTTCCGTTTCTGAGTGCCAAGCCCAAGCCTAACTCGCCTATTCAGGCCAAGCGCATGGAATTTGCCCGTTTTGAACTGGATTGGGATGGGATGAAGCCGCTGGGAAGCCGTCCCAAGCAAGAAGTGCGAGCAAGCCTCTTGGCCAGTATCGAGAGCGACTGCCCTAATTATCAGGTGGTGAATGAGGGAGAAAAGTCTGAAGAAAAGGAGGCACAACAGCAAGACGGCATACAGCAGAACGCCAAAATAGTCAGGAATTACTACTGGATTCGCTACCGTTGTGAAGAGTAAACGAGACACACGAACAAGACAACAGGAGGAGGTGTACTATGGTATCTATACTCGAAGAAAAGGATGCGATCCACGAGACGATCGCGAACTATTGCTATCATTTCGATGGTGGCGAGTTTAGCCAGTGGGTCGATTTGTTCACTGAGGATGGCGTCTTTGACGGTGGAGAGGTCGCCGGGGTGCATACGGGCAAAGAGGCACTCCAGGCTTTTGTTGATGCAATTCCTGGTCGGATGGCGATGAAAGACGGCGCTCCCATGCTCAAGCATTGTGTGATGAACGAAATCATCAAAGTCGATGGAGAGCAGGCGACTGCAAAGAGCTATATCGTCGTGGTCCGCTCCAAAGGCGAGAGTGCGTTAGTCAACGGTATTGCCGGCCGTTATGAGGACCAGCTTGTCAAACAAGGCGATCGCTGGCTTTTCACACACCGCACAGTGCATTTCGACCTGATGGGCGACATGCAGTAAGCCAAAGAGCGTGAAGGAATCCAGGCGGGGTGCGGTTCAGCGGACTCGCCTCGCCCGGTACAATTTTCATGACCCATGACCACTATCGGGAGAAAGACTATGCGCGCTGTCTTCTTAATGCTGAAAGTTGAACCGGGTACCTTGGCCGAGGTCGCGGACCGGGTAACCGATTTGGAAAGCTTCTCTGAGGCGTACTCCATCTCGGGAGCGTATGACCTCATGGTCAAGCTGTACGTCGATGACTTTGAGGATCTCTCGCATTTAGTGACTGAGCAGATCCAGAAAATCCCGCATGTTCGGGAGACGTTCACTATCTTGACCTTTCATGCGTTTAAGTAGGGAGACGGACCCGCCGGCAGGCTATTGTCTTTTGCTGCGTTTTTAGATCACCGCAGCCTTGCGGAGCTGCTCAATCTCTTCCTCACTCACCCCCAGTTCTTTCAAAATTTCGTCCGTATGCTCGCCCTTCTCCGCGGTCGGCGTGCGTATGCTTGCCGGGGTACGACTCAGCGTCACGGGTCGGCCCAGGATCTCGATAGACCCGAGCGCGGGGTGTTCAATCGAATGCGCCAGCCCGAGATGCCGTACCTGTTCATTTTCAAAAACCTTATCAATGGACAAAATGGGGCCGCACGGAATGCCGGCTGCGTTCAATTCGTCAATCCATTCGTCCACAGTCCTGTCTTTGAGTTTCTCTTCAAGAATTGGGGTCAGCGCATCCCGGTTTCTGGAGCGCCGGCCCGGAGAGGAAAAACGTTCGTCTTCGGCCAAGGCTGCATCGCCTAGCGTCGCGCACAACCGCTTCCACATATGGTTGGTGGTCGCAATATTGATGTACCCATCCTTGACCTTGAAGGTTCCGGTGGGAATCACGGTGGGATGATTATTGCCGGCCTGGGGCGGGACTTCTTTGCCCATGAGCCAGCGCGTCGCCTGAAAGTCGAGCATGGAAACCATAGCCTCCAGCAGTGAGGTATGGACCCACTGGCCTTCTCCGGACCGTTCGCGTTCGAGGAGTGCGACTAAAATACCCTGGGCGGCAAGCAGTCCGGCGCTCAGGTCAGCCACTGGAATCCCGGCTCGGACAGGCCCGCCCCCAGACTGTCCGGTAATACTCATGAGCCCCCCCAGTCCCTGAGCAACCTGGTCATAGCCGGGGCGATCTTTATACGGTCCGGTCTGGCCGAAGCCGGAGATGCTGGCATAGACAAGGCGCGGATTTAGCGACCTGAGAGCTTCATAGTCTATGCCCAGACGCTTTTTGACATTCGGCCGATAATTTTCCACCAACACGTCCGATTTTTTGACCAGCTGTTTCAAAATCTGCTTGCCGCGCTCGTCCTTCAGATTGAGCACCATGCAGCGCTTATTGCGGTGCAGGTTCTGGAAATCAAATCCGTGCCGGCCCCATTCGCCATCGTCTTGAGGCTGTTCGACTTTTATCACCTGAGCGCCCATATCGGCCAACTGGCGCACGCAGGTCGGTCCGGAACGGGCGCGGGTCAGGTCAATCACGCAGATGTGGGATAGTGGCATAGTGAGACTCCTTTTGAGAGACAGCGCGAATTCAGTAATTCATTGCTCGTTGTGATCGTCTTGGCATAAAAAACTTACAGCCTCAATGACTCAGCGTATATTAAGCAGTACAGAATGAGGCCGTGTTTGGAGAGAGAAAAGACTCTTGAGTGAACTCCCCGTCCAAAAATTGAGTGCCTATGAATCTGGACAAATACAGTGGAACTATGTCATGTAGACTCCCAAAGGGAGGACAGTATGACATTACGAAAACCGACCACAGACGATCTGCAGCGTTTGGCGCACGCCAACCATTTCGAACTGAGTGCGGAAGAGGCTGAGGCGTATGAAGCCATGCTGCCGGATATGTTTGCCGCGCTGGAGGTACTCGACCAGGCGCCCGCAAACCTCCCGGAGGTTACCTATCGTGAGCGTGACCCCGGCAACCGTCCGAGTCGTGCAGACGATCCGCTCAACGCCATAGTCCGACGCTGTTCAGTCAAAGGCGCGCCCTCGGGTAAGCTGGCCGGCAAACGTCTTGGCATTAAGGATAACGTGAGTATTGCCGGTATTCCTATGACGTGTGCATCCCTGGTGCTGAACGGCTATGTGCCGGACATTGATGCCACTATCATCACCCGCATCCTTGATGCCGGCGGCGAGATTACCGCGGTCCTGAACATGGACAATTTTGCCTTCTCAGGTGGCGGTCATACCAGCGCCTACGGTCCGACCCGCAATCCGTATAATCCCGACCATATGGCCGGCGGCTCGTCCGGCGGGTCGGGCGCGGCCCTGTCGTATGATGACATCGATCTCACCATCGGCGGGGACCAGGGCGGCTCCATTCGTATTCCGGCCTCGTGGTGCGGCGTAGTGGGGCTCAAGCCAACCCACAGCCTTGTGCCGTACACCGGCATCGTCGGGATTGATAACACCTTCGACCACACCGGTCCTATGACGCAGTCCGTAGCAGACACTGCCCTCCTGCTTGAGGTCATTGCTGGGAAAGATCCGCTGGACCCACGCCAATACGAGGTTCCAGTTCAGCCCTACACGCAAGTCTTGGGTCAAAGCATCACTGGTCTTCGGTTGGGGGTAGTGAAAGAAGGGTTTGGCACACCGGTGTCCCAGCCGGGTGTGGACGCCCAGGTCCATGAAGCCGTCACAGCTTTGCAAGACCTTGGAGCTCAGGCAGAAGAAGTCTCTATTCCGGCCCATCTTGAGGCCGGTGGGATTACCTGGGCTTTGATTGCTGAAGGGATGACTGCGTTGGTGTATGGCAACGGCGTCGGCTACCATTGGAAGGGGCTGTACAATGAGAGCCTGATGAACACCTTGGGCAAGTCGCTCAAAGCCCAGGCCCAGGACCTGCCCCACCAAGCCAAATTCGTGACGCTGATAGGCAGCTATCTGAACCAGGCATATTATGGTCGTTTATACGCCAAGGCCCAAAACCAACGTCGCGTCCTCCAGGCCGCATACGATCAAGTCCTCGAACGCTTCGACATGCTTGTGATGCCAACAACACCGATGACGGCCCATCGCTATGTTCCCAATATGGGGGCGCTCGACTCGCTCAATTTCGGGTGGAATATGCTCGGCAACACGGCCCCGTTTAATATGACTGGTCATCCGTCGCTCACTGTTCCATGCGGGAAAGTCGATGGCCTGCCAGTCGGCCTCATGCTGACCGGGCGACATTTTGATGATGCCACCCTCTTACGTGTCGGGCATGCATTTGAACAGCAAATGTCGTGGCAAAATCGGTAAAGTCGGTCAGGGAACCTGAGGCAGCATCGCGACTGCCTCGATTTCCACCTTGGCCTGTTCATCAAACAAGCCGTTGACGCCGGCTAAGGTCATCGCCGGGAAATGGCGACCGAGATGTTTGCGATACGCGGCACCGATTTCTCGACTTCGTGAGCGGTACTCACGCGGATCAACCACGAGCAGATTGATCTTTATAATATCCGCAGGTTTCCCATCCGCGGCTCGAACCACCTGTAAAACGTTCTCCAGAGCCCGATCAAACTGCACGACCAGATCGTCACTGATGACGGTTCCGTCCGTGTCGTTGCCAACCTGGCCGGAGACAAAGAGCAGGTGTCCGGTTCCACTCGCACCATGACTAAAGCCCGGCGGTTTGGCCAAATCGGGCGGATTGATTAAACGCATTGCCATAGGGACCTCGTTATTCTGCTTTCCGCGCGGACACCATAAACTGCGGCAAGCAAAAGCAATACTCTTCGTTCTGAAGCCGTAATCGAATATCCGCTCGCCAGGCGTCTGCCTCAGCCTGTGTCACTGTGCCAGAGTCGCGTGCGTACTGATACCAGTTATTCTCCAGCATGTGCAGGGCATGTCCTTTAACATCGGGGCTGGCGAATATTTTTACCCTGACGTCTTGAAGCTTCGCGCGCGTACACAACCGACGCAGCTTGCGTCCAATACGCGGCTCACGCATGGCCGTCGTTGTAATCGCTGCGAGCACACGATCGTGCAACGCTTCGTCACTCACCTCCAAGGCGAGCATCTCCCAGTCACTATCGATGAGAACAATGACTCCACCCGGCTTCGTCACACGCGCGATGTCTTGGACTGCCTGCTGGGCGGAGTCTACGTATTCGAGGACATTTTTACACAAGACACGATCAAACATTCCGGAATCAAAGGGCAAGGGAGGAAAATCCGCTTGCTGAAAGCTCACCTGCGGTACGCCTGCTTCCAGGGCTTTCGTACCGGCCCGGGCCACGAACTCAGCGTTAATATCAACGCCAATGACTTTGCCTGTGGGGCCGACCCGTCGCCCCAGTTCCAGTGTGGTCGAACCAGGACCAGAGCCGACATCGAGAACAGACAGGCCGGACTGGAGGTCGAGCGGAGCGAGTAGCGGCTCCATGCGCGGCTCGTAGCGTAACAAGGACTCATAGACCGACAAGCGCGCTGCGTCGATCTCAATCCAGTGCTGTTTATAATACGGAGTGGTCATATCCTCTACCTTCTGGACGATTGCTTATGGATGGCGCGGTACGCCAAGAATCTGCCGTGCTTCCTGAGGCGTGGCTGGTTCGCGCCCATGTGCCCGGGCGACTTCAGTCACCCACGCAACGTAGTCAGCGCTGCTGTTCGCTAAGGAGCCGTCAATACGGGTTGCCCGATCCTCGAAACCCACCCGGACGTGTGCGCCGGTGGTAATCGCCAGACTGGCAATAGTGAAGACGCTGTCCTCTATACCGTGGGCAATCCAGGTGGCATTCGGAAAGACCTCTTTGACGCAGTCAGTCATATAGGCATAGCTTCGCGGCGTGCTCGGCATAATCTGAAAGCCAGCGCCAAATCGTCCTGAGAACTCAACCAGGAGATAGCGCGGAGCGGGCAGCAGGCCGTCTTCTACAAACATGGCGACATTGGACAAAAAACCCGTATCCAGGACGGTCGGCTCAGGCGCTATGCCACGTTCGCGACACACAAGAATGGTCTGGCGAATATCCTCATAGGAGTTAGGAAGCGCCATCGTTTGTCGGGTGCCATTCACCAGCGGCGTATTGATAGCAATACTCCCGGTGTTGAGGGAGATCATATCAACCGGGTCAGGCGTTTCACGCAGATAGCGTAACACCTGATCAATCGACGCGTCTGGCATGTGCGCGGTGGTGTGATTGATAATAAGATCGGTCTGTTCCCGAATCAGGCGGTCGGCTTCAGCATACCACTCAGGATCATAGCTGATGCCGCCATCATTTGCGCGGGCATGGATATGAACGATGGACGCGCCCGCCTCCGCGCTGCGCTTGGCCTCGGCTGCAACTTCTTGTGGCGTCCACGGGACGTTCCGGTTTTGCTCGCGACCACGCACGCCATTCAGACAGGCTTTGATAACTATCTTGTCCATCTATCTATGAACTCCTTCCTCTTTTTCGCCGTCCAAGTCTGGCACGCTCGCCATGTCAGTACTCACCGGCGCTTTTCGGACGAAGTGTTGGCCAACAATGCCAGAGGAGACAATGAACTTGAACGCCTCTTCGACTGTATAATCGACTTCAACCACCTCCTCAGGCGGAACCATAACAAGAAATCCTGAAGTTGGGTTTGGCGTAGTGGGAACAAAAACGGCAAGCAGCTGCGGGGCAGAGGAGAGCCCCAGCGTGTCGTCTCGTCCCGTGGCAACCAGCCCCATCACCCACATACCCTTACGCGGATATTGGAGGAGGACGACACGCTGAAAGCTGCCGGACGGTCCCTGAAAGGTCTCCACCATTTGTTTGACTGCACTATAGATACTGCTAATGAGGGGCAGGCGTAGGATCACAGTGTTCACGGCATCCAGAATCTGTCGCCCGATAAAATTCGTACCAACCAGACCCAAGAGGAAGATAATAGCCAGGGCTAAGACAATATTGGCAACAGGCGTGATCGGCTCCAGCCACCAAAAGCTTTCAAACTGCTGTAGCGGACCAAACAAGGTCCTCATGATTGGCGCACCAGCCCCACTGAGGAGGTCAAACAAAAAGGCGACCAACAAATACGTCGCAACCAGAGGGATAAGAATCAGCAGTCCGGTCAGGAATGTGTTGCGTGCAAAACGCGATGTGGCTCGTTTCCGCCTCCCAGCGGCTCCTCCATCCATAGACAACCCTCTTTCGTACAAATGGTAAAGTAAGAGTCCAGGGCTTCGCAAGGAAGGGGGGGCGAAGTCACAGGTCTGTCCGTTCACGTGGCTGATCGGTTTCATACTGCTGTTTCAGCAGCGCCTCTACCCGTCAGTCTCAGCGTTTTCACGAGTTTCGTTTGCGGATAAACGCGCTAACGGCAACAATGCTCCAGGTTCCTTCCAGCACAACAAAAGGGAGGAAGTCGATCAGATATGAGGCATAGCAGGCTATCCCGGCTCCAATTGCGTTGAGCGCTTGATATGTCCTGGAGTCACTTTTCATCCAGCCAAAGAGATTCAGGAAAAACGCCCCAAGCAATATGGCAACACCAACGGAGCCAATCCATGCTGAGCTGTCAGCGAAAGAGATCTGTATGGTCATGCGCGCGAAGCTCCTTACAGAGTGATCTTCAAGGCGTACCGAATGTGCTGAACAAGAACGGCCGGTTCATGGGCGATATCAAGAGCCAGAGCGGCTCTCATACCGTATGAATTTTCAATAAATATGAAACGTCTATCGAGAGTTAGATATCAAAGAGATGATGGTATGCCCCTTTCGGTACGGAGCATAGGCACGGGGCAATCAGGGAGGATCAACACATGAAAACAGCATCTACTGACCTATGCGGAGTCGCTTCCGCTTCTTCTCACGGAACACCGGACCTCGAAACAAAGGCGAGGCGTTTTCTTTTTGAGCGGGGGAGGCTGGCAGAACGGGAAGCCATCGTCCCGGCAGCCGTTTTACCCGAGCAGTTCCACGGCTCACCACGCCAGCACGACCAAGCCCGCGGAGAAATTGCGCTCATACAGTCTGTTCTGGAGGACGCGATTGATTGCTTTCAGAAACAGTTTGGGGCACCACGTTTTCGTGACTATCGTATCGCACAGGAAGCTGAGCAATGGTTTTTCACGGATGACTACAAATGGCCGTTCTCATTTGTGAACATCTGCTCTGTGCTCGGGATTGATCCCGAGTATATCCGGCGCGGCCTCAACAAGCAGAAAGCCGAGCGACCGGTCGAAATTCCACAACGCGCGTTGCGCCAACCCATTAGCGTCCGGCCACGGCTGCAAGCAGCAGCGTAAAAACCCACTCCTTCACGCACAAAGAGGCAGTCCAATGTGGACTGCCTCTTTTTTTATGCCAACTCCGCTTTATTGCAGCTGTTCGGCGAGCACAGCCTACGCGGCTTGCTGTTCTTTTTGTTTGAGCAGCTTGCCGATGATCTGGTCAATGACCTGGTCTGCCAAAGCTCTGACTTCGTCCTTGGTCTTGGGCTGAATCGGATGTGCAACCAGAATAGGCTGATACTGGGCCATCCCCAGCGCTGAGCACTGCGCGTTGGCCGCACCGATAAATTCCGTAGTGGTGACGTTTGCCGTTGGGATACCGTTTTCTTCAAAGTGGATGACATCGTGCGAACTGCACGAGATGCAGGCCCCTCAATCACTGAGGGCTTCAATGACGGCATCGCACTGTTCGCGCAACTCCACCCGCATAGGCTCGGGCGCCGGGCGCGTGACGGTGGGCTTCATGCGCCGCAACACCTCTTTGACTCCATACTCCTCACGCAGCACCTCCTCCATACGGTCAAGGAAAAAGGAGCCCTTGGATTTGCTGATATCGAGCAATCCGATGGTCGTCCCGGCTAGCGAGTCGAGCCGGGGGGCAAAGTCTTTCTGAGAACGTTCGACCGTATCAGTCGGATCGAGTAACATCTCACCCATAGCGTACCTCCTCTTCAGGCGTGAAAAGAGTAAACGTGTCCAGCTTTTTGTATCTATTGGAGGACGCGTTTACTCTTTTATCTCCTTGGTTGTAATCCGGCTGCCGGCATCAAAACCGGCCCAGCCTTGGACCGCGGCGGAAAACCGGCCGGCGGTGCCACCGGCCACGATAATAACAATGTTCTCCGCTTTAGGGAACTTTGGAAAGAGCGTATCGTCGGTTGGGGGCTCGCGGTCTTTCTTGGGCGTACGCAGCATGCTCACGCCGGCACCTTCGCCGCCATTGACGCCCGGACGGAGTTCGCGCAGAGGCCGCCGAATGTTTTCATACAGAAATTGGCGCAGGTCGTTCTTGGACCAGCCGTCCTGGGCAAACGTCTTGGCGTGTTCGGGACACACCACCAGAACGGTATCGGAAAACAGGGGATAGTTTTTATGATTCCACAGCGCAGCCATGGTCCAGCCGAGTGACAGCGCCAATTGTTCCGCGCTGCGGCTGGCGTGATCGTTAATCTGTAGGGGTGAGTGGCCGCCAAAGAGGGTAATCGTGTTTTGATCCGCGCTATAGCCTTTTTCCACATGCAGCGGCTCCCACGGGCTGTCTTCTTCGTTCTCTCCCACACAAAATGTGTACTGCGCCGGATGGCCCATGGTCGCCTTGGTGATCTCGTGCGGCTTGGCCCCGCCAATATTGATGATGATCAACCGCAGCGCCCGCCCGATGGTGGCATTGGCGCGAAAGCCGTGGCCAAGGGCATTATGGCCGCAGTTGACGCCAATCTCATTGCGAATTGGTCCGTTGATAATGGCCATAGGCGTGGCTGAGAAGGTCGTGACGTTGATGCCGTGGATACAGAACTGCTCTTCGCACATGGCCTCAACCCCAGCCAACACAACCGGGAAATACGAGGGATGACAGCCAGCCATGACTGCATTAATCGCAATCTTCTCTACGCTGGCCCGACCATAGTTCGGTCCGATTTCGCCAATGAGTTCCTGGGGGTCGCGGTTCGTTGACGCCAGCAGCCGCGTGACACGTTCTTCCGTCGGCGGCACGACGGGCAGGCCATCGGTGACCCCACGCTCGTAGAGCAGCTCAATGGGATCATCTTGGGCCTGGATACGCTGGGAGTGTAAATCAGCCACTTCTGGCATAACAATTCTCCAGATGAGTACTATTTTATGGCTTGTGGATTGATAGGCGAACCTACGGCGCCCGTGATCGGCAGCGGTGGAGCGACAAACATACATTCGTAGACGCCGTCGTTGGCGCAATCATCGGCCAGTCCTTCAAGGTCAAAGATCTCACCGACCAACATGCCGGCATGGACAATGAGAATCATATGCAAGGGCTGAAAGATGTCCGGCGTTTCATTGGGAATCACTTCTGTTCCCCACGTGTCCGTGGCATAGCCGGCAATTTCTTTTTCACAAATCCAGGAAGCGCAGTCCACGCCGAGTCCTGGCGCTGAACCGCCGCTGTATTCACCCCAGCTATCCTCGGCCCGGACCTGGCCGATTTGGCCGGTCCGGATAAGGACAATGTCGCCCGTCCCAACACTGACTTTGCCCATCTCGGCTGCGCCGTCGAGGTCGGCGGGATAAATGGCCTCGCCCGGATCGAGCCACTGTTTCCCTTTGTAGCGGGGGATATCGAGCAGCACGCCGCGCGAGACGATTTTATCCTTGGCGTTTTCCATACCGTTTTTCTTTGCACCGGTGCTGTTCACCTGGCTGGCTTCATAGCCGTTGTACATTTGGCCCTGATACATGATGTG
Source organism: uncultured Binatia bacterium (SeqCode) (assembly GCA_965247985.1). Taxonomy (GTDB): domain Bacteria; phylum Desulfobacterota; class Binatia; order Bin18; family Bin18; genus Bin18. Next base: position 343,686 of record OZ252051.1, on the reverse strand, counting down.
GGCCAGCGCGTCCCACTGCGTGGCGCACTGGAGCGGCATGGTCACCGCATCGTCCGTGTACTGAATGTTGGGCAGATGGTCCTGCGCACCGACACTGATATCAGCCCCGTCCTGGAGCATGAAGTGGATCGGGTTGAAGCGTCCGAACGAGCCGGTCTGAGGACCCTTGTCATCAAACGGGATAGCGAGGGAAATCACCTTGCCTTGCTTGACGAGACTGGAAGCGTCGATAATTTTCTGCGGGGTAATATAATTGAGGGTTCCAAGCTGATCGTCGGCACCCCACTTGCCCCAATTCTTGTATTTCCCGGCAAGCGCCTTGACATCGTCCATTGAGAATTGTTTTGCCATAGTCGTTCTCCTCCCGGCTTTCAGAAGTATCGAGCATCACATTCTGATTCGACTTGATATTCTCGATACTTCTGTTTGTCTTTCACATCCCCCGCCTCCCCGTCAACAGCAGAAAAAATTCAGCTTAACGGCTTCTGATACTCTCAGTAGCTTTGTTTCTCAACCTTGGAGAAAACGGTATGACTCTCGAACTTAAATGTCAGACTACTGGGTACTTTTATCGCCTCCGCACAGAGTCGTGTTGACAAGTGATATTGCCCCGGCGTGTGCTCAGCGGCCGAGGCGGGCGCCGGACTTGAGATCGTGGCCGGCGAGGAAAGCAGCGACCGGCAGAGCTTTCTTACCTTCGAGTTGCAACGTATCGAGGGTGAGGCCGCCTTGGCCGGTGGCGACGCTGAGCGAATCGGCCTGCCGGGCAATGATGGTGCCGGGCACGGCTCGTGTGGAAGCTTCATGCGTGCTCAGGCGTGCGGTCAGGACTTTCAGCCGTTTGCCGTCCAGCCAGGTATAGGCGGACGGCCAAGGATAAAAGGCGCGGATGCGTTGCTCAATACTGACCGCGGGGCGGGTCCAGTCGATCTCTCCATCCTCTTTTTTCAGCAGGGGCGCGTAGGTGGCGGCGTGCTCGTCCTGGGCGGTCGCGGCCAGCCGGCCCCGTTTCCACAAGGACAGGGCTTCCAGCAGGGCGCGCGCACCAAGCTCGGCCAGCCGGTCGTGCAAACTCTGGCCGGTCTCGTCCGGTGTGAGGGCGAGCGACTGCTGCCACAGGATGGGCCCGGCGTCCATTTGCTCGCTCACCTGCATAATGGTGACGCCCGAATGCGTTTCGCCTCGGGCAATGGCCCACTGAATGGGTGCGGCGCCACGATATTTGGGTAAGAGAGAGGCATGGATGTTGATGCAACCAGCGGGCGGCAGGTCCAGAATGGTTGTGGGTAACATCTTTCCATATGCGGCAACGACAATGAGGTCGGGCTGCCAGCTCTGGAAGTGGGCGAGCGCCTCGGGCGTGCGAATCTTTTGCGGCTGAAAGACGGGGATAGCGTAGCCGCGGGCGCAGTCCTTGACGGGCGGCGCGTGCAGGGCCATGCGCCGCCCCGCCGGCTTATCTGGCTGGCATACCACGCCGACCACTTCGTCTTCGCTCTCAAGGAGGGCTTGTAGCGCCGGTACGGCAAATTCCGGCGTCCCCATAAAGACCAGTCGCAGCGGCCGGGAAAGGCATGGCGGGGAAAGCGGCGTGGCCATCGGCCTGGACTTCAACCTGGACATTTTGGACGGGCTCCTCGCTTACGTCAGGATGAGGGGTAGGGGCGGGTTTCAAACCCGCCCTAAGCGAAGACGCAACCTCAGATTCCTGGAGGCTCTTTCTCTTTGCTCCGTTCGAGCGGCCGGCCTTCACGGATCAATTTTTTGACCCGGCGTGCGTAGAGTTCACGTTTGAGCCGACTAATCCGGTCGATAAAGAGTTTGCCCGAGAGGTGATCGAGTTCGTGCTGGAGGCAGACGGCGCGGAGTTCTTCGGCCTGCAAAGTAATCTCCTTTTGCTCCAGGGTCCAGGCTTTGACTTCAATTTTGGCAGCGCGTTTGACCTCAGCCGTGTAGTCAACCACACTGAGGCAGCCTTCTTCCCAGATGAGTGAACCTTCACTTGCCGTAATTCTCGGATTCACCAATTTGAGCAGCTCTTTGCCCTTGTCTTCAGGGTTGACATCAAGGACCACAATCCGGTCTTGCGAGCCGACCTGGGTCGCAGCCAGTCCGATGCCTGGGGCGGCGTACATGGTTTGGACCATATCTTCAACCAGCGCAGCCAGGCTGCCGTCCATATGCTCAACTTCGCTTGCCGACTTTTTGAGACGTGGGTCCGGGAAGGTTAAAATTTCACGAATCATGGCTTTCCTCTAAATGTGATTCATCCTGACCTTTTGGATGAGGAAGAGAGGATGGATCACATTCATACCACGCTATACGGATCGACATCAATGATTGTCCGCACGTTGCGAGGCGGCTTGGCCTGCACAAAGGCATCTCGCGCTTTTCCTATGAGGGCGTGTAACAGCGGACGATTAGGACCTTTTACCAGCAATTGCCAGCGTTCCCGCCCCTTGATGCGTTCGATAGGAGCCGGAGCAGGGCCCAATATCTGAAGGCGTGCGGTACCTGCGGATTCAAACTCCTCGGACTGTAGGGTTTGTTCAATTTTCTGCGAAAAGAGAGCGGCGGTTGCCTCGACTTGTTTTCCGTCTCGTCCTTCGAAGCGCACATTAATCAGACGGGTGAAGGGTGGATAGCCGAGCTGTTTGCGGTAGCGCTGTTCTTGGGCGGCAAAACGGACAAAGTCATGCCGGGCGGCGCATTGTATACTGTAATGTCTCGGCGCATACGTCTGAATAATCACCTTTCCGAGGTCTTGCCCACGTCCGGCTCTGCCTGCAACTTGAGTGAGTAGTTGAAAGGTCCGTTCTGCTGCCCGGAAGTCGGGCCGGTTGAGCGTTACATCGGCCAGGATCACGCCAACGAGCGTCACGCCTGGTACATCATGCCCCTTAGCAACCATTTGCGTTCCGATTAACACGTCAAACTCATGCGCACGCCACGCCCGCAACACTCGGTCAAGCGTTCCTCTTCGCTTTACGCTGTCGCGGTCCAGCCGGGCAATACGGACCTCAGGCAGTATATGCTTCAGGGCATCTTCAACCTGTTCTGTCCCGATCCCATTCCCATCAAGCGCAGGTTCTTTACACGTCGGGCAGACCTCTATGCTGCGCCTGGTAAAGCCACAGTAATGACAGCACAATACCTCTCGCTGAAGATGGAAAGTCAGGCTGACACTACAGCGCGGACACGAGAGCGCCTCACCACACAGGCGGCATTGCAGGTAGTTCGCATACCCGCGCCGATTCAGAAATAAGACGCTTTGCTTGCCAGCTTGATGGTTGGCCCTCAGCGCCTGTTGTAAGCGTGTTGAAAAAATAGGGGCCGTTTTCCCGGAGCGGGCCTCCCTCCGTAGATCGATAATCTCAACCTTGGGTAAGGGGCGTGCCGCAACACGCTCCGGCAGGGTCAGTGCAGTGTAGTGCTGCGTTTGACTATGGGTGTAACTTTCAAGAGCTGGGGTCGCAGAGCCTAAAATGACGGGGCAGGACGATATTTTGCCCCGGACAATAGCAATATCTCTCGCATTATAGCGTATCCCATCTTCCTGTTTGTATGCCGTTTCATGTTCCTCATCTACAATAATCAATCCAAGATTCATCAAGGGAGCAAAGACAGCCGAACGTGCGCCGACAACAACGGATACTTCTCGACGGGCAATCCGTTTCCACTCGTCCCAGCGTTCTTTATCGGTCATTGCGCTGTGGAGGACAGCGACACCCCCACCAAAACGCTGCCGGACCTGAGCGACGAGTTGTTGGGTCAGGGCAATCTCGGGGACAAGGAAGAGGGCGCTCTTGTATTGACTCACGACAGAGCGGGCAGCCCTGAGGTAGACTTCGGTTTTCCCACTCCCGGTGACACCGTGCAGCAGAAAGACGCGAAATTCGCCCTTCTTCAGGGAATTTTCTACCTCACTTTGCGCGTTTTTCTGGGCGGATGTCAAAGAGAGGCTGTCCCATTGGTTCTGCTCTCCGTCGCCCCCAGCGCTATCCGAACCCTGTTCGGCCGGACTCTCTTCGGCATATATCCCTGCCGCCTGTATTGATTCAGGCGATTCATGGATAGTCCGAGGCCGCGGAAAAGACTCTGCCATACGAATCAGGTTCAGTGATTCGAGGTGTTGCAACGTCTCTCGCATAGCCAACTGAGGGAAACGTCGCTGCAATGTCTTGACGCCCACCCTTTTCTTTTCCGTAACGTATGCCAGCAGCTCTGTCTCACCCTCTTTCAAACGATCAACAAGAAGTTTCTTCCTCCGAGTATCAGCCCGGGCTCTTTCATTTTCCTCTACAGTCGCTTGCTTTCTACTCCTTTTCTTTTTCGGCAATGTTACGAACACGGCACTCTCATTACGTACCGTCCGAGGAAGAATGGTTTGCAGCGCAGCTCCGGGCGAAGAAAAATAATATTGTGATACCCACTCCCAAACATCTCTCATGTATTGAGGAAAAATAGGGACTTCATCTATAATATCAAGAATATCCTTTACCTTTTGAGAATGGATATCACCAGGGTGTGACGACCGTCCAACGATAATTCCTGTTATTTTCCGGTTACTTACGGGAACAACAACGCGGACCCCCTCTTGGACGCCCGAAATAAGGGAGTCCGGGACGCGATAAATCAGTTCGCTCCTTCTGCCAATGGGGAGCGTAAGGGCGACAGAAACGAAGCGAGAATTCGTGGAACATTGGGCGTTAAACATTTGACAAATTAGTTTTTGTATTGCATAGTAAGTACTCGAAATACCTAGTTGTTGAGACCATCATGGCAACCTTGAACGAAACCATCGGACGCCTTGCTAGACCCCTGACTTCCCTTATTTCATTTGAAGTGGACAAAGGCTACCTCAGCCTTGACATCGGTTCAAGCTCAATCAAGATGGTCGAAGTTCGTGGGCAAGGCTCGAATCTCAAGATCACGAACGCGGGTATTATCCCGCTCCAATCCGGTGCAGTTCAAAGTCATCGTGTTCAAGATATCGGTCAGGCTTCTCAGGCTATTCGTACCCTCGTTGAGGCGAATAGGGTCCGAACAAAGGAAGTCATTGCCGCTGTTCCTGGTCCAGCTGTTATTATTAAGCCGGTCTCCTTTCCCGCTCAAGAGCCGGCCTCGTTGGAAGAGACAATATTATTCGAGGCAGGGAACTTTATTCCTGAAAATCTCGACAACGTGAACCTCGACTATCAAGTGCTGGATAGCGACCCGGCAACGGACACTATTAATGTCCTTCTTGTTGCTGTCAGAAAAGATATCATCAATAGCTATCTCACCGCTATTAGCGAAGCGGGCCTTGTCCCGACCATCGTGGATGTCGATTATTTTGCCGTTGAAAACATGTTTGAGGCCAATTACAGCCCAGGCCCGGATGAGGTGGTGGCATTGGTAAACATCGGTGCCCGTTACTCCTCCCTGACTATCATGAAAGGCGGACGCTCCTCTTTTACGGGCGATGTTCCTGTTGGGGGAGAACAGTTCACCGAGCTCTTGACCCAGGAGTTCGGCATCAGTCGGGATCAAGCGGAAGAAGCAAAAATCTCAGGCTCCCTGGACGGGCATGACAAGGAAAATATTGACCGTGTCCTGTCTGTCACGTCCGATCAGTTGCTTGATGAGATTCAGCGCTCCCTGAGCTTCTTCTGGACAGGTTCCACTGAGGAACAGATCGGCTCGGTCTATTTGAGTGGCGGCTCGGCGCAGTTAGCGGGCCTTGCGTCTGCCTTTGGCACGCGCCTTCGGGTTCCGGTCGAAGTGGCAAATCCTTTCCGCTCGTTCAATATTGGGCGTCAGGTTGATACGGATTTTCTTGCGCAGCATGCCCCCTCGCTTGCCGTGAGCGTGGGACTCGCGACCAGGAGGCCCGGAGACAAATGATCCATATTAACCTCCTTCCGGCCCAAGAATTCGAAGCGGCCTCCGTATGGAGAAAGGAATGCGTGATTGCAGGGGTCATCCTCTGCCTTGCTTTCGCCGTAATCGCACGTCTCCATGTGGTCCAATCGCGACAGCTCGGTACCGCACTTGCTCAGGTCGTGAATCTTGAGGCCGAGATTAAACACATTCGCAAAGAAAACAAAGAAGTAGACACTCTTATCAAGAAGAAGGAGTTGCTTGAGCAAAGATTGAAAGCTGTGACATCACTCACCTCCCCGCAGCGCCGCTCTGCCTCGGTCCGTATCCTTGACGATTTAAGTCGAAGCACTCCGGACCTCTTATGGTTGACTGATTTCACTGAGGGAAAAGGAACGGCAAAAATTCAAGGCGCGGCTGTGGACAATCGGACCATTGCCACGTTTGCGCGTAATCTCTCGAACTCTCTATATTTTCAGCAGGTGGAAATTCGAGAAACGGTCCAAGAGATTCAAAACTCGCCCTCCCCTGTTCCCCCCTTATCAGGGGGGTTGGGAGGTATAAGAAAGAGCAGAAGAGGGGAAGCCGGGCAGGTGAAAAAATTTCTCATTGAAGCGGTAATCCCGGCGTATATTCAGGAGCAGGCCGATTAGAACAAGCAGAAAAATGAGAACAAGGACGCGCACAGAAGAGCAGGGAGCCTAGCCTCAAGGACATACGTTCTTATGCTTGATTTCATTCTTGATCTGTCAGCAGGACAACGTCGGCTCGTGTATGGGGGCATGGGAGCGCTCATCGTCGCCCTATACATATCCTGGTTCTACCTTCCTCGCTCCCAGGAAATTGTTGAGATACAGCACACAATTCAGGAGCTTGATGCAGAGCGGGCACGCCTGCGAAAGACATTGGCCAATCGTAAGAATATCGAAGCGGAAAGTCGTGCAGTGGAAGCCGCGTTTGACAAGGCCCAGGCCCAACTGCCCGAGCAAAAGGAAATTCCCGAGCTTCTCCACCAGGTTTCTACCCTTGGACGTGATTCAGGCCTCGAAGTCCTCCTGTTCCGACAACAACCCGAGCAGTTACGCGACCTCTATACCGAGGTTCCGGTACGGATGTCAGTCCGGGGTGGGTATCACCATATTGCCATGTTTTTTGACAAGGTTCGCCGTCTCGACCGGATTGTCAATGTGGCAGATGTGAGCATGCAAGAACCGCGTCTGACCGGCAATCGGGGCGGGCACGCGCCAATTGCGGTAGACGCCTCGTTTTCAGCAACAACCTATCGTTTCCTCAGTGAAGAGGAGAGGGAACAGATTACCGGACAAAAAGAAGAAGAGAGCCAGACAAAAAGGAAACGAAAGTAAGCGACATGGCAATGGGGCGTCCGACTGCTACACTCCTGAGACTCTTCCTCTTCCTATGGATAGGGGGGCTCATAGGGGCGAGTTTAAAACCCGCCCCCACTCCCAGAGGATGTGCCTGGGCACAAGAGAATGCAGAGACAGCGCACGCCTATTTTTACGATCCGGTAGGAAGACGCGACCCGTTCTTGTCTCCGTTTCACGTTGCTCCGGAACAAGATGTTGTTGCCTCGTCAACAACACCGCTGCAACGTTTTGACCTCGGGCAGCTCAAGCTGGTGGGCGTGATCTGGGAAGCCAGTCGGCCAAAGGCGCTTATAGAAGATAGGGACGGTCTTGGATACATCGTCGAAGCCGGCACCCTCATTGGCGCAAACGGTGGCGTCATTCGGACGATTGAGCCGGAGCGGGTTGTTATCGAAGAATACGAGACCGACTTTTCCGGCGAACGCCGGACCCGGCAACGGGCCTTACGACTTGCCGTTGCGGACGCCAGCTCTGCGGGTGGCGGAACCGATACGAACAGGTAGGAGACCGGTATCCTAATAAGGGTGAGGATGCGGAGCTTGTTAGACGGACACACAATAAAAATAGCAGTCCCGTTATGGGTCTGCTTGACTGCTGGGGCCTGTACGCATCAGTCCCGGAGTGTGACGGGAGGACCTTTGTCACCGTTTCCTCCCGAACCGGAGACAAAGCCGGTTCCCACACCGGCGTATACAGGGCCCCTCCAGCTTCACGAGATACGTGTGATTACGGATACTGGGCAACGGAATATCATGTTTCGCTTCTCTCGTCCCCCGGAAGACCTCACATACTTCCCCCTCCACGAGCCGAGTCGTATTGCCATTGACATTACCGGCCCAATTGAGGCGCTGCCTCAGGTCGCAACGTATAGGGCGGACGATCCTCAGATTGAGGCCGTTCGAGTGAGCAGTTCTGCGGGCCGCATGCGTCTCGTTGTAGACTTGGCGCTGGACGAGACCCCGCCGTTTTCCGTGGACAGTAACGCGACGATTCTGACCGCCCGTATTGGTCGGAAAAGCGAAACGGCCGGCTTGCAACACGAGGATGCTCAGATTCTTTTCATTGCGGAGAATGCAGACCTGACGCAGTTAGCCCAGACCCCTTCGATACCTTCCGTAGCTGTCCTTCCTTCTGCGGCGAAAGCGGAACTGGCCTCTCCGACCCCCGAGTCTCGCTCTCCCGCACCGGAGACTGCCCCTTCAGGAGATCCCGCTATCGGCACCCCTCTTCAGGCGGCGCACTCCACGCCAGAGCCTGCCTCGTCTCAGCTGCAGTACCACGGACAAAAAATCTCACTCCATTTCAAAGATGCCGATATTCGCGATATCTTTCGCATCCTGGCCGATGTCAGTGGATTGAACCTCGTTTCTACAGATGACGTAAAAGGGCGGGTGACGCTCCGATTAGTCGATGTTCCGTGGGACCAGGCGCTTGCGGTTGTCCTTCAAGCGAACGGGTTGGAGAGAATTCAGTCTGGCAATGTGGTCACCATTTCAACCGCGGAACGTCTGAAAGCGGAACGCAGCGCTCGGCTCAAGGCTCAGGAAGCGGAACAGCAGCTCGCTCCCCTCGAAACCATTTACGTCAAAGTCAACTATATCAAAGCCACAGACATTGCCGGCTTAGTTGGCCGCCAGACCGAACCACGCGGCTCCGCCGAGGAGGCCCAAAGCTCATATACGCGCAGGAGTCAAGGGGAAGGAACGCAGATTGCCCTCCTGTCGCCGCGTGGCACGATTGCCGCCGACGGAACCTCAAATATCGTCATTATTCGTGATGTCCGCGAAAATATTGAGGCGATCCAAGAACTGATTCAGAATGTCGATATCCAGACGCCACAGGTTCTTATCGAATCGTATATCGTCACCGCAAGTGAAAACATTAACCGCTCGCTTGGCATTCAGTGGGGCTATCAGTACGCCGCCGGCCCTGAGACAGGGAAGTCAACCGGCCTCAATTTCCCCGGACGGATTGGGGTTGGGGGCGCAGGAGCTGCGGGAACTGGAGGGATTCCTTTTATTGCAAACTTTCCTGCTACGGCCGGCGCTTCGACCCTGGACCTCTTCCTCGGCTCTCTGAATGGAGCCCATACACTCAATGCGCGACTCAGTGCACTTGAGTCCGAAGGCAAGGCCCGCGTGGTTTCGCGTCCGCGCGTCGTTACCCTTAATAATGGGGAAGCGCTCATTAAATCGCGCAGAGAAGTGCGCGTGCCGGTTATTTCCGGGAATCTGACTGTTGGCGGGGCCGGAACGTCTGGAGGTGGGGAGGCGTTTGAAGAATTTGACGTTGGTATTACACTCAAGGTGACCCCACAAATCTCTTCCGATGGATTCGTTCTGCTAGATATTGAGGCGGAGAGTAGTGAGTTGGCGGATTCGAGCGTCACAACGACAGCAGATTCTTCTACCGTCCCACGTATCCCGGATGTCCTTTCGCGCACAACGAATTCGCAAGTTCTCATACGCGCAGGAGCGACCTTTGTCTTAGGCGGTATTCTCCAAGACAACCTGGACCGCCGAGAAAGTGGCATTCCCTACCTGCGCGAGACACCGGGAATTGGCTGGCTGTTTAAGGGGAAAGCAGACCGGAGAACCAAAGATGAACTCTTGATCTTTCTTACCCCGAAAATCGTTGCCGGAGTATCAACTGTGGGTTTACCGTCGGCCCGTCAATTGTGGGAAGGTCACCCCACTGGTGAGGTCGGTTCGTAAGTGAGACAAAGTTTGCGGAGGTGTTACGCTGTAGAGATTTTGGCTGATGTGGGTGGTAGTGGAAGAATCGAAAAACCTAGAAGCCTAAGAGTTCGAGGGTGGTGGCGTGGAAGATGTGTTGGGGAGTTCTTAGACCTGTGGGTTTCTCACACAGCGCGGAGGTAAAGAAGGAGAGGATTCGTTTGAGAGGGTAGAGACACTCGGAGGCTTGGACGTCAAGTATGGATATACTGATGTGGTGGTGGGGTGGTATTGAGGAACGGATATTTTTTGGCCTCGAGCCTCCGAGCGTCTCTATCAGTGGTGGGGTACGGTGTTGATGTGGTGGTGGAAATGGAGAGACGAATATAGGGGTGGATATATACCCTATCCGCCCCTATACAAAAAACTCACTGGAAATACGCGAGGAGCAATAGACTATCCAAGGCACTGATAAAAAGACTTTTTACGCTCTGGTCCGCTATGGACAATAAGTGGGGCGCTATTTTGGGTGGGGTGGTGGAGAGGGCGGCAGCTCTTGCTGCCGCTAGGGCCAGGGAGTTTTGCTTCGTGGGACCGCGCCCTGAATGGGCTGCTAGGGTTGGCGCTCTTCAGGTCGCAGTTGATGAAAGGGGTTGTGGTTGGGTTGTGGTTGACCACGGCAAAACTCTCTGGCTAGCACAGCGATCGCTTCCCGGACGCATAAGACAATTGTAATGGTCGCCCGGTGTAGACGCAACATTATTTTTATTGGTTTTATGGGGACAGGAAAAAGCGTAGTCGCCAGACGGCTGGCAAAACGGCTCGGCCGCCGGTTTATTGATACGGACTCCTGTATTGCGCATCAGGCAGGTATGTCGATTGCTCAGATCTTTGCCACTGAGGGAGAAGCAGCCTTCCGTCAACGGGAGAAGCAAGCCCTCGCGCGGGCCTGTCAAGAAAAAGGGATGGTGATCGCCACGGGTGGCGGGGCCATTGTAGATAGAGAAAACGCGGCAACCCTGAAAGCGAGCGGTCCGGTCATTTGTCTGACCGCTCGTCCAGAAGTCATTCTCCAGCGTATCCAAGGCGATGCAACTCGCCCGCTGTTGCAAGGACCAAATCCTCTCGAAAAGATCCAACATCTGATGGCAGACAGAGCGGAAGCATACGCGCGCGCTGATATCACTATTGATACATCGAGCTTAGGCCCAGATGCGGTTGTGGAGGTCACTCTGACAGCCTTAGCCCAAGAAAGCTTCAGCGTATAGAAAACAGCCGATATGGATACGCTCACACTGAACCTCGGGACACGATCATACCCTATCCACATCGGGTCAGGCATCCTTAGAGCACTGGGTCAATTGCTGAAGCAGCAAAATTTCCTCGCGGGCCGGGTTGGTGTGATAACGGATTCCCATGTAGGCAAACACTACCGTAATCCGGTTATCAGCATCCTCACAGCAGAGGGATTCGAGCCAGTGGTGATTGAGATTCCCGCCGGTGAAGAACACAAAAACCTAGCCTGGCTGACCTTTCTTTATGACAAACTCGTTGAGGGACGCATTGAGCGAAATTCGCCCTTAATCGCTCTGGGTGGAGGGGTCGTTGGAGACCTCACTGGCTTTGCGGCGGCGACCTTTCAGCGTGGAATTCCGTTTATCCAAATCCCGACAACCCTCCTTGCCCAGGTTGATGCGAGTGTTGGCGGTAAGACAGCGGTCAACCATCCGGCCGGAAAGAATCTGATCGGCGCATTCTACCAGCCCCGCATGATCTTGGTTGATGTCGCAACCCTCAAGACGCTCCCAAAGCGTGAATTCGTGGCAGGGATAGCAGAAGTCATCAAGTATGGTGTTATTCTGAGTCCGGAACTCTTCGGGTTGCTCGAAGAAGAGCTTGCAGTACTCCTGAGCGTCAACCCAGCTCTCTTGACCTCAATTGTCAAAACATGCTGTCAGCTCAAGGCCTTAGTCGTGGAAGAAGACGAAACCGAAGGGGACTATCGAGCGATTCTCAACTTCGGTCACACCATGGGACACGCGATTGAAAGTGCAACCAATTACAAATGCTTTTTGCATGGCGAAGCGGTTGCGCTGGGTATGATTTTCGCCACCCACCTGTCACAACGACGGGGGCTGTGTCGGCCAGCGGTACGTGACCGTGTTGTGCGCCTGATCAAACAGGCCGGCTTACCAGTCGACATCCCACAGGATCTAGCACAAGAGCATCTCCGGATAGGGATCGAAGCAGACAAAAAGGTCACTGCTGGAAAAGTCAAATTTGTCTGTATAGAAGATATTGGAAAAACTCGCTTTGAGTTTTTGAGCGCCGCCGAAATTGTCGGGCACTTATACCGGCCTCCTTCCTGAGCGAGCCGGCTCCAGCGTTCACCCTCCATACTAACCGTCAACTTTCGCCTCGCCCTCAAGCCTGATCGCCGGACCGGGCCTCATTCTGTTGACAGCCTGGTGCAGGCTTTATAGTCTGCCACGGTGTCAGAACATAAAACCTTACGACCGTCCACGTCTCGCAAGGGCAACACCCGCTCACAGCGCCCACGCCGGTTCTCAAAGCCGGGTAGCGGGCGCGGAAAAAAGGATGTCTCAGGGCCATCGCGGCTGGGCAGTAGTTCAGGCGGCAAGCCTGACTGGAAGCCGCCTTGTCCACACGCCCCCCACTGTTACGGCTGTCCTTTCGTCTCTGTTCCTTACGACCGGCAGCTTGAGAGGAAACAAACCATAGTGCGAGAGGCGTTCGCTGAATTTCCGTCGCTCAGTGCTATCAGTATTCCTCTGCCAGTTGCTTCTCCCAAAAAGTTTGGCTACCGCTCCCGCGTCAAATTGGCCGTGCGGAGTGTCAAAGGGCAAACGCTGATTGGCCTGTATATCCCCGAAACGCATAAGGTTTTTGATATCTCAGCCTGTCCTGTCCACCCCAAAGAGGTCAACCATATCGTCTCTTTTCTCAAACAGGCAATAGAACGGCTTCATATTGTTCCATATGACGAAGAGCGCGACACCGGACAGCTCCGCTATATAGACCTGCGCTATAGTTTTTGGCAGCGGAAGGTGCTCCTGCTGCTGGTCACTCGACATATGCATTTTCCCCAGATGCAAGACTTGACCCGTCAGCTTGAACACCGGTTTCCTTTTTTGAGTGGCATTGTCCAGAATATCAACGACCAGCCAGGCAACGTGATCTGGGGTAAACGCTTTCGCCCCTTGCGGGGTCGAGACTCTTTGCTCGAACAAATAGGGCATGTCCGTCTCAGTATCCCTATTGACACCTTTTCCCAGGTCAATCCACCTGTGGCAAAGCGCATTTACGAAACCGCTGTACGCTGGGGCAATATGACCGGACAGGAAATCGTCCTTGATGTGTATTGCGGAATCGGCCCTATCGCCCTGTATTTTGCCTCGCAGACCAAGCTCGTAGTAGGGATCGAGGAACAGGAACGGGCCGTGAACGTTGCAAAAGAAAATGCGCGGCGCAACGGTTATCACAATACCCGTTTCTTTCATGGTGATGCGGCGCGGAAGATAGAAGAGGTAGCAACCACCCTCCCATCCGTTGATAGGATTGTGCTCAATCCGCCTCGTACAGGACTGAGCTCTGAGGCCTTTTCCTCTGTCATAGGAGTGAACGCACCCAAATTGATCTATATCTCATGTTCTCCCCAGACGCTCGCACGAGACCTTGATCGTTTTTCATACGCTGGCTACGCCGTCGAACGGGTACAATCATTCGATATGTTTCCGCAAACAGACCAGGTCGAAACGATCGCCCTTATCGAGAAGGGAGGGAAAAGTCATGAATCAGCTCCGCCCCGGGTCTCTGCATAAATCAGTTCCAGGCCCAAAAGGTCGGCCCGAGCAGGGGCTCTGGATTCGGGCCGAGACGTGGAGGGCTTTTCCTGGTCTTATTCACGGTTTTTCCCGACGCTTGCCTACAGCCCCCATAACGGCAGGGGTAGGCGCTTCTTTGGGAGCCACGGAACCTTCATTCCATACCCTCAAGCAGGTTCATGGGAACACAATCGTGCATATTGGAAGAGGGGAAGTGACGAAAGAGTTAGAAGCGGATGGTATGCTCACGACCGAGCAGAACGTCTTACTTGGCATCAAGACCGCAGATTGTGTACCGGTTCTCCTCGTTGCACCACACCACAGGGGTGTTGGTGCTCTTCACGCTGGATGGAGAGGCACGATGAAGGCAATCTCCCTCCGGGCAGTCGAAATATGCACCGAATACTGGGACGTCGCCCCCACGCAGCTTTGGGTCGCCTTGGGTCCGTCAATTGGCGGGTGCTGCTATCAAGTCGGATGTGAAATAGGAGAGCCGCTCTTTGAGCACTGGGGAGATGGACAGCGTACGACCTGGAATCGGCAAGGAGAAAAGGGATATCTCGACCTACGGGCGATAAACCGTATGCAATTGATCCGGGCCGGGGTTCCGAATAAGCAGATTCAATGTGTTGGAGCGTGTACGTTTTGCCATCCGGACGAGTTTACCTCATACCGAAGAGAGGGAGCTCAAGCCGGACGCCAGCTCAGCGTCATAGGCTGGCAGCACAATTGTTGGGACGTATAGCCGCGCCGTCATTGCTGGACCATTATGCAAATTGCCGTGCTTGGTGGGGGTGGGTGGGGAACCGCCCTGGCCTGTCTCTTGGACTCGGTCGGACATGAGGTCCGTCTGTGGGTCAGACGAGAAGCCCTGGCCCAGGAACTTGCGCAAAAAAAAGAGAATACGGCCTATCTGCCTGATATCCCTCTTCCCGAGACGCTACGCTTTACCGCGGAACTCTCGGCAGCAGTTACACAAGCTGAGGTGCTTGTTGTCGCCGTTCCGTCCCATGCGGTCCGTTCCATCGCATCAGCGCTGGGATCACTGCTGACGACAACGCCCCTGCTCGTCAGCACGAGTAAAGGCATTGAGCAGGACTCTCTCCAGACGATGAGTGGCGTACTCACACAGGCGCTCCCCACACAATTCGCGCACAAGATCGCCGTTCTCTCAGGTCCCAGCTTTGCCGCAGAAGTAGCACGCGGACTTCCAACCGCGGTGACAGTGGCAGCCCAAGACCAGACCGTCGCCCAGATAGTCCAAGCGCTGTTTTCAGCGCCAACGTTCCGCGTCTACACCACAACGGATGTGATTGGGGCTGAGATTGGCGGCGCAGTCAAGAATGTAATTGCCCTGGCTGTCGGAGTGAGTGATGGACTGGGATACGGGTATAACGCAAGGGCAGCCCTGATCACGCGCGGCATGGCTGAGGTTGTACGTTTGGCAACTCGGATGGGCGCAAATCCACAAACTTTATCGGGCTTATCCGGTATGGGGGACCTGATTCTCACGTGTACAAGTGACCTCAGCCGCAACCGAACTGTAGGCATTCGGCTCGGAAAAGGAGAGTCGTTGGAGGCCGTTCAGCAGACGATGACAACAATTGCGGAAGGCATCCGCAATTGCCGCTCGATTCTTGATTTGGCCCAGCGTCTGGCAGTTGATATGCCTATTGTGGAACAGATATCTGCGCTCGTATATTCTGGCAAACAGCCCACGCAAGTTGTCGCAGACTTGTTAGCGCGTCAGATGAAGGCCGAGTTTCCACAAAGGGAAAATTGACATAGAGAGTAAACGTGTCCTCCAAGGAGATACAAGCTGTTGACACGTTTACTCTTTTCGGTAACGGTATGGTGATATGAATGGCTACCGGAATATGGCACTCTAGAAATGGATGAATACCGATGAAAAGGACCTATCAGCCAAGCAATACCAGTCGAAAGCGCACGCACGGGTTTCTCGTTCGGATGAAGACAGCCGGGGGTCGTGCCGTCATCAAGCGGCGCCGCGCAAAAGGGCGCAAACTCCTCAGTGTACGGACACCGCTCAAGCCGGCGCACCGCTAGCTTCTCGCACTGTTTGCCATACGTTTCCCAAAGCGGCACGTCTGCTTGTTCGTCGAGAATTTCTCGCGATCCAGAGACGAGGAGAACGCCGGTATAGTCGTAATTTCGTTGTGATTACTTCGCCGGCTGGTACAGATCGTCCACGCCTTGGGGTAACGGCCTCACGGAAATATGGAAATGCTGTTATTCGGAATAAAATGAAAAGAAGGTTGCGCGAGTTTTTTCGAGTCCGACAGGCGCTTATAGCCCCGACGCGTGATATCATCATTATTCCCAAATTTCGCGCACAGGAGTTGTCCTTTGCACAGATCGTTACCGAACTAGAGAGGGTGCTTCCCATTGCTCAACGCACTGAATGAAATCTCTCACTTTTCCTGCTCGTCCTGCGCTACAGAGATATCTCGGCTGTGTCAGATATTATTAGTGGCAGGACTCAGGGGCTATCGCCTGCTCGTCTCTCCCCTGATCGGTCCGGCCTGTCGTTTCTATCCAAGCTGCTCTCAGTACGCTATTGACGCAGTACGAAAGCATGGAGCTCTCAGGGGGCTGACGCTCGCAATTCGACGCTTAGCCAAATGCCACCCCTGGCACCCAGGCGGAGTAGATCTCGTTCCCTAACCAATCTTGCGGGTGTTTGAAGTCTGTATGGATAACAAGAGTCTCCTTGCTATTGTCCTCTGCATCCTCATTCTTATCGGGTATCAGTCGCTTATCTCCTACCTCTACCCGCCTCCTGACCCTCTTTCTCCCCACAATCAACAGCCTGTAGTCAGCCCGGAATCAGCAGCCCCTTCAGCGCAACCGACCCAAGTCCTTTCGGAGCGCCGCCCGGCTACGCTTGAACAGGGCGAACACCCGCCTGATATGCAGCAACACACCGCCGCAACACCTCTTGCTCTACAGGAGCGGGAAATAACAGTTGAAACAGACACCTATATTGCCGTTTTTACATCCGTAGGCGGACGGGTCAAAAGCTTCCGACTCAAACAGTATCCGGTTACGCTCAGCCCGGACAGTCCACTTATGGAAATGGTCAACGCCGGAACCTATGGAGAGCTGCCATTTATCCTGTACTTGAGTGGCAGAGAGGTCACGCTCACTGACGCGGCCCTCCCGTATGCAGTAAAAGGGGTAGCCGCGGGAGCATCGCTCTTTGTGCGAGCGGGAGATGAGCGGGAGCTGGTATTTACAGGCTCACATGCCAATGGGGCGGTCTTTACAAAAACTTTTACGTTTTCCGGGGAAGGCTATGGCATAGGGCTTACAGTTGATATTGCACATTTTCCCTTCAAGGCGTCTACCCTCTCTTTGGCATGGCTCGAAGGCTCACGTTCAGAAAGTAAATCTGCCTATTATGACGTCTACGGGCCGGTTGCGCTGATTGGCCGTACCTTTGAGTATGAAAACGCCTGGGATTGGGAAGCCGGAGACTCATACGGTCCGGGGAATATCCGATGGGCGGGGTTCACAAACAGTTACTTTTTAGCCGGCATGATGCCGCAGGCAGGCCAGACACAGGACGTCGAAGCGGTCCAGCTCTTCTTCAGCGATGAAGACGGCACACTGGAAACGCGCCTCTCGACTCCCTGGAGCGGAGAGGCGGTCTCATACACCCTGTATGTCGGCCCCAAGGATACCTCTGCCCTGAATGCAGTCGATCCGGCCTTTGACCGCGCCATCGACTTTGGTTGGTCCCACTTTATTGCCCGTCCCTTAGTCTCATTGCTAAGAATACTCTATGGGCTGACCGGAAACTACGGAATTGCCATTATCTTACTGACTGTTATGGTCAAGCTGGTGTTCTTCCCGCTCAGTAATAAGAGCTTTAAGTCTATGACAGCGATGAAGAAGCTACAGCCGCAGATGGAACGATTACGTGAGCAACATAAGGATGACAAACAAAAGCTGAACCAGGAAATGATGGAACTGTACAAGCGCTATGAAGTCAATCCGCTCGGTGGGTGTATACCCATGATTGTACAGCTACCGGTTTTCATCGGCCTATATCAGGGGCTTTTGTACGCCATTGAATTGAGACAAGCCCCATTTTTCGGCTGGATTGAAGATCTGTCCCAGCCAGACCGGTTGGGCGCGTTGGCCATTCCCTTCGTTGATCCACCAGGTATCCCTGTGCTCACCTTACTCATGGGTGGATCAATGATCGTCCAGCAGATGATGACTCCAACAACGGGAGATCCAACCCAGCAGAAGATGATGCTCCTTATGCCTGTCATCTTTACGGTTATGTTCGTTAATTTTCCGGCTGGACTGGTGCTGTACTGGCTTATCAATAATGTCCTGAGTGTTGCTCAGCAGCACTGGTATACAAGAACATATGCATAATCAAAGGGGAAAAGACGCAATGAGCGCAGTTGAAGCGGCAGGATCGACTATAGAAGAGGCGGTTGCGGCTGCCCTGACGCAACTGAAAGCAGAGAGAGATCAGGTTGAAATAGAAATTCTCGCCCAGGCCACAAAGGGATTCCTCGGTATTGGCGGGAGAAAGGCGCGCGTCCGAGCGACGCTGAGAAATCCTATTTCGCTGCGGGCTCTTGAATCTGAGTCTCCTGAAGGTCTTGACGAATCTCCTCAAGAGAGGAGGAGACCAGCTCGACGTCGTTCTCCCTCTGGAGACTCAGACGCCCAGCCTGTCCCCGTTTCCAAAGAGACAGGAGAACGAGCCGGTCAGATACTCTCGGAAACCCTCCGTCTCATGGGCCTGGAAGTCCCAGTCTCGCTTGATCTCCAAGGGACAGAAGCCGTTGTGAATCTTGAGGATACAGTCGATGGCGTACTCATTGGACGCAAGGGGCAGACGCTTGATGCGCTTGAATATCTTCTCAACCGTATGGTCGCACGTGGGGAAGAGGCGCATCTGGTCCTGAATGCCGAAGGCTACCGTGAACGCCGCCGCCAGAGTCTTGAAAGTTTGGCCCTCCGCTTGAGCGAGCGAGCAAAGCGGCGTCGGAAAACAGTCACGCTGAACCCGCTGAGCCCTCGGGACCGTCGCGTCGTCCATTTGGCGCTTGAAGACGATCCACTGGTTGCTACAAGAAGTATGGGCCACGGGTATTTCCGCCGCCTCTCCATTGTTCCAGAAGAAGCCAGTAGTAATCGCCGGGATCGAGACCGGAGGGCGGCCCGCTCGTAAGCTGTAGCGTAAAGAGTAAACGTGTCAACAGCTTGTATCTATTGGAGGACACGTTTACTCTTTGAGGAGTTGTGTACGAGCATGATACGATTGCCGCTATGGCGACGCCCCCAGGCCAGGGTGGGATCGCCATTATCCGAGTTAGTGGTGCAGGCGCAGAAAGAACAGTAAGACAACTCTTTCTCCCCCATACGTCTTGGGAAAAGCTCCATTCTCACCATTTCTATCTTGGCGAAATTCTGGATCAGCCGAACGGCCAGCCAATCGACCAAGCCGGTCTGATCCTGATGCGCGCGCCCCACAGTTATACTGGGGAGCATATCGCTGAGCTGCATCTCCACGGAGGTAGTTTCCTCACCCGTCGAGTATTAGAAACGGTTCTCAATCAGGGAGTACGTCTCGCCCAGCCGGGTGAGTTTACAAAACGGGCATTTCTCAACGGTCGCCTCGACCTCATACAGGCTGAGGCCGTGCTGGACCTCATTCACACCACTAATGAGACGGGTTTACATCTCGCCTGGGAAGACTTGTCAGGCCGACTCTCCCAGGCGTGTTCAGTCATTCGGGACCGCCTCATTGCTCAGACAGCCTACCTGGAAGCTTTTATCGATTTTCCTGAAGAAGATATTCCCGAACAAAGCCAACAGGAGATCGGCCAGGCATTCTCTTCAATTCGGAGAGATATAGAGGCTCTGGCAGCTACTTTTTCACAAGGAAAAGTCTATCGAGACGGGATCAGGACCGCTATTATTGGAAAGCCGAATGTCGGCAAGTCGAGTGTACTCAACCTCCTGGTAGGCACAGAACGAGCCATTGTCACGAAGGTCCCTGGTACGACGCGGGATGTGCTCGAAGAAACCGTGACCGTGAACGGCATTCCCCTCGTCGTGTGGGACACGGCCGGGATTCGTCAGACAACGGATGAGATTGAGCAAATAGGGATTGAACGCGCCCTGGCCGGCATTGAACAAGCAGAACTCATTGTGGCCCTCTTTGACCTCTCACAGCCGTTTGATGCGGATGACGCCCTCATCTGTGAAAAGATCAAAGGAAAAAAATGTATCCTGGTGGGGAATAAGAGCGACCTGCCTCAAAAATTCGATGCGACCTGTTTGTTAGACAATCTACAATATGTAGGGGCGGTCCGTGAACCGCCCCTACATATTGCGGCGCTGTATGGCACCGGGATGGACGACTTAGGCGACAGAATACAAGCGGTCGTTCTGGGAGAGGAGACAGGCCGGGGTAGGTATCAGGGTGTCATCATTACAAAAATAAGGCATAAAGTTGCTCTTGAACACGCTGCGGAAAGCTTAAAATGTGCGGAGCAGGGGTTAGCGGACGGCCTCCCCCTTGAGCTTATTGCTGTTGATCTGCGTGCAAGCCTCGATCATATTGGCGCGGTAACGGGCCAGGTCAGTAGTGAGGATATACTCGACCGCGTGTTTCAAGAGTTCTGTATTGGAAAATAGGTGAAGACGCATGGATTATGATGTCATCGTTGTTGGTGCCGGCCACGCCGGGATCGAGGCTGCGCTTGCCGCGGCACGCCTGGGCAGTAAGACCCTGATGCTGACGCTTAACCTTGATCATATCGGCCAGATGTCATGCAATCCTGCCATTGGAGGAATAGGCAAAAGCCATCTGGTGCGAGAAATTGATGCGCTTGGTGGAGAAATGGCCCGAGCCATTGATGAGACAGGCATTCAGTTCCGGGTCTTGAACACGCGCAAGGGGCCGGCTGTTCGCGCCACACGGGCACAAGCCGATAAGGCGCTGTATCGGCAGCGTATGAAAAGAGTGGTGGAAACAACGCCCAATCTCACCCTTCGGCAAGGCAGTGTGGAACACCTCATGGTTGAGAACAGAAGGGTAAAAGGAGTTGAAACTCAGATAGGCGAATCCTTCTCAGCCCCTACCGTTATTCTGACGACCGGAACCTTTCTCAAGGGTCTCATACACGTTGGTCTCAAAAATTATTCGGCAGGACGGGCAGGCGACTTTGCAGTCGAGGGGTTAAGCAGTCACCTGGGCGAACTCGGTTTTCATATTGGCCGGCTCAAAACAGGCACTTGTCCTCGATTGGACAAACGAACAATTAATTACGACATTTTGGAACCGCAATACGGAGATACCCCTCCGCCGGCCTTATCCTTTGCAACCGAGACGATCACCCAGGAACAATTGCCGTGTCATATTACGTATACGAATGCAAAAACGCACGAGGTCATTGCCTCAGGACTTGATCGCTCACCGCTGTATTCCGGCGTGATTGAGGGGAGGGGCCCGCGCTATTGTCCATCAATTGAGGATAAAATTATCCGCTTCAAAGAGAAGTCCCGTCACCAGATTTTTCTCGAACCGGAAGGGCGAGACACAGTTGAAGTGTATCCAAACGGCCTTTCCACCAGCCTCCCACTGGATGTACAGCTCAGCATGGTCCGTTCAATACAAGGCTTGGAGAACGCAGACATCATGCGGCCTGGCTATGCTATTGAATATGACTATGCCGACCCCACCCAGATTACGCCGGCCCTAGAAACAAAGCTGATATCAGGTCTCTACTTCGCCGGTCAGCTTAACGGCACGACCGGCTATGAAGAGGCCGCGGCCCAGGGGTTGATGGCTGGGATTAATGCGACCATGAAGGTGCGCGGCACTGCCCCTGTCATTTTTTCTCGGGATCAAGCCTATATTGGCGTCCTTATAGACGATTTAGTCACAAAGGGAGTCGGAGGAGAACCTTATCGGATGTTTACCTCTCGTGCTGAGCATCGGCTGTTACTGCGAGAAGACAACGCAGATGTGCGGCTGCGGGAATGCGGACATGAAATCGGGCTTATAGCTGACAGCTTGGCCGAGCGGACGCGCAAGAAAAAAAAGGACATTGCCCAGGAGATCCAACGTCTGGAGAGCAGTATTCTGACCCCAAACAGAGAGGTGAATGCTCAATTGTCCGCTGTAGGAACGGCAGAGATAAAAACGCCGACCTCACTGACGAAATTACTCCGTCGGCCTGAGTTGTCCTTTGGGGATATCCAAGCCATCAGTCCTTCGCCCCTGTCCCTCTCCAGAGAAGTTGGCGCTGAAGTGGAGATAGCGGTAAAGTATTCCGGCTATATACGCCGCCAGGAAGAAGGGGTGAACAGGGTCCGGCATATGGAAGAGGCCCTCATTCCAAATGAGATTGATTACACCGATGTCCAGGGTCTCTCAAACGAAGTAAAAGAGAAACTCCTGACATTGCGCCCTCGCTCACTGGGCCAAGCAGCGCGTATCCCTGGCGTGACTCCCGCAGCCGTCTCGTTACTGGCCATTCACCTGAAACGCACTGGGACCGCCTGATTGATGGATACAGAGACCCGCTCTTTCTTAAAGAAAGGCGCAGAAGCGTTACAAATATCGCTTTCTCCACCATCGTTCCGCGCCCTCTCGCTGTATATAGATGAACTGCAACGCTGGTCTCAGGTGTTCAATCTCGTAGGCCAGCAGGACGCAAAAACGATTATCCGCAAGCATATTCTTGACGCTCTCGCCTTTTCTCAAATACTTCCGTGGCAAGGTGTTTTTGCCGACCTTGGGAGTGGGGCTGGATTTCCAGGCTTCATACTTGCAGTAGCCGGCCAGGAACGGGAGGTCTTTCTCATTGAGACGCGCAGAAAGAGGGCAAATTTTCTTAAACAGGCCGTCAGGATGACAGGAATAGAGAATATAAGAGTCTTTGAAGGGAGGGCCGAAGCGTTCGCAACACAGGAGGACAGGCCGGATTGGTTCGATACTGTTGTCACCCGAGCAACCTGGGATATATCCCACTTCCTGACCCTCTCCTTTCCGATTGTGAGGAAAGATGGCCGTGCAGTAGCCATGCGAGGCCCCAAAAAGAAGGATGAAGCAGCAAGGGAAGACTGCTTGCCTCACGTGAGCTTCAGACAAGAGGCCACAGGTGAATACTGCCTCCCCTTTGGTGAAGGGGACAGATATGCCCTCTTTTTCAGAAAGAAATGTTTCACGTGACACATTTATCCGCAATCCGCCGTATTATCCGCGTATGTTTCACGTGACACATAGCGCGCCCTTAATCTTCCCTTCCTTCCCCTAATATGCTACTGAGACCCTGGTGGCCAGGATTATTTGTATAGCGAATCGGAAGGGCGGGGTTGGGAAGACAACAACTGCTATCAACCTTTCTGCTGCTATCGGCATCTCAGGAGAAAAAACTCTCCTTATTGACTGTGATCCTCAGGGGAATGCCTCAAGTGGGATAGGTGCTCGTCCTGACGAGGGTGCAGTGACTATTTATCAACTGCTCCTCGGGGAGTGTACGCTCCAAGAGGCTATTCAAAAGACAGCTATTGAAAATCTTGATGTTCTTCCTGCCACCCATGACCTGATAGGGGCGGAAGTCGAGTTGCTCAACATTGAAGACAGAGAGTACCGCCTCCGGACTCTTATTCGGCAATATGGCTCTGCCTATCGCTATATTTTCCTCGATTGTCCGCCCTCGCTCGGATTACTCACGGTTAATTCTCTAACCGCAGCAGATAGCGTCCTGATCCCTCTACAGTGCGAATACTATGCACTTGAGGGGCTTCGGTCCCTGCTGGAAACACTCGACATTATTCGCGAGAGACTCAATCCGGACCTTTCCATTGAAGGACTGTTATTGACGATGTTCGACGCGCGTAATCGACTCTGTCACCAAGTCGCTGAAGAAATACGGGCATTCTTTCCTCAGCACGTTTTTGAATCTATTATTCCGCGGAATGTCCGATTGAGCGAGAGTCCGAGCCACGGTCTGCCTGTCATTTTGTATGATCCATCTTGCCGGGGCGCGAAAAGTTATATGGACCTTGCTCAGGAGTTGATCAGACGAGAGTCCGAAGAGTGGATTAACGTGGAGAGAAATGTCAGTTCCACACCGACAGTTGCAGCACCAACAGGGACCCACACAACGACAGAGATGAGCGCTCGCTCACTGGGAGAGGGAAAAAAGGGTGGTGAAGGATGAGTGACGTTGCGGTAAGCGTAAAGAGGCGTTCCCTTGGCAGAGGTTTGAGTGCACTTATTCCCAAGGGGACATCGCTCGATACTCCGGCTGAGCGTCGGGTTCCTATTTCCGAAATACGACCGAATCCAAGGCAGCCAAGACGCTATTTTAATGAAGCGAAGATTGCGGAACTCTCAGAATCCATCCGTAACCAAGGCATTTTACAGCCTCTTGTGGTCAGAAAAATACCTCAGGGATATGAGTTAATACTTGGTGAAAGGCGGTTCCGTGCAGCTCAGCGTGCACAGCTTGATCGTGTTCCAGTTATCGTCAAAGAAGTCAGCGATGCGGAAAGTCTCGAAATAGCGCTGATCGAAAACATCCAGCGTGAGGAACTTACCCCGATCGAAGAGGCACTCGCTTATCGACAGCTTGTGGAAGAGTTTAATCTCACGCAGGAGCAGGTTGCGCAGCGTGTTGGCAAGAGCCGCCCTGTTATCACCAATCTCCTGCGCGTTTTGAATCTTCCTGAAGAAATAAAAGAAAAGATTGATAAAGGGACAATAACCGTTGGACATGCGCGCGCCCTGCTCGCGCTCAACATACCAGAGCAACAACTGGAAATGGCCCAACGTATTACGAAGCAAGGTCTTTCCGTACGAGCAACAGAAACACTCGTATCACAGTCCAATGTTATCGAGGGATTATCAGTTCAGTCATCCGTTCCGGAAAACTCCACTGTTCTACAAAAGACAGATATTTTCCTGAGCGCAGTTGAAGAAGACCTGGTCCGTGCCCTGGGAACCAAAGTCAGACTTATCCCTCGGAAGAAGGGGGGAAAGATAGAAATCGAATATTATTCCAATGACGAACTAGAGGGGCTTGTACAGCGCTTAAAAGGATGAAAATAAAAGGAGCGCAAAGAAAGAGAACCTGATAGAAGCATGAGCTCCACCTGTTCTTTTGACAGCGTTTAATCCAGTTTTTACTTTGACTCTATATCGAGAGGAGACCCTTTTTCGGTGCTTTCTTTCCCCCCAGACTGGACTTTTATAGCCCAAATCATCCTTTTTCTTATTGTTTGGGCCTGTTTACGCCGTCTTCTGTTCGAACCCAACCTTGCGGTGCTCAAGACCCGGGAACAACGGACGAAGGGTGCAATGCAAGAAGCGGTGGCGGTCAAAGCAGAAGCCGAGGCTATGGACGAACAATATCAAACCCGACTGGCCGCCTCCCGAGCAGAAGCAAGACAGCGTGTCGACGCTATCTATAAAGACGCGGAAGACCAAGCCCGCTCGGTTGTTGCGTCAGCGCGGAAAGAGGCCGAACAATCCATTGCCAGCATCCGGGACACCCTCTCTCAGGATATCCGGGACACCCGGCAAAGCCTCGAAGAGCAGATTCCTCAATTTGCTTATGAAATAAGCGAAAAACTCCTGGAAAGACCCCTCTCCTAGTCATGCTGAAACTGATACTCCCGCTCGTGGGCGTCGCCCTCAGCAGCCTTCTTCTCTTCCCCGCCTGTTCCGAGCTGGTATGGGCTGCTAGTAACGCACCTGGTGAGCATGGGGGCGGCTCTCCGCTCCTCACCTTAGGCTTTTTTACCATTAATTTTCTCATCTTTGTTTTTGTCATCCGGAAGTTCACCCTGGACCTTATTCGACGCAAGCTCAAAGAGCGGCGCGAGACCGTCGTACAAGCGCTTGAGGAAGCCAAGAACGCCAAGGAAGAAGCGGATAAACTACGCCAGGAGTATAATGCAAAGCTTGCCAACCTCGCAGCAGAGGGAGAGCAGTTACGCAATCAAGCGGTTGAGGCGGCAGAACGCGAACGCCGCCGCCTTATGGCAGAGGCCCAACAGATGGCAGAGCGGGTGCAAACTGAGGTGCAACTCATCGCGCAACGTGAGGTTGAGGAAGCGCGGCGGCTCCTGCGCCGAGAAGTGGCAACACAGGCTGTGATGATCGCGACAGAACTGATCCAAAAAAATGTCACGAAAGGTGATAGCAGCCGCCTCGTACAAAAACTGGTTCAAGAGGTGAGGAGTGCCGGGAACACAGGCAGCTAGACGCTATGCCAAAGCCCTCCTGAGTCTTGCCCAAGAGCAAGGAGAGGGAGAGACGATCGGAACTCAGCTCGGCCAGGTTGCCGAGCTTTTTACTGATCCAGAGTTGGCGAAAATACTCACGCTTCCAGCGCTCCCGGTCAAAGTGCGCCAAGACATGGTGACCCAGATTGTGGCCCAAGGCTCTCCACATGAGATCGTCGAGAAGTTTCTTCGCGTCCTTGCTGACAATGACCGACTCCGGGATATCGGCGCTATCAACGTGTCCTATCAACGACTTCTTGATAAGGCTCTTGGTCGGGTTCGCGCGCAGGTTCGCTCGGCGGCCGATCTGGCAGAAGAGGAAAAACAGATTATTACGAATACGTTCAGCCAACTCACACAGAAAACGGTCGAGCCGTCCTTTGAGACAGACGCGACACTCTTAGGTGGCCTCGTCGTTGAGGTTGAAGGTCGGGTGTATGATACCAGCCTCAAAACACAGCTCACCCGGCTCGGCGATCAATTGGCCCGGCAGCTATAAGAGACGAATTGCCAAGAGCATTAGCATAAACATTACTGCGAGAGGGACGAATGGAACTACGCGCCGCTGAGATCAGCGAAATCATCAAGCAACAGATCCAAGGCTACGACCAACAGGTTGAGCAACGCGAGACAGGTACCGTACTCTCGGCTGGAGATGGTATCGCTCGTATTCATGGTCTCGACCGGGTCGCCTCGGGGGAACTGCTCCAATTTCCAGGTGACCTGTATGGTCTCGCGCTGAACCTCGAAGAGGACAATGTCGGTGCTGCGGTCTTTGGTGAGGTCCAGGCTATTAAACAGGGCGACGAGGTCCGCCGAACCGGACGTATTGCTGAGGTCCCCGTTGGCGTTGCCATGCGGGGACGTGTAGTCAACGCCTTGGGCCAGCCGATAGATGGCAAAGGTCCGATTGAGACGAACGAAACCCGTCGTGTCGAAGTCAAAGCCCCAGGCATCGTTCTCCGCCAACCAGTGACAGAACCTTTGCAAACAGGGATCAAGGCCATTGATTCCATGATCCCGATTGGCCGCGGACAACGCGAGCTTATTATCGGAGACCGACAGACCGGCAAAACCGCCATCGTCATTGACACGATTATCAACCAGAAAGGTGGCGATGTTTCCTGCATCTATGTCGCCATTGGCCAGAAGCAATCGACTATTGCTCAGGTCGTTGAGCGGCTGACCCGTGCCGGGGCAATGGAGTATACGACCATTGTTGTTGCAGCCGCCTCCGATGCCGCACCGCTTCAGTTTATTGCCCCATACTCCGGGACTGCTATCGGCGAATATTTTCGTGATAACGGCCAGCACGCCCTTGTGGTGTATGACGATTTATCAAAGCATGCCGTCGCCTATCGCCAGCTTTCCCTCTTGCTGCGCCGCCCGCCAGGCCGTGAAGCCTTTCCGGGTGACGTGTTTTATCTCCATTCACGGTTGTTAGAGCGCGCGGCAAAAATGAGCGACGCCCAGGGGGGCGGATCGTTAACCGCCCTCCCCGTCATTGAAACACAATCCGGAGACGTCTCCGCTTATATTCCGACCAATGTTATTTCTATTACTGACGGGCAGATATTCTTAGAGTCTGATCTATTCTTCTCCGGTGTACGACCAGCCGTGAACGTTGGTATCTCGGTCTCCCGGGTGGGTGGGAACGCCCAGATTAAAGCCATGAAACAAGTCGCAGGGTCTCTGCGACTTGACCTGGCGCAGTACCGCGAAATGGCAGCATTTGCACAATTCGGGTCTGACTTGGATGTGGCCACGCAGCGGATGCTGGCACGCGGCACGCGCTTAGTCGAGATCCTCAAGCAGGGGCAGTATCAGCCACTTTCGGTCGAGCGCCAAGTCGTCATGATCTACGCCGGCACCAATGGCTATCTGGATGAAATCCCGGAGCCTTCGATCCCCCAATATGAGTCGGAGCTCGTCCGCTTCATCGAAAATTCTCACCCTGACATCTACTCTGAGATCATCACCAAGGGTGCCCTTGATGATGATCTCACCGGACGTATGGACACTGCGCTAAAAGAATTCAACGAGAGCTTTTCCGCCTAACTGAACGACTGACATATGGCTACTCTGAAAGAGATCCGGAAACGCGTCTCGTCTGTCCAAAATATTCAGCAGATCACCAAGGCCATGAAGATGGTCTCGGCGGCACGACTGCGACGAGCGCAGGAATCTGCACTGGCCGCGCGGCCGTACGCTGAAAAGCTTGAAGCCGTCCTACAAAATTTGGCCTCGCAAGGGGACGAACTCGAACATCCCTTTCTCACCGAACGAGCAGAAAGAAACATAACACTTATTGTGATTACCTCCGATCGAGGGTTGTGTGGAGGATTCAACTCTTCCCTAATCCGTGAAGCCGAATCTTTTCGGCGGAAGCATACTGGCCAAAAAGTCAATCTTATTCTCGTAGGGCGTCGTGGCTACGATTACTTTAAGCGTCGAGATGTCACGATTGCTGAAGAGCACGTCAACCTGTATGGACGCCTTTCTTCAGATCTCGCTCACAATATCGGACGGCGAGTCGGCGCGCAGTTCATCGCGGGTGAAACCGACAGCTTCTATGTCTTATATGCAAAGTTTCGTTCTGCCCTCGTCCAGATCCCCACGATTGATAAAATCCTCCCCATCGCTCCGACCAGACAGACACAAGATACGGAGGATACAGAAGGTCGAGCGTCTCTCGATTATCTATACGAACCAACTCCAAAGACTTTATTAGCCAGCTTGTTAGAGCGCTACATCGACATGCTTATCTATCGTGCCATGCTGGAGTCGGTTGCGAGCGAGCACGGGGCGCGGATGACCGCCATGGATAATGCGACCAGTAATGCCGTTGATATGATTGACCGCCTTACCTTGGATATGAACCGTGCCCGTCAAGCAGGGATTACACGGGAATTGTTAGAGATCGTTGCAACTGGCGAATCGTTGAGATGAAACACTGCATGTTATAGAGAGGATTCACACCTATGAATGTTGGTCAGATTACTCAGGTCATGGGCGCCGTGGTTGACGTGGAGTTCGAAGATGGTGCACCCCCTCCTATTTATAACGCCCTGCAGGTGACCAATCCTGCAATCAGCGACAAGGAGTGGAATCTGATTCTTGAGGTCGCTCAACATCTTGGAGAAAATACGGTCCGGTGTATCGCCATGGATAGCGCAGAAGGGCTCTCGCGTGGCTTAGCAGTCCGTGATACCGGCAACGTCATTACTGTTCCGGTTGGTGGAGAGACCTTGGGGCGCATTCTCAATGTCGTGGGTGAGCCGGTGGATGAAGGGGCCTCGCTCGACCAGGTGAAACGCTCGCCCATCCACCGGGCGGCCCCTGCCTTCGTCGATCTGGCAACAGAGGTCAAAATCCTTGAGACCGGCATCAAGGTTGTCGATCTGCTCGCGCCCTATCCATTAGGCGGAAAAGTAGGCTTGTTTGGCGGCGCCGGTGTGGGCAAGACCGTTATTCTCATGGAGCTGATTAACAATATTGCTCAGGAACACGGCGGTTATTCCGTCTTCGGGGGCGTCGGCGAGCGCACGCGTGAGGGGAATGATCTGTGGCTCGAAATGAAAGAGTCCGGCGTCATCGATAAAACCACTTTGGTCTATGGCCAGATGAATGAGCCGCCGGGCGCCCGAGCCCGCGTCGGGCTATCGGCCCTCACCATGGCGGAGTATTTCCGGGACGAAGAGCACCGAGACGTTTTGCTCTTCATTGATAATATTTTCCGTTTTGTGCAGGCAAACTCCGAGGTGTCCACGCTCCTGGGGCGTATCCCCTCTGCGGTGGGATACCAGCCAACCCTGTCAACCGACGTTGGTGATTTACAGGAACGCATCACTTCAACGAAGAATGGGTCCATCACCTCCGTCCAAGCCATTTATGTCCCGGCTGACGACCTGACCGACCCGGCGCCTGCCACCACGTTTGCCCACTTGGATGCAACAACCGTGTTATCCCGCCAGATTGCCGAGCTGGGTATTTATCCAGCGGTGGACCCGCTTGACTCAAACTCACGGATGCTCGACCCCAACGTGATTGGTGAAGAGCATTACGCGATTGCCCGTCAAGTCCAGGAAATCTTACAGCGGTATAAAGACTTACAGGATATCATTGCCATTCTGGGTATCGACGAGCTGTCCGAAGAAGACAAGCTCACGGTCGCCAGGGCACGCAAAGTGCAGCGATTCTTGTCCCAGCCATTCCACGTTGCTGAGCAGTTCACGAACTTCCCTGGCAAATACGTTCAAGTCAAAGATACCGTGCGCAGCTTCAAAGAGCTGGTAGAAGGTCAGCATGACGACCTGCCTGAGCAGGCATTCTATATGGTTGGTACTATTGAAGAGGCCATAGAAAAGGCAAAGACTTTGGCTGAATAAGCAAGAAGGGAAGGGGGACAAGACCTTTTCCTTCACGAGCGTGTAACGAGAATTATGGCTGATATCCTGCGTCTGCGTTTAGTCACCCCGGAGCGTCTCCTCCTTGATGAGGAGGTCGATGAAGTCACCGCTCCCGGCACAGTGGGTGAGTTCGGCGTATTCCCAAATCACACCACGTTTTTGTCTTCGCTCCAGCCTGGGCGCTTATCCTATAAGCAGGGTGGACAAAGCCAGTCATTGGCAGTAAGTGACGGATTCGCTGAAGTGGTGGACAACCTGATGACTGTCCTGTGTACTGATGCCGCGTACGCAAACGAAATTGACGCGGCACAAGCGCAAGAGGCGGTCCGCGAGGCTTCAGCCTCGCTCAGCACCCTTTCGCCAGACGACGCCGGCTTTGAGGACGCTCAAAATACTCTCCGTCTTGCTCAGGTCCGTTTGGACGTTGCGTCTCGCAACTAAACTGCTCAACTTCACTCAAACACTGTACATTCTCCAGGGGCCGATGTATCGGCCCCTTTTTCGTTGAGGCACACGTGGTAGTATCACCATTGTGTTCCCGCTCCCCCGGAGGGGGAGCGGGCTAGGGAGAGGGGGTCCCCGACAGTAGGGGCTTTGCCTCACACGTTTGACGGTGAACCGATGACAGGCAATACTTTCGGCACAATCTTACGCGTCACAACCTTCGGGGAGAGCCATGGCAGAGCGGTCGGCGTGGTCATCGATGGTTTTCCGGCTGACTTCGAGATCGACGAGGCCGGTATTCACACCGAACTTCAGCGCCGCCGGCCTGGCCAATCCACGCTGGTGACACAACGTCAGGAAAAAGAACAGTTCGAGATTTTCTCTGGCGTCTATGAAGGCAAAACCACCGGTACACCCATGATGATCATGGTCTTCAATGAAGATACCCGATCAAAAGACTATACGAATATCAAAGACCTCTTTCGTCCCGGACACGCAGACTTTACGTATTTCGCAAAATACGGCCATCGCGACCATCGGGGAGGGGGGAGAGCCTCAGCCCGCGAATCAGTCGGCCGCGTGATCGCCGGGGCTCTCGCAAAACAGCTCCTCGCGCAATTCGGCATATCGATAGTCGGCGGCGTCGTCCAAGTTGGCAGCGTCCGAGCACAACGCTATGTCTGGGAACAGGTCGAGCACAATGAGCTGCGCAGCGTTGATCCGGACACTGTGCAAGCCATGCGGGAGGAAGTCGAACAGGCCCGGAAAGAACGCGATTCGGTTGGAGGCATTATTGAAGTTGTCGCCACGGGTGTTCCGCCCGGTCTTGGCGAGCCGGTCTTTGGCAAGCTCGATTCCACTATTGTTAGCGCCCTGATGTCTCTTCCCGCAGTGAAAGGCGTTGAGGTTGGAGCCGGTTTTGCCGCTGCGGCTATGCGTGGCAGTCAGATGAACGACGAAATGGACGTTAATGGCTTTCGCAGCAATAATCATGGCGGTATTCTTGGCGGCATTTCGTCTGGCGCCCCTATTATTGCCCGGGTCGTGGTGAAACCCACGTCTTCGCTGCCGCGCGAACAGCAGACGCTAGACACGCAGTTGCAGCCGCGAACAATTAGTACCAGGGGTCGGCACGATCCGTGCGTTGCCATTCGCGGCGTGCCCATGGCCGAGGCTATGCTTGCCCTCGCCCTCGGCGACGCCCTGCTACAAGACCTTGCTACCCGAGGAGCTAGAGAGCCGTATTCCCCACGTCCGTATCTCAAGCTCGGGAAACACTAGTTCTTTCTGCTCATAGACATGAGCCCTCTCAGCGCCCATGCGTCCAATTATTCATATGGTTCTCCATTTCATTGTTCCAGCGCTTGTCGCGCGGACATTTTATTTGGATCGGTGGCGGTGGGCTTTCCTGATCATGGTCGGAACTATGGTCGTTGATATTGATCATCTTCTCGCCGACCCCATTTACGATCCTCATCGCTGTGGTATCGGCTTTCATCCGCTCCACTCCTACCCGGCCATTGCAGTCTATCTATTCCTCCTCGGAATCCCCAAGTTGAATCAGTCGAATCAGTTGAGCCCGTTGAGACTGATCTCCCTGGGGCTTGTCATTCATATGTTTCTGGATGGGACGGACTGTCTCTGGCTCCAACTCGAATAGAGGCCAGTATGCAGAAAATTATCGAGATTAAAAATGCGACCGTCTATCGTGGTCAAACCTGCGTGTTCGAGAATTTCTCTCTCGACCTCAGCGAGGGCCAGAACACGGTCATCCTTGGCCCCAATGGCGCTGGCAAATCCACCTTGCTCAAGCTCCTGTCCCGCGATCTCTATCCGGTTCATCAGGACAACAGTTATGTGCACCTCTATGGGAAGGAGCGTTGGGATGTCTGGGAACTCCGCTCCCGCTTTGGCATCGTGTCCCACGATTTGCAGCAACAATATGTTGGCAATGCCCGCGGGTTCAATATTATTTTATCAGGCTTCTACTCAAGCATAGACATCGCGTGGCACCACACATTTAGTGCCGACGATACCGCTCGGGCGCAAAAAGTCCTAGACACACTCGGGATCGGTGCGCTGCAAAATAAAACCTATGCCACTATGTCTACGGGTGAGCAGCGCCGCTTTCTGCTCGGGCGGGCGCTGATTAATGATCCTGAAACGCTGGTATTGGACGAACCAACCAGTGGACTCGACCTGCGGGCGTGTTTTCAATACATCGCGACCATTCGGCAGTTGATGCAAGCCGGGAAGACCGTTGCTCTGGTCACCCACCACATTCATGAAATACCACCAGAGGTCTCGCGCGTTGTCCTGCTCAAACAGGGCAAGGTTATCGCCGATGGTGAGAAAGAAGATATTCTCACCAATGCGAATCTCAGTGCCCTGTTCGACACACCAGTCGAGCTGGTCCAGACCAATGGCTTTTACCAAGCTCTGCCTGGCGCTCTGTAGGAGCGAAAGATTTCTCGCCCCTACGATAGCTGGGCCGCGGACTATATTTTATAGGTCCGCGCAGCCGTATCATGGAAGAGCGCCACCCGTTCGTCGCGTGAGAAATCTTGGGTGATACGCTTAAACGAATTCCAGAGCACGGTGTACGAGCACGAAGCCTTATCAACAGGGAAATTGCTCTCGAACATACACCGCTCTACGCCAAACTGCTCGATACAAAAGAGGTAATACGGGGCGGTGGCTTTGGCAACTTCCTCTGAAGTCGGCGGTTTTTCCCTCTGATGCCAGCCAAATCCACACATCGGCATGGTGACGCCACCAAGCTTGACCACCACATTCTGACAGTGTGAGAGATCAGCAATTCCCTGCTTCCATACTTGCATGACATCGTCTTGCTTCCCCGCGTACGGACCAATACCGAGCGGCCCGCCAACATGATCGAGGATGATCGTTGCGTCAGGAAATGCGTGAGCCAGATCAACCAGGTCGGCCAGCTGGGTATGATACATCCAGGCATCAAAACTCAGACCGAGCTTATGTAAACAGGCAAATCCCTGTCTGAACGTCGCGTCTAATAAGAGGCCTTCCGACGGATGAGTATGCGCGTTCCTGACCTTCTCATGCGCGTGCCAGCTTGTCGCGTGCCGAATCCCACGGAAACGGTTACGGCTTGCGGCAACATGCGCTTCGAGGACGGGTTCAACCGCGGGGCCAAGAGAGAGATTGGCCAAGCTCACAATCCCGGCGGCAACCGCTGTCGGCCCGTAGTTGCCGCTGGCACTCTGGGCAGCAATGCCTTGAACAAATTCTGTCTCTCCGATTGGCTTCATCTCTTCCGGGCCGTCTTTTCGGTACATGGACACGCACTCAACAAAAACCGTCTGGGTCACCCGATGCCCGCCCCCGAGGTCCTGGAGCAAATCTTCCAGCAAATATCGATTCTGGGGATAATCCCACAGATGATGATGCGGGTCACAAATAGGCAGGTTCGGGTCGAGCGCTTCTTCTTGGGTCAAATTGAGCCAGGCTTCGCGATCCGTTGCCATAGTTTGTCTCCTTTCCTCTGTCTTATGCCGTGGTCCTGCTGGGTGCAATGTCCTCCACATGCGCATGAAATCGTAGAAGTAAAGCGGCTCTTCCGCCCCCATTCCGTCTGCAACTTGAAGAGCGTCTCTCTTATCGCTCAGACTTCTTAAGCAGCGGGCTCTCCGGAGGTCCGAAGAGAAGACGAATGCTGCTCTGCTTGAACGATCCACGTGCGGACCCACGGCAAGAGCACAAAAGCGGGCCACGCCAGAAAAAAAGTTGCAGTGAAATACGCGGCATACCCGACGCTCTGCGTGAGCACCCCGGACAAGGCTCCTGACAGCGTCCGCCCAAGCCCAAAGAGTGCACTCAGCAGGGCGTACTGGGTGGCGGCTTGGCGTTTGTCACAGATGCTCATCAAAAAGGCCAAGAACGGCGCAGTTCCCAGCCCGCCACAAAACGACTCAACAACCGAAGCACAATACATAAGCGTTTCAGAACGGGAGACAGCGGCGGTCATGGCATAGAATAAATTAGATCCTGCTTGGGCGATGCCCAACACCCACAATGCGCGAAAAAGCCCCCATTGTTTGGTGAGACGACCGCCGAGCAACGCGCCGAGAATCGTACTGACGACTCCAACCGTTCCCGGAATCAGGCCGATTTGCAGCGGCGTAAAGTCCCGGTCCACCCAGAACGGCCGGACCATCGGCCCCAATGCCATATCCCCGAGTTTGAAGAGCAACACAAAGAGGAGGACCGCAATAACGCCAGGCCGCCGCCAAAAACTTTTGAGCGGGTTGAGGAATCCATGGGTGAGTGCAGTGGACCAGGGTAGAGTCCGCTGCGTGCGGGGTGGTCCCGGCGCAGGACGAGGCATTTGACTTGAGATAAGGGCCAGTACGGCGAAGAGGACAGCCGCGGTCAGAAATGCCACCCGCCAACCGACGAGACCAGCGGCCCCAACAAACACCCCGCCGGCAACGATCAATGCGACACGATAGGTACTGACTCGTAGCCCATTGGCAGGTCCCATTTCTGTTTGGTCCAGGAGTTCGATCGTATAGGCGTCAATAGCAATGTCCTGGGTTGCCGCCAGGAGGGCGAGCGCAATAAGTCCGGCCCACGCCAGACTGCCGATATTGGTTGGATCGAGGAAAAGAAGTAAGCCCAGGTCGAAAGCGAGCAAGCCTTGGCAGGACACGATCCAGCTTCGCCGCGACCCTACTACATCAACCAGCGGTGCCCACAGGAATTTCAGCGTCCACGGCAGTCCGACCACACTCAACAGACCGATTTCCGTCAGGCTCATACCATGCGTCCGGAAATACACCGGAAAGGCGTCAAACAGGAGCCCGAATGGAAAACCCTCGGCAAAATACAGCAGGGCTACCCAAATCAGTTTCGTGCGGGTGGTCAGAGTCTGGGCCGCCGGATTCATACGAACTGCCGTCGCGCAGACTTAGCGACTCCGCCCCACACCGACCTTTGCGCAAAATCGCTCAATCGGGCACGCGCTACACTTGGGTGAAGTGGGATGACACAAGGTCTGTCCAAAGGCGACCAGTAGGTCGTTATAGCCGATCCAGAAACGCTTGGGCAGCTTGGCGCGGAGCGCCATTTCCGTTTTTTCCGGGTCTGCCGTCTCCACATAGCCCCAACGGTTAGAGATGCGGTGGACGTGCGTATCTACACAGATGCCAGGTTTCTGGAAGCCCAAGGTCACAACCAGATTCGCAGTTTTCCGACCCACGCCCTTGAAAGTCAACAGGGCGTCAATATCGTCCGGCACCTGCCCGGTGTATTCGTCGAGCAGTCTTTGTGAGATATCGAGCACGGTTTGCGCTTTGGTTTTATAGAACCCAACCGGATAAATCGCTTTCTTCACTTGCGCTGGTGTGAGAGTAACCATTTTTTCCGGTGTATCAGCCAGGGCAAACAGCCGTCGGGCCGCAGGGCCGGTTGTTTCATCTTTGGTCCGCAAACTTAGGAGACAGGCGATCAACACCTGGTAGGGATCACGCGAAAACCCCGCCATTTCCGTCACCACAGGCGCGTTCCAACCTGCCGACGCTTGACGCAGGATACCGATAACCCGAGAAATTGTCCGGTTCGTCACCATTCCGTTCTTCTCCCTACACGCTCCCGCATATGGTGACAATGCTGACCGGCAGGGGCAGATTGTCTTCTCGCTCGCGTATTTCTTTCCGAGTCCACCGCAAGCCGGCTTGGTCAAGTTGGTGGTAGAAGTCTTGGGTATTCGTCCGTTTGGCATCGGACAGGATAGCCCGTCCGTCGGAGGAGAGATGCGTTGCGAGAAAATGCACGAGGGCAGGGAAGGTCGGCCTATCGTATAAAATCTCCGCACCAAAGATGAGCGAGAAACGTGTATCCAGTGCGTCCTGGGTAAAGTCGAGCGGGCGTGCTTCGTATTGCGCACATCCGTTGAGCCGCGCGTTCTCCTGCGCAAAGGACACCGCGTTGGCTTCCTTGTCGGCAAAGGTGACCCGCCCCCCTTTTTGCGCGGCGATGATGCCCGTCAACCCAAGTCCACAACCGAGATCGAGCACAGTCTGGTCTCGAACATCAATGCAAGCGTTAATATGGCGCGCCAGGGTCAGAGCGCCCGTCCACAAATGGGCCCAGTACGGCGGCTCCTCGGTGTCGTCGCGCAGCAGGGCCTCACGGTCAACATAGCGCTCCAGGTCTTTTACTCTGAGCAGGGTAAGCGTGCGGACGCCGATGACGACCTCAATCGGCTCCGAAGAGTAAACGTGCCCTCCAACACATACAAAGCTGTTGGCACGTTTACTCTTTGCCTGATACGCCAAAGCGCTCACTCAAACGCACTCAGCCCGGTAATATAGCGACCGAGCGTCAAGCGGTGGATATCCTCGGTGCCTTCGTAGGTATTGACCGTCTCAAGGTTGAGCAGATGTCGAATAATCGGATACTCATCCGTGATGCCGTTCCCACCGAGAATGTCCCGAGCGAGCCGCGTAGTGTGCAACGCGGTCGAAACATTATTCATCTTCGCCATGCTGACGTGGTCCGGTCGCATCTTGCCGGCGTCTTTGAGCCGGCCAAGCCGATAGGCTAAAAGTTGCGCTTTGGTAATCTCCGTCAGCATCGTCACCAGTTTGGCCTGCACGAGCTGATAACCCCCAATCGGCCGCGAGAACATCTTTCGATTCTGGGCGTAATCGACCGCGCATTCATAACAGGCCATGGCAGCCCCAGTTGCACCCCAGGAAATACCGTAGCGGGCTTGGGTCAGACACATGAGCGGGGATTTGAGGCCACCCGACTTGGGGAGAAGATTGTCTTCAGGAATCCAGCAATCCTCGAAAATAAGCTCCGAAGTCACGGACGCCCGAAAACTGAATTTCCCATCAATGTTTTGCCGGGTGAAGCCGGCCCGTTCTTTTTCAACCAGGAAGCCACGAATCACATCTTTGCCATCCTCTTCAAGCTTGGCCCACACCACGGCAACATCAGAGATTGACCCGTTGGTGATCCAACGCTTGGTGCCGTTGAGGACATAGCCGCCGTTTTCTTTCCGGGCGCGGGTTATCATCCCACCCGGATTCGAGCCAAAGTCCGGCTCCGTCAGTCCAAAGCAGCCAATAGCCTCAGCCTGAGCCAGACGTGGCAGCCA
This sequence comes from uncultured Binatia bacterium (SeqCode), assembly GCA_965247985.1. Lineage (GTDB taxonomy): Bacteria > Desulfobacterota > Binatia > Bin18 > Bin18 > Bin18. The sequence goes on along the minus strand of OZ252051.1, from coordinate 305,628 downwards.
GAATTTCTTTTGCTCCTCCGAGCCGAACGTCAAAATCGGATACATCACCAATGACGACTGTACGCTGGCAAAGGAGCGCAACCCACTATCCCCGCGCTCCAACTCCTGGCTGACCAAGCCGTAGATAACGCTGTTCATGCCGGCGCCACCGTATTCGGTTGGAACAGTAATACCGAGGAAGCCCAGCTCGGCTATTCGAGGGACGAGTTCCATAGGAAAAGAGCCCTCACGGAAACACTGCTGAACGCGTGGCATGAATTCTTCATCCACGAAACGGCGGGCCACATCGCGCACCAAGCGTTCTTCTTCACTCAGCAGCTCTTCAATTTGGTAAAAATCGGTATCAATTAAATCCGCCACGGCAGACTCCCTTCGCGTAAAAATTGGCTTTATCCTTTTGTAGGGTGCATCCCATGCACCATTTTGCTTGGTGCGCAGGGCGCACCCTACTTCTTATTCTCTAAGCCGCGCGGTTGTCCTTCCCCACGCGGGTCAGAGACGCCCGTTATCAGACCTGTATCCCGGTCAACATGAATCGCCTGGATGTTACCAAAGCGGGAACGCTTGCCGGGCCCCCATTCCACGACCTTCACAGTGTGGCCCATAGTCTGAAGCGCTTCGGCAAGCCCATTCGATTCACTGCCTGTTTGGACTTCCAGATTCAGCCTGTCCGGATACCACTGATGATGAATGCGCGGGGCAAACATGGCATCCGGCAAGGACATATTGTAGGCCAGGACATTGAGCATGACTTGCAGGACCGAACTGATAATGCGTGAGCCACCTGGTCCACCAATCACGAGTTCGACCTTGCCGTCACGGGTAACAATGGTTGGACTCATGCTGCTCAGTGGCGTTTTCCGGGGCGCAATAGCATTCGCGTCCGTATTGCCGATCAGGCCAAAGGCGTTGGGTTGATCGGGCTGGGCACTGAAATCGTCCATCTCATCGTTGAGCATAATACCGGTCCCAGGAACCATGACTCCGCTGCCAAAATACAAGTTCACCGTCTGGGTTGTGGCGACGGCGTTTCCAGCTTTATCAATCACGGAAAGATGCGTCGTACTCGTCGATTCTACCTTTCCCGTTGGGGTTTGCGGAATGCCCTGGCTGGGAGTGGCTTGAGTCACATCAATCTTCGCCCGCAGGTCTTGTGCATAGGGAAGAGAGACCAGCCGCTCAACCGGAACAGACACAAAGTCCGCATCGCCTAAATACTGGGCTCGGTCGCGAAAGGCCAGACGCAGGGTTTCGGTGAGCAGGTGCATTGCACCGGGAGTTTGGAAGCCCAGCTTTTGTAAGGGAAAGCCTGACAGGACGTTCAGCATCTGCACCAGCAGGACGCCACCGGAGCTGGGCGGTGGCATAGCGTCAATACGAGCGCCCTGGAAAGTCCCACTCACCGGCAGGCGCTCAATCACCCGATATTGATCCAAATCTTCCTGGGTCAGCAAGCCGCCTGTTCGTTGCATTTCTGTGACCAGCGCCTGGGCGACCCAGCCGGTGTAAAAGGCATCCTTGCCGGCTTTGGCCACAGCCCGCAGCGTCTTGGCCAAGTCTTTTTGGACAAAGAGGGCGCCTTGCTCAAGCGGCTGATCGTTGTGGAAATACACCGCCCGGGTTGCCTCGGATGCGCCCAAGGTCTCAGCTCGGTAGGCTATGGCCCTGGCCAAATGCGGATAGACGGGGAAGCCGGCTTCTGCCAGGCGGATAGCCGGCTGCATGACCTCTTCGAGCGGCAGGTGCCCAAATCGGTGCTGGACCTCCACCAGTCCGGCAACAAGGCCCGGCACGGCTACGGCAAGGGGGCCGGTTCGGCTCAGGGAGGGGACGGCTTTTCCGTCCCGGACAAACATGTCTCGTGTGGCTTTGAGCGGGGCCCGTTCGCGGAAATCAATCGCCAGCGTTTTTTGTTCTTTCGCCAGATAGAGCAGCAGAAAACCACCGCCACCTATGCCGGTTGATTGCGGCCTGAGCACACTGATGGCAAAGGATGCAGCCACCGCGGCATCAACCGCGTTGCCTCCACGCCGGAGCATTGCTACGCCGGCTTCGCTCGCCGGCGCGTTCGCGGCAGCAACCATGCCGTGCTGGGAGGTGGCAATGAAGGGAGAATTCTTTCTGAGACTGGACGAATCAGCACCGTACGCCAGCCCGGTAAGAGGACTGAACAAGACCAGCAATAAGAAAACCGGCTTTACTCTTTGGAAAGTTCGAGCCTTCAGCATCATATTTTCCTCATGCAGACGTGAACGAATATAGGCGACCCGGAAGGGAGCAACAATCCCTATTGTCAGCCTCGGTCAATCAGATTGACTTCAAAAGACGAGGTTGGTACGGTTCTCGCCAGGGAGGGTTTTTCCATGGCTTCGGTGAACAAAGCGATTATTGTTGGGAATCTTGGTAAAGATCCAGAGGTGCGCTTCACTCAAAGTGGGCAGGCTATGGCACGCTTTTCCGTCGCCACGACAGATACGTGGACGGACCGGGAAAATAGCCGTCAGGAACGCACGGAGTGGCACAACATCGTGGTGTGGGGAAAACAGGCCGAGACGTGCGGACAATATCTATCCAAAGGTCGTCAGGTCTATATCGAAGGACGTATCCAGACACGGAAATTCGAGGACAAGGAAGGGAAGGAACGCTATTTCACCGAGATCAACGCTCAGCAAGTGACGTTCCTCGGTAGCCGTGACGGTGGCGGCACCCGTTCGGGCCAGTCGTTTGATGATGAACCTAGTGGCGGTTTTGATGATGTGGGAGCAGGCTCAGTCCCTCCGGATGATGATGTGCCGTTCTAGAAGTCTGGGCTTGTACAAAATCTATGCAATCTCAGCGTAGCCGGGTTGTATCACTGCCCGGCCAGCGGGATTGGCGGTCTCATACCGATACCTCCCGGAATTCTCATCCGACCATATATTTGTCGTAATCGTCTGACCGGGAAGTACCGGCCGTGCAAACCCGGCGCTCAGCCGCCTGAGTCGGCGCGGGTCCTTTTCACATATGCTGTCAATAATCGCTTTTGAGACAAACGCCAGAGTGCACATACCGTGGACAACAATGCCTGGCAGTCCTGCCAGCTTGGCAATATTTTCATCCAGATGAATGGGATTGCGGTCGCCTGATGCTTCCGCATAGCGAAATGTTTGGTCAGCGTCGATTGTCTGGGAGATACGATGAAGTGGTGCGCGACCGGGAAGCCTGTCAGTCAATGCCGCTGGATGTTGGCGGCGTCCTTGTCCTCGAATAAAAGCGGTAAACGTTATCTGCTGGACGGTCTCTCCTGTGTGATTGCGACAGTGGAGATCAATGGCGAGAGACTCACCTCCACGCTGCTCTTCAATCGCCACAATTTTTGCGGTGCTATTGATAGTGTCTCCAGGAACAATCGGACAGAAAAAATGCATATCTTGCTGGCTGTGAACCAAACGTAAGACATCGACATTCAGTTCAGCGTCGGTCACAACCATCATAAGGGACAGCCAGCTTGCGACCGCGCCAAACAGCGGGGGAGCAATGATGCCGGCGGGTTTGTCTACATCAAGAAACCAAGCGTTATCTTCGTTGTACGCGCGTGCGTAGGCCGTTGTGGCTGCCGGGCTTACCACATACTCCTGCGGGTCGTATTCTTTGTCTATCAGGTCTCGATTGAGGCCCATGGTTCTGACTTCTCTCTAATCCCAGTATCCATCGTCAACAAAGCTAATATAGCGGCCTTTGCCGATAATGAGGTGGTCCAGAATATGAACACCCATGACTTGACCAACCTCTCTGAGTCTTTGCGTGATCTGGAGGTCTTCCTGGCTCGGCATAGGGTCGCCACTGGGGTGATTATGCACCAGGATAGCCGCCGCGGCTGACTCGCGGATGATGGGCTGAAAGACCTCACGTGGATGCACCAAGGAGGAGGTCAAAGACCCCTCCGAGATACGCACGTCTTTGAGTTTTCTGTTCTTAGCGTCCAGTAGAAGCACGTGAAACTCTTCTTTTTTGAGGCTGCCGAGTTGTTCACGATAGTGATTGAAGACATCAGCACTGGAACGGAAAGACGCGCCACGCCGAATTTCTTCTTGTGAGAAACGCTTGGCAATCTCCAAGGAGGCTTTTATCTGTGCAGCCTTTGCAGGCCCTATCCCTTTGACCTCACACAGTTCGGCTACGCTGACTTCTTCGAGTTTTCGAAAAGAGTCGCCAAAACGGGAGATAAGCGCCCGCCCGTGGTCGAGCGCGCTCTGGCCCGAGCTTGCATCACCAGTGCGGAGGATGATAGCGAGGAGTTCTGCGTCGGAGAGGGTTGCCGAACCATGCTCGATGAGCTTTTCGCGCGGCCGGTCCGATTCGGGCCAAGTGGGAATGGGCGAAGCCATTACTGAATAGTCACCATCGAGCCTTTAAGGAGGGAGGATTATTCGGTTTTTTTGGTCTTTCTTTTATCGGTAGAGCGCCGGCGCGTCTTGTCTTTCTTAGCGAGTAAACGATCAAGTTTCATATTGATATTGAGAAGATTGCCTTGGACTTCTTCAATCTTTTCAACCAAATGCTCGTAGTCTGTTTTGGAGGGTATACTTAGCAGGGAGAGGAAAGCTTCCATATTTTGGGCGAATTCTTCTTTCGCTTGTGTCGCGTTCAGCAACGTTTCCTCCATAACCTCGTGCGTAGAAACCTGTGCAAAGAGGTCCCTTACAAGGTTGGTAAAGTTCTCTCTATTTGCCTCGTACAGCTTCTCGAAAACAGTTTTCTCTTCGTCCATACCCTAGGAAGGTTTTCCGCTCAGGAAAATCAGATATAACAACGTTGTCAGGAATGCAGAAGTATCGAGAATAACATTCCGATTCGATTTGATATTCTCGATACTTCTGGGAGAGATAGTATGGATTTCGGAATCCTTCTCGGGTATTTCACCGGCTTACGTTTCCTCGCCGGGACAATGGACTTCTCGACGCTTGTTGGGACTGCGCTCTTTGTTCACTTTCTTGACGGAATTGCCTGCGGTCTCATTGCCAGAAAGAGCGCGCGTCCACCCTACCCCTGGGTCATTGGCGGGCTGCTTTTTGGTATATGGGCCCTCACGATACTCCTCCTCGTGGCACAGGGAAAAGAGGGAAAAAAGTAAGGGCGGAGTGAGCCCCACCCTTACCGTTCCCGGAACGCTCTACCCTTAGCCGCACTGCTGTAGACAGTCCCGTATGGGATCAAGTTCAGGAAGTTGACTGGCATCTTCTGTAATCCAGGCGTACTGAACCGTCCCGCTCTTATCCACGACAAAGGCCGAACGTTTGGAGACGCCTTTGAAACCGATCAGGTCTTCATAGAACGACCCGTACGCTTGAGAAACTTCTTTACTAAAGTCACTCAGCAGTGGAAAATCATAGCCTTCCTTCGCCGCCCACGCGTCGAGCGAGAACGGGCTATCCACGCTAATGGCCACAACCTGAGTATCGTCATTCTGCAAGGTGTTGATATTGTCTCGAACCGAGCACAATTCCTTCGTTCAACCACTGGTAAAGGCAAAAGGAACAAAAAGGATGACGGTATTCTTCTTCCCCTTTGCCTCGCCGAGTGCAAAGTCCTGCATCTTGTTTGTCTTGAGGGTAAAATCCGGGGCCGTTTGGCCGACCTGAATACTCATAGCTGTTGCTCCTCCATACTGTGTGAATTGAGAACCGTTTCTGTATTTTCGACTTTCCTTGCCTCGTCTTCCTCTTCTACCTCCTCTTCTGCTACCAGTGCGAGACTGGAGACGTATCCATCCGCACCGACGTTAAAGAGTTTCACCCCTTGGGTATTTCTGCCAATCACCCGTAACTCAGCGATCCGAAGCCGTATGATCTTGCCACTGTCCGTCACGAGCATCAAGTCATCGTCTTCCTTCACCTGCCGAACACCACAGACCTCTCCGGTCTTGTCCGTGGTGCGCATCGTACTGACCCCTTTCCCCCCGCGCGACTGCACCCGGTATTCATCTATGCTGCTCCGCTTACCATATCCCTGGGACGACACAGTGAGGAGGGTGGCCTCCTGATTGAGGATTTCAAGGGAAACCACGGCATCCTCATCTTCCAGGTTAATACCTCGAACGCCGGAGGTGCCGCGTCCAGTTGCTCGTACTTCCTTTTCTGCAAATCGAATCGCTTTGCCGTTTTTTGTCGAAAGGAGGATCTCTTGTTTACCGTCCGTTAGTTGGACACCGATCACCTCATCGTCGGTCCCAAGAGTGAGAGCAATGATTCCGCCACGACGCGGATTTGCATACGACATCAGTGCCGTTTTCTTGACTTGTCCTTTGCGGGTGGCAAAGACAATGAAGCCGTTGTCTTGGAACTCTCGGATAGGGAGAAAGGCCGAAATTTTCTCTCCTTCTTGCAGGGGCAACAGGTTGACTATTGCTTTTCCCTTTGCAATTCGGCTGCCTTGAGGGATTTCATGGACTTTTACCCAATACACTTTACCAATTGAGGAAAAAAATAACAGAAAGGCGTGCGTAGAGGAGATGAACATGTGCTCAACAAAATCTTCTTCTCGGGTTGTTGCTCCAACAACTCCTTTTCCTCCCCGACGCTGCGAGCGGTATTCAGTCACTGGGTTTCTCTTGATGTAGCCGGCGTGTGATATGGTCACAACGACATCTTCTTCAGCAATCAAATCTTCGTCCGAGAGATCTGCGCTGTCAGGTAGGATTTCTGTTCGCCGTCCATCAGAAAATCGGGTATGAAGGTCTTTCAGTTCTTCTTTTATCACTCCGTCGATCTTTTCCGGGCTAGCCAGAATACCTTGTAACGAAGCAATTAATTTCACCGTTTCGCTATGCTCTGAAATGATCTTCCCTTGTTCGAGCTGCGTGAGGCGCTGTAAGCGCATGTCGAGAATGGCCTGAGCTTGCGTCTCACTCAGCGAAAATTGGCTCATAAGGGCCTGTCGTACGCTGGCCGGGTTCTGCCCTTGGCGGATGGTCTGAAGCACTGGATCGAGGCTGTCCAGCGCGATTTTGAGCCCTTCAAGAAGGTGGAGCCGTTCCTCGGCCTTCTTCAGATCGAAGGCAATCCGGCGTCTGACCACTTCTCGACGGTGTTCAAGAAAGTGAAGCAGTGCGTCTCTAAGAGTCAGGAGAAGAGGACGGCCATCGACAATGGCGAGAAGAATAACTCCAAATGAATCCTGGAGGGGCGTCATTTTATACAGTTGATTGAGAATGATATTCGGGACCACATCTCTTTTCAGCTCGATAACAATGCGCATCCCTTCTCTGTCGGACTCGTCACGCAGGTCAGAGATTCCCGTAATACGTTTCTCATTCACCAAGTCAGCGATACGCTCAATCAGGCGGGCTTTATTCACCTGATAAGGAATCTCGTGGGCGACAATCCGGCTTTTTCCGGTCTTCTCGTCTTCCTCGATAGATGTCCGGGCCCGCATCTGAACGATGCCTCGCCCGGTTTCATAGGCGTCCCGTACTCCTGATCGTCCATGGATGAACGCTCCAGTGGGAAAATCCGGACCAGGGATGTATTGCATGAGATCACGATTTTCGAGCGTCGTGTTCTCAATCAGCGCAAGGAGAGCGTCAATCACTTCGCCAAGATTGTGAGGGGGAATATTGGTTGACATCCCCACGGCAATTCCAGATGAGCCGTTCACCAATAAATTCGGGAATTTTCCGGGAAGAACGGCAGGCTCATGGCTGGTATCGTCGTAGTTCGGTATAAAGTTGACGGTTTCTCGGTCAATATCGGCTAGCAATTCCGAAGTGATTCGGGTCATGCGGACTTCGGTATAGCGCATGGCCGCCGGAGGGTCGCCATCGACCGAACCGAAATTCCCCTGACCATCAATCAACGGATAGCGAAGAGAGAAATCCTGCGCCATGCGGACAAGGGTGTCATAGACGGCCGAATCTCCGTGTGGGTGGTATTTCCCAATGACATCCCCAACGACGCGGGCCGACTTTTTATACGAACGGTTCCACTCATTTCCAAGGTCGTGCATGGCATACAGGACGCGTCGGTGTACAGGCTTCAGTCCATCACGGACATCGGGCAATGCTCGACCAATAATCACACTCATGGCGTAGTCCATGTAGGACTGACGCATTTCTTGTTCAATATTGACGGAGGGAAGGGGGTGGGAATCGGAATGGTCTTCCATACAAAGGAGATTCCTTTTTGATTACAACGGGGAGCGTGAATGCCTAAAATAAGATAAGCACTACTGGCCTGTTATTGTGGAATTAGATGTCAATATTCTTGGCGGAGAGCGCATTCTCAGAGATGAATTTCCGTCTCGGCTCAACTTCATCTCCCATGAGGGTAGAAAAGACCTCGTCAGCTTCGTAGGCATCCTCAACCCGGACTTGTAGGAGGGTACGGGTTTCCGGGTTCATGGTCGTTTCCCAGAGCTGTTCGGGATTCATCTCTCCAAGGCCTTTATAGCGCTGAATATCAACCCCTTTTCTGGAGCGCGCCAAGATTGTATCGAGGACTTCCTCCTGACTTCTGAGGATGTGAGAGGTATCTTTCTCAAAGAAAGTGAAAGGGGCTTGGCCAATATTGTTGAGCGCCTCTAACAATCTCTTAATCTCCAGAGCCTCTGCCGACTCGATAAAGTCTCTGTCGAACACAATCTGCCGTCCTGACCCGTTAAGCTGTTGGGTCACAATAATTCTATACCCGCCGAGTTTAATATCTCTCTCAATTGAAAAAGATACGCGCTCTCGGTCTATCGGTCCATCCGCCCCATCCGCCAAAGAGCGCACGATACCTGCAAGGAGCGTATTACTGCTGAAAGTAAGCGGAGAGAGGTCCGAATGAGCTAACAGAGAAGAGACAATAGTGCGATCTTTTCCTCTTCGCTCGACAAGATCAAGAATATTCTTCAGACGCAGGAAATTATTGACCCACGTTTTGAGCTGTTCCCCTTCAAGTGTACCGACTCGGATATTTTCGACTCCAAGATCGACAAGGAAATTATTGAGTTCTGCGTCGTCTTTCAGGTAGTGGTCTGTTTTTCCCTTTCTGAGCTTGTACAGAGGAGGCTGAGCAATACACAGATATCCGTTCTCAATGATGCCGGGGAGCTGACGATACAAAAAAGTCAGCAGAAGAGTCCGAATATGCGATCCGTCAACATCCGCATCAGTCATGATAATGACCTTGTGGTAGCGCAGTTTGGATAAATCGGTGTCTTCCTTCCCAACTCCAGCTCCTAAAGCTGATATCAGCAGACGTATTTCCTGGGATGAAAGCATTTTGTCGAAGCGGGCTTTCTCTACATTCAGGATCTTCCCTCGCAGAGGCAGAATAGCCTGCGTTCGCCTATCTCGGCCCTGCTTTGCTGATCCGCCGGCCGAATCCCCCTCAACAAGAAAAATTTCACTTTTTTCCGGGTTACGCTCCTGACAGTCAGCAAGTTTGCCGGGGAGGGATCCGGAATCGAGTGCTCCCTTCCTCCGTGTGAGTTCGCGTGCCTTCCGAGCCGCCTCACGAGATCGTGAGGCCTCAACACTCTTGTGTGATATCTTTTTGGCTTCTGTCGGATGTTCTTCGAAGTAGGCTCCAAGCTTGTCGTTAATCAGAGACTCAACGAAACCTTTGACATCACTATTTCCAAGCTTGGTCTTTGTCTGTCCTTCAAATTGGGGTTCTGGAACTTTAACACTGATAATTGCGGTCAGACCCTCTCTAATATCCTCTCCTTGAAGACTCTCCTGGTCTTTTTTGAGGAGCCCGAGTGACCCAACATAGGAGTTAATCGTCCTGGTTAATGCAGTTTTGAGCCCGACGAGATGCGTGCCCCCTTCCATGGTGTTTATACTATTGGCAAATGCATAAATGCTTTCGGCATATCCCTCGTTCCATTGGAGAGCGACTTCAGCCATGGTGCCGCCTCTTTCGCCACTAAAATATATAACCTCGCCGTGGAGCGGTGTTTTTGTACGGCCAAGGTGCTCAACAAAAGAGACTATCCCTCCTTCATAGAAGAAGTCATGACGTTTATCGGTCTCTCCTTCATCAATAATGGATATATGAAGACCTGGGTTGAGGAAGGCAAGTTCACGAAGCCGCCTTGAGAGAATGTCAAAACTGAAATTCCTCTCGCCAAATATCCGACGGTCGGGCGTGAAGACAATCCGGGTTCCACTCTCCTCAGTCTGCCCTATCTCTTTGAGATCATTGTCAGGTTCACCACGATGATACCGCTGGAAATAGACTTTCCCTTCTCTCTTGATCTCGATTTCAAGGAGTTCTGACAGCGCATTGACGACAGAAATACCGACCCCATGCAGCCCTCCAGAGACTTGATACGCCTCTTTATCGAATTTTCCGCCGGCATGAAGTTTAGTAAGAACAACCTGAGCGGCTGAAATACCCTCAGTCGGGTGATTCTCCGTTGGAATGCCACGGCCATTATCGACAATGGATATCTGGCCGTCAGTGCGGATGGTTACAACAACGTGCGTACAGTGGCCGGCGAGTGCCTCATCCACAGAATTGTCAACAATTTCAAAAACAAGGTGATGGAATCCTCTCTCCGCGGTATCACCGATATACATTCCCGGCCTCTTGCGGACCGCTTCGAGACCTTCGAGTACCTTTATTTGACCTGCCCCGTAGTTCTGTTCGAGCATGTGCTCCCCAAAGGAGGAAGGTGGGTTTAAAGATTCGTCACACGCCTCCTTTTTGTTATACTAAAACTCTAACATTTCCTCTATCTTACGTAAACCATAGGTTTTATTAAAACGATTTTCTATTAGTTTATTTTCATAGGCATTATGACATATAAAAATTCACTGTTTTCTTCCGTCTGTAGGAGCCCAGGACTCATCTCATCTTTGAGAAGAAGGACGACGGAATCTCCTTCATCTATGACATTCAATGCCTCTGTCAAATATCTCCCGTTAAACCCGATTGATAATCCATCTCCGGCGTATGAAGCCGCAATCTCCTCTGTCCCTTCCCCCACGTCTGGAGTATTGACTGAAACCTCGATCTTGTCCTTCCCGAACTGTAATTTCACCCCCCGAGATCGTTCTGTTGTCAGAATCAAAATCCGACGGAGCGCAAAGAGGAGCTCATCTCGGAGAAACTTAACGCAGTGCGTATGATCTTTTGGAACGACCTGCTGGTAGTCAGGAAAATCCCCTTCTATCAGACGCATAAAAAGTTCCGTTGTTTCTTTCTTGAGGTTCATCACCGAGTCGCTGAGGGAGACCTCTATTGTTCCTTCGCTTCGTTCAAGAAGTTTCCGTGTTTCCACCAGACCCTTTTTCGGAAGGATAACGCTCGGCCAATCGGGTAAAGGAGAGGCGTCCATTTTTTTTTCTATAAGAGAGAGGCGGTGACCGTCACTGGCGACCATGCGAACCTTTCCCTCGGCCGAGGTCTCAAGATAGACACCGCTGAGGTTCAGTCGTGTCTCGTCCGGTGAGGTTGCAAAGAGGGTTTTTTCAATCATCTCCCGCATGGTTGGTCCAGGTAAAGATAGGAATGATGAAGCAGGAGGTTCCTCGCTCGATTCTTTCTGTGCTGTTATTGTGGGAAACTCCTTGGGATCAAGACTTGCGATCCGGAACCGAGACTTGCCGCTCTTGACCTCCACCCATCCGTTTCCACTTGAGCGTAAATAGACTTGACCGGACGGCAGCTCACGAATGATCTCGTACAGCTTTCTTGCATCTGCTGTCATTGATCCAGACGCTTTTACTTCTGCCTGACATTGTTGGCGGATTCCAATTTCAAGATCTGTTGCTCCAAGAGAGATGCCTCCATCTTTCTCTTCCGTGGAGTTAGATTCAATTAGAACATGGGAGAGCATAGGGAGGGAGGAGCGTTTTTCAACAACACCCTGGACTAGATATAGGCACTGAAGGAGGTCTTCCTTACTGACGCTGAATTCCATATACCCCCCTTTCCTTCCTTTTATTAACCATAGTCTTTTCTCTGATTTTTATTCTCATTTTTCTTACTACTACTACTTATTCTACTACTTATTAATATATAGAAGTACTAATAGTAGTAGTAGGGCCTGTGGATATGTGGATAAGTGGGTTAAGTATTTGTTTATTCTGGGAAAAGTTATCCACAGGGGGTGTGGATAACTTCGCCATACCTGTGGATACCTGTGGATAACTTTTCCCAGACCACAGGTTATCCACAGGTTATCCACAGGTTATCCACAGGTTATCCACAGGTTATCCACAGGTTATCCACAGGTTATCCACAGGTTATCCACAGGTTATCCACAGGTTATCCACAGGTTATCCACAGGTTATCCACAGGTTATCCACAGGAAAGACAGTCTAATCATAGATCATGATTTCTATTCTATTGATAATATCACGAAGCTCTTCATCCTTTTTGAACCGCTTTTCAATGGTAGTACAGGCATGCAGAGCCGTAGTATGATCTTTTCCTCCAAATCGCATTCCAATCATTGGGTAGGAGGCGCCGGCGAGCTTGCGGCAGAGAAACATACTAATCTGTCTTGGAAACAAAACCAGCTTTGTCCGTTTCTTTGAGGTAATATCAGCAACGCTGACACCAAAATACTTACTCACAGTTTTCTGTACGGTCTCAATCGAGACTTCCTTTTCCTTGGCTGTGACTAAGTTTTGGAGGGCCTGGCGTGCAAAGTTGACAGTAATATCAGCCTGATTTAAGGCTGCCAGCGCTCCTAATCGCGTCAGGCCGCCCTCAAGCTCTCGGACATTTGAAGTAACATGAGAGGCAATAAAAAGGGCAACATCGTCGGGGAGGGAGATACGTTTTGCGCGTGATTTCTTTTGCAGAATTGCTACCCGAGTCTCGAGGTCGGGTGGCTGAATGTCAGCAATCAATCCACATTCAAAACGGTTTCGTAACCGCTCTTCTAGCCCGCCAATCTCATTTGGAAATTTATCGGACGTTAATACAATCTGCTTACTCGACTCGTGCAGAGAATTAAAGGTGTGAAAAAATTCCTCCTGTGTCCGCTCACGACCGGACAGGAACTGCACATCATCAAGAATGAGAACATCCGCACGACGAAATCTATTTTTAAATTCCGTCATCCGGTTCTTTCGTAAATGAACAATCAATTCATTGGTAAAAGACTCTGAAGAAAGATAGACAATATTGTCCTTTCCTTTCTTTATCGATGTCTCATGACCAATAGCATTAATGAGATGAGTTTTTCCTAACCCAACTCCTCCATAAATGAACAACGGATTGTAGCTTTTCCCTGGGTGTTTACTGACTGCCGTAGCCGCGGCATGAGCAAACTGATTACCGCCACCCACAACAAAGGAGGAAAATGTATAGTTCTGAATAAGTCCGTTTCTCTTTCCTCCCCCTTTTTCCTTTTCCTCGGCTGTTTGTTTTTTCTCTTCTTCCAGGAAGAGTTCTCCTTGTGGTTTTTCCTGTACATGCAATATGAGGTGCGTTGGCTGACCAAGAACCTCAGTCAATGCGTTTTCTAAAGGGCCGACGAGATTACTGAGTAACCAATCCTTAAAGAGCGCGCTTGGCACCTCAAGATGGAACGTGTCATCTTGTAGTCCAAGGGGGCGAATCGGTTTTAGCCAGGTTTCACTATTCGTCTTTCCTACTTTTCCCTCAACAATCCCCAACACCCGTTCCCACACCCGATACATACCACACCCCTACGCCGCTCAACGTATGAAGTTATCCACAGGTGTGGATAACTCGATAACTTCCTCTGCAAACTAATGAAATGTCCATCCGGTAAAAGAGTTATCCACACGCACTTGTCCCTCTGTCTAGCCTTCTGCCCCGGGGAAGCCCCGTTCACCGACCGCATGGTCAGGAGGGCGAGAAGAAGACCCATATCTACTCGAATCAATATGCCGCTTAAAATCTATCAGACCAGAGAGGATAGGACCCCTGCGTCTTAAACTTTTTCTCTAAAGAACGCAAGAAAAAAATCAGGATTTTTCCAAAGCAGCGGATATCGCTAGATAAAATCCAATGCATAACACGAAGTGATAATATGAAAAATAATAGCCTTGAAAGAGGGGGTTCGTATCTATTTGTTTTTTTAATCATTTCTGAGCACGTCGGTCGTAAAAAAAAGGGGTGAAGGCATCACATTTTGTTATCAGTTTCTATAAGAGGACACCGGGAGAAAGAGTAAAGTCTCATATTTCCGGGAAAATTCGATATTCTGATGGGAAAATCTCTTTTATCTTGACTCTCTTGTGGGCGGGTGGTAGCAGGGGAAATCTCAATGAAAGTCTGGCTTGATAAAGTCCGGAGTGGCTGAACTGGGACGTGGGTAGACGTAGATGTCAACATCGCAAAAACTCTTTAATGAAGCGCAAAAATATATCCCAGGTGGAGTGAACAGCCCGGTTCGTGCGTGGCGGGCCGTTGGTGGTGACCCTCTTTTTATCCACAGGGGGAAAGGGTGTCGCGTCACTGATACGGATGGGCGCGAGTATATAGACTATGTAGGCTCCTGGGGACCTTTAATAGCAGGACATGCTCATCCGCAGGTTGTTGGTGCACTTGAGCGGGTTGTGAAACAAGGGACAAGTTTTGGTGCCCCAACTGCAAAAGAGATTGAGCTCGCAAGAACGCTTACTCAGACCGTTCCGTCAATCGAGAAAGTCCGCCTGACCTCCTCGGGTACAGAAGCGACCATGACCGCCCTGCGTCTCGCTCGCGGCTATACTGGTCGCGCAAAGATCATAAAATTCTCTGGCTGCTATCATGGTCATACTGACGCGCTTCTTGTGAGAGCTGGGTCCGGTGCGCTTACGCTCAGCACCCCAGACAGTCAAGGCGTTCCCGAGGCATTTAGCAGCCTGACGCTTGTGGCGGAGTACAATGACCTCTCTAGTGTACGGGCGTATCTAGAGGCTGATTCAGAGGGGGTGGCGGCTGTCATACTGGAGCCTGTTCCTGGAAATATGGGCCTCGTGCCGCCCGAGCAAGGCTTCCTTGAAGGTCTACGAGAACTCACCCGGGAGTTGGGAGTTGTGCTCATCTTTGACGAGGTGATGACCGGCTGCCGTGTAGCACGTGGCGGAGCTCAAGAGGTCTACAACATCGATCCGGATCTCACCTGCTTAGGGAAAGTTGTGGGCGGTGGCCTCCCATTGGCCGCGGTTGGCGGAAAAGCGGCGATAATGGACGTGCTTGCCCCATTGGGGGGGGTCTACCAAGCTGGGACGCTGTCTGGCAATCCGTTGGCTGTGACCGCTGGGATTGAAACGTTAAAGCTCGTTCACGCCGCTGGAGCCTATGAGAGGCTGAATATGCTTGGAGATATGCTGGCCAAGGGACTGCGCAATGTCATTCGTGAGACTGACATAAAAGCCTGTGTGAACCAAATGGGTTCGATGTTCACTGTTTTCTTTGGGGTAGACCACGTGCGCGACTATGACACGGCAACTCAGAGCGATACAAAAATGTTCGCCAGTTACTTTCGCGGTATGATTGAGCAGGGCATATACCTTCCACCCTCTCAATTCGAATCCGCCTTTATTTCCTTGGCGCACAGCGAGGACGAAATCCAAGAAACCATACGTGCCGCCAGGACGGTGCTTAAAAATATCCGTGGCTAATGAATAAACGTGCCCTCAACAGGCTTTGAGATGTTGGCACGTTTATTCATCGAGGCAAAATGGCTCAGGAAAGTCCACAAAGAGGAAACGTGTCCTCCAATCATACAAAAAAGCGGGATACGTTTCCTCTTTTCGTCACCTATGGAAGGTACGGGGCGCTTGGGTTTGAGTTTGCCGGAGCCATTGTCGCCGGTCTCTTTATTGGAAACTATGCGGACACCCAGTTTGGTACAGCGCCCCTCCTCATGGTCATTGGAGTGATCTTTGGTATGGCAGGAGCGATATATCGTCTGATAATCGTGCTCCAGCGTCTTTCTGCTCGTGAAGAAGACAGCCGAGAAGATTGAACGACTGAGCCTCGTTCTGCTTGGGGCCGGAGCGCTCGTCGGAGGAGTGACCGGAATTGTCCACGTCCCCAGCTTTCTGCTTGGCGGAGGCGTCATGCAGGCCAATTTCTGGCTGCTTAAAAAACTGGTCCGTTCTACTCTCTCCTCCTCCCAGGCCCAGCGCCGGCCGAAAATTCGGGCAGCTTTCTGGTTTTCTGCCAAGGGAATACTCTTTCTGGTCATGCTGAGTGCAATATTTTTTCGCTACCCAATTCAGGCAAAGAGCTTTGCCGCCGGGGTCCCTTTACTGCTTCTTGCTTGCGTGATAGTCAGCTTGGCCGAGTCAAAAAAAGATGATGATCCCCCTCCTTCAGCAGGGGTGAAGTGAGTCTTTGAGCAGCCGACTCGCGTACAGAAAGAGAGTGAAAGAAATCGACCGATCCTATGGAACATCATCTCTTCACATGGGTCTCTGTTATTCCTGGACTCAAACTGCTCCCCGGTCATATCGCAACATCCCTCATCGTTTCCGCAATACTTATTTTCTTTGCTTACATGGCAAAGAGGCAGCTGGCTGCTGCAGAAGATGCGGCTGTCCCTGACGACTCCCTGACCTTTCGGAACATGGCTGAACTCCTCACCCAAGGCGTTTCTGACATGGCCGAGGGGGTACTGGGTGACCAAGCGCATAAATATATACATCTGTATGGCAGTTTCTTTCTCTTTATTTTGGTCGCAAACCTCTCTGGGCTCTTACCTGGGTTTTCTCCCCCGACAAGCAATTTCAACGTGACGCTCGCCCTCGGCGTCCTGTCCTTTGTTGCGTATAATTTTTATGCTTTCCAAGAACAGGGCCTTGCCTACCTGAAACATTTTGTCGGACCGATCTGGTGGCTGGGCATTTTGATGGTCCCGCTGGAACTCATTGACAATTTTGTCCGGCCCTTCTCGCTTTCCCTGCGACTCTTTGGGAATATGACCGGCGACCACGTTGTGTTAGAGATCTTTACGGATCTGACGAAAATCGGTATTCCGGTCGTCTTTTACGCGCTTGGGGCGTTTGTTTCCTTAGTGCAGGCTTTTGTTTTTACGCTGCTCAGCATGGTCTATGTCTCTCTGGCGGTTGCCCATGACGAGCATCACTAGGGGAAAGAGAAGAGAAAGAGTGCAATACAATCCATTGTCCATGTGGCGGAAAGGGTATGCAGCGGCGAGGAGGATAAGAGGAGGCGGACCCTATACTGCGCCATTGGGACATGAAAGGAGTAGGACGTATGAAGAAAGTATGTGTAACTGGGGTGCTCGCAGTATGTATGCTGCTAACCGCTGGCGCTGCCCTCGCGGCTGACGGAGACGGTGATTCCTCAAGAGGAATGATTGCCCTTGCTGCCGGCCTCGGTATGGGTATTGCCGCTGTTGGTGCCGGCTTGGGTCAGGGACGTGCGGTGGCTGCCGCTATGGAGTCCATCGGTCGTAACCCAAATGCGGCTGATCGTATCCAGACGCCGATGATCATCGGTATCGCCTTCATCGAGGCGCTGGCTATTTACGCGCTGGTGATCGCGTTTACGCTGTCCGGAAGCGTATAAGCGCTTAATCGAGGAGAGAAAAAGGGCCCGCGGCGGCGGGCCCTTTTTTACAATAGCTGCTGTCCAAGTCGAACAATCGAAAAGACGGCAAAAATAACATAAAAACAGCTAATCCCGACAAGAAGAGCAGTTTTCGCCGGGCCGGGCCGCAGTGCCGGCGGGAGCAGTTTTCGATTGATCACCAGTGTCAGCGGTGTGTAGACGGCCATCGCAATCCCACCAAAAAACGCTGATCCCATTAAAAAGAGAATAGGTGGCAGGCTCTCATACGCATATGTCAAGAAAATACCCAGTACGATCCAACCCACGGCAATGACGCCATACCACCAACTCAGCGGCTTCCTTTGCGCCCAGGCATAGTTGGTATGCAGAATATCCGCGCCTGTACGGGCAACCCCATCGATAAGCGTCAGTTGGGTGCTGAACAAACACGCGATCCCGACTAAAAGAAAGAGGATTTTTCCGAAGCCTCCTCCCACGCTGCCTAAAATTTCGGCCTCCTCCCAGACCAGCATTTCCTGGCTTGGCACTATGCCTTGTGGATGCAGCACCGCCAGAGCACCAAAGATAAACAAGAGAATGGTAAACGTGTTGAGCAGCCAGAAAAAGAGCATTTGATCCAAAGACAAATGTCTGAACCATGCACGCCAGCGCGCCAGGTTGGACTCGGTCGCGTCAATCTGAAACGCCTGATCTGAAGCAGCTTCCTCCTGCGCTCGGAGCGGATTCACCACTGTGGGCATCAACGCGCCCATGCCCCAGCCTTTGTCTCGAATATAGAACGAGAAAAAGAGATTCGCGGTACCCCCGGCTCCAGCAAAAACAACTGAAGAGAACAGAATATATATCGGCATATCCGGATGCTTGAACGGAAAATTCAGCATCCCGCGTCCCAGCTCTGCCCACGTTTCCGTATTGCCAACGACACAGGCAACGAGACCAAGGCCGACCGCGACCAAAATGACCAGAACTTCCGTTGTTTTCTCAACGGAAGCATACACACGCTTAGGACCGAATAAGACAAAGGCAACGCCGGCAAAGGTAATGGCCGTCCAGACCCACGGCTCCCCCCAGCCCTGTGGACCGACCATGAGGGCTTTGAGCGCTCCGCCGCAGGCCCGCGCCCAGCCCGGAAGAATCCAGCCGAGGATGTTGAGCAGAATAAAGATCCACGCAAAGTGCCGCGAGATTCGGCTGAATCCGGCGTAAATACTTTCTCCCGTGGCTAAGGTGTAGCGGCCAATCTCGCAGTTAATCCAGAATTGGAGAAAGATGCCGAGCAGCGCCGCCCAGGTCATGCCGGCGCCAAATTGCGCTGTATTACGCGGCCATACAATCAACTCGCCCGCGCCGATTGAGAGTCCGACTAAGACAGCCCCCGGCCCTGCGAGCTTCCAGAAGCCGCGCGCTTTTGGAGGTAGGTCAGCGGTTTTGAAGGGTGCAGGCATCTCGGCAGTATACTGTTTCCAGACTGGCGAGGTGAATTATATATACCCCTGCTGATACAGGTATTCCGCGGTGAGTACTGCGCCTTTGGCCGCCCCCATCTTGGTATTATGGCTGACCAGAAGATATTTCACCGCATTCTCAAGTGTATGGTCTGGCCGCAGACGACCCACCGAGGTCGCCATGCCGTCTTCCGCATCGCGGTCCAAGCGCGGCTGGGGCCGAAAGGGGTCATCGTGCACGATGATCATATGCCGCGGAGCAGAGGGCAGGCCCATTTCGATAAACTCTTGGCCAAATCCGATCATAGCTGCCCGGACATCCGCGACAGAGCAGGGTGTATTCATAGAGACCAGCAGCGCTTCCGTATGGCCCTCAAGAACCGGGACGCGAGTACAGGTTGCGCTGACGAGAAAGTTGGCCGGTATAATGGCTCCGTTTTCGAGGCTGCCAAGAATTTTGTGACCTTCCTGTTCGACCTTCTCTTCCTCGCCAGCAATGAACGGAATGATGTTGTCTATGGTGTCCATTGCGATCACACCCGGCGAGCGACCGGCCCCGGATAGCCCCTGCATGGAGGTCATGATGACTTTTTTCAGACCGAATTGATCAAACAGCGGCTTGAGGGTAATGGCCAGACCTATGGTGGTACAGTTGGGCTGAGTGACAATATAGCCTTGCCAGGCACGATTTTTCTTTTGGGTATCGATCAAGTAGATATGATCCAGATTGACACCCGGAATAAGGAGCGGAACATCCGCCTCTTGCCGAAACGCCGAAGCCGTACTGACCACTGGTGTTGTTTTGGCATACAGTGGTTCCAGTTCTCGCGCCGGCCCTGATTCGACCGCGGTAAAGACGAGATCAATACCACTCAGGTTCAGAGACGACGCTTCGTAGACCGGAAGTGTCAGCATGGGCTGGGATGGTTCTGCCTCGCACCACCAGCGCCGCGCTCCCGTTTTTGGGTCGCGGATGGCTTCTGCATAGCTTTTGCCGGCCGAGCGCTCTGACGCAGCCAGCACAGCAACCTCAAACCAGGGATGGTCCTCAAGCGCAACGAGAAATTGCTGACCCGCAATCCCAGTTGCTCCAACAACGGCGACACGCTTTTTCATAACGGCTAAAACAACGCCAGGGTGGACGAATTGTCAACACCCTAGTGTTGACTTCTCCGAGGAGTAAACGTATCAACAGCTCAGCGTGTCAATGAGTAAACGTGCCAACATGTGTATGTCCGTTGGAGGGCACGTTCACTCATTTTGGAGGATACGCTTACTCCTTAGCACAAGCACGCAGACTTCTGGCTGACTCTCTTGCCCAGGAAAGCATATGGCACTCGAATACTTTGAAGAGTATGAAATCGGCGCGGAGTTTGAGACTAAAGCGCGTACTATAACCGAAGCGGATATCGTCAATTTCGTAAACCTTTTTGGCTTTCACGAGCCCTTATTCATGGACATGGAGTTCGTTAAAAACAACAGCCTGTTTGAAGGCCGGATATCGCCAGGCTCGTTCACCTTTGCCCTTGCAGAAGGTCTGACGGTGCAGTCTGGCATGGCAAAGGGCGGCATGGCTCTCCTCGGGATTGAAGATATGAAAATCCCGGCGCCATTACGCTGCGGAGACACTGTGCATGTCAAAGTACACATTCTTGGTAAGCGTGAGACCTCAAAACCTGACCGTGGGGTGGTCACTTCGTTGACTCAGGTTATGAATCAAGATGACACTGTTTTACTTGAGTATACTGTCAAACGGATGATCCGCCGCCGGCCATTGTAGTCGGAGGTGATGAGTAAGGGGCTCTCATGGAGCAGAAAATTCTTGATCGGTTGTATGAACTCGTTGGCCCTGATGGGGTGGTCGCCAATAAGAGCGCGCGCTCAGTCTACGACTGCGATGGCTATACCTTAGAGAAGTCCGTCCCCGATGTTGTTGTCTTGCCGCATTCAACTGAAGAAGTGGCGGCTGTCGTCAAATTTCTCAACAAGGAAAAGATCGCCTTTGTCCCGCGCGGAGCCGGGACCGGCCTCAGTGGCGGCTGCCTGCCAGTTGAAGCGCCGGTCATGATCGGTACCAGCCGGCTCAATAAAATCGTACACATTGATTTGCTCAATCGTTACGTTGTGGCCCAGTCCGGTGTAGTGAATCTGTGGGTGAGTAATGCGGTCAAAGATCAGGGCTTTCAGTATGCGCCTGACCCGTCCAGCCAGCAGGCGTGCACTATTGGCGGCAACATCGCAGAAAATTCCGGCGGGCCGCACACGCTCAAATATGGCGTCACGACCAATCACGTTCTCGGCTTGGAAGTCGTCCTACCAGACGGAGAAATCGTAACCCTAGGCGGGGCGGTTGAGGACGTTCCCGGCTATGATTTACGCGGCATTACCATAGGCGCGGAAGGCACTTTTGGGATTGTCACCCAGGCCGCCCTCAAGCTAACGCGCCAGCCGCAGGCCTATCGCACGTTTCTGGCGGTGTTTGAGTCGGTCCACCAAGCCACCCAAACGGTCTCTGGTATTATTACTTCCGGCATTGTCCCCGCTGCCCTGGAAATGATGGATACGCTTATTATCCAAGCAGTCGAAGAAGCCTTTCACTTTGGCTTCCCGACCGATGCCGGTGCTGTTTTGATTATTGAGATTGATGGCCTTGCAGCCAGTCTCGACCCACAAACTGTCCAGATTCAGGCCATTTGCAAACACAATAATGCTCGCGAGGTACGTATCGCTCAAGACGATGCCGAACGTATGGCGCTCTGGAAGAGTCGCAAGCGTGCCTTTGGCGCAATTGGCCGTCTATCACCAAATTATTGCACCCAAGATGGCGTAGTCCCTCGCACTAAGGTTCCGGACATTCTGCAGCGGATTACTGAGATTTCAGAAAAGTATCACCTGCGGATTGCCAATGTGTTTCACGCCGGAGACGGCAACATCCATCCGATTCTGATGTATGACGAGCGCAATGCAGACGAAACCCAGCGCGTGGTCAAAGCGGGGAAGGAAATCTTGAACGCATGTATAGACTTAGGGGGAAGTCTGACTGGCGAGCACGGCATTGGCATAGAAAAGATGGGCCAGATGCCACTCATCTTCAGTCCGGAAGATTTGATGGTGATGACCCAGCTCCGGTCTGTTTTTAATCCGGACAACCTGTGTAATCCCAATAAAATTATCCCTACGCCCGGTGGCTGTATTGATGTGACCACGCCTCGACGCCAAGTCCCGCTCTAGGGACACGCTCTAGGGACTTTTTGAGAGAAAGCCACACTGATGAGGGAGGCCAACCAGTTTATCATCGATGGGAAAGCGCCCGAGAGTGTGGTCTATCCCTCATCGATTGAAGAAGTCTCGCAACTGCTGAAAGAGGCGAATGAACACGGCCGCGCCATAAGCCCGGTGGGGCACGGCGCGTTTCTCCACCTCGGTGGCGTACCGAAACGCTATGAGCAGGCGCTGTGTACGACGGCGCTGGATACGCTCGTAGACTACCAGCCTGCAGATATGACCGTTAAAGTTGGCGCCGGTATGTCTCTAGCCCAACTCCAGGCTGTTCTTGGGGAAAACGGTCAATGGTTGCCCCTCGACCCGCCGTGTCCGGAGCAGGCGACGGTCGGCGGAGTCATTGCTGCCAATCTCAATGGTCCGTCTCGACTCTCTCAAGGCACAGTCCGCGATTTTCTTATTGGCCTCAAAGTCGTTCGCTCGGATGGGACACTGATTAAGGGCGGCGGGCAAGTCGTCAAAAACGTTGCCGGCTATGATTTGCCGAAACTCTACTGTGGGTCGTTTGGGACGCTCGGCGTTATTGTCGAAGCGACCTTTATGATCCGGCCCCGACCTGAAGCGCAAACAACGCTCGCCTTAACGTTCTCATCTGCTGAAAAAGCCGGAGAAGCGGCGCTGAAATTGACTGGCTCGGATATCCAGCCCTTTTTCCTTGAACTGGCCAATTTTTCTCCGCTCCCGGCTCGCACAGATCAAAGCGGGGACGAGCAGGTCTATCGTCTATTCTTAGGCTTTGCCGGGATTCAGGAAGAAGTCGACGATCAGCGCAGTCGCCTCCGTGCTGTCCTTGGGGATGACGAATGTGTTGTTGAGGAGCTGAGTGCCGACGAGGCGCAGACGCTCTCTCAGGCACTCCGGGATTTTCCAGTGTCCGGTCACGCTGCGCTTCGGTGTAAGGTGAGCCTTCAGCCAACCCAGCTTGCGACGTTCTGTGCGGACCTGGCGGCGGAAGCTCAGCGCCGCCAGGTTCCGGTCCGTTTACTGGCCCGGGCCGGGAACGGCATCCTGTACACGGCTTTTGAAGGGGAGGCCGTTCCCGATGACCAGCTCTTGGCTCTTGTCGACTGGATACGCGTCCACGCAACCGGCTACAACGGTTTTGCCGTCGTGGAAGAGATCCCATCGGCGCTCAAGGAACGGGCGGATGTATGGGGCACTGTGGGAAAAGCGTTTCCGCTTATGCAACGGCTCAAAGAAACCCTAGACCCCAACGGTATTTTGAACCCCGGCCGCTTTATTGGCGGAATATAGGAATTTTTACGCTGTACGAATCCTAGACTCATTTTTATAAGGCTGACGCTCTCTATGGAAAACGTTTCTTTTGTCGACCACGAAAAATTCTTTGACTGCGTGCACTGTGGACTGTGCCTGGCCTCGTGTCCAACCTATGTCGAATTAGGTACGGAGATGGACTCCCCTCGGGGACGCATCGTGATGATGCGCGCGCTTCAAGAGGGGCACGCGCAGCTCGACGCTGAGATCGTTCAACATCTTGATCTGTGCCTGGGGTGTCGGGCATGTGAAACCGCTTGTCCATCCGGGGTGCGGTATGGAGAACTCATCGAAGGCGCCCGGCCCTTTATTGAGCAACACTATCGCCGGCCTGTGCTGGAACGCCTCAAGCGCTGGATGATGAACAAGAC
Organism: uncultured Binatia bacterium (SeqCode); assembly: GCA_965247985.1. GTDB lineage: Bacteria > Desulfobacterota > Binatia > Bin18 > Bin18 > Bin18. The sequence continues at coordinate 281,778 of OZ252051.1, read as the reverse complement.
TTTCCCTAATCCATTGGGAGCCCGTCTTTTTGCGCTTTCTCTTAAAGTCGGCGCCGCCCTTGGATTTGCTCGATTTGCGCACTCTGAAGCACTGCCCGGAAAACTTCGTTATTGGCTGGGGCTCCTGCCGGAACGTGGAAGCGTATCTTCCGCACCACTCTTAGAGCGCTATCCCGCGATTGGTGAAAAACGCCACACCGTTGCCGTGCTATCGGGCTGTGTCATGTCTACCGTCTTTGGAGCGACCAACCAGTCCACGGTGAAAGTGCTCCGCCATAATGGCTGTGAAGTCCTGGTTCCAAAGGCCCAATCCTGCTGTGGTGCGCTCCTCTTGCATAATGGGGATAAGCCGAATGCCCTGTCGCTGGCTAAGCACAATATTGACGTATTCAGCAAAATTGAGCTGGACGCTCTTATTATCAACGCCGCTGGCTGCGGAGCGATGATGAAGGAGTACGGCGAGCTGTTCAAGGACGACCCTGCCTACCGAGAGAAGGCGGCCCGCCTCACGGAAAAAATGAAAGACGTGGCTGAGTTTGTTGGGAGTATTCCGCTTACACCACCCACCCGAGAAATCAGAGCAAAGGTCACCTACCATGACGCCTGTCACTTGGCGCATGGACAAGGTGTCCGCGAACAACCTCGTGCACTGCTCCGGGCTATTCCTGGGCTGACGCTTACCGACTTACCCGAGTCAGACTGGTGCTGTGGCAGTGCCGGCACATATAATCTGACCCAACCTGAGATGGCGGCCCGGCTGCTGGAGCGTAAACTCGGCAATATCCAGACAACTGAAGCCGACGTTGTAGTGACCGGTAATCCGGGCTGTTTAATGCAGATACGGGCCGGATTACAGCAGAGTGGACTGCCGATTACAGCCGTGCATACCATTGATTTATTGGCACAAGCCTACGAAGAGTAGTCAACCCTATCGGGAATAGATCAACAAGAGATCCGACCAATAAAGGGGGCAAATATGACAACTCGGCTCTTTACCCAAGACGAGCTCGATGCAATGTGCCGTCCTCCGCGTGAACAGATGTACTCGGCTCTTGAGACCGGAGACAGAGAAGAGGCTAAGGCGAAGTATGCAGAGCTCGAAGAAGCCTTTCTCGCCTTTCATGATATTTATTACCACTGGGTAGCCACGGAGCAGGAATTCATTTACGAGACCCATGGTCATGAGGGTTTGGCCCAAGCGGCGCCGATTGGTGCAGTGCTTGCCGAAGCGCTTAAGCTCGACATGAGCGTTGGCGAAGTCCTCAACTGCAGCAAGTCGGCCACAGACCGCATGAATGCGCTCATTGACAAAGGCGACGTTGAGGAAGTCAAAAAATTGTATGACTATATGGAGAAGGGTTTTCGAGACCTGCATGACCTCTATCGGGAATGGGTCTCCCTCCTCCTGTCCCACGTCTACCGAGAATATGGCGTCGATGAGCTCGAACAGTGTCTCCGCTTCAGCAGTGATAAGCGCTGGATGCCCTGGATGATGGACGACATTACCCAAGATGCCAAAGAGCGGCTCCAGAGCTGGGTTGCCCTTTTGCTCGGGAATTTTGCCACACTCAGAATAGAAGAGAGCGACGATAAATTTACCCTCTTCCAAGATCCGTGCGGGAGTTGTGGCCGTCAGATTCGGCAAGGCTGTCTCAAACCACCGCTCAGTCTCGCCCTCGTCAAAGAACAGCATCCCATCTCTTTTCTGGATGGGGATGTCTCAGTCTATCAGGCGCATATCGCCGTTATGCATACCATCATGCCCATCGAGCGTATTGGTGCGCCGTGGCCAGCCATTGTGTGCGAAAAAGGGGCAACTGGCGGACCCTGTCGGGTCATCATGTATAAGGACCCGCGGACTGCCGCGCCTGAGCATTATGCCATGGTTGGAATGCCACAGCCTACGTAATCAATCTCCGGTAAGCATCTTCTTTTCATCAAAATCGTACAAGCGGAGACAGTTTTTCCACATAATTTTGCGTTTGGAGTCCAAGCCTACCCCAGGCAGCTCCAGAAATTCTTTGATGCCGTTCGGGAACGGACCGTCGGCATGGGGATAATCGACCGACATGACAATATTGTCATCGCCGATTTTATCAACCGTGACGGCCAACAACTCTTCATCGACATCGGTCCCAATAAAGCACTGACGCTTAAAATATTCACTCGGCTTAGCCGAGAGCTTGATTTCCTCGCCACCGCCGTACTTCTCCCACTGGTCGTCAAGACGGTCCAGCCACCACGGTAGCCAGCCGCAATTGCCCTCCAGAAAACCGACTCGCAGATGAGGAAAGCGCTCAAGCACACCACCCACCGTCATTGCGCCCATTGCAAGCATCAGCTCCATGGGAAAGGCGGAAGAATGGTTCAGGGTGCGGAAATTCGGATGGCCCCGATACCGATTGGTCGCGTAATCTTTTGATGCCCCACCGCTCGTTCCATGAAAGGCCAAGGGCACATTCAGTCGGACGATTTCTTTCCACAGCACATCACACTCAGGCGCGTTGAAATAGCGTCCGTTGCAGGGCATGGGGAGAAGAACGACGGCAACGTGGCCTTTGTCTTCCACTGCTCGCTGCGCCTCTGCCGCGGCGAGTTCGGGGTCGTGTAATGACACAATAGCGGCAGCTTTGAGACGCCGTGGGTCAGTCTGACAGTAATCAGCCAGCCAATCGTTAAACGCGGCGCAGTAGGCAGTGGCATATGCTGGCTCCAGATCATCAATGGAAACAACCATGTGCGCAAACGTGCGGTAGACAATACCGACATCAATACCCTCCGCGTCCATGGCTTCAAGAGTGGAAGCGGGCTCGTACTTCCGCTCGCGGACTGACTTGTAGATATGCTCAGTTGGTTTGTCGAGATATTCCTGGGCCTTCACCACTTCCGCGGACTGAGCCCAGGGGGGGATCATCTGTCCCTGTACCTCCCAGTGCGGAAAATTGGTTGGACTCCAGCCCAGGTAACGGGGCTTCTTATCGCGGTATTTCTCGTCGAGATATTTCTCATAGACCTCTCCGTTTTCAATAACGTGGAGATCACTGTCCATCACATGAAAGCCTTCTCGCATAACAGTACGTCCTCTCGCGTATCTTTCGATTTACTCCAAAACGCAGCAACCGCAGTATCGAGAATAACGTCTGATTCAATTTGAGATTCTCGATACTGCTGACGGTATCAGAATGTCTAGGCGCAACATATCGGGTGGAATCTGCGGCTCAAGAGGGTAGCCGTCTGCCAGAACACGCCACAGACAAGATGCTGAAGCTCCGGAGATGGGAAGGGGCAGCGTAACACCTGAGCGCTTCAAGAATGGCGCGACCGTTCCAGCTTGCTACTGCACAATGCAACGCAGCCCGTGCGCAAGCCGCCCGCCGGCTTCGGCAGCCACCTCTTCGTTCAGCGCGCCGTAGGCTACGCGCAGATAGCACCCCTCGGTTACGCCGAACGCCGTACTGGGAATCACGGCGACGTGATGCTCTTGGATTAATCGCTCAGTCAACGTCATGGCATCCATATCTGTGTGCACCCGCAGCAGGAAGTAGAACGCGCCGTCAGACCGAGGCAGCGTGAGCAGATCGCTCAACTCGTTCAGGCTACTCTGTACGACCCGGCGTGTCGCGGTCATCGCCCTGAGTTTTTCACGACAGTAGGCCGCACCGACGCGCATGGCCGCCGCGGCGGCGTATTGGGATACAACCGGCGGACAGATCAGGATCGTATCCTGGGCCTTTTTGATCGCCGTATACAGGTGGTCGGGCGTGACCATCCAGCCGATGCGCCAGCTCGCAAATCCGTACGCTTTGGACAGCGAGTACAGGGAGATCGTATACTCGCCGTTATCTGGAATTGATCCCGGCGAGAAATGGGTTGCGCCATCGTAGGTGAAATACTCATACGCTTCGTCGCTGATGTGATAGAGGCCGGCCTCACGACAGAGCGCATTGACCGCACGCAGGTCCGATTCCGAATACACCACGCCGGCCGGATTGTTTGGCGACACGGTCACAATGGCGCGCGTGCGATCTGTAATCGCGTTTCTGATCGTCTCAAGTTGAAGTTGGTACTGCGCGTTGGTCGGTACGCACACGGCCTCGCAATTGACCATGCCAATCGCCATTTCATGGTTGAAGTAATACGGCAGTTGCAAAATAATTTGATCGCCGGGGTCGGTAATCGCCATCAGCGCATTCATGAACGCCATATTGCCCCCGGCCGTCACCACGATACGCTGGGCATCATTCAGCGCGATACCGTTCTCCTCCAACAGTTTGTGGCGAATGATCTCTAAGAGCGGGTCAATGCCTTGGACGGGTTTGTATTTATGGTTGTCCGGTTCAGCCTGAAACTGGCGGACCGCTTCCAGCGCCTCAGGCGGCGGGCCGTAGTACGCGACTCCTTGGCCCAGAGAAACCGTACCGGGGTTCGCGCGGATTAATTCACCAATCACCGGAATGATCGGCGACTGTACCTCCCGCATCCGCCGACTTTCACGCATCATTTGTAGCCCGCATATCCCGCGCTGAGAAGAAAACTGCCCCCGGCGCGATTCGAACGCACGACACCCGGATTAGGAATCCGGTGCTCTATCCTACTGAGCTACGGGGGCACAGAAAAATAATGTGGAATCTTACTCCATAGCCCAGCCTCCAGACAAGCCTGGTGAAGACAAATGGGGAGTCAGGATAGCGTTGCTCTAGCTACTAAAAAGTCGGACAGCTAAGTGGGCATGTTGCATCGCTCGGATATCTGCGAGCGGAACAAAAGTACCGATCTCTTCGAGTGGGCTCTCTAGTGCTTGATCCACGAGTGGAATCAAATGAGGCCGGAATTTGACGAGCAACCTCTGTGCTTCCCGATGCCCCAGACAGCCCAAACGGATGGCTGCACCAAGAAAATTCACCATAAAGGTGTAGAGCAGCATCGCGCCGCCTCTGCGTTGGGGGATGCGCCACAGAACGTGTAAGAGGCCCAGGCAAATGGGTATATGACGCCACTCTTGCCCGCGTCTATGCCAACGAGAAATGTCTGGAAGAGGGGCTCCTCGACTAAGCGACGCAGTGTTTCCAGCGTCGCCCGGCCTGAACGTGCGGAGCCTTGACGCAGTTCTTGCGGCAGAAGCGAAACATGCAAGTAGCGATCGATCTGATGCAAACGCTCAACGTCTCCCTCTTCTGCGGCCCGATAAGCGTGCGCATAGGCAACGAGATCACAGGGAGTCATTTTCCGTTCGAGATAATTGTGAAGGAGCTGAGACAGGTCGAGAGCCGTGGACTGGTCGCTGAGAAAGGTTTCCAGGCCGTGAGACAGGGTGACTGTGCCGGCGGGAAAAAAGGAGTCGCTCAGCTGTAGTGCCGCTATGAATGCTTCGTCGTCCATACGTCCTCCCAAAATCCGGCTTCTATTTTGCCGTCTCCCCTCCCCGACTCAGAAGCGATCGCTCACGGTCGAAAAGAAGGAGTGAACAAGTATATGAGAGGAAGGAGCGAACAAATATATGAGAGGAAGGAGCGAACAAATATATGAGAGGAAGAGGAAGGCGCGGCCTCGTCGCACAGGTCCGTCTCATTGCAGGAATTGTTATCAGCACCCTGGCTACCCCGGTGCTGGCAGGTGAGCTCAGCGAGTTGCGTCAGCAACTCGCTGAGCAACACAAGGTCATGCAGGCCCTCGAGAGCCGCATGATGGAACTCGAAGCAAAGGAAAAGGAGCGGGCCGAGCAGGGGGTCGATTTTGGGTACGCGGCCGGAACCCGGAAGGAAGGCTTTGCCGCGGAAGATGTGTATGACAATGGGTTTTTCATCCGAAGTAAAGATGGGCGCTTCTCGCTTAACGTCAATGGCTTCCTTCAGGCCAGATATACCTTGACTGCGCCGGATACGGGGAGAAGCAGAAATAATTTCGACGTGGCTCTGGCGCACCTTGCCTTCTCCGGGACGGTCTTTGATCCCAAGGTGAAGTATTTCTTCCAGTATGAAGCCTCGACGTTCGGCAACAGCAACCGATCGACCCTGCTCGACTGGTGGATGCAGTACAGCCATTCCCCATACCTGAAGGCGCAGGCCGGTCGCTTTCTCCTGCCCTATAGCCGTCAGTTCTACGCACACCCTGGCCATCTGCTGTTCCCAGACCTGTCCGAAGCGGATTATGCCTTTAATTTACACCGGGCGATCGGCTTGCATCTGAGCGGGAAAGTGGGTCGGCTGTCCTACCACGGGCTGGCCACCAACAGTATTCGGGCACTGGATGCGGGCGGACAGCAGAACGCTGGCGCAGAAGTCGCCTGGCAAGGGCGTTTGGAATACGACCTCCTTGATTCATACGGTTATCTGGAAAGCTCCCCGACCCCGGCCTCCGTACCGCAGCTGTCCATTGGTATTGCGGCGGCATTTAACCCGGTCGATCAGGCCTCCCGCTTTCAGAACGTGATGCCCGGCGACCGCACGACCAATGTCACCATCGACGGTGGCTTCCGTTATCAGGGCCTCAGTGTTCAGGCTGCGAGCTATTACCGCCGTAATAACCTCGAAGCCCTCAACGAGATCGGCCACGACTGGGGCTACTACGGCCAGATTGGGTATTATCTGACGGAAAAACTGGAAATCGCCGGCCGGGTCTCCGGGGTGGACTTTCAGTTTGCCAACAACCCCAGAACGGCGGGGGATATGCGAGAATACATGGGGGGATTTAATTACTATCTGTACGGGCACGGGGTCAAACTCCAGGTGGATTACAGTTTCCTGGATGGAGACCCATTTGTAGGCAAGAGTACGAGTGCCGATCGCCTCCGGGTACAGACCCAAATCCTATTTTGAAAGTTGAAGATAACGAAGGCAGCGCTGGAACGACTGCCTTATAAGTTCACATTATAAATAAAACAAATTTAATTCAGGATGACTTATATTGCAAAAGCCGCTCGACTCGGCTACAGTTTGTAGTGTTCACACAGTCATAGTGTTCAGGTCATCATCGTCAGGTCCTCCCCGTCCTGACGATGATTCAAGGCCCGCAGGTTTCCCCTCCTTTCCCCTGCGGGCCTTTTTCTTTGTCTGGAGATCAGACGCTAAACACGTGGATGGACGCTGCCGCGTTTTCGCCGCCAAGCACGCCGCCGCCGTTTTCGGTCAGGCCCACTTTTGCGCCCTCTACCTGCCGCTCGCCGGCCTCGCCACGGAGCTGCCAGAATATTTCACAGATCTGGGCAACTCCGGTCGCACCGACCGGATGGCCTTTGGCGAGGAGACCGCCACTCGGATTGACCGGGCAGCGTCCACCAAGCTGTGTCACGCCCTCATCAATGAGTTTCCCGCCCTCGCCGGCTTGGCACAGACCCAATTCCTCATACACAAGGAGCTCGGCTGGAGCAGTGGCGTCGTGGGCCTCAACAACCTGGAGATCATCCGGTCCAAGCCCAGCTTGCTCGTATGCCTTGTGGGCGACTGACGGGACGATACCAGGGGTATCTGCATCGTGTTTCTTGCTTGAACCCAAAGTAGAAGCTTTGACATAGACCGGCTGTGTTGTGAGTTGGCGCGCTTTGTCGGCTGTTGTCACGAGGACAGCCGCTGCGCCATCGCCAATGGGAGAACACATCATGCGGGTGAGCGGGTCCGCAATGAGTGGCGCTGCTAGCACATCTTCGACCGAGCGGCGGGTTTGATACTGGGCATGAGGATTCAAGCTCCCGTTGGTATGATTCTTGGCGGCGATGCGGGCGAACTGTTTCTGCGTTGTGCCGTAGCGCTGCATATGCTGCCGGGCGAGGTTAGCATAGTAATCCATAAAAACGCTTCGGGACTGACCGGCTCCCGCGCTTTGCTCGCCGCTCATCTCTCTGGCAAACGTCTCGGCCTGCTCGAGATCGATTGCGCTGCCAATCGCCTGGAACGTCCGCTGCTTATCTGGATGAAAGAGCTTCTCCATCCCGAGCGCGAGCACAACGTCATACATCCCGGACGCAACGTAGAGCCAGGCCAGATGAAAGGCGGTGGAAGAGCTGGCACACGCATTTTCGGTATTAATGACCGGGATGCCCCCAATGCCGAGCTCACGCAGCACGACCTGCCCCCGGATACACTCCTGTCCGGTGATCAAGCCGGCCACCGCATTCCCCACGGCCGCGGCCTCAATATCCTGCGGGCTGACCCCTGCCGATTGCACGGCGCCTTCAATCGCCTCCCGGGCCAAATCTTTCATGCTGCGATCCACATGTTTGCCAAAGTGCGTCATCCCCGCTCCAACGAGTGCAACCTGTCGCATACTGTTCCCCTTTCCTGTAGATGTGAGGACCCTAGTCTACCAGGGGATGGTGCAGGCAGAAAGGAGGCAGATCGGATGGAAGATGCGCTTGCGATTATCGGTCAATGGATCGGCTTAGTGAAATCAGCCAAACTGTCCATTGCAGAGGTGAGTCGGGATTGTGAAGAGCGCGTGGCAGCCGGAGTGGTCAGTGCCGAGGATGACTTTCAGGAAGCGGTGAGTGCCGTATTTGAAGCGCTGAGTACGCTCCAGGTGCGTCTCGAAGAACAAGAGGAATTACTGGAATCGGAACTGGAAGATGAGGAGGCGTGACAAGGGGACAGCGATTCGCCTTAGCCGGAAATGTCGGCTTACGCTAGGCTAATCCGACCTACGGAACTATTTTGTTGGTATTGAAGCCGCCCACACAAACTACCTCCGAAGAGTCTTGGACGAGCCCGGAGCCACTCCAGATCGTCGGCCTGGTTCGGGTCGGGGGAGGTTCTGGCCCACGATCAGGCGCGTCAGGCCACCTCGACATCGGTCCGGGCGAAATCCTCGCCCTTGAACAGAAGAGGCTCGCGGTTCGTTTGTGCGAGCGCATATGCGAAGCAGTCTCCAAAATTCAACGCTGCTGGATGATTGCCCTTGCCGAAGCGTCGCCACGCCTGACGAGCGGCCGCGGCCTGTTCACGCGTGACCGGTATCAACTCGATCTCCGTCGCCACGACTCTCGACCACGATTGACGCTTCAAGCAGATTGGCGACCGACATCCGGCAAGGCGAGGCCGCGGCTATGGCTTTTTCGTAGCGTTCCGTATCCGGCTCGGCGAACAGGACAGCCAGGATCGCCGACGTGTCGATAATCACCTGGGCAAGCCCCGCTCATCATAAAGCATATCCCCGTGTTCTACGGCCGCTGGCCCTGGCCTCAGATAGAGAGGCACAATATTGGCCGATGGCGTGAATCTTTTGAGCCCGGGCCTCCACGCTGCGCCGGCGTTTCTCGTACGCCAAGCGGTCGCGTAACGCAACGGTAATAGCACCGGTCATGGTCTCACTCGTCAGCCGGGCGAGTTCGCCAGCGAGCCGACAGGTCTCTTCATTTCTGATATTCAGGCTCATCGCTGTGTCCTTGGTAGAACGGATAAGAGAGCGTCTACCCTACGCCATTCCGCTGTTACTCGCCAGTCCCGCAGGCCGGACTACGCTCCGCTAATCCGACCTGCGGGACTGCGGACCTGGGGTTGAACCGGCGAACGTGTAAGATGAGCGCCACGGCACCGGATCGCCGGGCCAGCGCCAATGGCCGGCTCTTCCAAGCTCACCAGGGAGGACAGCAATGAACGCTGAGACAGTCGCCGTCCGACTCTCGAAGATTGTGATCACCGCAGGGCTCGCCCTCTGGGTGTTCCTGGTCACGCTCGGGAACCTCACCGACTACGAGAGCAACTGGGCGTTCGTCCGGCACGTCCTCGCCCTGGACACCATCTTCTCCGGCTCAAGCCTCACTTGGCGGGCCATTACGAACCCCGCAATCCAGACCGGAGCGTACCTCGCGACCGAGGCGCTCATCTGCCTCTCGTTTCTGATCGCCGCCATCCGGATGTCCGCAAAACTCAAGGCACCTATGCAAGGGGGAATCCTGATGGGCGATTTCGCCCTTCATACGGGCGATCTCGTCTTTGGTTACGATATGGGCGGTATATCCACGATAGGCGGTCCCAAAGCGGGGTTTGGTGAAAATGGCACTGCTGCCCGGCTAAGGCAGACCCCTTTCAAGCCGGGACCAAATGCTGCTCAGATGCAGACGTCCATCTCGTCTTTGGTTACGATATGGGCGGTATATCCACGATAGGCGGTCCCAAAGCGGGGTTTGGTGAAAATACTGCTTTCCTCTGCCCTCGAGCGTGCAGTATCGTGGGTCGGATTAGCCGGAGGCGTAATTATTCAGGAAGCCAGCGTGGCACGGTGCCTGGCGTGTGGCCTTGACGAGGTGCGGCAATGCCGCCGCGAACTGGCCCGCCTGGGCATGGAGCACGCCGAGTAGATGTAGGGCGTCGGCATGGTCGGGGTTCTGCCGCAGGATCTGCTGGCAGAGTGACGCCGCAGCCTGCGGCCGGCCCGACCGATGATGGGCGAGCGCGGCCCGCAGCATGTCCTCGATCGGGTCAGTCGAGGTGTGCTCCGAGCGGGGGGAGGGCTTCTTGCTTTGCGCAGCGGTTTGATCGCTCATGCGTAGAAGGCCTCCTAAAGAGAAGGGTGAGACTGTCTTGTACTGTTGTACGCGACTTGTAGAGGAATCTCTGATTAAGTATTCTAACAAAGAATAGCATGGATGAGTTGCCAGCGTTCCCCGAGGGGTGGTATTTCGTCACAAGCCGCGAGTCCATTCTGCGAGAGAAACTGATCGAGAAGACGTGGCTGGGCGAGGAAATCGTCGCCTGGTGCGACGAAGCAGGCCGTGTGTGCGTGGCCGACGCGGTATGTCCGCACCTGGGCTCGTACCTGGGGCCGGAGGTCGGCGGCCAGGTATGCAACGGTCGCCTCGGCTAGGTCGAAGTTCGAGGCAAGCACCGCTTCGATTACCTGGTCGAGAACCGGGTCGGTGAACGCCTTCCACCACTCCAGCGGCTCGTATGAGCCGGCAACTTCACTTTCGGCAAACTCGTCGGGTAACTCCGTAACTGCTTCGAGAACCGGGGGAATTCGATTTGGTGTCAGGGAGCAGGAGGAGATGAGACAGCCGACGATTACCGGAAACAACAGTGTGATTGATCTGATTGGCATGTCGCTGACCCGACAAAATTTAACTTGGTGTTTCGAGGTGTCGGCTTAATTGGGAAAGCATCATCGCGAATACGACTACACTTGAGTCTTATCGGCAATAGCCTTCGTGCTGATCGAGTCACAAGCGCGTGGCCCAATGGGAGCTCGATTTCACTCCAAAATAGTCAGTCCGTTAACCCGCAAGATGGAGTTTCCGAAATGCCACATTCTCAGCGTCAAATCCCGCTGCTCAGCCCTTGGTGGGCGGAGTGCTTCCAGTGCCATTTCCACTTCTTGATTTGCTTTTCTCTGTTGATCGCCGACAGCATATCTTCATACACTTCATAATACACTAAGGTGTGGACGCCGTACTTTTTGGTAAACCCCTCAACCGCGTCGTTTTTGTGCTGCCACACTCGTGCCACCAGATGACTCGTGACGCCCGTATAGAGCGTTCCATTGCGGTGGCTTGCCAGGATATACACGGTCGGCTGTCTTTCGATCATGGGTGACTCCTGGATTCCTGCTTGCGCAGGAATGACAGTCCCGTAGATCGGATTAGCCAGGGGCGTCATCCGACGGGCCGGATCAGAACCCCTCCCCTTCACTCGTCTTCAAAGGCGTCTTTTCTGAGCGGGAGGGCTGGTGAGGGGAGACGATCTTGCCAGCGCAGCATCTGATACTGGCCTCCCGTGCGGTGCACAACCCCGGCCAGCCGGCGGGTGATACGTCCGGTATGCAGATAGCCGACGCTCTCTATCGTGACCAGCGTGGGGAGACCTCCCCGGGCAGCAGTCGCGTCTAGGAAATCTTGCCCGCAGGTTTCTTGCCTTTGCTGGACCAATTCATCAGCGGTTTCCGCATCAATACCCTGTACGGCCCGGAGCACCAAGGCGTTTGCCGTTTGGACATTGGCCATATTTCCGGTTCGTGCATTCCCATACACCGTGAACACGTTATTGAGGGTGTTGTAGAACAGCTCCTGGGTGACGTCACGAATCAGCAGCAGCTCATCAATCGTGTCGAACGGTCCGTCCTTTGCCGGATAGGCAATATTTTGCGCCAAGTAGTACTCACTCTCGACCCCATTCAGCCGCTCTAACGCATCCGGGTCGCGCCAGTCGAGTATGGCATCGGCCAGGGCATCCCCAAAGTCCGGATCAAAGTCCAGATTGGTAAAGGTTTGACGCAAGATAATCTCATCCACTTGGTTGATATTGATTTTACCGCTCTCGTCACTGACGCGGACCTGATACCCGCCCTCGCCATACGGTTCATCTTTCCATTGTCCGTCGCCGAGCAGCCAGGGGTCCGGGCACTCCTCTTGGTTTTCCTCATCAGAATTCAGCCGATCACGCGGCCCGAGCCGGTCATCGTCTCGGGTATCCCGTGTGCGGCCCTGCTGGCTCGTCTGGACGAGCTGATACAGTGCCCGGTTCAGTCCAGCTAGGGCTAAATAATAGGTTTTGACCTCCTGTTGGTAGACATCAGTACTCAGCCCCTCCACCCGGGCGGTACGGCCCAGCTCAATCGCAACAACCATGAGCACCACCAGGGCCCACATGACAACAAGCAGGACAACGCCGCGCTCGTTCCGCATGGTATCTATCTCTGGGTCCGGCGGCGGCTCTGGGGAGTGCGAAGCAGTCCCGCAATTGGAGTCTGAACATGAATCGGTACTTCGATCTGCCATTCGTTTGGCAGATTGCCGACCTGGGCGCGCCACGCCAGCCGGATGGCTTGCGGTAGTTTCTGTACTTCTTCACCGCTCCAACTCTGATGCCACTCTTCTTCCTCGGTTTGTTGTTTCCCAAAATACTCCCAGACCAATTCATCAACATCGGCCAGCACCTCGGTCTCCAAGCGTAAACTCCCTTCGCGCTCTTCGGCTAAATCTGCCGGTAAGGTGGGAGCTGAAACACGCATCCACAGACCGCGCGAGCCGTCTTCTTCCTTGATGAAGTATGAGATCTTCTCCAGACCGCCGATTTCAGGTCGGTCGGCAGAGGCCACGAAACGGAGTTCCTCTGCGTCACCAAAAAAATACACAACGCGCTTTCCCTCGACCAGCAGCATGAGCGGGTAGGCGGACTTCAGTTTGCGGACAATCAGTGAAAGAGCCGCCCGGACACGTTGGTTCTCAATACTCCGAGACTCTCCGCGTTCGATCGCGTTTGCGCCAAAGCTGAGCGCGCTATAGACGCCGAGGGTGACCAAACTCATCAGCGTCAGACTGATAAGGAGTTCAAGCAGTGTAAAGCCGCCGGCGGGTCGCACGCTTATTATTCCTCTTCTTCGAGGCTATTGGTTGGGTCGTCGTACATGACGCGCATGGAGCGAAGATCGAAACTGCGGCGGCTCTCCCCTTCCTCCCATCTTATGCTCACCGTGATCTCCTTGATATGAAAAGAAGATGTCTGGCCGTCCTGCGCGGGGTCTTCAATTCCCGCCTCGTCCGCCTCAATTTCATCTGGAAATATTTCTTGCACGTGAGCCCGCCAAAAAAAGCCCTGTGGCAGCTCGCCACTCTCCTCTCCGTCTTCCAGGAAGCCCTGGGCAAAAAGCCCATCCATAACGTTCTGGGCATGGATGACCACCTGGGTGCGGTGTGACGCTTTGCCTGTGAGACGGAGACTGCCGGCAAGGAGTTCAAGAACGGCCACAAGGCCGACCGCCAAGATAAAAATCGCGACCATGACCTCCAAGAGGGTAAACCCCTCCCTCCAGATGTCTCCGGACACGGTTCTGTGGCGCATCTGATGGCGCTGGCCCGTTTTTTTCATGACTGCCCGAAAGACGTGCGAAACCCTCAGCATGGCCGCTGCACGCTCTGTGGTGCAGACCGCCTCCGTCTCCGTATTATTCACCGTATTGGACGCTGGCTGTCCCAAGCAGCGGATTGAGAGAGATGGTATACGCGGTGACGTTCACTCCCCGCCGTTGTTCTATGACTATTGCACCACCGGAATTTGTCCCATCTGGATAAAAGCGGAACTCCACTTCCCCCGCATCCCGCACCCACATACTCGTGGCTGACAGGACACCTCCGCCCGAGGGAATTGTCTGCATATCCACACTGTCACGCTGAGACGCGGCGTGACGCAGGGACTCTTGCCAATACTGATTGTCTTGCGGGTCAACGATGAGACGCTGCTCTGTGCCGTCTGTGATTGCCCGCAGGCGTAAGAGTGCCAGTGTGGTCCATAACTGCGCCGCCGTCCGCTTGGGGTCACCACCGCCAAGACGATTCCCGACAGCAGGAGCGACAATGGCAAAGGCAATACTGATAATGACCAGGACCAGGATCAGTTCTATAAAGGTAAAGCCCTGCCCCGCGTCGGACGGAAAAATGCTGGAAGGTCGGCCAGCGTTGGATATTCTTTTTCGCATGGAGAATGGCGAGAGCAGCGCTCACGGGTTGGAGGGTATTTCCTGCCGTGCCCGCCGCAGTGCGTTCAGTTTGAGGATAATCACAAGCACGGCTCCCCCTATGCCAACAGTACAACGGAGGAGCTCTGGGGTTTCGTTCCAGATCTCCATCAAGCAAAAGCCAATCACCCCAACCATGAGGGCAATCATGATACGGTCCCATATGGTGCGCATGCCTGTCTCCCTAGCGGATGAAGTCCATATGACGAGTCAAGTCTTTGGTGATATTCTTTTGATGCGCTTCCAGGGTGCCGCCGCCAATCTCAAGCAATTTTGCATCTCGCCATAAGCGCTCAACAACATACTCGTTAAAATAGCCATAGCCACCTAACACCTGCATGGCGTTGTCAGCGACGGTTTTTGCCATTGTCGTGGCGACAAGCTTGACACCATCCGAATCGACTCGATGGCCGGGTGTATCAAGATCCATATTCCCCGCGGTGTGATACAGATAGGTCCGAGAAGCCATGTATTGGGCATAGGAATCAGCGATGTAACGCTGAATCTGACCAAAATGATTAATCGGTTGACCATAGGCGGTCCGCTCACTCGCATAGCGGGTCATATCTGCGACGCAGCGACCGGCGATGCCGGTAGACATGGCACCAATCGTGACTCGTTCGATCTCCAGGTTGCGCATCATGTGGAGCACGCTATCGCCTTCTTTGCCCAGGCGATTTGCCACCGGAACCTGACAGTCTTCAAAGACGAGTTCGGCGGTCATTGAGGCGCGCATGCCGGTTTTGCCGTGGAGCCGTTGGCCAAGCGAAAATCCGGGAAAGTCCTTCTCAACAACAAACGAACTCAGGCCCTTTTCTGTTTGCGCATAGACGAGAAAGATGTCCCCTAACGTCGTGTCATCAAGAGCGCCATTGGTAATGAACATCTTGCGGCCGGTAATGGCATAGGTATCCCCACGGCGGACCGCCCGGGTTTTCATACCGAGCACATCCGTGCCGGCTGAGGGCTCAGTCATACACATCCCTCCGACCCATTCGCCGGACAGGAGGGGCGGTAAATACCGCTGGCGCTGTTCGTCATTGGCATTGCGACAGAAATTATTGACTAGGAGCATGGCGTGCGCCAGGTAGGCCAGACAGAAACCAGGGTCTGAGGCGGACAGTTCCTCATGCGCGATAACGGCAGCCACCGCATCCATGCCTGCGCCGCCATACTGTTCCGGCACAGTAATGCCCAGCAGACCAAGCTCGCCAAGCTCGCGAAAGAGGGTAAGGTTGAAGCGTTCCTGCCGGTCGTGCTCAAGGGCCTGCGGTTCAACCCGTTTTTTGACGAACTCCCGAACCGTCTGGCGTAAAAGACGATGCTCTGCAGAGGGATGAAATAGATCAAGGTCTGCAGTCACGTATGCACCTCCTCACCTTCCTTGTCTGCTGTTCGTTCAGCCTAGCAGAATTCTATCAATCCTGAATAGCCGGACCGACTTATTCCACCACCCAGGCTCGTGCAGTGCAGCTGGGGTGGCGAGCAAAAGCGTGCCTCACTACACATTTTTCTGTTCAGTCTCTTGTAAAAAGGACCGAACAGATTTACGACAGTCTGGTGAATGCAACGCCATAGTCAACAGCTCCATACCGGGGGGCGGACCCTGGCCCTTCTGGTATCCTAAGTAGCCATGAATACCAGCCTGCATGCTGTAACGACTGAGCTCGTTAATATCTGCCACGCCATGTACCACAAGGGCTTCATTGCGTCTTCAGAAGGGAATGTAAGCGCGCGCCTTGGGTCGGACCGTGTCCTGGTCACTTGCCGAGGCGTGCACAAAGGCTTTCTGCGCCCAGAGCAATTGATTGAGACCGATTTGGATGGGCAGCCGGTGAGTGACGAGGGCTGGCCGTCATCGGAAATCGCCCTCCACCTTGCCGCGTATCGAGAGCGGACGGATATTGCGGCGGTCATTCATGCCCATCCGACAACAGCGGTTGCGTGTACCTTAGCCGGCATCTCGCTTGCCGACGGTACACTGCCCGAAGTTGTGACTGCTCTGGGCGCCATTCCGACTGTCCCGTATGTCACGCCCGGGACGCGTCAGGCGGGTGAGGCAATCTGTCCCCTCATCCGCCAATTCGACGCGATTATGTTAGCGCGGCATGGCTCTGTAACGGTAGGCGTGACTCTCCAAGAGGCCTACTCAAAGCTGGAGATGCTTGAGCACTCCGCCCAAATTCTCTTCCGGGCGCGCCTCCTCGGAGGAGCAACGCCTTTACCAGAGGCAGAAGTGACCCGCTTATTACGCGCCGGGGGGCATAACCCTGAACATATTCTTTCATCTGAACTGGTACCCCGGTAGCCGGTCGAGATTTCACTTGAAAAGTAAGGATCGCCAGTGAGGAGTAGGCGAGGGGGAGGTATGGGTATTTTGAAGCGGCTCTTCAATCGGAGCGAGTCCGGGGCGGTATCTCAGCCGGCTGAGATACCGCTGGCTACGCCCTCCCAAGTCGCCGCGCCACCGCAGCTTCCTCTCCCCCAGGGCAGGAATAATTACCTCATCGTGATCCTTGATAGCTGCCGCTATGATGCCTTTATGGAAGCACGGCCGAGAACGGTCAGTGCCCTGGGGGAGGTACAGCGTCGGTGGAGCTATGCGTCCTGGACAGCCCCGTCTCATTACAACCTGCTGATGGGGCTACTGCCCCACTCCAGTCCGCAGCAAGTCTATGCTTCCGAGTATTACAAACAGGATTTTTTCAAATACCAAGAACGCCTCGGCGCAGAACGGATTGAGTTCAAAAGTCTGGTGCCGCAGCTCTTTTTACCCACATTCTTAAAATGGAAGCTGGGCTACCATACGCATGCGATGGTCTCCCTGCCCGTTTTGAACCCCGCCACGCTGCTCAATAAGGATTTCGACTCATTTACCCTGATGCCAGCCCATAACGACATGGCTGCTATGGTTGATCGGTTATCTTTCTCTCCTGACCGGCCGTCGTTTTATTTGTTGAATGTTGGAGAGACTCACTATCCGTACGCGTTACCCAGCGAGCCCAGCGAGGAATGGCCGAAGATTCACGGCGTCCACGGCGTCTTTAAGCATCTTGATGAAGCCGTGGTCGGCGGGCAGTTAGCGGAAACGGAAGAAGAAAGCGTTCGGTTTTTCAATCAAGACAAACTCGACCGCCTCCGCCGGCGACAAGTCAATGCTGTGCGCTACCTCGATGACGTTTTTGAACGCCTCTTCGATGTTGTGCCGCCAAACACCTATATTACGATTACCGCAGACCACGGTGAGTTATTTGGTGAGGCGGGATATTTCGGGCACGGACCTATCAACCATGAAAAAGTCTACGAAGTCCCCTTTGTTGAAGGCAAGCTGCGCTGAGCCGAGCTTGCCGCCCAGAAGGATAATTTCTGGGCATCGTGATTGGAATCAAATGAACCACGGTGTTTTTTCCAGGACAGGGTGAAGGTTGAACGGTTCGGATTGTCTTAGAAATGCGGCGGTCAAGTACGCAATGTTTCCAGCGTACTTCAAAGTAATAGGCTCTCCGCAGAACGAATCTGTAGACGCCCAATTCAACTTGGTCAGGTTTAGAACTTGCACCGCGAGAACACGAAGGTCGAGTTCCGCCCTCGGTAATTCTTCTGGCCGATGGATCCACGCCGAGACTTCCAGCGGTTTCGGTGTTCCCAGCGCCCGACGAAACGGGTTGTAGCCGGTCGTCGAGAGATAGATAACGCCGTCAGGGTCTTTCATCAGCTTGAGCCATTCGATCAATTTTGCGTTTCTCGGCATCGAGTTCAGTACCGTATCGGAGAGCGAGAATTCGTTTGGTAGGTCGTTATCTCGTTGCAGCATTCGACCGGGGTTCTTTACCAGGAAGGCATCGGAGTACGACTCACATTCAATCGGGATACCAGTTCGGTAATCACGGTGAGTGATCGCATTGACGATGGCTTCATCAATCACTGTTGGCGGAAACTCCTGTTCCTCCACAAAGCCGCCTCCGGTTTTTCGCCTCTGGTATCGTTTGAAAAACGCCGATTCCCGGAAGAAAGTCCGAGCGTCGCGAATCTGCTTCGTCAGCGGACCTGTAAACGACCTATCAAGAGTCGGCAGACCCCGCTATTGGAATTGGTCGGAAGAAACGGCGAAGCAGGCGAATATGGGATTGAGGAAGGACACGTTGTGGATTTGATGCAAAGAACAACAGGCCGGCGTGTGTAAACCAATACTCTCCATTGCGTTGAGCGATAGCTCCCGCTTCATAAAGCAGCCGCTCGTCGGTAAACTCGCCGTTTGACGTAGGAAGGAATACTCTTCGGAATTCTCCCAAAACATCCTTGGCGACATCCTCATTGTTGAATGGGCAGCAGAAAGTGCTCTCAAAATCCAGTAATCCCTTCCGAGACCTGATTCGATCACGGACCTCCTGCGTCATTGGGACATTTTGGGGGCCATTTCGGGTCCAGGCTTTAGGCATCCGCTCTGGTGTTTGGCAAATGCCTTTATCTGCGTAGGGAACGAAGATTAGACAGATAGTCTTAGAGTTGCCATCAGTGTCCACGTATTCATGCAGCTTAGGTTCCGCTGCCTGATGATGCAGAAGTGTCGCAAAATCTGTCAGACTGTTCTTTTGCTCTTCTGATAGATGGTCAATGCCGCTCACGGTTCCATCGGAGGCAATCCCAAGAACGAGCAGCCCACCCTCAATGTTGCTGTTGGCGAATGCCGAGATAGACGCTTTTATCTCATCTCGTACTTCTTGTAGTTGTTTCTTAAGCTTTGCTGTATCAACATCCGCCCGACCAGCCTCTTTACGGTCGAAATGCTGACCCTCGAAATCGTCATCAGAGCTTTGGGTGAGAAAGGCCCAATGCCCTGTCGGATCGTCAAAGACTTGTCTCGGAGGGGGTGTTCTCATATCCGAAACACCTTCATCACCTCGTCGCCCAGATGGTTGATGACCTTGACTGCAGTCCGACCGGACGTGGGTTTGTCGAACGGGCGTGAGGCGTCGCTGTGGAGTGCCGCCCAGGCGCCTGCGTTGATCTCGGCTTTGAGGGTGGTCTTGAGGGCCTTGTAAGGGTCGTTGGCCCCAGGGAAAGTGGCTGGCTTGAACTCTCTTCCGCAAAACCCGTCCTTACGCATCATCGACTGAAACTCCGCCGTGAGGATGTTCTTGCGCGATGCGTCTTGGTGTATGAGCGTTTTCACGGTCTTTAGGGGACTCTTATATTTTCAGGGCATGGGTAAACTCGAAGACCTCCAGGGCAATAGACTTTGCCGGTTTCGCTTGTCCATGAACCATCAGACGAATTGTTTCTGTGGTTTCACGGCTGAAGGTCTCTTCCCCACAGCGGATACACACAGTGGCGGGAATATGATCGACTCGGACATACTTCCCATCGATCTGAAAAATTTCGTCTACCACTGCCTCTCGGCTCTCCTCGGCATGACAGACCTCACAGGTGACCATAGCTTACCTCCGCTGGGAGTAATTGACCCATTCCCTTGCATTTGGCTCATAGAGCGTAATGATTTTTACGAGAACTGTCTCTGAAAGCGATACCTGGATATGCAGCGGGCGTCCCGTTTGTGTGAAACCCAACACAAACAGCTTGGAGAATACTTATCCTGTGGATACTCTTCAATCACGGTTGCTCGCCGCCCCGCCTGTCTGATCTCCTGTTCACTGATATTCCGTTCCACGACGCGCTTTAGAGCGTGACGGCTGAATCCGAACTCGCCTAGCGATAGTTGGCTCCGTATTTGTTCAACGGTTTTCATATCGACTTTTCCAGGCGCACGGCGGGTGTATTCTGATTCAGCGCTGGCAACGCAGGTCACTCTCGGGATCGGTTGATGAGACTGCCAAGATAGGCTTCGGGCTTGGCCTGAAAGTCAGCCTCGATCTGATACACCTCCGTGAATTCGGCGAAGGCCCAACACCCATACTGTCCGTGGTTATTCACTCCGGGAATCCAGAAGACCGGCTGTTCGAAGAATCGGTTGTCCAGAATAGGGGTTCCGCTCTATGCCGTGAGCCGGTTTTCCCTTTGTATATACCAGTCTCCAGAAGGCTCCTCTACCCGCTCACGCCGTCTATGCGCTCTGCAACGGTCTGCCCGCCGGGTCAAAGGTGGCCGTTATTCCTGACAGACCGTATGTCTTCTCTCAGGTCCGTGCGTCGGGTCAGCCCGCACCGTGCGGATAACCGCAGGACGCCGGCTAGTCTCCGCTATCGAGCTGATACTTCTCCATCTTCCGATACAGGCGTTGGCGGTCAATCTTGAGCAGGCGCGCGGCTTCGTTTTTGTTGCCGTGTCCCCGCCGCAGGGCCGCCAGGATGAGAGCCCGTTCCATAGCGGCTAAGGAAGGCATGTCCGCCCAGGCCTCAAAATGTGGTTCGGCGTACGTAAACTCGCTAATAGGCGTCGGCAGATCGGCCCGGGTAATCTCTTGCCCGTGATGTAATGCGAACAAGCGCTCAATCACATTTTGTAACTCACGCACATTCCCCGGCCACGGATACGCAACAAGCTTGTCCATGGCCTCGGCCGTCAAGCGTTTTGGTTGGACCTTGTATGCGGTGCTGAACACCGCAACGAGGTGATCGACCAGTAGGGGGATGTCATCCCGCCGTTCCTTGAGCGGCGGGATATCTATGGGGACAACATTCAGGCGATAGAATAAATCTTTCCGAAACGTTCCAGCCGCGAGGGCCTGTTCGAGGTTGGTATTGCTCGCCGCGATGATCCGGACATCGACCCTGATCGGGCGGCTCGCCCCTAACGGCATGACTTCCCGCTCTTGAATGGCGCGTAGAAATTTGCCCTGGAGCGCCAGCGGAATTTCCGCCACTTCATCCAAGAACAGGGTGCCGCCGCTGGCCGCTTGGAACACGCCGTCGTGATCCGCAATGGCTCCGGTAAAAGCGCCCCGCTTATGGCCAAAGAGTTGGCTGTCAAGCAGGGTCTCAGACATGGCGCCACAGTTGAGGGCGAGAAATGGCTGACCGGCCCACGGTCCTTTGAGGTGAATTGTGCGTGCCACAAGTTCCTTGCCGGTCCCGCTTTCTCCGGTGATGAGCACCGTACTTTTATTGCTGCTGACTGAGCCAATAGTGGCGTACAGGCGACGCATGGCCGCACTGTGTCCGATGAGTTCACCAAAGCGCTTATAGCTCCGCACCTCGTGCCGGAGTTGCGCCACCTCTTGGCGGAGACGACGTGTTTCAACCAGCTTCTCGACTTTGAGCAGCAGCTCATCCGGGTTGCAGGGTTTGGTGAGATAATCCGCCGCCCCGGACTGCATGGCTTCAACCGCGCTTTCAATTGTGCCGTAGCCGGTCAGGACAATCACCGGACACTCATAGGAGCGCGCCCGCATCTCGCCCAGGAGTTGCATCCCATCCATGACCGGCATCTTGAGGTCAGTGATGACGACGTCAAAATTTGTCTGGCCAAGCACCTGGAGTGCTGCTTGGCCATGACAGACGGCTTCTACCGTATAGCCTTTACGTTGCAGAATCTTGGTCTGCATCTTGGCCATATTCGCTTCGTCTTCGACCAGGAGAAGATGTCCAGGCATGACAGTAGTGTCTCAGGGAACGGCAAGCCGTGTTGTATCAGTCGAGGCTGCTTCCAGAACCGGGGATTCATTCGCGCACGGACAGGGAAGCTCGATGAGAAACGTCGTGCCCTGGTTCACCGCGCTGTGCACGACAATATCCCCCTGGTAGCGTTTGATCACTGAATGCACGATCGAGAGGCCGAGGCCGGTCCCTTGGCCGGGCTCCTTTGTCGTAAAAAAGGGGTTGAAGATGCTGTTCAGCTGATGTGCGGGAATGCCGACACCCGTATCGCTGAATTCAATCGTGACGTGATTGTGAGCATTCCGCCTGGTCTGTAAGCGCAACTCGCCACCCTGAGGCATGGCCTGAACCGCATTGGTTATGAGATTCAGAAAGACTTGGCGCAGGGCGTTCTGGTTGGTCAGACAGCGGCCAACATCACCAAAGTGGGTCGCGACTTGGATATTATGCGTCTCCAAATATTTCCGCATGAATTGGAGCGTTTTTCCAAGCAGATCGTCAAGGGCGACCTCTTCCATATCGGTCCCGCCCTCGCGTGAGAACTCAAGCAGATTGGTGATGATTTCTTGGGCGCGAGTAATTTCCTCCTTGGCGATGTGCAGATCCTCATGAATCTCCGGGTTGGTTGTATCTGCAATGTGGTCCAGATCGTATAACGCATTCAAAATGATACCGAGGGGATTGCGAATTTCGTGGGCGATACCCGCGGCCAGCTGTCCGATTGCCGCCATTTTTTCTGACTGGATGAGCTGGCTCTCCAACTGGTGCCGATCGGAAATGTCCACATAAATACCCTGGATGGTTTTTTCTCCGCGATGCTCGATAGCCCCAAAATAGACCGAGACCGGAACAACCTCCCCTCTTTTTTTCGTTACCAGACGCAGGTTTTCCCAGCCCAGATAGCCCCGCTTTAAGGTCTCGTGATAGAGCCGGCGGACGTGCTCTCTTTCCTCTGCTGGATGCAGGTCCCAAATGGCCCGCCCGGCCAGCTCGGTCTGGGACATACCGGTGGCTTTCTCCGCTTCTCGATTGGCCTGCTGAATCGTGCCGTCAGAGCCGCTGATCTGAAAGATTGGCGCCGGGGCATAATCAACCGCCTTGCGATGACGTTCCTCTTCATCCCGCAGCGCTTCTTCTCGGGCTTCAACAAAGAAGTCCGTAATATGCAAAAGACGTTCGGAGAACTCCTGGTCCAGCAAGGTCAGCAGGGCAACGAGTTTCTTCCGATCTTTCGCATACGCGTGGCGCAAACGCTCCACGAGCAGGAGGCGAATTTTCATCTGGCTGGCCAGGAAACGGGAGGCTGGGAAAAGAGAGATAAACCCCTGCCGGGCATGTTCGCGCAGATATTCGTAGGTCTGCGTATCGTGGGGGTGCTCGATATGTAGGGCCCAACGCAGCAGGGCCGCCCGCATATCGCGGGTGACGCCAAGGACGTGATCGGTTGGAATGGGGAACGTCGGTGCGATCAGTCCGACCCATTCTTGGACAACGGCAGTTGCGTGGTCTCGCATGAACGCGGCCAGTTCAGCCCGCAAGTCACCTGCTTCGCGAGGAAAATCAAGCAACTCACAGCCCCGCATATAATGTTCGATACGCGTCAAATGTTCGGCTAACGATTCTTCAAAAAAGGGCTGCATACGTCCTCTCCTATTTTTCTCCCCCTAGCGCCTCCACTGTGTTGTGGCAATCCCCTTTTTGTATCCGTCCTTCATGCGCAGCCTATTAGACAAGAAAATTCCTGGCGTATATAAGGGGCACCGCATCAACAAGGCGCGCCCCTTATTCAGTGGGAGCTGTCGCCGGATGCCGAGAGCCGGGTCTTTTTTACACGCCCGTCTCTAGTCTCTTTATTCTCCATGTCGGCCTCCGTATGATGAGATGAAAGGATTAGGGTGGGAGATTTGAGCGACACATTGCCTTCCTTATCGGCTACTGCCAGTGAACTGCGTGCCCTCCTACACGAACGGGTGCTGCTCTTCGATGGCGCAATGGGGACGTCCATCCAAGCCCAAAATCTGAGCGCAGAAGATTTCGGCGGCCTTGAGTATGAAGGCTGTAATGAACACCTGGTGTTGACCTGCCCTGAGGCGATTACGCAGATTCATGACAGCTTCTTACAGGCCGGGTCGGATATTATTGAGACGAATACCTTTGGCGCTGCCAGCATCGTCCTGGCCGAATATGGTCTGCAAGAGAAAGCGGTAGAAATAAACCAGGCCGCGGCACAGCTTGCTCGGGCCTGTGCCCAACGCTATAGCTCACCCCAAAAGTCCCGCTTTGTGGCCGGCTCCATGGGGCCGACGACCAAAACGATTTCCGTCACTGGCGGTGTGACCTTCAGCCAGCTGCGCCACGCCTATGCCGGCCAGGCAGAAGGTCTGTTGCGGGGTGGAGTGGACCTGCTGGTGATGGAAACCACACAGGACACGCTCAATCTGAAATCGGGCCTGTTGGGAATCGATGACGCGTTTCGAACGGTCGGGCACCGCGTGCCTGTCGCCGTCTCCATCACAGTTGAAACGATGGGGACGATGTTGGCCGGACAGGGTGTGGAGGCGTTGTATACCTCCGTGGCGCATCAGGACCTGTTCGCGCTCGGGCTGAACTGCGCCACCGGCCCCGATTTTATGACCGATCATTTACGTACCTTAGCCGAGCTCTCTCATTTTCCCGTGTTGTGTATTCCGAACGCCGGCTTGCCGGACGAAGACGGGCAGTACAACGAATCGCCCGAGATGATTGCGGCCAAGCTCGAACGTTTTGTCGATGCCGGCTGGCTCAATATGCTGGGCGGCTGCTGTGGCACGACGCCCGCGCATATCGAGTTGCTCAGTCAGATGTTGGAGGGCAAGCGGCCTCGGACGCTGCCGACGACCAAACGGAGTGTGGTGTCTGGACTCGAACCCCTGGTGATCGACGAAGACAAACGGCCGGTGCTGGTCGGTGAGCGAACGAACGTGATTGGGTCACGCAAATTCAAGCGGCTCATCACTGATGGTGCGTTTGAAGAAGGCGCAGAAATCGGCCGTCGGCAGGTGCGTGGTGGAGCCCAGGTCGTGGATGTGTGTGTCGCAGACCCGGACCGCGAAGAACTCAGCGATATGACCACCTTCCTGGACATTCTGGTACGGAAGATCAAAGTGCCGCTTATGATCGACTCGACCGATGCCCAGGTCATTGAAGCCGCGCTGGAACGGTCGCAGGGCAAGGCTATTATCAACTCGATCAACCTGGAAGACGGCGAGGAGCGGTTTGCGCAGGTCGTGCCGCTCATCAAACGCTACGGCGCGGCAGTGGTGGTGGGCTGTATTGATGAAGACCCGCAACAGGGCATGGCCGTCACCCGTCAGCGGAAACTCGCAGTTGCGAAACGGAGCTATGCGCTACTCACCCAAAAATACGGCCTGTCTGCTGAAGATCTCATTTTTGATCCGCTGGTGTTTCCCCTCGGAACCGGAGACCATAACTATATTGGCGCGGGGGAAGAGACGATTGAAGGCGTCCGGCTGATTACCCAAGCGCTGCCGGCCTGCAAGACCATCCTGGGTATCAGCAATGTCTCCTTTGGCCTGCCGCCGGCCGGCCGAGAGGTGCTGAACTCCGTGTTTCTCTACCACTGTGTCAAAGCCGGTCTCGACCTGGCGATTGTCAACACGGAAAAGCTGGAACGCTACGCCTCGATTGCCGAAGAAGAGAAACAACTCGCTGACGATCTGATTTATTGGCGCGGTGAGGACCCGGTCGCCGCTTTTGCGGCCCACTTTCGACAGAAAAAAGAAACGCCGCTTGAGGATAACCGCGCCGACCTGCCGCTGGATGAACGGCTGGCTCGGTATATTATAGAAGGCTCAAAAGATGGCCTGATTGCCGATCTCAACACCGCCCTCCAAGAGCGGCTGCCCCTGGATATCATCAACGGCCCGCTCATGGCGGGGATGGATGAAGTCGGACGACTGTTTAACAACAACGAACTCATTGTGGCCGAGGTCCTGCAAAGCGCCGAGGCCATGAAGGCTGCGGTTGGTCATCTCGAACCCTTTATGGAGAAAGCTGACAGTGTGCTCAAAGGCACCGTCCTCCTGGCCACCGTCAAGGGCGATGTGCATGATATCGGCAAAAACCTGGTGGAAATCATCCTGTCCAATAACGGCTACCGCGTGGTGAACCTGGGTATTAAAGTCGCGCCCGAAACTCTCATCGCCGCCGTGCGGGAGCATCAGCCGGATATCGTGGGTCTGTCCGGTTTGCTGGTCAAATCGGCCCAACAGATGGTGGTGACGGCCCAGGACCTCAAAACCGCCCAGGTGGGGTGCCCCATTCTGGTGGGGGGGGCCGCGCTGACGCCGCGTTTTACCGCGAATAAAATTGCACCGGAATACGACGGCCTGGTGTGTTACGCCAACGATGCCATGCGCGGTCTTGATCTGGCCAACCGGCTTGTGGATGAAGACAAGCACGCGGCGCTTATTCTGGAGCTTGAAAAAGAACGGACCCGTCTGGCCCGGCAGGACCGCAAGTCTCAGCCGCGAAAATCCATGGCCCCTATAGTCCAACCGCTCGTGCTGTCGCACGAACAGCCAGCCCCCCGCCCGCCTGATCTGCGTCTGCATACGCTTGATGATTACGACCTGGACGCGATCTTTGCCTATCTCAACCCGACCATGCTGTACGGCAAGCACCTGGGGCTCAAGGGCAATCTTGAGACCTTATTAGAGCAGGGCAACGAGAAAGCCGTCGAGTTACACCAGCAGGTCGAAGCCGTGATGGACGAGGTTATTGCAAAAAAACTGCTCCACGCGCGGGCGGTGTATCAATTCTTTCCGGCCCAGGCGGACGGCGATAGCCTACGGCTGTATCGGGCAAACGGAAAAGACCTTGCCGAGACGTTTCTTTTTCCCCGTCAGCAGCACGGCGAGGGGCGCTGTCTGAGCGACTTCGCGGCTCCGACCAGCGCCGGCACACAGGATTATATCGCGCTGTTCGTGGTGACCTGTGGCCATGGTGTACGCGAACTGGCGGAACACTACCGCGAAGCCGGCCGCTACCTCGACTCCCATATTCTCCAATCCCTTGCCATTGAAGGCGCGGAGGCGTTTGCCGAACTGCTCCATCAACGCCTGCGTGAGATGTGGGGTTTTGCCGACCCGCCAGAGTTGACCATGCGCGAGCGCTTCAAGGCCCAATACCGCGGGGTCCGGGTAAGCTTCGGCTATCCGGCCTGTCCGCGCCTTGAAGACCAGGAACGCTTGTTTCAGTTGCTACCAGTCAGCGAGGCAATCGGCGTCGAGCTGACCGAGGGCTACATGATGGAGCCGGAAGCCTCGGTCTCGGCGCTCGTCTTTCATCATCCCGAAGCCAAATACTTCAGCATCCTGGATGACGAGCTGGTCGCTTTTGAGCAACGGCTGGCAGACAGATCAAACGATCTCAGCGTGGCTGCGTTCTAGCCGGCCCTCCATCCGCGGGCGGGTGGCATCCCGGGGCTGAAGCGCTGACTCAGTAAGTTGAGGAAAGAACACCAGGGAGGGGTGATGTCGGAAGCCAGGCGACCGGTTTTTCGGTCAATTGAGGCTGTGCAGGCGGAATTTGCAGCGCGGAATTATATTGCCGACCGGGCGCTAGCCCTGACTGTCAAGCTGGCCGCAGACCTGGAAAAACCGCTCTTGCTCGAAGGGGAAGCCGGCGTGGGCAAGACGGAGGTTGCCAAAGTGCTGGCCGATGTGCTCGACACCCCGCTGATTCGCCTGCAGTGCTACGAAGGGCTGGACGCCAATACCACGCTGTATGAATGGAATTATGCGCGGCAGATGCTGCATATTCGCATGGTCGAACAGCAGCAGGAGCGCTCCAGCGTCGAGCGCACCATCTTCGGGGATGAGTTTCTCCTGAACCGTCCGCTGCTTGAGGCGATTCGTCATCCGGGTCCACGGCCGGTCGTCCTACTCATTGATGAGGTCGATCGTGCGGACGAAGAGTTTGAAGCCTTTCTCTTAGAGATACTGTCTGACTTTCAAGTGAGCGTGCCCGAGATCGGAACCTTTACCGCCACGCAGCCGCCCTATGTAGTCCTGACCTCAAACCGTAGCCGAGAGCTGCACGACGCCCTCAAGCGGCGCTGTCTGTATTTATGGATCGACTACCCCGCGCCGGACAAGGAGCGTGAGATCATCCTGCGCCGGGTGCCGGGGATTCGGACTGCTCTGGCCGAACGCATAGTCGGCGTGATGCAGACGCTGCGCAGTATGGACTTCTACAAACGGCCCGGCATTGCCGAGAGCCTGGACTGGAGTCGGGCCTTGCTTGGGCTGGACGTTGAGGAACTCCGCGCCGAGACCCTTGAGGAAACCGCGGGGGTGATTCTCAAATACCATGACGATATTAAGCGATTACGTACAGTCGGGGCGGCGAGCATCCTGAGCGGAGAGGCGGCGGGAGAGTGAGGCGGGGGAGGGTGTAACATGCCACCAACAGAAAACCCTCTGAAAGAAGAGCCATCCGCTCTGAGCGAGCTGCCCGAGACGCTGCTCACCCGCACGCTTGCACTGTGTCGATTAGCCAAGGATGCGCGGCTGGGTGTGACCCAGGGGCGGGTCATTGATGCGGTGCGTTCCCTGGGTGGGATTCGGTTTGTGCATGAGGACGACTTCCGCCTTGCCCTGCGCACGAATCTGGCCAGTAGCCGCGAGGAGGAACAGCGCTTTGACCGTCTGTTCCACGCTTACTGGTACGGGGAAGCAGAGAACGAAGGCCACCGCATGGGGATGCAAACCGAATTGCTCCGGGGAGCGTTGGATCAGGGCTTTCAGGAGGCGCACCAGGACATTATTGGCCAGCGGGAAGACAGCAGCGCGGAAGAAACCCTGCGCGACCTCAACCTGACGGCGCGCTGGGATGAGGACGCTCCGCCCATAGCCCAGACGGTTCGTATCCTGGCAAGGCGGCTTGCCACGCGCCCCAGCCGGCGTCTCAAGCCGTCCCCACGCGGCCGGCGAATAGACCTGCGTCGCTCACTCCGGCGCAATCTGCGTCACGGCCTGGACATGCTGGAACTCTCCCGCGTCCAACGCCGCGTGCGCAAGACGCGCCTCGTCATGCTGTGCGATGTGAGCGGCTCTATGGATGCGTTTAACCCGTTCCTGTTGCAGCTTATGCTGGGGATTCAGCAGGAACTCAAGAATTCCCGTACGGTGGTGTTCAGTACGGAGATGACCGAGATTACCGCGCTCTTGCGCCGTGGCTCCGTGCAACACACCTTGCAGCAGGTCGGTGAGACGGTCCGGCATTGGTCCGGCGGCACGGATATCGGACGGGCGCTCGCCGAGTTGAATCGTGGCGTCCTGCGTGAAGGCTCGGCCCGTTCGACAGTGGCCATCATTATCAGTGATGGTTATGACAGCGGTCAAACTGAAGTCATTCAGCGCGAAATGCGCGCCCTGCGGCGACGGGTGGATACGGTGGTCTGGATCAATCCCATGTACGGCGCGGCCAGTTTTGAGCCGCGCGCCCAGGGCATGAAGGCCGCCCTGCCGTATATTGACCATTTTTTACCGGCGTATAACGCCCAGTCGTTGCGTGTTTTGGTCCGTGAACTGGCGCGGGTGTGAAGCCTGAGCTATCGCTAAGGCTGTAACCCTTGACAAACCCGGCCCTGGCCGATTAGTCAGTTGACAGTTTTTTCCAAAGCGAGGGGCTATGCCAACCAAGTATATCGATGTTGACGGCTATGCGGTACATTATTTCCACACCGGCCAAACGACGCTGCCGCCCGTTGTGCCCGAGGTGAGCCGGGGCCGGCTCTTTTTGTACGTCCACGGGGCAGGTAGCAATGGTCATTTTGCCCATAAGATGCTCGATATTCTCTCTGCCAACCACAGTCCGTTATCGTTCGACTTTCCGGGACATGGGCGTTCGAGCGGAACGGAAAGCCTCAAAAGCGTGGCTGCGTATAGCGACTTCACCTATGCCCTATGGCAAACGCTGGGCCTGCGCCCGGTGGTCGTTGTCGGCCATTCCATGGGCGGCGCAATCGCCCTGGACTTGGCCCTGCGCCACCCTGATATGGTGGAAGGTCTGGCGCTGACCTGTACCGCGGCAAAGTTCAATATCCCGAATGAGCTGATTGCAACCTGGGAAGCGGTCATGAAAGGCCGCCAGGGCCAGCCCTTTACCAAGGTTTCGTGCTCGCCGCAGACGCCGCAGGAGATCATCCAGGAAGGCTGGATGGAACAGATCAAGACCGACCCGCGCGTCCGCTGCTTTGATTTGATGGCCTGCCAGCAGGTTGACCTGACCGCGCAACTCGGACAGATCAACATCCCTACTCTGGTGCTGGCCGGCGCGGACGACGCCACCACGCCGGTCGCCCAGGCAGAAGAGTTGCGCGATAACATCCCGAATGCCCAACTGGCTGTGATTCCCGAGGCCGGGCACTGGCTGCCGATCGAAAAACCGCAGGCCGCCTGCGACGCCCTTCAGGCGTTCTTCAACTAAGAGGAATATTATGAGTATCAGTCGAAAAGCTGCGCTGGCCGGTGTGTACGAGCACCCGCTCCGTTGGGCACCCCATAAAACCCAATACCAAATCATGGCCGAGAGTGCGCGAGGCGCCTTGGACGATGCCGGACTGAGCATCAAAGACGTCAACGGCCTGTTTACTTCGGGCGTGGGCGGTATGGGGATTATCGCCCTGGCCGAGCACCTGAATCTCAACCCCGATTTCCTGGACTCCAACTCGATTGGCGGTTCGTCCTTTGTTTCGCATACCGCCCACGCCGCGGCGGCTATTGTCGCTGGCTACTGCGATGTAGCGCTGATTCTGTATGGCAGCAAATGGTCCTCAGACCGTTTTGCCATTGGCACCGGGGGAGGCGGAAGTGGTGATCCGCCGGAACAGTTTGAAGGCTGCTACGGCCCGACAACCGTCGGCGACTACGCACTGACCGCTCAGCGCCATATGCACGAATTCGGCACAACCAGTGAGCAACTGGCCGAGATTGCCGTGACCACGCGTAAACATGCGTCTCTGAATCCGTATGCCAAGTTTCGTGACCCGATTACTGTTGACGACGTACTTGCCTCGCGTGAGGTGTCTTCACCGCTTCACCTCTTGGACTGCTGCATGATCTCCGATGGCGGCGGAGCCCTGGTTGTCACGTCCACTGAACGGGCGCGCGATCTCAAAAAGAAGCCCGTCCATATCCTCAGTGCGGCAGAGGCCTGTTCGCATACCAGCGCTGGGATGCGCGATATTACCGACGCGGCTGCCAAGCAGTCCGGCCCGAAGGCCATGGCGCGTGCCGGAGTGAGTCAGACAGACTTTGACATGGCCATGATTTATGACTCGTTTACCATTACGGTGTGTGTCACTTTAGAAAGTCTGGGATTTTGTAAAAAAGGCGAGGGGGGCTCGTATGTCCAGAACGGTCGTATTGGTCTGGGCGGCGAGCTCCCGATTAACACGGACGGTGGTGGGCTCTCGTCTAATCACCCCGGTATGCGCGGGATTTTTCTCGTGATCGAGGCGGTCAAGCAGCTGCGAGGCGAGTGTGGGGAGCGTCAAGTCAAAGATTGTGAACTCGCTTTTTGCCATGGAACGGGCGGGACACTCGGGCTGCGGCACAGCGGTGCCTCTCTGGTCCTCGGAGTATAGTAGCGGTCCGATAATGGGGAATTGATTATGGCTGATGAGAAAAAGAAATCGAAACGCCCGGTTCCGCGGGTCGATGAAGAGTCGCGCCCATTTTGGGAAGCCTGTGCCCGGCACGAACTGTATGTCCAGAAATGCCGTCAGTGTGGAACGGTTTTTTACTATCCACGGGCGTTTTGTCCTGAAGACCTGTCGCAGGACTTTGAGTGGCTGCAATGCAGCGGCAAGGGCACGGTATACACCTTTACCATTACCCGTCAGAATCAAAGTTCGGGATTTCGTAACAAAGTGCCCTATGTCATGGCCTATGTTGAGTTGGAAGAAGGGGTGCGGATGTTGACGAACATCGTGGACTGTGACCCGGAGAGCGTCAGCATAGGAATGCCGGTCGAAGTCACCTTCGAGGACGTGACGCCGGAGGTTGCGGTTCCGCTGTTCAAACCGACCTCATAGTCTTCTTGGTAGCCTGTTGATAGCCGCTTGATTCTGGACCAGGGAGGGACAGGAGCCGGTTGATCCTCCCCGCTTTGCATTGCCACAAGCGTTCACTTCTGGCACTATAGGGCACTATTTCCACAACCAGAAAAAACCTCTTCTACGCAAGGAGACAGAAGAGCCAGCCTAGACAGCCGGCTCTGGGACAATCCTAATGGCACGAGTAATTGACCTCCATCTCCACTCTGAAGTCTCAGACGACAGCCGTGCGCCGGTTGAGGCCTACCTCAAATGGCTGGCGCGTAAACGAGACGAACGACCGCTGGACGGCATCGTCCTGACCGAACACCGCCAGTTCGACACCCACAGTGACTACCGAGAGCTGGAAGACAAGTATGGCATGCTGATCCTCAAAGCCTCCGAAGTCGAGACCGAGTACGGCCACGTGCTCGTGTATGGGGTGAACGACGCTATGCTGCAACGCTTTGACTTCTCCGACGTGCGGCTGCGGGCCCAGGAGTTGATCGACGAAGTGGCGCGCCTGGGCGGGGTTGCCATGCCGTGTCACCCGGGCCGGCCCACTATCGGATTGATTGAGCACTATGAAAATCGCCCTCCACTTCAGGGGGTGGTTGGCGTTGAGGCCCTGAACGGCGGGAGCAAAAAGGGCGAAAACGAGCGCGTGGCCGAGCTGATTGATTCGTACGGCTACCATGCCTTTGGTGGCAGTGATGCCCATCTGGTGAGCTTTGTCGGGATTTGCGCCACAGAGTTTGAGAAAGATATTACGAATACCGAAGAGTTGGTTGAGGCGCTTCGAGCCGGCGGCTACCGTCCGGTTGATTTTCGTGTCCAGCGCGCCCCGGCGCGGCCGGCCTCCAATGGCACGTAGAGGATACTCGTATGGCTCTTGAATTTGATCGGTCCATTTTAGGCCAGGTGTTTGACGAAACAGACTTCCCGCCTGTTGACAAAGAAGACATCCTGAAATTTGCGGACGCGCTTGGAGAGACCAACCCTCTCTACACGGATGAAGAAGCTGCCGCGAACGGACCCCATGGCGGTCTCGTTGCGCCCCCGACCTATGTGACACGGCTCCGCCCCAAAAAAATGACGCCCGAGCATATGCCGCGCTTTGGCAAGGTCGGCTTTGATGGCGGACGTGATGTCGAAATTTTTTCTCCGGTTCGGCCTGGTGACACGCTGAAAATGGTCAGCACCATACACGATATTTATGAGAAAACCGGGCGCAGTGGCTCCATGTACTTCATTGTCCTGCGGAATGAGATCACAAACCAAGACGGCGAGAAGATTGCCATTGTTGACCATAGGATTATGCAGCGATGAAGACCCTCTATTTTGAAGAGATAGAAGAAGGCGACGAGTTGCCACCTATTGACATGCTCCTGACCAAAGACTTCGTCCGCAAGTACGCCAAAACGGCCGGCATGGATTTCCCACGTTTCACAGACGATGAAGGCGCACGCAAAGAGGGCCTGCCAGGCATGATAGCGCCTGGGGTATTAAGTATGGGGCTGCTGGCCCGACTGATAAGCGAGTGGAACCAAGCGGCGCAGATTATACGCATCGGCACGACGTTTCGCAGCCCGGTCGTGCCTGACTGTACTATTCACCTGCTTGGCTTTGTCACTCAGAAGGATGCAGAGCAGCATATTGCCGAGTGCGATATCTGGATGGAGAACGATGATGGAGAACGCTGGGCCATTGGAACGGCGACCGTTCTGCTGCCAACCAAGGACGCCTAGGGCGCTATTCAGAGTATAGAACAATGCAAAAAAGACGACTTTTCTCTGTTGCAGCTTTCTGTTTGGTCAGTATGCTCGGATCTTCAGCCTTTGCTCAGAACAGCGCGGTGCAGGGGGGGCTGAATGACCCGCTCGACACCCTTGATACGACCATGCCCGCCTACGAACCGTCCGTTTTTGAACCCTTTAATGAGCAGATGTTCTCCTTCAATATCTGGATGGACGAACATGTGCTCAGACCGGTTGCGCGTTCCTATGCTGAGACTGTGCCGGAGAATGCGCGGCTGAGTGTCCGTCGTTTTTTCGACAATATCGGTGTCGTGCCGCGCTTCGCCAATAGTCTCTTTCAACTCAAGCTGGACGGTGCGGCCCGGGAAGCCGGCCGCTTTGTGATCAATACGACTATTGGCGGCCTCGGCTTTTTTGACATCGCCAAAAATAAATTCGGCATCGAAAAGAGCGAAGAAGATTTTGGTCAAACGCTCGGAAAATATGGCGTTGGACCCGGCCCGTATCTGGTGCTGCCCTTTGTCGGACCTTCCACGCTGCGTGATGCTATTGGCCGAGTAGCCGACGGAGCCATGGACCCGAAATCATACTTTTTATCCCCAACGGAAATTGTGGCAACGGACGCGGGAACAACGGGAACAGACGCGATAAACGAACGCTCGCTCAATCTTGAACTCTTCGAGAGTGTGAACCGTTTTTCCCTTGATTTGTACAGTGCGGTGCAAGACTTCTACCTGCAAAATCGGGAGAGGCAAGTCGCAGAATAATCCGCGGGTCTCGGGATTGGGTTTTATTCCCTCTCCCAGAGGGAGAGGGCTAGGGTGGGGGAGAAGCCCTCTCCGTTCTGCGCGCCTCGTGTTTGCATCGTGAGAACTGGCATCCCTTTCCTTATTGAAATTGAAAAACTTAGAAAGACAGCGGTTGGCGTGTCGAGGAGCTTTATAGTGGGAAAAACTCTTCTTTTGACGATATGTATCCTTTTCCCTCAGCTCGGCTGGGCGGATTCTCCGGCCGACGTGACCAAACGGCTGCTTTCCACCATGCAATCGTGCGGCCAGGAATTTGACTCTCCCTCAGCCCCGCCGCACTGTACGAATGAAGAAATCGAAAAAAACCTGGCAATCGCCCAACTGGCGCGTTGGCTGATGGGACCGCACTGGGACACCATCGGCCAAGAGAAGCAGACTAATTTTACCGGTCTCCTCGTGCGCTTGCTGCGTGCGCTTGCCTATCCGAGAGCTTCGGAATTTTTTGCCGAGATTCAATTCGAATACGGCGACACGCAACTGAGCGGGAATGAGGCCCTGGTCGAGGTCTCGGTAGTGAATCCTGATGAAGGTCGCGTTGGCATCGGTTTTCGGCTCAATCAATCGGATGGCGTATGGAAGATTTGGGATGTCCGGCTTGACGGGGTGAGTATGGCCAGTAACCTGCGCAAACAAGTCCAATCGCTGATGTCCAAACAGTCGTATGAAGAACTGGTGAAGCGCATGCAGCAGAAGATTGATAATGAGGCCCAACCCCTAACCCCCAATTCCTAACCCCCAATCCCCAGCGAGACATTATCCGTGCCGGCAATCCCCCCGTCTTTCAAACAGCGCTTCGTCGTCCTGGAAAAACGCGCCCTGCGTGCCTTTGCTCGGGGTGTCGTTACGTACGCCAAGACGACCCTGAGTCTATGTGTCCTGCTTGCTGTTACGGCGTCAATATACACAGCCCAGCATCTCGAACTCGTGACTGGCCGCAATGATCTGGTTTCGACCGAAAAGCGCTACCTGCAACTCGATGAGGAATATTCTGAAGAGTTTATCGGCCTGGATCAGGTCGTCGTCGTTGTTGAACCACAAGACATCCCGCAAGGCAAAGCCTTTATTACTCGCCTGGCTGAACGACTCGCCCAAGAGCGGGAGCATATTGCTGAGATTTTTTATCGGGTCGATGTTTCTTCCTTAGAAGGCAAAAAGCTGCTCTACCTGTCGCCTGAGAATTTGCGTAATTTACAACGGAATCTTGAAGACTCTCAAGAGATTATTCATGAGTTGCTGGCGAACCCTGGTTTGAATACGCTGTTCGAGGCGATTAACACCCAAGTCAGTAGCGCCGTTGTGTCGCATTTAGTTGACGATCTCCTCGGGCTGGGAACAGACATAGATGAAGAGTCCGGCGAGTTCTCCGACTCCCAGTTGTCCTTTCTGAACGCGCTGTTGCAAGAGATCGGGCGAGCACTGAATGGAAAAGGCTACCGTTACCGTTCTCCCTGGGCCGAGTTTTTTGGTGGGACCGGACAGCTCGATGATGATGGCTTCCTGATTGCCGAGAATCGCAAATACATATTCCTTATGGTTGAGGCCAAAGAAGATGCAGCCGCTGGCTTCAATGACCTCCAGGACTCGATAGCTGCTATTCGGCGGGCGATGACTGATCTCAAAGTGGAATTTCCCGGTCTGGAGGCCGGCGTAACAGGAACAAAAGCACTGGGCAATGATGAAATGCTCAGCGCACAGCACGATACGGCAGTGGCAACGGTCGTCTCCCTGTCCGGTATTGCGCTCCTCTACCTGCTCTTTTTCCGCCGCGTTCGGCATCCGTTATTCATTGTCTCAGCGCTCATGCTCGGCCTGAGCTGGACGCTGGGTTTTGTCACTCTATCAGTCGGTCATCTCACGATTATTACCGTTTTCATCGCCCCTATGCTGCTCGGCTTGGCCGACGACTTTGGGGTCCATTTCATGACGCGCTATGAGGAAGAGCGCGGCAAAGGAAAAGACCAAGCCGAGGCCATTACGGTCGTGTTTGAACAGACCGTGCCCAGTATTATTGCGGGCGCGTTGACCACGTCGCTGGCCTTTTTTGCGGTCACATTGGCGGACTTTCGCGGGGTGCAGGAACTCGGCATCATTTCGGGCGGGGGTATCTTACTGTCCGTTCTCGCCGTACTCACTTTCCTACCAGCCTTGATCGTAGGGATGGACTCGTTCCGGCCGTGGCGTGTTTCCGCAGGAAAGCAGACGGCCGTGCAGACAATTTTTTCCGGCTTGGGCAAGCAGGTCGAACAGAAGAGAAACCTGCTCTTCGGGCTCGCCGGGCTTGGAACGGTGGCGGGACTCCTGGCTCTGCCGTGGGTCTCCTTTGACTATAATTTGCTGAACCTCCAAGCGCACGGGACAGAGTCGGTTGAGTGGGAAAAGCGTATTATTGAAAACTCCGAACGCTCGTCCTGGAATGCCTTGGCGACGGCTGCCACGCCAGAAGCCGCACGTCACAAAGCCCAAGCGTTTGCTGCTCTACCCAGCGTGGAGACCGTTGAAAGCGTGGCGTCCCTGATTCCGGACGGACAAGAGGAACGCCTGCCTATCCTCGAAGCGATCCGCCCGCTGCTGAGCGATCTGCCTCCGCTCCGCAGCGATCCCCGCCCAGTGGAGGTCCGGCAGCTCGAACGCACCCTTGATAAACTGCGCCTCAAAATTCGTGACCAGGAAAATGGCGGTGAGACGCTCCTGCACGCGGCACGCCAACATCTCCTGGCCGTTTTTGAAGCCCTCCGAACGCTACCCGTACACACCGCCCAAAAGAGTCTGACCCTTTTTCAGAACGCTCTGTTTCTCGACTTTCAGGATAAATGGTCTCTCCTCAGTAATAACCTGTCTCCAGTTGGTCCGATTACGTTTGCCGATGTCCCGCCTCAGTTGCGCAGCCGCTTTGTCAGCAGTGACGGCCAGCGGTTTCTTTTACAGATCTATCCCAAAGAGGATATCTGGGAGCGCGAGCCACTGACGGAATTTATTCGGCAGTTACGCACTGTTGACCCGGATGTCACCGGCTCCCCGGTTATTGGCTATGAGTCTATTGGTGCGATGAAGGACGGCTATGTTGAGGCGGCCTGGTATGCATTCCTCGCCATCCTGGTCGTCACGTTTTTGGCCCTGCGCCGTGTCGGGGATGCGCTGCTGGCTGTCCTTCCGCTCGGTCTGGGGATGATCTGGACCGCGGGGCTGATGTGGCTGTGGGACGTGCAGTTCAATCTCGCCAATATGGTTGCTGCGCCCCTGATTATTGGTATCGGCGTGGAGAATGGTATCCATCTCGTCCATCGTTTCCGAGAGGGAAGTGACGGCTCGGTCGCCAGCTTGATTGCCGGCAGTACCGGCCAGGCGGTTGTCTTGTTCTCGCTGACGACCATGGTCGGATTTGGCAGTCTCATGGTCGCTCAATACTATGGTATTTTCAGTATGGGCCTCCTGCTTAGCCTAGCAGTGGGGAGTGTCCTTATCGCATCCATTGTAGTCTTACCGCTTCTGTTATATCGACCGGCAAGGGTCAGGCAGGGGTCAGATGCGGTCGCTCTGGAACTCTCTGTGCAAGACTCGGCCCAGGGGGATTTATCCTAGAACGCCTCTCATCAATAGACATGTAGCCTGGATGGAACGAAGTACAATCCGGGAAGCCGAACATCCCGGATTCCGTTGCCACTCCATCCAGGCTACAGAAGAAAGAAGGAGAACGCCTCTCATCAACAGGAGAATCGCCACTGTTTCCGAGGAGCGACGGCCTATAGAGCACTCGTCAAACATTTATGAGATAGCTACTAGTCTTGCCCAGTTTTTGCGGAGCTTTTGTCAGGAGTCTCATTACCTATGATCAGCGGACCAAAAGTTGTTCAACACCTCAGTAACGCCGGATTTGACTTTTTCACCGGTGTGCCCTGCTCTCTGGTCAAAGGGGTGATTGCCACGCTTGAAGAACGGGGTGGGTATATTGCCGAGACGCGTGAAGATGCGGCTGTGGGCCTGGCGGCGGGAGCCTATATGGCTGGCAAGCAACCCGTGGTCATTATGCAGAACTCCGGCCTGGGGGTGTGTCTGAATGCGCTGTCTTCTCTCAGTCTGATCTATGAATTACCCTGTCTGCTGCTGATCACCTGGCGCGGTTATCAGGGCAAAGACGCGCCGGAGCATATCATTATGGGCGACATCCTGCCCGACCTGTTATCCACCTTGAAGATTCCGTATCGAGTGCTTGAAGAGCGTACTCTTGAGGACGCTATTGTCTGGGCCGCCTCGACTCTGAAGCAGACAAGCCGACCGACGGCGCTCGTCCTCCCGCCTGGAGTTGCCGTATGAAGCTGGCCGCCGCTCTTCGTGTTGTCCTGCCCTTCTTGCAGGACGCCCTGGTTGTACATGCGAATGGGTTTATCTCTCGTGAGTCGTTCAATCTTGAAGATCGTCTCGGCAATTTCTATATGATTGGCTCAATGGGATTGGCCTCGTCCATTGCGCTGGGCGTGGCCCTGAGTAAACCTGAGCGGCGCGTTGTGGTGTTTGACGGTGATGGCAATGTCTTAATGAATATGGGCTCACTGGCGTTGATCGGGGCTCAGCAGCCGCGCAATTTGGTGCATCTTGTTTTTGATAACGAAGCCTACGGTTCGACGGGAAACCAGCCGACTATTTCCAGTCGCATTGCGCTGGATGAAGTGGCGCGCGCAAGCGGCTATACTGACGTGCGCCGCGCGGAGGATGCCGACCAACTGCTGGCTGCTGCGCGAGACCTGCTGGGGCGGGATCCGTCGGAGCGAGACGGACCGTCATTTCTTCTGATTAAGATTGAACCGGACCGGGAAGAGCGTAAAATTGGCCGGATTACGCACGAGCCACAGCAGATCGTCAGTCGTTTTATGGAGGCGATAGAGAGGGGCGATAGAGAAGGGAGATAGAGTCCCTCTCTCTCCTCTCTCCCCGCTAAAGCTATGCAGCAATACATCCTTCTGAATCCTGGCCCGGTCAATGTTTCCCCGCGCGTCCGGCACGCCCTGCTGCGCGGAGACTTGTGCCACCGGGAAGAAGAGTTTTCTGACCTTCTGGCTGCGGTGCGGACCAAGCTCCTGCAGGCGTTTGCCCCGGAGGGCTATACCCCGGTGGTGGTGAGCGGCTCCGGCACCCTGGCGGTTGAAGCCATGGTCTCGTCGGCCCTGGCCGAGGGAGAGAAACTCTTGGTGATTAACAACGGAGTCTATGGCGACCGGATGCGCCAGATGGCCGAAGCCCATCGTATCCCGAGCGTAGAATTGACCTATGCCTGGACCGAAGCGCCGAACCCGGAGCAGATTGCGGCCACCCTCGACAGCGACCCCACTATCGCCGCAGTGGCCCTGGTCCAGCATGAGACCACAACCGGCCTGCTCAACCCGGTGACTGAAATTGGCACTGTTGTTCGTCGGGCGGGCCGGCGGTTTCTGCTTGACGCGGTAAGCGCGCTTGGGGGTGAAGACCTTGACCTCGGGCGCGACAGTGTGGACCTGTGTGCCTGTACGGCCAATAAATGCGTCCAGGGCCAGCCGGGGGTCGCCTTTGTGCTGGTTCGGAACGAAGTCATGACGGCTATGCGGGACTATCCGCGGCGTTCCTTATACCTGCATTTGCCGCTGCACTGGGAAGCGCAGGAGCGCCGCAGTATTCCATTTACGCCAGCCATCCCGGCCTGGTATGCGCTGGATGCCGCCCTTGATGAACTGCTGGAGGAAACGCCTGCGCGACGGGTAGAACGCTACCGTCTGGCCGCCCAACTCCTGCGCGACGGTTTTGCTGAGCTCGGACTCGAATTCTTCCTTCCTCCAGAACTACGTTCCAACTCCCTGACCTCTCTGCTCTTGCCCCAGGGCGTGTCATATCCGGGCTTGCACGACGGTCTCAAACAACGTGGCTTTGTCATTTACGAGGGGCAGGGCAAACTCCGCACCGATATTTTCCGGGTCGCCAACATGGGGCATCTGACTCCGGACGACTTTCGGCGTTTTCTCTCTGCGCTCAAAGACGTGTTATCGGGTGGCAGTTCATGAAGGCTATTATTCTCGCGGCCGGGGTTGGTAAGCGCTTTCAGGCAATCACCGACCAGCGGCCCAAATGTTTGGTAGCGGTCAGTGGAAAAACCTTGCTCGAACGCACCCTCACTGCTTTAGGGGCCGCTGGAGTCAGAGAGGCGGTGATCGTGATCGGCTATCGTGGGGACATGATTGTCGAAGAAATCGGTGAGCGGTGCGGCGCGGTGTCCGTGCGCT
The DNA here is from genome assembly GCA_965247985.1 of uncultured Binatia bacterium (SeqCode). Lineage (GTDB taxonomy): Bacteria > Desulfobacterota > Binatia > Bin18 > Bin18 > Bin18. The sequence continues at coordinate 240,876 of OZ252051.1, read as the reverse complement.
ACATCAGGAACGAGCAGTACGAAAAGGGCGCTATCTTGTCTCTCTGGAGCGCGCGCAAAGAGTTTGACAATGACCTGCTTATCATGGATGCAGATGTGCTCTTCCCGGTGCGTTTGCTGAAACGTTTAGTGCAATCCAAGCACGCAAGCTGCTTTTTACTTGATGCGAGTTCCGAAAATACCGGCGAAGAACAAATGCTGCTCACCCGGGCTGGGCGGGTGCTGACGATCATCCGGGGCGGCTCGGGCGACTACGACCTGATTGGCGAGTCGGTCGGGTTTCTCAAAGTGGCGCGAGACGCTGCTTCACTGCTCCGTTCTATTCTCGATGACTGTGTTGCTCAGGGCCGAGACACGATTGAGCATGAAGAAGCCTTTCCGGTGTTTTTGGCCCAACACCAGGTTGGCTTCGAGCGGGTTGACGACCTCCCCTGGACAGAGATCGATTTCCCCGCAGACCTGGAGCGAGCCGAGCGTGACATCCTGCCCGATATCGAGCAGCTCGACGCGCATGACGAGGGATTAGGGATTGGGGATTAGGGACTGGGAGTGCGCTCCCCTTTTATTCCCTCTCCCCTGGAGGGAGAGGGCTAGGGTGAGGGGGCTTCCGTGCGGTATCTGATTGTAAACGGGGACGACTTTGGCCTGTCATCCCAGGTCAATGCCGGCGTGTTGCACGCCCACCAATATGGCATTCTGACCAATGCCAGTCTCATGGTCACGGCCCCGGCCTGGGAGGAAGCGGTTGAGCTTGCCCGCTCGACGCCCAGCCTCGGTGTCGGACTGCATCTGACATTAGTCCAGGGACGGGCTGTCCTCCCCCCGCAGCAACTCCGAGCGATAACCGATGGCCAGGGGAATTTTGCGCACGACCCAACGCTTGCCGGGTTGCAGTATTATTTTTCCCCCCGTGCTCGGCAAGAAGTCCGGGCCGAGTGTCAGGCCCAGCTTGAACGTTTTCTGGAAACGGGATTACCCCTGTCCCATATTGATGGACATCTCAATATCCATATGCACCCGGTGGTCATGGCTGCTCTCCTCGCGCTGACACAGGAATACCCTATTCCGGCTATGCGTCTGACCCGAGAAGACCTTGCGGCCAGCCTCGCGCTTGACCCGCGCCAAGCCCTGAGGAAACGCTGGGAGTCTTTTCTGCTTACCCGCCTCGCCCGGACAACCGAACAGAAACTGCGTCGGGCGCGTATTCCGTATCCGAATCATCTGTTTGGTCTGCATCAAAGTGGCGCGGTGGACGAACCCTACCTGCTCGGCCTTTTGCCGCAACTCCAAGCCGACGTAACCGAGCTGTACTGCCACCCGGCTTTCTTACCGTGCTCTGAGGTCGAACGCTGGACGCCAACGTATAGAAGAGATGTCGAGCTTGCCGCGCTCACGAGTCCGGCGGTGCGGCAGATGGCTGCTGAACAGGACATTCGACTCATTAATTACCGTGGTCTGCCTGCGTTACGCGCGACCCCCCTCAATCCCCCCTAGCAGGGGGGACCAGGATTAACTGACACGAACCATGCGGCCATCTTTGTGGACCCGAAAGGTATACTCTCGCCATTGGACAGTGTTGCCCTGCAAGCTGACACACCAGACCACAAAAGAGATGAGGTCTGTGAGTGGCGTCAGCAGAATGGCCGGCAGCGGCAGGGTCGATTGTAGAAAGGCCGTGCTCATCAGCGCCGCGGTCAGAAGGCGGGTCCCAATGACGCTGAGGGCGAGCAGAGTTATCTCCGCGGACGACCAAAAACACAGCAGGCTGACATATGCCCAGACAGTGCCAAACGTCACAAATGTGCTGCTATAGCCGCCGGGACGGCAGTTTCGTTGTGTCCGCGCCCAGCGTAACTGATGGTGAAACAAGCCGCTCAGCGATCCCGCATCGGGGTGGGTTTCAACAACGGTGGGCAGGACTCGAATCTGATACCCAGCCTGGGTAATGAGATACCCAAGATAATAATCATCCGCCAGATAATCGGCCAGCCTTGCAAACCCCCCAATAGCTTCGAGGCAGGTACGTTTGAGCGCCATGGTTGCCCCAAAGGCATACGTCGGCTGTTCGACCTGGCTGGCGACCACGACCTGGGTGGTAAAAGCCGTGTTGATCATGAGCGATTCCAGCAGGGCCGGCAGTGGTTGTCTGGAGCCGCCACGATACACACACGTGACCAAGCCCGTTTCAGGCCTCGTTAAGGGTGGGATAATCGTCCGCAAGTAATCCGGCTCAACCGAAACATCACTGTCGGTAATGACCAGATAGTCATACTTCACTTGCGGCATCAGATGATGCAGGGTGCTGACCTTATAATTGGTCCCGATCACCTGGGGTTCAACAACCAGAGCAATATCGCACTGGGGAAAGTCGTGCTGCACCTTCGTGACAATGGCAATCGCCGGGTCAGCGGGGTCGCGCACACCACACATGATTTGAAAGGTTGGGTAATCAAGCTGACAAAAGCTGGCCAGGCTGTCGTACAGGTCGGCCAGCGCTCCCTTGAGCGGCTTGAGAATAGTGACTGGGGGAAGGGCCGTGAGATATGTCGGGGCAACCGGCCGGTTACCCCGACTAGGGCGGAAAAAACACCAAGCCGCATACACACTGAAAAAGTAATAGAGAAGGCCAATACACAGGAGACCACATAAGAACCAGAAGGCGATAACGGACATGAGTAGGGGCTTTAGGAGTCGCAAGTCGAATTGATCTTCGACTTGCGACTTGTAACTTGCGACTTCGAGAGACGAATCAGGCCGCCGGCGAGGAGGCCGTAGGCGGAGCGGCATTCATCTCCCGCCGTTTACGCATGGTACGGAAAAAATCCTTGCCTTCCTGCCACATCCGTTTCCGCTCTTCCGGGTCACGCGCCATCTTTTTGACGGCCTTAAAGATGTAGCGTGGGCGGAGGTAATACGAGCGATAAAATTTCTCAACCGTTTCAAAAATTTCTTCCCCTGACAGGTTCGGGTAGTTAATAACGCATTTCTGATAGCCCGACTCACCCACCATATCCTCGGCTTTGATATAGCCGTGGTCGAGTGCAAAATCGTAAAAGGCGGTACCAGGATAGGGTGAAGCCAAAGACACCTGGATGGTTTCCGGATTCATCTCCCGGGCGAAACGCATGGTCTCCTGCATGGTCTCACGGGTTTCTCCCGGCAAGCCTAGGATAAAGGTCCCGTGGATCAAGATGTCAAGCTTGTGGCAGTCCTGAGTAAAACGCCGCGAGGTTTCGAGGGCCACGCCTTTCTTGATATTCTTGAGAATAGCAGCGTTCCCGGACTCATACCCGACCACAAACAGCCGCAGCCCGCCATCTTTCAGCACCTTGAGGGTCTCGTAATCAACATTGCCGCGTGCGTTGGTAGACCAGCACAGGCCGAGGGCCCCCATTTTTTTCGCGATTTCACGCGCCCGTTTTGGATCGGCCGTAAACGTATCGTCATCAAAAAAGACCTCTTTCATGCCAGGAAAGAGACGCTTCATCTCTTGCACTTCCTCAATGACATTGCCGACCGAGCGGGTGCGGTAGGAATGGCCGGTGGTCACCTGCGGCCACAGACAAAACGTGCAGCGCGCCGGACAGCCACGCCCGGTATACAAGGACACATACGGATACTGGCAATAGGGGCTGTTATACTTACGGAAGTCCAGATCACGGTTATAAATCTGAGTGACAAAGGGTAGTTGGTCAAGGTCTTCATTGGTGAGGGGAGGCCGTTCAAGGGTGTGGTGAATCTGGCCGTCCTGGCGGTAGCTGATGCCGCGGATGTCTTTCCAATCCCGTCCCTCGGCAACCTCTTTCATCGAGTAGTCAAACTCTTTCCGCGCGGCAATATCGATGGCTTCAGAGATGTGTAAGGTTTGCTCTGGCTCGGCCGTGGCTTGGCCACCCACAAACGCAATGGTACAGGCCGAATTTTTTTCTTTAATCAGCTCCGCGGTCCGCGCGTCCAATTTCACCGACGGCGTACTGGTATGCAACACAATCAGGTCGTACTCTTTAGCAATATCAACGGTTTGCGCCTGATTTAAGCCTTCGGGCGGGGCATCCAGAACGCGACTATTCTCGATCATTCCGGCCGGATAACACAGCCAGGTCGGATACCAGAACGACCAGACCTCACGCGTCGCCTGATAGCGTGAGCCGGCTCCACCGTCAAAATTTTCATACGCAGGCGGATTTAAAAACAATGTACGCATCGTGCTGCTCTCCTTCCCCGCCGCGGCTGTGAACTTGGCGGCCTCTCCGAAGGGATGGTATTATACACATGAGAATAAAGAAGGAAAGCGAGGAGTGTTTCGCAATCCTTTCTCTCCCTACTGTAGAAGACGGTAGAAACGAGGTTTCAGGAGGAGGAACGTGATGAGGAAGCTGAAGTGGTGGCAAACCTGTTTCTTAGTGGGACTGTCCCCTTTGATGGGAGTAGCGGCGGTTGGGGCGCAAGACGCGGAGCCGCAAGAGCAAGTCCAAGAGCCAGCCCAAGAGCAAGTTGTAGAACTCGGCGACCTCCAGGTAGTCGGCTCCCGCGTGGCGGGCCGCTCGGCCCAGGATTCACTGGTACCGGTAGACATCATTCAGGGCGAGGACTTGCAGACATACGGCATCCGGGACATGGACTCGCTGCTGTCCGCCACCGTGCCGTCCTATAACGTCAACCAGCAGCCCATCAGTGACGCCGCTACGCTCGTTCGCCCGGCCAACCTGCGCGGGCTGTCATCGGACTCCACTCTGGTACTGGTCAACGGCAAGCGCTGGCATCGCGCCTCGGTGATTACCTTCCTGGGCGGCGGTATTTCGGACGGCTCCCATGCGCCCGACATTTCCGTGATCCCGGCCATTGCGCTCGACCGCGTCGAAGTGTTGCGCGACGGCGCTGCGGCCCAGTACGGCTCGGACGCCATTGCCGGCATCCTGAATTTCAAGCTGAGAGAAGACCGGGAGGGCCTGTCGGTACAGACCAGCTACGGTCAGAACTACCACGGCGACGGCGATAAGGTGAACGTCGCCGCCAACCTGGGCCTGCCGTTGACGGACAACGGCTTTGCCAACTTCAGCTTCGAGTTTACGAACGCGGACGAAACCAGCCGCAGCGTCCAGCGCAACGATGCGCGGGGCTTGATTGAGGCCGGCAATGAACATATACGCCGGCCAGCGGCCCAGATCTGGGGCGCGCCCGAGATTCAGTACGACTACAAATTCTTCGGCAACCTGGGGCTGGACCTGGAGGACATCAACAGCCGGCTGTACGCCTTCGGCAACTATGCGGAGCGCAAGGTGGAGGGTGGCTTTTTCTTCCGTAATCCCAACACCCGGGCCGGTGTGTTCCGGGGCGACCCGCTTGAAGACGGCACGCCCACGATCCGGGTGGCCGACCTGTCCGGCATCGGTCAGGGTTGTCCCGCGGTGCCGGCGAACCCAGCGGCCGACTACACCAACGTGAATCTGCCCGACCACTGCTTCATCTTCAACGAGCGTTTTCCGGGCGGGTTTACGCCCCGCTTCGGCGGCGTCGTCGAAGACTGGAGTATTGCCTTTGGCCTGCGCGGGGAGGTCGAGAGCACGTATGGGCTGCTCAATGGCTGGCACTACGACGCCAGCGCCAGCTTTGGCCACAACAGCGTGGACTTCTTCATGCATAACACCATCAACCCCCAGCTCGCCGCTATGCGGACGAGTATTCCCACCTCGTACAAACCCGGCGGCTACCGGGAGTTCGACAAGGTGTTCAACGTCGATATCTCCAGGCCGTTCGACGTCGGTCTGTTCTATTCCGCGCTGTATTTCGCCTTTGGGCTGGAATACCGCGAAGAAGAGTTCGAGATCAAAAGCGGAGGAGAGAATTCCTGGTATATAGACGACAGCCCCAATGGCCTCGCCCGGCAGGGCTTCGGCGTTGCCTCCAACGGCTTTCCCGGTTTTAGGCCGGATATTGCCGGCACGTTCAACCGGGGCAGTTACGCCGGCTATCTCGACCTGGAAGCCGAGGTGATTAAAAATCTGACTATCGGTCTGGCCGGGCGGTATGAGGATCACGAAAAAATCGGTGACACGCTGAACGGCAAGGCATCGGCCCGCTGGCAGGTCTTGGAAGCCGCGGCCGTGCGCGGCTCGGTCAGCTCAGGCTTTCGCGCCCCGACCGTGGGTCAGGCCAATGTCCGCAATGTGACGACCGCGTTTGACGGCGGCGAGCTGGCCGACCGGGCCACCCTGCCGCCGGACCACCCCATCGCAGCCCTCAAGGGCGGCAAGGGGCTGAAGCCGGAAAAATCGGTCAACTATTCCGTGGGCACGGTGTTCAACCTGGGCGACCTCGAAGTCACCGTCGATTATTACCGCATCAAGGTGCAGGACCGCATCGGGCAGACGAGCCCTCTTCGATTGACTGATGAGGATAGTGCCACCCTGCAACAACAGGGCGTTGCGGATGCCAGCAGTTACCGGTTTGTGACCTTCTTCACCAACGATTTCGACACCACCACACAAGGTGTTGACGTGGTGGCGACCTACCCGCTGGCGACGCTTGCCGGTAACACCTTGTTCACCTTGGTGGGCAACTGGAATGACACCAAGATCGACAGCTTCAACCCCAGCATCATCAATAGCAATAAACGGCACATGCTCGAGGGCAACCTGCCGGAATTCCGTTTCTCGCTCATGGCCGACCACAGCTGGGGAGCGTGGCGGTTCCTGACCCGGCTGCACTACTACGACGGCTTTTTTGAGGATCATGTGGGGAGCAATCTTCCCCTCACCGCCGGCGACCGCTTCCTCCTGGACGCGGAACTCTCGTATACCTTCCTGAACCTGCCGTTCATGGCGGCGGCGACCATTGCCTTTGGCGCGGAAAACCTGTTCGACCAGTACCCGCGCAGGAATCCGTACGCGACTATCGCTGGCGCGAAATACCCGGAATCCTCACCGTACGGGTTCAACGGTGGCTTCTACTACCTGCGCGCCGGCATCGAATTCTAGAGCAATTTACGATTCTGTGTAGCCGTAGGTCGGCTGAGCGCAGCGTAATCCGACAGCGGTCCGTCCAGAGACGCAGCGCCCGGGGTTGTCGGGTTACGCCTACGGCTACCCCGACCTACGAGAGACCATTGTGAAACGCTCTAGCCGACAGGGGAGACCATCCTCCCCAGTCCGGAGCGTATCCGGGATACGGGTGAGGTGCGGGAAGGAGAAGACAGTGCGAAAAACGAAGTGGTTGCAATATGGCTTGCTGCTGGGGATGTCGGTCCTGCTGGGTTTCACTCCGGTTGGCGCACAGGAAGAGGGGCAAGACGCGGAACAGGGTGCGGGACAGGAAGAGCCGGCAGCGGCGGTTACCAGTCTGGACGCCTTGCAGGTGGTCGGCTCGCGGCTGCCGGGCCGCTCGGCCCAGGATTCGTCGGTGCCGGTAGACGTCATTCAGGGCGAAGACTTGCAGACCTACGGCATCCGGGACATGGACTCGCTGCTGTCCGCGGCGGTGCCGTCCTATAACGTCAACCGGCATCCCATCAGTGACGGCTCCACCTTTGTCAGGCCGGCCAATCTGCATGCGCTGCTCAGGACGCGGACGTTTTACCCGGAAACAGGGAGTGGCCGGCTCGGACCAGGACGATCAATCCGATCAGGTTGTAGACCGCCTCTCGCGCCCGCTTGAGGATCATGAGCGTCAGGCCGGCGCCCTCCCCAATACCGAGCAGCCGGCACAGGAATACCCCGCCGGCTTCACGCACCCCCAGCGCGCCGGGAATGATCAGCGCCGCGGCCGTAATGGGTTGAATCATGGTTTCAATAATAAGAGCATCCATCCAACTGACTGGTACGCCGATCAGGGTGAAAAAAACATAGACTTCTACCGCTCCAACCGCCCAGCCCAGAAAATGATACAGGCTGGCCGCAATGAAATCCCTGGCGTCTCCGTCATACAGATGAAAAAGATGCGCATCAATTTGTTTGGCCCGTTCCTGCCAGTGGGCTAATCGGCTCCAGCGCGGAAAGCGCCGCCGTAGCCAATGGACACATTTTTCAACGATTCCCCGCTGCTGCCAGCGCACGAGGAGCATCACAAATCCGTACGCCAGGCCCACAATGATCCCAAAGACCCACCAGGCGTGGTAGCCGATATCCAGGCGATACAGGAAAAACGGTAGGCCAGTCACAATAAAGGCGACCTGGGATACGGTCAGGGCTGTCTTGGCGGCCACAACCGAGGCCGCGCCAACATCGGCGGTTACGCCGTATTGGCGCAAGAGGTAGACCTTGACGGCCTCGCCACCCATATTCGCGGTTGGCGTCAGATTATTAATGGCCTCGCCGGCCAGGCGGGTGAACGAAAGCTGAAGAATGGAGAGCTGTCTGGCGGAGGCTGAGCCAACCAGGGTGCAGCCCCAGCCCTTGGCATCAAACAGCGCCACAAAGCTCTGGGGGACGAGGACCAGGGGAGCCAGCCAGCCAATGTGGTAGAGGTGCTGGACGACCTCAGTAATACCGATCTTCCAAAAGAGAAACCCCAGCAGGCCGAGGCCGAGTAGAGCTGCACCAATCTTTAGGGCCCGGCTCTTTTGCTGCTCCGCGGTCATGCGTGGATTTCTCTACGGAATAGCGGACGGGAAGAAGGCAGTGCAGGGTGCAAGCAATCGTTCTCTTGTCTGGGTGCCTGTCTTGGACCTGTTCCGTACCGGCTACTCAGGGGCTCCGGACGGGAGGCCGGCCATCTCTCGCAGAACGGTCGCCAGCGCGCCCCAGTCGAGGTCGCCCCGGCCTCGGGCAAAGGCGGCCCGCAAATGATTGTCGGCCAAGTCGGCCAGCGGTAAGGGCGCGACCACATCTTTGGCCAGCTTTTGCATCAGCCCGACATCTTTCAGTCCAAGCGCCAGCGCAAAGCCCGCAGGAGAAAATTCCTGCTTGGCGATCCGGCTGCCATAGCCTTGAAACAAAGGGACAGGCAGCAGCGCCCGGATGAGTTCCAGCACGGTCTCGTTTTGCAGGCCGCCCTTCTCGGCCAGGGTCAGCGCCTCGCCGAGGGTTTCGATGGCGGCAATCACAAAAAAATTCCCCACCAGCTTGAGGACGTTGGCGAGGTGGGGCTCTTCGCCCACCACGATGACCCCTTGACCCATAGCCTCAAACGCGGGTCGGCAGCGGGCAATGGCCGTGGCCGAGCCAGCCGGACAAATCCACAGTTTTGCCGCGGCGGCGGCCTCCGGACGGCCGAAGACCGGCGCGGCCACAAAATGCGTCCCCCGACCGTGATACAGCGGCGCCAGTTCTTTGGTCACATCGGGTGAGACGGTACTCATATCAACGTGAATCCCGTCCGGTTTGAGGCCGGCCAGAATGCCGTCCTCGCCCAGCGCAATGGCCCGGAGCGCGGCGTCGTCAGCAATAATGCTGATCACAATGTCGGCTTGCGCGGCCAGCTCGCGGGGGGAATCGGCCCACTGCGCTCCGTGTTGGCGCAAAGCATCGGCCCGCGAGGCCGTGCGATTAAAAACCGTGAGGGAAAAATCGGCATCCAGCAGATGCTGCGCCATGGGCAGGCCCATCCGGCCCAGTCCAATAAAGCCAATCGAGGGAGTAGTCATAGTGGAATCGCTATTCTTCTGCCCCCTCTCCCCTGGAGGGAGAGGGTTGGGGTGAGGGGGACAAGGAAAAGGGAGGCATTACTCTTTTGTGTGGTCATGGGTTTGGGGGTTCTCTCCGATGAGTACATCCTGCGCATTAGTGCATTGCATGCGGTTCGCGCAGAATAAATTCGGCGATTTCGGCATCAAACTGCTCTCCGTCAGCCGTTGTCATCTGATAGCTGCCACGCATGGAGCCAAAGGGTGTGGTCAGCGGACAGCCCGAGGTGTACTCAAAGGATTGTCCCTGCGCCAGGACGGGCTGCTCACCCACCACGCCTGGTCCTTTGACTTCTTCCACATGGCCGGTGGCGTCGGTAATAATCCAATGGCGAGTCATGAGCTGGGCGGTGACCGGCCCTTCGTTGGTGATGCGGATGGTATACAGGAAGAACCACTGGCTCTGCTGGGGAGAAGAGCGGGTCGGATCGTATTTGGTTTCCACGCTGATGCGAATCCCTCGGGTGACTGTTTCAGAGGCTGGCACGCTGTCTCCTCCTCTTTCTCTCATTGGCACGCATGTCGGACCAACATGTCGGAGTGTATGACCGCCCTGCCAGCGCGTCAACTGACCTAGCTAACGTGGCGTTGCCTGATAAATCGCGAGCGAGATGTAAGAGCGTCTTGCTCCTTCATTCCTTTTCCATATGTTTACGTAGCAACTTACGTATTTCACTGCTCCTCGCCACCTGGAAGGCCGTCCGGCCGCTCGCGTCCTGCGCATGCACATCGGCCCCGGCTGCCAGGAGCACCTGGACGAGAGCAGACTGGCCGTCATATGTCGCGAGATGGAGGGCGGTCCGACCGTACGTGTCTTGCGTATTCACGTCCGCGCCCGCTTCCAGGAGGACTTGGACGGTTGCAGGGTCGCCGCTACGTACCGCCCACAGTAAGCCCCTCCGTCCGGTCAAACTGGCGCCAGCTTCTAGGAGAGCCTGAACGATGGCCGTGTGGCCGTTCTCTGCCGCTCGATGTAAAGTGGTCTTTCCGTACCCGACTTGCGCATGCACATCGGCCCCGGCTGCCAAGAGCGCCTCGACGGTGGCCGTGTGACCGTGACGGGCCGCCTGATCTAAAGCGGTCCACCGCCGGGGGTGATCATCTTGCGCACGCACATCGGCGCCGGCTGCCAAAAGGACCTCGACGGTGGCCGTGTGACCGTGACGGGCCGCCAGATGTAAGGCAAACTCTCTGATCTGGTCTTGCATATACACAGGCGCATGCACATCGGCACCGGCGGCCAAGAGGACTCGGACAGTGGCCGTGTGACCGCTCTCTACTGCCCAATGTAAAGCGGTCCCCCGTCCGCGATAGTCTCGCGCATGCACCTTGGCCCCGGCTGCCAAGAGGGCCTGGACGGTGGTGAGATGGCCATTCCGGGCAGCTTCATGTAAAGCCGTCCATCCGTCCGAGCTTTGCGCATGGACATCCGCTCCGGCTTTTACGAGGGTCTGGACAGTGGCGGTGTGACCGTGACGGGCCGCCTCATGTAGAGTCTCTCCGTACGTAATTTGTGGCCAGACCAGAGACACCACCAACCCGATAGCAGCAAGAAAGCTCTGCATCATTGCAACGTCCTCTTTAGAGACGGCCCATTCGATTCCTTTACTCTGTTGCGCCATAGTTTGGGAAAAGACAATGGCTTGAGAGGCAGGCTCTATCCGCCTAAGAATCTTCTCTTGCTCCTTTATTCCTTTGCGCCGTTTTTAACGCAGCAGTTCGCGTATTTCACTATCGCTTGCCACCTGGAAGGCCGTCTGGCCGTCCTTATCTTGTATGTGCACATCCGCCCCGGTGGCCAGAAGGGCTTGGACGATGGGGGTGTGGCCGAACTGTGCCGCCTTATGTAAGGCCGTCTCGCCGTCCCTATCTTGTATATGCACATCCGCCCCGGTGGCCAGAAGGGCTTGGACGATGGGGGTCCGACCGGACCATGCCGCCTCATATAAGGCCGTCTCGCCGTCCTTATCTTGTATGTGGACATCCGCCCCGGCGGCCAGAAGGGCTTGGACGATGGGGGTGTGGCCGAACTGTGCCGCCTTATGTAAGGCCGTCTCGCCGTACAAGGAGGATTGCGCGTTTACTTTGGCGCCGGCGGCTAGAAGGGCCTGGACGGTAGTGGTGTTGCCGTCACCTGCCGCCCAATGCAAGGCCGTCTGGCCGTGCCTATCTTGTATGTGCACATCAACCTCGACGGCTAGAAGGGCTTGGACGGTGGCAGGGCCACTGCAATGTGCCGCCCGATGTAAGGCCGTCTCTCCCTTCCAATTTCGCGCATTCACATAGGCCCCAGCGGCCAGAAGGGTCTTGACAATGGCAGGGTCGCACTGGCCTGCTGCCTGCTGTAAAGCCGTCCCTCCCTCTGAGTATTGCATATTCACCCAGGCCCCAGCTTCTACGAGGGCCTGAACAATTGCAGGGTCGCCGCTACGTACCGCCCACTGTAAGCCCCCCTGTCCGATCAAACTGGAGCCAGCTTCTAAGAGAGCCTGAACGGTGGCCGGACCAACGTCACCTGCTGCCCGCTGTACAGTCGTCCCTCCGTCCGGGTCTTGCGCGTGTACATCGGCGCCGGCGGCCAGGAGGGCCTGGGCAGCGGAGAATCTGCCATGACGGGCCGCGATATGGAAGGCCGTCTGTCCATCCGAGTTTTTCATGTGCACGCCAGCCCCGGCACCCAGAAGAGCTTGGACGGTGGCGGGGTTACCGCGACGGGCCGCGAGATGTAAAGCCGTCTCGCCGTCCGCGTTTTGCGCATGTACATCGGCCCCGGCACCCAGAAGAGCTTGGACGGTGGCGGGGTTACCGCGACGGGCCGCGAGATGTAAAGCCGTCTCGCCGTCCGCGTTTTGCGCATGTACATCGGCCCCGGCGGCCAGAAGGGCTTGGACGGTGGGGGTCCGATCGTTACTTTCTGCGAGATGAAGGGCGGTCTGGCCGTCCGTGTCTTGCGTATTCACGTCCGCGCCAGCGGCCAGAAGGGCCTGAACGATGGCGAGGTCGCCGTCACTTGCCGCGAGATGTAAAGCCGTCTTGCCGTAGCTGGTTTGCGCATGCGCATCCGCGCCGGCTTCCAGGAGGATCTGGACAGCGGCCGTGTGGCCGTTATCTACTGCTGAATGTAAGGCCGTCCCTCCCTCTCCGTCTTGTGCGTGTACGTCAGCCCCAGCTTCCAAGAGGGCCTGAACGACGGCAGTCTGGTCGCCGTGTGCTGCCTTTTCCCCTCTCCATCTCGCAGATGCTCTGCGGCGGGCCTGAACGGTAGCAGTCTGGCCGCCGTGTGCTGCCCACTGTAGAACCGTCCCTGCGCCCTTGGGTCGCGCGTGTACGTCAGCCCCAGCTTCCAAGAGGGCCTGAACGACGGCGAGATGGCCATTCCGGGCAGCTTCATGTAAAGCTGTCACTCTGTCCCTTGGCGCGTGGACATCCGCCCCGGCTTCCAAGAGGGCCTGAACGATGGCGAGATGGCCGTCCCGGGCTGCCCCATGTAAGGCCGTCCTTCCGCCCGAGCTTTGCGCGTGGACACCAGCGCCAGCTTCCAGGAGGGCTTGAACGGTGGCCGTGTGACCGCGAAGTGCCGCCAGATGTAAGGCCGTCCATCCGCCCGAGCTTCGCGCGTGGACATCCGCCCCGGCTCTTATGAGAGCCTGGACGACGGCGGTGCGGCCGTCACGTGCCGCCTCATGTAAAGTCCCTCCGTACGTGATTTGTGGCCAAGTCAGAGACACCACCAGCCCGATAGCAACAAGAAAGCTCTTCATCATGGAAACACCTTCTTTAGAGACCGCCTATTCGATTCCTGCTTCAATTGCTTTACTCTGTTGCGCCCTCGTTTGGGAAAAGACTGTGGCTTGAAGAGCAGGCTCTCTCCGCCTAAGAATCTTCTCTTTCTCCAGCCTCTTCAACCAGGGCCGCTGCGATATCTGTCGCCAGCCGCTGGCCTGCCTCATTCTCCAGCGTGCCTGCCGGCCATTCAATGCCGAGCCCCGCGCCCTCAGCCGCCTCCGGGAATCTGGGAATAATATGGAAGTGGACGTGCATCACGGCCTGATGGGCGCTGGCGCCGTTATTTTGCAGGATGTTGAACGCCGTAGCCCCGCTGGCTTTGAGGACGGCCCGGCTCAGCCGGGGCAGCACTCGGCCCAGGGCCGCCGCGGATTCGTCCGACAGTTGATCGAGCGTTTCTGCCGGCTCTTTGGGGATGAGCAGGGTATGACCGCTGCTCAGCGGACCAATGTCAAGAAAGGCGAAGACCTGGTCGTCTTCATAGATTTTGTGACACGGAATCTCGCCGGCAATGATTTTCAGAAAGATTGTTTCTGCCATGCCCCGAGCGTAGCGCATGGCCGGACAGGCGGCTAGGGTTTGGCTCCTGCGCTGTTATCTCAGGACCCAACCCACCCCGGCCTCCGGCCCTCCCGAGCACAACCAATAGAATTGAGAACTTCTGGACTTTGCTCAAGCGAACCATCAAGGGGTCCTATGTCAGCGTGGAGCCGTTCCACCTGCATAGGTATCTGGATGAGCAAGCCTTCCGATTCAATGAACGGGGCGGCAAAGACCCGGACCGCTCCGACCATGTTACCAGTGCGGTTGCGGCAAGCGTCTAACCTATAAGGGGCTAACCGAAGAACTAACCCCCGCGTGATGGAGCGCTAGCGCCGTGGCCGACGCAAGCCGTAGGCCAGCTTCATCGCGCACTCTCCAACCACTCCTCGTGTGAGAGATACAGTTTCACGCGCCCTTTCTTGCGACTGCCCCGTAGTCTTTGTTCCGATGACGGTTGATACACTTTTGCAATGAAGGGGGGATCATGCCTGTTCAAGAACTGCTCTATTTTGTGAATACAGTCAACGAAATTTTCTGCGAGCACTCTATGGCTGGTATGCCCTACAATAAGAAAGAGTCCAACGCCAGCTCTCATCACTGCATCCCGTTCATTCTGCTTGTAGCGGATGCGCTTATCTTTTGAGATGGCAAACCATCTGTTCTGCCCAACTACCGGCAACCAGACATCGTCAGGCGTGTTGTTGTCAGGGAAATGGTCGTCGTGTTTTTCGACGTGAAGGCCTGCCTCTGATAAAATCTGAGGAAATAACGAACCCAAATCACGGTCCGTAAAGAAGGTCACGCTTAGGCTGCCTGTTCATAGACTAACGCTGCGTTCACTTCCTCAAGAGTCAGGCCATAATCTTCCGCTATTTCCTCCTCGCTCTCATGGGCATTGATACGATTAATGATAGCCGCTGTTGAGATGCCACGACGGGCAATGATGGGACGCCCAAAGGCAATACGAGGGTCCATCATAATGATTTTTGTATCAGTGGTCGCAGGATAGAGACGTGCTGGAATGTGCAGGTCATCAAGTTCGATCCGATTGAGATGATCCTTGAGGAGTCTTGCAATGGCCAATTGACCTGACCTATTGAGATTAACAAACTCCCCGTATTTCGTAAGAAACAACTCACCGGCACCAGTGCGTAATTCGGGGCGGAGGAACAATCGGTCAATGGCAAAGGCGTGTTCTGCAAAATCGATTGCTTGACGTGCGGCTTCAATCGATATGCCGTGCCTCGTCCTCAATGCCCGCAGCGTATACGCCTCAATGATGTTGTTGAAAGAAAGACGGAGGGGGGCATACTCCGGCGCAGTGATGAGCGCACGAAAAGGAGTGCGTCTAGAATGCTGACCATATGACTGGCCAGCGATCCATGCGCGGAGTGTTTGTGGGGGAATACGCACATAGCGCGCTGCCTCAGCCACCGTATAGGCAGCGATATCCCTAGGGTCATTACCCCCATATATATTCTGCTGCTCTGACATGCTGCTCTCGTTGCTATTCCCAGCGAAAAGATCAGGCTGGCTTATACCGCTCAGTTGGAACTCTTGTCAACAAAGGCCCTCTTTTTACGGCTCCGGCTTATGGCAATCCAGCGCCCGGCACCTCAACCTGGACCGTTTCAATACACGCTTCGGACTTCCCCTGGGCTAACTCCTCCACGGTTGTGGCCGCGGTCAGCATGAAGAGCGTGCGACGCTCTTCTCCGCCCAACATGCAGGCAACGGCCCGTTTGTCTGGGACAGGAATACGCTGCGTGACCTCCCCGCCGTCTTTGACCCGAATAAATTCGCCAGTCACGAACGAACTCACCCAGACCGCCCCTTCGGCATCCAAACAAATCCCGTCGGGTGTCGCTTCACCCAGTTGGGCAAACACGCGCCGGTCCGACAACGAACCGTCGTCTGCAACAGTGAAGGCGGTTAAACAGTTCGCAAACGTTTCAGCAACAATGAAGGTACTCCCGTCCGGACTGATGACGCTACCATTCGGGAAGCCCAGACCTTCCGCTACCACGCGTGCCTGGCCGTCCGGCGTGACCATGACAATGTTTGCCGGCTGGGCGTCTTCACCGCCCATCAGGTCGTAGCCAAAGCTCCCGATATAGGACCGGCCCTGGGCGTCAACGACCATGTCGTTGATATCGCCCCGGACGAGTGCAGAGACATCCGCGACTTCTGCGAGGCCGTTCGGGTCCTGCCGGAGCAGTTTTTTATCGTGCATGGAGACGATGAGCAGGCGTCCATCCGGCAGGAAGCCCAAGCCAGACGGGCGCTGCGGGACCGTTGCGACCAACTCGGTGTTGCCCTGCGTATCAACCCTGAGCACTTTCTCGGCAAACATATCCGAAACCCAGAGTTTACCGTCGTGCCAGCGCGGGCCTTCAAGAAAAATAAATCCATCTGCAAGGAGCTGCGTAGCCATACTGTCCCCCTTTCATCCTTAGCGGCCACGGAAGACCGGTTGGCGTTTGTCCATAAATGCGTTGACACCTTCTTGATGATCTTCCGTTTGGCCACAGCGCAAATGTGTTTCGGCCTCCCGGTCGAGCATGGTGCGAAAATCTACCCCACCCGACGCATTCACATTCGCTTTCATATAGCGGTAGCTGACCAGGGGGCCGGACGCGATACGTTCGGCTAGTGCCATGGCTTCGTTCATGAGTTGGTCGTGCGCAAAGACGCGATTGACCAGGCCAATCCGCAGGGCTTCATCCGCAGTCAGCATGTCCGGCAAAAAGAATAATTCCTTGGCCTTGGCTTGGCCGACCAAACGGCTGAGCTGCCAGGTCGTCCCATAATCGCCGCCGTAGCCCACCCGCGCATAGGCCGTCCCGAGACGGGCCTGATCGGAGGCAAAGCGCAGGTCACACGACAGGGCGATGCCTAATCCTGCGCCGGCGGCCGGCCCGTTAATCACCGCGATCGTGACCTTGGGCATATGGTGCAGCAGCCACGGCCAGGTATGTCCTTCGCGCAGCTCGTCGATCTGCTGCTCAAGGGTAGAATCCTTACTTCCGATTTCTTCACCCTTTTGCATGGCTGACACATCGCCGCCGGCGCAGAAGCCTCGGCCGGCACCAGTCAGCACAATGGCGCCAATATCGGGATCTTCTGACATCTCACTCAGGGTCGAAACCGCCGTCCTGTTCATATCTCTGGTGAGCGCATTGAGCTTATCCGGGCGATTCAGGGTCAGAATGCCGACGCGGTTTGTGACTTCGATAGTGAGATCAGCCATCTGGAGTCCTCCTTTTTTCATGCGTATGAAGCTTGCACTTTATCGTGTTTTGCGTAGAAAGGAAGGGACAAGGCCACCGCAAAAGGAGACAACACTATGACGGCAACAGCAGACCCGCATCGGATTACGAGTGTAGAACAGCTACGCGAACGCATTGGCTCACCAAGTGAGCTCGTTCCGCATAAGCTCTGGACCGAGTTGGATGAGTCGTGCATGGACTTCATCAAACGCTCGCCGTTTCTGTTGCTCGCCACGGCAGACGTCGAGGGGAATCAAGATGTCTCGCCCAAAGGGGATGGGCCGGGTTTTGTCAGTATTGAGGATACGCACACGCTGCTCATCCCCGATCGGTCGGGCAACAAGCTTATCTTTGGGCTGACCAATATCATTGAGAACCCGCATATCGGCCTTATTTTCCTGCTGCCGGGAACGCCGGAAACAATGCGTGTCAATGGCACGGCCGAACTCACGGCCGACCCGGAAGTGTTGGCAGGTCTGTCCGCACGTGGAAAACCCGCGGCTGTTGCTATCCGAGTCCACATCAAGGAAGTGTTCTACCACTGCGCCAAGGCGTTTATTCGGTCACAACTCTGGAAGCCCGATACGTGGGAGGAGCGCTTGAAGATCTCGTTCGGCAAGATTCTGGCGGCCAAGATGGGCGGCGATAATACCATGGCCGACAAGATTGATGAATTTGTCGAACAGGACTATCGGACGAATTTGTAGTCGTTTGGTGGGTCCTCGGACCCACCCTTACAGCAACTCCAAACCCCTCCGCTCCCATTCCATGGCCACAACCCGGCCCAATCCGGACTCGGTAATATACAAAGTCTTCGCATCGACCCCGCCAAAGGCGATGTTCGTGACTGCTCTGTCTTCACTCGGAATCCGCTCGACCTGCTGCCCCTTTGGGTCAAAGACAATAATGCCACCGCCCAGCACACCGCAGACCAGGACATAGCCTTCTTCATCCAGACAAAAGCCATCAGGATAATGGCCGTTCGGGAGTTGACAAAAGGGACGGCGCTGGCCGAGCTGGCCTGGGGCAAGAATGGGGAAGGCGCACAGGGCCGAGGCAAAGGTTTCCGCTACGAGTAGGGTTTTGCCGTCCGGGCTGAGGCCAATGCCGTTCGGATGTTGCAGATTGGTCGCGACCCGCTGAATCCGTGTCCCCTCCGGGCTGGCGTAGTAGACACTGCCCTGACGCTTGGTTGGCTCATTCAGGGGTTCATGCAGCGTGGGGTCACGCTGGATAGGGTCGGTAAAGTAGCAATTTCCTTCAGCATCAAAGACCAAATCGTTTGGCGCGCTGAGTTGAACGCCGTCACACGCAGTGTACAAGCGTTCGACCTTTCCCTGGGCGTCAATACGCTCAAGGCGTCCGGTCTCGTACTCCGGAGCCGGCCCAATAGGCAGTCCCTTGCGCCAGCGAAAGCCCCCATTATTCGTAACGTATAAGGCTCCGTCCGGCCCCCGGGCGGCGCCGTTCGGGCCACCGCCCGGATGGGCGAAGGTGGAGAGGGTTCCGTCAGGCCGCATCTTCCGAACGCGGCCGCCCCGGATTTCAACCCAATACACACTCCCGTCCGGATCACACACAGGGCCTTCCGGGAATTCCAAGCCGGTTGCAATAATGGTGTGAGGCATACGGTCGAGCGCACCCGGCGTGCGCTCAAAAATTCAGGCCGCCTGTTGCTCTTTGTGTTTCAGCAACTTACCGGCAATCTGGTCAATAACCTGGTCCGCCAGCACGCGGACCTCGTCCTCCAGCTTGGGCTGAATAGGATGCGGGACCAGAATGGGCTCGTACTCAGGCAGGCCGAGGGCCGCACATTGGGCGTGCGCAGCGCTCAGGAACTCTGTTGTGGTGATATTTGCAGTTGGGACGCCTTTTTCTTCGAGCGCGATGACATCGTGCGAACTGCACGATATGCAGCCGCCTCAATCGCTGAGCGCTTCAATGACCGCGTCGCACTTTTCTTGCAGTTCCTGTTGAATGGCTTCAGCCGCGGGCCGACCTGGGGTCAGTTTCGTCCGCCGCAGCACCTCGGTGACGCCGTACTGCTCGCGGAGGATTTCCTCCAGGCGATCCAGGAAGAATACACCTTTTGCTTTGTTAATATCCAAGAGGCCAATCGTCGTCCCGGACAGGGTGTCCAGCCGGGGGGCGAAGGCTTTGGGCGATTGGTCCGCCGACGAGGTCGGGTCAAGTAGTACGGTTCCCATACATATCTCCTTTCTTATGAACGAATCTCTTTTGTCGTAATGGTACTCCCGGAGCTTCCCCGGACTAAGCCCGGAACGGCAGCAGAAAAGCGGCCTGCCGTTCCACCCGCGACAACAATCAGAATACTCTCCGGTGCGGGAAACTTCGGATAGCGGGTGTCATCGCTTGGCGGCTCGGCCTGGGCGTTGACGCCGGCCAACATACTCACTCCAGCGCCCTCGCCGCCGTTGACCCCAGGCCGCAGTTCGTGCAGCGGGCGACGGATGTGTTCAAATAAAAACTGGCGGATATCATTTTTGGACCATCCATCCTGGGCAAACGTCTTGGCATGTTCCGGCCCGACAATCAGCGCCGTATCCGAGAACACCGGAAAATTCTTGTGATTCCAGACCGACGCCATCGTCCAGCCGAGCGAGAGGGCCAACTGCTCTGCGCTGCGACTGGCATGGTCATTCATCTGAAACGGGGAGTGCCCGCCAAACAGGGTGACAGTACTCTGTTCCGAACGAAAACCTTTCTCGACGTGCAGCGGCTCCCAGGGACTTTCCTCCTCGGCCTCACCAATACAGAACGTGAATTGGGCCGGATGGCCCAGGGTTGCTTTGCAAATCTCTTGTGGCTTTGCGCCGCCAATATTGAGAATAATCAGGCGCAGCGCGCGCCCGATAGTGGCATTCGCCCGAAATCCATGCCCCAGGGCATTATGCCCACAATTCACCCCAATGGTGTGGCGTATGGGACCGTTAATAATCGTGAGTGGGGTCGCCGAGAATGTGGTGACATTAATGGCGTGGGCCGCAAACTGTTCTTCACACAAGGCTTCCACTGCGGCAATGACAACGGGAAAATACGCCGCCTGGCAACCCGCCATCACCGCATTGATCGCAACCTTTTCAAGACTGGCCGGTCCGTAGTTCGGTCCCACTGTCCCCAAGACCTCTTGGGGGTCGCGCTCCACTGTCGCGAGCAGAGCCATGACGCGCTCCTGGGTGGGAAGAACAACCGGCAGACCATCGGTGAGTCCGCTTGAAAAGAGGGCTTCAAAGGGATCGTTGTCTTGAATGGTGAGGTGGTGTGAGTGTAATGCGGAAGCGTCCGGCATGTCTCCCCTCCAAGCGCTTTCAGCCTTGCACTCTTGAGATACGGCTGTCAACCGTTGTCAATTTTGTCTGTCGACCCCCTCAGCGGTGCGATTTTCCTGCGAGCATATCTTCCGGGCTGTGCTGCTCCTGAAACGCCTGAAGCGCGCGCTTGAAGGCCGGGTCTTCTTCACTGTCGAGCGGCTCGCCCTCCGCGGGCAGACCCAGCCGGGTCACGGCCGCTTGCCAGTGCTCCAATTGCTGTGGGGACAGGGGAACGGACAGGGTGTAATGCAGTCCGGTGTCTTCACTGAGCAATATCACCGCCAGATTATCCTGCCGGATGAGCTTGTGCAGAATGGCGGCGTCGCCGGCCTGTCTCGGGTTGAGATAGAACACCCCGCCTTTGCTGCCCCCAAAAGTCGGATGCAGTTGGTAGCCGATGGCAACCACCCAGACCTGCTCAGGGCTCTGCCAAGTGGTAAGGCTCAGGCTGAGCGGCAGGGGCGCTTCGACAAACCAGTCCAGGTCTTCGACCCTGGCGACCACCGCTAATTCCTGTGTGCCTGCACGGTCAATAAACCGGACGGAATACAAGGGCTCTTGCATTAAGAGCAACCAGCTTTCTCTGTTAATCACCACACCGGTCGGCTGCATTTACTTCGCTCCTGATTTGTTCTACTCCTCTCATCACACAGGAGGGGCTATGGCGAGGCCGGTCAGGTATAAAATTGTTGGACTGCTGTTCTCCGGAACCGTCATTAACTACATCGACCGGGTGAATATCTCCGTTGCCGCGCCGGTTATCATGGCCGCCTCCGGCTGGAGCAAGAGTGAGTTGGGGGCGGTCTTCTCGGCCTTTTTGGTTGGCTACTCCGTGCTCCAGTTGCCGGGCGGTCTGGTAGCCGACCGCTGGAGTGCACGGAAAGTGCTGGCCATCGCCTTTTGTGGCTTCTCGCTTTTCACCGCCCTGACCCCGCCGGCCGTTTCCGCCTTTTGGCTGCTGCTCAGCGCGCGTTTTCTGGTCGGCATGTTTGAGTCCGTCACCATTCCGGCGCTGACTTCCGTCAATGCCCGCTGGATTCCGCGGGCCGAGTTTGGCCGGGCGCAGACCCTGAGCGTGTCTGGCGTGACGGTCGGTCAAATGATTGCCTACCCGCTCACCACCTGGATTATCCTTAATTTTTCCTGGCAGCTCGTCTTCTATTTTAACGCTCTGCTCGGCTTCGTCTGGGCGGTAGTGTGGTTGTGGTTTTCCACGGACACGCCCCGCGAACATCCGCACATCGACGCGGCGGAACGCAGTTATATTGAATCTAACCTGCCCTCCCGTCCGGCTGCCTCGCTGCCGTTACGGACCGTTTTTACCAGCGCGTCGCTGCTGACGGTGACCCTGGCCTATATGTGTTTTGCCTACGTGCTGTGGATGTTTCTGTTCTGGTTTCCGACCTATTTGGTGGAGGCGCGCGGCATGTCCCTGGGGGTCATGGGGACGGTCGGCATTTTTATGCATGGTGCGTCGTTTCTGGGCGTGGTTGGCGCCGGGATGCTGTCGGACTGGCTGCTGCGCAACGGCTGGAGTGCGCAGTTCGCCCGCGTGCGCTTTGGTGCGTTCGGTCTCACCCTGGCCCTGCCCTGCCTGGTGCTGGCGGCCCAGACCTCCTCGCCGCTGACCTGTGCCGTTTTTCTGGTTCTTTTCTATGGGCTGTTCAGTATGGGCATCGGAGTCTTTACCACGGTTGCCCTGGAGTTTAATCCGCACCAGTCCGGCGCTATTTTCGGCATGATGAATACGCTCGGGACCTTCGCCGGGATTCTGGGTCCCTGGTCGGCCGGGCAGATGATTGAGCGCAGCGGCGGGGATTGGACCATACCCCTGTTTGTCGCAACCGGGGTTGGAGCCGTCAGCGCCCTCATCTTGTTTGTGGTCAAGATCAAAAAAATCGAAATAGACGACGTTGCGTCGGCAAATGAGCGTATACGGCAAGAATAAAGCAAGCGTAAGCAGATAGGAGGACACTATGGCAGACCGACAGAAACTCTCGGATGCGGACATTCAGGCCAGACTGGGCAGTATGCCGGGCTGGAGCGTAGCCGACGGGAAGTTGCACCGGGAATACAAGTTCGGGGACTTTGTGCAGGCCTTTGGTTTTATGGCCAGTGCGGCCCTGGTGGCGGAATCCATGAATCACCATCCTGAGTGGTTCAACGTCTACAGCACGGTCAACGTTGACCTGGCCACCCACGATGCCGGCGGCATCACCGAGCTTGATTTTTCGCTGGCCGGGAAGATGGAAGAACTCGCCAAGGTAGATAGTTGAGTCGAAGGTCGAAGGTCAAATAGTTCCCTCTCCCCTGGAGGGAGAGGGGCTCCCCGCCGGTGAACAATTCTCCCGGCTGTCGGATTACGCTGCGTTAAATAACGCCCTCTTCTTCCAGCCCTTGCAGTTGCTCTTTGGAAAGACCCAGCAGGTCCTGGTAGACCTCGCTGTTGTGCTGACCGAGCAGAGGAGCCGGGGTGACTTCGACCGGAGAGGCGTCGAGTTGGACCGCGCAGCCGGGCATGGTGATGCTGCCTCGGGTCGGGTGTTCAATAGTGGCGACCATGCCGCGTTCACGTAGCTGCGGGTGGGTGAGGATGTCTTGGGAATCAAAAACCGCCCCGCACGGCACGCCGACTGCTCCAAATCGTTCCATGACCTCGAACTTTGTATGCTGTGTGGTCCAGGCGCTAATGATGTCATAGACCTCGTCAAAGCGGGTGTTGCGTTCGGACGTGGCGGTATAGCGCGGGTCGCCAATCAAATCTTCACGCTCAATCGTGCGTAACAAACTCTCCCACATCCGCGGAGTCGTAGACATGAGATACACATAGTCGTTCGGGCCGCCCGGCGCACAGGGATAGGTGTCTGTGGGAGCGGCATGGCTGAGACGGTTGCCGCTGCGCTGCACCACGGCGTCTGCCTGAATATGGTGGCGCATGGGCACGCGCATGTAATTCACCACCGCGTCCTGCATGGACACCTCAACGTGCTGTCCCGTGCCCGTCTTGCCCCGTTGCAGCAGGGCGGCAAGAATGCCGACTGCGCAGTGGATGCCCGTGCCGGTATCCCCAATAGTCGGGCCGGGTTTGAGCGGCGGTGAGTCGGGTAAGCCGGTAATGCTCAGGGCCCCGCCGGTTGAAAGGGCAATCGAGTTGAAACTCTTATAGCCACTCCACGGCCCGGACGTGCCAAAGCCCTTAATCGTGGCATAGATAATTCGCGGGTCAAGCTGCTGAAGGTCTTGGTAGCCGAGCCCCAGCCTCTCCATGGTGCCCGGAGAAAAATTCTCCAAAACGACATCAACCTGAGACACCAGAGAACGGAAGAGGTCACGGCCCCGCTCGGTTTTGAGATTGAGGGTGACGCTACGTTTATTGGCATTCAGCAGAATAAAAAAGTGGGAATCGAGTCCTGGCTCGTTTGTCAGAAAGTAGCGGCCTGACTCGCCGGTGTGGGGCGGTTCGACTTTAATGACATCCGCACCAAGAAAGGCCAATAATTCTGTGCACGACGGACCGGCCTCAAAATGCGACAAATCGAGAATACGCACGTGATCGAGGGCGAGCATGGATTTGCTCCTTTTTTGTAACAGCCTGACACTCTATCATCTGGGTAGCGTCTCTGCCAAGCTTGTCAAATAGAGAAAGGCAGGAGATAATCAGAACGCAGACTTTCTATTTTCTATCTTTTCTATCTATGGAGGGATGGTAGGCTATGCAAGACAAAAAGAAATATGATCGCGTCACGCAGGATGTTGGCAATATGCTCGGCATGGAACATGTGAATGTCACTGTTCCGGACCAGGCGATTGCTTCGACTTTCTACGTCTCTGGCCTGGGGTTTACCCGCGACCCGTATATGATGGTCGGACCGGGCAATATGTGGGTGAATGTTGGCCAGCAGCAGTTTCATCTCCCGGCGAGCGAGCCGCAGGTGTTCAGAGGCCACATCGGGGTTGTGGTTCCAAACTTGGATGCGTTGCAGACCCGGCTTGAGCGGGTGCAAAAACGACTCGCCAATACGGCCTTTCGGTGGTCGGCCAAACGAGGCCATGTCGCAGTAACGTGTCCGTGGGGCAATCAGTTGCGCTGTTATGCGCCGAGTCCACAATTTGGGAACATGACGCTGGGACTGCCCTATGTTGAGATGCCGGTCGGACCCCGCACGGCCCGCGGGATTTGCCAATTCTATCAGGAAGTGATGCACACCTCGGCCACCGTCATCCAAGAGCGCGGCACGGCCATCGCCCAGGTCCACGTCGGGCGTTCTCAGGTCCTACGTTTTCGAGAAACCTCGAAGGCGATTCCCGCCTATGATGGGCATCACATTGCCGTCTACGTGGCCAACTTCTCAGCCCCGCATTCATTTTTGAAACGCCACAAACTGATCACCCAAGAGAGCGACGATCATCAGTATCGCTTTCAGGCCATCGTCCATCCCAAAACGGGCAAGCTGTTATGCGAGCTTGAACACGAGGTCCGCAGCATGTTTCATCCCATGTACGAACGGGAATTAGTGAACCGCAACGCGGACCAGAGTATCTTTGCCTATCAGAAAGGACAGGACGTGTTTGCCGCCTGAGCGGTTTGCGAGGGAAACCCACCCCGGCCTACGGCCACCCCTCCGAGGAGGGGATAGAAAAATTCCCCTCTTGGGAGGGGTGCCGCGCCAGTGGCGGGGTGGGTTCTCTAGCCCCTAACCCCCAATCCCTAACCCCCAACTCCCAACTCCTAACTCCTAATACCCCCCCCGTTTATCGACCACATTATCCATCGGCTCGCCGCGTAAATACTGGCCGAGAATCGGTCGGAACAACGCAACCGAATGCTCCCAATAGTGTGAGCGGATGCCGGAATAATGGGGCGTGAGAATGACATTCGGCAGGTGAAACAACTCGCTGTCCGCCTCCGGTGGCTCGGGGTCGGTGACATCCAGCCCTGCGCCGCCGAGACGGTCTTCTTTGAGGGCTTGGATTAAGGCCGTTTCCTGAATGATCGCTCCGCGTCCGACATTCAGAATAAAAGCGCTGGGCTTCATCAGCCGGAGTTCCCGATCACCGATCATACCCTGTGTCTCCGGCGTTAACGGCGCGGCAATCACCACATAGTCCGACTGCTCCAAGAGCTGGGGCAGGTCGTTGGGGCCGAAGAGTTCATCCACACAGGCCGGCTTGTCTCCACCCCGGCGTTTGTTGGCGACCACCCGCATTCCCAGTGCCTTACAGCGTTCGGCCACGGCCAGGCCAATACTGCCCAGCCCAATAATGCCAACGGTCCGACTATGCAGCTCGGCAATCAGCGGAAAGCGGCTGAGCATTTCCGGGCGTGCCCACTTGCCTTCGCGTTGTAAGGGATACGCCTCATGAAAGCGCCGGGCAAACATGAGCATCATACCCAGCACATGCTCGGCAATCGGAATACCGTAGAGGCCGCGCGAGTTGGTGACAATGATATCGCTCTCGATCATTTCCGGAAACAAGACATGCGTGGCCCCGGCTGAGGTCAGGTGGAGCCATTTGAGCTGCTTGGCGGCGGCGAAGTCCTTTTTGCTAAAACGTACGGCGTACAGCACGTCTGTCTCAGCCAGTGCGGCCAGCCGTCGGTCCGGGTCTTGGATCAGATTGATCGTTGCTTGGGGAAACTCTTCTTGCAACTGACTGGCAAGCGTAACGGGAAAATCCGGAAAGCCGGTCAGCCCGGAGGCGCCTGCAAACGAAATACTCACTGTGGTCATGCGTATCCTCTCAATGAGACTATTGGGGGCTATTGGGACCTAGCCATTGCCCTCCATTTGCGTGTCTCGCCAATAGCTCCACGGCACGGGATAGTGCACCAGCTCTAACTTCACGCCGTCCGGGTCAGCAAAGAATACGGCGTAATAATGTGGGCCGTACTCGGGATAATCCGCTGGCGGATCAAGGACAGTCATGCCTTCAGCAATCAGAAAATCGTGGAAGCGATCCACATCTGCCTTACGCTTGGCTTTGAATGCCAGGTGGTGCAGCCCGGCGCGAAAACGGTTATGGCCAGCTGCTTTTTCTTCTTCCGCGGCCTCCTTGATACCGATAATCAAGTGGGCGTTATGGAAGCCGTTGTAATGGGGATGGACGAGCTTGCGGAATCCCAGCGCGCCAAGAATCTTTGCATAAAAGGGCAAAGAGCGGCTCAAATCCGTCACCGTCAGATCAAGATGATCAACGCCCAAGACTTCAAAGGTCTCGGAATCAGGATCGGTCGTTTCCAGCGGGACAGAGCCTGGGATGACCGCAGTTTTTACATGTTCAGGCTGAAAGAGTTCAGATGGAGACATAGCAATCCTCCTTTTCTTTCTGCGGCGTGTCATGCCTCTGCGCTCGGCCGTTTCTTGATAGCTCCATACCAGCGCTGCAGGTGTTCCCAGGCGGGGTCAAGCTGAAAGTTCGACCTGGCAGCAAATTCAATAGCAACAAATAGGGTGATATCTGCTACCGAGCACGCGCCGGCCAGCCATTCGTTGTCTTTTAAGTGAGTATTGAAGAGGGAGAGCCGTTCGGTCAGCACCTGCCCGGCTTCCTCTGCAACTTTTGGACTTTGTTCGACCCGTGAGGCAAAAAACGGACTGGTGTGTAAAAAGCGGCGGGTGCCTTGGAGCAACACGCCAAACTCCGCTCGGCGCTCCCACGCCCGCACCTGGGCTCGTTCAAATGGCATTGTACCAAACAGCGGCGGGTCGGGATGAAGCTCTTCCAGATACTCGATAATGGCCAGCGATTCCGGAATGACTGAACCGTCGTCAAGTTCAAGCAGCGGGACTGCGCCAAATGGGTTCTTGAGCAGAAAGCCGTCCGTTCTTTGCTCTCTGGCAAACAAGTCGAGCGGCGTGAGGGTGAGAGTAATCCCTTTTTCAGCCAGGTACATCCGCACCCGACGACAGTTGGGCGACTGTGGAAAATCGTATAGGTGCATGAGGCGCGTACTCCTTCCAGGCGTGCCGGCATGTTGGACAGGAGCACAACATACGGGAAGAGCACTGTCCGCGTCTATGCGTGGGGGGTGCGGACTCCGCCAAATTCTAGGACGCCTCCTCTGTCTTGCCTATATTGATGGCTCCTGGCTGGATATGTTTCGCTTCTGGTCGGTCTCTTGCGCCATTTCCACACACTGTGTTTGTTCCTGTACTTGCTCTACAAGAGACTTCAGCTCCTCGACATTGCGTGATATCTCCCGGAGGTGTGAAGTCGTAGTGAGTTCTCCAATCGTCCACATGAGGACACCAATCATCAGGCAAACCCAATACAGGAGGGCCGCGCCGTCAGTATTGAGAGCACTCTTGATGTGTTCAGTATTCATAGGTGCTGTGGCTCCTTGTACGTATCATTCCTCTGCCTTGTAACAGAATCCATACCTGTGACTATAGTATTTCCTGATTCTTTTCCTCTCTTCACCAAGTACGCTGCGGTGCGCTACGAAGACAAAGAGGGTGTATGCGACAATGAGTAAACGTGCCAACATCTGTATGTCTGTGCAGGGCGCGTTTACTCATTGGACCACTTGCTTACTTTTTATCGCTCTTCTCCTCCTGTCTGACGCGATAAGCGCAGCCGCACAGAGCGTCCCCATGATGTTGACTGGCGTGTTAATTCGCCCGGACGATGAGATCAGCGAGCTGTATCCGTACTTTGAAATCAGTATGGACGGCGAAGTATGGAAAATGCGTATCCGGGACGTTGAGGTGCGGACGACAGGGAACTATGATCCGGCTGCGCTGCGCCATTTTGGGCGCTTTCTCTTCTTTATCGGTCCGGACTCGATTATGGAGTATCTGCGAAGTGATGCCGCCGAAGGGCTACCGCTGCGTTTTGAAGGACGACTGTATTATAAAAAGCGCACCTTCCTGCTCAGCGAGGTGAAGCCTGCCCAGATTGAGGGATTGCCTGATTTTCCTCAGCAGGAAGAGTGTCCTGGTATCTGTCCGTAGTCGCCTGAATCGCCCGTTCAACAATGATGAATCTTGGGTGAATCTTGGGGTGAGCGCCACTTATGATAAGAGAACCGTCCATGTTGCTGCCATACTATGAAATTCGAGAAGGGCAGGGGCCGTATGCCCTGATGCTGCACGGCTTTCTCTCAAGTCGGGCCCAGTGGCTGCCCAACCTGGAGGCGCTTTCTACCGTGTGCCAACCTGTGATTGTTGAGCTATTCGGCCATGGTCGTTCGCCCGCACCCCAAGACCCCCACGACTATGCCCCGGAGCGGTATGTGGAGGCGTTTGAACGCATTCGTGAAGCGCTCGGAGTGGAACGCTGGTTTGTCATTGGTCAGTCTCTTGGTGCCGGACTGACCCTCCGCTACGTCCTGGCCTATCCGGACCGAGTCCTGGCTCACCTGGTGACAAATTCCTCTACTGCGTTCAGCAGTATGGACTGGGTGCAAGAGGTGCGGCCGGGGACCGACAAACTGATTGCGCTGGCGAAGCGTGATGGGGCGGGTGCGCTCGAAAGAATAGCCGTCCATCCAAAGAATGCGCGCCGTCTGGCACCGGAATTCAAACAGGCGTTGTGCACGGATGCGACCCTGCACGACCCGCTCGGCGCCGCCTATACTGCGCGCTATACCTCGCTCGCCGATCCGATTGATCCGGCATTGATGCAAACCAATCGGGTGCCGACCCTGCTGGTGTGCGGCACGCAGGAGGAGCGCTTTCAGCCCCGGCGGCGCTTTGCCGAGCAGACCCTGCCCCATTTGGAAGTTGTTGAGGCCGAAGCCGGCCACGCGGTCAATCTGGAAGCGCCGAACACATTCAACCACGCTGCTGTCTCGTTTTTGCAGCGCCATACCTCGTTCTGAGAGTTTCGAGAGTTCCAACAGAAAGCCGACCTCTTTGTCTGGTACGACCCCACCCGCATCGGTTCCGTCTCTTGACGATGATCGCACCTATCGCCCCGGCTGGCTCCGGTTCGCCTGGTTTCTAGGCCGACCGCCGGCCCTCACCCGCCGGCAGTGGCGCGTTCTAGGCCTGGTGGCGGCGGCATCTTTTTTTGAGATGTACGACCTGTATCTGTTTACCCTGTCACTCAAACAGATACAGGTCGGACTGGGGATTGCCGAAGACCAGCTCGGTTATCTTGGCTCAATTGTCCGTTTTGGTGCGCTGCCGGCCTTTGCAGTGGCACTGGTCGCCGACCGCATCGGCCGGCGGCGAGTGCTGTTGTTCACGATTCTGGCCTATACGGTCTTCACCGGCGCCACCGCCTTTTCATCGAATGCATTCATGTTTGTGGTGTTCCAGTTCCTTGCCAGGACCTTTGCCGTGGCTGAATCGTTGCTGGCGGTCGTGGTGATTACTGAGGAATTCGACCCCGAGGTGCGCGGGTGGGGCATTGGCGCGTTTGCCGCTATCCAGTCTACGGGCGCCGGACTGGCCGCGTTGCTCTTTGCCCTGGTCGGACATATGGAAAATGGCTGGCGGGGTCTGTATCTGGTTGGGCTGGGTCCCCTGTTGCTGCTTGCCTATTGGCGCCGGGCGTTGCCTGAAACGGCTCGATTCGAAGCTCATCGCCAGCAGCGCACGGACACCATGTTTCAGCCCCTTGTGAATCTCGTACACATGTATCCGG
Organism: uncultured Binatia bacterium (SeqCode); assembly: GCA_965247985.1. GTDB lineage: Bacteria > Desulfobacterota > Binatia > Bin18 > Bin18 > Bin18. The sequence continues at coordinate 210,734 of OZ252051.1, read as the reverse complement.
GTCGCCTGCTGGCCGTGACCAGCGTGTTGTTTGTGGTTGCTATTGCCGAGTCGGCGGCCAATTTTTTCGGTCCCAAATATCTCCAGGATGTTCATGGCTGGACACCGGGCGGCGTGGGCCTGATGACGTTTGGGGCTGGGGCGTTTGCGATTGTGGGCAATACGTTTGCCGGCTGGCTGAGCGATCGCATCGGACGGAAGAAAGTAACGATTGGCTTTCTGATCGGTCAGGTGACGTTCACCATTGCCTACTACAACGTGCCAGCCCTGTTTGTAATTCCCAGTTGGGTATTGATGATTTTTACTTTGCTCGGCGTCAACGTCGTGCTGGCCGCGTATGGCTCCGAACTCTTCCCAACCTCCTACCGCTCAACGGCCGCGGGAGTGCGGGTGATTATTGCAACGGTGGGGGGAAGCATCGGACTGATACTCGAATCGGTCTTGTACGGCGTGTATCAGTCGCACTGGCCTGCGATTTCAACACTTGTGGCGATCATGCTCTTTACGCCAGTTTTAGTCGCATTGATCTTTCCAGAGACCAGTGGCCGCACGCTCGAAGACATCGCCCCGGAGCGCTGAGTTCTTCCAATGGCGATACCCAATGTCAATTGCTCTCGTCATGCCGGACGTGATCCGGCATCCAGATGGGGCGGGGGCCTGGATTCCTGCTTTCGCAGGAATGACGTTCTTTCGCCTCCCATTCCCGACTTATTTTTTCGTGTCTGAAGCTGGGGGTAAGAGGGCATCCGCCTTCTCTTTTACCTGTTTGGCCAGGTCTCGCCGGCCTTTGAGCAGATAGTGCCGAATGGCCTGCTCAAAGGAGTGCCGGGCTGCCTGCTTCTTACCTTGGTGAAAACAGGCTTCTCCCAGCCCGGTGAGGGCGTCCGCCCGTTCGGGATTCTCAGTCAGGACGGCCTGAAACGCGGCCTCGGCCGGCGCGTACTGTTTCTGCACCAGATAGCCCTGACCGAGGGCCAGTTGGGTGTCAATGCTTTGCGGGTCAGCCTCGGCTGAGATGATGTAAGCCGACAGGGCATCGTCCAGACGGCCCTCCGCTTCATAGGTCCGTCCGAGCTCAAGCTGGGCAACGCTTGAGCGTGGATCAACCCGCACCGCGGCTTGTAACTCGTTGCGGGCATCGCTCAGCCGGCCTTGTTGCCTGGCAATGGTCCCGCGGTTGATATGATAGGTCGCCAGCGCCCGTTTCGCGCTCGGATGATTGGCATCGATGTTCAGGGCTTCGCGAAACTTTTGAGCCGCAAAATCCGTGTTGCCGATTTCGTTGGCCAAGGCCCCAATTCGATAGTAGGCTTCGGCATTATTGGGGCTCTCGGGGTTCTGTTCGATGGCCTCTTCATACTCCTTCATGGCCGGGCCAAACAAGGTCCGGCCTTCAAGCTCTCTGGCCGAGGTCATAAAATCTTTTTTCTGCGTGGCGCAGGCGACCAGGAGAAGGACGCAACCCAGCCCACCCGCGACAAAGAGTAAACGTGCCAACAGCTTTGTAGATTTGGAGGGCACGTTTACTCCTTCAGGCAGGACACAACATAGCTAGGCTTCATAGCAGATCGTTCCGTACTCATTCCGATAGCATCGTAAGCGTTCAAGCAATAAGAGGCAATCGAGGGGGGCTCAGGACAGGACTTGCCAGCGGGAACATCCGTCTATATCGGTTTGGGTCACGTATGGCACGTATGGTTCACGCCGCTGTGATCTCAACCGGAGGAAGGGACGCTCTTTCTCCGCTGACACAGTTTGGAGGTCTCTCCCTGCTGCAACGCGCGCTGCTGACTGCCCAACGAGCCGGCGCGCGGGCCTGCTATGTATTGGCCCGGAATGAAGAGGCAGCAGCGCTGCAACGTTCGCTGGAGAATGACACGCGACTGACCGCGGACGTTGTGTGGGTCACTCCGCACAGTCCGCTTCCTGCGAGGTTGCCTTCCGACGCAGGACACTGTTTGGTTTTTTCGTGCGATACGCTTTTCCGCCCAGCCTTGATTCAGGACGTAATGAGTCAACGTGCCAACATCCGCATGTCTGTGGGAGGGCGCGTTGACTCATTGGGGCAAGAAGGTGAGGACGGCTGGCTGGTACGGGACGGACCCAATAAGGCAACCCTGTCGGTTGTTCCTCTTGCGCAACTCTCTTCGCTGGTGGTGGCCTGGACGCAGGAGGGCAGCCTGCCGGAAGACCACCCCGAACAGCGTAAGCTGCTGTCCCCCGGTCAGCACTTCTTTCATCGTTTGACCCAACAAGACGACTATGGTGCGGTCGAAAAAGCCTTTCTCCTCACCTTGGAAAACCCGCGTGACGGTCTGGTTGATGCGTATCTTAATCGCACCTGCTCGCGGCTGCTCACCCGCCTTTTTCTCCGCACCCCGTTGACGCCCAATCAGATTACGGTCCTTTCATTTCTGATCGGACTGCTTGGCGCGAGCTGTTTTCTGCTTGGTAGTTATGGCGGGTCGGTAGTTGGGGCAGTGTTGCTTCAGTTCTCAACCGTCCTTGATTGCGTGGACGGTGAGGTAGCGCGAGTCAAAATGCTGGAATCGCCGCTGGGGGAGTGGCTCGACATCAGCCTGGATACGGTCGTCCACATTGCAATTTTTCTCGGGGTCGGGGTGGCTGTGTGGAAACAGGACGCAATCGCCGCTGCCCCGTTGCTCGGTGGCCTGCTGGCCGCTGCAGCCTTCATTTCGTTTCCATTGGTTACGCGGGCTGAAAAAACAGAAGAACGGGCGCGGGCGCGTGGCGGCTGGGAAGATGTCTGGATTGAAAAGATGGTCGCCGGGCTGACCAGCCGCGATTATTCTCTGCTCGTGCTGCTGTGTGCCATTGCCGGCAAACTGGCCTGGTTCCTGTGGGCTGCGGCTATTGGTGCCCAGGTATTCTGGGTCGTGCTGACAGCGCTGTTATGGAAGGCGGGGCGATTCCGGAAATCCTCTATCGCCCCACCTCCATCTCACGTGTCGTGAACAGCTTTCTTTAGGCAATCGTGCCGGCTTCACGTAACTCTGCCAGCCGATCTGCGGACAGACCCAGCTCGGCCAGAATCATGTCCGTCTGCTCACCCAGCAGTGGCGCTGGCTGACGCAGGAGTTCCGAGGGCGTGCCCTCAAATCGTGCGGCTGGGCGCGCCTGGCGCATGTGGCCGGCGTGCGGATGGTCGGATTCAACAATCAGCTCGTTCGCCAGCACTTGCGGGTTGGTCAATACGTCTGCCTTGCGATTGACCGGAGCGCACGGCACCTGCTCGGCATCGAGTCGTTCCAGCCATTCGGCCGAGCTTCTTTCTTTCAAGACCTCGGCAGTCATCTCCAAGCGCACATCGGCATATTTGACCCGACTCGCGGGAGTGCTGAAGCGTGGGTCTTCCAGCCACTCGGGCCGTTCCAGGGCGCGCGTCATACCCTGCCATTCCTTGTCCGAGACCGCGGCAGCGGTGATATAGCCATCCGTGGTCTCAAAAATAAGATCCCGCGTGTCAGCCGGTCGTGCCGGTCCGATGTCCGAGCCCATAAAGGTGTACTGCGTCATGCCCTCATGCCACAGAAAAGAGACGACCGCATCCAGCATGGCGAGCCGGACATGTTGCCCCTCTCCAGTCCGTTCCCGGGCCAGGAGGGCCGCGGTGATGGCTTGCGCTCCGGTCAGGGCCGTAACCTTGTCGGGAATGATAAGCCGCATCATACGTGGTCGGCCGCTGTCCGGGTCGGCCTGAATATCCGCGAGGCCGGAGAGGGCCTGGATAACCGGATCATACACGCGCTTGCCGACATACGGCCCTTTTTCGCCAAAGCCGCTAATAGACACATAGATAAGGTCCGGTTTCACCGTGCGCAGGACTTCCTCACCAATCCCTAGACGCTCAGCCGCTCCGGGCCGGAAATTCTGCACAAACACATCCGCACCGGCGACGAGGTCTTTGAGCAACCCGACCCCCTTTTCGTCTTTCAGATTCAGGACCACCGAGCGCTTATTCCGATTCAAGGTGGAAAAAAACGGAGAAATGGGCCGTGCCTTCCCACCCAGGGCACGGGTCAGGTCGCCCGTTTCCGGCGGTTCGACCTTGATGACATCCGCCCCCTGGTCGCCCAGCATCATGGTTGCCATTGGGCCTGACAACATCTGGGTGACGTCAATGATTCGATAACCGGCCAATGGTCCGGACATGAGTCGTCTCCTCTGTACTGTATATTTTATAGTTCTGGTTTTGCCTGAAGCCATCCAGAGCTGTCAAGCGACATGCACCGGGCGCAAAAAGAAGGGGGAGTCGGTACAAGGCGAACGTGTCAAATGCTTCAGACTACTCTGCGGGCGCGGCAAAGACGACGACCCAGACCAATATAACGGAGGCCAGGGCCGTGGCAATCCTGCCGATCCGGCGTGACCGGCCCTCAGATATATAGCCGGCAATCTGAAACGCGGTCAGGGCCTGTGACAGGTAATAGGCGGCGAAGGCACGCGAAGCCAGGGCGATAATCTCGAACACATTGATTGTCCATACCAATACAATACCCAAACCGATCACCGCCACATAGGCGTATCGCCCTGGTATCCGACCTCCGCTTTCCTCTTCGAGCAGTCCACCGGCGCCAGCCGTATCGGCGACTGCCGCGCTGAATTGGCTCATGACGGCGGCCAAAACGAGCATGGCCGGTAGGACCATCGCAATGTGACCCGAGAGACCGATAATCGCCGTCTCATCCACTTTCAGACCGTTCAGACCTAGAAGAAGCGGCATGCACATGACAATAAATGCGACGTAGATCAGACCCGAGATGATCTGGGCGAATCGCATACTCCTGATGCGCAGTTCCGCAGAGAATTCACTGCCAAGATAGCGTGACGTTTCGAAGCCCTGCACAACCAACAACATGCCGGCGAGTTGACAGAGTTGTTCCCAAGTTGACGCAGATGGTGCCGGAAAATCACGAATCGAAAAATCGACAGAAGCGTCATAATTCGCCAGTCCGAAGAGCAGGGCCACGATTATCGCCAACTTGATGCTGACCGAGTACTCCTCTACGCGTACCAGGCCCTCCAGGCCCCGGCGCCAACCGGTATAGCCGATGAATATCAAAATCAGCGTGGTCAATAATTGTGCGCCGATTTCACTGTCTACCGTGGCGCCTTTGAGCACGAAGGAGGCCAACAGCCTCACGTAAAACGCGACGGATACGATGTAGGCCAGCGAAAGGGTGAAATTCGCAAGACGTTCAGTCATCACCAGCAAGGCTGGTGCTTCGCCGCTTTGTAGCAGGGGCTCGCCATGGCGAATATTAAATCGCGAAATTTCACCCAGGCCATAGGCGATGACGACGATCGCCAACATCACCAAAGGAGCGGCCCAGCCAACGACCAGTGCGAGTAACGGCGCGACGACCAAAAAGCCACTGCCAATGATCGAGGCCAACGGCGTGACGCTCGCTCTCCAGATTTTGCTCTCCTTGATTGCCGGTAGAAGCAAAAGAGTGGCGACAGCTAACGCGATTATTGGGAGAGCAAAGTCTATGGCGTGCATGATTTGCGCGTAGACTTAAGGGCTATTGGCAGACGGCATTAATACCCCCAGCCCCTAATCCCCAACCTCCACCCCCCACCTACTCCGGCACCTCGGGCGAATACGAAAAATCGTCAGAAGTAAAGGCCTGGAAGGTAAAGATCACAACGGTGATCAACCCCCAGAGTAAGCCGGCGACAACGCCGGCATCAACAATGCCGCGCCACGGCTGAGCCAGATAGGGAAGGACAAGGACAAAGAGGACGACCATGGTGGTGAGGGCGAAGATGAAGATTTGTCGGGGTCTGCGAATATAGAAATACCCCATACAAAAGACAGGCGCCAACAACGCATACAGAAGGCTTGGGTGTGTGGCTAAATATTTTGCGCGTGCTGCGACCCGAGGCGCAAAGCTACGCTGAAAACCGTAGTAGCCCTCCGAGTAGGCCATATAGATGACGTTCAGACCGAGCGCCAACCAATGGTACCACGAGAACTCATAGTGAAATGCCTCCAGGGTGATGGAAGAGAGTCGAGCGATGGAATAGCCCAGTAAGAGCACAACACCACCAATGCCCCACACCGCCCCAAGCCGCCCTAACATGGAAGTTCCCGCGACAGTCCTAGCATAGAATCGGTTTTTGGCCTCTCTTTTTGTCCCATCTCGGAAAACCAAGTCGGAGCATGATGGCCTGCTGTCTGTAGCAGGTCAAGAGGACGGAGCGCTAGAGCGTAAACCACAGCGCTGCGGGGAAAAAGCGATCGGCAATATTGAGGTAGGTTTGTTTATTCATGACCCATTCGAGGAAAGGCTGGGCACTCGGAGTTGAAAAGAAAGTGAGCAGCGCGGCGGTTGTCATCAGGAGTGAGGTCCTGGCGTTGTTAAAATCAGCGATCTTGAGCGCGGTACCAAATGAGTTTTTGAGGCGCGAGTTCAAGAGATCGACGCTAAAGAGTTCGTCGAGCAGTAGATGGAGCATATAGCCAAAAAAGATAAAAAAGCCGATAGACCAGGCGAAGAGGGCACTTAGATTAAACAGATAATAACTCAGACTGGTGGCCAGGAACCAGAAAAAGAGGGCGGCAACGAGCGAATGAAAAATGCCGCGATGGACCGTCAGCCCAGAGAATACGCCCAAGGCAAGATAGCGAACTGCCCCATATGATACCCCCCAGACGATCCAGAGTTCGACAATGGAGTAGCTCGCGGCTCGATTGAACGCGACCAGGAAGGCAAACACAAGGGCCAGCGCGGTAAACATCAGCCTGGTCGGACTGGAGTGATCGAGATCAATATCCGGGAGGAGACCGCCCATTGTCCCAACCGCGGACAGGGTCACGACTTCTTGCGGGCTGCTCATCCCCGCGCCTAAACAGACCGTCGCCAGGAGCCCGCTCCCAACCGCGGCTACTGCAAGGTGGGTTTTGAAATTGGCCATAACTAGCGTCGTGTCAAACCCGCCAGAATCCCCAGCGCCGCCATACCGGACGAAGAGAGATTGCTGGTAATAAAATCCCGAAAGTTTTCCACCCGAGGCAATACCCAACTCAGGACCGAGTTGTAACTCGTCTCGATATTCTGCCAGTTGACGTACAGTACGCCAAGGTATTGCAAACCAAACAACGCGAGGATGACTAAGCCGGCAAGAAAGGCGGTCGTGCGGAGCAAAATCAGCAGGACATAGCCGATGCTGAATCCAACAACAAAACTAAAGCCGAGTTTCGTGAGCAGGGGAGACCATTCCTCCAGCCGTCTCTCCCAGTCCGGGGCGAGAGGCTCTTCAGGCGTTTCCGCCCTCATATCCAGGGGAGGGTCAGAGGATGGGACCGAAGATGGGACCGAAGATGGGACCGAAGATGGAACTGAAGATGGAACCTGGGCAGCCTGAAAAGCCTGCGGAGCCAGCGGCGCAGCGGCTCCAGAGGAAGAGAGATTCCCTACGGTCCGTGTTTCCCAGGAGTCAGGCGGGGGATGAAAAACCATGCCGGCCACACCCATCAGAAGAGCAAGACTGACTAGGCTGATCTTCCAACCCGACAGCCGGCGCGAGACCTCGGTCTCGGTATGCGCCTCTTCAGGAGAAGCAGTCTCTTCAGGATATTCGGGTGCCTGACTCATGGATGATTCGCTTCACAAGTCGAAAGTCACAAGTCAATTCGACTTGTGACTCCCTTCAGAAATTCGGCATACTGGGCGGCTGCCGGGTAGCCGGGAGCACGCTCCAGACCGTGTTCCTGCTTGGACATTTCAAAATTAAATACACGCAACAACCACAACAATTCGTACCAGGCAAAGGTCTCCGACTTAACGATCTCAATGCCGCGTGGGCCATAGCCGGTCATAAACGCGCGGAAGAGTCCGGGGTTGTGGCCGAGTTGACCTCGCTCGTCTTTTGCCGTCCAGTATTTCATCTTCACAAAATCGAGCGGCGCTACATCAACGACCGCATTATCCCAATCAATAACCGCAGCGAGTCGCCCTTGCTGTACGAGAATATTGCCTGGGGAAAAATCGTTATGGATCAGACAGGGGGGGAAAGGCATAGTGGCCGGAAGAGAGATAGGCTCCAAAGCCCGGAAGAGAGTAGCGCTGAGTCGGCTCTGCGCTTCGCTGCGTTCCTTGTCCAGGGCGGCCCGAAAGCGGTCGGACCATGCTTGCGGTGTTTTGCCTATGGCAAAAAAATCGGCGTAGAAGGTGTCGAACCGGACCTGATGCAGCGTTGCCAGCGCTTGGCCAGCGGCCCGGTATACAGACTCGTCCGGGTAATCCCACAGGGGCTCGCCTTCGATCCACTCATACACGAAATACGGCTGCGGCAGGATCTGCCGGCTCCAGTCAAACGCGAGTCCGGTTGGCTCGATACTAGAACTCTTGTGTCCGGCACCGCGTTGAGCAGCCCGCAGATGAGTGAGTGCTCGCGCTTTTTCCGTATCGTTCGTCCGGGCATGAGCGGGGTCGAGTAGCCAACTGATAAAGACCTCTTTAATGAGATCCGGTTCATAGCGATACACCTGTTCCTGGCTGCGGATACGCAGACCGTAAAACCGGTCGTTCGCTTCAATCTTAAGAATCGTATTGATGTTGCCGGACAGCGTTGCGCAGACGCGCGGGGACGGGTCCCCGGTCAGCGGGGTAAATATCTGCCGGAGTTGTTGTTCGGTAATCATGCGGGAGCGGGCCTAATCCACAACCGCGGCCAGAACGAGATCGGATAAATATTGGAAGCGATCCAGGCTGTACGACTCTTCCAAGGCTCCGGCAGTCAGGCACACAAAGGTGATATCGCGCTCCGGATCAACCCAGAACAAGGTTGACCCCGCCCCGACTGCGCCAAACGTGCCCGGTGACGCCAGCGTGCCAAAATAGGTGGGAAAGATGCCCGTTCCGCGCACAAAAAAGCCCAGGCCGAGAGACGCGGGAAACTCATCCCAGCCGCGGACCTCCCTGGTGTAGTTCCACAGATTATTCGGCTTGAGACCGGTGTGGTTTGTTGCGGCAAGACGAATGACAGCCGGCGATAAGACGCGGGTCCCGTCCAGTTCCCCGCCGCGCCGCAGCATTTCCGCCAAGCGGAAGACATCAGCCGCCGTACCTACCCCGCCCCCGCCGGGAATTTCAGTATCCTCCTGAAGCATGACATTAAAGCCTTCGAGGACTTCCGGCGGAAAAAGCCCCTCGCGCCGGTCTCGCACCACAACGGGAACTCTGCGCTCGACTAAGTCAGACCGCAAACCCAGCGCCGTATCGTGCATACCGAGCGGCGTAAAAATGTCATCCGCAAAGATCTGTCGCAGTGAACGTGTCTCCCCATCAAGCCGTCGAATCACTTCCCCCAGGACCGCGTGGGCGGTAATCGGGCTATAACTCACGGTCTCTCCAGGCAGGGAATCCAACCCCTGTTGGCACACCGCAGCGACAACCGCTTCGAGATTGCCCATCATCTCCTGCGGCACAGGCGGAAACCCAGCTGACATGCCAGCGGTATGGGTCAGTAACTGGGCAATGGTCACCCGCTGTTTTCCCTTGCTGCTAAATTCAGGAATAATCTCGGCCACGCGAGTCGTCAGGGCGAGTTTCCCCTGATCGACACGCGAAAGAATCGCGGTTGCCGTGATCGCCTTTGTCACAGAGAAGAGACAGAACACGGCGTCCTTTTGCATGGCGCGCCGGCTCGCCCGTTCCGCAAAGCCGAGCGCCTCATACAGCGCAAGCTGTCCCCCCCCCGCCACCATAACGACCGCCCCGTCATACTGCTCCTGTTCGATATCGTTCTGAATACGCGACACGAAATGGTCGAGTCGGCCTGGGTCAAACCCGCACGCTGAGGGATGTACCGTTTCCATACGCCTGCCTCCTTGAAGCTGCTGGGGAGCTACTGGCAGGAAGCATAGCGTTATGAGCGGGTTGGAGTAAAGGGAATTACGGGGTGCCTGTCTTCCAGAAATGTAGCCTGGATGGAACGAAGTGCAATCCAGGACGCCGAACTCCCGGATTCCGGTACCCCTCCATCCAGGCTACAGAAGAAAGAAGGAGAACGCAGCTCATCAATAGGAAGGAGAATCGTCACTGTTTCCGAGGAGCGACAGCCTATAGAGCACCGTCAAACACTGATGAGAGAGCTTCCAGTGAACAACGGGAAAGAACGGGAGTTGTCCCTGTCCCTGTCTGTCTGTTACCCAGACAGCATGGGCAGCAACGGTATCAATCCGAGGAGCAGACATGCCTGACAAAAACACAGCCCCGTACGGTTCGTGGAAATCGCCTATTACGTCAGACTTGATCGTCGCTGGAACAGTGGGCTTGGGACAGGTTCGGCTGGATGGCGAGGATGTGTATTGGATTGAACAGCGTCCGACCGAGGGTGGTCGGAATGTGGTCGTTCGACGTATCCCTGACGGAACGACATCAGATATGACGCCCAGGCCCTTTAATGCGCGGACGCGCGTGCATGAGTACGGAGGGGGGGCGTATGCGGTCCGGGACGGGGCCCTCTATTTTTCAAATTTTACAGACCAGCGGCTGTATCATCAGATCGGGAAGGCCGAACCGAGGCCCCTGACTTCAGAAGACGGACTGCGCTATGCCGACGCAAGCGTTGACACACAGCGCAACCGTTTACTGTGCGTACGAGAGGATCATCGGGCTGAGGGAACGACAGCGGTGAACACCCTGGTCAGCATTGATCTCGCCAGTGGGGAAGAGACTAGCGTCGTCTCCGGGAGTGATTTTTATTCCAACCCGAGGCTCAGCCCGGACGGAACGCAGCTTGCCTGGCTGGCGTGGAAACATCCGCATATGCCCTGGGATGGCACCGAGCTGTGGGTCGGGACGATCCGGTCAGACGGTTCACTTGCAGCAGCTACGCCTGTTGCCGGCGGAGACGCTGAATCCATTTTTCAGCCCGAATGGTCCCCCTTTGGTATTCTGTACTTTATTTCGGATCGCTCCGGCTGGTGGAATCTGTACCGGGTACGGAACGGCAACATTGAGGCCCTGTGTGAAAAGGCCGCGGACTTTGGCCGGCCGCAGTGGGTGTTTGGCATGGCGACCTATGCCTTTGCTTCTGCCAACCGGATTATCTGTACCTACACGGTAGATGGGATCTGGCATATGGCGAGCCTTGATCCGGGGACGCGGCAATGCGATGCCATTGAGCTATCTTATACCGAATTGGGCGATGTGTATGTTTCAGCCGGCAAAGCGGTTTTTCTGGCTGGCTCGCCAACCGAACCAATCTCCATTGTACAATTAGACCTGAAAACACACGCCCGCACCGTCCTGCGTAAATCGAGCGGCCTGGACCTTGATCCGGGCTATCTGTCTGCGCCCCAGGCCATTGCATTTCCAACCGAGCACGCGCGGACCGCCCACGGACTTTTCTATCCGCCCAAAAACGCTGACTACGCAGCCTTGGAAGAGGAACGTCCACCGCTGGTCGTCAAAAGTCATGGCGGACCCACCTCGGCTGCGCAGACAGCGCTTGATCTGCGCATTCAATACTGGACGAGTCGAGGGTTTGCCGTACTGGATGTGAACTATGGGGGCAGTAGTGGCTATGGGCGGGCCTATCGCCAACGCCTGAACGGCCAATGGGGTATTGTCGATGTGGACGACTGTGCCAATGGCGCCGGCTACCTCGTAGAACGCGACGCGGTCGATGCCGAGCGACTGACTATTACTGGAGGCAGTGCCGGGGGATACACAACGCTGTGCGCGCTGACCTTTCGCACCACATTTCGGGCTGGGGCGAGTCATTATGGTATCAGCGACCTCGAAGCGCTGGCGCAGGACACGCACAAGTTCGAGTCCCGCTACACGGACAATCTTGTCGGGCCGTACCCGGAGCGGCAGGCTGTGTATTACGAGCGTTCGCCGATTCATTTTACACAGCAGCTCTCGTGCCCGTTGATTATCTTCCAAGGACTCGAAGACAAGATCGTACCGCCGAATCAAGCCGAGCTGATGGTGTCTGCCCTACGCGCCAAAGGGCTGCCGGTCGCCTACGTCCCATTTGCGGGCGAACAGCATGGCTTTCGCAAAGCCGAGAATATCAAGCGCGCCTTGGATGGCGAGTTGTATTTTTATTCTCAAATTTTTGGTTTTCCATTGGCCGAGGCAATTGAGCCTGTCACCATCGAGAATCTGCATTGAGAATCTGCCGGAGTAAAAATTCGTCGGCTCTTCCCAATTCGTCCGAGTTGGTTTATTGGCAAAGGAAATCCACCGTACACAGGGAGGGAGATCGATGCTACGTGTCAGCAAGGTGCCGTTTGAGAAGGTTGACCCCGAGCTGCAAAAAACAATGCAGCAGAGTGACGAGGCCCTCGGCGGGTCGGAATGGATACAGGTCTTTGCCCATACGCCGGACCTCTACAAACATTTCGTCGATTTTTACTACTCCCACATCATGACCGATACCGATGGGATCAGTGTGAAGTTGACGGAACTGATTCGTCACAAAGTGGCCCAAATCAATGAATGCCAGCTTTGAATGACGGCCGTGTATGCCTCGGCGAGGCAACAAGGTCTGACGGAGGAAATGATTCACGCCCTGCCGCATTTTCAGGACAGCGATTTGTTCACTCCGCGCGAGAAAGCCGCCCTCCGGTTCGCGGATACACTGGCCCGCGACCATAAACAGGTCTCTCAAGAACTCTTTGACGAGTTGCGCACTCATTACAGTGAGCCTGAGATCATGGCCCTGGGCTGGCGCATGGCTATTTTTATTGGCTATGGACGGCTGGTCTACGCCGTTGGACTCGACGGGGTTGGACAACCGTGTCCCCTCTCGTTCGCGCATGAAGAGGTGCAGGCAGAAGCGGAACAGCCTGGCTGTTAAGGCGTTCGCAAATCAAAAGCGAGGCAAAACAAGGACGGCGGTGTGGGTCTGTTCACTATCAAACTCTACTTTGACTATAAAAGTGCCTATTCCCACTTAGCCAAGGCCGAGGTGTATACGCTTGAAGAGGACTACCACGTCCAGTTGGAATGGTTGCCCTATGTGTTGGATATTCCAGAGGCGCTTGGCGACGTAGAGACCCGCACGGAAATGGAGTGGCGCAAGGTGCGCTACTCCTATCTGGACGCCCGCCGCTGGGCCAATGCGCGCGGCCTGCTGGTGCGTGGACCGCAGAAGATATTTGATTCTTCTCTGGCCTGCATGGGCGGGCTATATGCCATGCAGCAGCGGAAATTCCGGCCGTACCACGATGCGGTTTTTGATCGATTCTGGAAGCGCGAACTCGATATTGAAGACCGCCGGGTGATGGCGGCACTCTGTGCGGAGGTCGGGCTGGATGATGCCGACTTCCTTGCCTATATAGAAGAAGACGGCCCACGTAAACTCGCCGCGGTACGAGCACGTGCGGAAGAAGATAAGGTCTTTGGTGTACCGATGTTTTTTATCCGCAGTGAGCCATTCTGGGGCAATGATCGCATTGATTGGGTGCGAAAGCGCTTGGACGAGCTGGAATTGCGGAGACGCTAACAATAAAAAAATCGGTGCGACGGGGGAGTTACGGACATTCAAGCTAAGACGATATGGCAACACGCGGCCGGCGACACTAACCGCAAGTACGTGGACCTGTGTCTGAAGTGGGGTGTCATTCTGAATGGTCCCGGAGACTATGGTCCTTGGCCTGACTGCGAGGAATCACTCAGAAAAGATGAATGGTCAAAAAGAAAGATTACGGACCTGCGCCGCTTCTGCCAAGGCATGAACGATCGTGATTTTGTCGTTCTACGGCTCGGAACAAATTCCATCTATGGGGTGGGTCAGATTGTCGGTGACTACGAATATTGTGAGGAGTTTAACGACGTAGACGGGTGGGCTATCGCTCATGTGCGTCGCATACGTTGGCTCTGGAAGTATAAGGAGAACCCCAAGAAATTCGATACAAATACGCTAAAGCGAGGTGACACAACGCAACTTCTGGATGCTCCTACTGTGAAATCGTGGCTGGAGTCGTTGGAAATATCCGACGCTGAGCGTGAGCGAACCCCGGTTGATCTCCCGAACATCGGCGACGAGGCGAACGTCAGTGTCAGCAATATATCCGAATATCTATTCGACAAGGGTGTCGCCAGCAATTCAATCTCAAGTTTGCTAGACCAAATTGGCGAACTTATTCGTATCGCGAATTGGTACAATCGCTCGAAAGAAACTCCCTCTGAGCATGAGACGGTAAACTATCTCGTCGTGCCACTTCTTCGCGCACTCGGTTGGACTCCGCAGAGGATGGCTATCGAATGGCAGAAGATTGATGTTGCGTTGTTCTCTAGTCTTCCTCGCACGGAAGAATCTTTGTCCGTTGTCGTTGAAGCGAAGAAGAAGGATGCCTCGTGTTTGTCAGCATTCGAGCAAGCTAGAGACTATTCATTGGCATTGGCAGGAAAAATTTGTAGACGCATAATCGTTACGGACGGTCTCCGATATGGTGTATTTGTCAGAGATAGCGTAGACCAGCCATTTTCTCTCTACGCATATATGAATCTGACCAGGCTCCGTAACGATTATCCAATATACGAATGTAAGGGTGTTCAAGATGCGCTCTTGGTGATGACTCCTGAATGGTCAAACGTGGAGGGAAGCTAGGCAAGTCCCTTGGGCCTCTGTCAGTCCCGTAGGTCGGGTTAGCCGAAGGCGTAACCCGACAGCCCGGCGGCCTGCCCATGTCGGATTACGTTGCGCTAATCCGACCTACTCATACCGAAGAGGAATCTGTTCCCCTGCACCTCTATCTCTCTCCCTTCTCCCTCACAGGATGAATTCGACCACGGCTCCGCCACTTCCGTAGAGTGGCCCATAGGCGTGCACCTTGGCCGCTTTGAACTTCCCGCCAATGGCGCCCAATACCCACGCGCCATGCTTAAAGCCCATGTCTGCCTTGCCTTGCGTGGCGAACTCGGGCAGGGCCGCAGACAGCCCTTTGCTGTCACCTGTTTGCATGAGAGTCAAAATCTTTTTATTCCAGCGATCATATTTCGGGGCGACGATTTTGTCTTTGGCAATATCAATCTCGTGCCGAAAGAACGCGCCAGAAAAATTCCCCACGCCGACCACGGCCACCCGTTTTTTTTGCTTGCTCGCCAATCTCGCTGCCAAGCGTCCAAGTTTTTGGGTCAACCCGAAGTCGTGGTAGAGATTATTCGAGGCCAGCACCATTGGAATTTTTCCATCCGGATTCAAGAAATGAGCGGCGACAATCGTTCCCGTATCAATCGGAAAACTGTCGTAATTGACCGCCTTGGACTTAACCCCGATTGTACTGCTTGCGCTGACACAGGCTTTGGCTAACGTGGTATCAATCTTCAGGCGGTAGGGCAGTGCACCGTACTCGTGCCAGTTTTCATCAACGTGCAGGCCGCTGACCCGTGGGCGGGTTTGCCACAGTTGGTCCAGCACGGCGATCCACTGGGTTGAATATAAGAGGATCACATCCGGTTTGGACCGGGCGAGCGCCACGCCGGCACTTTCCATGCCCGTCGCAATTTTGCCCCAGGGTGGATTGTCGCGTTTGACGTAGGGCAGGGGCGAGCCGGGGACGAGAAAGGCAGAGACCACAGCCATAGCGCTTCCTCCCGTTTCGCTTGCCTATGCCGCCTGTCTGACGGCCTGGCGTGAAGCGCGTGTTTTCGAGGCGGGTTTCGCGAGCCCGGCCCGGTCGAGGTTCCACTCCATCACGGCATTGCCCGTACCGATCACGGTGCCATAGCCGTGCAGTTCAGCCGGGATATTGGGATAGCCCATAGCGGCAAACATCCAGGTAAAGGCCCCGGATTTGACCTCGGCAAAGGCCTCATCGATAAACTGCGGCAGCAGACGAAAGACTTCTTTTGTTTTGCCTTGACGCAGGAGATCAATAATACGCATATCCCATTGATAGCCGGACAGACTTTTCGGATGTTCTTGAGACATATCTTCCGGCAGGGCTGGCTCTTCATGAAAATGCCAGTGACACAGCGTGTTTGATGCGAGGAGAACGGCGCGGCGTCCCAGCTTTTCAATGGCTTTCCGGGTGGCCTTGCCCAGACGGTCCATTTCTTCGAGGCCCTCTTCGGTCGAGAGATAATAGGGCGAATTATTGGCCGACAGTCCGACAACAGGAATGTCCCACTGGGGGCGGATCATATGTAGGGTGGTAATCGTGCCGTAGTCAACGCGAAAGTTCGGATTGCGCATCATCTTGGTATACAGCCCGCGCCTGGCTCCTTCTGCGCAGCAGGCTTGCGCCAGCTCGACGTCAACGTTCAGCTCGAAGGTATAGCGAAAGATATTGGGAAAGATGGGATCGACCGATTTGCCACTGAGCCGCGGGACCCCCAGAAAATGATGTCCTTGCTGGGTAATCCAATGCGGGGAATGGACCAGCAGCACATCCGGCTTTAATGCCGCGATACTTTTTCGTGCACGCTCATACGCCCAGCGCAACTGTTCCCAGCCACACTGCGACTTAGGTTCATTCTGGGGCGGATTTTCTCCATACACCAGATGGGGCGGGTGCGGGGCCAGAAAACCGGCAACGATTTCACCTTTTTTGTGTGTCTTCGGCATGATGTTCTCCTTACAGCTTGAGACATACGTTGCGCAACTCAGTATAAAATTCAAGGGAATGCACCCCGCCTTCACGTCCAATGCCGGATTGCTTGGCTCCGCCAAAAGGGGTGCGCAGGTCGCGCAGGAACCAACAGTTAATCCAGGTAATCCCCACCCGGACCTGTCCGGCCACCCGATGCGCACGGGCCGTATTCTGGGTCCAGATTGAGGTGGCGAGACCGTATGGAGTGTCGTTGGCAAGCCGCACGGCTTCCGCCTCTGAGTCAAAAGGACGGACGTGGCAACACGGGCCAAAAATCTCTTCCCGCACAACTGGAGAGTCTTCTGACAGACCCGTCCAGATGGTTGGTTCAACCCAGGCCCCCTGCGTATATGGAGACGCCATGTCGGGTATCCCGCCACCAGTGATGACGGTTGCCCCGTCGGCCCTGGCCCGCTCATAATACGAGAGGACTTTCTTCCGATGTTCCAGGCTGATGAGCGGCCCCAGGGTCGTTGCTGTGTCGTGCGGGTCGCCCAGCGTCAGGGATTCGGCTCTGATTTTCAGCGCGGCCAGAAACTCGTCAAAAATTGGCCGTTCAACATACACCCGCTCGGTTCCCAGGCAGACCTGGCCGGTATTCGCAAAGCAGGCTCGACCGATGCCTTCGATGGTTGCCTCAAGATCGCAATCAGCAAAAATAACGGCTGGATTTTTGCCCCCTAATTCAAACGAGACATCGCGTACGCCCACGGCCGCGCGCTGCATAATGGCCTCGCCCGTGACCGTCTCGCCGGTAAAAGTAATCGCATCAACGCCCGGATGACTGACCAGGAATTCACCCGCCGAGTCCGGCCCAAACCCATGCACCACATTATAGACGCCCTTGGGCACGCCGGCCTCATTCATCACCTCGCCCAGCAGGGTGGCGGTACTCGGCGTTTCTTCTGAGGGTTTCACGACGACGCTATTGCCGCAGGCGAGGGCCGGTCCGACCTTCCAGGTCATGAGCAATAAGGGCAGATTCCACGGACACACCACCGCAATCACTCCCTTGGGCACGCGCAGGCCATAGTTCAGCGCCCCAGTGCCGTCCGGGGTGGGCGTGTCGAAATATTCGCCGGCTACATTTTTGACCACATCGGCAAAGATGCGGAAGTTGGCCGCGCCGCGGGGAATATCAATATGAGAGGCCAGGCTGACCGGCTTGCCGGTGTCGGCCACCTCGGCCTCAAGGAATTGGTCAAAACGCTGCTCAATACCAGCCGCCACGGCGTATAACACCTCTGTTCGCTCAGCCAGTGTCAGCGTACTCCAGGGTCCGCTGAGGGCGGCCTTGGCTGCGTGCACGGCAGCATCAACATCGGCTTGGCTCGCTTCACACACGTGGCCGAGTAGCGCATTATCAACAGGCCGACGGTTCTCAAAGGTTTTGCCGCTCGTTCCCTCGGTATAGTCGCCGTTGATAAAGTGTAAGGTTGTGTGTGTACTCATATGAGGACTCCCATGATTTCTGGCCCGTTGGGTGAGGAGATCATGAGGACATGAGATCAGTGGACCGCTGCTGCTCCGACTGTTTGTCTATTTTACTCTAGTCTGGCCAGTACCGAATAGATACCATACGCACCGGCACACAAACAGAAAGGAGGACCTGATGTCATTTGTCAATCCCCAATATCTCGTTAAGACAGACTGGCTTGAAGAACATCTGAACGATGCGGACCTGTGCATTCTCGACTGTAATGTACTACTGATCCCCGAGGATTCCGGAGGCTTCCGAATGGAAAGCGGCCGGCCCGCATGGGAAGAGGGCCACATCCCTGGGAGTGGCTTTGCCGATTTTATGACTGACTTATCCGATCAGAATAGCGATCTGCCGTTGATGATGCCGCCCATAGACCAATTTGCCAAAGCCATGTCGCGCTCTGGGGTCAGTGCCCACACCCGAGTCATTCTCTATGACCATTTCTATAATATCTGGGCTGCCCGAGTTTGGTGGATGCTCCGCGCGGGTGGCTTTGACAACGCCGCAGTCCTGAGTGGCGGCTGGCAGAAGTGGGTCCAGGAAGGTCGGCCTGTCTCGACTGATCCTCCTGCCCCTGTACGAGGCCAGTTTGTTGCCACCCCGCGGCCAGAGATAATGGCGGACAAACAGGATGTTTTGGGTGCGATGAATACCCCATCGGGCTGTATTCTGAACGCCTTGACCGCAGAGGATCACGCTGGAACAGGGGGGATGATTCAGTATCCTCGGCCTGGACGCATTGCGTCGAGTGTGAACGTCTCATTTTATGATCTGGTTGATCAGGATACGCACGCCTATCTGCCTCCTGAGCGACTGCGCGAAAAATTCGAGGCCGTTGGGGCAACCGGCGGGAAGCGCGTCATTACGTATTGTGGGGCTGGGATAGCCGCCAGCAGCGATGCGTTCGTCCTCACGCTGCTGGGATTGGAAGACGTTGCCGTCTACGACGGCTCACTCATGGAATGGGCCGCGGACGCGAGTCTGCCGATGGAGACGGACGCATAACGCGCTACGCGGCCTTTCATGGACGCTCCGCTATGGACGCATGGTATAGGCACGCGGGCCGGTATGTTGTTTGAGTTGGGGCTGGATCCAGTCAACCCAGTCACACAGCACAGGCCGGGTGTGTCTGGGGTCGATCATGTCTTGGACGGCAAAGCCTTCCGCTCGGGCGTATACTGAGCGTTTGCTTGCCAGCGTTTCTTCAAGCTCTCGGCGCTTGGCGTCCGGGTCGGGCGCGGCGGCGATCTCGCGTCGGTAGGCCACCGCCACACCGCCTTCGAGCGGCAGGGCACCACTCTCAGCCGACGGCCAGGCAAACACCATCCCGCCCGGCCCGAAGTGGGCGATCCCGGCCACGCCATACACCTTTCGGACAATGACCGAAACCCACGGGATGGTGGACTGCATAATCGAAAAGATAGCGGCCGTCCCATGACGAATGGTGGCGGTCTGTTCGGCCTCCGGTCCAATCATAAAGCCGGGCTCATCAACCAGGCTGACTATGGGCAGATGAAACGTGTCACACAGATCAACGTGGCGCTTCACCTTTTGTGCGGCGTCCGCAGTCATGGAACCGGCGTACCACTGTGGGTCGTTTGCCAGCACGCCGACCGGCTGACCGTTCAGCCGTGCCAATCCGGTAATTTGAGAGGGACCATACAGCGGTGCAATCTCAAAAAACGAGCCGTGATCGACAATGCACTCAATCAGGCGTCGCATCGAGTAGGCGCGCCTCCGGTTACGCGGAATAATACTGAGCAGTTCTTCTTCCTGACGGCTGCGGTCGTCTTCGCACGGCTGAACGGGGGCTGCTTCCCAGACATTGGTCGGTAGATAACTCAGAAATTGCCGGATTTGGGCGAAGACGCCGGGCTCGTCATCCGCAACATTGTCCACAACGCCGCTGCGAAGATGAATATGCGGGCCACCAAGTTCTTCCTTGGTAATCGGCTGTCCAAAGGCGCGTTCCACCAGGGCCGGGCCGCCGATCATTACTTGCGAGGATTTTTGGGTCATGACCGAGAAATGGGAGGCGACCAGGCGTGCGGCCGGCAGCCCGGCCACGGCTCCCAGCGCTGCGGACGCGACCGGCACCAGGGACATGGCCTGCATCACCGACATGAAACGGGGCGGCGCATTCACGGACTCCATATTCCCGCTTGTTTCGCCTTTATTACTCCCACGGGGCACGCTGCCGCCACCGCCTTCGAGAAAGCGGATGAGGGGAAACCGATAGCGACACGCCAACTCTTCGGCCCACACGCTTTTCCGAAAACCGGCGGACGAGGGCGAGCCACCCTTGAGGGTAAAGTCCTCGCCACCAACCACGCAGGGCTGATTATCGATCTTGCCAAAGCCGACCACATAGTTTGCCGGTATAAACGAGCGGATTTGTCCGTGTTCATCAGTTTCGGAGTAACCGGCAATCGGACCTTGCTCGCGGAAAGAATCAACATCAAGCAACTGCTCCACGCGCTCGCGGACGGTCAACCGTCCGCGTTCATGCTGCTTGGCAATCGCTTCCGGTCCGCCCAGCTCTCGGGCGAGCTGTCTGCGTTGCTCAATGCCTTGGACTTCTTTTTCCCAGCTCATTGTGTTGTATCTTTATATGCACCAGCCGATTTACCGCATGGGCGAAAACGCTGCTGGCAGGACGATTTTGCTCTGCTGAGTTAGCAGCAACTCCTTGGTGCCGGGCGGCCAGTCGGGCAGTTGAGCGGCTTCGGCCCGGACGCGGCTGCGTTCGTCCAGGCTGGCGTAGGGCCAGATATGGACGAATTTGTTGAGTTCGCCAAGGTCGCTATACCAGCAGGCGGCCAGGGGCGAGAGTTGGGTGCGTGCCGGCAGGGCTTTTGCCCAGCGCTCCAACACGGTCGGCATGGCTCCTGGCCGGTACAGATAGGTGCGGATTTCATATACCGGGCCCAACTGCCGCGTGCCGAGCGGTTCCATAAAAGGCGCAGGGATGAAGATTTCAGATTCCATATGTTCGATGAAGGTGCCAATCGGAGGAGGCCAGGCTCCACTCTGCATGGCCTGGGTGCGTGCATCCGTGCGCTGTTGCAGGCTCTCATACGGCCAGACATGGATAATCTCGTTGAGCGGCCCGATCTCAGTATGCCAAAACGCCCCGAGCGGAGAAAACGCCTCGCGCTTGGGCAGGGCGTCACCAAATATCCGTTCGCATTCGGCCAAGGTCCCCGGTTTCAAACGATAGGTCCGTACTTCATAAATCATACTGCTTCTCCTTTTCGGGTTGGTGTTCTGTGGCGTTCGATACACCGCGCAAGCCGCTCTCAGCGGTACATGCCCGGAGATCGTGTTGCAGCGCCTCTCGGTCAAAACCCTTGCCAATAAAAACGACGTGCTCGGGTGGCTCGGGTAACAAATCCAGCCACTCCATGTCGAATTCTCCGGTCACATATTGAAACATCCATTGCTCGTCCGAGTCGGTAAAGCGCACAAACCCTTTGGCACGCCACACCGTGTCCGGCAAGGTACGCATCATCTGCTCAAACCGTTCTCGGACCAGTGGGGCGTCGCACAGACACGTCACGGTATGAAAATGGTCGTGCACCGGAGCCTGACGCGGCGCGGCGCTTGATTGTGCAATCTCGCCTTTTCGACATAAAAGCCGAGCATAGTCCATCGCCCCGCGTTCTGTCCGAATAATCTCTGTGCGTGGGTTTAACTGACGAATCTGTTCCTCCAGTTCAGCCAGGAGTGACTCGTCTGCCAAGTCGCGTTTGTTGAGCAACACCACATCAGCAAGCTCCGTCTGTTGACGAATGCCCGAGTGTATTTCTTCGGCTAGGCGGCTGAAATTAATAGGGTCAAGAACGGCAATCAAGGAAGCCAGCCGGACCAGCGGCAGGACTTCTTCTTTGGTGGCCTGGTCTATGAGTTCAACCGGGTCGGCCAAACCGGTGGCTTCAATAAAAATGACATCCGGCTTGAGGGCGGCGACATCCTGGAGCGCCAGACCCAGGGTGCCGCCAATCGTGCAGCAAATGCAGCCATTGGTCATTTCCCGGATGGTGTAGCCTTGACCGCGGAGCAGCTCGCCATCGATGTTGACTTCTCCATACTCATTCATCATGACTGCGGGTTTGAGTCCCTGACTCAGACAATAATCAAGCAGGCGGCGCAGAAGGGTTGTCTTACCGCTGCCCAGAAAGCCGGAGATCAGATGGACCGGAATCCGCTCAGCGTCAGAGAAAACAATCCGCTCTTTTTGCTCAGCCATAACGTCAACAGTATTCCAGGATTCAGCAGTGTGGGGAAGGGCAAGCGCTAGCGCGGATACGCCCATGCCCTGTTCAGCAATACGCTCAAGCCGAGGCAATGATCGCTACTTTTCACGATTCGGCGTTCAGCCGTCAGGTGCTCGGATTCGACGAAGACGGAGTTGATCACCAACTCATCGGACATCTGCTGGCAGCTCCGGTGTAGCGACAGGGAGAATATCCCCTCTATTACGGCTCCCGGGTGATCACCAAGCCACTGCCCCGCAGCATGGGGGAGCCGTCAATGGCACACACGGCTGAGGCATTGGGGACCTGGCGCTTGTCCGCTCGATCCGTCACTTGCATGACGGCTTCGGCAATATGCCCCATACCGTGCAGGCGGCCTTCGCTCAGGCTGCCGCCGAACGTATTGACCGGCAGTTCGCCTTCCAGGGCAATGCGTCCGTCCTGGATGAAGCTGTAGGCCTCGCCCTCTCCACAGAATCCCGCAGCCTCAAGCCAGTACAGCGTAGACGGGCTGAATCCGTCGTATAGCTCGGCGGCACTCATAGCCTGGGGCCCTAAGCCTGATGACGCCCAGAGCTTGCTGGCCAGCGAATGGCCGGACTCCATATAGTTATCCAACGAATAGTGAAACAGCGCCCGGCGACGGCTCGTGTTCTGTCCATAGCCGGCGATATAGGCTGGCGGGTGTCGGAGATCTGCGGCGCGCTCTGCCGTGGTCAGGATGAGTGCGACACAGCCTTCGACCGGAATATCGCAGTCAAACAAACATAAGGGCTCGGCGATCCAGCGCGCCGCGAAATAATCCTCACGGGTCATGGGCGTGGTGTAAAAATAGGCGTTCGGATTGAGGTTCGCATTCCACCGGCTATTCGTCACAAAGGTGGCGAGATGCTCGCGGGTGGCGCCGTAGCGATGCATATAGCGCTGCCAGGCCATGGCGTGCCACTGAAAAATACTTGTACAGCCATACGGGGCCATGAATTGGGCGTCGCCAGGCGCCCGGTTGCCGGACCACGCCCCATAGCGACCACGTGGATTGTGGAGCGCGCGCCAGACCAGCACATACTCACACGCATCGGCCAGCAGGGCGTTGACCCCTTCAATAACCGCACTCGCAATCAGACCGGTTTCGGTCTGGGCATACCACCGAATGTCGGGCGCAAGCGGGAGATGGTTCATCATGTATTCGACGCTGACAATATGCTCGCCGTCCTGGGTGCCGGCACCGTGGAAAGGCGCTTCAGGGAAGGTGGCAAGGCCGTCAACCCGCTCGGCCGGCAGCCCGGCGTCATCCAGGGCGGCCCGACACGCATCCAGGCTCAGCGCGCCGAGAGACTTCTGCGGTCGGCGGCTCAGCTCGGAGTAGCCAATACCAACGATGGCGGTTTTGCCTTTTCCTTTCCAGGTCATGGGAATCCTTTGGTCAGACGACGAGCCGAAACTTGGGCAGCGTCAGCTCCGCATCAACATCCTCGAAATAGACCTCGACCTTCCCGCCGACTCCGACCTGCTCGCGTTGCGCTTCAGGCAGGTTGGAGACCAGAAAGAGCTGCGGCTGTTCTTCGAGCTCGATGAGAATATTGAGGTAGGGCAGTTCGTCCCCAAAACCGGCTACGTTTGGTTGATACATGACACTAAAGCTATAGATCGTTCCTCGTCCGCTAACCGGCTCGAAGGTGAGGGTTACGCTGTGACAGGCATTACACACCGGGCGAGGTGGATGATTAAAATAATGACAGTCCTGGCAGCGCTGGATCACCAGGCGATGTTCCCTGGCCGCGTCCCAGAACGGACGAGTGAGGTCGTCAATCAGGGGTCGTGGTTTTTCTTGTGCGGTTGACATACGGAAGTCTTCAGCCAGCATCCTGCCACAAGTCAACGTATGGATTCAATGCGGAGCCGACGAGAGCGAAGAGCGTGGCACTCCTCGAACGGGAAGAACGCTGTCACCTGGGGGCGGAGGGCTGTGTCCTTACCGGGCGCGGATAAGATCAATCTCCTCCAACACACGGTCAATCTCGTCTTCGGTTGTATAAAAATGGGGCGAAATACGCAGACCGCAGCGCGGGCGGTAATCGACAAAGACCCGCCGGGCAACGAGTTGCGCTTCGGCTTGATCCGCGCCGTCAAAGTCGATACAGACCAGGCCGCCGCGTTCCTGGGCGTCTTGCGGCGTGTTGATATGGAGACCGCGGGAAAGAGCGCCTTCGATTAAGCGCTGGCATAACTCGATATTGCGTTGTCGAATCCGTTCTACGCCGACTTTCAGGAGAATCTCATAGCCGGAGCGAGCCGCGTAGAGCGCGGACATGCCGGGCGTGCCACCCAGAAAACGCCGCGCGCTGTGGGCGTAATCAATATCATCACTAAAGGCAAACGGCTGTTCCTGTGAGAACCAGCCGGTCATAACGGGCTGGCGTGACAGCAAGCGGTCCGGACAGACGTACAGGTAGGCTGCGCCGGGTCCGCCACATAACCATTTGTGTGATCCGCCGACCACAAAATCGGCCCGCCAGGCTTGCACATCAATCGGTACGCTTCCAACGGTTTGATACGCATCGACAATAACCTGGGCTCCGCGTGCATGAGCGGCTTGAACAATCGGGGCAATGTCGATTAAGGCCCCAGATCGATATAAGCCGTGGTCCAAGACCAGCAGCAGCGTCTCGTCATCAATAGCCTCAATAAAGCGTTCGGCCGGTTGCCGGATGCCGTCAGGGGAGGGAATCATAACCGGCCGTGCGCCGTGTCGAGCACGAGACTGAATATTGTAGCGCAGGGTGGGAAAGGTCAGTTCGGCATATAGGATTTTATTGCGCTTGGCGCCAAAGTCAAAGCAGGACAGAGCCGCATTAAACAGGGCTGACACATTCTGGTGCATGACTATGCTGCCCGGCTCGGCATTGAAAAACTGGCCAATGAGTCCGGCTGTTTCCTCGAAAAACCCCATCCAGCGCTCCCACACTGCACTCCCTTCCTGCTGCCAACTTTCGGCATACTCGTGCAGGCGGTCAGTCGTGGCTTTGGGCATAGCGCCCATGGAATGTGAAATCAGATAGGTTGAGGTTTCGAGAATGGGAAACGCTGCCCGCCAGGAGTGCAGATCATTCGCCATACGGCCCTCCACCGAGTTGGGTACGGACATCCCACAGAGTAGGGAAAAAATGTATGCTCACCCGCCCCTGAAGATAGCGTACTCCTGGGGCTTGGAAGGACGCTTGACCGACAAGTTTTCCGGTGTACGCGTCGCCCGTACCGGGCTTTGCTCCAACCATGCGTTCAGCCATTAAGGCGTGGCGGGCGCGCCAAATACAAAACTGTTCATCATATCCAACCATGACTTCACATAACTGATGCAGATCCAAATGCCGTGGGTCGGTGTAGATGTGCCCAATTGCCTGCTCCTGTTGTTCAGCAGCGTCCGTCTCAAAGCCGCGGCTGTGTAAAAGTTCACAAAACGCGCTCCACAGGTTGGGGCCGTCATAAGCCACCTGGAGCCGTTGCCTGGCAGAATCACGTCCATCGAACAATTCAAAGAAGCGTTCGTCTCGGAGACCGGGCAGGAATTCGAGCTCTCGAAACTGTACGGACTGTAAGCCGCTGGCTGGTCTGAGCAAATCGCGAAACTCAAGAAAATGCACCGGCGACATAGTTTCCAGCACCTGGATCTGCTGGATCATCACCCGCTCAATCTCAATGAGCCGCCGCAACAGCCAAATCGCCTGCCGTACCCGCCCTGCCCGCAGATGGCCGATGATGGTGCGGATTTCATACAGCAGCAGCCGAAACCACAATTCATAGCTTTGATGGACAATGATGAACTGCAATTCGTCGTGAGCGGGTGGGTCGGATTGGGGAGTCTGGAGGCTGAGCAGTTCTGGCAGGCGGAGGTAGGACTCGTATGTCAGGTCCTGCTTGGCGTGTGCCATGAGAGTCATTGTACTTCTGAAGGGAGGGGAGGGGCAATGGAGGTCATTCCCTACTCCCGTAACCCGGCTTGCCGCAGCAGCGGCATGACTCGCTCGCCGAAGTATTTCAACTCCTGGTTATAGTCGAGCCAGGACACGATCAGCCCTTCAATGCCGGTGTCTGCGATTTTGAGCATTTCATCGACCACCTGCTCCGGCGTGCCGACCAGGGGATAGCCGCCCCAGCCGGCGATGAAGCGTTCGGCAAACTGGGTGAGGGTTGCTTCGCTGAATGACTGACTCTCGACGCCAAGCAGGCCAATAATATTGCGGGCCGCGGTCCAGTCACCTTTTTCAATGACGTAAGCGTACGCCTGCTTGGCTTCTTTTTCCGTGTCGCGGCAGACGACAAAACCGTAGGACATCATGCCAATCTCTCGGCCATAGGCATGGGCCTGCTTTTTCACATCAGTGACCACCTCTTTGCCGTGTTCCAGGGTATCGACTTGAATAAAGTTAAAGTCCACTTCCCGCGCAGAGAAATCCTGGCCGGCCGGCGAGAAGCCAGCGTTAATCAAAGCCGGATAGGGCTGTTGGACCGGCTTGGGCAGCATATAGCCGTCTTTGACCTGAAAGAACTCGCCCGTGTGATCAAAATTTTGCTCGGTCCACAGGCGTTTAATAACCTGAAGCCACTCGCCGGCGTAACGGTAGCGCTCATCGTGTTCCATTTGCTTGGCCGCAAACATTTCCATCTCCGGCGAGAACCAGCCGCACACAACGTTCAGGCCCCAGCGTCCGTTGGAAATATGGTCAATCGTGGCGCCCTGCTTGGCGGCCATAATTGGATGAATGGTCGGCACGTGCGAGGTAGAGAAGAGCATAATGTTTTTGGTCTGGGTGGCCATGGCCGTGGCCCAGGTGTAGGTCTCCATGCAGTCGCCATTAAAATCGGTGCTCCCGCCAAAGCCTTTCCAGCGTCCGACGGGAACCAGGAGTTCAAATCCCAAATCATCCGCTTGCCGGGAAATCAGCACACTATGTTCATAGGTCGGCTCAAAGGTGGACTCGGCATGCGTGATGGTGCAGCCGTAGCTGCAGTTCTGCCCAAAAATGCCCAACTTCATTTTATTGTCATTAAAAACGGGGACGTGCTGGCGGCGATATTCTTTGATGTCGTCTGGATGCATGGGAGTTCCTTCCTTGGGTCATAGGGTCATTGGATGCCTCTTGTATTTGCTCCTTGCCTATGTCTTTGTAGGCGGAGCCGAAAAAGCGAGACGAGCCGGGACTCTTGTGGGAAAACTCGAAATTCATATCTGCACGAAGACCAAGTGTACGAACAGAACGGTTGAGGTCAAGGTCCGCAAGGCTGATGCTGAGCCTGGTGTCTATAACGGGCTGAAGTTGCTGACCGCGGTTCGGAAACTCGTTGCTGAACGGCAACTCAGAGAGGTGGCTGAAGTCCGCGACGCAACGTGTATGTCGAGCTGTCCGGTCGGCCCTCGGCTCGACCTGATGCAGGCCGACAGGCGGGTGCGCTATATCAAGCGCGACAAGCCTACGGGGCGGGCCGATTTTGTGACGTGGTATTCGATAGACAGTATTGAGGACGAGATTCAGCGCTGGCTCGGGGAAAACCCTCAGCCTGGCCCACTGTCCGATGATTTTGCGTCATGATGGAGGGGGTCGGCAGGACGTTTTTTCACACTAGGGTGCGCCCTGCGCACCATCCGGGGGCCGCTGAAAAGAGAGGTGGCACATGCGTGTAGCCGTGGGTGGATATTTAGTCGCCGTGAATACCTTTGCGACCCAAAAAATGGGGTTGGCCCTGTTTCAGCGGGCGACGCTGACCGGGGAGCGGGTGCTGCGGGTGGGCGGCAGTCAGGGCTCGATTGCCGGGTTTCTGCACGGAGCCCGGCAGTACCAGTGGGACCTTGTTCCGCTTCAATTTGTGGTGCCCGGCGTTGGGGGGAAGGTGACAACGGAAGCGCATGAAGCGGCCAAGGCCGGCTTCCTCGATCTTTTGCGTAAGCATCCACCAGTGGACGGTGTGTTTCTCCAACTGCACGGCACTGCCGTGTCAGACGAGTGCGATGACTGCGAAGGCGATTTGCTCAAAACCTTACATGAGTTTCTTGGCGACAAGGTGCCCATCCTGGCCGCTTTGGATGGCCATTCAAATACGACTCCATTGATGGTCGAGCACGCTAGTATGCTGATTGGTGTGAAAACCAACCCGCACTATGATTTTTTCTCTGGTGGTGAACAGGCGGCTCGGGTCATGGCCGGCATGTGTGACGGGAGTGTCAGGCCGACAAGCGCCTGGGCCCAACCGGCAATGGCCCCGGCGCTACAAAAAATCTATATCGCTCCGGGCTGGCCTATGGAGTCGCTGATGCGGCAGGCGTCCAGCCTGGGACGTGACCCGCGCGTTCTGGATGTGTCTTTGCTGGGGGGGTTCTTTTGTTCCGATATTCCCGAGACCGGAATCAATGTGACGGTAACAACCAATAACGAACCGACTCTGGCCCACGATATTGCCGAGCAGCTCAAAGAAGCCTGCTGGGCCAAGCGACAGGCGTTCCATACCGACATGGTTTCGGTGGAGGACGGCGTGCGAGAGGCCATTGAGACAGATGACGGCCTGGTTGTCCTTGGGGATTTGGCCGATAGTGGCGGGGCCGGTACGCCCGGTGATGGGACCGTGCTGCTGGCCGAACTGCTCAAGCAGAATGCCCAGGGCGCGGTAGTCAGTAATATCACTGATCCCGCGGCCGTACAGGAAGCGGTCCAAGCCGGGATTGGCAAAAACGTCACGCTCAGCGTTGGCGGCAAGGTAGACGCATTCCACGGCGAGCCGATTGAGATCAGCGGCCGGGTGCGCGTCATTCAGGATGGGGTGTACACCGCGGCCACGGCGTTTAACGCAGGAACGTATCGACGTGGGGCAACCGTGGTGGTGGATTGCGGCGGGGTTGAGGTGATTTTGACATCTCGTCCGACCCACGGCTTTGAAGCCAATCATTTCCGCAGTCTTGGCATTGAGCCGATCCAACGGAAAATCCTGGCAGTGAAGTCCGAACTGCAACACCGCGCCGGCTTTGCCGGTATCGCCAGTACATTTATTGACGTGGACACGCCGGGGCTGGCAACCCAGACTCACTCACGTTTACCGTATGAAAAAATTCGGCGGCCTGTCTTTCCACTCGATGATATTTAGCCGACATCTGGCCGACATATGGGAGATTTCATGAATATTCGTCACATCGATCACATTGGCGTGGCAGTCAAAGACCTGGATACCTACCTCAACGTCTTTGGAGACATATTGGGATTGGAGATTCACGACTTTGAAGAGGCGGACCCCTATGAGGGCCTGCGCATCGCCTTTGCCAGGATTGGTGAGGCGGACTTCGAGTTTTTGCAAGATCGCATTCCAGACCTGGACGAGAAAGTGACGGATCAACGCGACATCTCGCGCTGGATAGAAAAACGGGGCGAAGGCATACATCATATCGCCGTCCGGGTGGATGATATTGATGCCGCCATTCAGGAAGTCAAAGCCAAAGGCTTGCGCGTCCTCGACGAGAAGGGCCGCCCAGGCGCCCGCGGCTCCAAAGTCGCCTTTATTCATCCCAAAAGCACCGGCGGCGTGCTGATCCATTTTGTAGAACGAGCAGAGCGGTCGTGAGCGCGTCCTCCGGACCGAGTCCGCACACGGACGACCGGCCGCTGGAGCTGTCTGCGATCGCGCTGACGGCGCTGCTGAGCGCGATCTGGGGCGGGGCGTTCGTGGCGATCAAGGTCGGGATCTTCGATATGCCGCCTCTTGGGGCCGCGGCCCTGCGGTTCGGGGTGACTGCCGTCGTGCTCCTGGCCATGGCCTGGTATCTGAATGTGAAGCTGCGCTTTGGCTGGAGCGAGCTAAAGGTATTAGGCATTCTTGGCTTATTGTTCTGCTACGGCAATATGGCGGTCTATCTGGGGACAGCACTCACCACCTCTGGTCGCTCGGCCGTGTTCTTTAGTGCCCAGCCTATTTTTATCGCTCTGCTGGCGCCTTTTTTTCTGCCTGGGGATCGCCTGACGGCCCGCAAGATATGCGGCCTGGGCGTGGCCTTTAGTGGTATTGTCGTTCTCTTTTCGGCGAAATTGTTCTCGAATAAATTCGGCGGTGGCCTGACCGATGCGATTGTAGGCGACGCCATTGTCCTGAGTTCAGCCCTGACGATTGGCGTTTCCGGTATTATCACCAAGCGCGTCGCCGGACGGATTCATCCGGTTGCGCTGGTGTGTTGGCAGACCTGGATCGCCTGGCCCATCCTGACCCTATGCTCCTGGATGTTTGAGGCGGATCAGCCGTTTCTCCTCTCGACCCGCGTGATCGTCTCCATTGTCTATCTGAGTACGATTTCCGCAGCCTTCGGGTTTGTAGCCTACGCCTGGCTGATTCAGCGTCATTCTCCCACGCGCGTCGCCTCGCTGACGTTTCTCACCCCGGTGTTCGCCGTGCTCTTCGGCTGGCTGTTGCTGAGCGAACACATGGGGGTGGTTCAGTTACTGGGCGTGGCCAGCGTCTGTGTCGGTATTTATATCGTGAATAGTAGTGGGTCGCCCCAATCGCCGGCGGCCTCACGGCAAGCGGTGCCTGTCATTCGGCAGGAAAAGGCCGATGCCGTGGGCTGACGAGAGGGAAGCGTCCGCTCTGTTTCAGTGTGAGAGGTCTAGGAACGCTCCGCTTCCCGTAACAAACGCAGCTTCAGGAAGACATAGATCGACACGAGCAAACACAGGACGCCCGTACTGCCGACCGTCAACGGGGCACCAATGATGGGAGCGAGAAAACCCGCCAACAGACTGGCGATGGGTGGTGCACTCATAAACATGATGAAGAACAAGCTCATGACCCGGCCGCGCAAATGATCCGGCGATAGGGTCTGCAGCAAGGTGTTTGTTGCTGCCATAGGAACCATAAAGCCAGAGCCCACAAGTGGCAGTACAAGCATGGACAGCCAGAAGTTGTGGGACAGTGAGAACAGGATGAGTCCGATACCAAACCGAATAAAGGCAAAGGCCGTCACCCGACCGAGTTGTTCCGTGCCTTGGTGACGGGCCATCAGGAGAGCGCCGACAACGGCGCCGGCGCCGGCCGCGCCCATCAGCATCCCCATGCCATTGGGTCCGCTGTGTAAAATATCGCCGGCAAAGATCGGCATCAGCACGGTGTACGGGGTGCTGAGCAGGCTGATCATACTCACCAAAATCAACAGGAGCCGGATCGCCGGGGTATGCCAGGCATAGCGAATACCTTCCCCAATAAAGGTCGCGGTTGATTCCGTGGCCGGCGGCTCGACAGCGCGCGGCGGCAGACGCATGGCGAGAAGGCCCCCGATAATGGCCAGAAAAGTGAAGCCATTAAAGGTGAAGCATACGCCCTCGCCAAATTGGGCAACAAGAATCCCGGCCAGGGCTGGGCCAAGAATCCGGGCGCCATTGACCAAGGTCGCGTTGAGGGCAATTGCGCTGGTCAGATCGTCTTTGCCTACGATCTCCATCAGAAAACTCTGCCGAGCGGGCATCTCAAATGCCTGAATAGTGCCGGCAACCAGGGCAAGGAAAAAGATCTGCCAGGCGGTAATCCACTCGCCCATAGTGAGAATCCCCAGCACGAATGCCTGCAACATGGCGAAGTACATGGCAATCAGAATCACCCGGTAGCGATTGAAGCGGTCCGCAACGACCCCGGCCAGCAGCCCGAACAGGAGGGTCGGTACCTGGCCGGCAAAGGCAACCAGCCCGAGCATGAGGGATGACTCAGTCAGCCGATAGATCAGCCAGGCTTGGGCCATATTCTGCATCCAGAATCCGGTTCGAGAGACAAACTGGCCGACAAAAAAGAGTCGAAAGTTCCGATGGCCCAGCGCCCGGAAGGCGTACGGCAGGGAACGACCAAAAAGGGTCTTTTCGATTTCAACTGCTGAGGAGGGTAGTGCGGAATGTGGGGTGCTCAACGTGTCGCGCTCCTCACCACAGAGGAAACGCCAAAGAGTAAAAACAGAGTCGAAAGAGCGAAGGGGCTGTGTTGCTGCAATGAGTAAACGTGTCCTCCAATGGACATGCAGGTGTTGACACGTTTACTCATCATAGCGTGCAAAGCTATCTGGGGCTTCGGAAGCCTGTCAAGGAAAGGCTTGTCCCAATGTTTGGAATATGGTGTTTTGAGGTGCGCTGAGATGCGTATTATAAGGAGAGAAGTATGGACATTGGAGTACTTGTGACAACGACGGCTGAGAGTGGAGACCTGAGCGTGGTTGCCCGGCGGGCTGAAGCGCTTGGGTTTGCCTCGCTGTGGATTCCTGAACACCCGGTCATCCCGGTTGGTCATACGACGCCGTTTCCTGGGGCAGCCGATGGCGCTTTACCAGAACACTACAACCGTTGGGCTGATCCGTTTATTGCGCTGACCGTGGCTGCTGGAGTGACGAACCGGATCAAACTCGGCACCGGGATTTGTCTACTCCCCGAACGTGATCCGTTAATGACGGCCAAGGTGATTGCCAGCCTTGATTTATATTCCAATGGCCGGGTGATCTTGGGCATCGGTGGTGGTTGGCTGCGCGAAGAAACCGAGATCATGGGGACATCATTTCGTCTACGCTGGAGACGCTTGCGCGAGACAGTCGAGGCTATGCGGCTGCTGTGGACGCAGCAAGAAGCCAGTTATGAAGGGGAATTAGTCCAATTCCCCGCGGTCCGCTGCGAGCCCAAGCCGGTGCAGAAAAATGGTCCGCCGGTATTACTCGGAGCCCATGGACGCAAAGCCCTTGAACGTGTCGCGCGTTCATACGACGGCTGGTTTCCGCTGGTGCACAGTCCCCAGGCATTGGGGGCTGAGATCGAAGAACTCCGAAAGCTCGTCAAAGAGGCGGGCCGCGATCCTGACAGCGTGCCGGTGACGCCTATTGTCGATCCGGACAATGGCAACCTGTCAGCCGATACACTGAAGCGCTATCAAGATGTCGGTGTGAGTGGAGTCGTGGTGTTCAACCAACAGATGGGGACCGAGATTTCAGACGGAAAAGCGCACGAATGGCTCGATCGCGTGGCACCAATTGTGGGACGTGCACAGGGGGTGTGATTATTGCGACTCCGTAGGTCGGCTGAGCGGAGCGTCATCCGGCCTGCCCCCTACGCCGGGATGACGGCGGAGATCATTTATTCGGTATGGGCAGACAGTTCCGCGGCTATGTCGGCGCAGGGCAGGTCGAAGGCTGCGGCCACGCCGGGGTGGACAACCTGACCGTTCACGGTGTTCAGCCCGCGTTGCAGGGCGGGATTCTCGCGCAAGGCGGTCGCCATACCTTTGTCTGCCAGTTCGAGGGCGTAGGACAAGGTGACGTTAGTCAGGGCGTAGGTCGAGGTGTGCGGAACAATAGCCGGCATGTTGGTGACGCAGTAATGCACCACGTCTTCCTCGCGGTAAATCGGAGCGTGATGGGTGGTTGGACGTGAGGTTTCGGCACTACCGCCTTGATCGATCGAGATATCGACAAAAGCCGCCCCTGCTTGCATATTGTGGAACAGGCTCTGTGTGAGCAGTTTCGGGGTGCGTGCGCCCGGCACCAGAACCGAACTAATGACCAAGTCGGCGGCGCTCACTTCCTCTTCGATATTGGCCCGGTTGGACATGACGGTGGTGACATGGCCGCCAAGGATGTCATGGACATAGCGCAACCGTGCCGGATTCACATCAAGAATGCTCACATAGGCACCCACGCCGACGGCCACCTGACAGGCACTCGCTCCGGCAATGCCGGCTCCGAGAATGACAACGTGGCCGGGCTTCACCCCGGAGGCTCCACTCAGCAATACGCCCCGGCCACCATTGTGGGCTTGGAGACTCCACGCCCCAACTTGAATAGCCAAACGCCCGGCTACCTCACTCATCGGCGCGAGCAGCGGTAATGAGCCATCATCCAACTGAATGGTTTCATAGCCCAGCGCCGTCACCTGATGATCCAGCAGCACTCGTGTGAGCTGTTCTTCTGCGGCGAGATGGAGGTAGGTAAACAGGATTAAGCCGGGACGTAGCGACGCGTACTCAGCGGCAAGGGGCTCTTTGACCTTGAGAATGAGGTCGGCCTGCGTCCAGACCTCTTGGGCGGAGCCCTGCATGTGCGCCCCGGCCGCTACATACTGCTCATCTGGAATGCTACTCCCAACACCCGCCTGGGTTTCAATCACAACGCGGTGGCCGTGCGCCACCAGGGCGGCGACTCCACTGGGCGTGATGGCGACGCGGGTCTCCTCAGCTTTGATTTCCTTGGGAATACCAATCACCATGCGGGCTCTCCTGTCTTTACTTTACATTGGGGAAGTGCATCGCGTATCTTGACTGTAGCATGGGTGTGGTACTTGATGGAAAGCAGTCCGCGCAGACAGTCCGCCGGGGCCTGAAGGCACGCATTACCCGGATTCGGCAACAGCCGGGACGACAAGAATGGCAGCCGGGGCTAGCGACGATTCTGATCGGCGAGGACCCTGCCTCGCGGGTCTATATCGGCACCAAAGAAAAAGCCTGCCGTGAAGTCGGCATTGTTTCATTCGGACATCGTCTACCGGCTACCGTATCACCCAACGAAGTTGCTACGCTCATTGGTATGCTCAACACCCGTTCCGACGTGCATGGTATTCTGCTCCAACTCCCGCTCCCGGACCATTTGGAAACAGAGGCCCTTATTGAGGCCATAGCGCCGGACAAAGACGTGGATGGACTCCATCCTGTGAATCAAGGGCGTCTCGTATTAGGCCAAGCTGGACTCCGCCCCTGCACCCCCCTTGGGGCCATGCATCTCATCGATCAAAGCGGTATGGATATCGAGGGCAAACGCGCGGTAGTCGTTGGTCGGAGCAACTTGGTTGGAAAACCGTTAGCCCTCCTGCTATTGGAGCGAAGCGCGACCGTGACGACGTGCCACTCGCATACGGCTAATCTCGCCGACCACATACGCCAGGCAGATATTGTTGTGGCCGCGATTGGGCAAATTGAAGCAATCAAAGGAGACTGGATAAAAGCAGGAGCATGTGTCATTGACGTTGGCATCTCGCGGAGTCCTGACGGGTCCCTGAAAGGGGATGTGGAGTTCGCTATTGCCAAGGAACGTGCCGCCTATATTTCCCCCGTCCCAGGCGGCGTCGGACCGCTGACCGTTGCCATGCTCTTAGTCAATACTGTCCATACTGCGGAAAAGCAGACCAACGTCCATATGTGAGTGTGATGGCTAACCGAACGCCGCTGTATAAGGTGCATCGTGCCTTGGGTGCGCGCATGATTGAATTCGGTGGCTGGCAGATGCCCGTTCAGTATACCGGGATTCTGGCCGAACACCGGGCCGTGCGGACGCAGGTCGGCCTGTTCGATCTGAGTCATATGGGTGAGATCGATATAACTGGTCCTCGTGCGTATGAGGTCTGTCAGGAATTATTCGTTACCGATATTGCCCGCATACGGATCACACAGGCCCAGTACTCGGTCATGTGTTTTGCCGATGGCGGCATAGTCGATGACGTCATTATTTACCGCCTGGCTGAGGAACGCTATTTGGTGTGTGTGAATGCCGCCAATCGTGCGACCGACTACGAGTGGATGGTGGAGCACAATCGTGGCCGGGCCGAGGTGATTGACCGGAGTGACGAGTACGCGCTGATCGCCCTCCAGGGTCCGCAGGCACAAACGGTCCTGTCTCGGCTTACACCGCACGATCTTTCGGCCCTTCGTCGCTATTGGGCGGCCCAGGGAGAGGTGGTCGGTGTGCCGACTCTGCTGGCACGAACCGGCTACACCGGAGAAGATGGTTTTGAGTTGTTTGTCCCGGCTGA
Organism: uncultured Binatia bacterium (SeqCode); assembly: GCA_965247985.1. GTDB lineage: Bacteria > Desulfobacterota > Binatia > Bin18 > Bin18 > Bin18. Next base: position 174,624 of record OZ252051.1, on the reverse strand, counting down.
GCGCGCTGAACACATCTGGCAGGCGTGCGGCGAAGCAGGGCGCGCGTCGCACCTGGCTCCTATTGGCCTTGGGGCGCGAGATACGCTGCGCCTGGAGGCCGGCTATCTCTTATATGGCAACGATATTGATGCCCATACCACGCCATTGGAGGCTGGTTTACAGCGTCTCGTCCGCTTTGAGACCGGACCCTTTGTTGGGCACGCGGCGTTGCGCAAGCAGCAGGCCGGTGGGATTGAAAAACAACTGGTTGGAATCAAGATGGAAGGCGCTGGCATTCCCCGCCAGGGGTATACAATCTGGAGTGAACAAAAGAGTAAACCTGCCAACAGCATCCCCCCCTGCCCCCCTTATCAAGGGGGGAGACGGGGGGATGGAGCGCGCGTTTACTCTTCGCAGCAGGTCGGTGTTGTGACGAGTGGCACCCAGTCTCCGATGCTGGGCGTTGGTATCGCGTTAGGCTACGTTTCCCCGTCATGCGCGGCCGGTGGGACACCGCTCGCAATTGCGATTCGGAATCGCCACATTCCGGCGACGGTCGTGAAGCCACCATTTTATCACAGGAGTGAATAGGGAGGAGGTTATGGAAGCCCCGAAGGAGTTACGCTACTCACAGGAGCACGAGTGGGTCTTGGTGGAGGAGGATAATCTGGCAACCATCGGCATCACTGATTACGCTCAAGAGCAGCTCGGGGATGTCGTGTTTGTTGAGTTGCCCGAGCCTGAGGTGCAGCTCACACAAGATGAGCCCTTTGGCGTTGTCGAATCGGTCAAAGCAGTGTCTGACATCTACGCCCCGGTGAGTGGTACGGTGAGGGAAATCAATACTGAGCTGCTGAACACGCCAGAGACGCTCAACGAAGATCCGTATGGCGACGCCTGGCTGGTTCAAGTTGAAATGAATGATCCCGAGGAGCTGGAAAAGCTTATGACTGCTGAGGAATATGAACAGTTTGTTAAAGAAGAACAAAAAAGCCAGGATGAATAGACGAATAGATGAATAGGATGAATAAACGGAGGCGGAACAGTACCCCCCTTATATTCCCCCCTAATAGGGGGGACATAGGGGGATAATCTCATGCGTTATATCCCGCATACTGAGTACGATATTCAGGCCATGCTCGCCGTCCTTGGCGTGGATTGCGTTGAGGACCTGATTCGCCATCTCCCCGCGGACCTGCGGAAACACGCCACGCTTAACCTTGCACCCGGCCTGGCTGAGTCTGAAATCATCAAACGCTTGACCGTTCTCTCTGAACAGCAGACCGGGCCGGAACTGCCTTTTCTTGGAGCAGGGGCCTATCCTCACCTTGTCCCTGTTGTTGTTGACCAGATAGTGCAGCGGGCAGAGTTTGCCACGGCCTATACGCCGTATCAACCCGAGGTGAGCCAGGGGACGCTACAAGTCATTTTCGAATTCCAGTCTCTGGTCGCTTCCCTGTTGGGATTAGAAGTCGCGAATGCCAGTATGTACGATGGTGCGTCTGCGACCGCTGAAGCGGTCCTGATGGCCAAGCGTATTTTGCCCAAACGCTCTCTTGTGCTGGTCGCCCGCTCTCTGCATCCGCAATACCGCCAAGTCATTCAGACTTACTTGGACGGTTTCCCCGGTCTGGCGCTGGTTGAGCTGGGCTGGGATGCAGCCGGCCGCCTCGACCCGGCTGCCCTTGCGCAGCACCTGGATGAGCGCGTGTGCGGCGTGGTCGTCGGCTATCCGAACGTCTTTGGCGTGATCGAAGACGTTGCGGCCGTTGGTCGAGCTGCGCAGGACGTTGGGGCGTTGACCCTGTCCGTGACTCCTGAGTCCGCGGCCTTGGGCATTCTCAAGTCTCCAGGCGAACTCGGGGCTGATATTGCGGTTGCAGAGGGCCAGAGTCTGGGCATTCCCCTCAGCTACGGTGGACCCGGCCTGGGTCTCTTTGCCTGCCGCAGTCGGTATGTCCGGAATATGCCCGGTCGTCTGGTTGGGGAGACGGTCGATCAGGACGGGCGGCGCGGGTTTGTCCTCACCCTGGCCACCCGCGAACAGCATATTCGGCGGGAGCGGGCGACCTCGAATATTTGTACCAATCACGGCCTGTGCGCCCTGGCGGCTACCGTCTTTCTGTGCCTTTTGGGCAAGCAGGGATTACGGGAATTGGCGCTCCGGAACGTGAAGAACAGCCATTACTTGGCAGATCTGCTCCAGCAAGCGGCTGGAGTACAGCCCTGTTTTACGAGTCCTTTTTTTAATGAATTCGTTATGACTGTGCCACACGCGCGTACCGTGTGGGCCCACCTCAAGGACCGTGGACTCATTGCCGGAATCGTTTTGGAAGACTGGTATCCGGAACTTCAAGACTGTCTCTTAGTGTGCGCGACCGAGTTGCACACGCGGGAAGCGATTGAACGCTTTGGACAGCAGCTCGGTCAGGCAATCACATAATGGCTCAAACTCCTGATCCGCAAGGGAAACGTACGGTTCTGAACGAACCCCTGATCTCAGAGCGTGGCTCTCCCGGACGTGTTGGCTACTCGCTCCCGACAGAGGATATACCCGAGCGTAATGGGGCTGGCGATCTTCCATCTGAGCTGTGTCGGAATGCACTGGATGACTTTCCCGAGGTCAGCGAAGGCGAAGTGGTTCGCCATTTTACACGTCTGTCACAGTGGAATATGAGTGCGGCCACGACCCTCTATCCACTGGGGTCGTGTACTATGAAATACAACCCTGTGGTGAATGAGTATATGGCGCGCCTGCCAGGTTTGGCTCAACTCCATCCCTTGACTCCAGACGATCAGGCGCAAGGAGCGTTGAGATTGCTCACTGATCTTGAGCGCTGTTTGGCCGAGATCAGCGGTATGGATGCGATCAGCTTGCAGCCCGCCGCGGGGGCGCAGGGTGAGTTGGCCGGCATAAAGCTCGTTCGAGCCTATCATCAGGACCGGGGAACACCACGCAGGAAAGTATTGATTCCCGCCAGCGCGCATGGGACCAATCCCGCGTCGGCTGCCTTATGTGGTTATGACGTGGTGCAGGTCGCAACCGGTCCGGACGGTCTGCTCAGTGCCGCCGAAGTTGCCAAGTATACGGACACCGAAGTGGCTGCCCTTATGGTGACCAACCCGAACACGCTCGGCCTCTTTGAACGGGACATTCTCCAGATAACAAACGTGCTGCACGACCACGGGGCTCTGATTTATATGGACGGAGCCAATCTCAACGCCCTGATGGGTGTGGCGAAGCCGGGTCATATGGGGGCGGATGTTATTCAATTTAATCTGCACAAAACGTTCTCCACTCCGCATGGTGGTGGTGGTCCTGGTGCTGGGCCGATTGGAGTGAAAAATATTTTGGAGCCCTATCTGCCCATTCCTCGGATTGTCCAGAAGAACGCTGCCTATTCCTGGAGTGAGGACTATCCCAAATCAATTGGTCGGGTGCGTTCGTTCTATGGCAATTTCGGCATTCTTGTTCGTGCCTACGCCTATATTCTGGCGATGGGCGGGGATGGGCTCACGCAGGCCACGCGGATGGCTATTCTGAATGCCAACTACCTCCGCAAACGGCTCGAATCCGCGTACACCTTAGCGACCCATGAGCCGTGTATGCATGAATGTGTATTCTCGGATCGGTCGTTTCAGCAGACTGGAATAAAGACCCTGGATATTGCCAAACGTCTGCTCGATTATGGCTTTTATGCTCCGACGATTTATTTCCCCTTAGTGGTGAGCGGGGCGCTGATGATTGAGCCGACGGAAACAGAAACCAAAGAAACGCTGGACGAATTTGCCGACGCGCTGCTTGCCATTGCCCAGGAGATCACAGACCAGCCGGGCCTGCTCAAGCAGGCGCCGTTCACCACGCCAGTCAGCCGTCTGGACGAAACCCGCGCCGCCCGCCGGCCAGTGTTACGCTGGAGACGTGCACCTAACCCCTAATCCCCAATCCCTAGTCCCCATTCTTATGGCGTTCTGCTAGGCTGCTGGCTGTGGATACGATTCGTATTCGAGGTGCGCGCGAACATAATCTCAAAAACATTTCAATTGAGATTCCACGCAATAAATTTGTCGTGATTACCGGTGTCTCGGGGTCGGGAAAATCGACCCTGGCCTTTGATGTCCTGTACGCCGAAGGACGCCGACGCTATGTGGAATCCCTCTCCGCCTACGCTCGTCAGTTTTTGGCGCAGCGTGCCAGACCCGATGTTGATGCAATCAATGGCCTGTCTCCTGCGGTCGCGGTTGAACAGCGCCGCGCGACAACTTCACCCCGCTCAACCGTTGGCACGGTCAGCGAGATTGCCGACTATCTGCGGCTGTTATATGCCCGGGTCGGCACTCCTCACTGCTTAGAATGTGGACGCGTGATTGAACGCCACAGTGTGCCCCAGATTGTGGACCAATTGCTTGACGTGCCCGAGGGAAGTCGGCTTCAGATTTTGGCTCCAATACGCCTTTTCCATCCCGATGATTTTGACAGCGCCCTCCAGGAACTACGCAAAGCGGGATTTGTCCGTGTCCGGCTGAATGGAACGCTCCATGATCTGATGGATCTGGCTGAAGATATTCCCCGTCCGAGTCAAGATTCGATCGCGGAGACCCAACTCGATGTAGTCATCGACCGGCTCGTGGTAAAAAGCGGTATTGCTCAACGCCTCGCCGATTCACTGGAAACGGCTTTGCGCTATGGCAAGGATATTGTCAAAGTCCTGATTGAGGAAAACGAAGAGCGCCTCTTCACTCAGCGCCTCATCTGTCCGGCGTGTGGCTTTGCCTATCCGGAACTGAGCCCGGCGTTCTTTTCACCCAATAGCCCAGAAGGAGCGTGTCCGGCCTGTGAGGGTCTTGGCGTACAACAGGATCCCCCCCTTAATAAGGGGGGGCATGGGGGGGATAAGCGGGCGAGCGCCCATACCGTGGTCGAAGCGCAGGTCTGTTCTAGGTGTGACGGCGCACGACTCCGGTCTGAGACCCAGGGAGTACGCATCGGGGATATGAGCCTGAGCGAACTCAACACACAGCCGCTTGGAGAGATTGCAGACTTTTTCTCTCAGCTTGTTTTTTACGGACAGACAGAGCAGATTGCCCAGCCCCTATGTCGGGAGATTGTCACGCGGCTCCAGGCCTTGGTTGATCTGGGATTAGAGTATGTCACTCTGGACCGAACGATGCTGTCACTGTCCGGGGGCGAGGCCCAGCGTATCCGGCTTGCCACGCTGCTTGGCAATGGCTTATCCGGGGTCATCTATATACTGGACGAACCGTCCGTTGGGCTTCATCCTCGTGACACGGGTCGGCTCCTGAAGATTCTCAAACAGCTGTGCCATCAGGGGAATACGGTTCTTGTGGTCGAGCATGATCTTGAGACCATGCTGGCTGCTGACCATCTTATTGATTTAGGCCCGGGTGCAGGTGAGCAGGGTGGGCAGGTGTGTGCCGTCGGAACACCGCAAGACGTCAAAAATGCCTCGGACTCTCTGACCGGACAATATCTTGCTGGTGAGGCGAAGATTGCGATACCGACAAAACGACGCATAGCGCGACAAACAGCGAAAGATTTCCTCACCCTCGCTCAGACGAGGATACATAATCTCAAAGACATAAGCGTGGCCTTCCCGCTTGGGGCGTTGACGTGTGTGACTGGCGTATCAGGCTCGGGCAAGAGTTCGCTTATCAGCGCTGCCCTTGTGCCCGCTCTTGCTGCTGTGCTCGCGGGGACGAAATCGACCGCAGCAGGGGTAGGCCAGCTCTCAGGCTGGCAACATCTCGATAAAATGATCGTGGTCGACCAAGCTCCTATTGGACGGACACCGAGTTCCACCCCAGCGACTTACGTTGGGCTCCTGCGTCCGCTTCGCGCCCTTTTTGCCCAATTGCCTGAGGCGCGGGTACGTGGCTATAACCTGAACCGTTTCTCCTTTAACGCCAAAGGTGGACGGTGTGAGGCGTGTGAAGGAAACGGTGTACTCGCAGTTGAGATGAACTTTTTACCCGATGTCTATGTCACGTGTGATGTGTGCCATGGCCAGCGCTATAATCGGGATACTTTAGCCATCACATTTCGCGGCCAGAGCATTGCCGATGTCCTGAATATGACGGTCGCTGAGGTGTTGGCACTCTACGGCGATATACCGGAAATACGGCCCCGTTTGGAAACGTTACGCGATGTTGGACTGTCATATATACGCCTGGGTCAAGCCGCACCAACGCTATCCGGTGGAGAAGCGCAGCGGCTCAAGTTGGCCAAAGAGTTGAGCCGTAAAAGCACGGGGCGGACCTTATTCCTTTTCGATGAACCGACCACCGGCCTCCATCTGGCTGATATTCAGCGCCTGTTGGATATTTTCACCTTACTCGTTGAAGCGGGGAACACCGTTGTGGTGATTGAACATAACCTGGAGGTGATAAAAACCGCGGATTGGATCATCGACTTGGGTCCCGAAGGGGGAGAGGCCGGGGGCAAGGTCGTTGCCTGCGGGACGCCTGAGGACATGACGCGCGTTGAACAATCGTATACCGGCCAGTTTTTGAAAAGCCTATTGTGAGCAGCGGCCCCACTCGCGGGTCTCCTCTCCCCCTGGCCTTGCCACGCAGGTTGACAGGCTCGGAAAGAAATCCTAAGTTGGACCCTTAGAGTCCACTTTAAAAGAATCCCAACTCGTATTGAACAACGAAAGGGCATTATGGAGCGCGATCCGATCTACATGGATAACCAAGCTACCACGCCAGTAGACCCACGCGTGATTGAGGCGATGGTACCATTTCTAGGCGAAATATATGGCAATGCGGCCAGTCGTAATCATGCCTTTGGATGGGCGGCCGAAGAAGCGGTGGACCAGGGGCGAAGCCAGATCGCGGATTTGGTCGGGGCGCGACCCAAAGAGATTATTTTCACCAGTGGCGCGACCGAGTCGGACAATCTTGCGATTAAGGGCGTAGCGGAGTTCTACGCAGATAAAGGCAACCATATTATTACGGCAGTCACAGAACACAAAGCGGTCTTAGATACCTGTAAGGCCCTCGAACGTTCGAATATCGCGGAAGTGACATACTTAGCGGTTGATAAGTATGGGCGGGTGGATGTCGACGATGTGAAGAATGCTATCCGGGACAATACGATCCTGATCTCGCTGATGTACGCCAACAATGAGATTGGAACGTTGCATCCCATTCGGGAAATTGGCAAGCTCGCCAAAGAGCGGGGCATCCTGTTTCACTGTGATGCTACTCAGGGAGTGGGGAAAGTCCCTGTTAACGTTGATGAAGCTGGTATCGATCTCATGTCGATGAGTGCCCATAAGATGTATGGACCCAAGGGCTGTGGTGCGTTATATGTCAGGTCGCGTGGACCCCGGGTCCGCCTGCGGGCTCAGATGGATGGCGGTGGCCATGAACGGGGGATGCGCTCAGGGACACTGAACGTGGCGGGCATTGTCGGGTTTGGGAAGGCGTGTGAGTTGTGCGGGCAGGAATTGGAAGCCGAAGCCGGCCGCCTCATCGCATTGCGTCAGAGACTCCATGCTGGTCTGACCGAAAACCTGGAAGAGTTGTATTTGAACGGCCATCCAACGGAGCGGATTCCCGGCAACTTGAATCTGAGCTTTTCGTATGTGGAGGGCGAATCCTTCCTGATGGGACTCAACCGGGAGATCGCGCTGTCGTCCGGTTCCGCCTGTACCTCGGCGACCCTTGAACCGTCGTATGTGCTCAAGGCGCTGGGTGTCGGCGAAGAGCTGGCCCATACGTCGATTCGGTTCGGCTTGGGACGCTTTAACACCGAAGAGGATGTGGACTACGTTATCAGGCGTGTCTCCGAGGTGGTCGTCCGATTGCGGGAGATGTCGCCACTATACGAGATGGCCAAGGAAGGGATTGACCTCAAATCCGTCCAGTGGAAAACCTGAGCAGAGAAAGAATTCAGTACCTATCAAACTTCATATTGAGGAGGGTATCGCGATGGCATACACAGAGAAAGTGATAGCGCATTTTGAGCAGCCGCGGAACGTGGGAAGTTTTGGGGCGGGGGAAGGGAATGTGGGGACGGGCGTAGTGGGAGCGCCGGAGTGTGGGGACGTGATGAAGCTGCAGTTGAAGATCAATCCGGAGACGGAAGTGATCGAAGATGCGAAGTTCAAGACGTTTGGGTGTGGGTCGGCGATCGCGTCGTCGAGTTATGTGACGGAGTTAGTGAAGGGGAAGACGGTGGCGGAGGCGTTTGAGATCAAGAACACGGCGATCGTGGCGGAGTTATCGCTGCCGCCGGTGAAGATTCATTGTTCGGTGTTAGCGGAGGATGCGATCAAGGCGGCGGTGGCGGACTGGCGGGGACATTCAGAGGAAGCGGTGCCACCGAAGAAGGATGCCGCCTAGGCAAACGTACACAGAAACCATAAGAAGATTGGGACAACTGGCATGGCAGCAAGCGCGAAAGCAAAGCTTAAGATCGAAATTAGCGAAAACGCAGCCAAAAAGATTGAAGACCTGGCGGTCCAGGACGAGCGCGAGGATTGTGGGTTGCGGGTTAAGGTGGTTGGGGGGGGCTGTTCGGGTTTGTCCTATAAGATGGCCCTAGATAGCCCACGTGACGGCGACCGTGTTTTTGAGCGGGAAAGCGCCAAAGTGATTGTTGATCGCAAGAGCTTTATCTATCTCCGTGGCACAGAGTTGGATTTTTCTGAGACGCTAATGGACTCAGGCTTTAAGCTGACGAATCCCAATATCAAACGCGCGTGCGGCTGCGGTAGTTCGTTCTCTGTCTAATAATCCTCCACAATCATGGCCACGACTGCTGTGGTGCGCTGCTGGCGCTGTCAGAATAAGCATGCCCCACAGGCGTTCTGCCCGGCCTGTGAGGTCATCCAAACCTTACCTCCGGACGTTGACTATTTCACAGTATTTGGTCTGGCCCGCGATCCGCTGCTTGACGAGCAGGCGCTGGCCAAGACGTATTACGATCTGAGCCGCCAGCTCCATCCGGACCTGCACCAGACCGGGACTGCTGAGGAGCAGGAAGCCAGCCTTCAGAATACCGCGCTGGTGAACCGGGCCTACCGGACCCTGCGCGATCCGGTCCAGCGCGGCCGGTACTGGCTCGAACTCAACGGCGAACAGCTCGGCAAGGAAAATAACAAAGTCCCTCCCGCTCTGGCCCTCTTGGTGTTTGAGGTGCAGGAAAAGCTGGCCGCCGTCCGGGAGGCCCGCCCTACCGAGACCGATGCCGCGCAGGATGCGCTGGCGGGCCTCAAAGCCGAACTGGATCAGGTGCGGGCGGATCTGGACGACCGGATGCAGGACTTGCAGCACAGGCTGGCGGCCAATTTCTCCAAATGGGGGTCGGCCGGTTCGGCCCAGCTCTTGGGCGAACTGAAGCGAGTGCTGTCTGATATGGCCTATCTGCGTACTTTAACCCGCGACGTGGAAAAGGCCCTCTCCACCTTGTGAAAAATAGAGGCGAATCGTGGAACGTATAGTTGGGATTGATCTGGGGACAACCAATAGTCTGATTGCGTATGTAGACGACGCAGGCCCACAAGTCGTTGCCGATAGCGGAACCGGGCAGAAGATGCTGCCGTCTATCGTCAGTTTTTTGCCGAATGACCGGGTGGTTGTCGGCCGGGAGGCGGGCGAGTTAGCCCGAACCCAGCCGCTCTCGACCATTCGGTCGGTGAAGCGTTTTATGGGCCTCGGCATGGAGCATGTGAGCCCTGATGATCGAAAGCGCTATCGCTTCGTTGACGATCATCAGGACGCCGCCGGTCTGGTCCGTTTTGCCATCCACGACCGGCAGGTGACACCACCGGAGGTCTCGGCCGTCATTCTGCGTGCCTTGCGGGACCGGGCCGCGGCGGCCCTCCAAGCAGAGACCTGTAAGGTGGTCATTACCGTGCCGGCGTATTTCAACGACTCGCAGCGGCAGGCGACCAAAGACGCCGGCAAGCTGGCCGGCCTTGAGGTCATCCGCCTCCTCAACGAACCGACGGCGGCCGCTCTGGCCTATGGCCTGAATACAAAAGAAGAGGGCCTGATTGCGGTGTATGACTTTGGGGGTGGCACGTTTGATGTGTCTATTCTGCGGCTCCACACCGGCATCTTCGAGGTGTTGTCCACCAACGGCAATACCCGCTTGGGTGGTGACGATATCGACCAGTGCATAGCCGAGTGCTTTCTCCTCGCGGAACTGGCTGAAGAATTGCGCAATGATCCGCAGGTACTGAATAATGCGCTACGTGCGGCTGAAAAGGCCAAGCAGGTCTTATCAGACCAGGACGAAACGGTCCTCAATCTGACTCTCCCGGAAAAAGGCATTCAGCTCTCGCGCAGCCTGACCCGTCACGAGCTGGAAGCCGCGGTTGACGAGATTGTGGCCCGCCCGCTTGAGCCGTGTCGCCAGGCGCTCAAAGATGCCGGGCTTGAGACCCAGGATATTGAAGAAGTCATCCTTGTCGGCGGCTCGACCCGCATGCCGCTGGTTCGCCAACGAGTCGCTGAGTTTTTTGGCCGGACGCCACTCGCAGGTATTGATCCTGATGAAGTCGTCGCTATTGGGGCGGCGGTCCAGGCGGATACCCTGTCCGGGCGGCGGCGGGATATGCTGCTGCTCGATGTGGTGCCGTTATCCTTGGGGATTGAGACCATGGGTGGGGTCATGAGTCATCTCATTGAACGCAACACGACCATCCCAGCGAGTGTGAAGGAAATGTTCACCACCGCCGTTGATGACCAGACCGCGGTCGCCGTCCATGTCCTGCAAGGGGAACGCGAGCTGGTGCAGGATTGTCGGAGCTTGGCCCGCTTCAGCATTCCCATTGAGCCAAAGCCGGCTGGAGTCCCACGCGTCGAAGTGACGTTTATGATTGATGCCAACGGTATTCTGAACGTTTCCGCAACCGACTTGCGAACCGGGCTCGAACGTTCGCTTGAAGTGAAACCGTCCTATGGCTTGACTGACGAAGAGGTGGAGCGGCTGCTGGAAGAATCCATTGACTTTGCAGAGGAGGACATTGAGCAGCGTTTGCTGATTGAGGCCCGGACTGAAGCAGATACTGTGCTGCATGCCACAGACAAAGCCCTGAGCCAGAACGCCTCGTTTCTGCAAGAGGGTGAGGAGGAGCAGATCGCCCAGGTCGTGCAAAAGGTCCGTGAGGCGTGCGCTGGAGAAGACTATGATCTGATCCGGGACCTGACCGAGGAGTTGAGCCAGGTAACAACGCCGTTTGCCCAACGGATTATGGATTCTTCAATCCAGGAGGCGCTGGGTGAAAAGCAGCTATCCGACTTGTAGCGCCCGGTAGAAAGAGGAAGCGTGTCCAGCTTCTTTGTCTGACTGAAGGACACGTTTCCTCTTTGCTGAAAACACTGGAGGGAGCCATGAAGCTATACTGGGACAACCCTGAAGACATTGCCGAGCAGCTATTCGAAGCGCAGCCCGAGACTGATCCGTTGAGCATCCGTTTTACCGATTTGCTCCGTTGGATCACAGACCTGGAGGATTTCAGCGACGACCCGCAGGAGTCGAGTGAGGGTAAACTCGAAGCCATCCAAATGGCCTGGCTGGAAATATATAAAGAGGAAAACGCCTAGAGCGATTCGCGATAGGTTTTAGCCTCCCCACCGTTGACACTATATCCGCCATCCCCAAAATCATACCCAGGACGAATAATCCAGATTAAACAGTCAGAAGGGCGCATTGGATGGATTCGATAGAAAAAACCTTCGCTGAACTCGAGGCAGCAATAAGTAACAAGGAGATCGATAAGGCGCGGGACGCATTGCGTCGCTGGCTCTCGCTACGGGGACCATCTGATGCAGAGGCTTCTAGTATTGGAGAATGGTTGGAGTTCTTCGCTAAATCGCCGACTGAGCATGCCGATGTCGCTTCCATCGTAATTCGTTGTTCTTGTGTACAGGGCCTCATTGAAGAACCTGATGCTTCGAACCACATCAGACGCTCAGTCATTCGTTTGTCCGAAGGTACGTTGCCCGGCCTTGTGAATTTTCTCAAAATCGATCCAAAAGGGCAGAACCATTCGAAGTACGACGCACTAATGGGGACTCAGAATAGGGCAACTCAACACCTCGAACCGATTCGTACCCCATACAGTGATCTTGAGAGCGTAGTTGGTGCGCGTAAAACGATAATCGGAGTTCTGGGACACAGTGGGTTGAAAGATTATGTTAGACCCTTTGGTCTTGATGAGGTACGCAGCAATCTTGAAAGTGTTCTTGGCCGGCTACGCAGGGTCGCGCAAATAGAAGAAACGCTGCTTGATGATGTAGAATTATGCCAGAGTTCCATACGCGACGGCACAGAAAACAGTGAAAAGCTCGGTACTTTCCTTGCGAGAGATTACCTTACCCCGTTTCTGCAAAATGCAGACCGCATCCTTCAGGAATTTCTAGAGCGGAAGCGGGGCAGCTTCTCCGCGAATATTTCGCTGGCTCTTGATGGTGACCAACTCAAGAAACGATATCCCCTACACGATACAAACCGGAGAATCAGGATTTCTGTGCCTCTACGAAATTCTGGGCCTGGCAGGGCAATCGACGTGAGGGTGACCTGTCAGGATAGCGATAATGGCATCGTAATTGACTCGATGACACTCCGCCGAGGCAGCGTGGAACCAGGTGAGTTCGAGGTCAATTTCAACTGTCGCGTCACGACAGCGTGTCAAGGGTTCCACTTCTTCGTTGTCGTAGAGTGGGGAGAGATTGGGTCCTCACGTCGCCAGACGAAAGAATTCTTGATCCAAGCACTCGCGCAATCCGCGAACCTCGACTGGGGAAGCCTAGAATACTCGTCACCTTACAGCACGGATGTAGTCGAAGGTGACGCGTTTGTTGGCCGCAAAGACAAGATGAGGCAGCTAGCTGGGAAGATTCTACGTTCTCCTATGGAGCCGTTCTACGTCACCGGTCAGAAGCGGGTGGGGAAGACATCGTTGGCGAAGGCAGCTGCTGATTTCGCCAAGAGTAAAGCCTCAGGCTTCACGCTGCATAGCCATTACATCCTTTGGGGTAGTGTAGCAGACGCCGCGCCGAGCGCTTCATTACGGCGTCTGGGTGAAAATATTCACCAGTTCATAGCCGCAGAGCTTCCGAATGATATCAAGGCACCCTCCGGTGACTATACCGGCTCTCTAGCGGACCTCTTGCACCTGGCAAATACAGCCGCTCAGGTTGTTCCAAATAAGCGATTCCTCATAATCCTCGATGAAATCGACGAGATTCATGAGCAGCTCTACCTGAGCGGCAATCTCGCCTCAACTTTTTTTGCAAATTTGCGCGCATTGTCGAGAGCCCAGAACATAGGATTGGTGCTCGTGGGCGGAGAGAACATGCCGTACATCATGGATCGGCAGGGGCAGAAGTTAAACAATTTCTCCAGGATCAATCTGAGCTACTTCGACCGCGGGACAGAGTGGAGTGATTTCTGCCTCCTCGTTCAAAAGCCTACTAAGGGTATTCTTAACTGGCATGAAGAGGCAGTTTCAGAGGTTTATAACGCAACGAGCGGAAATCCCTACTTCGCGAAATTGATCTGTGCCGGAGTGTTCCGGAAAGCCGTGAACGAGCGTGACGCCGACATTACGGAAAGCGAGGTAAAAGCCGCTATAGAAACTGAGATTTCAACGCTCGGGTCGAATTCATTTGTTCACTTGTGGCAGGATGGCATCCCCCGTGCGGTAGATGAGCGCGAGCCGGAGGTGCTCCGCCGTCTTCGTGTGTTAGTCGCCTTGGCTCGATGCCTGCGCAAGAAGATGGAGCCGACCATCGATAATATTGCAACTAACAGAGCTACCCAAGCGTTGCTAGATTCAGAGATCGGGCCGGTCCTGAATGAATTCAGTCGGCGCGGTATTCTGAGGGAGGAAAACGAATGTTTCCGCCTTACACTGGGTATCTTTCGTATGTGGCTCGTCGATGTCGGTGCTGCACAATTGGTCGCAGATGGGCTGAGCGAGGAGATTACGGACAGTATTCTTGCTCAGGAGAACGCCGAGATCATGAAATCGGCCGAAATCCTGGAACTCGTGAACGGTTGGCCCACTTACTGCGGGCATAAGATTGGTACTGACGAAGTCAGAGCCTGGTTTGAGCAGGTGGAAAGCAAACGTGAACAGCGAATCCTATTCCAGATTTTAACGCGAGTCAGGGTCTATGGCGAGCCATCTGTCCGGGAGAAACTGAAGAGTCTCCACCGTATTCTACGCCAGTCTCTTCCGGTGTTTATCCAGAAAAAGCGTAACGACAGGCGAGACGATATCCTCGTAACGTATGTCGATGGACCGGCAAAGAGCGGCGCCAACTATGCCGCACTCTATGCAGAGGAAAATGGTATTCTAGCAAGTTTAGTCGTGGCTCCTGAGTCGCTTCAGGCCAAGTACGACGAGCAGTTGGCAAAGAATCAAGACGTGAATGCAATCGTCGTCGTAGATGATATCGCCGCGACTGGAAAAACACTCGCAAACCTCCTTTCAGAGTTCGTTTCCGAGCATCGGAAAATACTCGAGAATACGAAGCTCCGCGCTTTCAGTCTCGTAGCGACATCAGAAGGGCAAGCCACGGTTCTTGAGAAGCTGAAGGAGTTCGATGATTTAGATATAGATTTCCGCTCTGCGGATATACTTTTGCCGTCAGATCGAGCCTTTCCTACCGACCTATCAGGTTGGGACTCTAGAGACCGTTACGAACAGGCGCAATCACTTTGTCGAGACCTCGGGAGTCGCATATATAAGAGCCAACCATTCGGTGTCGGAGGGCTCGGCTTGCTAGTAGTCTTTCCTATAACCGTACCGAACAATACGCTGCCGATCCTCCATTCGTCGAATAAGCATGCCGACCATCCGTGGAAACCGTTGTTCCCCAGATCAGTGAACTAAAAATTGGAGATACCGATTTCGTCACTGACTTCCCTCTGGCAAATTGTTTCTGTTCCTAGGACAATTTACGACCCTGTGGAGCCATGATGAGGGAAGAGGCAGGACTTAACCTAGAGGCTCTTGCTGAAGCCAACAAGGGGGGCATAGACTGGTGCATATTCGTGATACGTTTCCTTTTCCGCAGCCTGACTCGTTGTGTTCTTTGGACCATCGATCTTCTTGCTCGCCTCACCGGTCGGCACCAGCCGTATAATACCCTTCAGATAGAGATCTCTGGCTCTTTTGCTGAAGATGATGTCTTGGGGAGTCTGCCGTTTCGACGTCCAACCTCTCTGGATCTTCTTACCCTGACCTCCCTGCTGCGCTGGGCGCGTGAGGACGAGCAGCTCACCACGGTTGTTCTCACCATCGACAATCTGGACACCGGCTGGGCTCGGCTGCAAAATCTGCGGCGCTCCATTCAGGCGCTCCGGTACGCCGGGAAATACGTCCTCGTTTATCTGGCCGAGGGCGGGACCCAGGAATATTACCTCGCCAGCGCGGCAAACGCGGTGGC
The DNA here is from genome assembly GCA_965247985.1 of uncultured Binatia bacterium (SeqCode). Taxonomy (GTDB): domain Bacteria; phylum Desulfobacterota; class Binatia; order Bin18; family Bin18; genus Bin18. The sequence continues at coordinate 159,209 of OZ252051.1, read as the reverse complement.
GATGGCGCCGGCCGGTCACCTGACCATCACCGGTCTTGCGGCAGAAACAATGTTCTTTAAGGGCGCGCTCGACAAGTTGGGCATTGAAGCCCAGGTCAGTCAAGCTGGGCAGTATAAGTCGGCTGGGGAGCCATTTACGCGGACGTCGCTGTCTGAGCCACATCGGGAGATGATGAATAGCCTGCTGGATGACCTGTACGACCAGATAGTTGAAGGCGTTGCCGCAACCCGGAATACAGACACAGCGACCGTGCGGGAACTCATTGACCAGGGGCTGTTTCTGCCGCACGAAGCCCAGGAAGCGGGCCTGATCGATTATATTGGCTATGAAGATGATATCCCGCACTGGCTCGAAGACCGCGGAGGACAGGCGGATGGCGTAAACGCGACCGAGAGCGTGCAGGTCATTGAAGCTGGTCCCTACCTGCGGCGCCGTGGACGGCTCATGCGGCGCCATGCCCTCCGCTATCCTCCAGTGCGGATTGCCTTCATGACGCTGGGTGGAACGATTACTCGTGGAGAAACGGAGACTGGGAGTGACGGTATTCAATCCACCGGCTCTGCCAGTGTTATCCGAGACCTCAAGCACGTCCGCGAAGACCCCGGTGTTGCGGGAATTATTATCCGAGTGTCCAGTCCTGGCGGGTCTGGGCTCGCCTCTGATCTGGTCTGGCACGAACTCCTCCAAACAAAAGAAGAGAAGCCCGTGATTATCTCTATGGGCGATGTTGCTGCTTCTGGAGGATATTACGTGGCTCTGGCCGGTACTACTGTTTTTGCTGAGGAAGGAACGATTACCGGCTCCATTGGAGTCATTGCCGGTAAGGCGGTATTGCAGGGACTCTATGCGCAGCTTGGTCTGGATAAGGAAATCCTGACCCGAGGGAAGCGGGCGGCGCTGTTCTCCGACTATTTGGCCTTTGGTCCGGCCGAACAAGAGCGTATGGATATTGAAATCCAGAGTTTCTATCGAGACTTTGTCAAAAAAGTCGCCCAGTGTCGGTCGCTCAGTTATGAGACGGTTGACGCCTGTGCCCAGGGACGGGTCTGGAGCGGGAGGCAGGCGATGGCCCGAGGTCTGGTTGACCGGATAGGTGGGTTGGAGGAAGCCTTGGCCGAACTCAAGCATCAAGTCGGGATACCTGACAACTGGCCGGTTGGGGTCGAACGTTTCCCTAAGCCCTCTTCGCTCCTCCGCTTCCCATCCCTTTTACGCCTCCTGCCTTGGGGTCGGACAATACACACAACCGGCTGGCCGTGGGCGCGAGACCGGGTATGGGCAATTATCCCGTTTTCTCTGCGTTTTTTGTAACCTAGGTGACAGCCTGACTCTTGTGTTGAACTTGTAATCTTTCAGAACGTCGGATATTGTGCCAATCTATAATTTTCAGTGTCATATTCAGACTTAATCTGTAACAATTCTAGGCGAAAAGTACCGTAACAGCAGCTGAGGAGGAGATTCCATGGCCACCAATCCAGCAGGGGGGCCCCTGCAAAAACCGAGGCAGGAACGTGAAAGTGTCGTCATTCGTTTTGCCGGTGATTCTGGTGATGGAATGCAGTTGACCGGCACCCGTTTTACAGCCGAATCCGTTCTTGCTGGGAATGACATAGGGACGCTCCCTGACTTTCCGGCGGAAATCCGGGCCCCTACCGGTACGCTGTACGGTGTGAGCGCTTTTCAGGTTAATTTCAGTAATAAAAATGTGTATACACCTGGGGATGATCTGGATGCCCTGGTTTGCATGAATCCGGCAGCGCTCAAAACCAATATTGCCGATTTGCAGCAGAATGGCATTCTGATTGTTGACCCGGCTGAATTTAGCAGTGCCAACCTCAGAAAAGCCGAATACGAAAATAGCCCGCTTGAGGACAATTCGCTGGATAAATACCAGGTCTATCAAGTGGAAGTCACCAAAATGACGACCTTGGCCCTGAAGGACACCGGACTCCCAAATCGGTCGGTCATGCGGAGTCGAAACTTTTTTGCCTTGGGTGTTGTCTCGTGGCTCTTTAATCGTCCGATTGAACCCACCCTGGAATGGATACAACAGCGATTTGGAAAGACTCCGGTTGTCGCCGAGGCCAACACCCTGGCCATCAAGGGCGGATACAATCTGGGTGAAAATACCGATATGTTCGCCTCGTCCTACGAGATCAAGCCGGCTGAGATTGATCCTGGTACGTATCGCAATATCACTGGAAACTCTGCGACCGCCCTTGGTTTTGTTATTGCCGCCCAAAAGGCTGGGCTCCCGCTCTTTTTGGGTAGCTATCCTATTACGCCGGCCAGTGATGTGTTGCACGAATTAGCTGAATATAAAAACTATAACGTCTATACATTCCAAGCCGAAGATGAGATTGCCGGGGTTGGGGCTGCCTTGGGTGCCGCTTTTGGTGGAGCCCTCGCCATTACGACAACGAGTGGCCCTGGGATGAACCTCAAGGGTGAGACTATAGGGCTGGCGGCCACGGTTGAGTTGCCGATGGTGATCACGAATATCCAGCGGGCCGGACCGAGTACGGGCATGCCGACCAAGCCTGAACAGACCGACCTGATGCAGGCGATCTATGGACGGCACGGAGAATCGCCGCTACCCGTGATTGCCGCCTCAACACCGGCAGATTGTTTTTACACCGCTTTTGAGGCAGCCCGGATCGCGATGAAGTATATGACACCGGTCATCCTTTTGACGGACGGATTCCTGGCCAACGCGTCGGAGCCCTGGCTCCTGCCGAGTGTAGACGACCTGCCCAGTATTCCGGTCGAATTTCGGACCGACCCACAAGGCTTCTTCCCCTACCTGAGAGATGAAGAAACCTTAGCCCGACCATGGGTCAAACCCGGTACGCCTGGTCTTGAGCACCGTATCGGTGGCATTGAGAAAGATTACCTGACTGGAAATATCAGCTATGCCCCTGCCAACCATGAACAGATGGTGCGCGTGCGGCATAAAAAGGTCGCAAAAATTAAGCAGGAGATCCCACCCACTCAAGTAACCGGGCCTGAGCAGGGCAAGCTGTTGGTTCTGGGCTGGGGCAGTACGTATGGCCCTATTGCCGCTGCGGTTGAGGCCGCTCAGGCACAAGGCCATGCTGTTGCCCATGCGCATCTGCGCTATCTGAATCCGCTGCCAGCCGACCTTGGCGACGTACTGGGCCGGTATGAAAAGGTGCTCGTCCCGGAGATGAATATGGGCCAGCTCCTCAGGCTGATCCGAGCCGAATACCTAATTGACGCGGTTGGGCTGAATAAGATCCAAGGCCGTCCATTTAAGGTGTCTGAAGTTGCAACCCGTATTGCCCGTATGTTGGAGGACTAGGGACCATGAGCACAGAAGCTGCGGTAAAATTGACACGCAAAGACTTTGTTTCAGACCAGGATGTCCGTTGGTGTCCGGGCTGTGGAGATTATGCCATTCTGGCTCAGGTCCAGAAGATCTTCCCCGAGCTTGGCGTTCCAAAAGAAAAAACGGTCTTCATTTCCGGCATCGGCTGCTCAAGTCGCTTCCCGTACTACATGAATACGTATGGCTTTCATACCATTCATGGTCGTGCGCCGGCGATTGCCACTGGACTCAAAATCTCCCGACCCGACCTGCACATTTGGCTCGTCACTGGTGACGGCGATGGTTTGAGCATTGGTGGCAATCATCTCATCCATGCGCTGCGCCGGAATGTTGAGCTGAAGATTATGCTTTTCAACAACCGGATCTACGGTCTCACCAAAGGCCAATACTCGCCGACCTCAGAGCTTGGCAAAGTTGCCAAGTCCACGCCGATGGGTTCGGTTGACCACCCGCTCAACCCCATCTCCCTGGCGATGGGCGCAGAGGCCACGTTTATTGCACGTAGTATAGACACGGAAGCCAAGCATCAGCAGGAAACGCTGAAGCGGGCGGCTGCGCATAAGGGCGGAGCCTTTATCGAAATTCTACAAAACTGTAACGTCTATAATGACGGGGTATGGGAATATCTGAAGGATAAAACCTCCAAGGCCGATACCCAACTGCTGCTTGAGCATGGCAAGCCTATGGTTTTTGGCAAGAACAAGGATCGTGGTATTCGTCTCAACGGCTTAACCCCTGAAGTCGTCACCATTGGGAATGGCGTCAGCAGCTCAGATCTGTTGGTACATGATGAACACGATCAAACCCTGGCGTATCTCCTCGGTCGCATGACGCCGCCCAACTTTCCCACACCGGTTGGGGTGCTGTTTTCAACACAACGCCCGACGATTGAGTCTTTGATGAACAAACAGATTCAGGACGCTGTCGAAAAATCTGGGCCAGGGAAAATTGAGGCCCTCCTGCGTCGTGGGGACGTCTGGTCAGTCGAATAATTTTTTCAGCAGTTGAGAAGGCCCCTGTTTGTCTCTGTGTGTGACGAGCCGGGGCCTTCGTGTTTCTAGCGTATGCCACTCCATCTCCGGATCCCCTGTCCCCAGTGCGGAAAAATCCTCTACCGAAAGCGCAATGGTCGTTGCCCGGAGTGTGGAACGCGGGTGAGTGCGCATGTGGAAGAGGTCCGCGGGCGGGAGGAGCGGATTGAAAAGGTTGTGGCTGTCATCGGGACAGCGCTGGTTGTCCTGGTGCTCATGCTCGCCGGCGGAGTCGGGCTGGTTGAGGGCATACTGATGTATGGGGTGGCTGGCGCGGCAATGTTTTATCTGGCAAAAAAGACATTCAAGCCGAATCGGGAACAAGAAGAAAAAGAAGAGTAGCGTAAGGAAGAAATCATGGCAGAAAAAGCCGACCTGAAAAAACAGATGAAAGAGCTCAAAGGGCAACGTGATACTGCACTAGAGCAAAAGGAACACACAGAACTCAAAAAGATCCGACGCAACATCCGTTCTGTCAAACGGCAGTTGCGCGCCCTGGCACGTGAAGCGGCCCCGGCTGCGTAATACTCTTTTACTTCGGCCTCAGTCCAGGCCTCCACGAGAAAGAGCATGGGAACCCTCTCCTTTTTTCTGTCCGTCTACACCGCCCTCTCGGACTGCTCCCTACCCCTAACCGCCTAGGCATGAAAGGAAGACGGCTATGAACGTTCGGATCCAATCGCAATCCATTACGGCAGTCCGCACTGACCTGCTGGTTGTCTCGGTCGTGCAAGGGAAACAAAACTCTGAAAACCTGAAAGCCCTCGATGCTGCGGTGGATGGTGCGCTGCGCGAGCAGGTGAGACGCAGCCGATTCCAAGGCAAACGTGGCGAGACTCTCCTGTTCCAGACGCATAAACGTCTCCCCAGCGTATTGGTCCTGCTGGTTGGACTCGGCAAGCACGGGAGCATTGAGTCGTCCACCTGGCGTCAGGTCGGAGCTACGGCCCGCCGCCAGGCGCAGGAGCAACGAGCGAAGAGCCTGGCGTGGTTTGTCGAACCAAGTCTGGATGTTCAGGATATGGGCGCCGCTATCCTCGAAGGGATACTGCTGTCCGGTTATGTCTTTCAGAAGTACAAATCCAACAACGAGAAGAAGACGGTCATTGAGACCTTCACCTTGGTTGGTCCCGGTCTCAGGAAAAGCGCTCAGCTGAGCCGCGCCCTCGAAACAGTTCAAAATACGGTTCCGGGCGTCTTTCTGGCACGCGATTTAGTCAATGAACCCGCTTCGGTCTCAACGCCAACATATTTGGCAAATCAAGCAAAAAAACTCTCTGACGGAAACGGACTCAAGACCGAAGTCTGGGGCGTGAACAAGATCAAGTCTGCCAAAATGCACGGGCTGCTGGCGGTTTCGCGCGGCGGTCCGGAAGAGCCACGCTTCATCAAGCTGCGCTATACCCCCGCCGCCAAGCCCAAAAAGAAAGTAGCTCTGGTCGGGAAGGGGCTCACCTTTGACTCTGGCGGGCTTTCTCTCAAACCGGCCAAGTCCATGGAGACGATGAAGATTGACATGTCGGGTGGGGCAACGGTGCTGGGGACGATGCGGGCGATTGCCGCGCTCAAACCGCAGGTACAAGTCACGGGGTATGTGCCCTCATCTGAAAATATGCCGAGCGGCACGGCTCAGAAACCCGGCGATATTATCAGCTATCGAAACGGCAAAACCGTCGAGGTCCTCAATACGGATGCAGAGGGCCGTTTGATCCTGGCTGATGCGCTGATCTGTGCCGTAGAAGAAAAGCCCGATGTCATTATTGACCTGGCCACCCTAACCGGTGCCTGCATGGTCGCCCTGGGCTCCCAAGTTGCAGGCCTGTTCAGCAATAATCAAAAGCTGACGGATGATCTGTTAGCCAGCAGCAAAGAGACGGGCGAGCAATTGTGGCCCATGCCCCTGGTGAAGGAGTATAAGGACGACATCAAGAGTTCCATCGCCGACATTAAAAATATCGGTGGGGGCTACGGGGGGGCTATTACCGCGGCGCTTTTTCTTGAAGAGTTTGTCTCGGATGTTCCCTGGGCGCATCTGGATATTGCCGGCCCGGCCTTTTCAGAGCGGGCCCCGAGAGGCGGCACCGGCTTTGGCGTGCGGACGCTCGTGCAGTATGTGCTGAGTTTGTAGAGCATTCCGCTGGGGAGGCGGCGATTGCTACTTAATCATGCGGACCATTGCCCAACTCCAACGCCAAATCATTGACTGCCAACGCTGTCCTCGGCTGGTTCAGCACTGCCAACGCACGGCCCGAGAGAAAGTCAAACGCTACCGCGACTGGGACTATTGGGGAAAGCCGGTGCCGAGTCTTGGCGACCGAAACGCCCACCTCTATATTGTCGGTCTTGCGCCAGCAGCGCATGGCGGCAACCGGACGGGACGGGTGTTTACCGGTGACCGGTCCGGGGACTGGGTGTTCGGGGCATTGTACGCCTATGGATTCGCTAACCAGCCGACTTCAACCGATATCAACGATGGCCTGGTGTTACAGGACTCTTATATCACCGCTGCCGTCCATTGTGCACCGCCGGACAACAAGCCGTCGCGAGAAGAATTCGAAGCCTGCCAGCCCTATTTGCTGCGGGAAATCCAATTGCTGAAACACGTCGGGGTCGTTATTGCTCTGGGGCAGTTGGCTTTTTCAACCTATCTCAAAGCCCGGCGAGAAGTCGGCCTGAATGTTCCGACGCCGGCTCCAAAATTTGGACACGGAAAGCGCTACGACCTGGATGGCGTCAGCCTCATCGGTTCCTACCATCCAAGCCAACAAAATACCTTCACCGGTCGGCTGACACGGCCAATGTTCCATGCCGTGTTTCGTGAAGCACGCCGGATTCTCGACGCGGCCCCTGTAGGTCGGATTAGCGGAGCGTAATCCGACGGGGCGGGGCGATTCTCAGTAGATTTCGGGTTACACCTTCGGCTAACCCGACCTACGGGACTAACGTAGCGCTATTCCGGAAAGATGGCGTTAATGACTTCATCAATAGCCCGCTGTGAGTCATTATCATCCGTCAGCGAGCGGGAGACCGCGACCGTACAGGCGCGACGCGGTCTCACGCCTTGGCGAATGAGTTGGCCGGAATAAATGAGCAGCCGAGTGCTGACGCCCTCTTCAAGGCCGCTGGCCTTCAGATGGCGTACCTTTTCGCCCAGCTTGGCGAGGTCAAGCGCGATCTCAAGTGACAAATCACTTTCGTGGGCAATGATCTCAGCCTCTTTATCCCGAGGCGGGTAGGTGAACTCTACCGTGACAAAGCGCTGCCGCGTGGAGTGTTTGAGATCTTTGAGGATGCTCTGGTAGCCGGGGTTATACGAGATGACCAGCAGAAAATTCTCGTGCGCTGCAAGGATTTCCGCCCGCTTATCAACCGGCAGAATGCGTCGATGGTCAGTCAGCGGATGGATAAGGACGATGGTATCCTTCCGCGCTTCCACGATCTCGTCCAGGTAACAAATCGCCCCGGTGCGGACTGCTTGGGTCAGCGGCCCGTCCACCCAGACGGTATCATCGCCTTTGATAAGATACCGACCGACCAAGTCACTCCCGGTGAGATCTTCATGGCAGGCTACGGTGACGATATTTTCCGGGACTTCCTCACCGCGGTCCGGCATGAGCACATGAGCCATGTGCTCGACAAAGCGTGTCTTGCCGCAGCCGGTCGGGCCTTTCAGGAGAACCGGCAGACGACACTCATAGGCTGCCCGAAAAATCTCGACCTCATCGCCTATGGGTAAATAAAACGGAACGGCACCATTCGGAGTAATATCTTCGCTCATAATCGTGATTCGTTTCCAAAGAGTAAACGTGTCCTCCAATCGTTCATACAAAGCTGGACACGTTTACTCTTTTATGACGTGGTGGTTAGAGTCTCCATGACATGCTGGGTATCAATATCGATAAGCTCAACGGTCACCAGGCCACTGATGCCATTTTTTTGCTGGGCGTCAGTAATTTGGCCATGGAGTTTTTTTCTGAAACTGTCTCGCACGGTCTGAGGCATACCAGCCATGGGGAAATTGCGAAAGAACACCTTGGCCTCGGTTTGCGACGGCCACTCAATACGGATGATTTTGGGTGCCATCATTTCGTGTGAGCGAAAGAGCGATTCTACTGCTTGCTGAAACGGTGGAGCTGAGGGATTCGTTGTCGAAGTTGTTCGGAATGGGCGCGTCCCGTTTGAGAATTGCGCCAGGAGCTGGTCAATGCGGGCCTGGATATTCGTGTTATCCGTCAGACTCTTGGCCTGCTGTAATGAGGCTGCAGCTTGGGCGGGCATGCTCTTCTCTTGGTAGGCAATCCCCAGGTTAAAATGAGCTTGAAAGAAGTTTGGCTGCTTGGCCAAGACTGATTGATATGAAGCAATGGCTTGGTCGACCTGACCGGTGTAGAGGTACATGGTACCAAGGTCGGTCGTCACTCCTGGATCATCCGGTTTGACCGTTAAATAGCGCTGATAATACTCAATCGCCTTTTGATATTCCTGAAGGTCGTAGTACACATTACCCAGGCCGCGGAGAGCATCCAGGTCGCTCGGCGCAAGTTCAAACAGCTTACGATACGAGGCCAAGGCAGCACTGCGGTAGCTGGCATCAATCTGTGATGTTCGGAACTGGACTTCAGCCAAGGTCCGCCACGCACTGGGATCTTGTGGGGCGGCATTGGCTTGGGCAACGAGTTCCGCAATACGACTGGTGACTTCCTCAGGCAAGGCAACCTGAGGATGATTCTGGGGCAATGCCGACCCGCCAGTACTCGCTTTAGTTGAAAGAGAGGAGATCGGGGCGAAAGGCTCTGTCTGAAGAACGAATACCCATAGTCCGATGCCAACGACGAGATATAAGGACAAAACGACGATGCCAGGGATAGGCAGCCACTGTTCGACTGTAGCTGATGTGGCGGCTGAGCTCGATGCCTTCTTCCCTCCGGCCTTGCTCTCTGCGCCTGAAAGGGGTTCCCCACAATTCGTACAGAAATTTGCTTTGGGACTAGTCTTCGTCCCGCACTGTGGGCAAAAACGCGCTATCGCCACCGTGGCCTCCATCTCCGTGCACACTACCTAACAACAATACCATACGCGGGCTAGACCAGGGAGGGAGCGAATCCAGTTGACAGTCAAGGAGCTGGCTGGATAAGCTACCTTGCAGCCCTGGGGAGGAACACATGCCGAAAAAAGGTGCGAAGCGCGATCCACGCCTGACACAAGGCAAAAAGGTATTGGAAGAATGGGGAATTAGGCTCTCTGCCGTACAAGACAGCAGCGTGGCTATTGCCAGCCTGAATGAGCGAATAGGACAGCATGCTGGTGCCGACTTAGCCTTGGCCGCATTACTGGGCGACGTCCAGACGGCAGAGTCGGCCCAGTTCCTGGTGAGTTGGAGCGAGCAGGCCGCTGATAAGCGTTTGCGTAGAGAGATTAGCCGTGCCATCTACCGCCTGTCGCAAAAAGGGATACGGGCCGACCGGCCGCAAAAGGAAACGGCCAAGTCCATTCTTACGCCGATTGAACCGGAAGGCTATCTGTCTGCAATGGATGGGCGAGGAGATCGCCTCGTTTGGATAGTGAAGTCACGCGTTGGCGGCGGGCTGCATTTCTTGTCTTCGCTGATCAACGAACCAGAAGGTATGCGCTACATTGAAGGCACGGAAATCTCGCGCAAAATTTTGCGTCAGGCGCTCCAGGATTTGAGCGATAATCGCGGACTTACTATGATTGAAGCGCCGTGGCAGTACTGCGATTTCCTGATGCAGGAAGGCTATGAACGTGCCAAGGCGCAAGATAGAAAAGAGGTTGAATCCTACCCGGCGGTTCGGTCTTTTGTTCTCACCATGCCGACAGAACCCCAAACAGTTCCGCTGCCGGACAGTTTAGATAGTCATGCAATAGCTGCCGACGAAAATTTACTTGTCACGTCCATTCAGCTTGCTGAAGAGCCAGAAATGCAGCGGTGGTTGTTTGATGCAGAACAAGCCAAGCCCTATGTCGAAAAGATAACCAGTGCGCAGGAGAGCCCGCTGGTGCTGAACCAGCAGCAGCAAAAAGACCGGGTGGACGATGTAATCAAAGAAGCGGTTGCCGAATTGTTCTCAGGGGAGAGCGGCCACGCCTACGCACGGCGCTTTGAAGAAGTGGCTATGTATTTTACGGCAACCGGCCGTCTGGAGTCAGCCAAACGTGCCTTGGCGGTGTCCCTTGCGCTCCAAAAAGAGGGGGCGAGTGGAAGTGGCATTCCCTTTTGCGAAGGATTGGTCCAGCAAAGCATCGGCCTGCACTACACGGAAGAAAAGCAACAAGAGCAGGAAGAAGCCAAAAGCTCTCTCATTATGAAGCCGTCTGAGTTTGCGGCTCGGGCTCAGCAAGCACCGCGCCAACGACGGGTCTGAGTGTATATGGTAATACTGTTTCGGGGATGTTACAGGGAACGGTGGGCCGAACAGGTGCCCTTGCTTGAATACTGCTGGAGCACAGGTGAAGATTGATACACCCAGTGCAGAGCAGTCTGGCCAAGTAATTTACGCCCTTAGAGGGAACAATGTCGCAGCCCTTCCCGGACCAGATTACACCTCTCCCGTTTTTACATTCAGGGACGATCCTGTCGTGTCCCGATTGTGGCGTGGGACTCTACTTGCTCACGAAAAAGGTCACCCGAGATGGGACCTTTGAAGGCGCAGTGCAGGCAATGGCTGGCGTCCCGGAATATAAACGGGGGTCCACGCCAAAGACATGCCCATTATGTCAGACTGGCCAATGGTGGTATCCGCCCGGTACGATACATACCTTTCAGCACGGCTGGGTCGCCTAGAGAGAGGAGAGATAGAGAACGGAGTGGTGTCCGCTTTCTCCCCTCTCTGTCTCTCTCTGTTCGAGTTGACAATGTCCAGCCAGGGTTATACCGGTTATACTAGTCCAGATTGATGGCTGGACGTCGATTGATCTGTAAAGAAGGAGGTTTTCTATGGCAAGTCCACAACTACAACAGGCCCTCGATATGTTCAAAGAGATGGGGGCGAAGATGGCCGAGGCAAAAGATATAAACGCCATGCGGGCTGTCATGATAGAAGCCCAAGCCCCGGCTGGTGTGACGTGTACCCCAGTTGAAGCTGGTGGGGTATCGGCCGAATGGAGTGTTGCCGAGGGCGCTGACCAAGATAAGGTTATCCTGTATGTCCATGGTGGCGGGTATGTGATGGGCTCCGCTGGCTCTCACCGCGATATGACCGGGCGTCTATCCCAGGCATCTGGCGCACGTGTACTATCACTCAATTATCGCCTGGCTCCCGAGCATCCGTTCCCCGCTCCGGTCGATGATTCCGTGGCGGCCTACCGTTGGTTGCTGGCGCAGGGTATCAGTGCCTCAAACATTGCTATTGCAGGAGACTCGGCCGGTGGTGGCCTCGCTCTCGCTGCACTCATCGCTATTCGCGACGCTGGGGAGCCTGTGCCGGCTGCGGGCATTGGTATTTCGCCCTGGGTTGATATGGAAGGGACAGGAGAGTCGATGACAACGCGGGCTGCTGTTGATCCTGTTGTCCAGAAAGAAGGCCTGCTCGGTATGGCCAAGCTGTATTTGGGCGACGCGGACCCGAAAAACCCGTTGGCGGCCCCGCTGCATGGTAATCTTGCAGGTCTTCCACCATTGCTTATCCAGGTAGGTGATTCAGAGACCTTGTTGGACGACTCCACAAGAATCACAGAACGGGCACGGAAAGCAGGCGTCGGTGTGACGCTGAAAATCTGGGATGAAATGCCGCATGTGTGGCATTTGTTTGCTCCGATTCTTCCCGAAGGCCAGCAAGCTATCGAAGAGATTGGTGCGTTCTTTAAGGAGCGTACGGCATAAAACCTTATCCCCCCGCCCTCCGGGCACCCCCCTTATCAAGGGGGGCTGGGGGGATTTTCAGCAGGGGCAGTCCTATGGGGCTGCCCTTTTTTCTACGCTATGGCGCAACAACTTCATTTGAGTGTGGCGGATCAATCTCCTGTCCGACAAGGGGGAACAGCCGCCCAAGCGTTGCAAGAGACGGTCGCCCTTGCTGAGGCGGTGGAAAAATTCGGATATGAACGTTTCTGGGTTGCAGAGCATCACAATTTGCCCGGTTTCGCCGGTACCAGCCCGGAAATAGTTATCGGCCAAATTGCAGCCCATACGCAATATATTCGAGTCGGGAGCGGTGGCGTGATGCTGTCCCACTATAGCGCCCTCAAAGTTGCCGAGACGTTTCGCGTCCTTGAATCTTTTTATCCTGGCCGCATAGACCTCGGCCTTGGCCGCGCGCCCGGGAGCGATCAGCGAACCGCGGTTGCGCTCTCATACCCTGGCCAACCCCGTGATATTCGGTACTACCCCGAACAGGTCGACGACCTGATCGCCTACCTCGCAGATGATCTCCCGCCGGATCATCGTTTTGCCGATGTGCATGCCGGGCCAACAGCGGGAACCACACCGGAAATATGGTTGCTCGGCTCGGGCATTGACTCTGCCCTCATTGCGGCTGAGCGGGGTCTGCCGTTCAGCTATGCCTACTTCTTCGGTATGGGTGTCCAGCACGGTCCGGCTATTGTTGAGCACTACCGCCAGCACTTTTGTCCATCAGAGTTTTTGGCTGAGCCCAAGGTTAATGTGACTATTCAGGCTTTATGTGCGGAGACCGAAGAAGAGGCTCAGTATCTGTCGGTCAGCAGAAATATGGTGCGGCTGAATATCATCCGTGGCCGTCGGCGTGGAGTCCCTCCGCCTGAAGAAGCACACGCTTACCCGTATAGCGCTGACGAACTGGCCTATCTGGAGCAATATCGCCGCGCTAATGTTGACGGCGACCCGCAGCAGGTGAAAGAGCAACTCGAACACCTGGCCGAGGTGTTTCAGACCACCGACCTCGGCGTCGTGACGATTTGTTATAATTTTTCCAAGCGCGTGCGCTCCTATGAACTCATCGCCGAAGCCTGCGGCCTGCCGGCCCCCGGCCCCCGACAAGAGGAGAGTCCTGCCGCTGCGCCCGGATAGGGAAGAAGCTCGCCGCCTCGCAGAGGTTTTCGTTCCAACGTCCGTTGCTCCCAGACCCTCCATCACCGGGTTTTCGTACAGACTCGATTAGAACATTAATTTCGGTACACATTCTGCCGAGCCTCGAGCTACGTCTCAGGGGCTACCGTCGGGGTACCGGGAAGTATGTGGTTGCGGTCGTCTCTTGACCCGAAGTCACCAAGGGCTATACACTCTTTCTATTTAGGGATCGTTATACTTGACATTTTTTTGGGAACAATTCATAATTCGCGATGCGGATCATCAGCAAGAAGAAGCTGCGGGAGTGTTGGGAGCGGCATGCGGACGCCGAGGAGCCGTTGCGTGCCTGGTATCGAGAGGTGGAGAAGGAGGGGTGGGAGACGCCGGTACAGATAAAGGAGAAATACCCGAATGCCCGCCCCCTTGGCGACAACCGGGTAGTCTTCAACATCAAGGGTAACCATTATCGGCTCGTGGCGAAAATCAACTATCCGGGGCGTATTATCTATGTCCGCTTTGTGGGAACACATGCCGAATATGACCGCGTGAATGTTCTGGAGGTATAAGATGGCCACTGGAGAAATCAAGCCGGTCCGGACCGAGCAGGATTATGAGGACGCGCTGGCGCGGATCGACGCGTTAATGGATGCAGCGCCCGGCAGCCCGGAGTTCGATGAGCTCGACATCCTCGCTGATCTGGTTGAACTCTATGAGAGCAAGCACGAGCCGATGGGCTACCCAAGTCCGCTCGCTGCAATCGAGTTCCGCATGGAACAGGGCAATTTGCGGCCGCGTGACCTGATCCCCTTCATCGGGAGCCGGGCGAAGGTGTCCGAGGTGCTCTCCGGCAAGCGTGCCATCACCATGCCGATGGCACGGGCGCTTCATCAGCATCTTGGCATTCCGGCGGATGTATTGCTGCGCGAGCCGGATGTAGACCTGGACGACCCACTGGCTGATCTCAATTGGGGTCGGTTTCCGGTCAAGGATATGGCGAAGCTGGGCTGGATTCGACACGGTCCCAACCTGGTGAAACGCGCCGAAACGATTATACGGCGTTTGATTAACCGGGCGGGAGGGCCGGATGTCGCCTGTGCCGCCCTCTACCGGAAGAACGACCATATGCGTGCGAACGCCAAGGTGGACGCCTATGCCCTCAAAGCGTGGTGCTGGCAGGTGCTGGCAAAAGGGAGCGAGAATCCGCCGAAGACGGAGTACGCACCTGGCAGCGTGACGCCGCACTTCCTCAGGGAGGTTGCGCAGTTGAGCTGGTTCGAAGACGGTCCGCAACTGGCCAGGGAGGTGCTGGCAAAACACGGCATCGTGCTGGTGAGCGTACCGCATCTGCCGAGGACCTATCTCGACGGCGCCGCGCTCCGTCTCAGGGATGGGCGACCGGTGGTCGGGTTGACCCTGCGCTACGACCGGATCGACAATTTCTGGTTCTGCCTGTTGCACGAACTGGCACACGTAGGCCGCCACCTGGACAACAACCAGGGTAATGCTTTTGTCGATGACCAGACGCTCCGCGGAGTGGAAGGTAGACGGGAAGACCCGAGGGAGGCGCAGGCCGACGAATGGGCGACCGAGGCCCTCGTTCCTCGGGCAGCTTGGGAAGCGAGCGCGGCACGGGAGCGTCCGACACCCATGGCGGTCATGAATCTGGCCCATGCGCTACAGGTCCATCCGGCGGTCATCGCCGGCAAGATTCGCTATGAGCACCAGAATTATCGGCTGCTGTCGCAGTTTGTCGGTACCGGCGAGGTCCGGCGGCAGCTTGGCATTCAGAAGCGCTGAAAATCTCTGAGAACTTAGGGAGTCGCATCAGCTTAGAAGAGGGGAAGGATATGGCAGGATGGAATGGGAGAAGAAAGAAGACTCCTCGTGTAACGCGAGGAGTCCGTGGATACGCGATCCGAGATCGAAAAGGGCGAATCACTTACGTCGGTATTTCGAACGATCCACGCCGACGAGCTCGGGAACATAGCGTGGACGGGAAACGTGGGACCCTAACGGTCGAGACGCCAGCCATGCCGCGGCGGACAGCACGGCAGTGGGAAGCAGGGTGGCTGGCTGTGTATCGCCGTAATCATGATGGGAAGAACCCGCGCCATAACAAGACTCGTAGCGGCGGCTGGAGATTCTAAGCGCTGTTGTGGCCCAAGGGACGGCCCTTTGCCTCCTTCCCTTGGAACATGAAATCGTTGGCCTCATCACACATGGAAAACATCACGCAACATCACCCGAATTAACGGGTGGCGCGGGTTTTACGTTCGAGGATACAGTCGCCGCGTATTATCTCGCCGCCCTCTTGCGCCAGGAAAACGCTGTCGGGCAGGAAGGGATCGTCACGCGTGTCGCCGTCCAGCAGGCGGGACATGGCCATCCGATGGACGATGTGATCGTCGAATTCAACCACGACGATACGCGGCGTCGGCTGAGCCTTCAGGTGAAGCGGAGGATCACCATTAGCGCGGCTGCCTCAAACACCGACTTTCGCGAAATCATGGCGGATGCTGTGGCGACGCGCGCTACGCCGGACTTTCAGCCTGATCTTGATGTCTACGGATTTGCGGTCGAGCATGTGGCAACAGATCCCTTCAGAACTTTCACCCGACTGATTGAGTGGGCCAAGAGCAGCCCGACCGGAGAAGACTTCGCCCGTCGTTTTACCGAGGGCGGTACGGCAGCGACAGTGGAGCGTCGCCTTCGCGATGAGCTGTTGGCACTCATTGAAGCCGAATCATTAGAGGACGAGGCCGCGTTCTATCGTCAGTTCGCAGCGCTCAAATTAGACGGCCTCATGGACGGCGGCGCTCTCCGGGCCGAGATCGTCAACCGTTTGCAGGAACTCGTTGTCAGCGACGGAAATGGCCAGGCTCTCTTGCTCTTCGACCGTCTGTGCCGTATCGTACGCGAGGGAGCTGGGACTGCCCGTACATGGACGCGGAATACGCTGTTAAGCCAGTTGCGGGGAAACGTTCGGCTGAAGGTCATTCCCAACTACCGGGCCGATGTCGGCCTGCTTCAGTCCTTCTCATTGGACGGCATGGCGGATGTGTCGGAGGAGATTGCAGGCTACCGAGTTGAGCGCCCCACTCTGGAAAAAAATATAAGGGATCGTCTGGTCGAGTGCCGGCTTGTGAACATCAGCGGCCTACCCGGATGCGGCAAATCGGCGATGCTGAAACGCATTGCAAGCGAGGCTGCGGCGAACGGTCCGATTCTCTTCCTGAAGGCGGACCGGCTGGAGGGAACGAGTTGGCTGACCTTTGCGGCGGCACTCGGAGTGCACCATAAGGTTATCGCTGACCTCCTCGCGGAGATCGGCTCCGCCGGCCTGGGTTAGGACGCCGCGTCGGGGCTGGGACGGACAACTCGAAGATG
Organism: uncultured Binatia bacterium (SeqCode); assembly: GCA_965247985.1. Taxonomy (GTDB): domain Bacteria; phylum Desulfobacterota; class Binatia; order Bin18; family Bin18; genus Bin18. The sequence goes on along the minus strand of OZ252051.1, from coordinate 142,437 downwards.
AGTTTACATGGGCTGAGCCTAATCCGTTCTTCGATGCGCAGTTTGCCGCGAATATTTTCCAGCATCTTCCCATCGAGGCTTGGTGCCAATCCGACATGTACCGTCCACTATTGCAACGCACCCTTAAGCAGTTTGTGGCCTGGACTTCCGAACGGCTCATGCCCTCATGGCGCGAGCATGGAGAGGAAGGTGACTCTTACAAGGTGATTGAATGGACAAGGCTGCTCGGTGATCTGCTCGCCAGAGCGGCACCTTACTACGAAACTGAAGTGGTCAGTCAGGAATTCTTAACACCATTTCTGACTGACGATCAAAATGGTTTGCTCGTGCTTGCGCCATTTGTCGACAGGACTGTAGCTCGCCACGTCCTTGATGCCCAGACAATCCCCTCCAATACGTTCGCCCTGCTGAACGACTGCGTGGAGCGTGTAGTCCGTGACCGGGTCTTTAACCCCGCGGCCTATCGGGCCGGTGAAGTCCGTGGCTCTGAATTGCCAGAGCTGATCCAGGCTCTCCTGTGCATAGCCGTCGAAAAAGCGGATGGCGCGGCCCGCTTCGTCAATGGCGATTGGTCGCAGATCAATCTGATCATGCCGCTAGTCACCCGACTCGTAACGGCGACCGGCTGGTCCCCTTTCGTGACGGGACAATTCTTGACGCTGTGTGAACGGGCAGGCGCCGCATATCCGCTTGATGTATTTGCAGAGCAGGTGAACGCCGTTCTGGCGTCAATCGAGAATGCCAAGGGTGGTTGGGCTGGAACTCTGCTCCCTGCGAGGACAGCGGGTGTCGTGCAGTGCCTAGCCGAGGCCCACTTTCCGCTCCAGGCCGATCAAGCACGGGAACTGCTGAGAGTTCTCGACGCCCTTATCGACCTTGGGGACAGGCGAAGTGCCGCCCTAGAACAAACCGAAGCATTCAAAGGCATCCAAGGCGCCCTGACCCATTAGAAGATTTAACAAATGTGTGGGAGAACAAAACGTTCGGTTTTCCGCCTCCGGGAGGAATTTTGTTCAGGCGTGGTGCTCTCTACCGCCAGTTCCTGCCCATTTAATACCAGAGGTCTCATTGAGCGCTGTGCACGAACCGAGGCATCACACCCTTAGTCCATAATCACCGGCCCTGAGGGTAAGGCCACCTCGCGTCCACTACTCCGTCATCATGGAGAGAAGGTCTTTCTCCGAGAGAAAGACCTTCGTTGCACATTGTTTAAGTCACTGTTGTAAAAAGACTTTTGCCCAAAACAGATCAACGGATAAGTATATGGCAGAGAAAAATTAGTAGCCCATTCCAGAAAGCGATGGACGCAAGAGAAAGTCTTGGTATGATACAGAAATGGCTAAGAAGGCACAAAAGGAGCAGAAACCAATAGCACGACTGAAAAAAAAGGGGGTGCGACCACAGACAAAACGGATCGTGAAGAAATCAGCTCTAAAGAAAAAAATAGAAGCCACAAAAAAGGAAACAGAGAAGAGCGAACCCACCCCGAGGCAACCAAAAAAGCTGTCATCCCAGGAATGGATAGAAGCTTTCCTCTTCAGCCTCGTCGTCGTTCAACTCCAAGAGTTTTTCCGCTGGTGCTGGGAGAATATTGACAAGAAACAAGCCCGTAATATCGCCGCCGCATTGTATCGTGAGATATTTTTTCCCTTTGAGTCAATGCCAGAGCATAAAAGGCTTCCCATCTGGCGGCATACGAAAGTGGCACGCTTTGTCCATAGTCTGACGAGTGCAAATGCAGCACTATTAGAAAAAATTACTCAACAATGGGCTGAAGAAACAGGCCGGGATATTGATAGTATCAGGCGAGACAAGAGATAGAGAAGGGAGATACGACATCCTTACCCTGCGGCTTCAAAGACTGTGAGTCCCCTCACTCGCGTCCCTGCGTTTCGGCAAAGACGTATTGGTCATCCCGTTTTTCAATCCACTGTCCGCGACCCGTTGTTTGCCCATCCGTATCAAGCTGGGTGCGGATGATCTCAAGCTCTTCTTCCATAGGTGGATCAAGCGTTTCGATCTTTGGAGCTATTTTCGGCTCAAAGGACATCTCTTCCAGAACCATATCAATCGTGACAAACGGTGAAACAGCCATGAGCATCAGCTCATACGACTTTTCTTCATAGCCAAACATAGCCCACGGGGTGAACACGCGCCACGGACCGGTTCCCGCTGGCAGGCCGTTTGCCTCGCGCGCCCCCGGTCCGTCGAGAAAGCCCGGTGATGAAATAAAGTCCACCCGTTCAGGGAACTTACGCTTTTGTTGGTCGGTCATCAGAATCGTGCGCCAGCATTGAGCTGCAATAGTATCGGCTCCACCTGGCCCGCCAAAACGCCGACCTTGGCCACCTTCGTATTCTCCGAGCACGGTCGAATTAATATTACCGTAGCGATCCACCTGGAGGGTGTTGAGGATGCCGACATCGACATAGCCGAGCTGGGCAAAATTCCCCGCAGTATTCATGGTCCCCCACTGGAGCGCGCGATAGCCGGCCCGTGAAGCAACCATGGTCATGAGTGGATCCCACGGCATCATGGATTGCGGGGCAATCACGCCATCCTCAGTCATATATTGGACGCCTGAGGCATACAGCCGCTGGGCCAGCAAAATGCTGTATAAAGGCTCTCCGCCTCCACCGACCCAATAGCTTTTTTCTTCTTCAATGACCCGCGAGACAGTACAGATCAAGTGTTCTCGTTCCGCAAAATGTGTGGCCGGTGTCATATCGAGTATCCCTCCCGAATGGTTTCGCGTCGTTGTAACTCTTGGAGTTTTTTCCACCCAACCCGCTTTTCCAACATGTCAGCGTGCGAGTCCACACCATACACCCATTTTTCAAGATACGGTTGCAGGTCGCCGCGCATGGTCCCGCCAAAACACTCGACCACGTGTTGGACATCTGAGGCGTAGCGGCCTTGGACTGTGCCGGGATAGGCGCCAAAAGGAGCATGAACGACCGCATCGACCGTAAAGTGAGGAATAGACGTCCGGGCCGGGTCGCGCCGAAATTCATCCGTTTCTATGATTTCTTCGGCTGATATAATGACCTTTTTTGACGCTAAGGCACAATCAACATGAGAGATCCCAGTGCCAAAGACGCGCGCATTGCCGTACACGTCAGCCTGATGCACATGGATGATCGAAACATCCGGATTCAGCGCCGGTAGAAGGACAACCGGCTTGCCCGAAAAAGGGTCTGTGACCAGCTTGGCCCCGGATTGGGGAAAGCCGTCGGTCCCGCCAAATGACCGAACTCCAATAAACGGCAAGCCCTGGGCGCCCGCCTGGAGGCGATACGTCATCACCACGTTTGAGTACTCGTAGGTTTGGAGCCGGCCTTGTGCGACTGCTTTGGACAACCACGGGCCAAAACCGACAAAAGCAATATCTGCCTTGGTGGCACAGCCACCTTCAACCAGCAGCGCGAGCGCGACATAGGTGAATTTCCCGCAGATCCACAGGTCTTTTTTCTTTTGGCGAATAATCTCGCGAATCAGCGAACTGGGGCCACGCTGGAAGTAGTTGCAGTCATAGGCCACATAGTCCCCATCAGAGACAAACTTCTCAATGGCCTCGTGCTCGTCCAGCATTTTATGTACGAGCGTACGAGGCTTGTTGTCCCTTACCCAGGCACGGAATCCATCCGGGTCAGGGGGAAAGTATTCGCCCCGCCCCTCTGCAAGAACTTCCATATGCAGCAGCCTCCCGAAAAAGCCCGAACACGTCTTTGATTATTCTGGATAATCTGCCGCCTGGATACCATAGTCAGGGCAGACCTGCCAATGCCACTCGCTCCGGTCGAAGCGGCTGCCCTGCGTCGGGCTTGCACTCTGGAGGTCCTTCCTCTATCCATTTTTCTATCTGCCATTTTCCTATTCGCCATTTTCCTGGAACAAGAGAGGATTGAGGAGGCGAGGGTGCGTGTTGCCTGGTTTACCGTGTTGCTGCTCGTCTGCGCGTTGGCTCCCATAACGGCTGAGCCTGAGCGGAGGACGGAGCCGGCTGCACACTTTCAGGAGACCTTTCAACAATACCCGGCCGGCGTATTCCCGTCGGGCTGGAAGGTGCGCGGCAGCGAAGCCGCTGCACAGGCCGTCTACCGCATTGCTGAGGAAGACGGCAATCGGTTTCTGCATGCCTATGCCAATAACCAGGATGTCCAGATCGGCCTGGAGCATACCTTTCGGCCACAAGACTATCCCATTTTGCGCTGGCGTTGGCGGGCGACAAAACTCCCGCCTGGCGCCAACGAACGAGCAAAAAGGACAAATGACTCAGCCGCGGCCGTATACGTGATTTTTGGTAGCCGCCTCGTGCCGCGGGCGATTAAATACGTCTGGAGTTCTACGCTTGCGATTGGCACGCGTTTCGACAGTCCGGTCTATTGGCGCGCCAAGGTCGTAGTCTTGCAGCACGGGCCGGCTGAGCCTGGTGAGTGGCGGCAAGAAACCATTAATTTCTACCAGGACTATAAAGACCTCTTTGGCTTTGAACCAGGAAAGGTACGGGGCATCGCTGTGCTCTCGGACTCTGACACAATGACCAGTGTATCAGAGGCGGCCTATGATGACTTTATGCTGCTGCCGGAAAAAGTGCTTTCCCCGCTCAACCCGGAACAAGCTACCGTCACGCTCTCATCAATGTGAAAGATGAGGGTGGAAAGACGCGGAATAGGGGCACCGTGTACGGTGCCCCGAAGGTCTGATTCAGGACTCTATTCGTTATCGTAATTCAGGTCGTGCGCAACGCGCTCGACTGACTTGCTGGCCGGGTCAAAATAGTTCAGCGTTTCGGTGCTAATATCCCCGCCATAGATATGGACACTCACAACCGGCTCGTCGGTTTGGTTGAGAAAATCATGGACTTCTTCGTTCGGAGACAGGACGTGTGAGACATCGCCTGGCCGGAGATCCAGCGCGGTTGTTTCGCGTAGTTCTGCATGTCCAGGCTGCGTCCCATCGTCGAGGCGTTTATACCGAATGGTATGGAGTTGGTTGCGATACACGCCTTCGACGACCCATTTCCCGGCATGGTCGTGCACGCCGCTTGAGCCGCCCGGAGGCCATATTGCGACCATAATATTAAAGCAGTCTTCAGGCCCACGATGGAGACGATACAGGGTGAACTCTTTGTGCTCAGTGGTAATGCGACCAGGAGCTGGCTGACAATATTCTTCCGGGAGACAGTGTGCTGCAAGAAAACGTTCCAGCAGCGGTTCAGCCGCCGCAACAATCGGGGCGTGTTCCTTTTCACGCGCGAGAAGGACTTCCATATCTCCTGCAAGCTGTTCGAACGTGTAAGGGGTGTTGTCTTGATAGGCAAGATTACTCATACGATTCCCTCCTTTGATTCCCTCTTCTTGCCCTTGTTGCTGACTCAGTATTGAAAAGCAAGGGGCTGGCTGTTTTCCTTCCTCCCTTGACAAGTGATCTTGACAACTGAACCTCGCATGTCAGAAATGGCCTTTCGGATACTCATGTACCTCCGTGGCGTTATTTGTAAGGAGTTTCTATTTTCATGGCCCAGGCTCAATCTCTGCGGACGCTGCTTGCCCAGGACCGATTTCTCATGGCTGCAGGTGCCTATGATGTCATTTCTGCCCGCTCGTGATCTTGAGGATCTCGGCTTTTGTCGTGCCATCTATCCCGTGACAAACGTCCTTGCTGCTGCGTATCACATGAAAAAGACTTTACCGACACTCCGAGAGACGGGCACAACACAAGGGGCGTGGCACGAGATGCTGCCGTTTAATGATGTTTTCAACGGATTACTCGGCTGGGACCAGGCCCTGGCCTTTATCGATCACTACGCTCAAACGGAGTGACAGGCATGGCAGACTCTGAGAACGTGCTCCGTCCTGACCTCGTGAATCTGCCTGAGCTGCCAGTCTCCGAGCAGGCGGCTCAACTGGTGCAGCTTGATGCCAAAGGTCGGCAAGAGTTCCTCCTTTCTGCGAAGAATGGTTTGGCTATAGTCCGGGCGCTCTCCTCTGAGACCTTGTTGTACACGCTCAAAGAGATTGGGCTGAATGATACGGTCGAGCTACTGGCGATCGCGTCGCCTGAACAAGTTCGTGACATGTTAGACCTGGATTGTTGGCGCAAGGACAGGTTGGATGACGCGCGCCTGATGAACTGGCTGATGCTGCTGGATGAAAGTGGGAGTAGTAAGCTCGCTGAATGGTTTTTGCATACCGACATCGAACTCCTGGTCCTCCTGATACAACGCCACTTTGAGGTTGTCCGTCAGGCTGACGTTGAGGAAGATGCTAATTTTGATCGGTCCCAATATTTCACCTTCGATGAGCAGTACCTACTGCGGTTTCGTGGCGAGCCGGAACCAATTTTATACCTTCTGCTTGAGCAGGTCCGGGCGCTTGATTACCGCATGTATCTCCACGCGCTTGAAAACAGTTTGTTTGAACTCGAAAGTGGCCTTGAAGAGTACGCTTTCCGCTGGCGAGTGGCTCGACTCGAAGATCGTGGCTATCCTACATACGAGGAAGCGCAAGCGCTCTTCCGCTTTACCCCTCCGGACTCCATTCCTTTGCAGCACTATCAACGTGTCCCTGCCACGATTCAGCTTGTCGCAGGGGACGACACCATTACGCCCCCCGATCATGTCTTAGCGCTCCTCACTGAACCCACGTCCTTTTTTTCTCAGGTGTTGGCGCGCTTACCACGCAAGACAATCGAGCAGATTGGTCAGGAACTTGCCTATCTGACCAATATTATTGTCATGGCTGAGGCACGGGATACTGGAGAAGTAAGCGAAATTCGTCGTTGCGTGGCAATGGCGCATGACTATGTGAATATCGGCCTGGCCTATACGGCCAAAGAAGATGAGACCGCGGCGCGAGAGCTGCTGCAAGCGACGCAAATCCGTCCGTTTTTCCAAACTGGCTTGGGCCTGTTACAGCGGCTCCAGCAGCAGGCCAGTCGCATGGCCGCGCAGTTGTGCGAGACCGGCCTGCCCGACTGGGAGAGCTATCTTGATCTGCCGTTTCGGGAGACCTATGCCGGGATCAAGCGCAGAGAGCCGCTCTTTTTTGTTGGGCTGGAGACGCCGGGCGAAATCGTGTCCCGACGCTTTGGACAACTGTCTGAAATTCGGCGGGTCGAATCGCTGCTGGCCCAGATTCCGACGTGGTTCCGGGTCTTCCGGCGCTGGGAAATACTGCCCGAGGAAAAAGCGCCCGAAGGAGTCAGCCTGACCGTACTCTGGAATACGGCCTTTGCGCGCTGGGTCCTCGAAAATCAGATGAATATTCGCCCCCTGAACCGGACTGAACTCCAGGCACTCCACGACCAGCTCTTGCAGGCAACACTAGAAGAAACATCTTCGCCACATCTGGCTCAAGTAGATGCGAAGATATTTCTTGAGGAACGTTGGGAGACGTTCCAGACAGAAGCCGCTGAGCACTATGGAGTCACGCCACAAGAGCTGCACGCCCTTGGCTCCCTTGCTGCCCACGCACGCGACAAGATTGAAGAGGTCTTGGACATAGATATCCAGACCGCTGATCTTCGCTTTGTTGAGGGACTCCTGGTCGTTGAGTAAGTCAGGCGGAGCGCTCTGCCCGACAAACGAGCATATGAAATGGGAGAAGTATGGAACACCTCACCACCAAAGTCGCTGTCATCACGGGTGGAGCAAGTGGGATAGGATTTGCCACTGCCCGTCAGCTTGCCAGTCGCGGCGTTCGACTCGTGTTAGCCGATATTGAAGAGTCGGCCTTGGACCGGGCAGTCGCCGAGCTAGCGGGCACGGGCACCGACGTAGAAGGAGTAGTCTGCGATGTCGGAGACCTGAAGGCCGTTCAACACCTGGCTGACACTGCGTTTGAGAAGATGGGCACGGTGCATATTGTATTCCATAATGCCGGAGTTGCCGTTGGCGGGCCAATCGCCGAGATGCAGCATAGCGACTGGGAGTGGACCATGCGGGTCAATTTATGGGGTCCAATCCACGGGGTTGAAGCCTTTACGCAACGCATGATCGCCCAGGGCCAGGGCGGGCATATGCTGTTTACCGCGTCGTTTGCCGGTTTGGTCCCCAACGTTGGGCTTGGTCCGTACTGTGTTTCCAAGTATGGGGTTGTGGCTTTAGCCGAAGTCCTGCGTCGAGAGCTGCGAGCACACGACATTGGCGTATCGGTCCTGTGTCCGATGCGGGTAGCCACCAATATCGGGCACTCGGAGCGCAATCGCCCCGACGAACTAGGGGGCCCGGAAGCGTCACCGCCGGTGCTCGACCAGGGGGAAGACAATCATAATCTCGCCGGTCGGGTCCTGGACGTAGAGGATGTTGCTGCCCAAGTCGTGGATGCCATCGTTGCCAACCGGCTCTACATCCTGCCTCACGAGGAAAGTCGGACGCCCATCCGGCGACGGTTTGAACGGATCGATCAGACATTTGAGGAGCGGAGGGAGGGCTAAGAGCGCCCAGGGGTGGAGGTACAGCCTTCCGTCAGTTCGCGTATGACACGTTGCTTGTACCGCCGGTCCTGCTCGATCAACTGGACCGCCTGCAAGCGGCGGTTGAGCAAGACCCTGTCGTGGGCGGCTCCTTGTCGCTCGCGGAATATATCAAACGGATGAACCGGATTATGAACGAGGATCGCCCCGATATGGAAGTCATCCCGACCTCCAAGGATCTCGTCGCCCAGTATCTGTTGCTGTACTCGTTCTCCGGGGATCCGGATGATTTCGACGAAGTCGTGGACTACGACTACCAACATGCCAACGTAGTAGTGTTTCTGCGCACCGATCGCACCCGGGATGTGACGCGGGTTGTCAACATTATCCGCGACTTCGCCATCCGTGAGTTTGGCTATAACCGAGACTCCAGCACGGCAGCAGATGACCCGTTTGGCCTCCGCTTGGGCCGCTGGCTGACCGGCATTGAGCCTACGGTGACCGGCTGGGAGACGAACAGTGGCTTTCGGATCGGGATTGCGGGCAATGGCTACAAGTTCAAACACTTGAGCGAATTGGTGGTGTCCGGACAGGTATCGACTTTGGTGACTTCGCTCGGCGCGGTCTTTCTGCTCACCACGCTCATGTTTCGCTCCTGGGTCGCCGGCCTGATTAATATCATTCCCATCAGCCTGGTGATGATCTTTAGTTTTGGCCTCCTCGGGCTGCTGGGGATCCCGTTGGAGCTTGGGAAATCGCTCACCGCGGGCATGGTCATTGGCATTGGCATCGACTATACTATTCACTTTCTGAGTAAGTACCGGTTCAAAGTACAGGAGGGGCTGACCGACCCGACCCAGATTACGGCGGCCACGCTGGCAACCTCAGGCAAGGCAATCTTTTTTAATGCCGTGGTGGTCATCGCCGGCTTCCTGGTCCTGCTCTCCTCCAACTTCCGGGTAAACTTTTACTTGGGCGCGATGCTGTCGCTCAATATGGCCGCCTGCCTGGTCGTGTCTATGACGGTCCTGCCGGCGATCTTGAATCGGTTTAGACCACGGTTTGTGTATGGCGAAGGAAAAGCGGCTGGCATGAGCACCGCGCCGCAGCAAGAAGCAGCTGCCGGATAAGGGGCACCTAATGGAATCGTTCTTTCGTGGCATCATTCGTTTTCGCTGGCTGGTCATCGGACTGGTCCTCGGCAGCACCGTGCTGGCCGCCCTCCCAATTCAAACATTACGCTTTGATAACGATGTTGAAGCCATGTTCCCCTTCGATGATCCGATCCTCACCTATAGCAGAGTGGTTGAAGAACGATTCGGCATCCGTGATCTCATTATGATTGGGGTACTGAACGACAACGCCGACGAGAATGGCGTCTTTAATCCACGGACCTTAGGCATTGTCAAAGAGTTCTCGGAACGCCTTGCTCTGCAACCCGGAATCAAAGCCATCCGGGACGAAGATGTGGCCAGTATCGCCACGATGGATAATATCACTGGCACCGTCGACGGTATAAACGTTGATCCGTTTATGGAAGCCGTTCCCGACGCAGCCAATGCGCTGGCAGATCTTAAACAGGCCATCTTCGCCAATCACATGTTCGTCAATTGGGTCGTCTCGCAAGACGGGACGGGACTGCTCATCATGGCCAAGATGGAGCCAGCCGAAGACACACAGGCAGGCACGGCGCAACGGATGACTGTGTATACCTCGATCCGAGACATGGTCGAGGCTAAAAAGGCGACGGGCGTGCCGGAAGAATTTCATATTGCCGGGCGTGGAGCGATCGAAGTCACTTTGTCGGAAGAGGAAGCCCGCGACATGGAAACCTTCTTACCCCTGACCTTGGTCGTGCTTCTGGGAACCTTATATTGTACGTATCGAAGCCTGCGCGGCGTCCTCCTGCCGCTGGCAGTCGTTGTCGTGTCGGTGATCTGGACCCTCGGGATTATGGCCGCGCTCGGTATTCCAATGTACTTTGTCACCTCTATAATGCCGGTCGTTCTCATGGCCATCGGCGTGGCGGATGGCATTCATATTCTGAGTCGCTATTACGAAGAGCTATTAGAGCATCCGGATATTTCCTCAGCTGACGCGGTGATTGTGACTATGCGAGAGATGTGGCAGCCCGTCACTTTGACCTCGCTGACCACCGCAGCCGGGTTCTTATCTTTTCTGACTGCGACCGTTGTCCCTATCCGCTATTTTGGGGTGTTTAGTGGAGTGGGAATCTTGGCCGCAATGCTCTTCTCGCTGACCTTTTTCCCGGCCATGTTGAGTTTGTTGTCGCCGACCGTCAGCCGGGGTCTGCGCAATCAAATGAGCCGGAGTGGAGACCTGGCAGCCGCCGGCTGGGCAGCCAGCTTCTTGGCGCGCCTCGGTCGCGGTGTGGCACGTCGTCCACTGGTCGTATGGGTGCCGGCCGCGCTCGTTGTTGTGCTGTGCGTGCTCGGCACGCAGCGGATTGTCGTGAACTCGACCATGGTCGGGATGTTTCACCCATCCCACGAGCTACGCGTTAGCGATATGGTCCTGCGCGATACATTTCAAGGCACCGTGCCTATCTATGTGGCAATCGAAGGGCATGAGCCTGATCGGCTCAAAGATCCGGTCCTGCTCGATCAACTGGACCGCCTGCAAACGCGGGTGGAGCAGGATCCTGATGTGGGTGGCTCCTTGTCATTAGCGGAATACATCAAACGGATGAACCGGGTCATGAATGAAGATCGTGCAGAAATGGAAGTCATCCCAACTTCTCGTGACCTGGTTGCCCAGTATCTGCTGCTGTATTCGTTTTCGGGTGATCCGGATGATTTCGACGATGTCGTGGATTATGACTACCAGCATGCCAACGTAGCGGTCTATCTGCGCTCCGATAGGACCCGAGACGTCGAACGTGTCGTGCAGCTTATCCGCGACTTTGCGGTCGAGGAATTTGGCCAGAATGGAGCCACCGACGCTGCCACCCATGATCCGCTGGGACTCCGCTTGGGCCGCTGGTTGGCCGGCATTGAGCCCACGGTGGCGGGGTGGGAGACAAACAGCGGCTTTCGGATCGGGATTGCGGGCAATGGCTACCTCCTGAACCGCCTGAGCGAACTGATTGTGTCCGGGCAACTGGCGAGCTTGGTGACCTCGCTCGGCGCGGTCTTTCTGCTTACCACGGTCATGTTTCGCTCGTTCGTTGCCGGGCTGATTAATGTCCTGCCGATTAGCCTGGTGATGATTTTTAGCTTTGGGCTGCTGGGGCTGCTGAATATCCCGCTAGAGATTGGGAAATCGCTGACTGCCTCGATGACCATCGGTATTGGCATCGATTATACGATTCACTTTCTGAGTAAGTATCGGGTCAAAGTCCGAGAGGGGCTCCAAGACGGTCAAATAGACCCCACGCAGATTACAGCGGCCACGATGGCCACCTCCGGCAAGGCCATCTTTTTTAATGCGGTCGTGGTTATCGGCGGCTTCCTGATTTTTCTCACCTCGAACTTCGAGTCCCTCTTTTACTTGGGTGTCATGCTGTCTCTCAGTATGGGAGCCTGCTTGATTGTCTCGATGACGGTCCTGCCGGCGATCTTGAATCGGTTTAAACCCCGTTTTGTGTATGGCGATAAAGAAGCGCCACTCGTGGTAGTTCAAGAATCTGAGGCCTAGGCTGAATCGACATGTAATACTGCCAGAGGGCGAAGGCCGCGAGGTGTAAGAAGGCGAGGCAGGGGGCGGTCTTGCGGTCATAGCGGGTGGCAAATGGCATTCATATTCTGAGCCGCTATTACGATGAGGTCTTGCAACATCCGGACGTTTCCTCAGTCGACGCAGTACTCGCCGCGATGCAAGAGATGTGGCAGCCGGTGGTCTTCACCTCCTTGACGACGGCGGCCGGGTTTTTATCCTTCCTGACCGCCAGCATTCTCCCGATCCGCTATTTTGGCATCTTTACCTCCATTGGCGTCCTGGCCGCGATGGTCTTCTCCATCACCTTTTTTCCGGCCCTGTTGAGCCTCCTGCCAGTCAAAGTCAGCCGTGGCTTGCGAGCCCAAATGGGCCGCCACCATGGCGACGTCGGGCAAAGCGATCTTTTTTAATGCACTCGTTGTGACGGCGAGCTTCTTGGTCTTCCTCACCTCGAATTTTCGGCCCAATTTTTATCTGGGCGCCATGCTGTCGCTGAGTATGGGCGCCTGTCTCTTGGTTTCGATGACCGTCCTGCCGGCGATCCTGAATACGTTCAAACCTCGCTTCGTATACGGGGGAAAAGCGGTTTTGGTCGGAACGCCACAGCCGAGTGTAGAGGGGCAGACCGCGTAAGTCCGGTTTCCCCGTAAGCCTGGTTTAAAACGGAGAAGGAGAGACTGCTCATAATGGAAGCGGTCTTCCGTCGCCTACCCTGACTTTCCAGGTACGGCTCTTGCGCTCATGCCAGAATTCAGCCAAGACGGAAGGATGACCAACCAAGAGAAAATCCTCAGACAGTGGGTCCGCTCACCCGAGCGGTGGCAGCGGCTGTGGGACACGTGTCAGCACGGCGGTGGAACGTATAGGCGCGGTCTGTTTGTCTTGGATGGGAAGGCACAAAACCGAACCCGGCCCAAAACTCGACAGCAGGTGATTGTCGAGCTGCTGAAAAACGAGCCGATGGGGTATCTCTCCTGACTTCCCGATTGCATTCGGTGGTTGACAGAGTGTCCGGAACAGACGGCGGCCAACGGTTGACGATGAGCCCGACGCTCCAACCCCCTCAATCCCCCTTATCAGGGGGACTTTCAGACCCCCCCCTGATAAGGGGGGTAAGGGGGGTTTTCTTCCGTACGGTGAGGCCCTAACCACCCGTGCTCGCCAAAACCGACACAACCCGACCCCGGCCGAACGTAAACTGTGGTTTGAAATTCTGCGGGGCAAACGCCTCAAGGGCCTGAAATTTACCAGGCAAAAGCCGCTGGACAACTATATCGTTGATTTCTACTGCGCTGAACTGATGCTTGCCATTGAAATCGACGGCGATACGCACGCCAGGCAGCGAGCCTACGATGAGATCAGGACTCGCCGCTTGAACACCCTGGGCGTTGAAGTGATTCGGTACACCAATTCTGACGTGTTGAATAATCTGGAAGGGGTATACCAGGATTTGTGCAACCGTATATCGGCGAAGAAACCCCCTTAATCCTCCTTGTCAGGGAGACTTTATTTGCCTAACTCCAGCCGCTGGAGTGCCGCTTCGGCGGCTTTGCCGAGACTGGCGTCGGCTGACTCGGCCGCCTGCCGCAAGGCGGCGATGATCCGCGGATGGGCGTCGCCTATCCGCCTACAAGCCACTGCCGCGGACCGGCGAACGCCGAGGTCGGGGTCGTGCTCCAGGAGTCCGCTAATGGCGTTACGAATCGGCTCGCCGGTCAGGTGCAGTTTGCCCAGACAGGCAAGGCCGGCCAAGCGTACCATCACGTCCGCGTCGCTCAGGCTGCTGAGGTAGGCGGCCTGTGCATTGCGGTTGGTCTGTTCGAGGTCGCGCAGACAGTAGAGAGCCATGCGGCGTTGCACGGCATTCCCCGTACGCACAAGCTGGATCATGGCGTGAGCAACGTCTTGGGCATGATGCCGGGCGATCTGCAAGACAGCGGTGGCGGCTGCCCAGCGGAGATCACTTTCCTGGTGTCCCAGGTTTTCGATCAAAACGGGAAGAAGAGTAGACGTGTCCAGCAGTTGTGTCTGATTGGAGAGCACGTTTACTCTTTGAGGCGAGGGGCTCGGCAGATCGAGCTGAGACAGGGTAAAAGCCGCTGTCCAGCGCAACCGTGGGTCCGGGTCCGTCAGCCGGTGAGTCAGCGCTTCAATAATTTCAGGCTGTCGGGGGGCAAAGCGAATGAGAACGGTCGCTGCACCGCGTTGTATTTTTTTCGTCGTATGTCCCAAACACGCCAAAAGGCCCCGGACCACATCTTCCGGGAGAGACGTTAATGTCCTCTCCGCCTCAAGCCGCGCGAGCGTCGAGAGCCGGCTCTGGTCATCGTCGGCGAGCAGGCCTGCTGCAAGCTGACCGAGTTGGAAAGCGGCGTTGTGGGTCTGCTCCATAGCTTATTGATGCTGGGCACGTTTACTCTTCGAGGCGCTTATCATCACTTCGGGTAAGTCTGCTAACTTCCCCGCCCCAATCAGATAATAGTCCGGCTCAAGAAACGTCTGGTCAATGACCTGCCAAAGCGCGGCTTTCTCCAGTAGACAGCCTTCGAGATTGTGCTCCAACGCCTGTATCCCGGCCGGGTTGGCAATGAAATCACCCGAGAACTGGATCATCTCGATTGTCCGCTCAGGGGTAAGGGAGAAACGAATCTGAAGCTCTCCAAGCGGCGTTTGCCTTGTTGCTACGCATGGGAGATCGGAACGCAGAGGACGACTGTTCGGAACGGGGTCAGACTGTCCCTGTTTTCCAAGAATGGCCGTGCGCTCGTTTTGGCTGAGGTCTTGGTCGAGGCATTCCAGCCTGAACTGCTGGGTAAAGCCGTTCCGGAGCAGACAAACGACCTGATCCGGTGCAAGAGACCGTCCGAGGACTTTACCGAGATTGTGGATCTGGTCAGGCATAAAGAGCTGACAGGGAAGAGTCCCCTGCGGGTCTACTCGGTCAAGAAAATGAGGAAGAAGACTCATATCCCGCTGGACAAATACGCCTCCCTCATACAGCACGGCTCCGCTGTCTTCCGTCACAAATGAGTGCCAGCCAACCGGCAGCCGCTGGACCGTCAGAAAATCCCGCCCCGGATAGAAGACTTCAACCCCACCTGCTTTCAGGCCGTGCAGCACCCCGCGGACGTAGCGGTTAAGGATCTGAAACGGCGCGATGTGATGCGGGTCGGCGGAGAAGAAAAATGAGCGATGCGGCACGATGAGTGAAAACTGGACAAACCCGCTGCCACTCGGGAAGACCCGTCCGCCAGTCAGACGCTGGGTGACCGTCAGACCCGCGTCTTGGGCGAGTGCGCCAGTAGCATGATACCGACCCAGCAGCAGCACATCGTGCGGATACGTGTAGACGCGCAAGATTGGCATCCGCGTCTCAACCACGGTACGAAGAAAATATCGGTCCGTTGCCACGCTTTGAGCCGGAGTCGTATCGCATTGAGTGAGCAAACGGACCTGCATGAGAACGCAGCATAAGTCAGGCGGGAACCCGCGGCAATGGTGCTCTTGAACTGAAGCGGGTAGGATACACTCGGAGGAGAGGAAAGGGGTAAACGTGTCCTCCTCTGGTATAAAGCTGTTGGCACGTTTACCCTGTCAGCCGATGAGAGTCCAATTCGCAACTATTCCCCTGGCGCACAACTATCCTGACCTGCCGGAGTTGGTGCGCCGGATTGAAGCCTGGGGCTTTAAGATGGTTGGCGTGCCGGATGCGCATTGGTTGTGGCCGGACTGCTATGTGACCCTGACCCAGTGTGCGCTGAACAGTCAGCGGCTGCGTATGGGGACGTTCGTGACCAACCCCCTGACCCGCCATCCCGCGGTCACGGCGGGAGCCATTGCCTCGATCAACGAATTGTCGGACGGTCGAGCTTTTCTTGGTATCGGGACGGGTGACAGTGCGGTGTATAACGTGGGCCTCAAGGCCGCTAAGGTTGCCGAGTTTCGTGCAGCGCTTGAAGCGATCAAAGGGTTTTATACAGGAGAAACCCGCTTCCAAGACAAAACCGTTCGCCAAGTCTGGGTGAAAAGACCGGTCCCTTTGTACGTCTGCGCTGAGGGACCCAAGACCCTGCACTTGGCGGGTGAGTTGGCCGACGGAGTGATTGTGGGCAGCGGTCTCTCTGCCGAGGTGGTGCAGGACGCGTATGCGCGTATCGAAGAGGGAGCCAAGGCTGCAGGTCGTACACTTGAAGACTTGGATATTTGGTTTTTTGCCAAAACCAATGTGGCTGAGACCACTCAGGCAGCAGTGGATGAAATCCGCATGGCCCTGGCCGCGAGTGCCAATCATGCCTTTCGGCGAACGTTGGAGGGTAAGCGTATTCCTGCCGAACTGTGGGAGGCGATTGAAAAACTCAAGGCTGCCTACCGGCCGCATGAACACGAACTGCTCGGCGCCGAGCGATTTCACGCCAAGATGGTTGATGAACTGGGCCTGAAGGACTATTTGGCCGAACGCTTCGCCATCGTTGGCACGCCACAAGACTGTATCGATCAAGTCGAGCGCGCAGCCAGGGCCGGTGTCAAGAAAATCTTTCTTGGACCGCTGACCGGCGATCCGGCCCAGGTGCTGCAAACCTTCGCCCAACAGATTATGCCTCGGTTCCAATAGTCTGGCAAAACGTACAGCGTTCCATTGCTTTAAAGAGTAAACGTGTCAACAGCTTGTATTATTAGGAGGACACGTTTACTCTTTACCCCCAACTGTTCAGATAGGATTCGTGACGTGGAAGATCTCTGGGAACGTGCTGAAGAAATTTTGGCGGCTGGAAAGCCTTTTGTGTTGGCGACTATTATCCGTACGCGTGGCTCTGTCCCGCGCGAGGTCGGGGCGAAAATGGTCGTGCCACCTGAGGGACAGCCGTTTGGCACTATTGGTGGGGGATGTGGCGAAGGTGAAGTGCTGCGCCGGGCGTATCCGGTTCTGGAGCAAAAGCTACCGCCGCGCATTGTCCAGGTCGACTTGACTGGCGATTTTGATCAAGACGAAATCCAAGTCTGTGGTGGCGTGATGGACGTGGCGCTTGATCTCTGGCAGCCGGATGAACACCGTACCTTAGCCCATACCTTGGCCGAGGCGACGCGCGCTCACCAGCCGGCGGCTTTGGTGACAGCACTCGATTCAGTCAATGGTATACAACCTGGTACAAAAAGCTGTTTATCTCTCGGCCAAGACGGAGAGGGTGGAACCTCTCTGACGCCGGCTATCTCAATAGCAGCAGAAACGCTCAAAACCTTTTCTGCATCAGTCTCTTCCGGAAAGCCACAACTGTTTGCCGTGTCACCGCAGGGTGAAGTCCGGGAAGACGCGGTCGTGCGAAAAGAGGATTGGCCGCGTATCTTTGTTGATGTGCAGACGGGCGTCCAGACCTTGCTCATTGTTGGCGCCGGCCATATTGCCCAGCCGCTGTGCGAAATAGGAGCCATGCTCGGCTTTCATACCATTGTGGTGGACGACCGTTGGGCCTTTGCCAATCGAGAACGGTTCCCCAATGCTGCTGATATTCGAGTTGGACCGTTTGAGGACGTCCTGAACAGCTTGAATATTAACGAGCAGACCTTTGTCGTCGTGGTCACGCGTGGACATGTGTGGGATGAAACCTCGGTCAAGACGGCGTTGAAGAAGAATCCTGCCTATATTGGCATGATCGGCAGTCGGCGACGCTCAAAAACAACGCTTGAACGTTTGGTTGAACAGGGCTATCGCCCGGAAGATGTCGCCCGCGTGCATACACCGCTAGGGCTTGATATTGCCGCAGAAACGCCGGCGGAGATTGCCGTTGCCATTGCTGCTGAGATTATTCGCGCCCGGCGTAAAGGCCCGGCTGATACGCTTTCGCTGGCCGCGAAAGTACGGCCCGGCGGACCACTCAAATTTACTCCGTAACGTCGCTCTTGCTGTCAACGAACGCGTAGTATGATTTCTGGAATTGTCCTCGCCGCGGGTGAGTCTCGGCGGATGGGGTCGCCCAAAGCGCTGCTCGACTACCAGGGGCACACATTTATTGAAAACATTTGCGCTACCTTTTTGACCGCCGGAGTCGATGAACTCATCGTCGTGCTCGGAGCGCATGAGCATGAAGAGCAAATTCGTGCCGTCGTACCGAAGCATCCAGCCCTCCGGACCGTGCTGAATCCACGTTACCGGCTGGGCCAGTTATCTTCTCTGATGGTGGGTATTAACGCGCTGTCGCCTGAGAGTCAGGCAGCAGTGGTCAATCTGGTTGATCATCCTCTTATAAAACCTGAGACTATCCAGGCACTCTTGTCGTCGTTTGGGGCAGATCCCTCACCCATCATTATTGCTTCCTACCAGGGCCGGCGAGGACACCCGGTGCTGTTCTCCAGGCGTGTGTACGGAGAGATTCTGGCAGCTCCGCTGGATAAAGGGGCGAAGGTGGTTGTCCGCAAAGACCCAGCGCGGGTGCGTGAGATCGCGCTGGATGATCCCGGTATTCGGGCCGATATTGATACGCCCCAAGAGTATGCGCAGTGGGTTGGTGGAATAAAAATGTAATACGAGACCGTCTGAAAGAGTAAACGTGTCCTCCTAGATACAAAGCTGTTGACACGTTTACTCTTTGGAACCCTTGCACTTCTCAGCGCTTTTATATAGCAATCCTATAGCGATTGTGGAGCCTGCGAAGAGGCAGGAAGACGACGTAATACGAATCAAAATCGAAAAAGGAGGCGACCTTGCACGAACTGAATTATGAAGCGCCAACTTCGCTCGATCAGGCCATCAGCGTTCTGGCGGCCGCGGGTGAAAATGGGCGTATGCTAGCGGGGGGTACGGATCTGATTATCCAGATGCGTGCTGGTGTACGACAACCGGGACAGGTGATTGACGCCAAAAATATCCCAGAACTCCAAACCTTGTCTTTTGATGCCCAAACCGGACTCCGGCTCGGAGCCTCACTGGCCTGCTGCAAAATTCTCGAAGACGCGACTGTGCAGCAGTACTATCCGGGGCTGGTTGAGGCTGCTGGGCTGATCGGCTCTGATCAGATCCTTTCGCGCGCCTCGGTTGGTGGAAACGTGTGTAATGGCTCACCCGCCGCAGATACGACGCCAGCCCTGATTGCCTTGGGCGCAGTCTGTCACATCGCCGGACCTAATGGCACACGTGACGTTCCAGTCGAAGATTTTGTGACTGCTCCCGGACAAACGGTGCTCGCGTCCAACGAACTGCTGGTAGAATTCCGGATTCCCGCCCTGCAAGGGAAGGCGGCTGACTGCTACCAACGTTTTATCCCTCGAAATGAGATGGATATTGCTGTGGTTGGTGTAGGCTCGTGTGTCGCTCTTGATGGCGACACCTGCACCGCTGCCCGTATTGGTCTCGCTGCGGTTGCCGCCCGGCCACTTTTTGCCAAAGAAGCGGGCGATTCCCTCGTGGGTAAGACGCTGGATGATGCCGCTATCGATGATGCTGCAAAACTCGCTCAACAAGCAGCCTCGCCCATTAGTGATATGCGCGGCACGGCAGAATTTCGTACGCATCTGGTTAGCGTTCTCACCCGCCGCACTTTGAAGGAAGCAGCTGCGCGGGCACGGGCACGTTAGGTTAATCAGGATTAAATGATGACAGGATTATCCTGATAATCTGATAATCTTGATAGGGAAGGCAGGACATACATGAAGAAAGTACATATTCAAACAACAATAAATGGTGAAGAGACCGAGTTCCTGTGTGAACCACGCCAGAGCTTGCTTGAAGTGCTGCGTGATGTTGTTGGCTATACCGGTACAAAAGAAGGCTGTCTGACGGGCGACTGCGGCGCGTGCAGCGTGATTCTGGATGGACGCCCCACGGACTCATGTCTCGTTCTTGGGGTTGAGGCTGAAGGCAAAGAGATCACTACGGTCGAAGGCTTGGCCGATGGAGATACCCTGCATCCGCTCCAAAAGAAATTTCTGGAACACGCCGCGCTCCAGTGCGGGATCTGCACCCCCGGCTTTTTAGTCACGTCCAAAGCGCTGTTGGACCGGAACCCCAACCCCACTGAGCATGAAATTCGCTACGCCCTGGCGGGCAATCTCTGCCGCTGCACAGGCTATGACAAGATCGTAAGAGCGGTGCAAGACGCCGCCGCTGAAATGCAAGGGAGGTAAATCATGGCAGCCCAACAAGAACATAAGTTTAAAGTCATCGGGACGCGTCCGATTCGGCACGATGGGGTCGATAAAGTCACCGGTCGGGCCCAGTATGGCGCCGATATCAGCCTAGCCGGCCTCTTGCACGGCAAGGTCCTGCGCAGCCCGCACGCCCACGCCAGAATCAAGTCGATCGACACCTCGGCAGCCGCGGCTGTGCCGGGGGTGAAAGCGGTCCTCACCGCCCAGGATTTTCCGGATATTGGGCCTGGTATGGCGGCAATGGGAGAGCTCCCGATTAACCCGCAACATCAGTCTTTGAACTGCATGGCACGGGACAAGGTGCTCTACGACGGCCATGTTGTGGCCGCAGTCGCCGCTACCAGCCCGCATATCGCGGAAGAAGCCGCAAAGCTGATTACCGTTGAGTATGAAGTCCTGCCTCACGTGCAGAACGTTGTTGAGGCAATGGACGATAAGGCTCCTATCCTGATTCCCGGCCTGGGCAAGGGGGCTGACGGAGAGCGCACGGATACGAATGTCGCCAACCACATCCAGTTCGAACGCGGTGACCTCGCTGCTGGCTTTGCCGCCGCCGAAGTGGTCGTTGAGCGCGAGTTTGACACGTCCATGGTTCACCAGGGCTATATCGAGCCGCACAATGCCGTGGCGCAGTACAGTTCGGACGGACAAAGTACGATCTGGGTGAGCACCCAGGGCGCGTTTACGACCCGGGATCAAACGGCTTTTGTGCTCGACATGCCGCCGAGCAAGATCAAGGTTATTCCGGCAGAAATCGGTGGTGGTTTTGGTGGCAAGATTCCCATTTACTACGAGCCCGTTGCGCTGATGTTGTCGAAGCATACGGGTAAGCCGGTCAAAATGGTTATGAGCCGAGCCGATGTGCTCAAAGCCACCGGACCGACCCCAGGGTCGCATATCAAGGTGAAGATGGGCGCGGACAAGGACGGCAAGATTACGGCGGCCGAAGTCTGGATGGCCTATGAAGCCGGTGGCTTTCCGGGCTCCCCGGTTGGCGCGGGCTGTATGTGCGTTATTGCTCCGTATGACATCGATAATCTGAAAATTGACGGCTATGACGTCCTGGTCAATAAGCCCAAGACCGCGGCGTATCGGGCTCCGGGCGCGACTAATGCGGCTATGGGCTCGGAGACGGTGATTGATGAACTCGCAGAAAAGCTCGGGATGGATCCCCTAGAGTTCCGTCGCATTAACGGGGCCAAGGAGGGAACCGCGCAGCCTGCGGGTCCGAAATTTGGCCAAATCGGCTTTCTGGACACTCTCGAAGCTACAAAGAGTAGCGACCACTTTAAGTCCGAGCTGCCCCAAGTCGAAGGGCGACGGGTTGGTCGTGGGCTGGCCTCGGGCTTCTGGTTTAATGCCGGTTTTCAGTCCAGCGCGACCGTGGCCATTAACAGCGACGGCACCGCCAATGTGGTGACCGGTTCGACCGATATTGGTGGCACGCGGACTTCCTGCGCCATGATCGCCGCGGAGGTGCTCGGCCTGACGGCAGAAGAAGTCCACCCGGTTGTGGCAGATACCGAGTCCATTGGCCATACGGATATGACCGGCGGCAGCCGGGTCACCTTTGCCACTGGGACGGCCGTATATGAAGCGGCTCAAGATGTACTCACTCAACTCAAAGCGCGCGCTGCCAAAGCCTGGAAGGTCGACACGGATAAAGTCTCGTTTCAAGATGGCGTATTCACCTGTGCTGAGAACGGCAACGAATCTCTGACCCTCAAAGAGTTGGCCGGGAAGCTGCCACGGACCGGTGGCCCGGTCACGGGTCGGGCGTCAGTCAACCCACGCGGTGTAGGGCCAGGCTTTGCGACGCATCTGGTTGACGTGGCCGTAGATGAAGAAACCGGCAAGGTTGATGTGCTGCGTTACACTGCTGTCCAGGATGTTGGGAAGGCTATCCATCCCAGCTACGTGGAAGGTCAGATGCAGGGTGGCGTGGCCCAAGGGGTCGGCTGGGCGCTGAACGAAGAATACGTCTATGGCGAAGACGGACGCATGCAGAACACCGGCTTCCTGGATTATCGGATGCCGACCTGTCTTGATTTGCCGATGATTGAAACCATCCTGGTTGAAGTCCCGAACCCGGGTCATCCGGTTGGCGTGCGTGGTGTGGGCGAAGTGCCTATTGTCCCTCCGCCGGCTGCCATTGCCAATGCGATTTATAACGCAACCGGCGTGCGGATGCTGGACCTGCCGATGTCACCCCCGCGTGTGACCAAGGCGATTATGGAGAAAAACGGATAGCAGAGGGATTAGGGACTGGGGATTAGGGGTTAGGAAGAAGGCAAATCTCCAGTCCCCAATACCCGATCCCCAATCCCCAAGAAGATGACAACTGTCTATATCCCTTCACTCCTGCGTAAATTAACTGGCGGAAAAGATCGTACGAGTGCCGCCGGGAAAACGGTGGGAGAAATAGTAGAAGACCTTGAACGCCAGTTTCCTGGTTTTCGGAGCCGAGTGGTTGAGGATGGTGACCTGGTTGGCTCCATTGCTGTTTCGATCAATGGAGAAATTGGGACGGGAGGGTTGACCGAATCTGTTCCGGATGAAGGCGAAGTCCATTTTGTTCCTGCCATTGGAGGCGGGTAAGCTGCTATTAAGATAACTATTGAACGGGGAAGGGTGTCTATTGCTCTTCCCCGTTTTTGTGTACGGGAGGTGGATATGGAATCGCAACACGAGCATCAATTCAAGGTGATTGGTACCCGTCCCATTCGGCACGACGGTGTTGATAAAGTCACGGGACGAGCCCGCTATGGAGCGGATATTACCCTGCCGGGTCTCCTGCACGGTAAAGTGTTACGCAGCCCACATCCCCATGCGCGGATCAAATCAATCGATACATCAGAGGCTCAAGCCTTCCCAGGTGTCAAAGCGGTCATTACCGGAGCAGACTTTCCTGAGATTGGACCAGGGATGCTGCAAATCGGGGAGAACTTTGTCAATCCGCGCCACTTGGCTTCCAACATTATGGCCCGCGATAAAGTCTTGTACGATGGTCATGCTGTGGCTGCAGTCGCGGCGACCGGCACGCACGTTGCCGAGGAAGCGCTCAAGCTCATTAAAGTAGAGTACGAACCGCTACCCTTTGTCCAAAACGTGCTTGAGGCCATGAGCGACGACGCTGTGATCCTCCACCCTGATTTGCGTACCGCCGGAGTCGATGAAGAAAATGACAAAGAAACGAATATTGCGAATCACATCCAGTTCTCGCGTGGCGATTTGGCCGCCGGGTTTGCAGCGGCCGAGGTGGTGATCGCCCGCGAGTTTGATACCACTATGGTCCATCAGGGCTATATTGAACCGCATAACGCGGTTGCGCAGTACAACCAGGACGGCAAGGCAACAGTCTGGGTCAGCACCCAGGGACCGTTTGCGGTGCGCGAGTTGTGCGGCACGATGCTACACATGAACCCAGGTGATATCAAAGTTGTGCCGGCTGAGATCGGGGGTGGCTTTGGTGGGAAGACCACTGTGTATTTAGAACCGTTGGCCTTGCTGCTGTCCAAAATAACAGGTCGGCCAGTGAAAATGGTCATGTCTCGGAGTGAGGTTCTGCGAGCGACAGGCCCTACGCCAGGATCGCATATTCGAGCCAAGATTGGTGTCAACATTGATGGCAAGATCACGGCGGCTGAACTCCAACTCTTGTTTGAAGCCGGTGCCTTTCCTGGTTCGCCGGTTGCTGCTGGCTGTATGACTGTCCTGGCTCCGTATGACTTGGAAAATTTCCAGATCGACGGGTATGATGTTGTGCTGAACAAGCCCAAGACATGTGCCTACCGAGCTCCCGGTGCCACCAACCCCGCTATGGCGGCCGAGACGATTCTTGACGAGATTGCAGAAAAGCTGGGGCTTGATCCGCTCGAAATGCGACGTATCAACGGCGCCAAAGAAGGAACGGCCCAACCCGCAGGGCCTCAATTCAAACGGATCGGCTATCTCGAAACCGTTGAGGCCATCAAAAACAGCGCGCATTATCAATCGCCACCGCCCCAGAGTGAAAACGGGAAACTCCGGGGGCGTGGGGTTGCAACCGGCTTTTGGTTTAATGCCGCGTTTCAGTCGAGTGCCACCGTGAGCATCAACACGGATGGGACGGCCAATGTGGTGACGGGCTCACCTGATATCGGTGGCAGCCGTGCCTCGTGCGCCATGATTGCAGCAGAGGTGCTGGGCCTCAGGGCGGAAGACATTCACCCTGTGGTCGCAGACACAGAATCTATTGGCCATACGGATACGACCGGCGGAAGTCGGGTGACCTTTGCAACCGGTCTTGCCGTGTATGAAGCTGCCCAAGATGCGGTCGGACAACTGAAGCAGCGGGCGGCCACAGTCTGGAAAGTCAAGCCGGAAGAAGTCGTGTACCAGGATGGTGTGCTCTCCTGTACGAACAATGGCCACGAGTCAATGGGCTTAAAAGAGATCGCGCCAAAGCTCCCCCGTGCTGGTGGTCCGGTTATGGGCCGCGCGTCCGTCCGTCCGCGCGGTGTTGGGCCCGCCTTTGCTGCCCATGTCGTTGATGTGGAAGTCGATTCCGAGACCGGGAAAGTCGATATTCTGCGCTACACTGCTGCTCAAGATGTAGGCAAAGCCGTCCATCCCAGCTATGTCGAAGGCCAGATTCAGGGCGGCGTGGCCCAAGGTGTCGGCTGGGCGCTCAATGAAGAGTATTTCTACGATGAAGAGGGGACCATGCGGAATACTGGTTTTCTGGATTACCGCATGCCCACCTGTCTCGACCTGCCCATGATCGAAACGCTCCTGGTTGAAGTGGCCAATCCCGGCCATCCCATCGGGATTCGTGGAGTCGGCGAGGTGCCGATCATCCCGCCACCTGCTGCGATTGCCAATGCCATTTACCGGGCAACTGGTGTGCGTATGACCGAGCTGCCTATGTCGCCAGCCAAAGTGGTAAAGGCGATTCTGGAGAAGAGTGGGGCGTAACCGTAGGGGCGCAGCATGCTGCGCCCCTACCCTGTTGTCCTAGCGCATGCCCCAACAACCCCAGTCTCATTTTGTCACTATCAACGATATACGCCTGCATTACCTCGATTGGGGTACCGCAGGGAAGCCACCATTCATTTTGTGTCATGGCGGATCGGCCCACGCGCGCTGGTGGGACTTTATTGCGCCGGCCTTTACCGAGTCCTTTCGTGTTCTCACCCCGGACTGGCGTGGTCACGGCGAAAGCCAGCACGCGAAGCCGCCGGCCTATAGCACCCAGCACTATGTCGATGATCTCCACCAGCTGGTCCACACTCTGGGTATCGAACGCCATGTTCTGTTAGGTCACTCGATGGGCGGACATAATGCCCTCATCTATGCGGCTGAGCACGCCCAAGCGCTTGATGCTTTGATTCTTGTGGATATCGAGCCCGGATACCCTGAAGCAGCAGTCAAACTACTGCGCGGTATTGGGGAAAAATCAGCCAGAGTTTTTGACTCATTTCAGGAAGCCATTACTCGTTTCCGCGTATTCCCGCGTGAATCCCTTGTCTCAGGAGACAAACTGCGTTACCTGGCTTCTTTTGCATTTACCGAACTACCGGACGGGAAATGGACGGCCAAGCTTGACCGCCGTACCCTCTTTCGGGAGCCTATTAATGGCTGGTCTTTACTCTCGCGTATCAGCTGTCCCACACTTGTTGTGAAGGCTCAGCATAGCCCGGTCCTCACTCCGAAGAAACTAGAGCGTCTGTGTGCTGGTTTGCCCAACAGTCGCTGGGTCGAAGTGCCGAACACCTACCACCATGTCATGCTCGATAACCCAGACGGGTTTATCAACGTGGTCCACGAGTTTTTACATGAGGTGCTCTGAGACAGGACTGAGGAAGGCTAGCGTGTCTCCCCCACTCTTTCTTCCGGCGGACCACTCTCGTCTTGCGGTTGTGCTGCGCGAGCACGTTCGAGACGCTGACGGTGTACTACTCGCCAATGGAAAGACTGGGGTGGTTGGAGTTGACGTTCAAGACTTTGCAGCAGCGCTTCTTTTTGATCTGAACGACCAAAACAGTGTTCACCCAACCACATTTCCCAGCCCGACCGTTTTTTTCCATCCGGGCCGGTAATATTGCAACGGACGAAGTGCGGCGTGTGGGTGACCGGAGGTTTTGGGATAAGGGGCTCCTCTACCTCTTCAGGAACTTTTTTTCGCTGCATCGCTCTTCCTCCCCTCACGACTCGGTAATGAGTTCCAAAAATCCTCGCAGCATACGGTAGGTTAAGCCCCAGATAGTTTTCCCGCCGTAGAGTAGCGCCGGGACCTGAGCGGTCGATCCAGCCTGAAGATTGCGCTGGACGATCTGTTCCACACCGTCTTGTTGCATGAACGACAGCGGCACCCAAATGATGTCCTGTACTTCAACTGGGTCAGGGACCGGGCGGGCTTCCTGAGAGACGAGATAGACAAACGGGGACACAATCATGCCAGTCCGTTTTCCGCGGGCCATGGCTTGCACTTCGGCAAGACGGCCAAGATATTCGCCATGATCATCAAGACTAATCCCAACCTCTTCGTGTGTCTCGCGTTGGATCGTGACCAGGAGGTCGGGATCTTCCGGTTCATGACGGCCCCCGGGAAAGGCCATGTGTCCAGACCACGGGTCGTGTGGATGGTGCGCACGATGGATGAAGAGAACGTACACATCATCGGGGCGTGGTTGTAGGAGTAGAGCCACCGCAGCCCGCATAGGTGCGTCAATATCGACCGGCGCTGGGTTATGATTCGAGAGCCGGTCACGGATGTGCAAAATTTTATTGTTCATAGCGCGAGCGGAATCTTACTATATCCCAATTCCTCAGCCAGATGAATCCTCTGGGAGGCATTGGACCAGACGTTGAGGGAAAATCTATGGAAGGATGGACGCGTGCCTGACGAAAAGAAGGAGCGCGCGCCCAAGAGCGCGGCGTAAAACAGAGCAAGACGATGCGAATGTTCCTCTTACTGGCGGGACGACTCTTCTTGATTTGCTTCTTTGACCGCATCAAGAACCGCGCTCGCGCGTTGAACATAGACCTGGACTTCGAGGATCTGATTGAGCAAGCGGCCAATATAGGTGCGGGCCTCTTCGGTTTGGGGACCGAGTCCTTTGACAAGCTGAGTGGCAGAACCTATCCCCTGGGTCGCCTGGGTCACGGCACTTTCTATTTCGCCGAAGGTTTCTGAGTCAATAATCATTCGAGTCCTCTCTGCACGCCTCAATCCTATGCCTCCTCGTGCAGGCGTGTGTTTACCCCAGCAGTGTATAGAGGGAACTCCCCCCTTCGTCAATCCGTCATATGCTGAGAGCGGGAACACGGTCGTCACAATTGAAGCGGGCGAATCTTGACAGCCGCGCTGCAGATGACCAATACTGATATCTTCCTTGAGTGTTGGCATAAAGGAGGTTCTGCATGTCCCTGGAACGTGCCTTGAGTGGCATTCGAGTTGTTGACCTCACCCACTATATTGCGGGGCCCTATTGTACAAAATTACTCGGCGACTATGGGGCTGAGGTCATCAAAATTGAACCGCCAGTACGCGGCGAAGGGGGGCGGAGCCTCCCCCCATTTTTTGACGCTCAGCCTGGGCACGAGAATAGCGGACTCTTTTGTTTTTTGAATACCAGCAAACAGTCAGTGGCGATTGATCTCAAGCACGAACAGGGCCGCGCGGCGACCCTCCGCCTGATTGAACAGGCTGATGTTGTCGTTGAGAATTTTCGGCCGGGAACACTTGAGCGCCTTGGTTTGAGTCAAGAGGTGCTTCGGGCTGCAAATCCACGGGTAGTGAGTGTTGCCATCTCCAACTTCGGCTCATCCGGTCCCTACCGTGACTATCGTATGACCGACAGTGTGGCCTTTGCCCTGGGCAGTTGGACCTATCCAATGGGTGAACAAGACCGTCCTCCAGTCCAGCCTGGTGGTGCGTTCGGCCAATACGTGGCTGGGTTGTACGCCGCCATCGGAACTCTACAGGCCGTCCGGAACCGTAATGCAACAAACGCGGCCCAACACGTTGAGGTATCCATTCAGGAGGCCCTGGTGGCAACATCTCTGTACGACTTTGTTGCGTTTTCCTATTCAGGCTTTGTCCGACAGCGTTCGGGGAAGCAGTTCCATGCGGCTTTTCCGAATCTGGTCACTCTGCCGTGTGCGGACGGGTATGTTGGCGTCCATGCCGGCCTGCCGCATCAAATCGTTGCCTTGCTCGAACTGGTTGAACGTCCCGACTTAGCGAGCGATGCACGCTTTCAGAGCATCCCGACCCTGGCAATGTGCGCCGATGAATTGCACGCTGCGCTTATTCCGTGGATGGGTGCACGGAAGAAGTGGGACATCTATCATGCTGCGCAAGCACGAGGGATTCCGTTGTCGCCTATCCCTTCTGCCCAAGAAGTCGTTGAATGGGTCCAACTCAAAGAGCGTCAGGCGTTTATCGAGATCGAGCGTCCCGGAGGAGGAACCGTCTCCATACCCGGCCCACCGTCCCGCGAAAGTGGAGAGCCTATCCTCAGCCTCCGTCGCGCCCCCCGTGTCGGGGAGCACACGGCGAGCGTTCTTGGTGAAAAGCTGGGATATACCAACGCTGAGTTGCAACGCCTGCGGGCCGCGGGCGCAATCAACTAACAATGATATCAAGCGACAGGAGAAAGCGTATGACAAAGCCGCTACGAGTTGTGGATTTAACCAATGGCTGGGCCGGTCCGTTGGCGACCTGTCTGCTCGCTGACTTTGGCGCGGAAGTCATTAAAGTTGAATCCCCATCTCATATGGACTGGTGGCGCGGAGCCGCCCCTGAGGTCACAGAAGATGGAGGCAAGCCCTACGAGCAGTCACCAACGTTTAATACGGTGAATCGGAATAAATATGGCATTGCGCTTGAACTCACCCACCCGCGGGGACGAGAACTGTTTCGCGACTTGGTGGGTATCAGTGATGTATTGGTTGCCAACTATCCGCCTCGGAGTTTGCGAAAACTCGGCATTGACTTTGACACCTTGAAAGCGGTCAACCCTCGACTCGTGATGGTCACGCTGCCCGCCTTTGGCAATAGTGGTCCGGAGAGCGAATATCTCGGGTTTGGCACAACAACCGAAGCCATGGCCGGGATTACGGGGGTCAGTGGGTATGAAGATGGCCCACCCCAAATGCTCAGCAACGCTATCGGCGATCCGGTGTCTGCTCTCAACGCCTGCTTCGCTTCGTTGGTTGGTACATTTGAACAAGAACGGCGCGGTGCAGGGGTCTCGATTGATCTGTCCCACGTTGAGGGACTCTTACCGCTCAATGCTGCCGCTCTGCTGGAGTACACCATCAATGGTCGCTCTCAGAAGCGCCTGGGCAATCGTCACCCCACCATGGCGCCCCACGGCTGTTATCCGTGCCAGGGTGAAGATGAGTGGCTAACGATTGCGGCTACGTCAGACGAGGACTGGCGCAATGTATGTCGCGTCCTGGAGAATCCGGCCTGGACTCAAAACGGTCGGTTCGGAACGGCGCACGGGAGAAAGGCGGCTGAGGACGAACTCGACCAACATCTGACCGCCTGGACACAGGAGCATGACGCAACTGAGATGATGGAAAGTCTGCAAGAAGTAGGCGTAGCCGCCGGAGTCGTGCTGTCTGGTGCCGGGGTGCTGAGTGACCCGCACCTGGCCGCGCGTGAGTTTCTGTTAACGATCGAGAAAGAGGAAACCGGGCCGCACTTCTATCCGGGCTTCGTCCCTCAATTTTCCGATACGCCTTCAGTCGTCCGGCGGCCTGCCCCAAGCTTCGGCAAACACAATGGGCATGTCTTTGGCAGCCTGCTGGGCTTATCGAAAGAGGAGATGCAGCGGCTCGCTGACGAGGGCATTATCAGCACCGAGCCGCTTTTCCCCTCGCTGACGCGCTAGGGCGTTCAGCGCCTCCTCGGCGAACGGCAACGAATTTTATTCCCTCGCCCCTGGAGGGAGAGGGCTAGGGTGAGGGGGTCTCCGACACTGAACAACCCTCCCGGCTGTCGGAGTTACAGGTGGTCGAAACGCGGCCCGTGCCGACCGTTGTATAATTTAATTTGCGTCAACGGGCAAAGAATTTCATACATGGAGTGATATGGCGGAGAGCGAAGGAAAAGGGGTTAGCTTCCACTCGGTTTGCGCCCAATCATGATTCCATACTGTAATAGCTACAGCTATTTTTTTGTGTTAAGCAGGGAGGGGAGAGGCACGGTATGGCTGAATACGAAGAACTTGCTAGACACGCCGTTGCAGCACTTCGGGTCGCCAATCAACCGCACTGGGCGAAGATTGCGGGTGTTATCGTGTCTGGCGTCGTTGGCCTCCTGCAATGTGGACTAATATTCTACGGGCTGAAGCGTATAGAAAAGACAGGGAATGAACGGACTACGCAGCTCAACCAACAACATGAAGAGTCGATGTTAGCGCTCAGAACCCTGATCGAACGAACCGTCCCCAAATAAAGGTGGTGCCGGAGGCACGGTGTGAAGAATCCCATCCGATTCCCTACAGCACTTCCTTAATGCAATAGGGACCTCCAGACCTCTTCACTAGCCTCGTGCCTGGTTACACTTTCGTATATAATTCCTCCCAGGAGGGGATGTCTTCTCTTCACTTTTCTTAACCGTACGCCATAGGTCAGGGCGCACAGGCCCGCACCGCCTCCATAACGTGCTGCTTCCCGGTCGGGCCGTCACTTACTGGGAAAATAACAGGGTGCACGATGCCTGAGTGACGATAGGCTTCGATACGTTCTCGGCATTCGGCCGGTGTCCCTGCGACACTGAGCGTTTCAATCAATAGGTCAGGAACAAGTTGAATCGCCTTTTGCCGGTCCCCCTTCTGCCATGCCTCTCGAATAGCTTGGGCTTCCTCGGGAAATCCTTGCTCAGCCATTGAGCGATTATAACGCGGAAAGAATCCACCATAGAAAGCGACCAGGGGACGCAGGCGCTCCAGGGCTTCGTGGTGGTCCTGGGCCACGCTCATCGGCAGGAGTGAGACAACGTCAACATCTTCGACCTTGCGTCCGGCTCGGCTCGCACCAATCGCGATATTTTCAGCGGCCAGCGTGCCTGCTTCTGGGGCACTCCACACCAGAATAGTCCCCTGTGCGAGCTCCCCACAGGCTTGGAGCATCTGCGGAAAGACGGCTGATATATAGATCGGAATTTCCGGGCGGACGGGCTGAAACCACAGATCAAACCGCTCAATTGTCAGTACCTCGCCTTGATAGGACACTTCTCCCTCACGCAGAAGGGTGCGGATAATCTCAACCGTTTCGCGCATGCGTTGGACTGGCTGACCATACGGGATGCCATGTTCCGGTTCGACCTGAACCTTGTGACTTGAGCCTAAGC
Source organism: uncultured Binatia bacterium (SeqCode) (assembly GCA_965247985.1). GTDB lineage: Bacteria > Desulfobacterota > Binatia > Bin18 > Bin18 > Bin18. The sequence continues at coordinate 110,852 of OZ252051.1, read as the reverse complement.
CCAAAATAAAGCGCTGCTGAGAATAATGATCAACGCACGCGGCCGCCATGGCAATAGTCGGCGCGCTGCGCACGAAAATACTACTAATACTCGTTCCGAGCTGTATGCGCTGGGTTGCCAGGGCGCAGGCGGTGAGAACAGAAAACTGATCTCCGCCATGCCCTTCCGCAAACCAGGCTGAAGTATAGCCCTGCTCTTCTGCATATTTGACACAATCAACAATATCGGTAGGCGCCATACCGCCCGCCAAAGCAAGACCAATTTGAGCCATATTTGTTCTCCTCTATCATACCCATACGACGTAGTGTTTGCGTGATACGACCGCGAGTCATTCTCGACTGGAATATGGCCGTCGTCAAGTCAGCAATACATACGCAGGACGGGTAGGGGCGAAAGATTTTTCGCCCCTACTACTCAGCATCAAGATAAACGGTTAGACCTTGCAAAATGAGTAAACGCGCCCTCCAACAGACATGCAGAGGTTGGCACGTTTACTCATTTGGAGAAATATGCAGACACCTACCCGTAATCGTTGTGGTGTGATGTGGACTCTCAGAATTCTGTGCGTGTGTCTGCTGTGGTGTGGACTCTCTGAGGCCGTTGCTCTGGCAGCTCCTCTGCATACGATTGATTTCTCCGGCCACCCAGACGGTCCGGCAGATGGATGGTTGAAGCAGCAAGGATTTACCTTTCGCCTTGATGCAGAAGATTTACAGCCGCGCTTCAAAAACAATCGACTCGTATTACAGACCTCCCGACAAAAAGGAGGGCTGTTCGAGCTGCCCTTGTATTTGTCCCAGGTCAAGCGAATTCGTATTCATTGGGGTGTCGAACGCTATCCACGCGGGGCGGATTGGAGCAATGGGATTACCGCGGTCCCTATTGCGGTTATGACAACCTTTGGGACAAAAAAAATAAAGAGCGGCTCGCTCTTTGTCCCTAATGCCCCGTATTTTATCGGCCTCTTCTTAGGAGAAAAGGAACAGGTAAATCGGGCGTATACCGGGAATTACTATAAAACCGGCGGACGATATTTCTGTACACCGTGTGGGGTGCCGGTGGGGAAGCGTGTTGTGACTGAATTTGATTTGGACCAGGCCTTCCGAACTCAGTTTGGTTACACTGTTGTTCCCCCAATCAGTCGATTTGGCTTTCAGATGAATACCAAAGGGACGTCTGGAGGAGCCCAGGCTTTTTTAGAGAAAGTTGAATATTTGTCCGAGATAGCTGGGCGGCAGGTTGAATACTGACAGGCGTTGAACCGTCTGAATCTTTATCCTTCCTTCTTTCTTCCTCCTTCCGGTGGCGGGGGAAGTACTCATGAGCCTTCTCCCGCCATTTCGGTATAGATATTCAGTAATATTTCCGCAGTTCCAGAGAAGCGACAGTACGGGCACGGCATACCCCCCTATGCTGGTCCACTCCAGTCAAAAGGAATGTGCTTACTCGATTTGTCTGCCCAATCCCACTCAAAGCCGTAGGCGTTGACCCGATTGTCAACCGTTTTGCCCCAGGTGGCGACTTGGCCGGGTCCAACTTCGGAACCCGGTGGATTCAGCAACTGCACCCGTTTCCCTTTCGGTGTGGTCGGTCCGGTCAGCGCCTCGGCAAAGGCCGTGACTTTCTGCGGGATTTCCGCCTTCCAAAAAGCAAGATCGTCGGCAATATCAAAAGTGATAGGCACAAACTCAATACCGCGGACCTCACCGATCGAGCGAGCAAAACCGCCCATAAATCCGCCGGCCTGCCCGGAAAAGATGAGTTGAAGCGCCTCGCGCTGTTGCCCATCGGCTTGCTCGTCAATAAACAGTCCAAGTGAAATTTTTGCCTCACCAGCCCATACATTGCCACTAAAGCTGGCGACGGCAATGATATTCAGCCCATCGAGACGGGTTGAACCATACATCCCTTCTCGGACATGGTAGGCCAGGACTCCCTCACAGTGATTGTTTGTTGGCGGCTGGGCAAATTCGCACGGACAGGCGATATCGCAACTGCACACATCAAACCAGTCTCCCCGTAGGGTCCAATTCTGTATATCAGCCATGCTGTCCTCCTCCTGAAATCTTAGTGCCAGGGTTCCACAATAATTTTGGCGTGGTGTTCCGGCGAGTCCAAATCCTGAAATGCCTGGGGGACGCCTGCCACGCCAACCGTTCCTGTAATGAGCGGATCGGTCATGAGTGCCCCGTCCGCAATATGGTGGAGCGTGGACGCGTATTCTTCTCCGCTATAGCCCAAGACGAATTGGAGATTGAGTTCCTTATTGATGCCGAACATCGGCTCAAAGCTGTCCTTCTCCATGCAGACGCCAACGACGACAATCCGCGTGCCTTGCGGGGCCGCGGTCATAATCTGGTCAATGATTCCGGGCACGCCGACGCACTCGAACATGACTGCCGGACGTAGCGGAGGACCGGAAGCCCAGGGCGGCTGAGGCGGAGCCGTACTCGGATCAGCCCAGACCGCAGCTTCCTGCCAACTGGTATACGGCGACTGCTCGGCAGGGTCAATGATAATATCCGCACCCACGGCTTCTGCGAGTTGGCGGCGACGGGGGGAGAAATCCGCAGCAATAATGGGCTGCACACCTTTCATCCGTAGCGACGCAATAACGGCCAGGCCGACTGGTCCGCAGCCGATGACCAAGGGTACGTCGTCTTTTGCCAGGCGGGCCATTTCAACCGCGTGCAGGCCAACCGCCATGGGTTCGGTCAGGGCGGCTTTGGGCGTGGGCAGGCCGTTCGGGACTGCGAGCAACAGCTTTTCACTCAGGCGCATATACTCCCCATAGCCGCCTGGGTTGTCATTTGAATAGCCGACCGTCTCGACACCGCTTGGCCGAATGAGGATCGGCATGGAAACTGCGCGCGTCCCGGCCTTGAGCATTTTTTGTGTGTTCGGCCCGTGATCGACGACCTCGACACAGAACTCATGGCCCATGACGATTCCACGGCTGAGGTCCATATTAAAAACCCCACCGGAACGCTCCGATACTTCCACCAGCTTCTCCGTATGCTTCAGCGCGTGCAGGTCTGAGCCGCAAATCCCGCAGGCCAAAGTTTTGACCAGGACTTCGCCTGGGCCGGGCTCCGGGACGGGAATATCTTCAACCGTCAGTTCATGGTTCAGCATCACTACTGCGCGCATCGTGTTCTCCTCTACCTTCGCCGGTCTTTTTTCATTACAGCCGCATCACTATAAGTCATGGGCGCTAGCCCTGTCCAGGTCGGAAAATCCGGTATCATTTGACACTCAACGGGGCTGTGTCATACAGTTCAGAACGCTTGTGGAAAGGAGGCCCAGCATGAAAGTCACCCGCATCTATACGGGTCCAGATAACCAATCACATTTTGAGGATGTCGAGATTCCGCTCAAAGACGGTGGCGGAGTGGGACAGCTCTCTGAGCTGATTCCGGCAACCGGCGTCATCTTTCGAGAAACGGGCGGAGACTATGACCTCGATTTTCACAACGCGCCGCGGCGGCAATATGTGGTCATGCTTGAGGGTGCGGTCGAAATCGAGATTGGTGACGGCACGAAGCGCGTTCTGGGTACGGGCGAGATTCTTCTGGCCGAGGATACCACCGGCCAGGGACATATCAGCCGAGCGGTCAACGGCCAGCCCAGAAAGTCGTTGTTTATTCCGTTGGCCTAAATGCTATCCTCAAAACTCTGTTGAACTCAATACCGATGCCAATAGCGACTGAGAGGCTTCCCAATACGAGCGGTGCCCGGAATGACCAGAACAAGCTCCGGCCCGAAGACCGGCCGGTTCATGACTGGTATCGGTTTGTGCTGTCATTCCCACCCCACTTGGTCCGTGACTATCTTGAACGATTTGGCGTTTGCCCCTCCGAGACGGTTCTCGACCCCTTCTGTGGAACCGGCACCACGTTGGTTGAGTGTAAGAAACTCGGCATTCGGAGTGTCGGAATCGAGTCGAACCCTATGGCACACTTCGCAAGCTCGGTGAAAGTCGATTGGTCGGTCAATCGCACCAGACTTTTGGACTATGCCGGGCAGGTCGTCACGTCAGCGAGAAAGACTCTGGAACAACAGGGCATGGATGAATGGACCGACTCCCCGCTGTTTACCGCCGCTGAACCGGAACATCCACCGCTGGCCGAACTGCGTCCTGAGCAGTTGAAATTGCTATTAAAGAACTCAATCAGTCCGCTTCCCCTGCATAAGACCTTGCTGTTGCTGGACACGATTGACCGACAGGGCGACCGGCAGGTGCAGCAATACGGCCGTCTCGCACTGGCCAGCGCTTTGGTACAGCGTATCGGCAACCTGAAGTTCGGCCCGGAAGTGGGGGTTGGGAGGATTAAGGAGGACGCTCCAGTCTTCGAGGCCTGGCTTGACCGTGTCCGGTCCATGGCAAGTGACTTTGGTCTCGTCGGAGACCGGGCTGACGTTACCGCTCACGTCATCAAGGCCGACTCCCGACAGATTGATCGGATTCTGGAGCCGCAATCGGTCGATGCAGTCATCACGTCCCCGCCCTACCCAAACGAGAAGGACTATACGCGCACGACGCGCTTGGAATCTGTCATTCTCGGATTGATACGAGACAAACAGGAATTGCGGTCACTGAAGCAGGACTTGGTCAGATCCAATACGAGAGGTGTGTACAAGTCGGATACGGATGATCTTGAGGTTGCAGACAACGTCGAAATACGGAATATCGCCGAGGCCATTGAGCAACGTCGGGTTGAGTTGGGAAAAACCTCCGGCTTCGAGCGGCTCTATCCGCGCGTCACTCGGCTATACTTTGGCGGTATGGTACGCCATCTGGCTTCCCTCCGGCCCGTCCTCAAACCGGGGGCGCGACTCGCTTATGTGGTGGGCGACCAGGCGTCGTATCTGCGGGTCATGATTCGTACGGGACGGCTGCTTGCCGAACTGGCGCAATCGTTGAACTACACCGTCACCGGCATTGACTTGTTTCGGACCCGGCTGTCAACTGCGACCGGCGAGCAGCTTCGGGAAGAAGTTGTTTTACTCGAATGGCCGGGTCACTGACCGAGAGGGGGTACACTATTCCGTCCCAGAGCCGCTATGCAGCGATCATTGAGGCGATTTTCCAAGCCAAGTATCAATCTGGACAACGAGCGGTAGCATTCGAGCGAGAAGATATCGTCACGTTCGCATCTGAACTGAATATCCAGCTTCCCAAGAATCTGGGCGACGTGGTCTACAGCTTCAGATACCGAAAGGCGCTCCCGTCCAGCATTCTTGCCGAGGCTCCCGCTGGGGAAACCTGGATCATTCGTCCCGCAGGGCGGAGTCGATACCAATTTGTCCTGGTGGCCGACAGGCCGCTCATTCCTAACCCGAACCTTGCGGTGACTAAGGTCCCAGACTCAACTCCCGGAATAATCGAGAAATATGCGTTCAACGATGAGCAGGCTGTCCTGACGCGCCTTCGTTACAACCGATTGATTGACATCTTCTTGGGGATAGCCTGCTATTCGCTCCAAAACCATCTCAGGACGACTGTGCCTAACATGGGCCAAGTAGAGACGGATGAGATATACGTGGGCGTGGACAAGGGCGGCTCTCATTACGTCGTACCTGTACAAGCCAAGGGAGAAAGGGACATGCTCAATAGAGTCCAGATTGAGCAAGACATGGAGTTGTGTGCTTATAGACTCCCGTCCCTTATATGCCGACCCGTTGGAGTGCAATCCATGCGGGACAACCTGATTGTACTCTTTGAGTTTGAGCGGACGAGTGGCGACGTGAGAGTAGTTTCGGAAAAGCATTATCAACTCGTTCCGCCGGATGGTGTGACCGTCGAGGACCTGACCGCATACCGACAACGACTGTCGGATTGATAGCCAGCGGTGTCGGATTACGCCTGCGGCTCATCCGACCTACGGGACTCGCTGAACAGATGAAGAAAGGAGAATGAGACAATGAGCACTGCGCTTAATGGTATCCGGGTGCTGGACCTGACCCACAATCAGGCTGGCCCGTCGTGTGGCCAAATTTTAGCCTGGCTTGGGGCGGATGTGATCAAGGTCGAACCGCCTGGACGGGGTGATATCGCCCGCGTGAGTCTGAATGACCAGCCTGGGACGGACAGTCTGTTTTTCCTTTTTTTCAATGCCAACAAGCGCAGCCTGGCGCTTGACCTCAAACAACCGGCGGGCAAGCAAGCCTTTCAAAAACTGGTGGCAACCGCCGATGTCGTGCTGGAGAACTTCGGACCCGGCACCATGGAACGGCTTGGGTTTGGCTATGACACCCTCAAACACCTGAATCCCCGTATTGTCTATGCCAGTATCAAAGGCTTTGGTTCGTATGGGCCGTATAGCTCGTTCAAGAGTTTTGAACCCGTCGCTCAAGCGATGGGCGGCTCGATGAGCGTGACCGGTTTTCCTGAAAATCCGCCAACCGTCACCTGGTCATGTGTGGGAGACTCAGGCACGGGCATGCACTGCGTCATCGGCATCCTGGCTGCTCTCATGCAGCGCCACACCACCGAAGTCGGCCAACAGGTCGAAGTGTCCATGCAGGACGCGGTGGTAAATCTGGTTCGGGTCAGCCTGCGCGACCACCAGCGTTATGGCAAGCCGGTTGAACGCAGCGGCAATCAACTCGGTGCCTTTGTCCCGGCCACGACGTATCGTTGCCACCCCGGAGGGCCCAACGACTATGTGTTCATTATTGCTCAGCAGCAGATGTGGGACTCCTTGCTGTGCGCCATACAACGGGAAGACCTGATTGACGACCCGCGCTATCACACTCCCGAGGCCCGGGTTGAGCGCGGCGCTGAGGTGAACGCCTTTATCGAAGCGTGGACCTCGAAAAAACCGAAACATGAAGTCATGCGGATTTTGGCCGAGGCTGGGGTGCCGTGCGGGGCGTGTCAGGACACGGGCGAAGTCATGCATGATCCACATTTACGTGAACGGGATATGATTCTCGAACTCGATCATCCCACGCGCGGAACGTACACCATGGCCGGCAATCCCATCAAACTGTCGGCTTCGGATGTCCCGCTACGGCCTGCGCCCCTGCTCGGCGAGCATAGTACCGAGGTCTTGACGGAACTCGGCTATGACGCCCAGGCTATCGCGACTATGCGAGACGCAGGGCTGATCTAGCGCTTCACCCAATGCTCTTAACGCGCAGAAAGGGACAGCTCGATAGGACTGTCCTTTTTTTGTACACACGCTCCTAAAAATCTCTTGCAAAAATCGAGTAAGACACCGTATCGTAGCAGCACTAGAAGGTTCTAGGGGAGTTTTTGATACATTAACCATCCCAAACAAGGAGGGTGTTTTATGGCAGAGTATGGTGTTATTTCGGCGGATTCACATTTCGTAGAACCCACAAACATCTGGAAGGAGCGGATCGATAAGAAGTTTCGAGATAAGGCTCCGCATACGGTGAAAGACCTCAACGGGAAAGAGGGCGAGTATTTTGTCTGCGAGAATATTACGCCCTTTCCGGTGGCTGCGTTTTTTGGTGCGGGCGTACCGTCAAAGGATCTACCTGAACATAACAAAAAAGGCATGGATCAGGCTCCAGCTAGTGTATGGGATCCAGCCGCTCGGCTGAAAGACCAGGACCGTGACGGTGTGGTTGCCGAGGCGATCTACACCTCCATGGGTATGCCGCTGTACATGCTGGACGATGTAGAACTGCGGTCCTCCTGTTTTAGCGCGTATAATGACTGGTCGGTAGAGTATTGCAGCCATGATCCGAAACGGCTTCTGCCGCTCGGGCTTATTACCTTGGAAGATATTGATGCCGGGGTAAAAGAGCTTGAGCGCTGCGCCAAAAGAGGCATTAGAGGAGCGATGATTTGGGCCGAGGCGCCGGCCGATCGGCCGTACAGCCATACCGACTATGATCCATTCTGGGCGGCGGCATCAGATCTCAACATGCCTCTCTCGCTACACATCCTGACGGGCCGAAAGGGTACAGGAGTCGATTTCTTTAGCGGCAACCTGGCCCTCCAGGCCACCACGCTGTACCACGAGGTCGAGCGGTCCTTGGCTGTCTTTGTCCTGGGCGGTGTCCTGGAGCGTTTTCCCAAACTAAAGATCGTTTCGGCTGAGAACGACGTAGCCTGGATGTCGTATTTTATGTGGCGTATGGATCTCATACACGGGCGGTTAGGCTCTATGGGAACGACGGCGAAGTTGAGCCTCAAGCCGAGCGACTATATTCGGCGTCAGGTGTATGCGACCTTTATTAATGAGCCGTTGTTTATCCGGACGCTTGACATCTATGGTCCGGACAATGCCATGTGGTCGTCAGACTATCCGCATACGGCTGCGACCTGGCCGCATTCTCAGGACTTCATTAATGCGACGTTCAATGAGCTCTCAGCAACCGACCGTCGTAAGATTGTGCACGACACGGCGGCGAAGCTGTACAGTATTGAAGTCTGAATAACATTATTAAAAACAAGGAGGGTATTATGCCACAGTTTGATACCGTCATTAAAGGCGGAACGGTTGTTGATGGTACGCTGATGCCGCCGCTCAAGACTGATATCGGCATCACAAATGGCAAGATTGCCAAAATCGGCAAGATTAACACCAACGATGGCGCAAAAGTCCTTGATGCCTCGGGGATGATCGTCGCTCCAGGGGCAGTTGACCTGCATGCTCACTATGATGCCCCGCTCCACTGGGACCCCTATTGCACCATAGGCAGCTGGCACGGCGTGACCTCGGTCACCAATGGGAACTGTGGGTTTGGCTTTGCGCCTGTGCACCAGAAGGACGCGGACCGCTCGATGTACTCGATGGAGCGCAACGAAGCGATTCCGTTTGATGCGATGAAGGCCACGATGCCTTTCTCCTGGGAGACCTTTCCGCAATGGATGGATCACATCGATCGGCTGCCCAAAGGCATCAACATGATCCAGCTGGTGCCTGTCACCCCGCTGGTGAGCTATGTGATGGGTGGCTGGGACCAAGCCAAGAGCCGCCAGCCGAACGACACCGAGATGAATCAAATCCTCCAGATCATGGATGAAGCGATGGCAGTCGGCGCTAACGGCTGGGCAGCCCAGCGCTTAACCGGCTATGGAGCTTCGGTCCAGCGGGACTATGATGGCACGCTGATGGTCTCGGACATGATGTCAGATGAATTTTATCTGGCCTTGGCCAAGGGCATGAGTAAGCATGACCACGGTACCATCCAGTTTGCGCAGAACTCTGGCGCCATTGATGAAGGTCTGGAGGGCAACCGGCGGGATATGAGTTTCGGTGGGCAGCTAGCCGAATTGGCAACCCATCCACTCATCTTTAACGCGGTGCTAGTGACCGATGAGAAGCCGGAAATATTCCGCACCATGCTGAGTGTGGTGGACGAATACAATAAGAAGGGTGTACCGTTGGTGGCGCACGGCTTGACGAAGCGCCTCGATTTCCGTTTTTCGTTCTCGGACGAATGGAACCTCTTTGACAATGTGGATGCGTGGCGGGAAGCGACGTTAGGAACCGAAGAGGAGCGGAAGACAAAGCTCGCCAACCCCGACCTGCGGGCGTCTATGAAGGCTGAGTATGATCGGACCAAGCAGCCCAGAGCCTTGGGTGACATCGCCACCTTTTTGTGTAGAGGGGTGAACAACGAGGAGCTGAGAAATAAGTACCGGGATCGGTTGGTGGGAGACATTGCCCGGGAAGAGAACAAGCATGCTGTTGATGTGCTCCTTGATATCTCAGCAGCCGACAACTGGAAGACCGAATGGCTCACCCCGATGCGGAACCAGAAGCCTGAGTACTGTAAGGAGCTCTTAAGCCACCGTACGGTCGCCGGCTTTTCCGATGGCGGTGCGCACACCAAGTTCCAGACCCTGGGTGCGTATGTCACGGATCTGCTGACCTGGATGGTGCGGGATACAGAGACCATTACGCTGGAACAGGCCCACTATCACCTGAGCTATCTGCCGGCCTGGACGGCGGGGTTCAAGGATCGTGGCTGTCTGCGGGAAGGCCTGGCGGCTGATATTCTGGTCTACGATCTCGAAAAGCTTGCTGTTAAGCCAACTGAAATCCTCCACGATGTACCACCCAACAACTGGCGTCGTGTGCAAGGCGCAGAGGGCTACCGCTGGATCATGGTCAACGGGGATGTGAGCTTCGAGGACGGCCAGTCCACCGGAGCGCTGCCGGGTAAGTTAATCCGATGTAATCAGTTATAGGCTATTAGCAATACACACAGATTCTCTCTCCCCTCGTGGGAGAGGGCTAGGCTGAGGGAGTGTTCGGTCATGGTGTGAGCGTACGCTCCCCCATTCCGATCTTTCGCACGGGGGCCGGGTAGAAACTCTGCCCCCGATTTTATGGGATTCGTTAGGGAGGCAGCGATCGAAAGGAGGACTCATAATGGCAGAACAGGGTATGATGATTTCCGCCGATTCGCACGTTATTGAACCACGTAAGCTATGGGTTGAGCGGATGAATACTCAGTTTCGTGACCGCGCGCCGCAGGTTATGACAAACCCTGGTAATCTCAAGGGCGAGTGGTTTATGTGTGAGGGACTGGAGCCGCGACCGGCCTCGCTGACCTTTGCCGCGGGCAAGGACCCGAGCGAGTACAACGAGTTCCAAAAAGCTACGAATTATGACGATGGCCTGCCCGGTGGCTGGGAGGCTGCCCCACGTCTCAAAGACATGGCACTCGATGGCGTTGAGGCCGAGGTCATCTACACCACGCTGGGGTTCCGTTTGTTTGGATTGTTAGACGAGCCGTTTCAGCGTGAACTCTTCCGCGTCTACAACGACTGGCTGGCTGAACTGTGCCAGTATGATGCGAAACGCCTGCTGGGCTTAGCCATGATCTCTTTGCTGGATATTGAGGCGGGGATTACGGAACTGCGACGGAGCGCAAAGCTGGGGTTACGAGGCGCTCTCATTATGTGTTCTCCCCCTGAAGGGCAGGACTACGCGGACAGTCTCTATGACCCGTTCTGGGCGGAGGCGCAGGAATTGGGGATGCCGCTTAGTTTGCACCTCGGAACAGGACATGGCAAAGAGAGCCGCTATGATTCTAATCTGTTCCTGCGCGTGATGAGTATTCCACATGAAGTGCAACGAACATTCACCAGCCTAATATTTGGCGGAGTATTAGAGCGCTTCCCCAATCTCAAAATTGTTTCTGCTGAGAATGATATTGGCTGGGTGCCACACTTCCTGGCTCGGGCAGATATGGCGTTTCACAAGCTTGGTTCGGTGAAACTTGGTACCTGGCAGGGCGTCAAGCTGAGCATGCTGCCCAGCGAATATTTCCGCCGCCAGGTGTATGCAACATTTATCGATGATGAGGTCGGAGTCCGCAACTGTGACCTTTTTGGTACGGACAACTATATGTGGTCGAGCGATTATCCCCATCTCATGGCTACTTGGCCGCGATCGCGCGAAGCCGTGGAACGGAACTTCCAAGGTACAAGTGAAGAGGTAAAAAGAAAAGTCGTTTGTGAGAATGTCACCCGGCTGTACAATATTGATTTGAACGAAGCTGGTTAGGGTGAGGAAAAGGTAAAAGGAGGGCCTTATGGATATCGGTTTACTCTTTCCCTTTCGGAATCCCCCCCAATGGCGCAAACCGTTTACCCAGTTCTATGCTGAGCAATTGCGTCAGGCTCAGCTCGCCGAGGAACTCGGCTATGACACGATTTGGCTGACTGAACATCACTTTGCCGAAGACGGCTACTCACCTGCGCTGCTGCCGATTGCTGGGGCGCTTGCCGCTATGACGAGTCGGGTGCGTATTGGTACATTTCTTCTCCTCTTACCCTTGCACAATGCCGTGCGGGTTGCTGAAGATGCAGCAACGGTGGATATCCTTTCCAATGGGCGCTTTGACATGGGCCTGGGGCAGGGCTATACCCCTGCCGAGTTTGCAGGCTATGGCATCCCGCGCAAGGAGCGCGGCTCGCGCATGGAGGAAGGAGTTGAGGTCATCCGGGGCATATGGACCCAAGACCCCTTCTCTTATGAAGGCAAGCACTATCAGTTGAAAGAGATTCGGCTTGAGCCCAAACCAGCTCAGAGCCCACACCCGCCGTTGTGGATCGGTGCTAACGCGCCAAAGGCGATTGAGCGGGCCGCCCGCATGGGCTGTCACTTTCTCGGTGGCGGGGCCTCAGAAGCCCAGGAAGCGTATGATGCCGCGCTGCGCCAGCATGGTCGCGATCCCAAAGATTACCATGCGGCGCAGTTGCGCTGGGCGTATGCCGCCCCAAGCCACGCTCAAGCCTGGGATGAAGTCCAAGACCATCTGCACTATATGCTGACTTGGTATGGCCGCTGGCTGTCCGAGGCAAAAGACTTTCCCGGCGCTGAGCAGTTCAGCCAAGTGCCGTCTCCTGCCGAATTACGTAAGAATCCTGAGCAATTGCTTGCCAGCCCTATGATCGGCACCCCAGAAGAAATCGGGCGTGAGATTGAGCGGTTTACAAAAGATGTGCGCACGACGCATCTCGTCCTTGGCATGCACCTCCCCGGCCTCGACCCGGTGAAGAGCCAACGCTCGATGGAACTCTTTGCCAGAGAAGTGATGCCGGGACTGCACTAAACGTCTGGACTTGGGCCGGACCGCGGCCCTACTGATTTTCGTCCAGCCATTTCTTAAAATCATCCACCACGCCGCCCTGCCATAACGAAACGCCCGTACGGTAGGCGGCCCGGGCGATCATATGCGCCCCAACCGGGGCGGTCAGAAAGAGAAAGATAACAATCAGAAACTCTTTCAGGCCGGAGGACAGCCCCAAATACCGAAGGTAGAACAGCGCCGCCAGCACCATCCCAGCCACTCCAAACGTCGTGCTCTTACTCGTTGCGTGCATGCGCGTGTAGACATCCTTCAGCCGTAACAAGCCAAAGGTCCCGGTCAGGAGAAAAAACAAGCCGATGAGTAAGAGGATACTAACGAGGGCGTCGAGTGTGTAAGGAACTTCCATCAATAACCGTTCCTCCAAGAAGATATTTGGCTGCTGCGACCGTTCCTAAAAAGGAGAGAATGGCGAGCACCAGGGCAACATCGATATACATCGCACTCTGAGCACGGATCGAAACAACAATAATGGCGGCAACCAGATTGGTCGAAATATTATCGAGAGCCACAACCCGGTCGGGAATCGTGGGACCACGGAGAGCGCGATACGCACTGAGTAAGACCGAGAGCGTGATACCGACTAACACGACGGCAGAGACAAATGGCGTAATCATTGGGCAATGAGCAGGAGATAGTGTTCAAATCCGTCTTTAATGATGCGGATTTCTTCCTCCACATCATCGACATCAAGAAAGTGAATAAATAAAAACTGCCGATCTGGAGCAACCTCTACCGATAGCGTTCCCGGCGTCAGGGTAATCATATTTGCCAGCAAGGTAATCAGGACATCGTTCTGCAATGACAATGGGTAGGCAACAATGCCGGACTGTATTTTGAGTTCAGGAGCCAGGACCTGTCTGACCACCGTCCAATTGGCAATCAGGAGTTCCTTCACAAAGAAGAATACGAGTTGCACGCTCAGCGTGACCTTACGGAAATAGCGCCGCTCTTGGTGAAAGGAGCGTGGGAAGAACAGCATGGCCAAGAGGCCGACCAGAGAGCCAATCATGAACTGACGCAAGGATATCTCGCCTTGCAGCAAGCACCAGACGAAAGCCAGAATGATATTGAAAAAAAGACGAGTCACCATAATGAGGGCTCTCAATCAACTCCGCATTCAAAAGACGTCTGGTCCCAAGACCGCAGCAATATATACACGCGGATCATAGACTTGTGCGGCGGCCACCTTAGTCACGCTGTACAGTACACCTGGAAACAACCCGATCCCAACAATGAAAAAGACGAGCAGGACAACACCGGGGAAGAGGGGTTGGAGCGACACTGGCCGGCGGTCGCCTACTTCTTCGCCCCAGAAGATTCCATTCCAGATTTTGAGCATAGAGGCCAAAGTCAGGAGGCCACCCAAGAGCCCAATGCCGACATAGCCGTAGCGACCAATCTCCATACCTGCCTGTAATACGATAAACTTACTAAAAAACCCAGCTAACGGAGGAATACCGGCAAGGCTCAATGCTGCCAGTAAAAAGAGAATACTCAAGGGTATTGAGTGGGATTGCAGACCACCCACCGCTTTGAGGTGGGTCGAGCCGGTTGCCTCCTGCACGACGCCAGCAATCAAGAAGAGTGCCGACTTCGCCAGTACGTACGGCACCATATAAAAGAGGGCGCCGGCCAACGCCTGAGGCGTAAACAAGCCTATACCCAGAATGAGATAGCCGATCTGACTGATGATGTGGTAGGACAAAATGCGCTTCATATCCATCTGGGACAACGCGCCAAAGACGCCCAGTAATATAGTCAGGGCAGCCAGAATAAGCAGGAGTTCATGGGTCATGGATGGGTCATGACGGAAGATCAGCGTAAATGTGCGGAAGATGGCATACACGCCCACCTTGGTCAGAATCCCACCAAAAAACGCACTCAATCCCGCTGCGGGCTGGAAATACGGTCCGGGCAGCCAAAAATAGAGCGGAAAGATTGCCGCCTTGGTGCCAAACACAAACAAGAAGACCAGGGCCAAAATTGTCAGCGTCGGGTCCAGCTCCCCGGACGTCATCTGAATCTTATAGGCCAGGTCCGCCATATTGAGCGTGCCCATCGTTCGATACAGCACGGCCAGGCTGATCAGAAAAAAGGTCGAGGCGATCAGGTTAATAACCACGTATTTGACCGTCTCTCGCAGTTGGCCCGGTTGTGAGCCAAGGGCTAGGAGCGCAAACGACGCGATCAGCAACACTTCAAAAAAGACAAACAGATTGAATAAATCTCCAGTGAGAAAGGCACCGTTCACACCCATAATGAGAATAAAGAAGAGTGGGTAATAAAAATGCTCCTGATACGCTTGCTCAACCGTTCGCAGCGAGAAGGCCACCACGGCAACCGCAACCGTCATGGTCAGGACGACCATAGTCATACTGAGTACGTCGGCAACCAGGATAATGCCGTAAGGCGCGGCCCAGTTGCCCATCCGCAGCACGACAATCCCCTGCTGGCCGTCTTGCAACAGAGAGAGCAGACCCACGACGGACAGCCCCCACAGCCCCAGACTGACGCTGAGACTCACCCCACGCTGAAATACGTTCCGTTTATGAAAAGCTGCTAAAAAGGCTGCCGTGACAACCGGACCCATAATAAAGAGGACGAACAAGTCTGGAGGCATCATGTGTTTTCACGGGGGAAGTCTCCCCCGAGCCCCCTCACTCTTCTCCCCCAGCTAATTCATCAACTGCATCCGACCCGTACACTTGTCTGACCCGAAAGGCTAAGACCGTTGCAAATGCGGTCATACCAAAACTGATCACAATCGCGGTTAAGACTAACGCCTGGGGGAGCGGATCAACGTACGGCGCCTCGGTCGTGAGCAGAGGAGGATTGCCCTGATTCAGACCTCCTGAGACCATGAGCGCGAGATTGGCCCCGTGTGAGTACAACGACAAGCCCACGATCACCCGCAATAAATGCTTCTGCAAGATCAAATACGTCCCACAGCCAAACAGGATGCCGATCACGCTGATAATAACGAATTCCACGTGTCAATCCTCGGCAATAGTGCGAATAATGCCAAGCGAGGTCCCGACCACGACCAAGTATACACCAATGTCAAAACCCATGGCGGTGACAAGTTCAACCTCACCGAGCAGCGGAAAGGTATAATGGCCAATCGCACTGGTCAGAAACGGATAGCCAACGAGTAAAGAGCCAAGACCGGTACCGGCGGCAAGCAGGAGTCCGACCACGACCATGCGGAGCGGATTCCAGGGCATGTCCTGTGAGAAGGATTCCACATGAAAAGCTATCATCTGAAACGTAATCGCCACTGCGGTGAGCACACCGGCGATAAACCCGCCACCCGGCGCATTGTGGCCGCGCAACAACAAATAAATGGCAAAGACCAGCATGAGATGGAGGGTGAGCCGGGCAAACGACTGGAGAATAGGCGAGGGGAAGGAGACAAGAATGGTTCCCAAGGGGCGCTGCCCACGGACGCCCAGCTCAACCATGGCAAAGACACCAAAGACGGCAACGCTAAACACCGTAATCTCACCCATGGTATCAAAGCCACGAAAATCAACCAGGATCACGTTGACTACGTTTTGTCCACCGGCCAGGAGATGACTGTTCGACAGATAATAGGACGGAATAGGGGAGGGGAGCGAGGGGCCGACAGTAGCAGCAAAAAGCAGCCCGCTGACCAGGAGACCTGTACCCACACTAATCCCGATATTGAGCCCGCGCGCATATGAGGTGTGTGGCTGAGGGACAACGACCATGATCGAGAAGTAACGCAGGACCAGGAGAAACAGGACGAGGCCGACCGCTTCTACCAGGACCTGGGTTAAGGCCAAGTCCGGCGCGCTGAAGAGCACGAAGAAAATCGCCATGAGCGCGCCGACCAGGCTGAGCGTCAGCACGAGGACAATACGCGAGTAGACCCGGCAGCACATGACCCCGGCACCCGCCATCAGCCCGGCCAGTCCCAGCTCATAGTATTCCGGGAGAACCATGTTCCCCATGTCCACCCGGAGCGGCGTTACCGCAAAGAAATGCCATAATGGAAGACTGAGCCCTACAATGAGAGCGACCAGGAGATAGCGGACATAGTCGGTCACCGAGCCGGTCATGTACAGCGCCCGTGTCCATTGAAAGAGGCGGGTGAAGCCGGTCAGACTGTCTGCGTACAGCCGGTTGAACGAATACGCGGCCTGCCGCTCGCGTATGGCCCCAAGAAAACGCTGCCGCAGCAAAAAGGCGCTGCCACCAAGGACAACCGTCAGCGCACTCAACCCCAGGGCCGGCGTCAGGCCGTGCCACAAGGCAAGATGAAGTTGGGGTGGAGCACCGTGAATAACGGTAAAAGCTGGGGTAACCAGTGCTTCAGCCAGACTGGGGACGAGCCCGAATAGCACGGCCAAGCCGCTCAGAACGACAATAGGTGCAATCAGACCGAGCGTGGAGTGCTGTTCAGCATGAGGGGAGGAATGATGTTGCTGGTGTGGATGTAAGGCCGGGGCGAAAAACGTCCCGTGAAAGAAAATGAAAGAATACAAAAAAGTCAGACAACTGGCGGCGACGACCAGTATCGTTAGCAGCAGGTCCGCTTCGAGGACGCCCTCATAGAATAATTCTTTACTCAGGAAGCCGCCTAAGGGCGGCAGGCCGGCCATGGACAGTGAAGCCAATGTCGCCGCCGCAGTTAAGACCGGCATGAGGGGACGCAGGCCGCCAAGTTGACGCAGGTCGCGTGTCCCCGCTTCGTGCTCGACCGTCCCGGCCGTGAGAAACAGCGCGCCCTTGAACGCCGCGTGGTTGAGAATATGCAGGACGGCCGCAAAGAGCGCGATTTCGGTTTGCAGGCCAAGGAGGAGGACGATCAAACCCAGTTGGCTCACGGTTGAGTTAGCCAGCAAGGCTTTGAGATCAACCTGCTTACAGGCTAACACGCCTCCCCACACCAGGGTGACCGTACCCACACTGGTCACCGTGGCCGACCAGGTGGGGTCGTCCGCAAATAACGGTGTCAGCCGAGCAATCAGATACAGCCCGGCTTTGACCATGGTGGCGGCATGCAGATAGGCGCTCACCGGGGTGGGTGCCTCCATGGCCGACGGCAGCCAGATATGGAACGGAAACTGAGCCGACTTGGTGAAAGCAGCAGCCAGGAAGCACAGTCCCGCCGCCGTCGATATGGGGGTGGAGTTGGCAATCAGGACCGACAGTTCGAAGGTCCCGTGCTCGGCATACACAGCCAAAATGCCGAACAGCATGACCAGGCCGCCAATCGCCGTCAGACCAAACGCCTTGCTCGCGCCTTCACACGCCGCCGCCCGATGGGAGCGAAAACCGATGAGCAGAAAAGACGAGACGCTCGTCAACTCCCAGAAAACCAGCAATAAGACCAGGTTGTCGGCCAGCACAACGCCCATCATGGCGGCGTTAAACAAGAGCAGCAAACGGTAGAGGCGTGACAGCGTGGGGTCGTCAGCCATGTAGAACGCGGCATAGACAAAAACGAACACGCCCACACCCGAGATCAGACCGGTGAAGAGCCAGCTCAGGCCGTCCAGACTGAAACTCAGATACAGCCCCAGGCTCGGCGCCCACGGCCAGGAGCACTGAATCCCCTCTCCGGCCTGGACCGTTGTCCAGAATGAGCTGACGATCAGCAGTTGAAGAATCGGAACGAGGCTATAGGCCGGCGCCAAACGCCGGCGCCACCGCTCCGGCCAGGCCACCAGCGAGCCGAGTAAGGGCAGGAGAATCAGGCTGATAAGGAGGAATCCAGGCACGCCGTTCACATCACCATGCTTACTGATTACAGAACAAACTTAGCAAGGGCCATGAGTCCCCAACCCCTAATCCCTAATCCCTAATGAAATAGCCTGCCTCCCCTGATGTGTCTAACCCATAAGCGGCCCATGTCCCTGCCGTTGATGGATATCCGGGCTTTTTCGTCTCTCCGATTCCCTCTACAACTCAGACTTTCACGCTGGGACCAAAACTTTGGGCCGATTATCTGCAGGAAGCAGGAGGTGATGAAATGACCGATCGAACACGCATTGCCAGCTACGGCGACAACGAGAGCGTCCTCGTAGACGAAGTGAACGGAGGCGAGGGACTCTTTGTCGTCACAATGAATAATCCGCAGGAGTTCAACGTACTCAGCAGTGGCTTTATGCGCGCTATCGCAGAAGCCTTCGACGGCATTACTGCCCTGCGCAATCCTGACCCGAATAACGACAGAGTCCGAGCCGTCATATTACGCGCCGAGGGCCGTGCGTTCACCGTTGGGCTCGATATCGGAAAGCTCGATGAGTATCTGGAAGGGAGCATCACGCCTGCCGGCGACCCGTTTCGGGCAATGTGGGAGTGTCCCTTTCCGATCATTGGTGCGGTCAATGGTCCAACGGTGACGGGCGGTTTTGAACTCGCGCTGTGTTGCGACGTGCTTCTTGCTTCAGAGCGGGCGGTTTTTATGGACAATCACGCCAAATACGGCGTACACCCTGGACGGCGCATTTCACAGCGGCTTGCCCAGGTGTGTGGTATGAACAACGCTAAGCTGGCAACAATGGCGGCGTATCCGATCGACGCCCAACTCGCTTTTAACTGGGGGCTGGTACAATGTGTATTCGCAACCAACGAAGAACTTGATCGTGAGAGTCTGAACATCGCACGGCTCATGTCGCAGAACCACCCGGTCATGGTGAAACGTTATAAGAACCTGCTCGAACGCGGGGCGCTCGACAGCTACCGGGCCGGCCTGGCATTAGAAGAGAACTCTGAGAAAACCTACTACGACGACCTCACCGACGTTGCAGTCACACTCAAGGACGGAGCGGAAAAATTTCGGGCCATGGTCCGTTGGATTGCTGAGCGAGATTAACACAATAGGACAGCGCCAGTGGCGGCTGGTGGCCTTAGTGCCCTCCAGCACCCGGAAGAGGACTATCAAAGAAAGCATGGACGAATCGCACTCTTCCGTTGTGGAGTTGAAACAACTAAATAAGCTGCTGGAGCGTGGATTTGTGGTCTATGAAGACCTGCGTGAAGAAGTCGGCCGTCCAAAGCGCCATTGATCTGTCTCCGGTGTGCCTATTTGATTCGTCAGGAACGTCAGGAAAGAAAGTAAGGGGTGTCGTATGCCCATGAATATTCTTGGTATGATCGGCGTGGCCCCACCGGGTGGTGGAGCCACGGTGCACGTCATTGGGGGTGGTATTGATCGAGAATACCTACGCCGTTTTGCCCAAGCGCATGAGCACGCCGGTTTTGACTCCGTATTAGTCGGTTACACGTCCTCCTCTGCCGAAGGCTTTCAGGTTGCCCAATACGCTGCCGCCCACACCGAACAGCTCAACTTCCTAGTCGCCCACCGTCCTGGCTTTGTCATGCCGACCCTCGCCGCGCGGACGGCTGCCACGTGCGATACGCTGACCGGCGGACGGCTGTGGCTCCACATCATTTCGGGTACAGCCGATGCTGAGCAACAACGTGACGGTGACTGGCTCAGTCATGATGAGCGCTATGTACGGACAGAAGAATATCTGGAGATCCTGCGCCGGATGTGGACGGCTGACAAGCCATTCAACTTTGAAGGACGCTATTACTCAGTCAAGAAAGCTTTCTCTGAAGTCCGCTCCGCCCAGCAGCCCCATGTACCCATCTATTTTGGTGGGGCCTCTGATGCTGCGGTTCAGGTTGGAGCCAGGCATGCTGATGTGTATGCCCTCTTTGGCGAGCCGCGAGCCTCGGTGAAAGCCATGATAGACCGTATCTCCGCAGAAGCGGCACGGTATAACCGCCAGCCCCGTTTCAATGTGTCTCTCCGACCGATTATTGCGCCGACTGAGGGAGCAGCGTGGGACAAAGCGCGTGGGATCCTGGCTCGTTTAGAAGAATCTAGCCCTCGATTACCCCTTAAGGTCGAAGCCGAGTTTAGCCGTCGCCTGACCCAGTTGGCTGACGAGCAAGAGGTCTATGATGAACGCCTGTGGATGGGCCTCGTGAAGATCTCCGGGGCAAGCGGTAATACCACGGCCTTGGTCGGGACTCCTGAGCAAGTCGCAGAATCCATCGCCGCCTATTACGACTTGGGCATGCGCGGTGTGCTCATCCGTGGATTTGATCCGTTTCATGACGTAACGGAATTTGGCCAAGAACTCATCCCGAGAATCCGGGCGCTTGTGGCTGAGCGTGAGGCACAAGCCGCATAGCACACAAGGAGAGACGTGTATGGTTACATCGGAGAAAGTGGCACTCGTGACGGGCGCGTCACGGGGTATCGGTCGAGCCGTTGCGCTCAAGCTGGCGCAAGAGGGAGCGCGTATTGCCATTCATTACAATCAAAACCACGAAGCTGCCGAGCATACTCTGGCGGCCCTACCCGAAGGCTCCCACCAGATCTTTCAAGCCGATATTGCCGACGCACAAGCCGTGGAAGAGATGCTGTCTGCTGTGATCAACCAGATGGGCGGGCTACAGATTGTTGTGAACAACGCCGCGATCAACGAGTGGCAGCCGCCGCTCCGAGTTGAGTACGAGGTGTGGAACGACGTGTGGCAGCGCTCGCTCGACACCAACGTGGTCGGACCGGCCAATGTGATGTTCTGGGCCGCCCGACATATGGCAGAAAACGGCGGAGGGCAAATAGTGAATATTTCCTCACGGGGGGCTTTTCGGGGAACGCCCAAAGCGCCTGCCTACGCGGCGAGTAAGGCCGCACTCAATGCAATGAGCCAATCTCTGGCCCAAGCCTTCGCTCCGCATAACATCTTTGTGTACGTTGTCGCGCCAGGTTTTGTAGAAACCGATATGTCCGCGTCCATTCTGGCCAGTCCCCGAGGCGACGCCATCCGTCAGCAAAGCCCATTAGGCCGCGTGGGCAAGCCGGAAGAGGTGGCCGCCCTAGTCGCCTTCCTCGCCTCAGGCGAAGCAAATTTTGCAACCGGGACCATTGTCGATGTGAATGGCGCTTCGTATTTACGGATGTGAGGCGTGAGCAAACTATACCCTCTTGAATGTATGGACAAATAGCCATACCTTTAAGGAGTGGACTTTACCTGGGATTCGCGTAAGACCGCTCAAAATTTGGCGAAACACAGTGTTGCGCTTGCTGATGCCGCTCTGATTTTTGACGGCTTCGTCACTACTGTTGAAGACACTCGTGAGGATTATGGCGAACAACGCTTTGTCAGTATGGGGCTCTTCGGCGCTCAAGTACTCGTTGTTGTGCATATAATAGAGGAAGACAGCATACATCTGATCTCAGCGCGAAAGGCGGAGAAGTATGAAGCGAGATTCTATTGGCAAGAATATGCGAAGTACGAAGGATAAAGATATCGAAATTCCTCCGCTGACCGATGCGCAGCTCCGGGCAATGCAGCCCTTGTCGAAGGCACATCCTCAGACGGCAAAAAAACTTGGAGCAAGCCAAGCGGGTAAAACAAAGATTACCATTCGCTTAGACAACGCAGTCCTCGATTATTTCAGAGGTATCGTCAATGCCGCTGGGGGAGGGAACTACCAGACCCTTATCAATGAGGCGCTCGTAGACCATATCAAACAGCAATCCGTGCTCGACGCTGTCCGACAGGTTGTCCGAGAGGAATTACACGAACGTGTGTGAGCAAGCGTCGAGGGCAGAGTTTCAAGGTGTCCCTTCCGCCGCCCGCACCAGCCGAAACAATTTATCCGGTGTAATCGGAATCTCGTTGATCTCTATGCCCAGGTGAGCCAGCGCGTCGGAGACCGCGTTGGCAATAGCTGCCGGCGCGCCGATGGTGCCGCCTTCGCCCATGCCGCGAAATCCGCCCAGCGTGGTGGGGGAGGGCGTTTCAATGTGATGGACTTCTATGGGCAGGAGTTCGGAGGCGGTCGGGACTAAGTAGTCCACAAGCGAACCGGTCAGCAGTTGCCCTTCTTCGTCGTACACCACTTCTTCATACAACGCGGCCCCAATGCCCTGGGCCACGCCGCCGCGGACCTGGCCCTCAACGATGAGCGGATTAATGATCCGGCCGCAATCCTCAACCACAATATAGCGCTTGATTGTGACGGCATACGTCTCGGTATCGACCTCCACGACCGCAACGTGGGTGGCGCTTGAAGCCGTCCCAAAGAACGGATCGTAGAAGCGTGTGACCTCCAGCCCCGGTTCCATGTCTTTGGGCAGCCGCCGCAGCCCGGCATAGGCCGTCTTGGCGACAGCGCGGAATGGCAGACTACGTTCCGGCTTTTCGCGTATGAAAACCTGGCTGTCCCGCATGTCCAGATCAGCCGGATTGCTCTCCATCATGTGGCCGGCAATTTTCAGCGCCTTTTCTTTGAGCGACTGGCCGGCGCGTATGGCTGCGCCGCCGGCTAACACCGCGCTGCGGCTGGCATACGTGCCCGTCCCCTGCGGGGCGAGCGCGGTGTCGCCGCATATCACCCGCACGCTGTCAAAGGAAACGCCCAGCGCATCCGCCACAACCTGAGCCAGCGCCGTCTCATGGCCCTGACCTTGCGGGGCTACGCTGAATGTTGCGGTGACAGTCCCAGCAGGATCGACTCGAAGAAACGCGGCCTCCGTCCCGGTCGCAATCGGCATCCCTGGCGAGACCGGAATCGCCGACCCGACCCCGGTCAGTTCAATATAGGTGGCAAAGCCAATGCCGACCCAGCGCCCCTCTGCGCGCGTTTGGGTACGCCAGCGTTTGGCCGTGTCATGATCCAGCACGTCCCGCGCCTTTTGCATGCACTCGGTCAGGCTGGCCTGATCCCACACAAGGCCGGACGGTGTTTTATAGGGAAATTCGTCGGCCCGGATATAGTTCTTGAGCCGTAGTTCGGCCGGGTCCAGAGCCAGCCGGCGCGCGGCTCGGTCCATCAGACTTTCCAGTACAAAGGTGGTAATCGGACGGCCCACCCCACGATACGGTCCCATCGGGGCCTTACACGTGGCCACGCCGCGATTGCGCCCGCGGTAGTGTGGCATCCGGTACGGGCCGGACAGAAAGCTGATGGTCTGGATCGGCTCAACCGTGGCCGTCCAGGGATAAATTGAGTACGCGCCAATATCCGTGGTGACATCCGCTCTGAGACCAATAATCGTGCCGTCGGCCTGTAAGGCCAGTTCGGCATCAACGATTTCATCCCAGGCCTGGGTCGAAGTCTTGAGGTCTTCCTGCCGGTCGCTGATCCACTTAATTGGCCGTTCCAGCAGGCGGGCGACCGCGCACAGGGTAATCTCTTCAGGATAGAGGGAAGACTTGGCCCCAAACCCGCCCCCCACATCAGCGGCAACCACCCGAATACAGTGCTCGGGCATATCCAACAGGTCAGCCAGGGCGTCGCGGAGCAAGCCCGGACATTGAGTGGCGGAGCGGAGCGTCAGCTCACTCGTACCGGGATGATAGTCAGCCAGGCAGCCACGATTTTCCATGCACACTGCGGCATGACGCCGAAAACGGAAACAATCACGCACCCGTACCGCCGCGCCTTCTAGCGCTGCATCAACATCGCCTCGGGCAAATTCGCGAGACAAGAGGACATTACTCCCGGCTTCCGCGTGCAGAATAGGAGCATCCGGCTTGGCTGCGTCCTGGGCGTTGGCAACCGTAGGGAGCGGGTCGTATTCAACGCTCATCCATTCAAGCGCGTCTTCGGCGATATAACGGCTTTCAGCCACAACCACGGCGAGTGCTTCACCAACATGCCGCACCTTCTCAACAGCCAAAGGCGGAAAGCTGGTCTCTTTGTACTCGCGCATCTTCGAGGCAGCGCGCACCGGTTTGACCAGCGGGACGAGGTCTTTGGCTGTGAGGACTGCAACAACGCCCTCAAGCGTCCGTGCTGCTGAAGTATCGAGCTGTGTAATCCGCGCATGGGCATACGGGCTGCGCAGAAAGGCTGCATGGAGCATACCCGGCGGATGATGATCATCGACATACGCGCCCTGGCCGGTCAGCAAACGCCGATCTTCCCGCCGCTTGACCCGCGCGCCAACTAGTTTTGGCGTAAACTCTTCCACACTACTTCCTCAGTCCAAAAAGTCCCCTCCCAGGAGGGGTGGCGCGTAGCGCCGGGGTGGGTTTCTGCCCTAGACTCACTGACTCCCCCTACGAGCCTTGAGCTTCTCCGCCGCAACCCGAACAGCCTGCACAATCCCCTGATAGCCCGTACAGCGACACAGCACCGCCGATAATCCCACACGAATTTCCTCCTCGCTCGGTGTCTTATTCATTTGCAGCAAATCATACGCGGTCATGAGCATACCTGGCGTACAGAATCCGCACTGGAGTCCATGCTGTTCCCAAAAGGCTTCTTGCAGCGGATGGAGTGTGCCATCTTTGGCTAAGCCCTCGACGGTCATCAGCTCCGCTCCATCGGCTTGAACTGCCAGCATCAAACACGAGCGGGCGGCTTCGCCATTGATGAGAATCGTACACGCCCCGCAGATGCCGTGTTCACAGCCGACATGAGAGCCCGTCAGACCAAGGTCTTCACGCAGAAAATCAACCAGCAGTTTGCGTGGCTCAGCCTGCCCCCTGCGCTCCGTGCCGTTTACGCTGAGCGTGATCTGTCTGATCTGGCTGCTCTCGTTTGGCTCGCTCACGCACTTCGCTCCTGGCCACGTTGTATTGCCCGCTTAATCGCACGCCGAGTCAGCACTTGGGTTAAATGCCGTCGAAAATCGGCTGACGCGTGGATATCGCTATCGGGTTCAACGAGTTCGGCTGCTTTGGCTGCTGCACGCTGAACGGCCTGCTCAGTGACTCCCTCGTGCATCAGGATGTGTTCTGCGGCGCGGAGGCGAATGGGTGTTGGCCCGACTCCAGCGGCAGCCAAACGCGCTGTCCGACACTGCTCGCCGTCCGTATCAATCACTCCTGCCACGCCAACAACGGCAAAATCTCCATGCCGCCGGGCAAACTCTTCAAACGCCCAGCCGCTTGTCCGCGGGGAGGGTGAAAAGCGGATTTCGGTTAAGACTTCGTTTGGAGCGAGTGCTGTAGTCAGATAGCTCACGAAAAATTCTTCGGCAGGGAGAACTCGTTGTCCGTTCGGCCCCTGAAGGACCAGTTCAGCGTCTAAAACCAGGGCGACAGTTGGATACTCTGCGGCGGGGTCAGCATGGGCTAGGCTGCCGCCTATGGTGCCGCGTGTACGGATGGGCAGATGCCCAACCAACGTGGTTGCCTCATACAGTAGCGGAAGCTGGCGGCGAACCAGTTCTGAAAACTCAATCGTTCTCTGTCGGGTCAACGCGCCAATGCGGATCTGCCCAGCTTTTTGCTGAAGATACGACAGGCCCACCACGTGGTTAATATCAATTAACGCAGACGGATAACTCAGCCGGAAATTCAGCAACGGCATAAGACTCTGGCCGCCGGCCAACACCTTTGCGTCGTCTCCATAGCGCTCCAGGAGATCGAAGGTGTCTTCGAGGTTAGCTGGAGCGTGATAGGCAAACGGGGGCGGCTTCATCCTGCTCTGGCTTGTATCCGGCTCGGTGAAGGTGGTAAAGGGTGCAACGTTGAGCAAGTGACGGGAATACGTATGGAGTGTCGCGTTGGCTGCGGAGCATGTTGTATCGCCCCGTCTATTTCATCCCCGTTGCCAGGCATGCCGCAGGGCAAACCGGCTGGGGTCCGCTGTCTACACCTCAGTACGAACAATCGGTGTCTGTTATTTGGCCGGCCAGAACGCCCGGCAGTCTGCCGTAACCTGCGCCCGAGCGTAGAGATGTGTGGACACACCAACGCCCACGCGCTTGCCTATTTAACGCAGTTGGAGCAATCAACCAGTCCACACATGCAGAAAGGAAAAGCATAACAATGGCAAACCAAGAAGAGGCAATTAAACAGTTCTACGCGCGCTATCTCGACACCTTTCATACCGGTGAAGCCCAGGCGATGGTGCCTTTTTACTGTGCTCCGTGTCTGTTCATCGCAGACCAAGGTGTGACCCTGCTTTCAAGTGAAGCAGAGATTGAAAAGCTCTTCGCGCAGATTATTAAAGATCTCAAAGGCCGGAATTATGGGCGGAGCGAAGTTACGAATATTCAGATCAAAGAGATGACAGACCGTATCGCGCTCCTCAGCGGTCTGGCCGTACGCTATACGAAAACCGGCGAAGAGCTAGAGCGGCTCGGCGCGACCTACACACTACGCAAGACAGACGACAACTGGCAAATTGTCTCCGTGGTGGCGCACAGCCCTGAGACGGTAGTACGGTTTGGGTGAGGGGATATATATCCATTCAAAGAAAGTAGGAGTTCTGTCTTATATGCAGATTGAACTCGTGGTAGCGGGCAGTTCCGATGCTGACCTGATAGACTCGCTACTCGACGAATACCTGCTCGAACTCAGCAACCATCGAGATGTTCCCAGCGGTGCGACCACCTCGGCCTCCTGCCCGTACCTCGACGCCTATTGGTCCGAGCCCGGTCGGCATGCCTTCATCATTCAGCACGGAGGCCACACCGTAGGGTTTGCCCTCATACGAGACCCGATCTCCACTGGGTCTGCCGTCCACCAACTTGCGGAGTTCTACATCAAACCTGAGAGGCGACGCCTCGGCATTGGGCGGCGTGCGGTCTGCGCGCTCTGGAAGCGGTTTCCTGGGCAGTGGGAGCTGCAAATTCACACTCGGAACGTTGCTGCCGTTCAGTTCTGGGAATCGTGCATCAAGGCCGTTACGAGCGGGCCACCCCAAGTGCGGGAGGTGCAAGGCCGGGACGGTAGGCGCGTTCAGTTTAACTTCTCTGTTGAGCAGACTGTCTAACAAAGTACGAAGATGTCGAGTGACGCTGTGCTCGCCCGGCATCTCCGCTTGATCATCTCCATAGTGTGTAATAAATTGAAAAATCATACGTAGGAGAGAGCTTATGAATCGTGCTGTTGCGCTGACCCGTAAGAATGTCATGCTGGAAGAGGAGCAGGTGCAGCGCCTAGTCAAGCAGTTAAAGGCAAAAAGTGAATCTGAGGCGATCCGGATTGCTATTGCTGACCGCCTTTTTGCAGAGGAGGTCACGAAACATATGCAACAACTCCGTCACCGAGGAACCCTCCGGGATGTCTATCAACGTGTGAAGAAGGGGTAGGGATCGTGGCGCAGAGCCGCGCTCTCCTCTTCGACTCTTCCGTATTAATCCCCATCATTCGGGGAGAAGCGGATGAGGCGCTATTCCAACAGGCGCTTCGCACTGGCAGAGCACGCTTGAGCTCGGTGGTTATGCAAGAGCTCTATGCGGGAGCACGGACACGAGCCGATAAGAGGAACTACGATGGCATCAGCCAGGCATTCGTAAGACGAGGGTATATGGTGACCCCAAACCATGACGACTGGGTCTTAAGCGGGGTGCTTCTTGCTCGCTATCAGCAACAGTATGGAGAGGTGGAACCGCGGGATCATATCAATGATATTTTGATTGCCCTGTGTGCGGTGCGAGCGAACGCAGAATTGGTGACCGAGAATGTTACGGACATGGAGAGATGGAAGAGGATGCTTGGACGATCAGGGAAGACATTCAGAATCCAGTCTGTCACGAGGTGAGAAAGCCTAGACGCTTTTCCTAGAGGCGATTAGATCGTATGGGAAGAATAAGAGTAGCCGCAGCGAGTGATGTCGATACGATCCTCGCCTTCGATCCGATTGTTGAAACTGATGCTCAGCGGCTACACTTCATCCACAAATCGGCGGAGCAGGGTGAATGCCATGTTTACGACGTAGATGGAGAGATTATTGGGTATATGATGCCGAATTATCACTTCTTTGGCTGTGGGTTTGTCGCATTGCTTGTTGTTCATCCTGACTATCGAAGAAAAGGGATCGGCTCGGACTTGATGCAGTACATCGAGTCCGTGTGTGATTCGCCTAAGTTATTTACCTCTACGAACCAATCAAACAAACCAATGCAAGCTCTCCTGGCCAAGCTCGATTATCAACGCAGTGGGACTATTGAAAACCTCGACGAAGGCGATCCAGAGTTGGTTTACTTCAAGAGGATTGAACCAGGAGAGAGATAACGAACGGCTACAATCGACACCCGCTGCGTGGGCGCACGAGTTCTACCGAGAGCTCTCACGTCAGTTCAAAGACAGTTCTGACTTGATTGCGGCTGGGTTCCAATCAGTCAGTGCTCTGGTTCAACAGATCGCAGCAGCGGTGCAGCGCTCAGCAATGCTAGACGGTTAGCCAGGAGTAGAGCTGACGATTCGTTAGATTAGCTAGAGTTGTAAAATCTCATATAGGACCTACCGCTCTGGTTCTGCCGTAAACTATTGGGCCAGCCAGCCGCCATCTGCCGCCATAGCATGGCCGGTCACAAATGAGGCGGCGTCTGAGCTGAGCCAGACGACGGCTTCCGCGATTTCTCCCGGCTGGCCCATCCGGCCGACTGGCTCCATTTCTGCGATCTTGTCGGCCATCTCGGGCTGACCCTCGGTCAGCCGACTGACCATTGGCGTCTCAATCGCGCCCGGACAGACACAGTTCACGCGGATACCGCTCTGCGCGTATTCTAATGCAGCCGCGCGCGTAATACCGACCACGCCATGCTTACTGGCGATATAGGCTGGCAGACGGTAACCGCCCACTAAGCCATAGGACGAAGAGGTGTTCACAATAGACCCGCCGCCCTGCTTGAGCATCTGGAGAATCTCATATTTCATACACAGCCAGACGCCCTTGAGATTAATCGCCATAGTGCGATCCCAGCCCTCTTCGCTGGTTTCAGCGGTCAACACGTTTTCACCTTCGACCCCCGCGTTGTTATAGGCACAGTCAAGGCGTCCGTACGTTTCGACGATCTGGGTGATGAGCCCCTCAACCTCAGTGGCTTGAGATACATCGACTTTAAGAAAGCGGGCCTCTCCTCCCGCCGCCTGAATGAGCTGTACAGTTTCCTCGCCCCCGTCAGCAACAATATCGCTGACCACCACGCTTGCGCCCTCTCGCGCAAAGGCGAGGGCTGAGGCGCGCCCAATCCCTGAACCGGCTCCGGTAATCAACGCAATCTTTCCCGCTAATACGCCTGCCATGGTGCTCCTCCTTTTGACCCTTTATCTGCGGTATGCTTATGTCTTACACGGTTTCGCTTGCTGCGGGCAAGAAAACATTTAGAGTGACGCACAGACGAGACGGGAGACTCAGACAGTGCGAGACATTCTTGAGAGACCATCGCGGCGCCGCCGAGACGAGTTTCTAACCGCGGTGGCTAAAGGCCGGAAGCTACACCGTCATTGGGCGGCCCCGCCGCGAACGGTTGACGCGTTTGAAGCCTATCTCAAGCGGCTCAAACAGTCTGCCCATGTGGGCAACTAGGTGCGGACCGAGGCGAATGAACTTGCGGGAGTCATCAACATTAACGAAATTGTCCGGGGAACGTTTTGCTCTGGATATTTGGGCTATTATGCATTTGTCCCACACAACGGGCGGGGCTATATGACAGCGGGACTGCGCGCGGTGATCTCCCACGCCTTCCGTAGACTACGGCTCCATCGGCTGGAGGCTAACATCCAGCCGGATAATGAGGCCTCCCTTCATCTGGTGCAACGGCTCGGGTTTCGGCAAGAAGGGTTCTCGCCCCGCTACTTAAAGGTGGCGGGACGTTGGCGCGATCACGAACGGTGGGCACTGACCGCAGAAGAGTGGGTGTCGCAGAAAAAGGTGGTGGGATAATAACCGGTTGGGCAACACTGCTGGCGCCGTGGCCCATTGAACATCAAAAAGCCGAAATGCTGACTGTTACCAACTATACAATCTATCATTCGCCCAATTCGTATCTGGGGGTGGTGCTGGCAGACCGGGAGTTGGTAGGGCTGCCTGTCCGAATTGAGCGCAAGCCTATTTTTATCCCTCATGACCGTGGGGTGAGGGTAGCGGTGGGGTCACTCCAGGGGTTAGTGTTCTTGCAGCATTGGGACGTATACTAATCCAGCACCTTTTCTTCTTTGAGCCGTATAATTTCTTCCGGCGCATATCCCAGCACGTCCTGCATCACCTCGTCCGTATGCTGGCCGAGCAACGGAGCCGGTGTGCGGACGCCGTTGGGGGATTCGGTCAGTAACCAGGGGATACCCATATGGAGGCGGGGGCCGACTTCCGGATGGGGCAGGCGCGAGAACGCTCCGCGCGCTTCCAGATTCTTATCTTCCGCAAGATCAGCGGCGCTCATCGCTGGAAAGGCGGCCACACCGGCCTCTTGGAGGATCTGCGTCACTTCCCAGCGGTCGCGTTGGCTGGTCCACTCGGTCAGCAGTTTTTCCAGCTCGTCTTCGTTCGCCTTCCGATTGGGAACGGTACTGAACCGTGTATCAAGGCTGAGTTGGGACTGGCCAATCGCCTGACACAGAGCTTGCCATTCTTCGTCCGAGCCACACGCGATCGACACCCAGGCATCCTCGCCGGCACAGCGAAAGCAGTTATGCGGAGCCATGAGGGAATCATGGTTGCCGTCGCGCTCTGGCTGGCTGCCGTTCATGACGTAGTCCATCCAGCCCTCGGACACGAGGGCGGCCACGGCCTCAAACAGCGACACATCAATATACTGGCCGTGGCCGGTGCGTTGTCGAGCGGCCAGCGCGGCGCAGATTGCCGCGGCGGCGTGAATGCCGCTATTCGGGTCGCCATACGAAATCCCGACCTCTTGCGGCGAGCCATCCTTATAGCCGGTGAGGGACGATAAACCGCTGACCGGAGCCATCGCCGGACCATAGCCCATATATTTTTTCTGCGGGCCGGAATGGCCAAAACCTGAGATCGAAGCAACAATGATATCCGGCTTGATCTTTTTCAAATCATCGTAATTGAGACCAAGGGTGTCCATGACGCCAGTCGCAAAATTATCCACCACCACATCACTCTTCTTGATGAGTTCTTTGACAATCCGCATGCCCTCAGGTTTGGCGACGTTGAGGAGCAGGCTTTTCTTGCCCATGCTCCACTCGTTGAAAATGCCGGAGCGATTCACCCCGCCTTTCATACCCTCCGGGTAGATCGGCAGCCGGCGGCTAATATCCACCCGGGCGTGTGATTCAACCTTAACCACCTCAGCGCCCAGGTGCGCCAGGTGCATCGTGCCAAACGGACCGGCCCAGACCCAGGTAAAATCAGTCACCCGCACGCCGGCTAAGGGAAGAGCGGGATTGGGGGTTGGGGGTTGGGGAGTGGGGGGCGGCGCTATGCTTTGGAGTTCGGTGTGGACTTCGGCGTTATGTTCGCCCAACTGCGGGGCGGGGCGACGAATCTGCCACCATGGCTCGCGCAGTTGGTAGGGCGGGCCGAGATGGGTCAACGTACCCGCCTTCGGATGTTCCACCTCCACAAAAAACTTGCGCGCGTGCAGGTGCTCGTCTTCAGCCAACTGACGCATGCTCTGAACCGGAGCAAAACAGATGCGTCGCTCTTGGCCGGCCCGAAACAGTTCATACACTTTCTGCTGCTTGAACCACTCATCCAGATACATTTTGAGCACGTCCTGGTTCTTGGCCCGCTCTATCGCGTTTTGAAAGATCTCCCAGCTTGCCCACTCCGGGTTATCCATGAGGTCAACCAGGCGTTCCCATTGGTCTTCTTCCACGGTCACCACAAAGATGAGGCCATCCTGACACTCATAAATCCCCCACGGATACAGCAGCCGCTTGCCCAGGCGTGAAGCGACTTTCTTCCCATACGTATAATGGACGAAGCTCTGTTCCATGAAGGAGGACACATAGGCTTGAACGGCTAGATCAATATGCTCCCCGCGCCCGGTTTCCAACGCCCGATAATACGCGCCCAGCGTGGCGACCGTGGCAGCCAGCCCGCCCTGGAATTCCGTCTGCTGGCCATACGCTTTGAGGGGTGGCAACTCTGGATAGTCTGAGGCCCCAGGGCTCAACCAGGCCCAGCCGCCGGCATTGGCAACGGTGATGTCATAGGCATTATAGTGTGTATACGGACCGGTCAGGCCAAATGGCGTAATCGAACACATAACCAGCCGGGGATTGAGTTCTCGAAAGGTCGGATAATCAATGCCCAACTCGGTCATGCGCGGCGGCGCGTAATTATGGACCAGGATGTCTGCCCACTGCACGAGCCGGGAGAGTTGGTCTTTCTCGGGTGCAAAATCAAGCGTGACACTGCGCTTATTGGTATTGAGGGATAAAAAGAGACCACTCTGCTCCGGGTCTGCTGTGCCGCCTGGAAAAGGCCCGCGCCAACGGGCCCGGTCGCCGCCTGGTTCTTCGGCTTTGACGACGTTCGCTCCAAGGTCAGCCATGAGTTTTGTCGCATATGCCGCCGAAGCAAGATGGCCGAGTTCCAGAACTTTGACACCTTCGAGACCCTGCATAAACTCCCTCCTTTGCCAGAGCGGATAGGACGGCTCCGGCATCTTTCCCGGTCTGGGTCGAAAGACGTTTCTCTAACACTAATCGAGCGAATTTCCTACTGTTTTTCTCGGTTCCGGGCTGACGGTCCGTTTGCTCTCTTGCCGGAACCTGGGATAGTATCCCTGTCCGGGGATTGAAAGAGTAAACGTGTCCTTCACTGATTCCAAGCTGTTGTACACGTTTACTCTTTGAGGTCAATCCATACGGAGCACGCTGCCGAGCCGCTGAGAGGCGGGGCAGAGGCTTGACACCGGAATGGACATATCGAAGAAGAGAGCTGGAGAGGTGATATGAGTGGTTTACGCCGCAGTCTCGTCATGGGAATCAGCCTGCTGGGAATCAGCCTGCTGTTTGGAGGCGTGTCTGTCCGGGCAGATGACCTGACTGACATCCAACAGTCTTTTGAGGCTGATATCCGATTATTCAATGGACAAGACCCAACTGCTTTCACGGCGACAGCGCACGAGAATGTTGTCTTATTCGGTACGTTGTCTCCCTTTGCAGTCGAAGGGAAAGCCGCCATTCAACAACTCGTGCAGGAGTATTTTACGAACCATGATTATGTCAAATGGAATTCTGTCAACACGAAATTTTTTGTTATCGAAACGAGTGGGCTGGCGTGGGGACATTATACCGTGCGAGAGCAACCACGGGTTGGTCCGCGGAGAATACTGCATGGACGCTACACCTTTACCTATGCCAAGGAGGAAGGCAAATGGCTGGTCGTTGCCTTGGACTTCTCGTCGCTATAATGAGGGCAAAAATGAGTAAATGTGCCCTCAACAGACATGCAGATGTTGGCGCGTTTACTCATTTCCGGAGCGGACAAAGAAGCGGGAACGCGCTGAGCATGACTCTTCTACGCATATGCCTGGTCTGCACCTGTAGCCTCTTGCTGAGCGGTGTGTCTCCGGCCCTCGGCCAATCGGAACGCGAGGCACTCATTGCTGCTTTCAACTCCGAGATGAAAGCCCTCAATACCGGCGACCTTGACGCGGCTGTTGCCACTGCTCACGAAGGTATCGTCCTGTATGGACTGTACTCGCCGTTTCCCATCGAGGGCAAGGAGGCATTCAGACAGGCCGTGCAAGAGTATTTCGATGAACATGAGTCTGCCGTGCTCGAAATCGTATATCCGAAATATCGAATCACCAGAGCGACTGGAGTGGCATGGGGGAATTATCAGCTCACGACTCAGATCAAAGGAGAGCGGACAAGCACGACTCCTGGGCAGTATATGCTGACGTACGCGCAAGTCGATGGCGCGTGGATGATTATCAGCATGCATTTCGCACCCTTGCCATGAGACATCAAAGTGAGCCAATAGGATTTGAGAAACACCGCGCTGAATGACGGGCGGGCACGCTTTACCGCCCATACCGGCTTTGACGACCCGAACAGTCCGCCGGACGTGCTGGCCAGAGAAAGTATTGAAGCCCGCACGTTTGTCTTTTTTGTGCCCGATTCGGCTGCGACGGACTAAGGCGCAGGGTGCACAGGAGGCACCCTGCAACAAACTAACTCAGCCCATAAAACTGCTTCGCACTCTCCGCCAACACCTTGTGTTTGTTCTCATCCGATAGTTTATCCGCGATCATTTTGGGAGCCCCAGGAAAGAAGCCATCCGGGTGCGGATAATCGGTTGCCCACAGAATCTTTTCAGCGCCAATATAATCAACCAGATGGGCCAAGCTGCCCTCAACCGGTTCGTACGAAATCCAGCACTGGCGCTTGAAGTATTCGCTCGGGAGCAGGGTGAGGGGCGAATCCGTGAACACCCCATGATCGTCGCAATGGCGGTCCATACGATCCAGCCAAGGGGCAATCCAGCCACCGCCTGACTCCAAGAACGCAATGCGCAGCTTCGGAAAACGCTCGCATACACCGTCCCAGATAATACTCAAACTCGCCAGCATCATTTCCACGGTATGAGAAACAATATGCCGAGGGGCAAGCTCCTCAAACCGGTCGGCCCCCGCGGCCGGCATGCCGCCGGTACCTTCGTGAACGCCGATGGCAAAGTCGAGCTCTTGGGCTTCGGCCCAGAATACATCGTAATCCTTATGACCAAGCATGCGGTCGTTATACGGGTTCGGACGCAGAAAGCCGCTCCGCATCCCAAGTTCATTCCGAGCGTAGCGCATTTCTTCAATCGCCAGCTCGATGGATTGCATCGGCAGCATGGCTACGCCAAAAAGCCGGTCGGGGTAGGGCTTACAGTAATCGGCCAGCCAGCGGTTATACGCTCGGCAGGTGGCCGCAGCGAGAGGTACGTCTTCTATAGCTCCAGAAAAAAGGCCGAGGGTGGGATACAGAAAAACGGCGTCTATGCCGTCCAGTTCCATGTCCGGTATACGCGCGTGTGGATCAAACCCGCCTTGACGACCCTCTACGTACTTAATGTCAGTCGAGGCATTGCCATCGCGGGCGCCAATGGCACCGGCAAAGCCCAAGCCTTTTTGTCCTCCCAGTACGCGACCTTCAATACGCAGGCGCTCTTTGCCGTCTGTATCAACAATCAGTTCGGGCACGCGGTCTCGGTATGCCGGTTCAATATAGTCGGCCCAAAAATTGGGCGGTTCTAAAACATGACCGTCTGAATCAATAACGTTATAGGTGCGACTCATTTTCGTCCCTCCCTAGTTCATTCGTTCATCGGTTCATCGGTTCATCGGTTCAGCGCAATACGTTGCCTTGCGTCCTACCACCTTCTCTGTATGGTCACAAGCTGCGCTCTCCTCTTTCGCTGTACCCACAAGACTTGAAACCGACAGGGGCAAGACATATGCTCCCGGTAATATAATCTCACTATCCATAGAGGAGGGATGAAGTCATGAGACCACCGGAAGTTCAATCCAGTATGATGCAGTATCCTGGCCAGGGCGATACGCCAGTCAATGCGTACTTGAGCCAGCCAACCACAGATGGTCCGCACCCCGGTGTGATCGTCATTATGGAAGCCTTTGGCTTAAACGATCATATCAAAGACGTGGCCGACCGTTTTGCCCGCGAAGGCTATATTACGCTGGCGCCGGATATGTATACGCGCGAAGGCAATCCCGACCCGAGCGATATCAACGATGTGATCAAAGTGATGTTCTCCGTACCGGACTCTCAGGCCATGGCCGACCTGGACGCCGCGGCCCGGTATATCAAGGGCCAGTCCGACTCCAACGGGAAAGTTGGCGCTATTGGCTTTTGTTCCGGTGGACGTTACACGCTGATGTTTGGCTGCACGAGTAAAAATCTTGATGCCGCGGTGGATTCTGCCGGCGGGTTTATCATCCAAGACGATTTCCCGCCGACCCGTCCTACCTCTCCTATTGACCTGGTCAAAGATCTGTCCTGCCCCTTGTTTGGCTTATTTGGCGAAGAAGATCCTAACCCTTCGCCAGAACACGCCGAGCGTCTTAAAGAAGAACTCGACAAGCACGGCAAGACGTATGAGATGCGCATGTATCCCAACGCCGGACATGCCTTTTTTGCCGATTATCGGGAGAGCTATCGCCCAGTACCGGCCCAGGACATGTGGCACCGCGTGCTGATGTTCTACGGCAAACATCTCAGTAACTAGCTCAATCCCCCTCTCCCCTCGTGGGAGAGGGCCGGGGTGGGGAGCCTGTGTATACCCCGCCCCACCCATCACTAATCACAAAAGGAGATACACCAATGGCAGTTGAAAAATTTCCCGTCGAAGCGAGCCATATACTCATGTTTGCTCGTTCCGTGGGTGATTATAACGAGATTTATGCTGACGAAGAGTACGCCAAGACCACCGAGCCTGGGTCCGTCATTGCTCCGCCGACCTTTGTCCAGGCGAGCGCCCAATTCGATCCCGACTATTTTCTGCGCCCCAAACTAGGCACGCCGTGGTTCGGCTCGGGCAAAGAACCCACGGGCGTGAAAAAGGAAGGTAGCAGCGGGGGGGGCGGCGGCGGGGGCGGCCTGCACGCCGAGCAGCACTATGAATACCACCGCCATCCCAAACCGGGCGATGTCCTGACCGCCACGGTAAAACCGGGTAAGAAATGGGAAAAGCAGGGCAAGCGTTCAGGCAAGCTGCTCTTTTCCGAGACCGTTACCGAGTACCGCGACCAGAACGGCGATCTCGTTGTCACCGCCCGCAGCGTTGGGGTCCAAACGGAGCGTCCGGTAGATCAGTAGGAGGGAAGCTATGGCATTATTAGCAAGTCAATTGAAAGTCGGAGATACGCACGAAGAACAAGTGGTCGAAGACCTCAAACGCACCCAACTCGTCCAATACGCGGGCGCGTCGGGCGACTACAATCCGGTCCATACCGATGAAATCTTTGTCACCAAAGTGGCCGGCTATCCGTCCGTCTTTGCCCACGGCATGCTGTCGATGGGCATGACCGGTAAGATGCTGACCAATTATGTGGGCGACGGTCGCCTCACCCAATACGGGGTGCGCTTCACCCGCCAAGTCTGGCCGGGCGACTCCCTCACCGCCAAAGCCACAGTAAAGGCCATCCGTCAAGAAGAAGGTGGTCACATCGTTGATCTGGATGTCTCGACCGTCAATCAAGACGGGGTCGAAGTCGTCAGCGGCTACGCCTCAGCCCGGGTTGACCCGTAGTTTCCTTGTTGAAGACTCGCTAGCCTGCCCTCTCCATCCGGGTACTCCGGGAGAGGGTGGGGACCTACCCTAAACGGAAAGCATTTTATACATACTTTGCCGGTTGATATTCGCTGTTGCGGATTAAGACTCCAAGTCCACCGTGGGCTTCGGCAACATTTCGGAGGGCAATGAGAAACTCGTCCCCCGTGCCATCTTCTATTGCCGCAGAGAGAGCAGAGAGATATGCCGCCGCAGTCTCTGGATCTCGAAGTTCTTCAAGCAGGAATGTATCGTAGGCCTTAGTTGGCATGGTGCTGAAACTCTTTCTAAACTCTAAAGTTTCCGTGCGCGTAGCGCACGCTACTTGAGCAGGGGCCCCACTAGGACGTTGCTACCGACCTCGGTCTCACTGCAATTTTCGGAAAGGCTTGCAATAACCGCTTGTCAAAGGTTGCGAGAAGACATCCCTGTCGCTCGGCGAGCTCAACAAAAAGCGTATCATAGGCTGCTATATTCGCTGAAGAGGCACGGACGAGAGCACCATACCATAAACTATGTATCGGCGCGGCGCGTATACCAAGTGTTGCTGCCAAATCGAGCTTATGGAGTGCTTCTGGAAGAGGTATGACTTTTGTGCGAACAGCCATCCATAAAACATTCGTGAGTTCCGCTTCCCATGAAGTGGGTGCCACAGGTTCTTCAATCGTACGCCAGAACGTATCGCACTCTTGACGGAAAGGCTGAGTGCCGAGGAGAAAGTAGGCAATGACGTTCGTGTCTACAACGACTCTCACCGCCGTCCTTCTTGGATCCAGGAATCAATTTCCTGGGCCGATGGTGATCGACTTTGAGAATCCCACGAACGCTTAATCTGCTCAATTGCCGAAAGCCTGTCTCCAACGTAGCGCTCAATCATCTCGCGGACTTCTTGCTCCATAGAACGATGATTGCGTTGTGCGAGAAGTTTTATAGATTGAATAACCTCCGGCGAAAGGTTACGAATCGTTAAAGCTGCCATGACTGCAATATGCTAGCATTCGAGTCAGTGGCAGGCAATGCGTCAGCATAATGAAGATTATCCAAGTAGCCCATGTATGGACGTTGCAACTTTATTAACCTTGACTTGTTGAGATAGCATAAGCATAGCGAGGAACAATATGGATACGCATACTGAAGCCCTTCGGCAGGCACGCATTGACCTCACCGCGGTGCTGCGCTGGGCAGACCGGCTCGGGCTGAGTGAGGGTATCTGTAATCATTTCAGTCTTGTCGTTCCAGGTACGACCGACCGGTTTCTGCTCAATCCCCAAGGCATTCATTGGTCCGAGCTACAGACGAGTGACCTGCTCATCGTTGACCCGGACGGCCACGTGATCGAAGGGAAGTGGAAGGTTGAGCCCACGGCGTTCTTCATTCACTCTCAGATTCACTTCGGCAACCCGTCTGCCCGGTGTGTGCTCCACACCCACATGCCGTATGCGACCGCCCTGTGCGCAATCGACGGCGGTCGTCTCGAATGGATCAGTCAGAATGCGCTACGCTTCTATGATGGT
The DNA here is from genome assembly GCA_965247985.1 of uncultured Binatia bacterium (SeqCode). Classification (GTDB taxonomy): domain Bacteria; phylum Desulfobacterota; class Binatia; order Bin18; family Bin18; genus Bin18. Next base: position 71,811 of record OZ252051.1, on the reverse strand, counting down.
GTGGCGTACGAAGAGGAGTATAACGGTCTCGCCCTGGACGAGGCCGAAGGACAGCGGCTCAGGGACAAGTTGACCAGAGGGAAGGTGTTGTTTCTGGCCAACCACGGCGTGATTGTGACCGGGCCGGACGTGGCAACCGCGTTCGACGATTTATACTACCTGGAGCGGGCGTGCATGGTTCAGGTGCTGGCCCACTCAACAGGCTTGCCGCTCAAACGGGTCTCTGACCAGGTGTGTCGTCACACGTGTGAGCAGCTTGAAACGGACCGCCAACAAGCCGCCCTTCATCTGGACGCCATCAAGCGGATACTCAAGCGTGAGGCTCCCGCCTTCCTGGAGTGAACTCAACGCGGCAAGACGCAAGGAAAGCCGGGCCGTGGCTTGGTCCGAGAGTAAGATGGGCCCGGGAGTAAGGTGGGTCCGGGAGGACCCACCCTTTATCAGGATAATCCTGTAATCCTTTAATCCTGATTAGACGTCCAGACGATAGCCGGCGCCGTCTCGGACCAGCTTGCCGGCGCTTGGTCCGGCAAAGTGGGTGCCGATAATCAGCGTCGGCGTATCCGCAAACTGCTCAAAGGTCCGCCAACGGGTTGCCAGCGCCATAGTGTTGTCGATATCGAACGGAGTGCAGATATTCGGGTCGTGGAACTGGATCGGATGGTGAATGAAGTCCCCGGTAATCATGGCCGCCGCGCCATTGGACTCAACCACGACCGAGCAGTGGCCGGGCGTATGACCCGGCGTCGGAATCAGCCGGACCCCTTCGCAAATCGTGGTCGGCGCGTCGATCGACTTGGCCAGACCGGCGTCAAAAACCGGCTTCATGGAGTCCTCGAACACGCGTTGTTGAATCTTGAAGAAGTCGACCGCATCGGCCGGCAGGCTGGCGATCATATCGTCGTCAATATTGCCAAACAGCTCCAGCTCTTTCTGATCCATCAGATAGGACGCGTTCGGAAATGTCGGGACCCATTTGCCGTCAACCATCTGCGTGTTCCAGCCTACATGGTCAAGATGCAGGTGGGTGCACATGACGTAGTCAATGCCGTCCGGGTCGTAACCGGCCGCCTTCATGTCATCCAAGAACGAGGTGGACAGATTGCTCATGATGTCCATGGGGGCGCGGTTGCGGCCGTTGCCGATGCAGGTGTCCACCACCACGGTCGCACCGGGCGTGTCCACGATCAGCGAATGAATGCTCAGGGAGAGCATGCCTTCGGGCGTGACAAAGTGGGGAAAGAGCCACTCGACCTGTTTCACGACCTCGGGTGTTGCGGTCGGCAGCACATCCGAAAATTCCGGATATACGATTTCCTCAATCTTCGTGATTTTGGTGTCGCCTACTTGCCAATGCATAACTTCCTCCTGTTCTCCTGTATTGTTCTGACGTTGGTCTTACTTGGGTCTTTTTCCCCTCTCCCTCTGGGAGAGGGTCCTTTGCATCTCTCTATAACGGTCCCGGTCGGACAGGGTCTTTGCCGTCCCAGTCTTTGGCCGCGTTCTCAACTAACATAAACAAATCCTTGAAGACAGCGTTATTGTCCCACAGTTCGGTATAATGACCGATGGTTTGGACCGTGTCAAAATACACCAGTTCGGCATTGCCCACCGTGCACTCAAACGCGGCCTCATGGCCCAGCTCCTTATACTGGGCATAGGTTGCTTTGTAGTCTTCGGGCATGAGGCCGAAATGATGGACGCCAACCCGACCGGCGTCCAGGAACTCTTTGTAGACGGATGGCTCAGCGTTATGTTGAACAATCAGTTCGATTTGGAGGGCGCCACTATTTCCCAGGGCCAACGTCACATCCACATTCGAGGGATTGCCTCGGTAGCGCTGATTTTTGAGTGGACAATGTTCAAACAAATAGAATGGCCCCACCTTCAGAACATCCACCCAGTATTTGAGCGCAGCGTCCATGTCTCTAACCACATAGGCTAACTGACGAACGGTGTGCAGCGGTTGTGTCATCTGAGTCCCCCCTTGTGTAAAAATTCAGTCACAGCCAGGATCACTTCGTGAAGTTCATTAAATCAGTTGAGCCAGCCGGACTTGCTAGCGTCTTAGCTCACATCGCAGTGCTCGACAAGGATGAGGACATACAGGAGGACTATTTGGACTCGCCGAAAATTGAATATCCTTGCACGTGGTCGTTCAAGATAATTGGTTCTGATACAGCGCAGATAACGGATAGCATCGTCGTTATGCTTGAGGCGTTCGAATATCAGTTCAGTGAATCCCGCCACAGTCGGACAGGAAAGTATACGTCGTTTAATCTCTCCGTTCACGTCAAAAGTGAAGAAGAGCGGAAGACCATATTCAGCAGCCTCAAGCATATTCCGAGTGTCAAAATGATACTGTAGAGATGGCCTCTTCCAGGACATCCCCTCCGCTTGAAGAATTGCTGCATTCCCGCTGGTCCTGTAAGTAAGGAGACGCTCATCAAGAAGGAGATCCCGTATGAAGTTCATGTATTTTTGTCTGCCGTCCATTCCGGCCACTCCCCAAGAACGGAAAGACCTCCGACCCATTGCCCACCACACCGAGCGCTGGCAAAAAATGTTCGATGAAGTCGCCGAGATTGCGCGTATGGTGGAAGACCTGGGCTTCACCGGAGTCGCCTTTCCCGAGCACCATCTGCATACCGAAGGCATGGAAATCGGGAGTCTGCCCGTGCTGACCCAATATGTGATTCACCAGACCTCAACGCTCAAGGTTGGTCCCATCGGCTACGTCCTGCCGGGCTGGAACCCGCTGCGGCTCGCCCTTGAGATTGCCTGGCTCGACCAACTCACCAAAGGGCGCACGCACGTCGGCTTTGCCCGTGGCTATCAATCTCGCTGGCTCAACCCCATGGCGCAGAAGATTCACATCGGCGCGACGGTCAGCGATCAGAGCGACATCGATGTCCGCAATCGCGAGGCGTTTGAAGAGGTCTTTCAGATTTTGAAACTGGCCTGGAAAGACGAACCCTTTCGTTTCAAGGGCAAGCACTACGAGTATCCGTATCCCTATGAGGAAGGCACTCCCTGGCAGGCCCACGAATGGACGCGCGAACACGGCTCTCCGGGCGAGATCGATGAAAACGGGCGGGTCCAGATGATCGACATCGTGCCCAAGCCGTATCAGAAGCCCCATCCCACTCTCTTCCAAGCCTTCTCCATGAGCGAGGCAACCGTTCGGTGGTGTGCCAGGGAGAACATCGTGCCGACCCTGTTCATTTCCGACCACGACCAGGTACGTTTTTTCGCCGAGACCCATGTCGAAGAAGCCAAGACCGCAGGCCGCGCCCTGGAGTTCGGTAAATCGCTCGGCGTGCTGCGCGCGATTTACCCCGGAGATACCCAAGAGGCGGCCAAGAAGATGCTGACGGCCGGCTTCTGTGGCTATGGCTTCCAGAACTTTTTCTACCATTTCGGCTTTCTGGAGGCATTCCGCACCGAGGCGGACAACAAAAAATATGGCGAGGGTCCGCTGCCGGCCTCCGAAGCCACGCCCGAACGGATGATCGACGCGAACTTTGCCCTGGCCGGAACAACGAGTGATATCCGTCGCGCTATGGATCAACTGATCGAAGCGGGCAATCCGGAGTGGTTTATCTGGCAGGGCGACCAGGGGCTGCTGCCGCTTGAAGAAGTCAAACGCGCCATCCGAAAAGTCGGCGAGGAAGTCCTACCACACTATATATAGCATCCTCGACGAGGGATGAAGTTCCGTAGGCTCGGGCAATTCACCATTATGTGTCGCCTTGTAGGTCGGGTTAGCCGTAGGCGTAACCCGACCTCCCGTCCTTGTCGGATTACACTTTGCTAATCCGACCTACTGACTCTATATGTAGCGTGTGTCGGGGTATCTAGCCTGAGCGATGGCCCCTAATGTTGACAGGACCAGGCAGGGTGCTATGGGGGCAGAAAGTGGGTTGATGCAGAGCCGTACTCAGGCAAAGGTGTCGCTCAGACCGATTCAGGTTGGGCCAACGTTCTCCTCACGGAGGCATCCTATGAAGTTTGGAATTTTTCTGCCGAACGGCAGCAATGGCTATATCATGAGCAAGGCGATTCCGCCGTATATGCCAACCTGGGAGCTGAACAGAGATATTACCCTTGCAGCCGAGCGTCTCGGATTCGATTTCGTATTATCAATGATGAAATTTCGTGGGTTTGGTGGCGAGACGGGATATTGGGATGGGTGCCTGGAGTCGTTTTCACTGACCTCAGCCCTAGCCACAGTAACGCAGCGGATCGGCTTGATTCCGACCGCATCGCTCCTTGCGCTTCACCCGGCTTATGTGGCGCGCACCATGGCAACCCTGGACGATATTAGCGGTGGTCGGGTCGCGCTCAATATTGTCACCGGCTGGAATAAGCCTGAGTATGCCCAGATGGGTCTGTGGCGCGGGGATGCGTATTACGCGCAACGCTATGCGTATGCGCTCGACTACGTACACGTGCTGCGGACCTTGTGGACAGACGGGACCATGACCCACCACAGTGCCTACTTTGATTTGGATGACTGTCAGTGTTTGCCCACTCCCACCCACGAGATTCCCCTTGTCTCGGCGGGGCAGTCGAGCGCCGGACAAGATTTTGTCTCTCAGATTGGTGGCCACAGTTTTGCGATGGTCGCACCCGAACGGCTGCATACTATCGCCGCCGGCCTCAAGCAAGCCGGCGTAAAGTACGATACGCGGGTGGGCACCTACGGCTTGTTTCAAATTGTCGCCGCAGAAACCGACGACCGGGCCTGGCAGACAGCCTCAGATATTGTAGCCGGTGGCGATATAGCGGCCATCAAGTCGCTGGTCTACTCGGCGAGTCTGGACACGGTCAAGGGTGGGACATCGGGCCAGTTCCGGAATGAAGATGCCAGTGCTGATGCAGACTTACTGGCCGGAGACATTGAGACCGGGAATATGGTGTTTATGAACGTGCCTGTCCTTATCGGTTCGTATGAAACCGTCGCTCGAAAGATCGACCGAATTGCTGAGGACCACAATATTGAAGGCATGCTGTTCTGCTGGCCAGACTGGGTCGCCGGGATTCGGACCTTTGGCGAGCGGGTGTTGCCATTGATCGGCTGTCGGAAAAACTGGGATGGGGAAACCATGGGAGACTTGCGGACGCTCCGGGCTGACTACTGAACCACTAGCCTCTCATCGTATCGACTCAAAAGGAGAAAGCCATGCAACAATCGACACCCAAGGCGCCGCTCTTGACACCCCAGGACAATCCCAGCGGCAACGGTCAGGCTCTACCCCAGTCCGCCACTGCCTCGCCCCAAGTCGTCCGCGAGCCCCCAACCGGCGAGGAATTTCTCGCCGGACTGCGTGACGGACGGGTCATCTACTTCGATGGTGAATTGGTCAAGGATGTCACCACCCACCCAGCCTTTGCCACGAGCGCCCGCTCGTATGCCCGCATGTACGACACGCTCCACGACCCGGAGAAGCATGATCTCTTGACGTATGTGACGGAGCGGGGGGCCCGTTCACACAAGTTCTACAAACTCCCCCGGACGCATCAAGACCTGTTCGAAGCCCGGGATGCCATCGCCGAGTGGGCCCGCCTGAGTTGGGGCACCCTGTCGCGCGGACCTGACTATAAGGCTGCGTTGGTCGGAACGCTGGCCGGGGATGTGGATTTTTATGGCGAGTACGGTCCGAACGTGCAGCGTTGGTATGAGAAGATTGCCGACGAAGTCATGTTCGTCAATCTGAGCCTGGTCAATCCAGCCGGTGACCGTTCAAAACCGCCGGCCGAGCAGCGTGATGTCTATATGCACGTCGTTAAGGAGCGCGACGATGGCATTGTCGTGCGTGGGGCGCGCATGGTCTCCACCGGGGCCGCCTTCAGCCATGTCACCTATATGAGCCAATATATCCAGCCGGCTGGGCTGGTTGAGGGCGAAGAAGACTTCGCCATTGGCTTCTTCGTGCCCTTCAATGCCCCCGGTCTCACCTTCATGGGCCGGTATTCCTACGAACATCTGGCCAAAAAAATCGGCTCCCCCTTTGACTATCCGCTCTCCAGCCGGTTTGACGAGTCTGACTTGAGTATTGTGCTCGATGATGTGTTTATCCCCTGGGAAGACGTGACCGTGTACCGCAATCCCGCGGTTGTGAACGGCCTCTTCCCGCGTGGCTTTGCCCAGCGGTTTGCCTTCCACGCTGCGGCTCGGACGGCGGTCAAGCTCGACTTTATCTGCGGCTTACTGCTCCAGGCGACCGAAATGCAGCAGAAGACCGGTAAGCGTGAGGTACAATCGGTGATCGGTGAGTTGCTCGGCATGCGGCACAACATCTGGGCCCTGTCCACGGCAATGGCGGCGGATGCCGAGCCGGGGCCGGGAGGCTATCTGCTGCCAAAGACCGAGTATGCGCTCCAATGGCGGAATATTTACGGCGATACTTTCACTAAGGCGCGGACCATATTCCAGAACCTGTTGTCCGGCAACCTGATCCAGATCCCCTCCTCGGCCCGGGATTTTAAGAACCCTGCCACTCGTCCGTTACTTGACCGTTACTGGAAAGGGGCCACCGCCACAGCGGAAGAACGGGTGAAACTCCTGCGCGTGATCTGGGATTTGTTTCTGACCGAGTTCGCTGGTCGCACAGAGGCCCACGAGCGTAACTTCGCCGGCGGTTATGAAGCCAATCGGGTCGAGACCTATCAGGCAGCCGAGCATTCGGGTCTGAATGCCTCGATGAAAGCTATGGTCGACGAGTGCATGAGCCACTACGATCTTGATGGCTGGACCCATCCCACCTGGGCAGACGTACCTTGGTCACTCCCGGATTCAGAATAGGAAGTGAAGCCGTGCCCGCACGTTCTCACCAACTGCCTTTGCGCTGAGAGCCGCCCGGTCCGCTATAGGATGCGGTATAGCCCGGCTCTTGCCGGAACAAATCTTTCGGAATCGAATGCACGGCCCGCTTCCAAGCAGCGACTAAGCGATCCTCAGCCGCATAGTCAAACGGGTCTTGCAGCATCGTTTCCTCCCGCCCCCCAGATGTTAATGGATGGTCGCGTAACCAGACCGCCGCCTGTTTGATGCCCTCAACTGGCGAGACAATATCCCGATAGCCGAGCTCTGATTTGATTTTGGTGAGATCAAACATCCGGTGGGTCGTCCAGGGTTGTGATATTAACGGTCTGGCGCTGACGGCCAGATCGTACGGCATCGAAATAATCTCCCACTCGTGACCGAGCGCTTCGGCACACAATTGCACGACCTGCTTTAAGGTTAAGACATGCTCATCGCCACAGTTATACACCTGCCCGGCGGCAACCTCGGGTTGATCCACGGCCAACAGCAGGGCGTGAGCGGCATTGGCCGCAGCGCCGGAGTGATTCAGCGATAAGCCGTCGTCCGGGAGGATGATGAAAGGCCGCTTGTCCAAGATGCGGTGGACAATGGACCATTCGCGTGGAACGACTTGATAGGCGCCATAGATTTGGGGATACCGAAAATGCGTAGCATTCGGGTGGTGTTTGAAAACCACTTCTTCCGAGCGATACACCCGGTAGCCTTTGCCGTCTTCTGCCTCGCTCGCAGTCTTGACTGCATCCTCCCCAGTGGGGACAGGCAGTCCCGGCGGATGGACCATATCCGCGTTCATAAAGCCCCGGTAGGCAGGGCCCCCACCGACCGAAATAAATCGCTCCGTCCGGCCAACCATAATCTCAGCCACCCGCCGTAAGCGGCCGTACATGGCGAGGGTGACATCAAAATGGGCATCACCCAGGGCATGCGTGAACGCCTGCTCATCAAACGGGTTGGTATGAATGTGGACCACGGATTCGGGAATCTCATCCACTTCGTGGCGACCCGTGTGCAGGATGGATACCTCGAATCCGCGCGCAATCAATCCATTCACGATAAAGTGACCGGTCGGTCCGGTCCCGCCGATAACCAAGGCTCGCATGGTCAGTGCACTCCAGTCGGCTTTTCGCTTATTCGTTTCGCGCTGTCCGGTTTCCTATCGGGGAATCACCGGTAGCAGGACAGAGGACGCCCGGTCTTCCTGATGGAACACCGTCTGCTGGGCTGTCACTCCCTGTGTTCCCTCGCCAAACGGCTCGCCCGTATTCAGGTTGCGGTCGAACTCCGGGAAATGGCTGGAACTGATTTCCAGTCGAATGCGGTGGCCCGGCAGGAAGACGTTGCTCGTCGCCCATAAATCAATCGTAAACTGATACGGCCTGTTCGCTTCCACCAATGTGGGCGTGGCCGCGGAGTCCCGATAGCGGGCGCGGATGATCCCATTGAGCAGATTCTGGGCATAGCCGTCCGGATGGACGTCAATAAGCTTGGCCGTAAAGTCCGTATCAACGGCTGAAGACGCCGCCCACAACGTCACTGACACCGGTCCGGTGATTTCCAGCGCCTGGGTGAGCGGTTCGGAGGTATAGACGAGGACATCATTACGTTCTTCGACCGGGCGTTGATCCTGGACGCCCATATCTACGGCTAGGTTATTGCCGCCCAGTGACGGAACTGGATTGTCAGGATCATAGACATACGTGTCTACTTGTTCCTGGCTAGGCGGCACGGTTGAGAGGGTCCCATTCCCATTGAGAGTGTTTGCCCCACCGTCGCTGTGCAGGAAGTAGCGCACCTGGCGCATATGCGGGGGTGGCCAGTCGGACAGGTGCTGCCAGCGGTTCTCCCCCAGAGTGAAGATGTTGACTGCCGGCTCGTCCATAATTCCGTTGTCTACGTCTTTGAGCCAATAATCGAACCAGCGCAACAAGGTTTCATTCAGGTCTATCAAGGCGTTCGGACCAAAATCGATATCACCTGCGCCGCGCGAAGTCGGCGTCGTATAGGGCAAGAGATGGCCCCACGGTCCGATGATCAGCCGTTGACCGGTTCGGGCGACTGCAAACTGACTCCGCGTAGTGATGCTCTGATACGCGGCCGGCCCACCCTCAGCAAACGTGTCATACCACGAGGTGACATGAAGCATTGGCGTGCTGATCGTCTCCGCAAAGCGGTTCACATTGGCCCGGTACCAATACTCTCCATCGTCAGCATGGGCGATATGCTCGGCCATGTAGGGCGCGGTTTCTTTGAGCAGTTCACCCCAATCCTTGATGGGCAGGTGGCGATACCACTCGTCGGTCAGGGGGGTGAAGGCGTTCAAGCCCCAACGGGTCGTCCGCACGCCGGCTAACTCGCCGTCTTCGACATACTCCTTCATCTTTTCCATGAGGTCTCTGCGCCCCTGGCGCTTGAGCGTATTGAGGCCCTTGAAGATGGCGTACGGCACCATCCAGCCCCACTTTGACACCCCGCCGGTCTGGTAGATCCAACTGGCATGATAGTCAGCTGAGGATGAAACTGGCGCCATACACTGGAGGGATGGCGGCATGGGGTCGTTACAGGCAATCAGATACTGCGTCAGCCCCAAATAGGACTGGCCGGTCGTCCCTACCCGGCCGTTCGACCACGGCAGGCGGGCGGCCCATTCGACGGCATCGTAGCCGTCGGCGGCTTCTTGAAAGATGGTGTCGTACTCTCCTTCGGATTCAAAACGGCCGCGACAGTCCTGGGTAATAAAGACATAGCCATACTGCGCATACGAGGCATTAAGGCCATTGGGGTCGGCGGAACCCTTTTTGCCATACGGGGTGCGGCTCAGCAGGACGGGGAAACGCGCGTCTGAGTCTGGTCGGACCACGTCGGCATACAGCGTGATCCCATCCCGTGTTTTCATGGGAACATTCTCTTCGGTGGTGACTTTGTATTGTTTACGCGCTGAGACGATCATGGCTCCCTCCTTTTGTGCTTCTACCGGTCGACTTGCGGCTTAGCCGTTCGGGACCGTGCCACATGATGACTCCCCTCGGTATGCGTCATACCACCTCAACTACACGTGTGATACAACTGAGACCGACTCCTTTTGATATGTATTCCGTCGAGACTGTACGGGAGGGAGACCAATGGCCGAGCCTGATACCCTGTGTGGCTGGGGAGACCAAGACAAAGTTGACTATTTTGTACAGCGGAGCGCGCTCTTGATTCCGAAGCGCTTTGAGCAACTCAATACCTTGCTCGACCTCTTCCCTTGGTCGGCTGATGAACCGATCCGTGTGCTCGATTTAGGCGCAGGCTATGGTGCGGTCACAGAGACGATTCTCTCCTACTATCCACACGCAACGGTCACCTGGGTTGACGGCTCGACCGCCATGCACGAGCATGCTGAGCCCCGCCTCAGCAAGTATGGCTCGCACGTCGAACTTTTTCTGCGCGATCTGGCTGATCCCACCTGGCACGCCGATCTGCCCGGACCGTTTCATGCCGCAGTCTCAGCCATTGCGCTGCATCACCTGACTGACAGTCGTAAAAGACAATTATGTGCTGAAGTGTTCAATCTGCTCCAGCCTGGCGGTCTGTTCCTCAACAATGACGTGGTTGCCGGAGACCCTGCATTACGCGACCAGTTCACGCCCTTGGCTGATCGGGTTATCCAGCAGCACGTCCGGGAGCAGACAGGAGAGCTGCACTCGCTCGAAGAAATTCGCCAGGTACGGACCGCCATGCAGCGTCCCAAGGGACACAGCAGCCACATCGCTCCGCTGGAGCCTCAGCTGCACTGGTGGCGAGAGGCCGGCTTCACGATTGTGGACTGCTATTGGAAGTTTCTGAATTTTGCGATTTTTGGCGGCTTCAAGCCCCTGGCTGATTAGAGCGCGCTTCAGTTCGGTGCGATACTCGTCTTGACGAATTCCTGCTCTTCTCCAAAGACAATCTGTCCGGCGGCATCCTGGGCGCGAATGCGCGCTTCGATTGTAGAGGACAACTGCAAGTTTCGCTCTTGCGAAAATTTATCCTTGTATAAATGCGGACGTAAAAAGAATTCCTCTGGAGTCCGGATCACAGCCTGAGTCTTTAAGGGCGCGGGGAACCAGCCTCGCCGCATGAAGTCGGGTGAGAAGAATACGTCCACATCTTTCTGTGACCATTCTTTGACCTGCATGGCATCGTGCAGGGTGTAGCCATAATAGTCGGCCTGGGCGTCCCACCAGACCGCAATCAGGTTGTGATAGCCACGCTCCCCGAGGTTCGGATTCATCATCTGGGTAATCCGCTCCTCAACAAAGATAAGCTCATCCTGCTGCCCGTAGACCTCTATCCGCAGCGGATAGAAATAGTGCTGCTCTAACCAATACAGGACCTTACTGGCGTAATAATCCGGCAGCCAATCCGACTTTGGACGGGCTTCCAGGACGTAGGTGCGCACGCCACCATCCGGCTGATAGTGCGGATATTTGTCTCCCATTATTTTCAGGTCTTGGACGGGAACGTCGGTAAAGATGCCCTCCGCGGTCGCCAGGGTGATGATCGGGCGCGTTTTCGGAAAGCGGACCGTCTCGGTCAGGGTATCGGTTCCGAGTACGCGCCACGAAAACTCCCAGGCGTCGCGCCCGAGCGAGTCATCAAACGTCATCGGCCAGGTGGCCATTTTGTCTTCGCGCTGGGGTTGCGGGAAGCGACGCACCCGGCGGATGGCCGGCGAATAGCCAAACAGGTCGGCCTTGGTGCGCTTCTCCCGGTCGGTCCGGTAGGTCATAAAGAGCATTTGATTGCCGTAATTTTCAGGTGGAGATAAATCCTGCGTCAGCCAGTGCGTCAACAGTTCCCCCGGTTGGGCGGTCAGGTGTCCAATCAGACCCTCGGGTTTTCGATAATGAACCAGGACGAGAATTTGTGAACTGGACAGGGAGCCACTGGGAGTCAGCAGCCCCATGTCTTCGACCTGGACGCAGTTCCAGCGCGGCATATGCGGGAATTCCATGCCGCGAAAGCCCATTTCCTCAGCCGTGTAGGGAGGGCGAAACGGATAGGCTTCGGCCGGCAGATACGGGATATTCGCATCGCGGGGCGTGTCCTGCGCCATATCGATAGCCATCCGTTCTTCTTCAGAGAGTTCAGCCAGCGCTTTCCACGTCCTCCCCGGCCGCCCGTTCTGGTCTTCCGCAGCCCAGAGGGGCTGCAAACAAAAAAAGAGGCTGAAACCAATAAGGCTGACAAGTCCTACGCTCAGGCCGAGCAGATGTTCAAGATGTCTGGGCTCGCTCCGCATCCAGTCTCTCCTTTCGCTTTCGTAACACTCATGACCTATTGGGCTGCATATCCCCCGTCAACCGTGAACACCGAACCAGTGACCCATGACGACTCATCCGAGGCCAGAAAGAGTCCCATGGACGCAACATCTTCTGGCGTGCCCACACGACCAAGCGGGTGGCTCTTGGCCACGCGTTCCAGGCGTTTGGGATTGGAACTATGGAGAACGTGGGCCATCATCGGCGTATCCACAGCACCGGGACACATGACATTGCAACGAATGTTCTTGGAAGCATAGGCCGTCGCAATCGCCTTGGTCAGCGAAACCACGCCCCCTTTAGCAGCAGTATACGCATGGACATTACCAACGCCCAGGATCCCGGCCAACGAAGAAACGTTGATAATCGATCCACCCCCGACCTTGGTCATTTCGGGAATCGCATATTTACAGCCCAAGTAGACGCTCTTGAGATTCACATTCAGAACGAAATCCCACATCTCCTCTTCAAGGTTGGTGACGGTCGTGTCGTGCTTATGCAGGACAGCCGCGTTGTTATACATGATGTGTAAACTCCCGTACGCCTCGACCGCACGGTCAACAGCCGTTTTGATATCGGCTGCATTTGAGACATCGGTCTCTTGAAACACCGCGTCTCCCCCGGCCGCTTTGACCAGTTCTACAGTCTCGTTGCCGCCCTCGACTTTAATGTCTGTGACAACGACTTTTGCACCTTCTTGGGCGAACATCACCGCGGCGGCCCGTCCCTGTCCACCGCCGGAGCCTGTAATTAATGCGACCTTATCCGCTAGTCGTCCTGGCATAAGCACCTCTCCTTATTCGACTGACTCTCTACGCAAACGCGACTGCAATGTGCTCTAACAGAACACGGCGAGAAGCACCACACGCGGCTACGCCTTGGCCTTTATCCTCTGACCGATTACGATGGGTTCGCTATCCGTTTCTGGACGAAAAAGATGAAGAAGTCGCTTGGCTGGGCATACCTCTTCTTTGCCATGAGTCTTTTTGGCCTTGTTGGCCTGCATACGATCTATTTGGGAAAACCGTTGAAGGGTGTCTTTTTTCTGCTTGCGACCTGGGCCGGACTTTGGGCCCTCACACAGGTGCTCATTCTTCCTTCGCCGAGTATCCCCCTTGTCATTGGTCTAGCGCTGCCGAGGCTGTGGCAGAATCTTGTGCTCACCATCCCCTCCCCAAGCCTTCCTCTTGTGGTCGGGCTGCTGGCGCTGCCCGTGAGTGGGGTATGGTGGTGTGTTGATCTCTTTACCCTGCCCCGGCAGACCCGGAAAGCAAACGAGAAGAGGGAAAGAACACCGCGATAGCGGGCCTGGGAATCATCGACATCGCTCCAAACTTGCAGTACAGTGCGCTTCAAGAATCAAGAGGTGTGTATGGACGCCGAAAGCATTAAAACCGATATCAGAGACTATATTGCCACGGTCACAATTGATCGCCCGCCCGTGAATGCCATGAATCGGCAGATGTTTGACGAGATTCAAGCCGCCTTTGATGCACTGAATAATCGTCCCGATGTCCGGGTGGCCATCTTTACCGGGGCGGGGAAATGTTTTTGCGCCGGCGCGGATATGAAGGCGCGTTCGCGCTCGCTGGATGACGGCGCACAACAGCCGCGTCACGGAGCCATGTGGGCCCACTCGCGGGCGGCCCGCGAAGCTTTTCATTCTATTCTGGAATGTTCCGTCCCCGTCATCGGCGCGATCAATGGCCCGGCTCTGGGTGGAGGGCTGGCCCTGGTAGCATCGTGCGATATGCTGATTGCGTCAGAACGGGCGCTGCTGGGTCTGCCCGAAATCGACGTTGGTTTGTTGGGGGGCGGTCGCCATACCCAGCGCCTCTTTGGTGTCTATAAAGCCCGCAAGATGATGTACACGGGAGAGCGGATCGGCGCGCAGGAGTTATACCGTCGGGGCATTGTTGAAAAAGTTGTTCCGCCGGAGCAACTCATGGACGAAGCCCGCGCCCAGGCCCAAGTGATTGCCGACAAAAGTCCGCTGGCCATCCGGCTTGCCAAACATGCCATGAATGCGATTGAATTCATGGATCTGCGCGATGGGTATCGCTTTGAGCAAAATATGACGCACGAGCTGACGGGGAGCGAGGATGCCAAAGAGGCGGCCCGGGCGTTTGTGGAAAAACGGAAGCCTGTATTTAAATAAATAAACGCGCTCTCAACAGATATGCAGATGTTGGTACGTTTACTCATTTCAGGACAATGACGAGAAGGAGAGACGGGTATGCTATTTGGCTATTTTACTGAGCGACCGTATCGGTGGATAAACGAAGACGAAGTGCTTGAGCACCGAGGTTTCTTTGCCCTGCCCAACGCACGCTTTGACCGCGAAAAGGCGGCTGATGACTACAACTTCTTTCTGGACGAATATTGCTATGCCGAAGAAGTTGGCTTTGATGCGCTCATGCTGAACGAGCACCATGGCAACCCTTTTTGCATGGGCAGCGTCATGAATGTTGAGGCCTCCATCCTGGCGCGCATTACCAGCAAAGCCAAGATCGTCCTGATCGGTAACCCGCTGCCTGTTCTGAAGCATCCGCTCCGGATGGCGGAAGAGCTGGCGGAAATCGATCTGATCTCGCGTGGTCGCTTAGTCACCGGCTGGGTGCGCGGCGCTGGCAGCGAGCAGTTCTTTAATAATGCCAACCCAGCCTATAACCGTGAGATGTTCAACGAAGCCCACGATTTCATTATTCAGGCCTGGACCAAACCCGGCCCGTGGCGTTACGAAGGTAAGCATTTTCACTATCGCCACGTGAACCCGTGGGCCTTACCCTACCAAAAACCGCATCCGCAAATGTGGATTCCGGGGGTGCTGAGTCCCGAGACCGTGCATTGGGCCGCCCAGCATAATTACCCCTATCTCGCCCTGGTAACGGCCCTGAGTCCGACCTGCGATTTGCTGGACTATTATGCCGATACCGCGGCGGAAAACGGCTATCAGGCCAGCACCGAGAACTTCGCCTATTTGATAGGTGTGTTCTGTGCGGAGACGGATGAAAAAGCGCAAGAGCTGGGCAAAGGCTTTGTATGGGGCGGTGGAGCAAGTGCATTCTCCAGACCGGAACACACCTTACCGCCGGGCTATAATTCCAAAAATGCCATCCGCCTGCTCGCCCAGCGGCCGAGCGGTGGCTGGGTCGGGGTTGATTCGGACCGGCTCAAAGAAGCCCAGCAGGGCCGGAAGAAGAAGAGTACCGACCTCGGCGAGGTCCGCCAAAAACTGGAGAAGTCGTATAAACGCGCCCAGGATGACTATCTGATGATCGTCGGCTCGCCCAAGACGGTCATTGAGAAAATCAAGACCATGATCCGGGTGCTGCGACCGGGCACCTTCGCCTGCTTCCAGGTCCAAGGCCCCATCAGCAATGAAGATCGCCTGACCAGCATCCGCCTGCTTGGCCAAGAGGTCATTCCCGCGGTCAAAGAATACGCCAAGGAAATCGATCTGGTCGATCCATTCACCCGCATACCCGGCTCGGTCAAACTCACTCCGGGGACAAGACGTATGCCGGTCGTGGACCGGACTCCGCTGGTAGACCTCGGCTTGCAGCCGAAGGCGTAGAGTGGATTTCCCCTCACCGACGGGGGACCGGGCAACCACAGGGGGTTGCCCCTACCTTTTGTCCCCTCTCCCGCTGGGAGAGGGTCAGGGTGAGGGTTCCCCTACACCGGAGCCTCGTGCATCCGCCACGACTTCTTGCCCGCCGGCAGATTGAACAGCTTGGCGGCGTTCTCGCGCATAATATCCTGGCGTTGCTCCTCTGTGATATGGGCCGCGTGGTCGGCCAATAATTGCTGAGAGCGTGGCCAGGTTGAATCCGTATGCGGAAAATCACTGGCCCACAGCAGTTGCTGATGCGGCATGATATCGACCGCATGAAACGCGGTCGGATCATCTTGGAAAGTCATCCATACGTTGCGTTTGATATATTCGCTGGGCAGTTTTGACAGGCCGTCAATAATCCCACCCTCGGCGTTAATCCTGGCGGCGTGATCCATGCGGTACATATAGTGCGGCATCCAGCCGGCGTCGCCCTCGGCACACACAAGTTTCAAGCGCGGATGACGCTCAAAAACACCACCCAGGACCAGGAGGCCGACCACATCCTGAACCGCCCGGATGATGCCCAGAAAATTATTCATCTCATGGCCGCGATGCGGCATGTTCAGGCTGCCCTCACGCGAGGTCAGAATATGAAAACAGATCGGCAGTCCCAGGTCCGTTGCACACTCCCACAGGGCATCGTAGTCGGCGTGATCATAGTCTTCATGGATGGGCCGACCGGGCATCATCATACCGACCATGCCCATGTCCTTGGCGCGCCGGAAATCCTCAATCGCACCGTCCACGCTCAAAACCGCGGTCTGGGCCAGACCCAGGATGCGGTTCGGCGCTTCGCTGCACATGGCCTGTAACCAACGGTTATAGGCCAACATGCAGGCGTTCTTATAGTCCGGGTCGCGGTGCATGCACAGACCCATCCCAATGGAGGCGTAGATGGCTTCAGCCGCAATCCCGTCCTGGTCCATATACGGAATTCGCGCCTGGCCGCCGTAGGCTCCCTCGCGAATATCCGGGAACCTGATTTTTGCCGCCCGGTTGTTGCGTTCCGTGACTGTGAAGCCGGCACCGTCAATGAATCCCAGGGGAATCGGACGCTTCATGCCGTGAACGACAAAGGCGTCCGTGCCATCGGGTTGTTCAACGATGCGCGGCGCGACATCCCGGTATTTTGGTTCAATATAGTCGATGTAACAATTGGCCGGCTCACACACATGGCCGTCGGCTGAAATGATTCCTGCCGGTATCTCTTGCATCATTCTGTTGCTCTCCGTTTACCGTTCCAGTCGGACTGGGGATTACATACAAACGCTTGCGGCCCAGAGTACGGAAACATCTGCCTCTTTTCAAGGAATACAGGAGAAACAGTGATTTCCATAGGAACTTGTGGTAGGGGAGGACTGCCACACAACGCACTGGAGGAGGGCCATGTCAGCGAACACTACACTCACACAGGGACTCCGAGTCGGCATCATCGGAGGGTCAATTGCCGGCTGTACTACGGCGATCGAACTGCTGCGGTCAGGCTGCGAGGTCACGCTTTTAGAGCGCACGGGCGACACCTTGAAGGATAGAGGAGCGGGTATCGGCGTTCCGCCCTCGGTCATGGACACCTTCATTGAACGCGACCTCGTTGATGCTGATACCCCCTTCTTCGCCGGTCATGCCTTCACGCGTATCTGGCGCACGGAAAAAGAGCGCCGCTACGGCTATCTTGCCTGGGACCAGCCCGCAAATTTGGCTTTGCTCAACTGGGGTGGGTTGTATAGAAACCTGCGCAAACGCGTGCCGGATATGGTGTATCACTCGGGGCAGCGAGCCGTGGCCTTACACCAGCAACCCAACGGAACGGTCCGGGTGGAGTTGGCCGATGGGTCCGCGTCTGTATTTGACCTAGTGGTCTGTGCGGATGGCTACACCTCGCTGGGCCGGCGTAGCCTCTTCCCCGATATCGCCCTGAGGTATGCCGGCTATGTCTTGTGGCGGGGCTTCCTGCTTGAAGAGGAACTTGAGGAATCACAGCCGCTCGCAAGCGGCGTGCGCTGTTTGGGCTATCCGGGCGGGCACGGTATTTTTTATTTTGTGCCAGGCTTGGACGGAGCGGTTGCGCCGGGTCAGCGTCTGGTGAATTGGGGTATGTATGTCCCGATTGCCGCCGCCGCGCTGACGGATTTTCTGACTGACAAAGACGGCAACGCGCATTCAGGCTCGCTCCCCCCCGGCGGGATGCCACTCGGCACCGAAGCCGAGTTGAAACGGCTCGCCCACGAACGGCTGCCCGACTATTACGCTGAGATCGTCGAGAAATGCCAGGATACATTTGCCTACGCCATTTATGATTGCGAAGTCCCAGCCTACCGTAAAGGCGGTATCTGTTTGGTCGGCGACGCCGGAGCCTTCGCCCGCCCCCATACGGCAGCCGGCGTACTCAAAGGGATTAACGATGCCATCGCGCTCGGTGAAGCGCTCGCCACCTACACTTCCCTGGAAGCAGCGCTCAGCCAGTGGGACACAACCCGGACCGACACGAACAACGACCTGGTGAGATTTGGCAACCAGCTCGGGCGGGCGCTCGTCTTGGAAATTCCCGACTGGTCGCATATGGACGCGACGAGCATGGAGCAGTGGTTCACGTCGATCGTGACGATCAAAACCGAAGTCCTCGATCCCAACCGGCATGGTGGAGATGCCGCGCGACCGTGACCACACAAAAACTCACTCGAAAGCGTTGATTTCCAGTATTGAGAAGGAGTAGACAGGAAAGAAGAGACTGAGTGAAGGAGGGTTTTATGACTACCATCCTTGCGATAACCGCGTTCTTTCTTATTGCTTTGGTTCTGGTCGGCCTGCTCGCCAGACGGGCAGACCGGATACGAGACGAGGCGGCTCAGGGGGAAGAGTCAAACCAGCAGTAAGGCGTGTAAGCCAGAGAAAAGGGGGAACAATCCATGCCAGCGACGGCGGAACGGAAACCAGAGGCAAACAGCATTTTTCAACAGGCCGTTGACACCACGCTCCGGGAGAACGGCGAGCTTGGGATGCAAGTCGCCGTGTATCTCGATGGCGAGCAAGTCGTGGATGTCTGGGGTGGTATTGCCGACGAGACCACTGGACGAGCAGTCGATGGGGATACGCTCTTCCCCTCCTTCTCTGTCATCAAGGCGACCACGGCCACCGCGCTCCATCTCCAGGCCGAACGTGGCTTGATTGAGTATGACACGCCTATTGCGCACTACTGGCCCGAGTTCGCGGCGCACGGCAAAGACACCGCCACCGTCCGGGATGCATTGAGCCACCGCCTGGGAATTCCGTATATGCCCGAGGGCGTCACGCCTGAACTCATGAGTAATTATGACTGGATGGTCGATCAACTGGCAAACATGAAGCCAATCTTTACGGCCGGCACGCGGAATGCCTATATGTGTTACACCTTCGGCTGGGTCATTGCCGAGTGCGTGCGCCGGACCGATCCCAAACAGCGGCCATACAGCACGTTCGTACAGGAAGAGATCTGTGCGCCGCTTGGCATGACGAATCTCTGGATCGGGATTCCTGAAGAAGCCGAACCGCGCGTGGCCCGGCTGAAGAACGCGCCCCCACTGCCATTGCCGGCAGATGCTCCGATCCTGCGCGCCATGCCGCCTCAGGTCGGAGCGACTGAGGAAGTCTTCGGCCGTTCCGATATGCGGCGCGGCTGCATTCCAGGCGCGCACGGCATTATGAACGCCCGCAGCTCAGCCCGGCTGTTTGCCATGCTGGCCAATGGTGGCGAACTGAACGGCGTGCGCTTGCTGTCCGAAGATCGGGTGAATTCGTTCAGCACCCCGCGTCCCGATACCGATCAGCCGGATACGGTGCTGGGCATGGCGATCCGCATGGGGACCGCCGGGCTGTGGGTCGGTGGGGTGAAAGATTCCAAATACCCGTTCCGTCTGGCAGGTTTGAATCCGCGTACGGTGTTTCATCCGGGTGCCGGCGGAGCGATTGCGTGGGCCGACCCGGACGCGCGCCTGGCGGTTGCGATCTGTCATAACCGGATGATCCATAATCCCACGCTGGCCTTCAAGCCCATTCAGGCCGCGGTCGAACAGGTCTTCGGGGTCGTGTAAGGAGAACGGGATGACGCTTCCGGATTCTGCAATCGTGCTTCAGCGGGGAGAGGGCGACTCGGTCGCCATTGGGACCGGCACCCGCTGTACCTTTAAGATCAGGGGAAAAGACACCGAGGGCCATTTCGGGCTGTTTGAGTATACGATGGAACCTGGGACTGAAGGCCCGCGACGCCATATTCACCGTCAGATGGCGGAAATATTCTACGTGGTCGAGGGCGCCATCGAACTCCTCGTCGGAGACGAGAAGATGACGGCCCAGGCCGGAACGACCGCCCTCGTCCCCAAGGAAGCGATACACGCCTTCTCCAACCCAGGCGCGCAGCGCTCAGTGTTGTTGGTTATGTTTTGTCCGGCCGACTCACGCGAGAAATATTTCGAGGGTCTGGCCGAACTCACCAAAGATGGAAAACCGCCGGACCAACAAGCCCTCCTCGAGTTGATGCGCAAGTATGACACGGAGCCAGTGGCAGAACCGCTCTACGGGGAAATAGAGACGCCGTAAAAAGCCTGCGGCTCACAGCGAAACACGCTCGCAACGCAGCCCTGCAATTTTGTACGCCTCTCAAGAAAGGAGAATGCCTGACGTACAAAGAAGGGTGTCTGTTGATACCTCCCTTAAACTTGACCAGATCACTTGACCTGGCTAGGGGTTTTTCATGAAGACCATGCTCGTGTCTGAATTCAAAGCACAGTGCATAGCCGCACTCAAGGAAGTCCATCGCTCCCGCGAGCCCATGATCGTAACTCTGCGTGGAAAACCCCTTGTGACTATCCAGCCATTCGCAGCACTCCCCTCGGACAAACAACTCGGTGGGCTGGAGGGCAAAATGACTATTCACGCTGACCTCGTCCAGACTGACTCGACTGATGATTGGGACATGCTGACGTGACGCTGTTGATCACAGTGTCAGGCTTACTGAAGGTACATCTCTTGACTTGACATGGGGCGTATAGGGTCTCAGTTAGAACGAAGAAACAGAGGCCGGGTGAGCGAGTGCAGAGGCGCAGTCAATCACGACTGTAACCAGTCTTCCACCTGCACGCCTGGAACTCGTTGAAAATCCCGACTGTTTCCTGAGAGTAGCGTCCCTCCGTTTACCAGAGCAATTGAGGCGATCTTGAGGTCCATCGTACCGATACGGACTCCTTCCCGCCTCAGTCGCTTGAACTTGTCTGCCGCACGTTCGTCGAAAGGCAGAATCTGCCATTCAGCGAAAAAATCAAGAATTCTTACGAGACGTTCGTAATAGGCCACTTGCCTATGGACATCAGTATAGCGACGGATCAACCCCAACCATCCCCGCATTTGCTCTTCGATAGTAATCGCGGTCGTTGCGATTTCATCAAGGGAAAGGGGGTCTAAGCGTGACTGCAAAGTAAATGCTTTCGGCCCATCTCGATACTGAAGAGCAGAGATATGGTCGGTATCAAGGACGATCATACACCCGTCTTGCGCCTATCCGCCGCACGGACGCGCTGACCTTCCTCAATGATCTCTTTCATAAGCGGGTCGTCGTCAAACATGCCTGCGGTTCGTCGCCAATCTTTTTTGTGCGCGGAGAGACTGACTTGTTGCCATAATGTATCTACAAGCTGCTCTAGCTTTACGACGCGCTCTTCCAGGCTTGTCTCCGGCATGATCGTCTCCTCCTCACGGATGTTACACATTAATGTCCTTGACTATAACCTCCCCCTTAATAGTTGTGAATCATTCTTTGTCAGGTGCCACAGATGGCTTGCAGACTGCGGTTGGGCGGGTCTTTCGGCCATAAAGCAGAGGATATTCCTACGAGGCTACGCCTTGAGCGTCAGGCCACGCTGGGCTAACGTGTCGGCATGAACGCCCAACAAGAATACCAGCCGCAAGAGACGCTCACCTTCGATAATCGCTTTACGCGGGAATTGCCCGCCGACCCTGAAACCAGCAACGCCCGCCGTCAGGTCACGCGGGCGTGTTATTCTCGCGTCCAGCCTGCAAAAGTCTCTCAACCACAGTTGGTTGCCTACGCCTGGGAAGTGGCCGAGGAATTGGGTCTGTCACACGTGTTTTGTGAGTCGGACGATTTTCCACACATCTTTTCGGGTAATCGTTTATTGGACGGCATGGACCCGTACGCGACGTGTTACGGTGGTCATCAGTTTGGCAACTGGGCCGGCCAGCTCGGGGACGGCCGGGCCATTAATCTGGGCGAGATTATCAACCCCAGCGGACAGCGCTGGGTGTTACAACTCAAAGGCGCTGGCCTGACGCCCTATTCGCGCAGCGCGGACGGACTGGCCGTCCTGCGCTCGTCCATCCGCGAGTTCTTGTGTAGCGAAGCCATGCACCATCTCGGTGTCCCGACCACCCGCGCCCTCAGCCTGGTCTCGACGGGGGAACACGTCGTCCGCGATATGTTTTACGATGGCAACCCCAAACCCGAGCCGGGCGCCGTGGTGTGTCGGGTCGCGCCATCTTTTGTACGCTTTGGAAATTTTCAGATATTTGCCGCACGCGGGGAAATAGACGTCTTACAGCGATTGATGGATTACACCATCCGCACCGACTTTCCTCACCTGGGCGAACCGTCCCGCGCGACCTATCTGGCCTGGTTCGAGGAAGTCTGCCGGACAACCGCCCGGATGATTGTGCACTGGCTGCGGGTCGGCTTTGTCCACGGAGTGATGAACACGGATAATATGTCCATCCTGGGGTTGACGATAGACTACGGCCCGTACGGCTGGCTGGAAGACTATGACTCCAACTGGACGCCCAATACAACCGATGCCGCGAGTCATCGCTATGCCTTTGGCAAACAGCCCCAGATTGCCCATTGGAACCTGGTCCAGCTTGCCAATGCGCTCTATCCCCTGATTGAACAGACGGAACCGTTGGAAAGAGTGCTGAACAGCTATGTGCGGGAATTTGAGTCGTGCTGGCAGGCCATGATGGTTCACAAACTGGGGCTCCAAGCCTTCAAGCCCGATCTGGACGATACCCTGATTGCCGGCCTGCTGGAAGTCTTGCAACTGGCCGAAACGGACATGACTATCTTCTATCGGCGGCTGGCGGACCTTGATGTCAGCACCGCGGTGGAGAACATACCAGACGACGCGACGCTCATCGAGCCGCTGTTGGACGCCTACTACGTCCCGGAGCAGTTGACCCCGGAGATCACGGCGTGCGTTGCCGCGTGGCTGCGCCGCTATCAAGAGCGTGTGAGAGAAGATGGGACGGATGACGCAACGCGCCGGACACGCATGAACGCCGTCAACCCGAAATACGTATTGCGCAACTACCTGGCCCAGCTCGCCATTGACCGGGCCGAGCAGGGTGACAACGCTCTGGTGCATGAGTTATTGGAGCTGCTCCGCCGTCCGTATGACGAACAACCGGACAAAGAAGCCTACGCCCAAAAACGGCCCGACTGGGCCCGCCAGCGCCCCGGCTGCTCCATGCTGTCGTGCAGTTCGTGATAATGGATCAGAAGAAATTCAGAAGGAGAGAATCATGGCACATCTGACAACCCTCCCGGCAACGGCGGACAGCGCGGATATTCTCCCGATCATTGAAAGAGACGGAGCGGTTATCCTGAAGGACATGCTCACCCCTGCCGGGGTCGATCGGGTGCAGGATGAAACCGGGCCGTATATTGACGCCACGCGAAACGGCCAGGACCCTTTCGTCGGCCTCCTGACCACACGCACGGGAGCGCTGGTGGCCCGCTCGCCAGCGTGCCGTGACCTGGTGACCAATCAGTCGGTACTCAGAGCCGCCCAGACCTTTCTGGCACCCTACTGCTCCCGCATTCAACTCCATCTCGGCCAGATTATCCGCATCCGGCCCGGCCAACCCAAGCAGGCGATTCATCGTGACCGGTGGGCCTGGGGGACGTATTTGAAAGGCGTGGAACCCCAGTTCAACACTATGTGGGCGCTGACGGATTTCACCCGTGAGAACGGAGCCACGCGGGTTATTCCGGGCAGTACGAACTGGCCGGACGGGCGCCGGGCGGACAAGGACGAGATTGCCCAGGCCGAGATGACGCGTGGCTCGGTGCTGCTGTATACCGGCTCGGTCCTGCACGCCGCAGGAACGAATGGCTCGGACGAAGACCGTATCGGCCTGAACATCACCTACTCGCTGGCCTGGCTGCGCCAGGAGGAAAACCAGTACCTGTCCTGTCCGCCTGAGATTGCAAAAACCCTATCAACCGAATTGCAGGACCTGCTCGGCTATACGCTAGGGAGCTATGCCCTGGGCTATTACACACCTCCGCTGCCACCGGGAGAAGGCCCCGAGTCCATCGGACCGCAATACGCCCTGGGCCGAGAGGAAGACGGAGAGGGCCTGGGCAGTGCGGAGCTACGCCGGGAAATCCAAACCGCGACATATAGTAAGGTCTGATTGATGGGCCAGTTACCGCAAACGAGTTCCATGCAATCATGAGGAGACATCTATCTCCAGGCATGCCGGACCTGTAGAGCCATACCCCTGTGGGTAAATAGAACGAACCCTTTGATACTGACTCATCAACCTTGAGGAGCAGCGCATGGTCAATCGCAATTTCGAAATGATTCAAACAAACGGGGTCAGACTGCGTACCGTGGTGGAGGGCGAGGGACCGCTGGTGATTTTGCTCCACGGTTGGCCGCAGTGCTGGTATCTGTGGCGACACCAGATTGACCCGCTCGTGGCTGCGGGCTATCGCGTCGCCGTGCCCGACCAACGCGGCTATGGCGGCAGTGAGTGTCCACCTGACGTCTCGGATTACAATATTCGCACGCTGGCCGCCGATGTTGCCGGCATTGCTCCGGCCCTGGGCTATGATGAATTCACTCTCATCGGCCATGATTGGGGCTGCGTTGTAGCCTGGAATACCGCCCTGCTCCACGAGAAGAGCTGTACGGCCGTGATGGGCCTGTCCGTTCCCTTTTGGCGCATGACGGATGCCGCGGTGAATCCGCCGGGCATGGACGACCAATTCTGGTATATGCGCTACTTTCAGGAAGAAGGCCGGGTTGAAGCCGAGCTTGAAAAGGATTTGGAACGCAGCCTGCGCATCCTGTATTACGGGCTCTGCGCCGACGCGCCGGCGCAGAGTTGGATGAAGCAACTGGAGCACCCCAGGTCGAGCGGCCTGCTGGACGCGCTGCCCGAGCCGGAGCAGTTGCCAAGCTGGCTCACGCCGGAAGACCTCGACTATTACGTCGAGCAGTACCGGACGAGCGGTTTCAGGGGGCCGGTGAACTGGTACCGCAATATCCCGACGAATAATGGCATTACGCCTGAGCTCGAAGGCAAAAAATTCTCCCAGCCGGCGGCCTTTGTTGCTGGTGCGGCAGACGATGTCCTGCTCTACGATCCCAACTGGCGCGACACGTTTTCAGATTCGTTTGAAGACTTGCGCTTTCTCGAAATCATTGAAGGTGCAGGCCACTGGGTCCAGGCCGAAAAGCCGTGGGAAACAAATGAGTGCATCCTGCGCTTTTTACGCGGCCTGTAAGAGAAACGGCGCGTCTCCGTCAGGTTACTTCCCAACCGCCTTGGCCCGCTCAAGCGAGGGCTGGGCATAGCATGCCTCTGCCCAGCGCTGCACGTTGGCGTACGCCGAGGAATCGAATTTCACCATCGCTAAAAGCAGCATCACCCCGGAGACGTTGAGATCGGCGATGCTAAAGGCATCACCAACCAGCCAGTCTCTATTGGCCAAGGTGTCATCAAGCACCTTCAAGGGTCGGGCCAGGGTTTTCTCGGCAGCGGCGAGAACGGCCGCGTTGCGCTTTTCCTCAGACGTAAAAAACTTTTGGACCACGATGTCCATCTGCGCCGGTTCGATCTCGGTCATGACCCACACACTCCATTGCCAAGCCAGGGCTTCATTGGCAGGATTACGGGGGTAAAGATCACCACCGTAGGTTTTGGCCAAGTAGAGATTAATCGCCATGGACTCAAACAGGGTCACGTCGCCGTCTTGTAAGGCGGGAATACGACCGTTCGGATTCACCGCCAGATACTCCGGCTTCTTCGACTCTTCCATGAAATTGACCGAGACGTGCTCATACTCGATGCCCACTTCCTCGATAGCCCAGAGCGAACGTATCGCCCGCGAGCCGGAAATTCCGTACAGCTTAGGTTTTGCCATGCTTGGGTTCCTTTCCGTTGCTTTCCGTCGAGGTATATCATGCGATACGGCCAACGTCTGCCCAGTGACACGTCCATGCAGGACCTACGACAGCGACACGATAATCTGGTATACCGACGTGTCAGCAAAGGAGACGCCTGATGAGTCAGATCCGAGATGAAGTCCTTGCGGCCAACGCCGCCTACGCCCAGAATTTTGGCAAGAAAGCCGACTTACCAGCCCCGCCCGGCAGACGTTTTGCCATTCTGACCTGTATGGACGCCCGGCTCGACCCCGCACAATATGCCGGCTTGGCCGAGGGCGACGCGCATGTGATCCGCAACGCGGGCGGACGCGCCAGTGATGACGCCATCCGCTCCTTCGTGATTTCGTATAAACTCCTGGGGACGCGGGAGTGGTTTGTGATTCATCACACCGGCTGTGGCATGGAGACCTTCACCGATGAGGTCATGCGTAATCTCCTGGCCAGTAGCTTGCAGACCGCCAGTATAGGTGCTTCAGGCTGGCAGGACTCCGGTGA
Source organism: uncultured Binatia bacterium (SeqCode) (assembly GCA_965247985.1). Taxonomy (GTDB): domain Bacteria; phylum Desulfobacterota; class Binatia; order Bin18; family Bin18; genus Bin18. Next base: position 45,366 of record OZ252051.1, on the reverse strand, counting down.
GGGTCCCGGTTCGACAGAGGGGAACTATATCGATTGGCTGACGATCTCCGATCTCACCACCAGTGTGGTCGAAGACGTAACGCGCATACGCAATCATCCCTTAGTTCCCGACGACATTCCTATTTACGGCTATATCTACGACGTTAAAACGGGCAAGCTTGAAGAAGTGCCTGAAGCAACGGCAGCAGGCAAAGTTCGTTAAATGGACGATCACAAGAACACAAAGACCATTACTGGCTACTGTGAACCCCTCTCACTCCGCGCCGGGGAATCAATCCGCTGTATGGCCTCCAGCCATACACCCGGTCCTGCCCGACTCGATCTCGTCCGTATTATCTGTGGCGACCCAACCCGGAGTGGACCTGGTTTCAAAGAAATAGCAGTACCGAGCGATCTCCCCGCCGAGGTCGTGCTTACTGAGCAGTGTGTACAGCCCGGCTCTTACGGCGCAGTCGATCTGTCGGGTTTCTCGGTCACACGACAGACGAAATTAAAGATTCACGTCTTCGCGACGCGACCAGACCAAGATCAGACCCTGTTTTCGGTCGTCGGTGAATCCGGACCGCTGCTGGTGCTGACGCTGTCGCAGAGGCGTCTTGTCACTCGCATTGGAAAAACCGACTTGCTCCTCCGAGAGCAACCCCTCCAGGCCAAGCGCTGGTACCAGGTCGAAATCGCAGCCGATCTGCAGGACGGAAGTGTCACCGGAACACTCATCCCACAGCCCAGTCGTTCACCTGGACAGGACATCTTTGAGCGATTCGAGCCACACACCGCTCGTGCCTCAGTCAGCGAAATACGAACGGGACAGCTCCGATGTTGTTTGTTCGCAGCTTCACCTGATGGGGATCGCTTCGACGGTCGCCTTGCCAGACCCGCGCTGACACTTGATGCGACGACTCTGGAATGGGACTTCTCCAAAGACATGGGAGGGAGGCAGCTCGTTGATGTCAGTGGCAATGAACGTCACGGCCGCCTCCACCAGCTTCCCGCTCGGGCGGTCACGGGTCCCGATTGGGACGGCAGTCATCATGCCTGGACAGCGATGCCGTCGCATTATGACGCCATTCATTTTCATACTGACGATGTCTATGACGCCGGCTGGCCGGCCATCGCAGAGCTGACGTTGCCGGCTGATCTTGCGAGCGGCATCTATGCCTTTCGCCTCCGAACCGCTCAGGGCCAGGATCGGGTGCCGTTTTTCGTTCGTTCCGCCCGCCAGGCACCAACGGCTAACGTCGCCCTGCTCATGTCCTCCTGCACCTATATGGCCTACGCCAATCATCGGATGCTATTTGAAGGCGCAGACTTTATCGCCACGCGATCCCGCCTGCGGCCTGAGCACGAATATCTGCGCCATCATCCCGAAGTGGGTCTATCTACGTACGAGAAACACACAGATGGCAGTGGCGTCATGTTTAGCTCTCGACGCCGCCCGGTGCTCCAACTCCGACCTGGTGCGGACGGTTGGAATTTCACCCCGGACACGGACCTGAACGCCTTTCTCGACCATCTCCAGCTTGGTCACGATATTCTCGCTGACGAGGATGTCCACGCCGAAGGGATAGCCGCGCTGGCTCCGTACCGGGTCATTGTGACTGGGACCCATCCAGAGTATTGGTCAACCCGGATGCTCGACACTCTTGAAGCATGGCTGCGGCGGGGTGGGCGGTTGATGTATCTCGGCGGCAACGGATTTTATTGGCGGGTGGCGCTGAGTGATGCCTGGCCTGGGGCAGTTGAATTACGGCGGGCCGAGGACGGCGTACGCAACTGGCAGACCGAGCCGGGAGAGTCTTACCATGCCTTCACCGGTGAGTACGGCGGCTTGTGGCGGCGTTTGGGTCGGGCGCCGAATACCCTCGTCGGAGTGGGGTTTGCCGCTCAGGGGTTTGAACGGGCCATCGGTTATCAGCGCAGTCCGGAGAGCTATACCTCTCGTGCCGCCTGGATCTTTGAAGGGGTAGAGGATGAAGAGATTGGGACCTCAGGGCTCGGCGGCGGTGCTGCCGGTCAGGAGGTTGATCGCTATAGCCACACGCTCGGTTCCCCCGCCCACGCTGTGATCCTCGCTTCCGCAACCGAGTTTGGGCCTGACATGACCCGTACCAAAGAAGAGCTTCAGGCATCGACCGTCGTCCCCTCCCCTGATCCGGTTGTCCGGGCAGACCTGGTGTTTTTTGAGACACCGGCTGGTGGGGCCGTGTTTTCAGTGGGCTCGATTTCGTGGTTTGGTGCGCTTGCTCGCAATGGCTATGACAACGATATCGCTCAGATTACGGCCAATGTGGTTCGCCGCTTTGCCGATTCTCTCCCCTTCACTCCACCTGAATCCGGATAGCCTGAGCAGAGAGAAGCTCCTGAGCCCTTGCCCCAGAAAGGAGGAGGCAGATGAGCACGTCGGCACAACAGGGTGGATCAAAAAGCAGCGAGCTGTCACGCGTGTGGGAGCCGCTACAGCTCGGCACTCTCACCCTGCGGAATCGTATTCTGCAACCCGCCCATAGCTCGCAGCACGGTGACCCACGCGACCATGTTTTCTCTGACCGGCAGATCGCGTATTTTCGCGAGCGCGCCAAAGGTGGCGTGGCGCTGTGCATTACCGAAACCGTTGCGGCAGCCCGGAGCGCGCTGGGTTCGTTTTTCCATATCGTTGATGTCTGGAATGAGGGTTGTATTCCATCCATGAGCAAGCTGGCCGACGCTGTCCATCAGTATGACACCAGCATCTTTGTCCAGCTCGCCTCAATGGGCGTCCACGATCGCGGTCGGATGTTTATCGACCGCAATAAACCCATCTGGGGCGCGTCGCGTATCCCCTCAGTCGTGCACAATGAAATTCCCCTGGTGATGGGGCCGGACGAGATCGCGGAATTAACGCGCGACTTTGGACAGTCGGCGGCAAACGTCAAGCGGGCCGGGCTTGATGGGGTCGAGTTGCACGGGGCGCATAGTTACGGCCTGGGCCAGTTTATGAGTCCGACCTACAATAAGCGAGACGACGCGTACGGCGGGACACCGGCCAAGCGCTGTCAACTGCTCATCGAATGCGCCGAGCACGTGCGGAAGCGAGTCGGGGCCGATTTTGTGGTGGGGGTCCGACTGTCGTGGGATGAATTCCTCGGCCCCGAGGGTGGGATTACCCCGGAGCAGGCAGAAGAACAGGTCGAGGTGCTGGCAGCGACCGGCTTGTTTGACTTCTTCAACATCTCGGCGGGTGGCTATCACACGCTTCATCTGGCGCTGCCCAGTATGGAAGGGGACGAGCCGGATGGCTGGCTTGCGCCGTTCAGCAAACGCGCCAAAGAAATCGTGGGCGATCGAGGCAAGGTCTTTGTGGTGGGCAAGGTCCGTGATCTCCACACGGCTGAAGCCATATTGGCAAGTAACGCGGCAGACATGGTCGCGCTGGCCAGACAGCTCCTGACCGATCCCTTTACGGTGAAAAAGACGCGCGAAGGCCGCGAACACGAAATCATCCGCTGCAACCGGTGTAATGAATGCGGGGCGCGTCTGTTTGAACACCGCGAACTCGTCTGCACCCTGAATCCGGTCAGCGGCAGAGAAGCCTACTGGGGAGAGGGTTCACTGAAGAGAGTTTCGGAGGCAGACCAGAAGCATATTGTGGTCATCGGGGGCGGACCCGCCGGTATGAAAGCCGCCGCGGTTGCTGCCAAGCGCGGTCACGCGGTCACCTTGCTTGAACGCGCTGACCAGTTAGGTGGCCATTTGCGCGTGCTTGAACGACTGCCAGGAATGACTGACTGGTCGATTGCGATCGACAACCTGGAGCGAGAGGTCGAAAATGCGGGGGTCGAGGTCCGGTGCGGCATTGAGGTCACCTCACAATCGCTGCGGCATATCGAGGCATCCCACGTTGTTGTTGCAACCGGCGCCTCTTACGAACGCACCGGCCAGAGTCTCTATCGTCCTGAGCGCGAAGCAATTCCCGGAACTGATTTACCCCACGTGCTTGATGTCGGCACGGCAACCAAGCACGTCCTCGAAGATGCCCAGGCGCTCGGCTCACGCGTTCTCATCCTGGATGAAACGGGCAGCCATTTGCCTTTTGCCCTGGCCCAGGTGCTGGCCAAAGCAGGGGTCGAGGTCGAGGTCCTCAGCCCGCGCATGTTTGCCGGCGAACGCCTCTTTCGCAACCTGGATATCATGTATATCTTCCCGAGGCTGAAGAAGCTGGGCGTACGGATTACCCAGCAATATTTTGTCGAAGCGATCCGTCCTGGCGAAGTCGATGTGTATGATATCTGGACCGGGCCAGAAGTGCTGGAAACCCGAGAGCGGATCGATAGCGTGGTGATGTCGATTCTGCGCGTGCCCAACGATGAACTCTATGTGGTGGCCAAAGACGCCTTCCCGGAAGTCGTCAGAATCGGCGATGTGGCGGCCCCGCGCGATGTGACGGCGGCCATTTTTGATGGCGAGCAATGCGGTCGCGAATTGTAGGTTGCCAGAACGGAAGAGCTCGACATCAGGTCCAGCGCGAAGCGAATTTATTCAACGAAGAAACCTCCTGACCCTAGCCCTCAGCCCAGAGGAAAAGAGAACCAAGAGTGAAGGAAGATTGCACTATGAGTCATTCAGTTACTTATACCAAGGAAGACGACATCGGCATCATCACCGTCAACAATCCGCCCGTGAACGCGCTGAGCCAGCATGTTCGCCAGGGCCTGTTGGAGAGCTTTACCGAAGCCGGCAAAGACGACACCATCGCGACGGTTCTCATCTGCGCCGGCCGGACCTTTATCGCCGGTGCAGACATTACCGAATTCGGCAAACCGCTCCAGCCGCCGAGTTTCCTGGGTACGATGGAAATCATTGAGAATCTGTCCAAACCCGTTGTTGCTGCCATTCACGGCACCGCCCTGGGCGGCGGACTCGAAACTGCGCTGTGCTGCCATTATCGGGTCGCGGTGCCGTCCACGCGGGTTGGGCTGCCCGAAGTCACTCTCGGGCTGTTACCGGGCGGCGGTGGGACTCAGCGCTTGCCGCGTCTGATTGGTCCCGAGGCTGCGCTTGAGGCCATCACCTCAGGAACCCCGCTGCAAGCCAGCCAGGCGCATAGTGTTGGTGTGCTTGACGAGGTTGTTGCCGAGGGCAATCTGCTCGAAGGCGCAAAAGCCTTTGCTCGCAAACTCGTCGCGGACGGGGCTGAACTCAAAAAAGTGCGAGACCTGAACGACAAGGTGAGCGGCGTCGATCTCGCCATCTTCGACGCTGCCCGCAAACAGGCCAGCAAGACGCGGCGCGGCTTTGACGCACCCCAGCGCTGCATCGATTGTGTTGAAGCGGCCTGTACCCTGCCGTTTGATGAAGGCTTGGCCAAAGAGCAGGAACTCTTCCGACAAGTCCTGACCAGCCAGCAATCTGCTGCCCAGCGTCATATCTTCTTTGCCGAACGGGCCGCGGCGAAAGTCAACGATATGCCGAAAGACACCCCGACACGCTCCATTCAAAAAGTTGGCGTCATTGGCGCCGGCACAATGGGTGGCGGTATTGCCATGAACTTCGTGAATGTTGGTATCCCGGTCACAATCCTCGAAACCGGCCAGGAGTTTCTGGATAAGGGCCTGGCAGTTGTGCGTGGCAACTATGAACGCAGCGCCAAGAGAGGCAGATTCACGCCGGAACAAGTTGAAGAGCGTATGGGCCTGATCACGCCAGTCTTGGACTACGCTGCTCTCAGCGATGTTGACATGATTGTGGAAGCTGTGTTCGAGAACATGGATGTCAAAAAGGAAGTGTTCGCTCAGTTGGATACGGCTACCAAGCCCGAGTGTATCCTGGCGACGAATACATCCACGCTCGACGTGGATGAAATTGCTGCTGTGACTACCCGCCCGGACAAGGTCATCGGCACCCATTTCTTCAGCCCGGCTAATGTCATGCGCCTGCTCGAAATCGTACGTGGTGCCAAGACGAGCTTTGAGACCCTGGCCACGACCCAGGCGGTCGGCAAAGCCATTCAAAAAGTCGGCGTGGTGGTTGGGGTGTGTGACGGCTTTGTCGGCAACCGCATGCTGCACCAATACGGCGCTCAAGCCCAGTACTTACTTGAAGAGGGGAGTTTGCCCCAAGATGTTGATGGGGCGGTCTACGATCTGGGTCTGGCCATGGGACCCTTCGCCATGGGCGACCTGGCCGGTCTCGATGTGGGCTGGCGCATTCGACAGGGCAAGGGGCTGCCGGACAGCCTGTCTGAAGGTGAGCGTTACTGCGCGATTCCCGACCGCATTTGCGAGCAAGGACGCTACGGCCAGAAGACCGGCGCCGGGTATTACAGATACGAGCCGGGGGATCGTACGGCCCATCCCGACCCGGCTATCGAGGAACTGATCGTTCAGTACTCCAAAGAAAGGGGTATCGAACGGCGGCCTATCGGTCGTGAAGAAATCGTCGAGCGGTTGATGTACGCCCTGATTAATGAAGGGGCCAAAATTCTGGAAGAAGGCATTGCCCAACGTGCCAGCGATATTGATGTCATCTACGTCTATGGCTATGGCTTCCCGGCCTACCTTGGTGGTCCCATGTTTTACGCCGACAGCGTTGGGCTCAAACAGGTGTATGAGCGCGTCTGCGCCTTTGCCGAACATGACCCTTCATCCTGGCAGCCCGCGCCGCTGCTCAAGAAACTGGCCGAAGAGGGCGGAACGTTTCATTGACCAGGATTGACCAGGATTTTGCAGGATTCCGAAAAAAACAGCCTCCACTCTCCCTCTCCCTCCGGGAGCGGGCCGGAGTGAGGGGGGCCGATACAGTTGCCGGATGGTGCGCAGGGCGCACCCTACAAGGATTGCTCTCCTCGCTGTGCCGAGGAGCCTTTCTTCTTCGACCTGGGCCAGAGCATCACGACCCAATAGCACACCACGGCCAGCCCGACCGTCGACCCGAGCGGCAGGCCCAACTCCGCCGGTCCGAAGCCCCTATGAGCATAGGCCCAGGACGGCGTCAGGCACGGAAGTAAAAGCGCCAATGCGATGACTGCCAGTGTTATGCTGTGCATGTCAGTCTCCCCGCGCCCAGTTCTTTTCTCATAGCCGTTCAGAGCCGTGGCTCGAATTGGGCGCTTCGTGGTATTGGAAAATCATACATATCTACATACCTGGCGAGGAGCGGAGGGAGCAATGGATCAACACCAGTTCAACCAGGCCCTGATCGAATTCTTAGCATCATCTCCAACTCCGTTCCACGCGGTCGAACAGATGGCCGCGCGGCTGTCGAGCGCAGGCTTTGAGCGCCTAGACGAATCCGATGCGTGGCAGATCGTCCCAGGTGGTCGCTATTGGCTCAGCCGCAACGACTCGGCCCTTATTGCCTGGAGGATGCCGACGCGCTGTACCTTGGCCGAGAGTGGCTTTCGCCTGGTCGGCGCTCACACGGATTCCCCGTGTCTGAAGGTCAAGCCCCAGCCCGAATTACATCGCCACGGCTATCTGCAACTCGGAGTCGAAGTCTACGGCGGCGCGTTGCTCAACCCCTGGTTTGATCGTGATTTATCAATTGCCGGGCGGGTCAGTTATCTGAGTCAGCGTGACGAGGTGGCACACGTGCTGATCGATTTCTCTCAAGCGGTGGCTATCATTCCCAGCTTGGCTATTCATCTTGACCGCGAGGCGAATAAGAGCCGTTCCATCAACGCCCAGACATATCTGCCACCAATCGTAGGTCAGGCAGATGACAAGCCGGATTTCAAAGCGCTGTTACAGAAACGGCTCGAAGCGGACGGCGTCACCGATGTCCGTCGGGTGCTGGACTACGAACTCTTTTTCTATGATACCCAGCCGCCACAGCTCGTCGGCCTGGCAAACGAGTTCATCACCTCGGCCCGCCTGGACAATTTGTTGAGCTGTTTTGTCGGCCTCCAGGCCCTGACGACGAGTGCTAGCGAACACGGCGCGCTGCTGGTGTGCAACGATCACGAAGAGGTCGGCAGCACGTCGGCGTCCGGTGCGTGTGGACCCATGCTGAAACACATGCTGGAACGCGTCATGCCGGATGCGGAAGAGCGCGGACGCGCCCTGGCCCGCTCCCTGCTGATCTCGACCGACAACGCCCACGGCGTGCATCCGAACTTTTCCGACCGGCACGACGACAACCACGGCCCCCGCCTGAACCACGGCGTCGTCATTAAACTCAACGCCAACCAACGCTATGCGAGTAACAGCGAAACCAGTGCCATCCTGCACAAGCTGGCCGCGGACACGGACGTACCGGTCCAGGCTTTTGTCGTGCGGAGCGACATGGCATGCGGCAGCACCATCGGACCCCTGACCGCGGCCGAGATTGGGGTGCGCACCATAGATGTCGGCGTCCCACAGTGGGCGATGCACTCCGTTCGGGAAGTCGCGGGCACCGCCGACGCGTTTCATCTGAGCCGGATATTGCTACGTTTCTTTGACACGGAGCAGGTCTGAACCTTGGGCCATTTTTACTTGACTATGTTCTCATGACCATAGTAATATCTTGGATCCTGAAAAGAATGTGAGGGCAAATATGGCTGAAACAGCAAAGAATGTATCCGCCTCGTATTTCAAAGCACACTGCCTGGCGATTCTTGACGAGGTTGCGGAAACAGGTCTGCCGCTGGTGGTGACCAAACGAGGGAAGCCGCTTGCGAAACTTGTTCCGCTCGATTCCGTTGAGCCGCCAGACCTGCTTGGCAGTGTGCGCTATCAGTGCGAGGCAGACCTCCTCTCTCCGGTTGAGGAGTCTTGGGAAGTCGATTCGTGATCGTCCTCGATACCCACGCCTGGATATGGTGGGTGAGCGATCCAGCGAAACTTTCTCGTAAAGCCCAGGCCGCTCTGCACTATGCAACGACCATAGGCATCTGCCCGATTAGTTGCTGGGAGATTGCAACAAAAGTGGCACAGGGCAAGTTGACGCTCAACCGAGAGCTCCGGGTCTGGATGCGACAAGCCTTGGCCCGTCCAGGCGTTACGCTGATACCAATCTCTCCCGATATTGCCATTACTGCCGGGCAACTAGGTCAACAGGGGTTCCACGGGGACCCTGCTGATCGACTCATCGTGTCCAGCGCGCTTCAGCTTGGCGCTGAACTCATCACAAAGGACAGAAACATCCGAACGTTCCCGCTTGTCCGGACTGTGTGGTGATCCCTCACAAACGGACTCGGGCCGCCGCTCGCCTACCCAATCAACTCAGGAGCATGGACGGATGGTTTGCGATGCCGTGTGAGCTGTTCATACGCGTAGGCTAACGAAAGGAGCTCGGCTTCACGATACGGCAAGCCGACGATCTCCAGACCCACGGGCAGGCCGTTGGGTGTAAAGCCCGCCGGTACGCTCACGGCTGGCATCCAGGTCTGGGCCGCTATGAGCGTGTTGGTCGGAAAATCCAGTAGGGGCCATTTACCCGCGTCAAGCTCCGCCCTCGACGGCGAGGGTACTTGTGTGGTTGGAAAGGCGAGCGCTGTTGCCCCTACCTTTGCCATTTCATTGATCACTACCCGCTGGAACTGTTCTCGCGCGGTATAGCGCTGATAGTACTCAGGGTCGGAGTAGGGGTCTTCGGGGCCTTCGACCAGGGCATCAATGAGGTCGCATTTGGGATGGTATTTTTTAGCCTCGACGATGTCTTTCAACGTTTTCAGCGGTAGTTGAGGGCGGGCTGCCAAAAAGCCGTCGATATCGTGGCGCGAATGAGTGACGTACATCGAAGATAATTCGATATAGTGCTGGAGATCGGGGATCGATATATCAACCGGAGTTGCGCCTGCAGCGAGCATCGCTGCCAGTGCAGCTTCGATAACCGCATTGACCTCGGCAGCCTGCGGGTCGGCAGCATCCCCAAATACCTCGCGTACCACACCGATCCGTGCACCCGAGAGAGCTGCCTTGTCGAGCCGTTCCGAATATTTGATCTCACCCGCAATGGCAGCCGTCGCCGTGTATGGGTCGGCTGGATCAAATCCAACTAATACCTCAAGCATTTTTGCCGCGTCCGTCACTGTACGACACATGGGTCCGCCAGAGTCCTGAAAGACGACGAGTGGCGACATGCCCGCCCGACTGATGAGGCCAGGGGTGACCTTGAGGCCGACCAGATTATCGAACGAAGACGGCAAACGGATCGAACCGCCGGTGTCCTCACCCAACCCAATAGCACCCAGATTAGCGGCAACCGCCGCACCGGTGCCGCCGCTTGAGCCGCCTGGATCGTGGGCCAGATCATACGGGTTCCTGGTCGTGCCGGACTTGGACGAGTAGCCGAACCAGGAGGTGGCAAAGTCCGGCATGGCAGTCTTGGCCAGAATGATCGCGCCCGCTGCATGGAGCTTGGCGATAACGGTAGCGTCTTTGGTGGGAATATAGCCGTCCAAGGCAATCGAGCCAAAGCAGGTCATAATCCCGGCCGTTTCCGCCTGATCCTTCACGACAATGGGAATGCCGTGTAAGGGGCCTGACAACTGGCCGGACGCTGCGAGCTGAGCATCAAGCCGGGCGGCCTCGTCCCGAGCGTGTGGATTCACGGTCACGATCGAATTAATCGTCGGGCCGCTACGATCATAGGCCTCAATCCGATCCAGATAGCCGTTTACAAGATCGACGCAGGTTATTTCACCGGCGCGTAGGGCGGTGTGAATTTTTGAGATGGTGGTTTCTTCCAGCTTGAACGACATATAATTCCTCCGGTCTTTTTACGTCGTACACGTGCATTGTATGCCATGTCAGCGTACTCACCCGTCATGGCACGCACAGTGTACTCGCACGATTCTACATGTGGAAGAGAATTTTGAGTGAATGTCAGCCCAACTTCGGCTTTGTGACCTTCACCGCGGCCCACAGGGCAATACAGAAAAAACTCGTCAGGAAAATGAAATCCTGGGCGACTGCGGCAAAGTCGGCTCCTTTGAGAATAATGGCTCGCAGCGTATGGGCGAAATAGCGGGCCGGCAGGCAGTGGGACAGGAAGCTGACGAAGGGGGGATAATTCTCGGTTGGGACCAGGATGCCGGTGATAATCACTGAAGGGAACATAATAAAGAAACTCAGAAAAATGGCCTGCTGTTGGTTGTCCGCCCACGCAGAGCAGAAAATTCCAAACGCGAGCGTCGCCAACATAAACACCAGCGCAACGGCAAACAGCAAGAGCAGGCTGCCCTGTACGGCAATACCAAAGCACAGATAGCTGCCGAGCAGCATAATGCTCAAGCCGAGATAGCCCATGCCCACATAGGGCAGCATCTTGCCGACCATAATCTCGGTGAGCGAAAGCGGCGTAGACAAAAGCTGTTCAAAAGTGCCGCGTTCGCGCTCGCGAACGAGCGAAACCGCCGCGATCATAAACAGAATCTGAGTCAGCATATTGGCCGGCATGGCGGACAAAAATCCGTAGCGATCCTGAATGCCGGGGTTGTACCAGTAGCGCTTTTCTATGGAGATGGCGGCGTTCGTTACGCGCTGTTCGGTTCGGTCGCGGCTGGGGAGCTGGCTGAGAGAAAATGCGGTAGCTGCCTGGTTGATATAACTTGTCAGTCGCAAGGCGCTGGTTGGCTTTGCGCCATTAATCAAGACTTGGATAGGGGCCTGCTCGCCACGCTGAAGTTTGTCGTCGAAGTTCCAGGGAACAACCACGCCGACCATACCGTCCTGCCGCCGCAGGAAATCTACCACCGCGTCCTCGCTTGAGGCTAATACCGGCGGCTGGAGGGCCGTCATGGAAGACAAGTCACTGATGAGCCGCCGCGAGATGACAGACTGCGATTGGTCGTACACGATCCACGGAGCATAATTGACGTCGTTGGTAATCGCCAAACCGAACAGGATGAGGTAGAGCACCGGCTGGGCAAGAATGGCGGCCAGTAAGGCATGATCGTGCAGCATGGTCCGCCCCTCTTTGCGGACCATGGCCAGGACATTACGGAAACGGAAACGCATACTCTTCAATTTTTATGCGGCCTGCTTCTTAATTCCCATAGCCGCCCGCACCAGGAGCAACACCAGAAAGACGACCAAAAAAGCGATTTCAGGCCAGAGTTCATACAGCCCCTGGTCCTTGAGATAAATACCCCGAGTGATGCGTATATAATGGGTCAGGGGAATGAATTCGCCAATGATGCGGAAGGGTGTAGCCATTAATGAAAGTGGAAAAATGGCGTCTGAGAGCATCAATTGAGGCACCATGGTTAAGACAGAGCGTTCGACTGCTTCCCCGGACGAGGTCGCTGAATTTGAGATAAGCAGGCCGATGGAGAGGCCGATCAGCAAAAAGATGGGCGTCACCGCGAGCAGCAGGAGCAGGCTCCCCTTGGGAATAACGCCAAAGAACAGCCAGCCAACCGCAACGATGAGCAGCGCTGCCAGCAGGGCGACTCCGCCAAAAGGCAGAATCTTCCCAAACACCACTTCGGTTGATGTCACGGGTGTGACCATGAGCTGTTCGAGCGTGCCGGCATCGCGCTCACGGACCATGGCCAGGGTGGTATTGAGCACCGTCACAAAAAGGGTGATCAAACCCAGTAAGCCCGGAATCATATAGGCTGTTCCTGATAGGCTCGGATTAAACAGCACCCGTCGTATCGTTGTCACCTGCCCGACTGGCTGTGGTCGCAGATTCCGCTCCGTGAGCGGGGTGCGCTCCAGACGACTCTGCGTGTAATAGGTCGTCGCAATAGAAGTGAGAAACCCTTCGGTGCTGGTACTTAAGGTTGTGTCAGAGCCGTCCAGCAAGAGTCCCAGTCGGACCTCTTTGCCGTTGACGATGGTCTCGCTGAAGTTCGACGGGATGACCAAAGCGGCCCGACTCTGTTCGCGGCCAAACATATGATGCACTTCGTCCAGGTCGTGGAGTGGCAAAAGCGTGAAATATCCGGTGGACTCAATGGCTTCCAGCAAATCTCGGCTGTGGCGCGTCCGGGACTGGTCAAGGACACCCAAGGGCAGGTGATCGAAGTCGGTGGTAATAATATAGGAGAACAGCACGAGCTGCAGGACTGGCATCAGAAACAAGACACCCAGCGTAAAACGGTCGCGGCGCAGCTCAATGGACTCACGCCACAGCAGGGTCAGGAGACGGGCCAGCTTGGCCTGCAATCGGCTCACGCATACACCTCCTGGCGTTGGCGAATCATGCCGGCAAATACCTCTTCAATGGAGGGTAAGGCAGGGGCGAGTCCGAGTTCGGGGTCAATGGCTGTCAACGCTTGGCGGAGCTGCTGAACCGTCTGCGTATCGTCATTCGGCAGCAGGATGACGGTGGATTGCTCTTCCTCTTGAGCTTGCGCCTCCGTGCGTTGGAGATGATAGTTTTCGCGCAAGCGTTGGGCTGCCTTGTGGGCGAATGCTTGATCTGGATGAACCAGGCGGACACGATAGCCCCCGGCAAAACGGATCTTCAGGCCGGTCGGGGTATCCAGACCAATCAACTGACCGCGATCAATAAAGCCCATCCGGTCGGTGTACTCCATCTCGTCCAAGTAATGGGTTGTCACGAACAGCGTCTTGCCTTCCTGGGCCAGCTCACGGATCAGTCGCCAGAAGAGCTGGCGATTGACAACATCTACCCCAGCCGTCGGCTCGTCCAGAAAGATGATGTCCGGGTCGTGCAGCAGCGAGCAGACCAGGGCGACCCGATGTTTGATGCCGCTCGGCAGCGCGTGAACAAAAGACCGGTCCAGCCCCTCCAGCCCCAAGCGAGGATAGAAGTGCTGCTTCTGGTGTGCGACTTTTTGGGCCGGTACACCGTACAGGCCAGAAAAAAAGCGGATATTTTCTGCCACGGTCAGATTGGCATAGAGCGAAACTTTCTGGGACATATAGCCAATGCGCGAACGCACCTCTTCGGCATGGGTTCGGATATCTATGCCCGCAACCTGGGCCGTCCCCTCGGTCGGGGCTAATAAGCCGCAGAACATCCGAATCGTGGTGGACTTGCCCCCGCCATTGGAGCCCAGGAATCCAAAAACCTCACCGCGCCGCACCTGAAAGCTGACGTGATCGACCGCGGTAAAATCTCCAAATCGCCGCGTCAGGTCTTCAGCGATAAGAACCGCTTCTGCGCTAGTGGCCGCCTGCGTCATGGGCCTGAGCCTCATAGGTGAGATGCGTAAAGACTAACTCCAGGGTCGGCGGTAGAGGTTCTACCCAAACCTCTGTCTTGACCAGCTCATGCACAGTTGCACGGACCTGGGCGATGTCTGCCGTTGCCTCCAGCACAACACTGCCGGCAAGCGTCTGCGTCCGGACGAGCCAAGCCGTGTGCTGAAGTGCGGAGAGTGCCTCCTCCACGTTCCGGCCAACCAGACTATAGGCTTGATACGGGTAGTTCGAGCGAATGTCATCCGGAGTGCCACGGGTGCGGATCCGGCCCTCATACAGATAGATCAGTTCGTCGCACCGCTCGGCCTCGTCAAGATAGCCGGTTGACATAATAATGGTCACGTCCTGCAAATGGCGCAGGATCTCCCACACCTCACCCCGAGCAATGACATCCACGCCGTTATTCGGCTCGTCTAAAATCAGGAGTTGGGGGCGATGGATCAACGCACAGATCACCGCGAGCTTTTGTTTCATCCCGCCCGACAAGTCGCCGACCGCGCGGGCCTGGAAGTCCTTGAGCCCGGCAACAGTCAGCAGCTCTTCCGCGCGCTGCTGAAACGTGGAGGAGGCAATGCCGTGAATATCGGCAAAGAATCTGAGGTTGTGCACGACGCTCAATTCAGGGTAGAGCCCAAACGCTTGCGGCACATAGCCTAAACGTTCTCGGATGCTGTACGGGTCACGCACAATATCGTAGCCCAGGATGTGGGCCTGGGCGGCCTCAAACTCCAGCAGCCCAACCAGAGAACGCAAAAGGGTGGTCTTGCCAGCGCCATCCGGGCCGACCACACCAAAGATACACGGCCGATCAATGACGAGATCAATCCCGTCTAAAGCGAGGGTGGAATCGAACTGCTTATGGAGCTGAGTTAGGGTGACAACCGGTGTGTGGGGGGGTGAAGTCATGGCGAGGCCGGCGCCTTTTGGAGACGCTCCGCATGCGCGTTAGGCTGCTCGGTCTGACGCGCGCCGTTCAAGTACGCGGTTCCTTCCATGCCCGGTTTTAGGCGTTCGAGCTGGTCTAAAATGCGTACTTTGGTCGCAAACACCTGGGTAATCCGGTCGCTCTTGATTTCAATATTTTTGGGCGTGAACTGGGCGATGTCTTCTATGAAGCTGATCTCACCAGGAATCAACACACCAGGCAGGGCATCGGGTTCGATGCTGACTGGGTCGCCCACATGGACTTTGCCCAAGTCGGGCACAGGGACGTAGATACGGACATATTTATCGAGCGGGTCGAGCAGGGTCGCAATGCCCGTCCCTGGATTGACGTACTCACCGGCTCGAATCAAACGTGTCTGAACCGTGCAGTTGCACGGAGCGCGAATCGCATATTTGTCCAAGACGATACGCATTTGCTCAAGCTTTTCCGTGTCCACGGCCAACTCGTGGTTTTGAACTTCGAGCGCATTTTCAGCCAGTTCGATTTGACGCAGATTCGCTTCCGCCTGCGCCAGGGCCTCACGCTCGCGCGTCAGCACGGCTTGGGCAGTCTCCAGTTGATTTTCGGCGCGGTCGTAGGACTGTTGGCTCAGATATTCCGTATTAAGCAAATCCTTCCGCCGCGCCATTTCCTTTTGGGCAAAGGTGACGTCCGAGGTTGCCTTTACAATATTGGCTTTCGCCGTCCGAAGCTGAATCGGATAGGTATCCTGGGCAAGTACGAGCCGAGTTTCCAATTGGCGAATTTTCGCCTTGCGGAGTTCTAAACTGAGTTCCTGCTGTATCACCTGCGAGCGATATTCCCGGGCGTCTATTTCGGCCAGTAGGTCGCCCTGTTGCACCTGGCTGCCATCGGTAAACGCAACCGTCTCAACTCGGCCGCTAATCTCACTCTTGATGACTTTCTCTTCGCCTTCAACAAAGCCAGTGAACGAGAGTTGCTCAATCTTCTCGGCTCTCGTGTAGAGAAACACGCCGGCCCCAATGGCGACAAGAATGAGTAGAATAAACGGAAGGCGTTTCTTCATATGAGGTGCCAAGCCTAAGCGACCTGCGCAGTTACGGCAATAGGACGGACTAGGGGGATAGAGAATGGCCAGTGTGGCAATGGTGGATCGTGGTTGAGTGCAAGGCGAGAATTGTAAGCACTATGGGAGCCTTTCCGTTCCCTCCAGGCGGCTGAGATCGCGGTCAAAGGTGCCGAGGGGGAGATGTCCAGCTTTACGGGCGACTTCCAGGATCAGGCAGTCAGAAAAACCGAGCTTGGGCTTTTGTCGATAATGTTCAAGTGCAGCGCTGACGGTTTCAGCATTTTGGATTGTGAGACGTTCGTGCTGCAGGAGCATTTCGACCGCCATAATAAGCTCACGATGACCAAGCCTGTAGACCGTGGAAAGGACCCAAACAGCCTCAACCAAAACAAGGTGAGAAACCCATGCGCCTCTCTTAACAAATGCCTCAGCAGCAAGGACTTGCTTTGGATCGTCGCGGGCTACGAGTCGGACCAGGAGGTTTGTATCAACCGCGCGCATACCGGTCTCTGATGTGTTGTTTGATGCCTTCTTTCATCTCCGTAGTCGTTCGTCTCTTCGGAGGACCTTGAGGAAACAGGGCTCGGTGAACATCTTCAGAGGTAAACTGTCCAGCTCTTCGGACGACGATCTGTTCCCCGACTTGCTCCCATTCAAGTACAGCTCCAGGCCCTATCCCGAGTCGGCGTCGGATCTCAGCCGGGATTGAAATCTGTCCCTGTGCCGTCAGGCGTGATTGTGCGATAGTCATAGCAAGATATTACTCTGGTAATGTTTCTAGGGCAACGTAGCTGGAGAGTAGAGCCATGCAAGACGATTCCACGAACCCTAAGCTCCAGAGAAATTTCCATCGATCAGCACAAACGCAATCCGACAGGGCTGATCCGAGCGGTTACTCCAGGCATGATTCGTGCCGCGTTGGATAATGACATCGCCGGCTGTGACGAGCACCTCCGAATCATCAAGGACCATATAGCATTCACCCGAAAGGACGATTGCGTAATCAATCGTTTCAGTCTTATGCATGAGCGGATGTCGGGGCTCCTCAGCGTCATCCAAAGCTTGTTCTGCTCCGAATGAAGCGAAGCTTTCACGCGCGGCCTCCCGGTCTATCTGATCGATCCAATCTTTTTCTGGCGAAAACTCGACAATACGGAAGACCGTACCGTTCGCAGGAGGAATCAGGGCGACCTGACTCTGGGTGCGGTCCGTTGCATCAGTCAAGTTCGTGGGTGTCTCTGCTGTCACCCACAGATTGGTTACCTCGACACCAGGTCTGTTCTTTGGGTGGAATACTGGCGCAGGGGTATCGTATAGGACCACTGCCTTCCCGTGTGTGTCCTGTCCGGTCACGATGCGTCGCGTACTGTTCGGCATGCTGGATACCTCCTGTCATCCAAGCGCGCCCGATTCTCCACAAAAATAAGATACAGAGAAAACAGGCGGCGCTCTTTTCTTTGAAACCTGAGTTGGTATAGCCTGCATCTACCTCAATGTAATATTCCCTCAATATGACTCTGGCGGAGGAAGAGCAATGCAAGGCAAAGTGATGACCGTTCTTGGCCCGATTGAGCCCGAAGCACTGGGGATTACCCTGACGCATGAACACCTCCTCACTGATCTGCGGGTGTGGTGTGAAGAACCGAAAGACGAGGAGCAAAAGGCATTCGTGCACGCTCCGGTAGAAATGGCAACGCTCGGCGCAATTCGTCGGGAACCATTCGGCAACCTGGATAACTGTATACTTGATGATACGGCCCTGGCTATTGAGGAACTGCGCCGGTTTAAGACTGCCGGTGGAGGCAGTGTGGTGGACTGTACGAATAATGGCCTCGGACGCACGCCGCTTGGCTTACAAGAAGTTGCCCAGGCTGCTGAGATCAATATTATTATGGGCTCCGGCTATTATATTGGTCGTTCCCATCCATATGACATGGTCGATCGGTCCGTTGAAATGATCGCCGATGAGATTGAACACGATCTCATGCAGGGAGTTGAGGACACTGGAGTTCGGTCCGGCCTCATCGGTGAGATCGGCACCAGCTTTAAGGTCCGCGAGAACGAACAGAAGGTCTTACGCGCTGCCGCAGGCGCTCAGCGTCGAACCGGGGCGCCGATTAGTGTCCATCTGCTGCCGTGGCAAAAAAACGGGATTGAGGTCCTCGATATTCTTGAAAGCGAAGGCGCAAATCCGAATCAGGTGATCTTGTGTCATCTCAGTCCAACCAGCGACGACATCGTATATCATACGACGCTGGCTAAACGTGGCGCTTATGTTGAGTACGACTTCTTTGGCATGGAATTCTACGTGGACAGCGTTGGCCGCTACCTGGGCTCGGATGCCGGGAGTGTTGCCGCCCTGACACGTCTGATTGACGAGGGCTATTTGGAACGCCTGCTCCTGTCCCACGATATTGCGATGAAGGTCCAACTCACCCGCTACGGCGGTTGGGGCTACGCCCACTTGGTCAAGAATGTCGTGCCAATGCTGAGTCGAAGCGGACTCGGTGAAAAACAGATCAACACCTTGATAGTAGAAAATCCACGGCGCGTATTGACCTGGGGCGCGCCGGTGTAAGCCCTGGAATGTATCGAAAAAGAGCCCGAGAAGGTCTGCGTCCAACATGATGAGAGGAGGCAAAAGATGGCCGGTAGACTGACAGACAAAATTGCTATTGTGACCGGCGGTGCTTCAGGGATTGGGCGCGCTACGGTCCTCCGCTTTGCCGAAGAGGGCGCCAGGGTAGTGGCCGCCGATCGTAACCCGAGCGGTCTGGAGCAGACCAAAAGTCTGGCTCAGAAGATCAGCCCGGATATTGAGACCGTTGCTGTCGATGTGTCCAAGCTGGATCAGGTAGCGCATATGGTTGACCACGCGGTTGACCGTTTTGGCCGCCTTGACGTATTGGTCAACGCCGCCGGGGTCCTCATCCTGACACCGCCGCTGGCAGAAGTAGACGAGCGGCACTGGGACCTCATTATGTCGACGAATCTCAAAGGACTCTTCTTCTGCTGTAAGGCTGCCATCCCGGCCATGCTGAAGAATGGCGGCGGATCAATCGTGAACATTGCCTCTATGGCGGGTGTTCAAGCCTACAGCCAGTCTCTGCCGTATGCGGTCAGTAAAGCCGGGATCATTCATCTCAACTCAGTCGCGGCCAGCCAATACACTTCCCAAGGCATTCGGATGAACTGTATTGCTCCGGGTTTTGTGGACACCCCGCAGGCCCGAGGCAGTACGCAGAGTACGGAAGCCATAGAGAAAGCGGCCCGCTATCATCCCATGGGCCGCATTGGTCAGCCCGAGGAGATTGCGAACACGATTCTCTTTTTGGCCTCTGACGAAGCTTCCTATATCAGTGGTTCAACCTTTATTGTGGACGGAGGTTCGTGGTCTGTTGCAAGTCGGCTCTAAGGGGGGACTATGGAAAAGCTCATCGAGATTACCAATAAGGCCGTGGCGGATTACGGCTTTCGGCAGATCGTCCAGTGGAGCCCGGAGGATATCGTTGCCCAGTGGCAGCTCTCGACCCGTGAGGTAGAGATACTCACAGGCGTAATCAAAGACGAGCTGGATCGACTACCGATTCCGGTTGAGCCCACGGAGGTGCCAGGAGAGCAGGAGCGTGTGGCCAGGGTCATTCGGCAGGCGTTGGGTTAGCCGTTGGCCTGTATACAACAGGGGCCAGTAGGGTGTGCCCTGCGCACCAGGAAGATGGTGCATGGGATGCACCCTACTGTTATGGACGCAGGTCACAACCGACGCTGGACTTTCTGTACCGGCAACCTGATGTGCGACGGATAGGCAGGCGGGTGACAAATACTATCCGTTCTTCAGTCCTCCTTCTGCGCCTGGACCGTTTCCTCGGCAGTCAGGACCACCACATCGCCCGGCCCGGCACTGATCTCACCGCCGTCCACCACATAGGTCATGCTGGTCGCGAACGTTCCGGCCGGGCTGGCCAGGAATAGGGCCAAACCGGCGATTTCGTTTGGCTCGCCCACCCGCTTCTGGGGATTAATTGGCGAGCCGCTGGTCTCAACCGCCTCGACCAAGTCCTTTGCCAGGTCGGTCCGAATCAGACCTGGCGCGATACAGGTCACCCGAATTTTATCGGCCGCCCACTCCTTGCCCAGGAGTTGGGCCATATTGATGAGGGCCGCCTTGGACAGGGCATAGGTGCCGATGCCCATGGACGGCCGGACGCCCTCATTCGAGGTGATGTTAATCACCGCACCCCCGCCGCGCTGGCGCATGGACTCTCGACACAGCCGCGCCAAATGCAGCGGCGACCAGACATTGGTCTTCATGACTCTGAGGAAATCTTCTTCGTTTTCCTCGGCCAGGGTCACCAGTGAAACGCCGGCGGCGTTATTGACCAGGATGTCGACACCGCCGAACTCCTCAATCGTTGCCTGATACAGCTTGTCGCAGTCCGCACTGATCGACATGTCTGCCTGTACGGTCAAAACGCGGCGACCCGTCGCGGCGACATCCTGTTTGGCCCGCTCAAGGGCTTCCGGTCTGCGCGCGGCAAGCACGAGGTCCGCACCATGCTCGGCAAAGGCCAGGGCAATCGCCCGGCCGATGCCTTTTGAGCCACCGGTCACAATGGCAACTTTACCGTCCAAAGAAAAATCAACGATACCCATACGCTCCTCCTTTGCGATCATCGCTTGCGTTCCTGTCTCTTACCACGACTGGGGCCGAGAGCTAAAGTGTTTTTCTCTTGACTCTGCGGCCTGACGAAGACTAGCATCCGAGCAGAGCAAAGGGGGCGGTATGAATTTCGAGCTGACGACCCAACACAAACGCATTCAGGCCCAGTGCCGAGAACTGGCCACAGACTTTGCCACCAGGGCGGCTGAGCACGATCGCGAGGCAACGAATCCGGTCGAGAATTATGCTTTGCTGCGTGAGGCGGAGTTTCACACGCTCAATATCCCCAAAGATTTGGGCGGCTGGGGTGAACAACTGTTCGGCCACTCGCTCGCCCTGGAACAATTGGCCCAGGGCTGCCCGGCCACGGCTCTGTCGTTCAATATGCACCTGGCCTGGGTCGGCTATCTGATGGAAAATATTGAAATTGAATCTGCTATCAAGCAACGCGTGGCAGACTGGGTGGTGAATGGCAATAATCTTGTTGCCGGTTCGACTTCTGAGGCTTCAACGTCGGCACTGTTGGCTTCGTATGCCCCGGCTACACAGGCCCGGCAGGTTGACGGCGGCTTTGTCATCAACGGCAAGAAGATGTTTTCTTCCATGGTCGGTGCGGCAGATTTCCGGGCAGTCCCGGCGCGCCGTGAGGACGCGACCACTCCCGGAGCGGCGATAGTGTTTCTGGTCCCGCGTGACGCCCCAGGTCAAACCATAGAACAGGTGTGGGATGTCTTGGGGATGCGCGGGACACGGAGTGATTGTTTGCTTTTGGAAGACTGCTTTGTGCCGGAAGAGGCGGTTGTTTTTGACACGGACAATTTCTTTCCTTCTATTGCGCGCGGGGCCAACTGGTTTTGGGCCTCGTATACGGCGGTCTACTTGGGTGTGGCCGCTGCTATTTACACCGAAATCCTGAAGGTCGTTCAAAAGCGTGTCCCGAGCGGCTTTACGCAGTCCATGGCCTATCATCCCGACGTACGACGAAAGATTGCTGAAATGAACGCGGACCTCGAATCGGCGCGGCTGAGCGTGTACCACTCGGCGTGGTTGAGCGACACCGAGGGCCCGACGCAGAATGCCATCACGGCCCTCTACCGTGCAAAGTATCTCGTTGGTGAAGCCGTGGCGCGCATCGGGCGCAACGCCCTGACTCTCGGCGGCGCGCACACCTTATTTAAGAGTTCGCCGCTTGAGCGTCTGTTCCGTGATGGCACGGTCGGGGCCATCCAATTCCCGCCCAGTGATTTCTGTTTGTCGAGTCTCGGATCGTTAGAACTGGGCCTTGATCCGCATGAGATTCCGCCGCCGATGAAGTAGTCCTGCGGAGCACCTACGACTCCGCTGGTGTTTCCCAGTATTCCTCGAAGAACGGATTGTCGATCAGCGTGCGCCAGGTGCCGTCCGGCTGGCGGCGCACGACATTGACGGCCCGGCCAGAGATGGTTTCTTGCGTGCCGTCGGCCCTCGTGCGCTTCATACTCCAGGGAATCCAGGACAGGGCGATATCTCCAGCCTGCACAACGTGTGTGACCTCAGTCGATAGCTCAGGATGTGCATCGGTAAACGTGCGCAGGTGCTCGCGTAAAGCCTGCTCCCCTTGGACGGGAGCCTGTCCTGGTTCGGGCACGAATACCGTGTCCGGCTCGTAGAGCGCCAGCATCGCATCAATATCGCGGGCGTTCATTGCCTTCGGGAAGAGGTCTTCAACTTCCTGAGGGGTTCGAGCCGGCATAGGAGTCCTCTCTACGTGCTGCCTTACGGATGTGCGCGCGTTGTCTCCGAACGGTCTGCTCGGGTCGGGTCGGGCTTGTCTCCAAGACTCGCACCCAGCAGCCGGATAGGGCCGGTTGATGGGGTTTCGGCCCAGTGCAGGGTGTTGGCTGGGAGGTCGAGTCGATCTCCGGGCTTGAGCACCCACTTCTGGTCGCCGACACCCATGGTGATTTCACCCAGGACAGCAACCAGAACCTCATCATTCGGGTGGGTATGCGCCTCATAGGAATGATTGGGTTCATCGTCTTCGATATAGGCAGCCAGCCCGTCGGCCTCCATGGCGCGTACCAACTCTGACTGCGTGGGTGGTTCGGGTTTATTCCAACGGGTCACTTTGAGTTCCATAGTCTCCTCCTACAAATAATGTTGATCCCTTGGACTCTCTGTAGCGCCAAGGGACAGAAAGGTCAATGAAGGAACAATAAAGAAACGGGGCAAGATTTCTCCACTTTCGATTGACAAGATTGACCCCCCGGAAGGATAATGCGGGCATAATAGCTCATTTGCGTAAGGAGGAGATCGTATGCAAAAGCACAAGGTTATTTCGTCGGACGATCATATATTTGAACCGCTCGATCTGTGGACCACTCGGCTTGATACAAAATTTCGAGATCGGGCCCCACAGGTGATTCCGGAAGAAGGTGACGACTGGTGGTATTGCGAAGGCATCAAGATCCAGACCGCGGCGGCCGGCGCCCAGGCCGGACTGCGTTTTGAGGACCCGGATAGCCTACGCTTTAAGGATAAAGTTGAGAATATTCGGCCTGGCGCGTACATCCCGGAAGAACATATCAAAGATATGGACGTCGATGGCATAGACATGGGTCTGGTGTATCCCACCGTTGGCCTGCAACTCTACCAGCGGATTCAGGATAGTGAGTTGCTGACCGTGTTGTTTCGGGCCTATAACGACTGGCTGGCCGAATTCTGCGACACCTTTCCGGACCGTCTCAGGGGCATTGCCATGATCAACCTTGACGATATCCCGTCGGGGATCAAGGAAATGGAACGCTGCGCCAAACAGGGGCATCGGGGCATTATGATTACGATTCAGCCGTTGAGTGGCATGAGCTACGATAGACCCGAATACGAACCCGTCTGGGCTGCGGCCCAGGACTTGGCCCTGCCCATCAGCCTGCATGTGACCACCAATCGGCCTGACCCGAATGACCCGAGCGCCCTTCTCCTGGATGCGGCCAAGCCGTCCTTTTTTGTCAACCTGGATCACTGGCCACGGGTATGCCTGACCGACATGATTTTTAGCGGTGTGTTTGAACGCTATCCCAAACTCCAGGTCGGCTCGGTAGAAATGGAGCTGTCATGGGTGCCGCACTTCCTGGACCGTATGGATTACAACTACACCCAGCGCGCACGGGAGATTGCCGGGGCACGCTTCAAAGAGGCCGTACTGCCGAGTGAATTCTTTCATCGCCACGTCTTCTTGAGTTTCCAGGAAGACCAAATGGGTATTCGTGATCGGGAGGTCATTGGCGTGGATAGCCTGTTGTGGGGGTCGGATTACCCCCATCAGGAATCGACCTTTCCCAAGAGCCAGGAGTTTCTCGGTGACCTGCTGGCCGACTGTACCGAAGAAGAGTGGGCCAAAATTGTTGGTGGTAATGCCGCCCGGGTGTATCAGTTGGGCTGAGGTTGCAGAGGAGGCTGGGCGTGGAACTCAAAGAGAAAATTATCGTCGTCACCGGTGGGGCGAGTGGCATCGGTAAGGCGTTGTGTCGGCGCTTTACGGCCGAGGGCGCGCGGGCAGTCGTGGTGGTGGATCTGAACGCGGGCGGGGCGGCTGAGGTCGCGGCCGAGATTGGCTCGGTCGCTATGACGGCCGATGTGTCCAAAGAGCCTGACGTGGTGCGGGTGATTGACCAGACCGAGCAGGACATCGGCCCGATTGATCTGTTCTGCTCCAATGCAGGTATTGCTCTGACCGGTGGCGTGGAAACCTTGGACGGGGCCTGGCAGAAGAGCTGGGATGTCAATGTCATGTCGCATATCTATGCGGCCCGCACGCTTATACCGCGCATGATTGCCCGGGGTGGCGGCTATCTGCTGAATACCGCCTCGGCCGCGGGCTTGCTCAATCAGATCGGTTCGGCGTCTTATGGCGTGACCAAACACGCCGCGGTCGGCTTTGGTGAGTGGTTGGCGCTGACCCACGCGCATCAAGGCATTAAGGTCTCAGTGCTGTGTCCGCAAGCGGTCAGAACGCCCATGCTGGAGAACAATGAGAGCAGCCGCGCGGCGAGTGTGGACGGCCTGATGGAGCCGGAGGAGCTGGCCGAGGTTGTCGTCGAGGGCCTGCGGGCCGAGCGTTTTCTGATTTTGCCCCACCCTCAGGTCCTGGAGTATATGCAACGCAAAACCGGCGACTATGATCGCTGGCTCAGGGGCATGAACCGATTGCAGGAACGCCTGGGCGCGGCCAAGGACGAGCAGGGCCTGCCATGAGCTTTGCCCCAAGCGACACAGTGCTGGCACTGCGAGCGCGGCTTGAGCGCTTCATGGACGAGCATATCTATCCGGTCGAGCACGCCTATTACGAGTTTGTCGAGGACCAGAACAATCTGTGGCAATATCCCCCCTTCTTTGAAGACCTCAAGCGCAAGGCCAAACAGGCCGGCATCTGGAATTGGTTCCTGCCACGCGAATATGAGCCCTGGAGTCCGGGCCTGTCCAACCTGGAGTTCGCGCCGCTCATGGAGGTGATGGCCAAGGTGTTCTGGGCGCAGGAAGTCTTCAACTGTAGCGCGCCGGACCGAGGGAATATGGAGGTTCTAGCCAAATACGGGACGCCGGCCCAGCAAGAGCAGTGGCTCAAGCCCTTACTGAACGGGGAGATTCGGTCGGCCTACGCTATGACCGAACCCCAGGTTGCCTCCTCAGACGCAACAAATATGGAGCTGGCTATCGTACGCGATGGGGACCACTATGTGCTCAACGGGCGCAAGTGGTGGATCACGGGGGTATTGAGCGAGCGCTGCAAGGTCATGTTGGTCATGGGCAAGTCGAATCCCGCTGCGGAGCGCCATTCCCAACACTCAACCATCCTGGTCCCGGTCGACACGCCGGGCTTTCGGATTGTCCGGCCACTCAAAGCCTTTGGCAGTTATCACTCTCCCGGAGGAGAAGGCGAACTGATATTTGAGGATGTCCGGGTTCCCAAAGAGAATCTCATTCTCGGCGAGGGCCGCGGGTTTGAGATCGCCCAGGGCCGGCTCGGACCGGGTCGCTTTCAGTACGCCATGATGTTTGTTGGCATGGCCCAGCGCTGTCTTGATCTCATGTGTCAGCGGGTTGGCGACCGGGTGGCATTTGGTGAGACACTCATTAAGAAGACCAGTATCCAACATGAAATCGCCCGCTCCCGGTGTGACATTGAGCAGTGTCGGCTACTGGTGCTTGCGGCGGCAGATAAAATGGACCGCGAAGGATCGAAAGGCGCACGCGATTTCATTTCAATGGTCAAAATCGTTGCCCCGCAGATGTGCCAGACCGTTGCCGACCGGGCCACTCAGGCATTCGGCGGTAAGGGGGTCAGCCACGACACTCCGATCCAGCATGTGTTTTTGACCAGCCGCTTTTGTCGTATCGCCGACGGGCCGGACGAAGTACACATGTCGCAATTAGGTCGATGGACGCAGCGAGACGCTGTGGCCAGGGGAGTGCACTAATTGGTTCGTGTCGTGTCGAATCGGCCGTTTATCGCCGGGATGGTCCTGACCTGCCCGGAGCCTCGGTGTGGCTATGCGCTGTATGAAATAACGCGCTGGGCGCTCACCGCGGATCTGCTGGAAGATAACCAGAACTATATGAAGCCACTCCATGCGGCAATTCGCCCGCGCTCGGTGTGGTCTTCGCTCAAATGCGGGTTTTGTGGCACCTCTCTCTACGACTATAAGCGGCGCGCCCTGCATACATTTGAGCTGGGCTGGTGGTAGGCCAGCCTGAAGACAGGACCTCCGGAGCCGGGCAGAAGCAAGTAGGTCGGATTAGCGGAGCGTAATCCAACAAGGACGGGCTGTCGGGTTACGCCTACGGCTAACCCGACCTACACGGCGACACATAATCGTGCATTGCGCTAGCCGTCCTGACCCGCTTCGTTTGCGATGGCGAGCAGCACATCCGCATGGCAGTCGTCATCCAGCGGACACCAGCAGGCAAGATTCTTGCCTTTGAATTGTTGCTGAATGGTCTCCGCTGAGGGCGGGGGCGGGAGCGTATCGCCGCCCTGAAAAAGCGCTGCCAGACCTGGGACCAATTGATCATTCAGCCACAGCTTGTACACGGCAACCAGAAAGCCCCGGTCGACGGCTAGGTCGGGCTTTTCCTTGAGCCGAAAGAACGGGTTGCCCCACTTGCCGGGCCGTCCGACATAGACGGCGTTTTTGGGCATCTTCCAGTCCTTCGTGCGTTTGCGTTGAATCCGCCTTGGGTGTCTTTTACGTGCCATGCTCTCAGCATAAAGCTGACTGGTGTTCAGAGCAATAGAAGCTATCTCATCACTGTTTGACGGGTGCTCTATAGGCCGTTGCTCCTCGACACCAGGGGCGACGCGCCTCTTGAGGAGCTGCTCTCCTGCTTTCTTGTGTAGCCTGGATGGAGGGTCACCGGAATCCGGGAGGGCCAGCGTCCCGGATTTCACTTCGTTCCATCCAGGCTACATTGCTATTGATGAGATGAGTTCTAGTTGAAGGACGCTCGACAAGGCTGCCGTCAACGCAGTAGTGTGTGGCAGTATTGTACAGCAGTGTGTAAAAGTTCGTGTATCGTTCATGAGGATTCGGCCATGTCCAAGCAAATCCGTCAAATCCATCTTGCCGGCTTCGCCCTCTTTACCCCGGCTCCGCATATGCCGCTGTCGTGGATCTATCCACGCGAGAAAATTCGCCACAAATGGTATGAGGGCGAGTACTGGGAATCCGTGGTCCGCACCCTGGAGCGCGGCAAGTTCGACATGCTGTTTTTCGCGGACAGTCTGGCGGGTGGAACGCAGCCCGACCAGGTGCGCTATGCCATCCAATTCCCCAGCCACGACCCGGTCTCTCTGGTGACCTATCTCTCGGCGGTGGCCAAAAAACTCGGCTTTGCCGTCACCATGTCCACGACATTTTACCCGCCGTTTCTGCTGGCCCGGACTTTATCGACGCTCGATCACCTCACCAAAGGCCGGATTGGCTGGAATATCGTGTCTTCGACCTCAACGGCTGAGGCGAAAAACTTCGGTATGGAGAGCCTGCCGGCCCACAACGACCGCTATGAGCGCGCCGACGAATACATGCAGGTGTGCTACGGCCTGTGGAATAGTTGGGACGCGGATGCGGTACAAATGGACATGGAGCACAAGGTCTTCGCCGATCCGTCCAAAGTCCACCGGGTCGATTTTCAGGGGCAGTGGTATAAGACCCAGGGGCCATTTACGGTGATACCCTCTGTCCGCCGCCGTCCGTTTCTGTTTCAGGCCGGCCAGTCGGACCGTGGGCGGGCCTTTGCCGCCCAACACGCCGAGGGCATCTTCAGCGCGGCGCGCGGCGTCAAGCAGATGCGTGCATTTTGTGAGGATATCGCCAGCCGGGCGGAACGCCTGGGGCGCAATCCGAACGACATCCCAATCATGTGGGCCGGCCAACCGCTCGTGGCAGATAGTGAGGCTGAAGCGCGTGAACGCTATGCTGCCATTCGCGCCCGGATTCCGCTCGAAGCGTCGTTGGCCCAAATGTCGATGCATTTTGATCTCGACCTGTCTCAGTTTGATATTGATGTGCCGGTCCAGGACCTGGACGTGCCTGGCACGCGAGGCTTGTTTGAGATGTATCAAAAATATGATGACAAAATTACGCTGCGCGATATCGCCAAAACCTATTTGGCCGGGAGTGATACCAACCCCTTAGTCGGCACCCCGTCGCAGGTGGCGGACGCCATGCAGCACTTCCTCGAAGCGGGCGGCGGCAACGGTTTTCAGATTACGCCGCCGTTTTATGCGCCCGACTATTATGAAGACCTGGTGAATCTTCTGGTCCCGGAACTCCAGAAACGCGGCGTCTACCGGGACGACTACACGGGCACGACCCTGCGAGAGCATCTCTGTGGCTAGAGTAAATAGGTCGGATTAGCGGAGCGTAATCCGACAAGTACGGGCTGTCGGGTTACGCCTACGGCTAACCCGACCTACACAGCTACACAGAATCATGAATTGCTCTAGGCCGCTTGCGTGTCCTCAGCAAGCTCCATATACGTCGCCCGCCACTCTCCGGTTTCGTCCCACTGAAAGGGCGTTTGCAGCGTGGTGCGGGGATAGCGCGCAGTCTCAAACAGGTCGAGCGCCATGCCGACGATAGCCCGTTGCATGTCCTCGTCGCCCGGCTTGCCGCACGGATTGCCAAGCGGAAAGTCCGTAAAGACAAAGCGCGGCACGCCGCACTGTTCGACGATATCGCGGGCTGAACCAAGGACGACCGTAGGAATGCCCTGCGTCTCAAGATGTCGGGCGACCAGACTCACGGTCTGGTGACAGACCGGTCACAGGGCGACCAGCAGGGCAATATCGACCCCATCCTCACGACAGAAGTCGAGGACGACCGGAGCATCCTCGTGAATGGTTTGACGCACACTATAGACCGTGGGCACGCCGTAGAAGCGCGGCGACAAGCTGCCAAGCCGGCCCTCGGCTACGTACTCGGTTAAGCGGCGGACAGGCAGAAAGGTTTCGACATCATCGGTATGGGTGGCCGTTTTGTGCCACGACAGGTGACGGGTGTAGAGCGTCTCGGGTGCCGGTTGGGTGGCCGTGGCGTACAGGCTGCGCTCCCGCCCGCCGTGCGAATCCGGGGCCGCGGTGGTGACCAGGGCGACCCGGCTTTCAGCGAGCGGCTTGGTCAGCGGCGTGAAAGGCGCATCCGGGTGGGACGCCCAGCGGTAGGGATTGCCGTAGCCCTTCGCCAAGTAGTATTCGCGCGACTTGTCGATATAACTGACAAAGCCGCGCTGGGTCGGATCGATATCACTCATCTTTGTTCTCCCCACGTCCGTCTCTTATGGCTGAAGCCGGCCGGCTCGTGTCAGTACGAGCCGGCCAGCGAGATGAATGGCGAGTGAGCCGGTTTATGCAGCCATCAGTTCCGCGAGTATCTGCGGGTCACTGACGGGCTCGGGCTGACCGTTGGTCAGGGGCCGTGAGCCGGGTTTTTGCTCAAACGGGTCTACCAGACCCAGCGTCTTGCCGTGCTCGCGCATGGCCGGAATGACGTCGCGGTTGAGCAGTTCCAGACAGCGCATCCGGTCCTTGGCCGGTACCGGGCCGTCCAGCCAGAAGGAGAAGATGCCCGGACGCAGGATATCCTGGATTTTCTTGAGCTTCGGAATCACGTTGTCCGGCGTGCCGGCGATCATGACCATTTCTTTGAGGACACCGGGATAGCTATCGTAGATGGTCTTTTTGACGGCTTC
Source organism: uncultured Binatia bacterium (SeqCode) (assembly GCA_965247985.1). Taxonomy (GTDB): domain Bacteria; phylum Desulfobacterota; class Binatia; order Bin18; family Bin18; genus Bin18. The sequence continues at coordinate 15,424 of OZ252051.1, read as the reverse complement.
GATCTCTTCGGGCGTTGTTTCTCCACCCTCACCGTACAGAGGCCCAGCCGCGGCATTGACGCCGAAGTTCGTCCGGGCCAGCCGGCGGGTCGCCGCTTTCGAGTTATAGCCCGGAGGAAACATCCATTCGGGCCGGGCAAAGTGCGCAAAGGCGCCGCCGTACAGAATGCGCTTACCCATTTCTTCTGCGCGTTCTTGCGTATCCGCGACCATGACGGGTTGCAGATAACCAAAATTCTCCGGTCCGGCCTGATAGCCTTCACGGGCTGCGGCTGTATTGTAGAAATCCCACAGCTCCAAAGTTGGTTCGAGTCGGGTAGCCAGGGCCACGTAGGGATAACGGTTCTTGGCGCACCAGGCGACCGTCTCGGGGCTGATGAGACCGGGAATCCAGAACGGCGGATGCGGCTCTTGGACGGGCAGCACCCAGGGATTGACGTGGCGGAAATGGAAGTGTTTGCCTTCATACCGAAACGGACCCGGCTTGGTCCACGCCTGGACGATAAAGTCGATGCCCTCTTCAAAGTATTCACGGTTATAGGCCGGGTTGGCATTATTGGCGAGTTGCTCACTGCCGGCACCGCGTACCCAGCCGGTGGTCAAACGTCCATTTGAAATCAGGTCGATCATGGCCAGCTCTTCGGCCAGCCGGAGGGCGTTCGAGACGGTCGGAACCGGGTTGCCCAGCAGGGCCATTCTGACCCGACTGGTCGCCTTGGCCAACACCGAGGCTTCGACATCCATGACCGCACCGAGGCAGAAGGGGTTGGCATGGTGCTCGTTGAGCATAATGCCGTCAAAGTTCATCAGTTCCTGGTCGGTGTAGATCTTCTCGTCGAGATACTGGTTGAGCAGCCGCGCGCCGTGCTGGCGATCGAAATAGCTGTTCGGCGTTCCGAAAAAGCTACGTTTGCGAATAATCTCATTTTCGAGATCGCGGTATTGCTCCGGATGTTCTTCCGGGTCGTAGTGATAGGCGCGTTCCGTGAACCACATGAAATGCATAGTCTTTCCTCCTTATGTGAGAATAATAGCAATATAAGAGACAGCGGGGGGAGGCAAGAGGAAGCGAGCGGGTGCAATCGAGTGAGCCCCGCAGCGGGCGCGGTAGGCACGCCGACGGCTACTCCGTCCCCTTGTGCGTCCGCACGATGAGCCCTCTGGGCCGTGTCTCGACCTGAACCTCGCGGTAGACATCTCCCTTGAGGGGCGAGAGATAGCCGATGCTGTACTGTTGGCGCAGCTCGTGGGCAATGGTCTGGGTCGCCTGTTCGAGCACAGTGTGGCTCCTCAGGACATCTTTGGTACTCAGAAAAAAATGTTGGGCGCCGGTCGTGTCACTGAGTGATTGCAGCAGGTGGACATCAACCGAGCCAAGATTGGGCCGGCCCCGACTGGGCATGAAGGGGCCGCCCATTCCGCCCATCCCGCCCATTCGTCCTCCCAGGGGGCTCGATCCCCACATGGGCATCTGCTGTCTTCGTACACCCTGGCTGAGATCACCGATACCGATGGTGTACACGAGAATATTGGCTTTCCGCGCCGCCCGAAAGGCGTCTTCGCGTGAGGCCGTGCTTGACGTATCCAGGCCATCACTCATGAGGATCAGGGCTTTCTTCTGACGCTGGCCGCGTTGGATGCGTTGCAGACCGCCCAACACGGCGTCGTACAGGGCCGTATCGCCACTCGGCTGGAGACCGGCCGTAGCCTGCGTCAACAGGCTGGGGCTATCTGTAAAGTCCTGCAAGAGCGTAAGCTGGTGATTAAACCCCAGAAGAAAGACCTCATCGCCGGGCTTAATCGCTTGAGCAAAACTCCGCAGGGCCAGGACGGCCCGGCGCCGTTTGCCGTGCATGCTTTCACTCATGTCAACCAGGAGACCCAGACTGACCGGCTCCTGTTGGCCGGTATTAAAATAGGTAATGAGCTGAGACTGGCCCCCTTCGTAGACGATAAAATCCTCGGGGGTCAGGCCGCTGATATATTGACCGTTCTGATCTGTCACCGTGACAGTGAGGAGTTGGGTAGGTCTTGGAGTTCGTTTTTGGAGAGTCGGAATGCCCTGTTGACGCGGAATGGTCTGCATTGACGGTTGAGAGACCGGCGGCAATTCCAGGACTTGGGGCTGGACAGGGGCATGGCGCTGCGGGGAAGAGGGCAGGGGAGTTTGTTGCGGTGCTGGCCGCGTTCCCTGCCACCCATCGAGTTGCAGCCCGCGCGTCTGGTCGTCTGTGCCCTGCGCGGAAGAGAGCGAAGGAGCAAGCAGAAGATGGGAGAGGAGGAGACAGAGAAATACGCCCGTGTGTATGGATATGCTCCGGCTCATTCTGACTCCCTCATTCTTCCCCGATGTATGCCCTAGGGTATTCTTATAGACACCGAAGTCGCCCTATCGGGTTACAGACGGTACGCTAGCCCACGATACGCACCTCGTGCCCGCTGCATACCAGCATGGGTTCGACCAACTCGCCGAAACCGTCCGGCTCATAGCCCTGGATGTCGGCGAATGTAGCGTTGGGATGATCGATACAGATTTGCGCCACACCGTCGTAGGTACGCTCTCGCTCAGGATTGGTCAGGGCTGTTCAGTGAGGTCGAGTTCGATAAGTTCCGCCCGCTGCCAGAAGGTCTCGTCCAGCTCAGGAATATCGCTGAAGTCGATGTTCTCGTCCTTCATGGCCGAGATCTGTCGGAGGGTAAGGGGTTTATCGTATTCGTTCATGGTACACCTGCCTTAATTGTATCTGTAACTTGTACTTAGCATAGGGGTATTGGGAAAATTCACCGATTGAGTGCGCCAAAACCTATTAGGCTTGTCGATAGTCCTCTAATGGGGTACATGCTGCTTGATTCAGACGGTAGCTAAAACTCTTCAGTCAGGAAGGATACGTGTCTCAGCAATATATAGCAGATCAGTTACTACAGAATGGCTATGTGCTACTTCCCAGGTGGCGATGCGAAGAGACAACGATTACTATCGGGCGATCAATCGGCTCCGTAGTAGATGTCCATAAGATGCTATCGCGAGATGATATCCCCATTGTCCAAATACTAAAGCCCTACGAGAAAGCTAATGTTTCGAAGAATCGGTATAGCGGAAACTATGGCCTTAACGAATTCCCTCTCCATACAGACCTTGCGCACTGGGCAATACCACCCCGCTATTTGATGTTGCGGTGCCAGAAAAGTTCATGGGCCGTCGCGACAAGACTATTGGCGAGTTCCACGCTCGCATCGATGTTGGATACTAGGGTACTGCGGCAGGCGCTTGTACGGCCGAGGCGCCCTGGACAGAATGGCATGCTTTGCTTGCTTCCCCTCACGTTTTATGCAGGAGGCATCAACGGCATCAGATGGGACCCCTTATTCTTGGTACCGATGAATGAAGCTGCAGGCCGAGTTGCTAAAACTATGTCGACTCACGATTGGCAGCAATCGAAGTTAATATCATTAACGTTAGCCGAACCTGGAGACACCCTCATATTAGATAATTGGCGTATTCTTCACGGTCGAAGTAAAATTTCTATGACAGAGATTGATCGAAGACTGGAACGAATCTATCTATCGGAGGTCTATGCATGACTCCTGAGGTGACAAGCCACCCATGGTCTGAGGAATCACTTTTCACCAAAGCGCGACTCTATGTCGAGTTGATGAAAACTTATACCACTGATGAGTGGCAGTTTGGATTTTGGTCTGCTCTGAGCTTAGAACTTCTGGCTCGGGCGGCGCTTGCTCATATCTCTCCCGTTCTTTTGGCAGATAACAAAAGTTGGCGAAATTTGGCTTACGCACTTGGGGAAGAGCTAACAGCCAAGAAGTTCTCTCCCAAATCGTTGTCTACGGGAGAGGTGTTTTCTCGTCTAGAAGAATTGGTTCCTGCCTTCGATGAGGAAATCCGTGGCTTCTGTGCCGAACATACTAACCGCAGAAATTCAGAACTACACTCTGGTGAACTCTCCTTCGCAAACCTGGGAACGTCTGAGTGGTTGCCGAGGTTCTATTTCGCGTGCGAGGTGATCCTTAAGTCGATGGACAAAGAGTTCAAGAATTTTTTTCTGGACCCAGCAGAAGCCAAACAAATGGTAGATTCGCTCAAAGACGCTGCGTCTAGTGAAGTTCAGAAAGACATAAACGCTCACAAACAGATCTGGTCGAACAAAGATACTAGCGAACAGAGCACGGCATTCCAGCAAGCTATGGCATGGGCGATACGGAAGGCAGGTCATCGTGTGAGTTGTCCATCTTGTAACTCTCAAGCACTCCTACAAGGGAAGCCTAGCGGAGCGGTCACGACTGAGGTGAGTAGGGGCGAGGTAATACAACGACAAACATTGTTGCCTTCGTCATTTGAATGTATTGCGTGCGGGCTTCGTATTACCGGCTTCTCAAAGCTTTCCGCGGGTGGATTGGGTAATGCTTTTACCGGGCAGTCGACCTACACGGCTGCCGAGTTTTTCCGCCTTTTCACTGAAGACGAACTAGAAGAGGCTCGTAACGAATATCCAGAATACGAGCCGGACTTCAATGACTAGAGCGCACTACGATAGGCTTTAACCTTTATGAAAGAGATTACCGCCAGAGATGCCAAGAATTGCTTCGGCGATTTGCTTGATGCCGTGCAGAGTGCGCCCGTGCGTGTGACCAAGAAAGGCCGGGCGGTCGGCGTGATGATGTCGGTGCAACACTATGAGCGACTTCGAGGCGCTGCCTGGGAACGTCTGACAATGACGATTGACGCTTTGGGCGAGGAGGCAACCGCATACGGATTGACGGAATCCCGGCTCAAGGCACTTCTCGCGGATGAAAGCTGAACAAGGTCATGCAGCCGATCCATCATCACGCGGCGTCATGTTTCCCGATCCACTCGCGGAGTGCCTTGTCGATCCGCGTCTGCCATCCGCGACCGCCGGCCTTAAAGTGATCGATCACGTCCTGCGACAGACGGATAGTCGTTGACACTTTCGGTTTGGCGACCGGTGGCCTACCACGGCGGACAGTCGCCTTGGCGAATTTTTTCGGCCAGTCTCCCCTGGACAGGTCCGGTGCCGTATCCGGATCAAAATCTTGGGGTGTAGAGCGTTCGTTCCCGTTCATTGGCTTTCCTCATGCTGATGATTCGGTACGCTCCGTCACGAGGCGTCCAAACAAGAACCACCATCACGTCTTCGAGAAATCCGATAGTAATGAAGCGATCCTCTCCATAGTCCCGTCTGTCGTCCTCCACGGTCAGCGTCGCGCCCGCGAACACTTCCCCGGCACGGGCCATGTCCAGCCCCCTAGCTTCGAGAGTGGCCGCACGCTTCGCCTCGTCGAACTCGATCGTCATTATTTTTTTGTTACTACATTAAATAAATCCAATACAAAGATCAATCTCCATGTCGTTTCCGGCACCAATCAGCCCACAATACGCACCTCGTGCCCGCTGCATACCAGCATGGGTTCGACCAACTCGCCGAAACCGTCCGGCTCATAGCCCTGGATGTCGGCGAATGTAGCGTTGGGATGATCGATACAGATTTGCGCCACACCGTCGTAGGTACGCTCTCGCTCAGCATCGTCCAGGTCAACTAGGTCCACGGAATAACGCACCGCGTCAGGTGTATTATTGATGGCTGCAACAACGTTCGGCACATGGACCTTCAGCCAGTAGTCGTCCAGGTGGGTGCGCTCAATTCCCTGGCGTCTTTTGATAAAGAAGACGAGCTTGGTGGTGTCGCGCGTCGTCGGACCATCGACGTTGAGATGCTCGGTCACAAACAGATTACAGCCCGGTTGGATGGCGGCATAGGTGCTGAATTTGTCGGCGTCGATATTGGGCGGAGCTTGCCGTCCGATCGTGGTCTCAAAATGTTCTCTGTCCCGGAACCACAGCTCGGCCATACCGTCCGGCGGACGGTTAGCATCGGCGCTGTCCGAGGGCGGGTCAAAGAAGGTGATGCGATAGCGTTCGGGCTTGACCAGCGAAACGACATGCGGGGCGTGAATGTGTTCCCAGGCGTGGACCAGTTCGTCGTGCGAAACATGCTCCAGACGCCGCACAGCGGCCATAAACTTTAACATGGTTTCCTCCTTAGAAGCGTGCCTGCGGCACCGGCAGCCCAGGGATGTCCGCGCGCGCCCGAAAGACGCTGCCCTTGAGCTCGCGCTGATCGTTGTTGGCGGTGACCACATACAGGTCCGACATGTCGGGGCCGCCAAAGGCCACGCTGGTGACCGTTTTGGCCGGCACCTTGATGCGTCGGTCGACCGTGCCGTCCGGCTTGAACCGCACGATTTCACCCCGCCCGGCCACCGTGGCGACCCACACCCCGCCTTCGACATCAACGGTCATGCCGTCGGGCATGCCCTCGGGTAACTGCGCGAACAATTGACGGTCGCTGACGGTGCGGTCGGCACGCACTTCATAGGCCCATACCGCACGGGTGGTGGAATCACAGTGGTAGAGCAGTTTTCGGTCCGGGCTGAAGCCCAGGCCGTTCGTCACCTCAACCCCCTCCCAGAGGTGCGTCACCTGACCCGGCGGGTCAATGCGGAAGAGCGACCCCGGTGGCGGAGTACTCTTAAAATCGAATTCATGAATATTGCAGCCAAACGAACCAACCCAAATACTGCCCTGGTCATCCATGGTGAGGTCGTTCAGGCCAAATAAGGGCTTGCCCTGCCACTCGGCGAATATTTCTCGTAACTCACCGGACTGCTCGTTCCACTGGGCCAGAGACAAGCCGGTCACCACTATCCCACCGCCTGCATTCAAGGCGATTCCACCGACAAACTTACGATCCGGCAGCAAGGCTTCAATCTCACCGTCGGGGCTGCGTCGGAAGACACCGCCGCCGCGCACATCACTGTAATAGAGCCGATTCTGATCGTCGGTGCGTGGACCCTCAACGAGTCCGTAGCCGGTGGCCAAGGTTTCGAATTCCATACTCTTCCTCCTTTTGTGTGGCACCTCACGTGAGCATCGATTTGATGGGAGGAGGGTAATCGCTCCGAGGGCGGAAGACAATGGGCGGATCGGCTGCAACGAGGTATCGGCCACAGACAAAGCCGACGACTTTGTGTAAGGTGCGCCTCTACTCTTCCGTCACGACGATATCCGATGCGGCAAAAAGAATTCCCCTTTTATTATGGCTGGGCGGTCGTGGCCGTGGCCTTTGTCACCCTGGCGATCGGCGTGAACACGCGCACAACCTTCTCCTTGTTGTTTCCGCCCATTCTGGCGGAATTCGGTTGGGACCGGGGCAGTACGGCCGCGGCCTTTTCTTGCGGTTTTCTGGCGGCCACCGTGTACGCTCCCCTGGTCGGCATGCTCATGGATCGCTGGGGGCCGCGCGTGGTCATCCCGCTGGGCGCGATGCTGGTCAGCACCGGCATGATTACGATCACCTTGGTCTCTCAGCCGTGGCACCTGTATGTCACCTTCGGCATCCTGGTCGGCGGCGCGAGTACGTCTATCAGCTATCTCGGTCACTCCCTGTTTTTACCCTACTGGTTTGTGCGCCGCCGCGGGCTGGCCCTGGGGCTTGCCTTTTCCGGCGTGGGCGTCGGCTCCATCATTCTCTTTCCGTGGATCCAGCGCATTATTGACCACGCCGGCTGGCGTGAGGCGTGTTGGGTCATGGCTGGGGTGTTAGTGGTCATCGTATTTCCGTTGAACGCGATCCTGCAACGCCGTCGGCCTGAGGATCTCGGCTTAGCGCCTGACGGGGACGTGGCCCGAAACACCGCTCACGGTGGGCAGCGCCCGGCCGATAATGTCGTGGACCATGCCTGGGCCGCGACGGACTGGACCCTGGCCCGCGCCATGCGCACCTCCCGTTTCTGGTGGTTGGGTGTCTCTTTTTTCAGCAGTCTGTACGCCTGGTACGCCATCCAGGTGCATCAAACCAAATACCTGACCGATAGTGGCTTTTCACCGGAGACCGCAGCCTTTGCCCTAGGGTTGGTTGGGCTGACCGCCTGCGGCGGCCAGATTGGGCTGGGCATGCTCTCGGACCGGATCGGACGCGAGTGGGTCTGGACTATCAGTATGATGGGCTTTGTTTTGTGCTACGTCATTCTGCTCGGCATGCCCGAGCAGCCCAGTCTGGTGCTGTTATACGCCATGGTCGCGGCCCAGGGCATGTTGGGCTATGGCACGGTCTCGGTGTTCGGCGCCATTCCGGCAGAGATTTTTCAGGGCAAACAGTACGGCCGTATCTACGGCACGCTGAGCATTGCCGGCAGTCTGGGCGGCGGGACCGGCCCCTGGGTGACCGGCCTGCTCTTCGACCAAACCGGGAGTTATACGGCTGCCTTCTGGATTGCGCTGGCGTTCGCCTTTGTCTCCATTGGCAGCATGTGGCTCGCCAGCCCGCGCAAGGTGCGTGTGGTGGCCGGCCAGGTAGAGCGCCTGGCTGCGCGGCGGGCTCTTGCGGAATAGAAGAACCCGGTCCTGGGGAAACACGCTCCCCGGGGTTTATCTTGATTCTTCAGATCAGCCGCCTTCCGCTTCTGTCAGTCTTTGCCGGACGTGTTTCAGTAAGTCTTCGACACGTTGGAGTGCCGACGCGCGGTCCAGCGCCTCTGGGTCGGAGTCAACGTCGTATCGGAATTGTACGGCATACGGGACAAACTCAACTAAATTCCGAAAGCGAGCCGTGCCGGATGCCCGTTTTTGCAGAAGGTCCAGCAATAAATCGAGATCGTGGGTCAGGGGGTAAACCTCGCCCAGGATGGCAAGCCAAGCCTTTAAGTAGTTTCTCGGCGGCCTGCTGTACGTGGAAACCAAAAATTTCATCGGCGAAGAGACAACATCGTGCATCCCCCGCAGCGCCGATATGTCGCGTTCCGCTGCCTCGATAAGAGTACGGTCCTCTTTAAGGTCGCTCATACAGCACCCGTCCCTCACGCAGTGCCCGCGCCAGGACATGATTAAGAGAGTCACGCCAGTGTTCGACCTCATCACGGCTGTACACCAGAATGTCCTTTGCAACACCGAGGCCCGAGACGGCTCTCCATAGGCGGACAGCTTCTTGGCGTCGGCTCCTGCCGTTGCCGAAGGGCGTGGACTCAATGACGAGCAAGTCCACGTCCGAGTCTTCGCGGGCGTCGCCCCGTGCCCGCGATCCAAACAGAATGACCTGCTCGGGATCAACTTCGGCCACAATGACTCGCACCATGTCACTCAGAAGCGAGTCCGTCACCTGTGGGGTATATCTTTCCCTTCTCGTTTCCATGGCGGTTTTACACCTACGGCGCAAGAGGTCGTGTGGCTCCTAGTGCATATCTTACCTTCTCTGGCCAGCCTCTAAAATAAGAGCGCGTTTTACCGACTCAATGCCCCACCATTATTTTGAATCGTAAAGCCGCCGTCAACCACAAGCGTGGCGCCATTGATGTATGACGCGGCCGGGAGGACGAGGCTCAGGGTCGCGTGGGCGACTTCTTCGGGGTCGCCGTAGCGTTTGAGCGGCACGCGCCGGCGGGCAAAGATGTCCTTTGCTTTGTCCGGGATGGCGGCGGTCAGGCCAGTATGAATCGCGCCCGGACAAATGCAGTTGACGGTAACGCCTTGGGTGGCCAGTTCCACTGCTAGTGCCCGGGTGAGGCCCATAACGCCGTGTTTCGCTGCGGTATAGGGGCTGGCAAAGGCGCTGCCGCCGACCGCTTCGGTCGAAGCAATATTGACGATACGTCCGGCTCCACTTTTGGTGAGATAGGGCAGCGCAGCGCGAATGAGACGCTGGTGGGCCGTCAGGTTGACGTTGAAACAGCGCTCCCAGACCTCTTCGTATTTGCTGCTCTGAATACGGGCAGACGCATCGATACCGGCATTATTGACCAGGATATCAAGCCCGCCGAAATGGTCGGCGATGTGCGTGATCGTCGGTGCAATCTCATCACTTTGGGAGAGGTCCAGGGTCCAGCCGGTAGCGGTGCCGGCGGCGTGTTGGATTTCCTCAACAACGCGCGTCACCCCCTCCGCATTTCGGTCCAATACCGCGACCTTGGCCCCCTCGTCGGCAAAGAGATGGGCGGTTGCCCGTCCCATACCGCTTGCGGCCCCGGTCACCAACGCAATTTTTCCTGTGATTGATCGACTCAGCTTGCTCAGGCGTGGCATTTTTCTGGCTCCTTTTGTCCCTCTCCTCCGTCCTGTCCATGCCGGGACAGCTTACCTGTGGCCGGACCGATACAAAAGGCTCTAACGGCGGTAGAATCCGTCGCGCGCGTTCCTATCTTGCCTTGCTCTTCAGTCTCATCCCGAGTACACCTGCCAGCAGTATGACTGCTCAGCCGAGGAGGGGAGCTGTGAGATATCGAGCCTTGGTATTGTCGGTGAGCCTGATCCTGGTGACTGTTCTGATGCTGGAACGTCCGAGGGTCGCTCACGCTACAGACGCCCTCCCTCAGCTCACGGCAGCGACGCTGGAGCAGTGGATGTCTACCCTCTCAAATTGGGGACGCTGGGGAAAGGACGATGAACTCGGCACGCTCAACCTCATTACGCCTGAGAAACGCAGACAGGCCGCGGCGCTTGTCACAGAAGGCGTGTCCGTTTCACTCGCTTTTGATCTGGCGAAAGAGGCCAACACTAATAACGAATATCCACTGGAACATAGCCTCCGGGTGCATGAGAATGACGGCGGCGTCTTTGCCGAAGATACCTATACCATCCGCTATCATGGCTTTGCCCACTCCCATGTGGATGCGCTGTGTCATATTTTCCATCAAGGCAAGATGTATAACGGCTTCCTGCGTTCGGCGGTGAAACCGTCGGGCGCAGAGCAGCTCGGCGTGCAGACCATGAAACAGGGTATCTTTACCCGCGGCATCTTGGTGGATGTCCCCTGGCTGAAAGATGTACCCTATCTCGAACCGGGCACCGCGGTCCGCGTCGAGGACCTGGAAGCCTGGGAGCAAAAAACCGGTATAAAAATAGAGAGCGGAGATGTGCTGCTGGTGCGCACCGGGCTGTACAAACGACGCCAAGAGGTCGGCACCTGGAATTTCACCCAGCAGGCCGCGGGCTTGCACGCTTCGGTGGTGCCATGGCTCAAGGAGCGCGATGTGGCTACGGTTGGCTCTGACGGGACGAATGAAGTCTTTCCCTCCGGGATCGCAGGCATGCCGTTTCCTATTCACCGGCTTGCCGTGGTGGCGTTAGGCATGCCGCTGTTGGATAACCTGAATCTCGAAGACCTGGCCCGAGAAGCGCAGGCGCGTAAGCGCTGGACCTTCCTCTTTGTGGCCGCGCCGTTGCGAGTCCCTGGGGGGACAGGCTCGCCTCTCAATCCACTGGCAACGTTTTAGGCTGTCGTCTGCTGAGTATTCATGTCCGTGGAGGTCCATTGTGTTGAGCGTTGAAGACATACGGAACGCCCTGGCCACACAGCAGCCTGATCCCGGTCGTTTCGAGGCCAATCGCAGTTGCGCTGCGGTGGCCATGATACTTGTGGGACCGGAAGATACTCCGGAACTGTGTGTGATTCGACGTGCGGAGAAATCGGGCGATCCGTGGTCAGGTCATATGGCCTTTCCGGGTGGACGTTTTTCTCCCGAGGATGCCGATCTTCAAGTCACGGCAGAGCGCGAAACGCATGAAGAAGTGGGTCTGCGCTTGGACCCTGCCCACCGTCTGGGTTCGCTTGCCCCGGTATCCATCTGGCTGAGCGGACGGGAACAGCCCTTATTCCTTTTTCCGTCGGTCTATTACCTGGGACCGGCCACCCCGGCATTCACGCTGAATCACGAGGTCGCCGAAGCCTACTGGATGCCGCTGGCGCATCCGTGGCAGGCCGGGAATGCCACCCACCTGACGTTGTCTTCTGACGGCAAGTCGCTGTACTACCCAGCGATCCGTTTTCAGGATCAGATGATCTGGGGCATCACCTTACGTGTCCTGACCCTGTTCTCCGATGTGCTTGGCCGTCCCTTGCCGCATTTGGAGGAAATTCCAGGACTCGGGCGCTAGTCCGTCGTATAAGGAGGGAAGCAATGGAAATTGTTGGTTATGCCGACCGGTTCAGTGTCGCGCCAGGGGAAACCGTTCGATTTCATGTGAGCTGCGAGCAGCCCAGCTATCAGGCGGACATCGTGCGTTTGATCCATGGCGACCCCAACCCAAAGGGCCCGGGCTTCAAAGAGGAACTCGTTTCAACGCCGGTCAGTGGCGAGCACCTGGGCCGTCGCCAGGATATCCACACCGGCTCACACATTATCGTGCCGGATACGCCGCTGCTGCGTCTGCACGATGGCTTCACCCTGCACGCCTGGATATATGCCACAACCCCGCAAAAAGGCGTGCAGGGCATTCTCGCCAAGTGGTCGGAGGGGGACGGCGGTTATGGTCTGGTGCTCGACGAGGGCGGTGTCCTAGCTGTATGGCTGACTGACCCGGCAGGGCGCACGGAACAGGTGCGGATCAATACCCCCTTACGCGCTGCGGAATGGTATTTTGTGGCGGCCACGTTTGACACTCAGAGCGCCCAGCTCGCTGTGTATCAAGAGCCGCTGCGCACGTGGCCCCAGGATCAGACCCGGGCGACCGCGACGACTGCGACCCAGCTCCAGGCTATCCCCACGACGCAGGTCGATTGCGTGATGGCCGGCCTGTGGCAGACGGGCGATGACGGCGAGTCCCGCGTTGGCCGACATTTTAACGGCAAGATCGACCGCCCTGGGGTGTTCCGGCGCGCCCTGAGTCGGGAAGAGTTGCTCTCGCTCCAACGTGGAGCCTCACCGCTGGCCTTTGGCGACGACCTCGTCGCGACCTGGGATTTTTCGGCCGAGGTTGCCTCCGACACCATCATCGACACCTCCCCCCACGGTCTACACGGCCGAACGGTCAACATGCCCGCCCGGGCCATGACCGGCTATAACTGGAGCGGCCAGGAGACGGATTTCCGCAACACTCCGCACGAGTACGGAGCGATACATTTTCATGACGACGATCTTGAGGACGCTGGCTGGCAGGTCGATTTTAGCTGGACGCTGCCGACCGAGTGTCAAAGCGGGGTGTATGCCGCGCGCGTGCGGACCGAGGGTGGCGAAGACCACATTCCGTTTTTTGTCCGTCCGCCACAGGGCCGGGCCACCGCGGACATTGCCTTCCTGGCCCCGACCAATAGTTATCTGGCCTATGCCAACGAGCAACTCACCAGCCTGCCGCCGGCACTGTTTCCCAATCGAAAGCAGGGCGAGCTTGCGCCGGACGACCGCTACATCAGAGAGAACCGTTTGCTGAGCCTGTACGACAGTCATGCCGACGGCAGCGGGGTGTGCTATTCCAGCCGGCTGCGGCCCATCCTCAATATGCGCCCGCGCTACCACATGCGGGCGCTCAACTGTCCGCATCAGCTTCCCGCCGATCTGCACCTGATCGACTGGCTCGAAGCCAAGGGCCACGCCTATGACGTGATTACCGACGAAGACCTGCACGCCGAGGGTCTGGACCTGCTCGCCCCGTATAAGGTCATCATCACCGGCAGTCATCCCGAGTACTGGTCCGGGCCGATGCTGGACGCGTTGGAAACCTATCTGAACACCGGCGGGCGGCTGATGTATTTGGGCGGCAACGGTTTTTACTGGATCACCTCGTTTGCTCCCGGCCGTCCCCACGTGGTTGAGGTTCGACGTCGGGTCGGCACCCGGAGCTGGCAGGCCAAACCCGGCGAATACCATCACAGCACCACCGGCGAACCCGGTGGCTTATGGCGCGACCGGGGCAGAACGCCGCAGCGCCTGGTCGGCGTCGGCTTCACCACCCAGGGCTTTGATAACAGCGCGCCATACCAGCGCGAGCCCGACAGCTTTGACCCGCGCGCGGCGTTTATTTTTGAGGGGATTGGGGCCGAAGAAGCCATCGGCGACTTTGAGTCCCTGGTCCTCAACTACGGGGCGGCCGGTTTTGAGCTGGACCGCGCCGAACGTTCCCTGGGGACACCGGCCCACGCCCTGGTGGTGGCCTCCTCGTCCGGCCATTCGGACTCCTATCAGCATGTGATTGAAGAGGTCCTGCTGAGTGACTCGCAACAGGGCGGCACGGTCAATCCCAAGGTCCGGGCCGATATGGTGTATTTTGAATATCCCCAGGGCGGGGCGGTCTTCTCGGCCAGCTCGATCGCCTGGGACGGAGCCTTGTCACACAACCAGTATGAGAACACCGTCTCGCGCATTACCGACAACGTCCTGCGCCGCTTCGCCGCTGAGGGTCCGCTGAGCGAGTGAGGCGGGTGGGGGATATGGCTAATGAAGTATGAAAAAATAGTATTTTAGGGGTCATCGGTAGCCGCACCGCTAGGCAGAAAGGAGTCACTGTCTTGTTAGAGAAGATTACACTCAGGGATTTTCGCTGCTTCCACCAAGAGCAGACCGCTCGCTTAGCGCCGCTGACGCTGCTCGTCGGGGAGAATAGCACGGGAAAAACCTCCTTTATGGCCCTGATTCGGGCACTCTGGGATGCGGCTTATTCCCCTGATCCTCCTGATTTCAAGGAAGAGCCTTATGACCTGGGGAGTTTTGGCGAAATTGCTCACCACCGGGGCGCAGGCGGTCAGGCCGATACCTTCACCGCAGGATTTGACGTGATTCCGAGAGGCAACACGAATGGCCCGCACCGCTTCGAGTTCACTTTCGGTAAGAAGGGAGCCGCCCCGGTTCTGGTACGGAGAAAACTCAGCCACGGGAAGACGTGGATCAAAGAAAATTTGGAAGAAGGCTCACCCTGGCACGTGCGCTTTGGAACACAAAGAGGCGCTTGGCAACGGAATGACAAGCCTTCCCGCGGTCCCCTGTTTGGTCCTCCGAGCGGCCTCCCTTTTTTCGGGGAGAGCTTAAAAGAAGCAAACAAGGGGATCACGCCATTAAATGATTCTCCGCCGCTTACCGAGACGGACTGGCAAGCGCTCCAACCGTTTTTCGATTATCTGTACAGGAGAGGTCCAATCTCGTTTGGAGAAGAAATACCGCTTGAAAAAGTGCGGCCCTTTGCCAGCGCTCCTGTCCGTTCCTATCCGCGTCGAACATATGATCCCTTCCCCCCGATAGAAGACCCCGAAGGCGATTATATTCCAATGTATCTTTCCGGTATGTACTTCGAGGACAAGGAGAAGTGGACGGTTCTCAAGAAGCGACTCGAAGACTTTGGGCAGGCGGCGGGACTCTTCAACGAAATCTCCATCAAGTCTTTCGGCAAAAGGGAGGGAGATCCATTTCAACTCCAGGTCAGGAGATTCGGAAAGAAACGAAAGGGGCCTTGGCGGAACCTGATTGATGTGGGCTATGGGGTCAGTCAGGTGCTCCCGGTGATCACTGAGTTGCTCCGCCCTGATACTTGGAACCCTTTCTCTGATCTGTCTATCTTCTTGCTCCAGCAGCCGGAAGTCCATCTGCACCCCAGCGCCCAAGCTGCTCTGGGAAGCTTATTCTGCCAGCTCGC